>NZ_JAGQCE010000016.1 GCF_024345995.1 Synechococcus sp. Cruz-7E5
AATCTGACATACAACTTCCTGCGTTACCTGCACTGCTCATCAAGGCTATCGCTGGCCGCCTGATCATCAGTTAGCTGGATAATCGCCCCGCCTTGAAGTTATGGATGTCAGTTATCTGGCAAATCTGTATGTGCAGAGGATGAGACTGTGTCTTCTCAGGGCTGCTTCGATAATGGCAATATTTCGAGGTTCCCTTATGCTAATCAGGCATGACTAAATCGCTGATAGAGGGATTCTATCCGACTTGACTCTATCACTTACCTGGCCTGTCTGGCCATGCGATCTTCAGGAAACTCACCCTCTCCACTGATAGAGCATCGAGACTAAAGGATACCGCTAAATGCGCAGACATAACTTCCTCAGCTTGGCTTAGGCAGTCAGCTCAATTAAAACCGATAATGGCGGCCCTAGACATCTTAATATGCTCATAAATTTCTAACAACCAGAAACTGCTTTGCTGCCTTCACGATTTTGAAAGTAGCCAGATAAGGCAGGATATGGACCGAATTGCAGCAGGAGGCAGATTTTTCAGGCACATGGGCAGCTAGCTGCTAGGCATCAAATAGCGCAAGCCATCGGCTTATCAAAGCTTAACTCACGGCCTGATTCACAACCAGTCGAACATAAGAGATTCAGGCGAAATCGTACAATATCAGACGCTAGACAGTCTAAATCTGTGCAAATAAAACATGTCTATGAACTCTGTGCCTATGATTGCCTGCCATTGTTGTACTACAAAGTACATGCCAATTCATTCAATTACTTGAATGGAGTCTAAGAAAAGATAGCAGAAGAGATTAGAAATGAATAAAGAATGAAAATGACATATTCTTACAACTAGATGTCTAGACACATACAGAAAAATCACAAAAAGATATGCTTAATAACATGTCTTTTCAATTAAACTAAAATATGCCAACTTGCAAAACAGGACTAACTTGAAAATTGGCAAGCCAAAGCAATATTGATCAGTTTTCAATAAAAGTGGAATTCTATATTCAAAAAATTGATTATAGATCGCTTGAAGACACTGCAGTGGTATAACGCTTTCTAAGAATACCCAAACTACTCAGGAGTGGAACCAAAGCCAAGCCTGACAGAGGTGCTGGCACTCGTGTAATTGTAAAGTTGATGCTCGCTAAGCCAGAAATTCGCTGATTTCCATTGGTTTTACAGGCATCTGAGTTGCATGTTGAATAAAAGGCATCGGCGTCTGATCCGTTTACAGATTCACCAAATGCAGGCAAACTGGCTGCTGGAAAGTCAAATGTGAAAAGCTGGGGATCATCGAAAGGAGGGCCGACCTCATCGGAAGTGCTAATTGCACCTAGACTAAAAACACTTCCATCGTAGTCTGAAACAGGCGAACCTTGGCCAAGTAAAACAGTGCTTTGCGTAGGATTAGCGTCTGCAAATAGACTCATTGATCCACCAGGTTCAATGGTATATGCAGGTGCTAGGCCAAAAGCTAGATTGAAGGTAAAAGCGCGTGCTGCATTTAACGGAGAAGGGCAATCAAATGTCCCCACAGCAGGGGTCTGACTTCCATCTCCCGTCACGCAAGAAGTTGTAGTGCCTGTTCCAGTTAACACGTAAGAGTCAACGGCCCGAGCAGGAATCATGCTCAGGCCACAAGCAGCACCAGCCGAAGCAACCAAGACTCCAAATGCTCTTGAAGTGGAATACTTCATCACTAAATTTTAATTGGTTCTAACTTAGGGCCATATCCTTGCAAAATCGCAGGAAGCCAGCCACTTCTACAATTGGCACAAGTATGTTCGGATTGGAAAGCAAAACATCGTCATAGAAGCAATGTCCCGCCGCGAAAGCTCTGAATCAAAATCAGGGCCAGACCGAGAAGCCGCTCGTTTATTTATGTTAATTACCTGGCGGCCTTGGCAAACGGTAGGGCCACCATGCGCTCCAGCCACAGGCCCCAGCTGAGCACGAAGGCCGTGGCGAGCAATCCAGCCACGACGCCACCTTCCAGCACACCTGCGCCGATCAGCAGGGTGGCTGCCAGGTAGGCGAGGCACACCTGCCGATGCGACCAGCCTGCCTGGTGGAGGCGCTGGTAGAGATGCAGACGATGGGCCTGGAATACCGGCTGCTTCGCCGCCAGCCGCCGCAGCACGCACACCGCCGCATCCGCCAGCATCGGCACAGCAACAAGCAGCAGCCCCAGGCCATCGGCTGCGCTGGGCGACTGCAGCACCACGCCGGCGAAGACAGCCCCGAGGAAGGTGCTGCCCACATCCCCCATGAACACCCGCGCCGGGCTCCAGTTCCAGATCAGGAAACCCAGCAGGGCGCCCACCAGCGGCCAGAGCCAGAAAGCTCCGGAGCTGATCGCTGCTACGGCGAATACCACGGCCGAGCAGCCAGCCACCAGGCCATCGAGGCCATCCATGAAATTGAAGAAATTGATCACCGCCGTGATCGCCACCACCACCGCAGCCAGCAGCAGCCAGCCAAGCAAACCGCTCAGTAGCCCCCCCGGCCAGGCAACCAGCAGCAGGGCAACGGCGGTGGCCAGCTGAGCGCCGTAGCGCAGGGCTGCCGGCAGATCCAGCCGATCGTCGAGAAGCCCCACCAACGCCAGCGGCGCGCACAGCAGGGGAATCAACGGCCAGCCCCACAGAACGCTCACCAGCACGAAGGCCACTCCCCCGCCACGAGGTGTGGGCTGGTGGTGGGTACTGCGGGCATTGGGCCGATCGAGCAGGTCACGGCGCAGCCACGGAAGCAGAACGAGCAGGAGCATCCAGCTGGCGGCTGCAGCCAGCGACACGGTGATCGAGACATTGGCAAGCGGACTGCCCATCTTGGCGCTCATCGCGGGAGTGGGGGCTGAGCTTGAAAGGGTTGGGGCGGACGCCCCAGGAGGTCGGCAACGCGGGCAAAACCGGCCAGATCCGCGCTCAATCGCAACACCGCCTCGAAGGTTTTCGGCGACACCAGCAGCAGCGGTGAAGCCAGCCACTGAAACAGCGGGGTGGGCAGCGTCAGCAGCCGGCAGCGAGCCGCGCGCGGATCACCCGCCTGGATTCGCTCCAGCAGGGCGCGATAACTCAGGGTGTCATCGCCACCAAGAGGCAACACGGCGGAGGCGGCTGTGGGTTCCTCGGGCACGGGATCAGCAAGCTCCTGCGCCTGGGCCAGCGCCACGGCCGCCAGATCCGCTGCCGCAATCGGCTGGCGCAATCCGGTGTGGGCCGGCAGCAGCAGCACGGGCAGGCGCCGCAGCCAGCGGTGCAGTGTCTCCACGTTGTGATCAACGTTGTGGGCCGTGCGGCCATAGATCAGGGTGGGCGCCAGGATGCGGACCTGCACCCCCAGCTCGGTGCAGTCGGCCAGTAGCTGCTCCTGGCTCGTGCTCAGGCGCCTCACCAACTCCCGATCGAACCCGTTGGCTGCGAAGCGCTTGGTGATCACACTTGACGATGAGCAGGCCACCACCCCGCGCAGGTCGGCAAGGCAGCCAGGCAGGCTGGCTCGCAGCGCCTGCAGGAACGGCGCCGCCAGCCAGATGTGCGCAAAGGCGACCCACACCTGAGGCCCTGCTGGCAGAGCGGCGGCAGCGGCCTGTAGCCCCGTGGCCGTCAGATCATTCAGTTCGCAGTGTTGCCAGTGGTCGGCGGCCACACCCGGCGGCAAGCGGCGCCCCAGGCACCGCCAGGGGGTGCCCTCAGGGAGCTGCTCGATCAGGGCCTCGCCGCAGAGGCTGTTGGCGCCAAAGATCACCAGGGTGGTCGGCTGGCTCACCACAGCCGTCGGCAGGGGAACGGGGCCAGCCAGCAGAGCAGAGCGTGGGTTTCGAGCAGGACGTCCATCAGGGAAGCAAGCCGGCCTCGATGGCCTGGAGCTCCTTCTCAGGCAGCGGAGCCATGAGCGCCTCCGGTTCAGGCAATTGAAGGCGCCACCGCAACACACCTGGCTGGCGGATGGGGTGGGAATCCTGCTGTTGCTCGTACACCACTCGCCTTAGGCCTCGCGTCAATTCTTAGGGTCGATACCGGCACTCAAGCAGGCTCAGCACTCGCTGCACGTAACGCAGCAGGAAGGGCACGGGCCAGAGCACGCCGAAAGCGCGGCGGTAGGCCCGGCGCACCTCCTGCAGGCGGCGGCGATGGTGCAGACCACTCACACCGCCCTCTGCCATGTGCACAAGTTCCAGATCGAGGCGGGTGATCCTCAGTTCGGGGAAACGCGATAGCTGCAGAAAGTAGTCGAGGTCAGCCGAGAGCTGGAAACCTGAGGCATAGCGGCTGAGGCAGAGCCGTGCGCCCGGGCCGATCAGCGTGGCCTGATGGGGGGGCGTCGAGCCCAGAGCCAGGGAGCGGCGGTAGGCGCCGAACCAACGGAAGGCTGTGGCGCGGCCAAGACATCCAGTGCCGGCCGCCACAGATACGTACCGTCCCCGGCAAACGATCAGATCCGGATAGAGACCGGGGACAGCGCCCGCGGAGTGGGCTTCAGCCAGGGACTCCTCCAGCCGGGCGAACACCTCCGGGCTGGCGGCCCAGTCGTCACTACCCCAGAACAGAAGCCAGTCGTGGTGTTCGGCGGCAGCGAAGCCCTGATTCATCGCCCCGAAGATCCCCGGCAGCGCGGGATCCTGGGGGATCCAGGCGAAGCGTGGATCGTCGGCGCAGAGGCGCTGGAGCCAGGCCCGGTGCTCAGCGCCGCTGGGGCCATCGATGAACAGCACCCGCCAGCCTTCTCTGGACTGGCCACGCAGCGACGCCACCAGCCGGGGCAGGAGCTGAAAGGAGTTGAGGGTGGGCACCACGATCAGCAGTCGCGGGGCGAAGCTGGTTTGGGTCACTCAGTCCAGATTGGTGTTCGAGGGTGTGAAGCCATGGCGCCGTCGTCGCCGGAGCGTGGGGCAGTGGCGAGGGATCAGGGGTGGATCAGGGGAATGGCCTGGCGGCCGTGGCAGCGATAGATTTGGTCTGCTCCTGCAGCGCAAAGGGCAGCCGCACCGCGCCATGCTCAGCGTTCACCAAAACCGGCGAGATAGGGGGGATTAGTGGAAAGATCTGCCGGCGCGCTGTCGCAACAGCCCACGAGGTCGGCAACAATATCGGATTGACTCAGCTGGCTACGCCGGGCCTGATCCGCCAGCTGACAGGCCTTCGGGCGGGGACGATAGGCGCAAGGCTGCTGGATCAGTGTGGCCAGCCATTTTGAAACTTCCCCCAGTCAGCCCTCCGAACTGAGAAACGATGGGCGACCATCCCAACCGGTGGCGCGCCAGAGCTGGGCGCGCAGGCGGTCGCGCTGTTTGCGCAGGGGATCCTCCGGGACGCCCTTGGTGTCTGCAGGAAAGCCTGTCACAGCCAACCCCTGGCCCCCCAGGACGACCTGGGCAATGGCCAGGGCGCGTGAGAGATGTTCCTGCCCCGTCACCAGGATCACCGAACCGATCGCGGGGCCGCCGGGTGTTTGGCGCCAACGGCGGAGGGCCACCGCCAGGCAGGTGATCTGGCCCAGGGTGTCGCGTCCACAGGTGAGTCTCTCAACCCGGCTGAGAGCCTGCGGCGATGGAGCACGGGCGGTGAGCTGGGCCTGACTGGCCTGCTGCCCGGGGGGGCCGGTATGCACCACCAGCCAGGCCTGAGTCATGGGCAGCCAGCGGTCGAGTGCTGCCTCGGTGCGGCGTGGATCTTCGGCCAGCACCACCACGGCGGAAACCCCGCCTGCGGGGCGCAAGCGCGGAGCCAGCCCAGGCCAGCACCACCAGAGCAGCAGCGCTGCCAATGAGATCCCGGCCAGGGAGGCTGGAAGCAGGCATTCAGGCCTTGAGCGCTCATGCCTCACCGCCGGCCAACAGCCCGAGCCGGATTGCCAGCCATGATGCTCCCCGCTGGAACAACACCCTTCACTACCGCCGCCAGCGCCACCACCGCGCCCACGCCCACGCAGGTGCCGGGAGCCAGAACGGCCCGGGCGGCGATCCAGGTGTCGTGATCGATGGTGATCGGTTGCACCCGCAGCTGGAACATTGGGGTGCGGAAGTCGTGGTTGCCGGTGCAGAGGTACACACCCTGCGACAGGCAGACCCGATCTCCCAGCAAAACTGGCGCCAGGTTGTCAATCCATACATCTTCCCCCAGCCAGCAGTGGTGACCCACCTCCAGCCGCCAGGGGAACTTCACCCGCAGGCCGGGCTTGAGCCGACCCCCCTCTCCAAGACGGGCCCCGAACAGGCGCAGCAGGGCCTTCCGCCAGGGGGTGCCTGGCAGGAATGAGCCCAGCAGTGGCTGGCCCAGGAGGAGCCAGAGCGCCTGGCGCCAGCGCGGTACGCCGGGATGCCAGTCGGGCGGCAGGCGGTAGTGAGCCAGATCCTGGAGAGGTACAGCCACAGGCGCAGAGAAGGAGATCGGAGTCAGGAGGCTGGCGCCAGCCGGCGGCGACGCGCCCGACGCCATTGGTCGAGGGGGCGCTCCAGACCCACGTAGGAGCACCAGGCCAGCACCAGGGAGGCGGCCAGCAACAGCAGCAACCAGGGGCCAGGGAGACTCTCTTCTCCGGAGAACGTCTGAAGAATCCAGATGAGCAAAACGTGGTTGAGGAAGACGCCGTAGGCCAGGGCGCCGCAGGCCCGATCTAAAGAACCGGAGCGGGTGTTCCGGATCGCGCTGATCACCAGAATGCCGAGCACCAGGCCAAGCAGCACTTCACGGTTGAACGGCAGGCCATGAAGCCGGGGATCCAGCAACATCCCGCCACAAAGCAAAAGAGCAAAGGCGAGCACAGCAATGCGGTAGCGGCGGGCGAAGAGCCGATCATCCGCAAAGGCCATCCCCGCCAGGAACATGAAGAAGGTGCCCGGCAGCAGGCGGTAGCCCACGGCATCGGTGTTGACCAGCCCCACGTAAGCCAGAAGAAACACCGCCATCGATGCCAGGCCGGTGAGATACAGCTGAGGCCCGGGGAACCAGAGCAGCAGCCAGGGCACCGCCAGATAGAACGACAGTTGTAGACCCAGTGCCCACGACTGGGGCAGCAACTGGGCTCCCTCCAGGGTGTGGGCAAAAAGATAGCCCTGGGGAAGCATCAGCAGGTTGAGAAACACCTTCATCGGAGTGAAGGCGATCGTGTACGGAGAGCTGACACTCACTGTGATCAGCACGATTCCAGCCAGCAGGGAGTAGAGCAGAAACTGGGGAAACAGCCGCAGCAGCCGATCGACATAGAACGGGACAATCCGCTCCTGGCCCATGTAGGAGTACCTGATCAGCAGGGATGTCGACTGGCCACTGAGAAGATAGAAGGAGATCACGGCGCAAATGCCCGGGTTGACCCCGGCGATGGACACTCCGGCATGGGACAGCGCCACCAGTAAAGAGAGCAAGAGGCGGTAGGAACCCAGCACTCAGTCAGCCTCCTGCAGACATAATAAATGAGAGCGGGTTGAGTGGAAGGGCGTGATCCGGAACGACGCCAAAGGGGCCAAGTACGAATCCCAGCAACAACATCCCAAGCAAAGGCACGCGACCCTGCAAACCCCGAGCAGCAACTGGGTCAAATACAAGCAAGCAAAGTATCGACATAGCCGAAACGCAAAGCACCAGAGAGAGATATCGAATGTAATCAAGTGCTATGATATTCAAGAATAATCCAAAGAATGGTGTTGCGAGGATCAGCCCAGACCGAAGAAAGTCGCTTGAGGCACGAGTCAAGCGGACGAGCAGCAGCACCCATACGAGAGCATAGGCAAGAATAACTGGATTGTTTCCAAACCAGTTGAACTGAGAACCGAGAGCATGATGAAAGTTGTCTGTAACAAGATCCCCTGTGAGCACAATCGAAAGGGGATCGCCCAACCCAGGGGCCGTACCAGACAAAAGCTCAACCAAAACTGCACTTCCCTCCTCAAAGGAGCCGAAGTGCTGAATTGCCAAAGTCAAGAGGGCCATCAGTAGCGCGTAGACAAGAGCAGCCGCCAAGCCACGACGCCGATCTGAACGCTCTAAGACAACGGACAGAAAAGGGACAATCACGAATACAGAGCCCTCATAAATAAGAAGCGACGCGAAACTTAGGAGTAGGATGGATAAGAATTTGAATAAGAATGGCAAGCTCTTCGAGAAGGCAAGCAGCAGAGCAGCAATACCACATGAAAGCCAGAAGACGTCCGTGCGCCCGGCATCGTAAGCGAGGTGCAAGAAAATAGCCGGCGAAAAAGCAAACATGAGCGCAAGTCGCCAGCGCATTCCCACAGTCAACCAAACAGACGCACTCGTGGCTTCAGAGAAGAGCTTCCAGAAGAGAATCGTGAAAACCATCAGTCCGACACTAAATGCCAGGAGAGCAAACAGCCGCACGTCCATCCCGCAGATCACATTCAATGGGGTCAGCAGAGTTCCAACGAGTGCTCGCTTAACAAAACCAAAGCGATAGTAATTGACATAGTAATAAGCAGGAAACCAGCCCGATACCATGGAGAGATCCAGGATGCGAGGCAATACCAGCACCGATGCCAGGCCAAGCGACAAGCCTGCACAGAAGAGTGGAATTCTGTTGATTAGCAGCCAGCTCTGGTTCCGTAGATGACCTTGATGTGGTGGTTGGTTCATCCCTATTGAATGTCCATTCCTACGCAGCGCCTTCAACACAACGTTCACCAAGTTCCATGAAAGCGGGAGAAAGACCGCCTATCAGTAGCCATCGGTGCAATTCAGCGATCCTGGAGACCATGACATTCCACGAATAATGACTGATCACCATTTGCCTTCCAGCCTTGCCTCGCTGCATCCGTTCTGGTTCGCCAATGGCGAACAATCGTCTGATTCCGTTCCGAAGTTCCTTTACCTCCGGTCGTACAGACAGGGCCGCTCCGGCGATGACGGCTTCTTCTAGATGACATTCCGGGCTGAGGAGACAGGGGAGACCCCGACTCATCGCCTCCAGTGCCGCCATCGGCAGGCCCTCGCTGAAGCTGGGCAGCACGAAGGCGCTCGAAGCACTCAGGCAGGCCTCCTTGTGCTCACCAAAGCATGGGCCGTACACCCGGCAGCGCTGGAGGCCGGCCGCTGCCACCGCGGAGGCCGTGGCACCTCCATCCCCGTATCCCACCAGGACCAGCCACCAACCCGCTCGGAGAGCCTCCTCCTCGATTGCGGCCCAGGCCGTCAGCAGGGGTCTGAGTCCCTTTTTGGCATGGAAGCGTCCGAGGAACAACAGCACCTTCTCGCCGGGCGGCACGATCCCGCTCCATGGGGGCGGGGGCAGGGGCCCTCTGGATGGATCCGGCAGGTTCACGCCGTTGGGAATCACGGCGATGGGCGTCGAGATGCCAAGCGCCCGAATCGCTTCCGCCTCAGCCGGACAGAGCGCCTGCAGGCAGGAGGCGGCCTCCAGGGCTCGACGTTCCCACAGCCGCCAGACCACCGCCTTGCGCCGGCGAGAGTAGGCCAGCGCCCAGGGATCGAGCATGCCGTGGGGAGCGATCAGCAGCGGCAGGCCCTTTCGGGCAAGGGCCGGGGCGATGCGGGTGGGGCTGCGCCAGAGACCGTGGAGGTGCACGAGATCGGGGGCCAGGTGCAGCACCTGATCCCGCAGGAGGAGGTCCCGTCGCCAGGCCGGATGCTGGTCGGCCGTGATCCACCCTGCGGAAGCCCCTTCTAGACGCTGCGCCTCCACCAGGCCCGCCACGGCGGTGGCAATCCCGCCATCGACGGCGCCAGCGGAATGGGAAAGGTGCAGAATCATCCGATCAGATTGCCGCCTGGATAGGCTCCTCGAGCAGGGCACACCAGCGAGGCAGCACCGCCGAAGCGGCATGGGAGACCAGAAAGGCCTGGTGAGCGGCCCTGGCCCAGGGCTCCGGAAACCCAGGAGCTTCCTTCAGAGCGCGAATGGCGGCCACCAGCTCCCGCCCCGTGGGAGCGCAGACACCAGCTCCCGTCTCCACCACGTCGCGGGCTGTCTGGGTATGGGGCGGCGCCACCACGATCACGGGCCGGGAGAGACCGAGCAGCGCATCGAGCTTGGAGGGACAGCAGGTGCCCGCCATCGAGGCCCGCAGGGCCACCAGGTGAACGTCGCCGCAGCAGAGGGACGCCACCCGTTGCTGGGGTGGCACCAGCTCCCGGAACAGCACTCGGGACTTGGGATGATCTGCGGCCCAAACGCGGATTCGCTCGATGCCAGGGCCCAGGCCGCAAAAGAGAAACTGCAGGTCTTGGTTGAATGCCAGCGCCACCACAGCCTCGAAAATTGGCTCAAAATCATGCCAAGCCCCGGCATAGCCGGAGTACATCACGGTGAATGCCTCCGGCAGCCCACAGATCCTGCGTGCACTCACGGCTGGCAGGGCTGCCGTGGGTAAATCATCCTGTTCCCAGGTACCGATCACCCGCAGGCGCGCAGTGGGAATTCCCTCGGCCGCCAGGGCTGCAGCCATGCACTCTCCCAAGCTCACCACCAGCTGGCAGTGGCGGTACAGCGCCATCTGGAGCCGGTTGAGCCCCAGGGCCAGGCGAGCCTGAGGAGAAGCCTCCGGACGCAGCCGGCTGATCTGCAGCAATGGACGATCCATCACCCAGGCAATCAGGCGAGTGCCATGGCGCCAGCACAGAAACAACCCACCAAGGGTGAGCAGGTAAGGGGTATCCAGGAGGATCGCCTGGTGGTAGCGCCGCCGGGTGAACAGGCACCAGCGCACCAGTTGGAACCAGAGCAGCGGAAGGGTGAGCCTGGCTGGGATACGTCGTCCTGGTAGGCCCACTGACACCCGATGCACCAGCACCCCTCCCTCCCACTGGCTCGAGGAAGCTTGTGCGGCTCCAGCCGAGGTCAGAACCTCCACCACGAAATCGGCGGAAGCAAGGGCTTCGGCCAACTCGGTGAACAGCCGGGATGTGGCCGCCCCACCCCGCCCGTAGCTCTGGCCGACCAGCAAAATCCGGCCTGCTTCGGTCACGCCGCTGCCCGGGCAGCCAGCAGCCGGTTGATCTCTTGCAGATGGAGCTGGGCCACACGCTCTGGCCGGAAGCGCTCAAGATGGGCATGGCGAGCGGCCCAGTCAATGGGTACCGGCCGGGTTCGCTCGTTACGGATGGCGTCAGCCAAGGCTTCTACATCCCCAGGTGGTACGTAGCGGGCCAGCTGAGCACCAGCCTCAGGGAGACCACCGACAGCGGAAGCAATCACGCCACAGCCGGCCGCCAGGGCCTCAAGCATCACCACTCCAAAAGGCTCTTGCCAAAGGGAAGGAATCACAACCAACCGGCTCCGGCGCAGCTCCACGGCCACCTCCGAGGCAGGCAGCGACCCGAGAAACGAGACCCGCTGACCACAGGCCAGGGAGAGGCGTTGCCATTCTGCTTGAGCGGGCCCGGCACCGAGAAAAGCCACGGCCATGGAGCCACAGCCAAAGGCCGCCAACTTCTCCAGGGCCGCCAACAGCACCTGTCCTCCCTTGTCTGGGATGTGGCGTCCCACGAAGGTGACGTCCCAGCCAGGGCTGTCCATGGGGGGGTGATCGGGGCCGACCTGGGGCGCAAGACATTCCAGCGGGCAGCAGGGGTGAATCAAGGCAATCGGGAGCCTGGGCAGATCGGCCAGCTCGCGCAACTTCTCCGCCAGGAAAACACTGTTGGCCACGTGGAGGGAACGCCGCAGAATCCAGCGCTTGAGCCGCAGATTCCAGCCATCCCCCCCCAGATACGTGTGATGACTGATCAGCACAGGACGGCCCAGCAGCGTCACCAACAACCAGGTTTTCAGACTGAGCCCCATGCTGAGCACCACATCCGCCGGCAGAACGGCCCTGCAGACATGAATCAGTCGAGTCAATCCCCAAGGTAAGTGATAGGTTTCCAGCTCACAAACCTGATGGCTCATGACCCGAAAAGCCCTGGCAAGCTGTTCAGTCTGCGTTTCAACGCCACCCATTCCATAGCGCATGGTGGGCCCCAGGATAACTATCCGCAAAGGGCGACAATCAGATTCACATAAAGCCAACTCAGGCAATCCGCCGTATCAGGAAGATCGGCAGCACCGTGAAGATGAACAGCAAAGCCACCTGAGGAAGATAACCTCTGCTCACAACCACATAAAGGAAGGCCGAGGTCAGCACGTAGGCCACCTGCGCCGAAGGATCGAATCGATGCTCCAAAAACCACGCATTCAAGCAACGCAGGAGCCAGCCGAGCAGAATACTGATCGCAATTAGCGAGGGCCAGCCAAAAACCATGAAATATTCTGCATAACTCAGAAATGCCGATCCTGCCGCATAGACAGTATTGCCATAAACCGCTGTTGTTGCCGTTGAAATATACTCAGCCGATGGCTTATCAGGCCAGATCGCTCGGGGGATGAAAATACCCAAAGCTCCAACCAGAGGGGTCAAGCCGATGTAAGAGATCCGCTGAGGTGTCAGCTGAATTACTTCTCCCGTCGTGTAGAAGACTGTACTTTCAAATAGACCTGAATCAATCACCTGTTCGGCACCCAGATCACCTGCCTGACTGATGTCAAGGCCCTGTCCATAGGTACGGGTCAAGCCGATGAACCCTGCCAGGGCAATCAGACCAGAGGCAAACAAGGCCATCACCACAAGCCTGGGTCGCCTCTGGCGACAGAGATACCAGAGAATCACCATCGGTACCAGCAGCACCACCAAACGCCAACGGAACCCAGACGTGGTGTATAGAGCCGCTGCGATCAAAGACCAGAGAATCACTTCCGGCCATCCCTTGCGGCGATGAATGGCAGCAGCAAAGAGCAGCAGGGTGCCTGGGACCAGCAGATTCAGGCTGAACTGAAGCAAGGAATTCAGTACCCCCAGACCGCCCGAGAGGCCCCATCCCTGCAGCTCCTCCCCCAGTGACGCTGCGGCCAGCGGATTCAACTGAGCCAGCACGAGCGGACCCTGCGCCACAACCTGGAGGCCAAAGCCGAGGAAGTTCAACCAGCGGCCGATACGTCGGCACCACTCCGGGGAGAGCCGACGGAGAGAGGCGCGCGGGAGTCGCCAGGGCTTCAGACCATAGAAACCCAGCATCACTGAGAGGAAAAACACCAAAGCCCCCGTCCAGCCCCAGACCATGCCGCTGCGCAGGCTCACGCCTCCAGGCGCCCAGGCCCCGGAGGCCAGCCCCAGTAGAGGACCCAAGAGGCAGTAGTAGGCCAGGATCACGGCCATGACCACAGTGGGTCGGAAGGCAGCGAGTGGTTCACGGGACGACCAGCAGCGCAACACCTCCCAGCCCATGACACCGGCCAGAGCAGTTACCAGCAGAACCTCCAGGGCCGTCAGCTGGGTGGGGTCGATCATGCGGCCGGAGAAAAGCAACGTTGACTCAGCAGTGACGCCACGATTGCGCTGCGGCGACTATGGCGTGGATAGCGCCGGGCCCATTCCACCGCATCCCACAAGCCGTCGGCGAAGCGTTCCGGCGTGAAGTCTTCAAGCCGCTCTGTGGCGGCGGCAGTGACGGCCCGGCGGGCAGGCTCCGGCAGCCGCTCCACGGCATGCAGACAGGCCGTGAGCGCGGCGGGATCGACGGGATCGAAGCTCCAGCCCGTTCTGCCCTCCTCGATCAGATCCACAGCACAACCGCAGCCGCGGCTGACGATCACCGGCAGACCAGCCGCCATCGCCTCATTCACCACGAGGCCCCACTGATCGGTATGGCTGGCCAGAACGAAAGCGGAGGCGGCCCCATAGGCAGCGGCCAACGCCGGGAGCTGAAGGAACGGCTCGATGCTCACACGGATCGGATCCGGCAGGCAAGCGACAGCCTCTCGAATCAGAGGCTCGCACGGACCAGTACCGATCAGCCGCAGTCCCCAGCGCCCGCTCTGGCGCTGGTAGTCGCCGTAGGCCGTCAGCAGACCGATGTGGTTCTTCTTGGGGACGAACCGGCTCACGCAGAGAAAGTGCGGTATCCCGGAATCCCTGGGCCGTTCTGGCGGCCGGCGGAAAGCGACGTTGTCAACCACATCCCAGGGCCGGAAGATCGCCTCTGAAGGAAAACCCAGGAGCCCCAAGTAGGCACGGCTTTCGCTGCCGGCCACCAAGGCAGCGCTGTAGCCCCGCAGCAGTCCTCGCTTGATCGCTTCCTTCCAGGGCTGGCGAGGTTCATCCCGCCAACGGCTGTCGCTGATCAGCACCAGCGGAATCCGCCGGCGCCAGGCCTGCATCACAAGCCTCTGATAGGAACGGTCAGCCCAGCCCACACTCACGATGACGGCGGGTAGGCAGCGATCGAGGAGCTCAGCAAGTTGCTGATCGAGATCAAGCGTTGGGGGATCACTTTCCGGGTCGGTGGCACCACGGAGTGAATGGAGCGTGTAGGAGCCGGATGGAAGGCTGTCCCACGGATACTCGCAACTCAGTGGCCGGGTTTCCAGCACGGTCAGTTCAAGCCGGTCGGCAAGGCACTGCAGACGAGCATGGTGATAGGGCCCGACGCGATGGAGGGCGATGAGGATCACTGACGGTCCATCAACCAATCCCGGATCAAGGCGGTGCGAGCACAATGAAAAATATCACTCCCTACACCAAAATGGCACCTTGTGTCGATCGTGCCAATCTGAAACTGGTGGGTGGCGCAAATCAGATCGAAGAGCTCGTGGGCAGGATAGGCCTCGGGATGTAGTTCAGCGGCCAGGGACTCGATGCGTGACCAATGCTCCGGAAGGAGGGAGCCCAGAATCATCAGCTCCGCGCCTTCGCAGTCAAGCTTTAGACAGCGAACCGTCTCAATCTGCTCCTGCTGGAGGAAGCTGCTGAGGGTGATGGTGTCCACATCATAAGCATCTATCACCTCAACACCGCTGGAGTGTGTGAAGGCGGGATTGATACTACTCATGCCACCGGCCAGGTTCGCACTTACCGCTAATTGGGTGGTGCCGTTGCGTTCTCCCACCGCGCAGGGATGGATCACGATTCGGTCTTGGAGGTGATTGCGGCGAACATTTTCGCGCAGTAGTTCCAGCGTGTCGCGCTGGGGCTCAAAGGCATGCACGATTGCACCCTGAGCTGCGGCGTAGATGCTGTAGAAGCCGTGATTGGCGCCGATATCGATGACAAGATCCCCAGGCCGGATCGGCACCCAGGGAATTTCGTAGAGATGGAGGTGAAAAACCTCTCCGAACATCTGGAAAGCACGCGACCTGCAGAGAAAACTGAGCCCGGTGGATCGATCGCGGACCTCGATTGGATCCGAGTCAAGCACTCCAAGCTGCCATGCCAGCGAAAGAGGATTGCCATAATTCCTGAGAGCCCGGGCGAAGCGATAAAGCCGCGCCACACCCTGATCGACGCATCGCGAAACGCTCGCAGCTGATCCACTCATCGGCTCATGCCGCCAGGCCGCATCTGCACCAGTGTCTGGTGAAGCCTAGCCTTTACCTGCCAGATCCACTGATCGATCCGCTCAGCCGTGGTGATCAAGGGCCAAGCCGGAACAACAAGGGCAAACTCATTCCAGGCCGGTCCAGCAGGTGGCGACCAGCCGTCGGACACGATGATGGGAGCGATACCGATACTCATGGCCTCGTAGAGACGAACACTGGAGGTACCAGCACCGCGTGGACACAATGCATAATTGGAGGCGGTGAGGGTATGCCAGAACAAATTTTCTTGGCTACGATCCTTAAGTTGTGACCCGTCATTCCATCGATCATAGCTGAAATCAGTTTGAGGATACAGCAGTCATGAGAAAAGTGAATCTTGAACAATCGCTTACGAAGCCTGCAGGACGCCTTGCCCATGAAGCTCAGCAGAAAACTCTTTCTGTCCGGATCAAGCACGCTAATGGCTTCTGGAGGCAGATTGGGGGAGCGATCGGCCAGGAGAGAATAAACAAAGGCTACAAATCTACCACCCCAGGATTTCCATTTTGGCAAGGAACTAAAGCTCCATGCAGAAGCACCGGAGGGTTATCCAACTCCGAGTAGATAAAGCATCGATCCGGATTCAATCGTCGGAACGAGGAGCTTCGAAGTGAGCGATAGGCATTTGCCTCAGTGATATCGAGGAACAGAACAATGTCGGCGGATTCCGGCTCCTCCACAAGCACCAGGCCTGTCTCTAGCGAATCCCTAAGCAAACGCTCGATTGCTGCACGCTGAGATCAAGAATCCTCCACGCTGATGATCGAAAGTCTGAGCTGGTTCATGGAGTGCTGCCGGCCATCCTGCCCGGCTGTAACAACGCCTCGGCCAGGCGCTCGCCATAACGGCTCCAGCGATAATCCCAGGCCCGTTCACGAGCAGCGGCCCCCAGGCGCTGCCGCAACCGGTTGTCCTCCAGGAGCTGCTGCATCCGATCCGCCAGAGCCATGGCGTCCCGGATCGGCACCAGACAACCATCGATCCCATCGCGTACAACCGAACCGCAGTGGGGCGTGGTGATCACAGGAACCCCGCATGCCATCGCCTCAAGATGCACCAATCCGAAGCTATCGGCCAGGGTGGGGAGAACGAACAGATCAGCCTGCCGAAACTCTTCGGCAACCCCACTGCGGGCAACGGTGCCGAGGTACATAGGGCCGTCGAAGAGGGGATCGGAAACATCCACCTGCTGGGGGCCCACGACCCGGCACTCAAAGGGCACACCGCGGCCCCGGAGGATGCGGCAGGCCTCGGCCAGCACATGACTTCCCTTGCGCAACCCAACCTGACCCACGAACAGAATCCGTCCTGGCTGGGGGGTGGGCGTGAGCTTGAACCAGTGTTCCGGAATCCCATAGGGAACCAAGGCCAACTTGGCGGGATCACACCCCAGCATCACCGACGAATCCCAGCAATAGGTGGAGGGCACCAACACCTGGTCGCTGAGGGACCACTTCTGACGATCGCGCTCAATGCCCGCCTCCACCTCCTCAGCGCTCTCCCCCTCAGGTTCGATCCCGGGAAATCGCCGCCGCTCCTCGAGCAAGACCCGGCCCACATCCGCCCCGATGATCAGCTCATGAACCACATGCAGGCCAAGCTCCCGGGCCTGGCGGACGGCGTCGAGGTCGTTGTTGATGAAGTTGGTGTAAAGGGCATTCGCCCCGCCGAAACGGTTGCGGCAGGCGCGCTGCACAAGCAGAGCGTCGCTGTGCTGGCTGGACCGGGCCCAGGTAAGGCTCGCCACGGGCTGATCGCGCACGAGCTCCCGAGGAAGATCTGGGGGAAGACGACGGCCGAGCAGGCGCCTTAGGGCTGGGGGCTGACGGCCCGATGGCCAGAGGCGATCCAGCAACTCCAGCGGCCGGTGGCTTCCATGGAGATCGGTGTAGAAGGCGGCCAGGGCACCTCTGCGGGCCAGCAGGGCAGGCACTGCGTAGTGCATGCGGGCCCCGGCTTGGAGCACGGCGTAACGACGTAATGGGGCCACTTCACTCAAGGCCGAACAAGCGTTGGGGCCAAGATCGCGAATGCTGTGACGTGTATGGAGTGGATGATGTCGTCCAGGCACAGGGGATAGCGAACCTCACCATCCATCTTGTAGGGAATGGAAGAGGCCATGAATGGGAGGCCACAGGCATCGGTCACACATGTCCAGGAAACAATCGAGCATCGATCGTCACTGCCAACCGCCGGCGTCGTGGCCAAGGTCGGGCGGGTGGCGATCGAGGCTGATCAGCAGGGGTTGGGCGGCCTGGGCGGCAGGAGTTGCAGCCAGCTCTGTCAGAGAGATGATTGCGCGCATTCGCGCGGCGGGATCCTCCAGGCTGGAGCAGAACTGAATCAGCCACTGTTGGCCATCGGGCATCATGGCGAGAGCATCTATCTCACGGCTCTGCTCGCTGCGCAGGTACACAAGATCCGCACCGCGGCGAAGCAACTCCATGATCACGGCTTTTTCAAGGGCGTGGCCCAGGTTGCCGCGGCCGCTGAACTCGTAGAGGGGGGAGATCAAACCGGGAACGTATGGACTGGTGCAGGCGATTGATGCAGAAGGCAACACCCGCATGGTTAAGGAGCTGCCGCACCGTGCTGTCGACATAGCTGAGCAGCAGAGGGGGAGAGCTGCGCTCATCCAGCCCCTGGGCTTCCGGGAAGGCTTCTTTGAGCAGGTAGCGCTCCAGTTGATGCTGCAGCTGGGAGCGGTCGGCACTGGTCCAGATGGAGGAGTCGCCGCTGGGTTCGAGGCCAACGTGGCGCAGGGCCTCCCAGAAGCTGAAGGGCCACACAATCGCCTCAAGCGCCAGGCCCCGCAGGCTGGTGGCGATTGCCGCTGAGATCATCGGAGCCGAACATCCGCTCACCACCACGTCGAGCGGCTCGCTGTCGATCAGCCGGCGTAAAAAGCCATCCCAGCCGGGAATCTCCTGCACTTCATCGAGTAACAGACAGGTTCGGGGCCCTCCCGGCTGGGGGCGGGGGCATGGAGAGGCGATCCTCCAGCTTCTGGCGCAGCAGCAGCTGAGGGGTTGTCGTCCAGGGCGACAAGCTTTCTTCTCAAATTGTCATCTGCAGCGGCAAGCTGGGACGGCGCTGATCTCTGCCAGGCCTAAACAAGCGGGCTTGCAGCCAAGCTGTGAGCCGCAGTTTCGGCTGGTGGGCGATCAGGTGGTGCTTCAGAAGGTGGAAGATCAGTAAGGGGCATGGCAATCAACTGCCCATCGGCACCGACCTGATGATTGCTGCCACGGCTCCGTAACCCGGACTGAAGGTGTTGAATCCCTTCAGCACAGAATCCCCTCCAGCTGCTCCACCGCCGCCTCCCATGTGAACTCCCGCCAGCGGAGAGCCAGTGCCGCGCGCCAGTTCAGATAGCCCTCATAGGGGGTGAGCCGCTTGGCGACCCAGGCCGCAACCTCGGCGGCCGAAGGATGGGGCGTAAACAGCTGGCCGCAGCCCCCATCGGCCAGGGTGGAGGGGATGCCGCCCACAGCATGGGCCAGCACAGGGATGCCTAGTCGCAGGCACTCGCGGTTGGAGATCCCGAAGGCCTCGGCGCTGGAGAAGAGGGTGCCGAAGTGCCAGCTGCGCAGCTCCTCGGCAAAACGCCGTGTCTCGGCCTGTTTGTTGATGAAACCCAGAGGCTGCAGGGCGGGATGGCGCGGAAGGGCATCCAGCTGGGGCCCGATGGCTCGGACCACCGCCGGGAGGCCCTTTGCAGCTAACGCTTCACAGACCTCCAGCAGAAAGGGTCCGCCCTTGCGCTGCCAATCCTTGCCCAGAAAGCCCAGGCGCAAAGGATGCTCCAAAGAAGGAAACGGTGGCGTCGCGACAGGGGAGTGCAACGCCAACTGGGTCTCATCGAGGTTGGCGCCGCCCGGAACAACATCCACCTTGGCCGGGTAGATGCCGTAGTCGGAGATAACCGAATCCGCAGCCCACTGGCTCATGGCGATCACAGAACCAGCGGCCTGATAAGCCTGGCGTTCGCGCTCCAGCACCTGGCGCTGGAAGGCCGGGGCGATGCGGCTGCCACTGCCGTAGTCGTCCAGCACCTGGCGGGTGGTGGCATCGATGTAGAACTCCACGCGCCAGGCTTCTGGCCATGGGCAGGGCGGCAGCAGTGGGAAGTGGCTAAGCAGCGCCAGTGGTTGATCGGGCGGCAGCTGGGCTTCGGCCAGCAGGACACGGGTGAAACTGCGGCTGTACTGAAAGCCGCCGGGCCTGCCGCAGCGCAGCCATTGGGCCAGGTTCCAGAGCCGCCGCCGCCGGCGCAGCCGCTCGGGCTGCAGGGCCAGGCCTCCGGCCAGCAGCCCGCTGCGCTGGCCGGCCTGCAGTAGGAAGTAAGGGGTGCTGCTCCAGGTGGCAAGGTCGTTGGCGTCGCCGTTGCAGAGGAGATAGCGGCTGAGCGCTGGTGACATGTCCATCAGGACACCAAGAGTTCGTACCAGCGCTTCGCGCAGTGGCGGATGTCGTACTGAGGAGCCAGGGCCAGAGCCCGCTGCGCCAACTGCTGGCGCTCAGGCTCTGAGGCCAGCAGCTGTGTCAGCCGCTGGCTCCAGGCCGGCACATCCCCCGCTGGCAGCAGCTCACCGCCAGCTCCGTCCTGCAGCACTTCGCGGCAGGCAGGCACGTCGCTGGCAAGTACGGGCAGCCCGGCAGCCATGGCTTCAATTAGAGCGATGCCAAAGCCTTCAGCGGCAGTAGTGGAGAAGGCGAACAAATCGGCCAAGCCGAGCAGTTCAGGGATGTCGGCGCGGCGGCCGAGAAACACCTGGGCTGGATCGAGACCCTGCTCCAATGCCAGCGTCTCCAGGCGGGTGCGGTCTTCTCCGTCGCCCACCAGATGCAACTGCCAGCCCGCCAGGCGGGCCACCGCAAAGGCCCGCAGCAGGGTGGCCTGGTCTTTGATCGGATCAAGCCGGGCCACCATCAGCAGGCGGCGGTCATCGCCAGGCGGACGGCGGGCCCGGACGGCGGCGGCGCGTTCCGCGATCATGGGGCTGTCACATCCATTGGGGATCACGGCGCCGAGGCACATGCCGCGGGGCAGGGGCTGCAGGGAGGTCGCGATCGCCCGGGTGCAGGGCACCACCAGCACTCCGAGGCGCTGGAACCAGCGCAGCAGCAGCTGCCAGCGCCGGAGACCCGTGGGGTCTGGAGGCGCTGTGTTCTGCACTGTCACAGCCACCCGCCGCACCCCGGCCAGGCGCGCGCCCAGAGCCAACCAGAGCATCGGCCGGTTGCAGGGGTAGATCAGCAGAGCATCGGGCCGGCGGCGGCGGCAAAGCCGATAACTGCGCCAGGCCAGCCACAGCCGATCGCAGCGGCTCCACTGGTGCAGGGCCTGGAGCTGGCCGGACTGCAGCAGTGTCTCAAAGGCTCCTGCAAGCTGCTGCTGCCTCCCGTCAACATTGAGCAGTTCGCTGTGAACCCCGGCTGGGCTGTGGGCGATGAGCTGAAGGGCCAGGGCTTCGATGCCGGCGGCATGCAGACCCTTGAGCACATGCAACACAAGCATCAAAGGCCTCCGCGAGCGCGATTCGCCATCAAGACGGTCACGTCGACCCCGCCGATGGCCTGCTCGGCATCGGTGGTGTCAAAAGGTTCCGAAGGTGGTGTGGCATCGATCGGGTATCACGACGTGATGGACATGCTGCTGAGCGATTTCAGGGGCAAGCGCGCAAATGCGGAACCATCAAAAATTGCAGCCTCCAGCCGCCGCACCCAGCGCCAGATCATTTCGTGCCTTGGCCAGCCAGCTGGTACAGCGGCTCAGGCGCAGGGCTCCCAGAGGAGAAGGATGGGAGCGACGGGAACAGCAGCAGGCTAACGAGGGAGGCTTGGCGCCCTGCCACCATCCAGGCCCAGCTCACGCCCATATGCTACGGCCATGGATTCCACAGAGAAATCTCTGAGCGCGCGTTGACGCGCCAGCCAGGCGTGCCGGGCGGCAGTCTCGGGGTCGGTGAGCACCTCGCGGATGCCCTCAGCCAGCGCCTCTGGATCCTGCGGAGGCACCAATCGACCGAGTCGGCCACCCTCGAGCACCTCATGGCAGGCGCCTACATCAGTAGCCACGATCGGTACGCCGGCCGCCATTGCTTCTGCCAGAGCGATGCCGAAGCCTTCATCGGGCCGAGCGGAGAACACGAACAGATCTGTGGCCGCAAGCAGCTGGGGGATGTCCCGGCGGCTGCCGAGCAGCTGCACGCTGCCTACCAGATCCAGCGCGGCGATCAGTGCCTCCAGATCCGGGCGAGAGGATCCCTCGCCAATCAGCCAGAGCTGCAGCGGCTGGCCCTGATCGCGCAGCAGGGCCATGGCGCGGATCAGGGTGGGCTGATCTTTGTGCTGCTCCAGCCGAGCCACCATCGACAGCTGCGGCGGTTGGTGGCGAGGCCAAGGCCGGCCGGCAGCTGAAACCGGGCAGCAAGTGGTCAGACGTTCCAGATCGCAGGCGTTGTAGACAGTGCGGGTTTCGCAAAGGCTCACCCCGAAATCGCGGCAGGTGGCGTGGCGGATGTAGTCGGAGCAGCAGAGCAGGCGGTGGGTGAATGGACGGCCCAGCTGCACCAGCAGCTTGAACTTGCGAAAGGCAGAGCCGGTCCACACCGGAGGCAGATTGCCCACATGGGCGCAGACGCGCCGCACGCCGGCACTGCGTGCGCCAATGGCGATGAATGCATGCCAGCCGAGTGGAAAGCTGAGCACGGCACTGGGCCTCAGACGTCGACAAAGCCGATAGGTGTGCCAGGCCAGGCACGGGTAGCGGCCCAGCCCGCCGCCCAGGGCGAGCCAGTGGATCGCAACCCCCAGGGCTTCAAACTCCGGCAGCAGATCCAGCGGTTGGCGTGTGAGCACCATCAGCTCCACGTGGAGGCCCTTCTGCTGCAAATAACGCGTGAGCTGCAAAGCGAGCTGGGGGCAACCTTCTGCCACCAAGGAAGATAAAACGATCAACATCCAGAAACTACGACCTCAGTTGATCCAGTGACCCAATCAAGAAACCATGGACTAGTTATGCCTTGAATGAAGTGAGGTTGGCGATACAGAGCATCAATGTGGCGACCAGCACGCGATGAAGACGCAAGCTGCCGGAGTTGATCAGAAAATGCATAGACTTTCGGAGCAAATCTGAAAAAATACTCTTCCAGGACGCTGGCACTAGGCACATGAACAGGAAACATGTCGTGGCGAAGCTGGAAATCGCCCGCAGTTACAAGCGGCCATGTCCAGGCCCTCAGCCGAACAAATAAATATGGTTCTCAGAATCATATGCGCTGGCAAGTCGGATTCTGCAATTCTATGAGAATCGTGATGCTAAAATAGAACTTACACTCAAGTGCCTACGATAAATACTTGAGAACATCACCTGAATCTGAATTACGCTCACTAAACTCAGTCATAAAGTCCAAGTTCCATTCAATGTCCAGAGCAAGCTCGGGAATAGTGGAACCTGCACAAAGTTCACGGCCGATACACAGTGCATGCCAGCCTCTAGAAGCCTCAACACACGTAGGTTGAATCTAACGAGGACACAAGTGGCGAGCGAGATCAAGCGAAGATTCGGTAGGACCAGGGGCCAGGATCCACGCCTAGAACAACAAGGAAATCAGCCTCTGCGCGGTTACGGTGAGGCAATGAACTGTTCCAGCTTAGACTAGAGCACTTTGTGGCAAACCAAGCAACGAGGAGGACCTCAGGCGAAGAATTCCATCAGCCATAAGGCTTCACTGAGAAGCTTACATACACCTCTGCACAGATCAGAATCATTCAGCACATACGAATGCCAACAACAGACATTCTGACAAATAAAACGCACTTACAACTAATCCACAGCGAACCGAACAATGGTCGCAGATCCAGAGATCAGGTAATACGTCGCTACAAGAATAATGAATTCAAAATGGACATCAGCTTAATACTATTGCCACAAGGCAAGAAATCCGTAGCACAAGCAACAACTGCGTGGACGCAAGCAAGAAACCAACAAGTCAACGTATAGCATTCGACAAACAAAGGCGGTACATTCCAAAATCCCTTAATCCGGATAGAGGCGCAATGGACTTGCAATAAATACTCGCTTAATTAATCCCCTCAGAAAAGCCTTCAATATGATTCTACCGCCACAGCGAACAATCAACCAACTTACACGAAAACTGGCAAGGTTAGAAAGCCCTCGATAAGACTGTTGCTCTTGCCCATAGAGTCGACCAAGCTTCACAACTTCGCACACAAGACGAGCACCATATGTTCTTACAAGAGCCCTATGCGCAGACTGAATTCCCCTGGAAAAGCTTTTATCAGTCGTATAGTGGCGATCAGTGGGCTGCTCAGGAAGATGGTAGAGAGCCTGAGGAGCAAGATCAATATAGATATCTTCGCTCAAACCCCAGCATCGCACATATTCCTGAAGAGACGGATCCGTCACACTGAAACGATCGTACAGCACTGATCGGGAAGTGCGCGACCAAAACAAAGCACCATTAGAGACGCCAGTATAAAAGAATGTCCGCGCACAAAGCTCCAAGCTGGAATAAACACCAGTTACAGAGAACCATGGCCCAAGAGTGGTACCATCAACAACTACATGCCCACTAGAACGCCGAGCAAAGATGCGCTGATTGCGCATCATTACAGCGCAACCAGACTCCCGAAGTGCAACTATATTCAGCTCGATAAATTGAGGCTGAATCAGGTTGTCGTCCTCCAAGCAGAAAAAGTAGGAGGCCTCATGGCACAATGGAGATGGATTAAAACATTGGTTAATATTGCCAGCAGCGCCTAGCCTGGTCCTGTTGGAAGCATAAGAGATTCTCGGATCATCCAATGAGCGAACAATACCCTTGGCCTCACAGTCAGGCGAGTCATCAAATACAATAGCTAACCAGCGTTGATGAGTTTGGCGCAAGAGTGATTGCAGTGCATCGATTAGCATCTCGGGGCGTCGGTACGTAGGGATACGCACCTCGACTAACGGCTCAATCAAGGCATTGATCATGGAACGTCATCTGCCCTGAAAAGCCATTGCATTGGATAAAGCACAACAAAATTCAGATCGCCAAAGTTCAGCGTCGTAAAATGGCAAGATGCATTACATCGATGCCGGCAGTTCTGAAACCCGAGCCCTCATGCGTAGACAGTGTTGAGCTCAGATGCCAAAGCCTCGAACTGTCGCAGTGGCGGGGCCGACGTCAACAAATGAGCCGCGTTATCTAACAAAGCACCCAAGCACGAGGACCACGCCTCAACTTCCAGCGGCAGGAGAAAGCACCCAGGCACCCCCTCCAGCAATTCCTTGATCCCACCGAGATCACTGCCAGCAACAGGCAACCCCGCCGCGAAGGCCTCCAGCACCGTGAGTGGACCCGTTTCGAGCCAGGTGGAGGGCACCACCGCCAGGTCGTAGCCCTGCAGCAGCGGCAACAGCTGATCCTTGAGCCGGTTGCCCATCAGCCTGAAGCGATGGTCGCCGGTGATGCGCTCCAGCAGCTCCTGGCCGTAGTCACTCTCCCAGTAAGGGCCATAGAAATCCAGCTGGATCGGGGCATTGGCAGGCAGCCGGCGGATCGCTTCGATCACCAGGTGCAAACCCTTCACCGGATGGCAGCGGCCCCAGTAAACTAGGCGGAGCACGCCGTCATGCATCGGCATGCGCTGTCGCGGCGGCAACGGCAGCGGGCCGGCCGTGCGGATCAGATGGACCTTTTCATCAGGGATGCCCTGGCGCACGAGCACATCGCGGCTCCACGCCGCCAACACATGGATGGCATCGGCCAGGTGGGCCAGCTCCAGCCAGGCCTGCTGGAAGGCAGCGGTGAGCTGACGAGCTGTGAGCACATGGGCCAGCGAACCTGAGGCTTCCCCATCCAGCGGCCATCCCTTTTGCAGTGCCACGGCCGCAGCCAGCCAACGGGGCAGACCGCCGTTGTGCAGACGGCAGCGGGTACAGCGCCGCTCCCGCAGCACCCCATCACAGATGGCACCGCTGGCATCGATCAGGTTGCCTTTGATGCAACTGAAGCCCGGGGCATGCACTGTGACCACCAACCGCGCACCAGCTGCCTTGACGGCGCGGGCATGGCTGAGACCACAACGATCGCTGAAAGAATGCAGATGAACTACATCAGGACGGAACGTGTTCAGCAGCTCGGTGAAACCAGGAATGGATGACGCGGTGGATGCCACCTGCTGCTGCCTGCTGCCTGGAACAATCGCTGGGAGCAGGCGCTGCTCGGGGGCCATCGCTGCATGGGGCGCATGATCACCGGCTGGCAGTGACGCCTCATGGGCCGTCCACAGAATGCTTGGGGTGGGGTTGAGCTGCTGCTGAGCTTCGATCAGCTGGTGAATGAAGATCTCGGTGCCGCCGGTGACGCGGGGATAAAGGTCGTTGCTGACATGGAGAAGGCGCATGCCTGTATTATCAAAGTCGATAATGCGCATAAGCTTCAGCCACCGAGCAATACTTCAGCTCCAAATGCCAAGGCCAGTATGCACAAGCCTTTATATCGGAAGTACCAAAACAACCTCGGGAGATCATTGCGTTCAGCAGCGCGGAGATCTCCGGATTGAAGCGAGTACAGGACAATCGTTTCAGCAGGCGCTGAACAGGCGACAGCTTCTCCTGCGAAGCTATAACATCCAGACGCTCATACTCAGAGTTGCGCCAAGGACTGGACGAAGTGAGCTGTTGACCATGCCAGCGCATGGCCGAAAAAACACAGGTGGTAAGCAGTGGCGGCTCGATTTTCCAGGCAACTCTATGCAGAATCGTATCAAAGATGCAACCAAGGTTAGCAGGCACTAAGCATGCTGCCTGCTGAAAAAGATCAAGGCGAAAGAACGTGGCATCTTGCGGTAGAAAGGGCATTCCAAAAGCCAAGCCAGCTGGACTTTGAAGCCAAGGGCAAATGGATCGGAGAGGCCGTCCATCCCGATCAACGTCCAGCCGAGCACCACTGATCCATCGGACCTCGGGGCAGGCGTGGATCAGCTCGGCAAGTGCCGACAGGGAGCCGGGCAATAGAAAGTCGTCAGAATTGAGCCAGTTGAACCACCCATCTTCTGCACTGCTGGCAACCTCCTGAACAACTGACCAGGGCCCTCGATCGGGAGCCGAACTCCAACCCGCAAGGTGGCGTTCATAGCGAGACAGAACAGCCAGCGTGGCATCCGTACTACCCCCATCACGAACAATGAGACGTAGGTGGGGATATTGCTGAGAGAGAACGGAGTCCAGAGCCTGCTCGATGAACTCTCCCTGATTGAGCGTAGGAATAACTATTGTAAAAAGAGGAAAATCGGTCATCTCACACTTCAGTTTGGGATACGGCCCACTCCATACCTCTATTCACCACACAAGCCAGGGGAATGCCAGCCAGAGTGACACCCGGCTCAAGAAATTGCTCATTCACAACGGAGGACGCCGCCATCACTGCCCCCCAGGAACACAAAATCCTTCTCGATTACCCATAGCTTCAGCGACCCTCAGTGCCCGCTCCAGCGGGTTGCTCATTTCATATGTTAACCGTCTAATCAACGCCTCAACGGTTGTTTCTTCCTTTTTCTGTTGAGCTGGCTGTTCTCCTGGTCCCCGATCGCCCCCATCTGCTGGCCCACTACCTGTTCGGCATGGGCGACCCGCCACTCTGGCCGGTTCCCGCACTCCGTTCCCTTGATCAGAACGGTCTGGTTGCTGCGAGCCTAGGGGCACCAGCGCTCGAACTCCTCGTTCATGAATGCGGTGTCGATGTCCACGTCGATGCCGCGCAGAGGCATCGGTATCAGCTTCTGCAGCTCCTGCAACGCTGAGCTCACCAGCAGGCCATCACGGCTGGGCAGCGGCGCACATTCGCTCCAGCCGCTGGCCACATCGGTGAGCACCGGCGTCCACAGGAACGGGTCCTCCATGCGCCCACCGCAGTGGGCCACCAAATCCATCTCTTAGACGTCAGCCGGCTGCGAAGCAGTACCAGCCGGGCTTGACGCCCTTCCAGCCATTGAATGGGCGCACCGTGGTGCGCCTGCGCACTCCGGTGACGATGCGGGAACGACGGCGGCGATGCTGGCCGACCCGGGCCAGTGCCAGCAGCCGATCGATCGTGGCCGCAGCCGCTGGAGAACTGGTCTCAGAATTATTTCCGGCAGCTTGTGCAGCGCATTCAGATTGTCTGATGAACTGTGCTTCCCCGGGCATCCTCAACCCGCCCAGATGTCAGCCAACTCCAGCCGCAGCCCGGGGAATTCGAGGGCGGCTTCCAGCATGCAGGTCTGCTCGATCCGCTGGGGGTCACCGTGGGCTGGCCACACCTCCACGGCCTGTTCCGCAGGCATCAGCAACCAACCGACGCGGGCTCCATTGGATTGGTAGAGAGCCATCTTGCGGCGAAGAGCGGACACACCCCGTGGTCCTTCGTCGCTGAGGCTGGCAAGCTCCACCACCAGGTCCGGGCAAAGGGGCGGAAAGCTCCGCCGCTCGTGAGCGTTGAGGGCCTCCCAGCGCTGCAAACCAACCAACGCGCCATCAGGGCTGAGGACAGACCCGTCAGGCAAGCGAAACCCCGTGGAGCTGTCGAACACCTTCCATCCGCTGTGGCTCCTGGCGAAGAGCTTGAGCTGCAGAAGCAATTCGGCATTCCGGGAGCCTGCTTCACCACCTGTAGGCGTCATCTTGATCAGCTGGCCACCGGCTGAGAGTTCCAGCACAGCTTCACTGTTTTCGGCACACACCTGTTCGAACTGCTCGGGCGTGAGCCGCAGATCACTGGGGAACCGCAGCGGCGCCAAGGCATCAAATGAGACGGGGATAGCTGGGCTGGTGGTGATGGTCATCGCCGCATGCCAAAGCTGTTATCACTTTAGCGACGCTGACCCACGTGGCTTCAGCGCCGGTAATGGGGTCATCAACGATGTCGGCCAGGCCGCCGGTGGGAATGGCCACCACGAGTGCACAGCGGCACCCAGTTTCTGGAGTGAGCGGCGAATGGCTAGAACACAGCTGCGAAGGGGGGCTGAGTAGCCCAGGAGCTCCAGCAGAAAACCCCTCGCGCACGACGGTACTTTCCAGCAACGGCGCCAAGGCGACGCACGCAGCGCAGAGAGGCAACCCGCACCTGGCCCAGTAGGAGCTGAGCTACCCAGAAACCACATCAGCGGATCCAGCCAGCGCAGAGGATCGGGCAGCCCATAGGTCCCTTCTGGGCAGAGCCTCCATCGAAGCAGCTAATCCTCAGGAGGGGGGATCAGCACCGGCATCAGCTTCCGGCAGAAGAATGGTCATGCCGAAAGGGCAACGCAGCGACAGCTCAAAGACGGTTTCCAGACGGACGACCCAGCTGTTGATGGCAATCGAGAGCCTGTTCAGTGCGGCCGGTGCTGAGCTCCAGTTGCCTCAAGGCCGCTTCCAGTGCTTCATGCTCAGCCTGCGCATCATCGGGCAGGGACGAATAGGCGGCTCCAGCCGCAGACCAGGGAATTCTGCGCCGGCCTCCTGGACCTCAAGCTTTTCCAGGTGCTGTGGCTCAACGCGGGCATAAAAGACCTCCACAGCCTGCTCATGGGGCAGCAGCAACCAGCCCAGGATGGCACCGCGTCGGCCGATACGTTGCCATCCTGTGGCGCAGGGCGGCCCCCCTTCACTGGGGCTGGCCAGCTCCACCACCTGCTCGGGGCAGACGGGCGCGAAGCCAAGACGCTGCATGGGGGTAAGTGACTCCCAGCGCTCTAGCTGCACCATGGAAGCATCGGGGCTGAGCACGGAGCCATCGGGCAGGCGGAAGCCGGATGAGCTGTCAAACACCATCCATGCGCCATGCTGATCGGCCCACAGCAGCAGGGCGCATGACCAGGCGGGATTTGCGGGCTCCTGTCTCGCTGCCGGTGGGGGACATCTGGATCAGCTGGCCATCGGCCGCCAGCTCCAGCACCGCCGCCTCACAGTTTTCGGCGCACACAAGGGCAAACTGCTCGGGCGTGAGCCGCAGTTCAGCCGGCAGGCGCAGCGGCGCAAGGGCATCCATCGGGGCTGTGGATGCTGCAATCACTGGGCCGGCAGCGAGCGTCATGGCTGTACTTGACCTGAATGAGAAACGATAGTCATGCCGGTCGTGGACGACTTCGTTGCCATCGCCTGTCCGTAAACCTCCGCGTACATCCCGGCCACCCGCGCCGGATTCCAGATCCGCTCGGCCCGTGCTCGGGCAGCCACAGCGAGCTGGCGGCGACGATGGGGATCCTCAAGCACCCAGCGGATGGCGCCGGCAAGGGAATCGGGATTAAAACATTCCGCCAGAACACCAGTTACCCGGTCATCCACGATGTCGGGCAACCCACCGGTGCGGAAGGCAACCACGGGCGTGCCACAGGCGTGGGCTTCCAGGGCGGTGTTGGGCAGGTTGTCCTGGCGAGAGGGAATCACGAACACATCAGCGGCGGCATAGACCAGGCGCAGGCTGAGGTCGTCATGGAGACGTCCAACGTAGTGAATGGAGAAGCCCAGAGCAGGCGGCGACTGCGGACTGCTCTGGCCGAACACCACCAGCTGAAGAGCAGCCATTGGCGTACCGGCCATCTGTGCGTGCAATCGCTCCAGAGCCTCCAGCAGCAGATCAGCCCCCTTGCGGGGATCGGCGGTGCCGCCGATAGCACCGAACAGCACAAGGGGCGGCTCAAGAGGAAGGCCCAGCAGGATCCGGGCCTGAATCTGGTCAACCGGCGCCCAGGTCTTCAGATCGATGGGATTGGGGATCACCGTGATCGGCCAGCTGCCCATCAGTGCACTGCGACGGGCACAGTCCGCCAGCCAGGTGCTGGGGCACACGATCTGCATCGGCCGGCGCCAGGCGCGGTGCTTGCGTAGCCAGGTGTTGCGGTTGAGGTCGGGCCCGGATTCATGGGGTGGGCGGCTTACGGGCGTGTAGCCGAGCGCGAAACGATCCTCGCGGCGAGCGGTTTCGCCAGGCCCAGGCGGATTGGTGTAGTGCTCTGCTCCACAGAAGGCCCACTGGTCGTGGAGGGTCCAGACCAGGGGCTGGAGCAGGCAACCGATTTCCTCGATCGAGAGAGTGGCATCGCCCAGCCAGTGGAGATGGAGCAGATTCACTCCCTGGCGGCGCCAGGTCTGGAGCTCCCGACCCAGGCCAGTGTCGGGCCAGGCAATTGAGTGCAGGGTGGGGTTGCCCGTCTGGAAACTGCTGCGCGCGATTCTGTTGAGTCGGGGTTGCAAACGGCGCCAGAGGCGAGCTTGAGAAGCTGGCAACCCTCCGATCACTGTTGGATCATCGCTGAGCTGGGTGATAGCGCGGAGCCTGGAGCGGATTCCATCGGAGCCTCCAAACTCAACAAGGCAGCGGTGAATGCGGTAGGCGGCACGTGCGGCGCCCCCACCGATATCGGAGGCGTTAACATGAAGAACGGTCAAAGGAACAAAGCAAGCCGTTTGGCCGCCTTTCGGGGGTAATCATGCGGATCGAGGATCGACACGCTCATCCGATGCTGCCCAGGGCTGAGATGGTGTTGGCGCAACTGCCACCATGGGATCAGTGACTTGGATCTCCACTCCAAGGTGCGCAGTCGCGGCCAATTTGGGATCTTTATCTGACTGTATCGATAGCGGGTGGTGTGGCTCCCATCACATCCGCCAAGACTCTCCAAGCCAAGTTCAACGCAGAAGCGATCGAGATTATAGCGCAGGTGAAAGGTGGGGGGTATGTGGCACTGGATCATTGGGTAGACGCAATTGGCGATCAACAGGTGTCCGCCGGGCCGCACTGCCTCCACCATCCGGCTAGCAAGGCGAGGATGTCAGGAACGTGTCCAACACATCGATGCTCACCAATGGGGCGTAGTGCTGGAAAAGGATCTGGGGCGAAAACCGAATGTTGGCATAGGGTCGGCAGCTCTCAACGTCGTGGCGGGTTGGATAGGGGTCGCAGATCTGAACCTCAGCTCATGACAGGATGGACGGACGCCACCAGACGCCAAAGTGTGCCAAATCCACCGCTGAAGTCCACCACCCTGTCAGGCGAAAGTGCCGCCATGGCCGCAGTGATCCGCAGTGATCGTGCGCCGATGTCCATCGAAACATTGTGCTGCTAGATGAACATACCGATGAGCAGCCAGATCGGATGGTTGGAGAAGCGGGCGTACCGCCGCTCATCGGGCCGGCGGTCATCGCATCCTCACTCCTGCCAGGCCTGATCCATCAGCAGCCAGATCTGCTCAAGGCTGGGGTATGGGCCCACAGCGCTCAGCATCTGATCAATGGTCATCCGTTCTGAGGCAGTGAGGCTGTAAAGACTGGGATCAATTATTGCTGGGAGCGGAGCAGCTGGCGTCCGTGAAAGCGCAGCCGAGCCTTGATTCGTGGCACAAGTTCGCGGCTTCGGCGCATGGAGGCCCCGCCGAAGTGATGGTCGAAGGTGTAGCGATCGGCGGCGGCATCGCGAAGCACAAACGAGGGGTGTACCAGCTCGCCCAGCCCTTCAGCAATAGCCGTGGGGTCTCGCTCGACGGTAGTATGGGTGGCGTCGGCGCCGAAGCCGACGTTGCTCACCAGATTGCGGTTAGGAAGGGAAGTGAGACCGCCGTTGCGGAGACAGGTGAGGGTCCATTGGTAGTCCCAGGTATCCGGCACACCCTCGCTGCAGAGGTGCTCCCAGATATCGCGCCAGAACTGCCGCTCAAGCGGATCCTCGAAGATTGTCTCCAACAGCCCTGAGTCCCGCAGGGCCGGCCAACGCTGTAGGTCGACGTCATAGTGCTGCCAGCAACGGCGCCAGCTGGCCCAACCCCAGATCAAGGGGATGCGACCGAAGTAGTAACTGCCATCGCCACGCCACTGGCCATCCTGGAAGTTGTTGCCGCTGATGCACCAGATCCGCTGATCGTCGCGGTAGCGCTCGAGGAGCTCGGCGCAATAGGGGAAGAAGTCGGGATGGGGAACGCAGTCGTCCTCCAGGATGATGCCCTCCTCCACATGCTCGAAGAACCAACTGATGGCACGGTTGACGCCCACCCGGCAGCCCTGGTTCATCTCGCTATAGAGCATCTTCACTTCGCAGGGCCAATCGATCGAACCAACGATCAAGTCACGGGTGGCGGACACCTTCTGCGCTTCCTCAGGCCGATCTGGATTCGGTCCATCGCATGCCACGAAAAGGCATGACGGCGCTGCCTCTCGGATAGCGTCGATCACCATCCGGGTGGTATTAGGGCGTCGCCAAGCGATTAGGAGAACTGGGGTTGGGAAGCCAGCCATGGATGAATTCACTCGAATGCAGCGCTAGAAAGATTCTTCAAACAATTCGTATCGCGAAGCGGAGCAACAATTCCTTGGCCGGCAGGAGTTGTGAGAATAGACAAGCCAAGATCTCGAAAAAACATAGTATGTTGATCAAAAGCTTCGTCAAATCCACGATTGGCGAAGTCATCAAGAAGGATCACAGATCCCTGCTGCATTCTCGGCATCAAGAAGCGCATGCAGTCAATCTCTAATCGCCAGTTGTTAAGATCAACGTGCAGAAAGCTGATCTTGTCAGGTGCGCCAGAGGGCAGCGTTTGGCGGACATCGCCAACATGAAAGCAAACATTTGAATAACGAGAAAACGCCTGCATGACATCATTCGGGGTAGAAGCATAATACTTGGATAGATCAAGCAGTCCTTCGCCAGAAAAGTCAGGCTTACGAAAAAGATCGAAAAGGTGAATTAATCTAGGATCACCGGTTTGCTGAAAATAGCTAGCAGCAGCAGCCATCATGAATCCTTTGCCCGTACCCAGCTCAACCAAATCTCCATCGAGATGCTCAGTGGCATTCAGACACCAAAGGAGTTGGTGAACCCTCCAAGGAATTCGGTAGTCAGAACCAGCCGCAGTTATCGAAGATTGATAACATTGTTGGAAAGTTAAATCATCAAACCAACACTTGAGGTGGGGTGTATCAAAGCAATCCGGGGGAAGCTCTGCAGAATGATCAACAGACGATAACCCAGCCCGAGTGAGTAGACGGTCTAAGATGGCATGAAGCCTGATGGCAAGCTTAGACTGATGCCTCACTGATTGAGACTTGAAGTATGAAGTTGAGTTCACGTTGATCTGCGAGGATTTAATAGAGTGATAAATGCAAAGAAGATGCGCAATGCTCGCGCTCGAAGCCGCCTGGAGGAATCAACTATCTGACAGGCAGCCAATAAAGACAAAAGTTGGACATAGGACAAATCAGGATCAAAGCCTAGGGAAAGAGCAGCACGAAAACCAACCAAATTCCTGGCATGAACCAAATAAGCATATCGGATCTTAAAATACTCAACCCACAAGCGTAAAGCCTTGTCGGACAATACGGAGGCACGAAGAGCCAAATTCAAAACAACATCCTGAGCCTTAAGATAGTCCGCCAATAGTCTCATATCTTGAGCAAACCTACTGCCCCCCCAAGATTGCCAATAAACAGAATTTAGGACAGTATGATGAAACCACGGCCGATCAACAACCAAACATGGCGAGCTGATCAAAGCAGCTCCAAAGTTGATCACAGGGAAAAAGGCATTATCCGAAAAAATCTTCCAGGCAGAAAAGTCGCAATTGGAGCTAATAATCATGCCTGTAAGAATGAAACCATTCCTGCAGTACCTTAGGGCACTCAATGCTCCCGATGGGATAACTGAAGGATACTCGGGAAATGGCGCGCACTCAACACAATGCAACTCACCGGACTCCAGATAGCTATACCTTGGCGTGAACAGGAGAGGGCATTCGATCACGCTTGCTGCACCAACTACATTCAGCAGAGGAACCAGAGATCCTTCCTCCAAATAATCATCATCAGTAAGAACGGCCCAATACTGTGCGCGAGTCTTCTCGGCCATATCAAGAATATTTTTTGACATTCCCATATTGCTAGCATTTCTGGTAATTGTTACAACAACAGAAGATGGCGACTGGAGCTCTGACAACAATTCCTGATAATAGCTATCACTAATATTCAATGAGCAGTCGTCTTGGATCCAAACCCCAATCGAGCCAACGGGAAGTCCGTTTGCCTGCTTGATAATGGAGCGGGCAGCTGTCGCTGCACCGTCCTTTCTCATGTAAGCAGGAATCAGGAATTCGATCAGCATGCAAGGTGGTGCAACCATTCCTTGTGAAGGCTTGCCAGGTGTTCGGTTACTGCGCGGCAGGACAGAAATGCCCGTCATGCGCTTAGCAGACAATACCCAAGAAAAGTCACTCAGCAATCAGGAGACTGTCGAACGGATCGCTGAGACGTTGCGGCAGGCCGGCCGTGTCAGCGGAGCGCAAAGGAGTGATGAAGTAAATTGGCAATGCACACCAAATGAAGAATCTCCATCAGCTAGCTGCTGGTCAAGCTCGGGGCGGTGGTGATCATCATTGCGCACCCACCACAGAAGCAGGTGGGTGTCTAGCAAACACGAATGCGAACCTGCCCTCACGTTCAGCAGACAAACCATGACCTAATCGAGGGCGTGTTGAAACGCTCTATCCATCTGTATACAGTCCGATTGCGACTAACCCTTCCGCCAATTCGCCGCTAGAGGGCACTCGGCACCAAGCGCACCATCGGCTTACCTAGTAGGGCAATCCACACTTTGTCACCATTGAAGTCGACCCAAGTCAGCCACGAGAGCTTGGACGTGGCTAGATAGAGATTGGTTTGGCGCAAGGGGCCCGTTCATAGAGCAACTCAGAACACATGCGCAAAGCGTGTCTACAGGTGCCAAAACCAGAAAATATGAGAAACTCCCCACCCCAGCCGCCACCTGATTCAGCCTGAGTTAATGATATAGTTAACCCGTCCGGACATTCAACACATCCAAGCCGCTGCTGAACCAGAGGCTCTCAATCAGCACGGTGTCGACACCCTCAGCCTGACCTCGTCTACGGCCAGCGGTCCTTCACAAAGGCTGTCCAACATTGAACTTCGTGCCGTACAGCAGTGAAACTCCAGAATGGAGAGGACCCTCTAAGGCTAAATTCTGCTATGAACCATAGCTCGAATGGCATAGTCGTGTCAATTTACACGGTCAGATCCGTCTGAACGCCGCGAGATTGATCATCAAGTCCGAGTTTGTTTCTGATACTTACAGAACCCATTCATGAAGGCTCGGCGATTTGAGTCCTACCTTCAGCAGCCGCGCCTCCCCACCAAACCGACCGAGCGTCAGCCCCGTGCCGCCAGCTCATAGAACGTCTACCTTCCTACCGGGGTCTACCACTTGATCGTGGCCGGCAACGGTCACATGCACCGGCTGCATTCCTACATCCTCGATCTCAACGCCCACACTTGTCGAAGCAACAACAATGCCGTGGGAATCTCTGCGCCTGCATGGGCGGCAGCCCCGATCCCTGGACAATCCTGGGCACCGAGGTTCAGTCGGGGCCATGTGCCTGGAGGTGTCGGAGCTGGCCAGCAGCTTGCAGTGGCGGCAGATCTGCTCAGCCTCAGCGAGCATCAGCTCCGGAGCGATCACAAGCGAAGCTGCGTCCAGGGGTTAGGGGTTCTCTGTACACCTGAACCTCAGGGTGGGCGGAATGATCCAGGGATTCACTGGGTGGGGCAGTCGCAGTGGCGGGCGGCGCGCAGATCGCTGATCACACGCTCGATGATCAACCGCACCTGCTCCTGCATGCTGCTGTGATTGCGTGCAGCCACTTGTCGCAAGCCTTCGTAGTTGTCTTCAGGAATTCCCCGCAAGCTGAGTGATCGCAGGATGGTACCTTCACCGGCGATATCACAGTGATACCGCCCCCGGGGTCTGCTGGATGCTTACGGTGATCTGAACCATGCCTCAAGCCGGCAGGGAGGTCAAGGACGAGTTCTGAGCCTCCTTGTCATGGCTGGCCTGCAGTTGCCAAAGGTGGGCATAAAGACCGTCCCTTTCAAGCAGCTCGCCATGGCGGCCGCGTTCCACGATCCGCCCCTGATCCAGCACGCAGATCTGATCGGCAGTCACGATCGTGCTCAGCCGGTGGGCGATCACCAGCACCGTGCACTGCCGCTCGAACCGCTCGATCGCCTGCTGCACCAGCCGCTCGCTCTGGCTGTCGAGGGCGCTGGTGGCCTCATCAAGGATCAGCATTTCCGGCTGGCGCAGAATCGCCCGGGCCAGCGAGAGGCGCTGCCGCTGCCCGCCACTGAGCCGGTAGCCCCGTTCACCCACGAGGGTGGCATAGCCATCCGGCAAGGCCTCGATGAAGCCGGACGCCTGGGCCTTCGCTGCCGCCGCCTCGATCGCCGCCGGTCTGGCCCCTGGGCAACCGAAGGCGATATTGGCGGCTAGCGAGGCGTTGAACAGGAACGTGTCCTGGCTCACCACCCCCAGCCGCTGTTGCCAGCTGGCCAGATCCAGTTCCGCCAGATCGGTGCCATCGATCAGGATCCTGCCGTTGGTGGGTGCATAAAGCCCCACCAGCAGATCAGCGATCGAACTCTTGCCCGCGCCGCTCGCCCCCACCAGAGCCACGGTTTGGCCCTTCGGAATCGTCAGCTCGATTTCCGTCAAGGCGGGGTCCAGGTCCGGGCTGTAGCGCAGTCCCACCGCTTCGAAGCGAATGTCACGCTGCAGCCCGTGAAACGGAACTCCGCCTCGTCGGCGGAAGTCTTTGTCGTCGGGGCTGAGGATCTCGTTTAGCCGATCGATGTCGGCAGAGTTGATGGTGAGCGTGTTGAAGATGCCCGCAATGCCTCCAAGCCTCACGTTGAACCGCTGCAACGCCAGCACGAACGTCACCAGGCTGGGCAGAACCCCAGTGCTGCGGCTGCCAAACGCCAGCAGGCTCACCGCACCGATCACGGCGATCGCCGCGATCGGCAGAAAGCCTGAGAGCGGCCCCACCACCTGCTCCAGACGGTTCTGGCGCCGCAGCACGATTTCAAGCTCGCCCATGCGCGCCCGCAACGCCTGATCAGCCGCATCCAGCTGGCCGCTGCTGTGCAACAGCCGCAACCCCTGGATGTCTTCGGTGACCCGGCTTGAGATCTCCACTCCGATCTGGGTGAGACGCACCGAACCCCGCCTGATGCGAGGCAGCAACACGCGCTGAACCAGCGCCAAGGCCACCGCCAGGCCGATCGCCACCAGCACCAGCCAGGGCGAAAGGCTCACCAGCACCGCCGCGTAGACGCCGATCAACAGAACCTGAATCAACAGCTGACCCGACTGCTGGATCTGTCGTTGCACCGCCTCTGGTCCAGTGCTCGTGTGCTGGAGCAGGTCCCCCACCCGATAGCGGCTGGCGCACGCATAGCTGAAGCCGAGAATCTGGCTGTGGATCAGAGCGGTGATCGAGCTGCGGCAGCGGGCCGAGAAATCCCCCAGGCTCACGGCGCTCCCATAGCTCATCAGCCCCTGGGTGGCCTGCATCAGCACCGCCACCGCCAGGAGCAGCAGAAACAGGGGCGTAAGTGGCAGCCCACCCATCAGTTCCACAAGCGGCGGAAAGCGGCTGGTTAGCGGGTTGCTGGCCCAGTTCACCGCGGTGGGCTTTGAGAGCAGTTCCACCGCCAGAAAGATCACCGCCAGCGTGACCCCCTCAGTGAGCGCTCCCCCCAGGCTGGTGGCCAGATTGAAGGCCAGCAGCTTCCACTGTTGCCGTGCCGTGGCGCGGATCAACCGAGATGCGGGCCGCGGATCGAGGAAGGCCCCCACCAGGGGGCGCGTCAGACGGCGTACCAGCCGTGGGACCAGGCGGTGGCTCAAGGAGGGCTGAAGGTGCAATAGGAATTCATTGTGGGTAGGAATTCAGTGTGGGGTTGATCAGCCCTGCAAGATCTCGATGATGTCCAGCCATAAGTCATGGCAAGAGGATGGCGCCATCGAGTCGGTGGCTGTCGCCAGGATGATCGGGTCTGGCACCTTCAGGCCATGACGTTGCCGCAGCAGCACTTCGAAAGCGCTTTCGGATACCGTGATCAGATGACGGGCTCAGGTCTCCCTGATCTCCACGGTGGCCAGGCCAGCCGGCACCCCTGCAGGAGCCACTGAATCCTTCAGGAGCCCGCAGGTGTCGCGCACGCCCTGCTCCAGAGGGATCCGCGCCTGCCAGCCGAGGGCAGCGAGCCGGCTCATATCCAGCTGCTTGCGCGGTGTGCCATCCGGCTTGGTGGTGTCCCACTCGCCCCCGCCGCTGAAGCCGACGCTGGCGGCCACCAGATCGGCCAACTCCCGGATCGACAGGCAACCACCGTGCCCACATTCAGACAGGGCTCGAGACCAGCGGCAATGCGAGACATCCCGCGGGTGATCATGCGGGTCACGAAGGTTTCACCGCGACGAGGGCTCTCGTGGTTGAACAGGATGCCGTTGCAGGCATACATCCCGTAGGCCTCGCGGGAATTCACCGTGATCCAGTAGGCATAGAGCTTGGCCACGCAATAGGGGCTGCGGGGATGAAATGGGGTGGTCTCCCGCTCGGGACTCTCCTGCACCAGGCCATAGAGCTCGCTGGTGCTGGCCTGGTAGAGGGGATGCGCAGGGTTCCGGGGGCGTCGCAGTTGGCTGTGTACTCCGGCTCCTCAAAGCTCACCGCCACATGGCTCTGGGCGCCGAGGTTGTAGATCTCATCAGGTCTGACATCACCGATGATCCGGATCAGGTTGCTGCTGTCGGTGAGATCGCCGTAATGCAACGTCAGTCGTGGATCCCGCTCATTGGGATCCTGATAGAGGTGATCGATCCGGGCGGTGTTGTGCGCGAGGCCGGCCGGAGGCCTTAGCGGCTGGCCCGACGCTTGAGCCCGTGCACCCGGTATCCCTTCTCGAGCAGAAGTTCGGCCAGGTAAGACCCATCCTGGCTGCTGATACCAGTGATCAGGGCCGTGGGTGAGGTCATCAAAGACATGGGCGAATATGGACGCACCACCCCCGCATGCTCGGGCGGTCGTGAGCAGGGCTCCAACGACTCGATCCCTTCGGCCGTGAGGCCATGGGATCAGGCTACAGCTGGGATGTGGCGATTGAAGGCGGGTGAGCGCAACGCCACAGTGCGCAGTACGGCGAGTTGCTCGGGCAAGGGGCTCGTTCCGGGATGGGTCTGCTGCACGTAGTCAAGGGCGTCCTGCCAGCCCATGCGGCGGCTGTGGATCAACCAGGCCATCGCCACGAGAGGTGAGCGCTCGACACCGGCCACGCAGTGGAGGTACATAGGACCGTGAGGGCGGAGCCTGGTCAGCTCAACCATGACCTCGCCCAGCTGTTCGACCGATGGCGGGCAGTCGTGCCGATGATCCGGCAAAGGCATTCGAACCGAACGGAACCGATCGATGATCCCGATGGGGGGCGGAGCTTCCTCGGCCGCACAGAGGCTGACCACGACCTTGACACCCTGTTGCTCGAGCCGATCAAGGTCAGCAGCGCATCGAGGAGCCGTTCCCACTGCCAATTCATCCTTCAACAACCAGGTGATGCGCATGCAGGCTCAGTTGTTGTTGTCGAGCAGGCGGAACAGGGTCAATACATTGACCAGTCCGCTGAGGGGCTGGCTGATGGCCCCGATGGCATCGGAGCTGACCGCATAACGACTGCGGTTGACGATCACAGTGTCGCCATCAACCAATGGGGGATTCTTGGCTATGGAAACGCCCTGATTGAAATCGAGTGGGTAGGTCCGGCGCATGGCCGAACCGTTGCGGTTGATCCGCACGAGTTCCAGCTTCGAGGTCTTGGCCCGCCAGGTTTCCACATTGCCGGCAGCCAGAATGGCCTGCATCAAGGGGGTGCTGGCTGGAACCTGCAGGCGACCCGGAGACTTCACTTCACCCACCACGTTGATGGTGATCTCCTTGGGCGCCAGGGTGGTCGCCGCCATCTCGGCGGTATTGGTGACCAACTGCTCGGAGACCCGCTCCAGCTTGATCGTGTCGCCATCGAAAAGCAGGGGATTCTGAAGCTGGTCGCCATCCCGTACCAGGGCCAGCAGGTCAACCCTGGCGCGCTTGAAGCGGGAGTCGGCCCCTGGTAGACGGCGCTGCACCACCACCCGTCGGAGGTTGGCCATTGAGGTGATGCCACCTGCCTTCTGGATGGCGTCCACCAACGTGGGAGGGCCGCTGATCGACACCGGAGCCTCCGCCGTGGAGGTTTCCGAGGTGGTGAGCGTGTAGACGCCCGGACGCTCCACCTCACCCACCACGGCGATGCGCAGGGGCCTGGGACGCACCACGCTCAGCTGCAGATCAGGTCGTTGCAGCTGCTTCCTGTAGAGCGATTCCAGCCAGAGACTGGCCTGGGAGATGGTCAGCCCCGACAGCCTGACGCTGCCAAGCAGGGGCAAGGAGGCGGTGCCGTCGTTGAGGATTTCGAGCGGGCCGCTGAGGTCCGAAACGGCGAGAAATCTCAGACTGAGTCCATCACCGGAGCCCAGGATGTAGGCGTCGTCCTGAAGCATGGCGTCGCTGGCGCCAGGGACGGTCTCAGCCTGGGCCAGCCATCCCTGGGGAGGCTCCGTCGCCGCCACGGGAGCCAGAAAACTGGAGAAGCCAACCAACACAAGTAAGGGCAGTGCCCAACGCTTCCCCACCAGTTCCACACGCAAGCTCGCCATCGCGGAGACGGACAGTAGACCGAATGTTGCCACGCACCGGTTGAAAAGGTGGCGGTTGAGGGCCAGTCACCAGCTGGCCTTCACCGATACATTGTGCAAATTCGAATTCAGCAGTCATCGACGTGTCAGCCCGGCTGCCTGGAACCAGTTTCACTCCATGGCTCAGCCTGCTGACCTCAATTGGCGTGATCGCCGCTCCAGCGGTGGCTGCCCAGACACTTGTCTGGGACCTTCCGAGTGCCCCTCCTCCGGTGGTGGTCACCCCCAGCCAACCGCCGCCGCCGGTTCCGGTGGCATTGCCCATACTCAGGGCCAAAGTGCCCGACAGCGCTCCTGCCAGGCCAGCGCAAAGCCTCATCTGGGAAGCCGTCCCGCCGAATCCGCCACCGCTTCAACCGCCGCCGCCACTGCCGAACGCGTCCACCACCACGATCGCCTCAACCCGTGAGCGCAGCCTCGACTGGGAGCTCGTCCCTTTCGACGACGGCAGCCTGGCCTTTTCACCAGCTGTCGGCGCAGCCAACCCCGGAGCTGGGGTGTTCGGCCAACTGCTCGCCAGGGAAACCAGCCTGCGCTGGTATCTGGTTCCAGAGGATCAGGTGCTGGAGCCCTCCATCGCCCTCGCCAACGGCGATGCCAGGCCAGAGCCTCCTTACCTGCCTGAGCAGCCAGCACCGATCTGGCCCAAGGTCCGCGGCCTGGCCCGCGGCATCACCGTCAATGGTGATCCTTACCCCGACACCGGGCTGAATGTGCCCAACGGTTTCGCCCAGGACCCGGAGTTCACCGTGTCCACCACCCTCACCGGCACCAGCCGCACCCGCTCCTGCCGGGTCGCACCGGGCGGAGATTGGATCGACTGCGCCGACACGGAGGCCTACCTGGACATCACCCCCTTCAAAGGGGAATACGCCAGCCTTGGGTTCCAGTACACCATCCAGAGCCTCACCAGCCGCAACCGGGGCACCGGTGTATTCGCCGGCCAGAGCATCGGCTTCCGCACAGCCGTGAACCTCACACCCACCACAGGTCTGGCCTTTGGCGGTGAACACATCATCCAGCTCGACAACACCACCGACCTGGGCCGAAACTTCTATCTGGTGCTCTCTCAGGCCATCCCCTTCAGCCGCGGCCAGAACCCCATCCTCCTGGTCGCCACCGCAGGCATCGGCTCCGACTTCTACGGCTATGCAGGCAATGGCACCCTGGGATCCACCAACTGCCTGAGCGGCAACAACGTCAGCAGCCTCAACTACCCCCAGGGCACCGACTGCTTCTGGGGTCCGATCGGAGCCCTGACCCTTCACCTGGGCAGCCAGGTTTCCATCGGCTACGAATGGTTTGGTTTCGGCATCGGGGCTGGGCTGTCGGTGCGCCCCATCAAGGACATCCCCCTCACCTTCTCGCTGTACGCCACGGACTTCCTCGGCAACACTCCCAGCTACCTTGATGGGCTTTGCACCACTAACCCCTGCGAACCCAGATACTACGGCCGGCTGACAATGTCGTTCTGATAGATCAATGAATTCAATGATTAATATCAACCGCACCTTTTGACTAACGCTGATCGTATAAACATGGACTTCATTGTCGATCGATCGACAACAAGATCCATCCATGAGGCTGAAATCGGAGCAATAGCGCCAACGGCAGGGCCAGTGGACAGTTCTTTATCTGGTTTGTGTCAAGACGCTTCTAAGTCCTGAACTTGCTCTTACATTCAGAATTCAATGGCCTCTGAGATCATCCGGCCCATGCGTTTCACCGTTCCTCTTGCGCTGGCAACGGCCACTGCATTCTCGGTCAGCGCCCTACCCGTGCGGGCCTTCCCAGGCGCAAGTGTCAATCTTGTGCGGGTAAACGGGAATGGGGTCACCGCCCTGCCCGGCCTCCAGCCCCCTCCGATTCAGACACCCCCGTCAACCCCTGGAACGGTCGAGCTGATCAGCCAGGCCTCTGGTGACAACCAGTCGGATCGAGATGTCACGGTGCTGCCCACCGGCACTGAAGACCTGGAGATCCGCTATCAAGGGCCTCTGCCCCAGTTTTCCAGCTCTGATTACATTTCTGTTCGCAACAGGTCAACCGGTGAGGAGGTGGAGCGCATCTTCCTCAATTCCGATCGCGTCAGTTTCTCCAGCGATCGTCGCACCATCACCATCAATCCGGAAACCACCATCACCGATGGTGCGGTGATCTGTGCCTTGCTTCCCGATGGGCCCGGCGCCTTACCCTCTCGCATCTCACCCTGTTGCTTCACCGTGGCCAAAGCAGCCGCGTATGTCGAGCCGGCCGGGAGGCCCTTCCCCTGGTGGATCATTCCAGTTGGTCTTGGCCTTGGCGTAGGCATCTGCGCGCTCGCCGGCTGCTTTGACGGCGGTGGTGGCGGTGGCGGTGGCGGCGACAACAACGTCTCCCGCTGACTCCTTTGTCTTGATGCTCTGAGCTCACCAATCTCTCCATCACCTGGGTTGCCCTTTAGGTCTGCCCAGGTTTTTTTTGGCCATCACACCATGAACAGCCAGCCGGACGGCCATCGCACACTCAACACAGATCCTGGGACCTTCGCCAAGACTGTCTTGAAGGCCACTGCCGATACCCGGTCAGCAGCGCATAATAGCTCGATCATTCAAGTCTCAGGACAGCGTGCATGCGCTCAGCTCTTCCCTTGGCTGTTCTCTCCGCTTTCACGGTCAGTGCCTTGCCTGTGCAGGCTTTTCCCGGAGCGTCGGTGAATCTCGTCCGTGTCAATGCCGAGGGGGTCAGAGCCCTTCCGGGACTTGATCCAAGCCTGTATGAAACTCCTCAACCACCGTCGCTGGCCAGCGACGGCCAGCTGCTCAGCCAGGCCGATCCCAACGATGGAAACCAGAGCGATGTGACCTATCTGCTCTCTGGCGACGAGGACTTTGAGATCCGCTACGCCAGTCCGCTGCCTCTCAACCTCACCGGCAACATCTCCATCCGTCGGCGCAGCTCCACGGCCGGCGACGGCTTGAACGGCGAAGAAGTGGAGAGCATCCCCCTCAATTCGCCCAATGTCACCATTTCAGAGGATCGTCTCACCCTCACGATCAAGCACGATCGCATCCTTCGCGACGGTGAGACCCTCTGTGCCCTGTTGCCCGATGGTCCCCATGCCCTGCCACAGCGGATCACTCCCTGCTGCTTCCAGCTGGCCAAGGCGGCCACCTCCATGTCCAGAAAAACCAGCCCCTGCGGGTTCATTGCACCCTCAGCCTCCAACCCCTTCCCCTGGTGGGTGATTCCCGTCGGCTTGGGCCTGGGGGTGGGCATCTGTGCCGCGGCGGGTTGCTTCAACGGTGGTGGCGGTGGTGGCGGTGGGAGCAACAACGTGTCCCGCTGAACACCCAGCAGGAGGCTTCCTGATCGACCTGAGCGGGTTCATGGGGATCACCGGTATCAATCTTGATGTTGGCGATCTGGCCTGAATGTTCGCTTCAGGTTTTCCCCATTACAATTGGAGAGATTCGATACGCTGCTCAGTCATGGTCAGGTTTTTCAGCACCGGTGCACTTGCGTTCGGCACTCTGGTGGCTCCAGCCTTTGCCGCTGATCTTGCCGACCTTCCCAGCTGCCTGAAGCCCAGAACCCTCAGTGCCGTCACGGCCACCATCACCCAGGACAGCCTGATCAAGGATCCACTTCTGGCCCAGGGATTCAGGAACTCCGACCCAGCCTGCACCTACCAGGTGGCCCGCCCGGCACCACAGCCCGTCTTCCAGGAAGTTCCCGTGCGCGGCCTCTGGTGATCACCTGAGAGGAGGGTCAGCGCCCTGACCCCTTACGGTGCCTTCACCTTCTGACGGCTGGCCTTGTCCCTGCGGCTCACCAACACCCTCACCAGGCGAACCGAGTCCTTTCAACCTCTGGTTCCCGGTGAGGTTTCGATCTACTGCTGCGGGGTCACGGTCTATGACCTCTGCCATCTGGGCCATGCCCGCAGCTACATCGTCTGGGATGTGCTGCGCAGATATCTGATCTGGAGCGGTTACCGGGTGACGTTCGTTCAGAACATCACCGATATCGACGACAAGATTATTCAACGGGCCGCCAAGGAAGGCCGCTCCATGGAAGAGGTGAGCGAAAGCAACATCGTCGCCTTCCAGGACGACATGGCGGCGCTGAACATTCTCCCTCCTGACAGGGTTCCCCGCGCCACCCAATGCCTGGATGGCATTCGCGCCATGATCGCAGAGCTGGAAGCTTCCGGTGCGGCCTATTCCGCTGATGGCGATGTCTATTTCGCCGTGATGGGCCAACCTGATTACGGCAAACTGAGTGGGCGCAGCCTCAGCGAACAGCAGGAAGGCGCCAGCGGCAGGCTCAACAGCGAAGAGGAATCCCGCAAGCGGCATCCTTTTGATTTCGCCCTCTGGAAAGGCGTCAAGCCTGGAGAGCCCAGTTTCCCCTCCCCGTGGGGTCCCGGCCGGCCCGGATGGCATATCGAATGCTCGGCGATGGTACGTCAGGAGCTGGGCAACACCATCGACATTCACCTGGGGGGAGCCGACCTGATCTTTCCCCACCATGAGAATGAAATCGCCCAGTCAGAAGCGGCCAACGCTGAACCCCTGGCCCGCTACTGGCTGCACAACGGCATGGTGAATGTGGATGGGGAGAAGATGTCGAAATCACTCGGCAACTTCACCACAATCCGATCACTTCTGGCCAGCGGCGTATCGCCGATGACCCTGCGGCTGTTCGTGCTCCAGGCCCACTACCGCAAACCCCTCGATTTCACCCGTGAAGCCCTCGACGCCGCCGCCACGGGCTGGCACGGGCTGAATGAAGCTCTTCAGCTGGGCCTGAATCCCAGCTTCACTGCGGCCCTGGGCTGGGCGGCCGCAGCCGCTTCCGCCCAACCCGTCCCCGCACCTGATCCTGATCCCGGCCACGGCCTCGACGTGGGCCTGGAGACCAGTCGCCAGGGATTCATCGACGCCCTCGATGACGATCTCAACACCTCCGCGGCGCTGGCGGTGCTGTTCGAGCTCGCCCGTCCCCTGCGGGCTCTGGCCCGGCGGCTCGAGCGTGGATCGGAGGCCAACGGCGAGGATCGTGCTCTGCAAGCTCGCTGGCAGCTGCTGAAGCAACTCAGCGGCGTTCTCGGCCTGGAGCCGGAAGTGAGCCCCAGCAGCGCGGCCGAGGCGGCCACAGGCCCTGATCCAGTGGTGATTCAGACGATGATCAGCGAGCGGCTGGCCGCCCGGCAGCAGAAGCGCTACCCAGATGCCGATGCCATCCGCGATCGCCTGCGCGCCGAAGGCATTGAGCTGATCGACCGCCCCGATGGCAGCACCGAGTGGATCCGGCGCTGAATCCCGCCTGATTCAATCGAAAGCTCAGCGCAGTGGTGCCTTTGGAGGCGGCGCCGGCGCTCGATCCTTCATCAGCGTTTCTATCCGGCGGATGCGGACCCGGGTGGTCTCCCACACTTCAAGCCGGAAGCTTCCGTCAGCAGCAGCCGGAGTGGCTGCGGGAGCCTCCGCCAGGGAGCTGCGCAGCTGCTCCACCATCGCCTCGATGTCGTCACCCGCCTCGAAGGCATCCCAGAGCTCGCGCTCCAGCCGCGCCCGCTCGATGAAGTTCCAACGCTTGAGCCAGAGCATCGCGGCCGCCAGGGGTGAAGATCACCTGCCCAGCCAGTGTGCACGAGCTGTGGCCCCTCCTGGTGCGGCCGACCATGCCGAGGGGATCAGTGGGAGACTGGCACCCGTCGCAGGGATGGCCTCTTGAAAGCGATCAGCGTGCTCGGCTCCACCGGGTCGATCGGCACCCAGACCCTGGCGATCGTGGAGGAGTTCCCAGAGCGCTTCCGGGTGGTGGCACTTACAGCGGGGCGCAACCTGGATCTGCTGATCGATCAGATCCGGCGTCATGGCCCTGAGGTGGTGGCCCTGGCGGATGAGGACGCCCTGCCTGAGTTGCGTCGCCGCCTGGAGGCGCTGGCCCCCTCCCAGCGGCCGAACCGCCAGCCGGAGCTGGTGGGGGGGAGTGAAGGGCTCTGCGCCGCCGCCGCCTGGCCCAGCGCCGAGTTGGTGGTGACGGGCATCGTGGGCTGCGCCGGCCTGCTTCCCACCCTCTCAGCGATCAAGGCCGGCAAGGACCTGGCCCTGGCCAACAAGGAAACCCTGATCGCCGCCGGGCCAGTGGTGTTGCCGGCCCTGAAGGCAAGTGGCAGCCGCTTGCTGCCGGCCGACTCCGAGCACTCCGCCCTGTTCCAGTGTCTGCAGGGCACCCCCTGGGCCGACACAGCCCGCCTGTCCACCGGCGTCCCCACCCCCGGTCTGCGGCGCATCCAGCTCACGGCCTCTGGAGGCGCCTTCCGCGACTGGCCCGCCGCCGATCTGGCCAAAGCCACCGTGGCTGATGCCACCAGCCACCCCAACTGGAGTATGGGCCGCAAGATCACGGTGGATTCGGCCACCTTGATGAACAAGGGACTGGAGGTGATCGAAGCCCACTACCTCTTCGGTCTGGATTACGACTCCATCGAGATTGTGATCCACCCCCAGAGCATCATTCATTCGATGGTGGAACTGGCCGACAGCTCGGTGCTGGCCCAGCTGGGCTGGCCCGACATGCGCCTGCCGATCCTGTATTGCCTCAGCTGGCCCGAGCGCTTCGACACGCCCTGGCGTCGCCTCGATCTCACCGAGGTGGGTCAGCTCACCTTCCGCGCCCCCGACCAGCAGAAATACCCCTGCATGGGTCTGGCCTACGCCGCCGGGCGCGCCGGCGGCACCATGCCCGCCGTGCTCAACGCCGCCAATGAACAGGCCGTGGCCCTCTTCCTCGAGGAGCGGATCTCCTTCCTCGACATCCCACGCCTGATTGAGGGGGTCTGCGAACGCCATGGGGCCGACCTGCGCCAGGATCCCAGCCTCGACGACGTGCTGGCCATCGACGCCTGGGCCCGCCTGGCCACCCGTGAACTGGCCGCCACGGCCGCGCCCGCCCTGCTGACGGCATGAAGGTCGAGCGCCACCTGCTGCTCTGCGCCACCCCCAGCAAGCCCCTGTGCGGCGACCCTCAGCTGGGGGCGGCCAGCTGGAGCCGGCTCAAGCAGCTGATCAAGGAGCGCGGCCTGGAGCGGCCCGATCGCCCCGAGGGGGTGGTGCTGCGCACCAAGGCCGATTGTCTGCGCATCTGCGCCGGCGGACCGATTCTGCTGATCTGGCCTGAGGGTATTGCCTATGGCGGTGTCAGCCCCGAGCGGATCGAGCGGATCGTGGAGGAGCACCTGATCGGCGGACGGCCCATCGAGGAGTGGATCGTGGCTCAGCACACCCTCGAGCCCAGCCGCTGCTCCAGCCAGCGCCGCACCAACTGATCCGACCAGCAGCCCCCAGGCGCGTGGAAGCCGTTGTGGCCACCGCCGGGGCTGAGCACCACCTCCAGCGGCGGTCCCAGGGCCAGGGCAGCATCGGCTGGAACCCATGGATCATCCAGGGCCTGCACCACCAGGGTGGGGGGCAGGGATGCATGCTGAGCTAGCTCCGGAGCCAGCAGCCGCGGCAGGGGACTGGCCTGCTGGTAGTAGTCCTCCACGCTGGAGTATCCCCAGCGGGGTGCCGTGATCAGGTCATCGAAAGCCCGGATGCTCGCCACCCGGCTCAGTCGCTCCGCCAGCTCCTCGCCCGGCTGAGGTCGATCGTTGAGGGTCTGCTGGCGCAGGCGCCCCAGCAGCCAGCGCTCATAGAGGCGGTTGCGCGGGCTGGAGATGGTGGCGGAGCAGTGAGCCAGATCGAGGGGGCTGCTCACCAGCGCCAACCCATCCAGCGCCGCCACCCCATCGAGAACCGCATTGAGCAGAACCGTCCCGCCAAGGGAAAGTCCAACGGCCAGCAGGGGCTGACCAGCCGCCAGCTGCCGGGCCTGCTCCAGGGCTGGCGCCAGATCGGAACTGCAGCGGGCTGCATAGGTGCCTGAGGCCAGCTCCCGCCCCTTACCGGCGCCGCGCATGTTCAGACGCAGCACCGCAAAGCCGGCCCGGTTCAGGCACCAGCCCAGGCGACGCACCCCCTCCGCCTCGCTGGAGCCGCCCAGGCCGTGCAGCAGCAGCACCAGGGCCTTTGGCCCGCCGCAGTCAGCGTCCGCGGCGGGTGGATCGAGCCAGGCCAGCAGGGAGCCGCCCCTCCCCTGGCTGGAGGGCCCAAGAGCCAGCTCAAGCCGTTTACTGGTGCGCTCGGGCAGCACATCCGGCCTGAGTGTGTCGCGCAGGGTCTGCAGATCGGGACCCCACCAGGGCGGTCGGGGACGGAACGGCTGCAGCCCCAGCCGCTCGAGCAGCTCCAGGGATGAGCTCAAGGGCCGCTGGGCCTGGGAGCTCACACCGGCTGGGGCGCGCGGGCCAACCACTGGGCCAGGGAAAGGGGCTCCACTCCAGCCGCACTGGTGACCTCAATGATCCGCCCGATCGAAGCCCCTGATTCCAGAGCATCCAGACAGACCCGGGCCACCAGCCGGCGGGGAATGCTGTTGCTCTCCTGCTGATCAGGACCGCTGAAGCGGATGCCCTGGGCCTCGAGCTGCTCCTCCACTTCGTTCAGGCCACCGGGACGCACCACGGTCCAGTCGAGACCGCTGGCCTCCAGCCAGCGCTCCCCCAGCCGCTTCCAGACCAGGATCAGGCCGAAGAGGTTGAGGGGATGCAACCAGCGGCCGCTGCACAGCGAGCTGACCAGAACCACCCGATTCACGCCAGCCGCCCTGCAGGCGGCGCACTGCTGGCGGATCGCCAGGGCATCCACCTTCAAGGGCCCTGCCAGATCCACCGAGGGGCGCGCGCCGGTGGCGATCACCAGGGCCTGGGCCCCCGCCAGGGCCTGCTCCAGGGCGGCTTGATCACCCAGTTCCAGGCGGATCAGCTCGGCCCCCTGCAGCCCCTCTGGCACCAGAGACCCAGGGCGCAGCAGTGCCTTGACGCGGTAACCCCGGGCCAGGGCCTCCTGGACGACACGCCAGCCGGTCTTGCCGGAGGCTCCGCTCACGGCCAGGCAGGCTCCCGGCCCAGCAGCGGGCTCGGTGGTCGAAGACTCAAGAGGCACGGTATTCAGACGAGTGGCATCAGCTCCTGTTCTAGGCACCGGGCTCGAGGGAAGTCCCCCCGATGGCGCAACTGACGCACCCGCAGGATCAGGGGGTCGATGTCGCAGACCAGCCGGTAGCAGATCTCCAGGTGTTCATGGAAGCCTGGCTGGGAGCCGCTGATGGGATGGGGGTTGTCCAACGGTGATCAAGGCGGGGCCAGAGGCGGGCGAAGCGAGAGAAAAGCAAAGCGAGAGGCAGTTCACACGGTGTGCTGTGTGTGGTGTGGGTGTGTGGTGTGAGCGGTGGAAATCTCGAGGTGAATGCCTGGAAATTAGGGAAGATGCAGAACCAAGCCCTGGTAGCAAACACTCATCTTCAGGCCGCAACACGCACAATGGCGCCACCCCCGCCGGCGTCGCTGCCATGGATAACGAAGCGAGCGGCCGATCGCCCGTTTACCGCGGCAGACCATCGTTTGACTTCGGCAGTCCCCGGGCCAGCGGCCTGCAGCTGCGCCCGCGCCAGTGGCAGTCCCAGCTGATCAACCTGCTGCGCCGGCGCCTGGAGGTGCCCAGCGGCCTGGGCCGGGACGTGCTGGTCCATGCCGGCCCCGGGGCAGGCAAGACCTTCGGGGCACTGCTGAGCTTCCAGTCGATGCTTCGGGAGGGCCGGCTCGCCCATCTGCTGGTGTTCTGCCATCGCAGTTCGATCGCTGCCCAATGGCGCGACTCGGCCCGCCAGCTGGGGCTGGAGCTGTGCGAGTGGGACCCGGCTCAGGCCCCCGAACCTGCCCAGGGCTTGCTGCTCAGTTACCAGAGCGCCGCCAGGCACCGGCAACGCTTGCAGCAGGAGCTGCCCAGTCTGCTGAACGGGCCCACCCTCGCGGTGGCCGATGAGGTGCATCACCTCGGCCTGGATCCCGAGGAGCCGGAAGCCACGGCCTGGGGCCATGCCTTCAGCGAACTGAGCCGCCTTCACGCCTTGAGGCTGGGCTTGAGTGGCACACCCTTCCGTGCCGACAACCTGGCCTTCTGCGCCGCCCGGCGAGTGCCCCGACATCAGGAGGGGGTGCTGGTGGAGCAGATCGAGCCTGATCTGAGCGTGGAGCCCCGCCAGCTGATCGTGGCTGGTGATGTCAGGCCGCTGGAGTTCCGCTTCCAGGACGGCTGGGTGGACCACGGCCATGGCGAAGGGGAACGGGAGAGCGAGCTGGAGCGATCGCCCCTGTCGCTGGAAACCCGTGAAAGCTGGCGGGCCCGAAACCTCCGTCGCGCCATCCGGCCCGGCGACCAGAGCAGCATCGCCCTGCGAGTGCTGCTCAACGCCCGCCGGCGCCTGGCCAAGCTGCGCCAGGACGACCATCCCCAGGCGGGCGGACTGGTGATTGCCCGCGACATCGCCCACGCCCGGGGTCTGAGCGGCCTGCTGGAGGAGGAGGGGGACCGGGTGCGGCTCGTGCACTCCCAGGATCCGGAAGCGGCCGCCCATCTCCAGGCCTTCCGGGCCGGGGACGCCGACTGGCTGGTGAGCATCGACATGTGCGCCGAGGGATTCGACGCCCCACGGCTGCGGGTGGTGGCCTACCTGAGCACCGTGGTGACCCGCAGCCGCTTCATTCAGGCGATCACCCGGGCCGTGCGCATCGATCCCGGCAGAGCCGCGTCGGAGCCCATACCCAGACATCCCTCCTACGTGTACGCCCCGGCTGATCCACGGCTGATGGGTTACGCCCGCAGCTGGTCAGTGGCCGAGGCCTATGTGATCCGGCCCAGGGCGCTGCCGGAGGATGGGCTTCCAGCAGCCGGCGGTGGAGGGGGGAGCCAGTTGCCGCTGGAGGCCCTGCGCGATGGAGCGGGGGAGGTGATTCGCCTGCGAGGCCCCCAGTTGCCAGGGTTTCTTGACCGACGAAGCTCCTGAACACCCGAACAGAAGCCCTCACCAAGTTGCGTTGGTTACAGCGCAAAAACGAAGAGAGTGCGAAGATCTTGAAATCAACACCGCTGATGGCTTACCCGCCATCCAGCCTGGTGCGTACCTGGAGATGGATCATGACCAAGGCCTCTCCCCATAGCCAGCTCACCGCTCTGGTGACCTGGGCTATGGCCCGCATCGCCGAACTCGACCGTCAGGAGCGCTACGAGGACAGCTTTGCGTTGACCGAGGAATTCCGCGACTGGATCCTCGGTCTTGACCACCACCCCGACAGGCTCGAGCCCCTGCAGGTACCCCATGGGCTTGGCCTTGGGGCCCTGGACATGGCGGACTAGGCGAAGCCATCGCAACCGAAGAAGCTGGGACAAATCTAAGGCAATCCTTAAGAAGTGAAATCCGCCGCCGATCCTCGTCTCACTTCTTCAAGATCCCAGCCTGAATGGAGCGCTGCCTTCAGGGCCATGCCCTTGAGAGTCCGTCCGCCACGGAAGCGGGCCCCGTGATCTAAGCTCAACTCATAGTCAGTCCGCATTAGATCCGATGAGCGTTTCCGCAGGCCCCATGGGTGATGAGGCTGTGGTGGAGAACCTGGTGATCGTGGGCTCAGGTCCCGCCGGGTACACCGCCGCCATCTACGCGGCCCGCGCCAACCTCAACCCACTTCTGATCACCGGCTTCCAGGACGGCGGCATTCCAGGTGGACAGCTGATGACCACCACCCACGTGGAGAACTTCCCAGGTTTCCCCGACGGCATACTCGGGCCCGACCTGATGGACCGCATGAAGGCCCAGGCAGTGCGCTGGGGCACCCGCCTGGTGGAGGCCGATGCAGAGAAGATCGATCTCTCCAAGCGCCCCTACCAAGTGGTAGCCGAGGGGCGCACGATCCGCACTCAGGCGGTGATCCTCGCCACGGGCGCCAGCGCCAATCGGCTGGGTCTTCCGCACGAGCAGCAGTTCTGGAGCCAGGGCATCAGCGCCTGCGCCATCTGCGATGGGGCCACACCCCAGTTCCGCAATGAGCAGCTGGCGGTGGTCGGCGGTGGGGATTCCGCCTGCGAGGAGGCGGTGTATCTCACCAAATACGGCAGCCATGTGCACCTGATCGTGCGCCGCGAGAGCCTGCGCGCCAGCGGCGCCATGGCCGACCGGGTACTGGCAAACCCAGCCATCACCGTGCACTGGCAGCGGGAAGTGGCCGATGTCTCGGGGAACGGCTGGCTGCAGGCCCTCACCCTGCGCAATCCAGACGGCAGCACCGAAGAACTGCCTGTGAGGGGGCTTTTCTATGCCATCGGTCACACCCCCAACACCCGGCTGGTCCGGGACCAGCTGGCGGTGGATGCCAAGGGCTATCTGGTCACCACCCCAGGCCAGCCCGACACCAGCCTCGAAGGTGTGTTCGCCGCCGGTGACGTGGCCGACGCCCAGTGGCGCCAAGGAGTGACCGCCGCCGGCAGCGGCTGCCAGGCTGCCCTGGCCGCCGAGCGCTGGCTCACCCACCACGGCCTAGCCACAACGGTCAAGCGGAGCAACGTGGAGCCTGAGCCCAGCGGGGAGCCCGTCCACACCGCCGTGAGCGACGCCGACAACTACGACCCCGCGGCCCTCTGGCAGAAAGGTGGCTTCGCCCTGCGCAAGCTGTACCACGACAGCGACAAACCCTTGCTGGTGGTGTACACCTCCCCCAGCTGCGGCCCCTGCCATGTACTCAAGCCCCAGCTCAAGCGGGTGCTGCAGGAGCTGGAGGGAGCCGCCCAGGGGGTGGAGATCGACATCGAGGCCGAACAGGATATCGCCACCCAGGCCGGCGTCAACGGCACGCCCACCGTGCAGCTCTTCCACGGCAAACAGCTGCGCCAACAGTGGCGAGGGGTGAAGCAGCGCAGCGAATTCAAGGCCGCGATCGAAGCGCTCCTGCCCGCGCCGGTGGCCTGAACCTCAGCCTGATGCGGCTGCCCCTCAGCGCCGCCTCGGTCCACCGGGGCGGTTGCCGCCTGGCCTGGGGCCGGCTGCTCCGGCATTGCGTTCCCGGTAGGTGATCCGGCCTCGGGTGAGGTCGTAGGGGCTGATTTCCACCAGGACCTTGTCGCCGGCGAGCAGCTTGATGCGGAACTTGGTGAGCTTGCCGGCGGCACGGCAGAGGCACTGGTGCCCGGAGGGCTGATCGAGGGTGACCAGGTAGAACCCGTTGCCCTGTTCCTTCTCGATCACTCCCGAGGTTTCGATCATGCGCTGCCGTGGCTCGATTCAAAGATCACTCCACCTTAAATTGGCACCCTGCTGGCCACCCCCGGGCGCAGCAGCCCCGCATCAGCACCCCATCCAGGAGAGCCCTAGGGTCTGGGACGTTGCCGGCGTCCGCCTTGGTCGTTCCACCCCTGACCCTTGATCTGGGCCTGTTGCTTATTTCCATCGGGGTGGTGAATCTCTGGAAAGCCCGCCGCAGCGATGGCGGTCTCTGAGTCGGCATCCGCAGGCAAGCCGGCCCCGACCACCCTGCTGCTTCACAAGCCCTACGGGGTGCTGAGCCAGTTCAGCCCCGAGCCGCTCAGCCCCTGGTCGACCCTGGCCCCCCTTGTGCCCGTGCCGGGGGTCTATGCCGCCGGCCGCCTCGATGCCGACAGCGAAGGACTGCTGCTGCTCACCAGCGATGGCCTGCTGCAGCAGCGCCTCACTGATCCCCGCTGGGGCCACTGGCGCCGCTACTGGGTACAGGTGGAGGGAACCCCCACCGCTGGGTGCCTGCAGCAGCTACGGGACGGGGTGATTGTCCAGGGCCGATGCACCCTGAGCGCCCAGGTCCAGCTCCTGGCGGATCCAGGCCTAGCTGAGCGGGTTCCGCCGATACGCCAGCGCCGCTCGATCCCCACCGCCTGGCTCGAGCTGGGCCTGCGCGAGGGGCGCAACCGCCAGGTGCGACGGATGACCGCGGCCGTGGGGCTGCCCACCCTGAGGTTGCTGCGGGTGGCGATCGACCTGATGGATGGGGGCCCTGCCCTCAGCCTCGAGGGGCTGGCGCCCGGTCAGTGGCGGCCGGTCACACGCGCTGAAGAGGAGCGCTTGAGCAGGCTCCGCTCCGGGCGAGGCGGACGGGCTGGAGGCGGGAAATCAGGGCGGGACGGGGGGGGCGGGTAGGGCGGCTTGGAGTGGGCCACAGGCAAGTGGTTCAGGGCCACGGGCCAGTGGTTCAGCTCAATCCGAACCGCCGCTTCAGCCAATGACCTGCAGAAGTTCGCGCACGGTCTGGAGCTGGCCGTAGTAGTAGTTCGCGCGGGCACGCCGGTCAGCCTCTTCGAGGCTGTCAAAGGCATCGAAACCCAGACTCATCCAGAGCTCATTGCCGCAGGCCTTGTTCAGTTCGGCAGTGGCTTCCTGCTCGAGATTGGCCAGCCGGCGCTGCAGATTCTTGATCTGGGCAATGGACATGAACGGGTCAGCACGGTCGGAACATGGTACAAAAGAACTGCTGGTCGCTCAGAACGGCAGCTTCTTCTTTTCCTCCTTGTCGAGGTCGGCATCCAGCTCGCGCAGGCGACGCAGGATCGTGTCGTAGTACTCCTTGAGGTAATCCTCGAGGCCAGTGGTCTCGCCTGGATCCAGGGCGAAGGCCTCGTAGCTGGCCTCCATCTCGGCATCCAGGGGCTGACCGCCACCGGTGACCTCCGCAAAGGCCAGCCGCTCCGCCACATTCACCCCTGGCTCGAAGAAGGCGGCCAGCCCCTGCATCAGACGGATCAGGAATGGCCTCACCCGAAACACCCGGGCCGCCTTGCCGCTGTAGCGCTCACAGAGCTGGGTGACCTCGCCGGTGTTCCAGGCCTTGGGACCCACCACAGGGAAGGCCTGACGAACAGTGGCGGGCTGGCTGAGAGCAGCAACGGCGAAGCGGGCCACGTCCTGGGTGTTCATATAAGCGATCGGGGTCGGGGTGCCGCTCACCCACACCGTCTGGCTCTCCAGCACCGGGATGGCGAACTGACCGATCACCCCCTGCATGAAGGCGACGCAGCGCAGGATCGTGTAGTCGAAATCAGAGCCGATCAGCAGCTGCTCGGTGCAGTACTTGATGTCCATCAACGGCACCTCCCGGTGACGCTCCGCTCCCAGCAGCGAGACGAACACAAAACGCTTCACGCCAGCCTGCTCACAAGCCCTGAGCAGATTGAGCTTGCCGTCCCAGTCGATCGTGTAGATGCCAGCGCTGTCGGTGGGTCGGGCGGTGGCCGCGTCGATCACAGCTTCCTGGCCCTCGAGGGCATAGGCCAGGCTTTCAGGCTCGAGCAGGTCCCCGCGGGTCAGTTCACAGCCCCACTCCTGCAGGAAAGCCGCCTTGCGGGGTGAGCGCACCACGCAACGCACCTGGTGACCCTGATCGAGGGCACGGCGGGCAATCTGGCGACCAAGGGTGCCCGTTCCGCCGACGACCAGAACCTGCATGAAGCACCCGACCAGAAGGGGCTGAGCCTAAAGGTGCACCCGTCAGCAACGCGCCGGGGGATTGTCAGTCCTTCTGCAGTTTGAGCAGCAGGGCTCCGCCCACCAGGCCGACGGGGATCAGCACCCAGAAGATCGCTGCGGTGAAGAAGATTTCCGAGGCCATGAGGCAGGGGAGAACGGCTACCGGTCCAGTGTCCCATCCCCCGTTGCGGCCAGCTCCAGCACCACAGCCCAGGGAGCCGAGGTGCGCAGCTGGCCCGGCATCACGCCACTCACACTCGCGCTCCATCCCGCCCGGTCCAGCCTCTCCAGCAGCTGCCTGAGGCGCACCGTGCCGCCAGGCGATCGCCTGGCAATCTCCGCCATCGGCCAGACCCGAGCGCCAGTCCCGATGTCGGCGCCCAGGTTGGCAAGCAGGCGATGGCCCTCCTCAGCCGTGTGGCCATCGGCAGCCAGGGACGAGAGCTCTTCCAACCAGCCGGGATCCTGGAGTGGGCCGATCCAGAGCGGACCACTCACCGCCAGGGGTGGGGGGGTGCTGCAGACGCATGATTGCCAGCCCCGCAGGCGTTTGAGGCTCTGCACCTGCTGATTCCCGCAGCCGTGGCAGTGGGCCAGCAGACCAAGCTGGTCTTCGTCCCCAGCCGTGGGGCTGCGCAACACCTGCACGGCAGTGCGGAAGGTGCGGCCATCACTGAAATTCAGCAGGGGCTTGATGCCCCGGCCCAGGCACCAGGCGGCCCTGGCGACGACACCGAGCTGGAGGCGCAGGGCCAACTCCCAGCTGGCGGGGTGGGCCCGGGCCCCTGCCCCCAGGGAGCGCAGCGCGGCCACCCGGTCGTGGCCGGTGGGGGAGCGTCCGTCAGTGCTGGCCAGATAGAGCACCCCGCCGAAGCACACGGCCTCCAGGGCAAGGGGAACCAGCGCCGCAGGGCAGCCGAAGGCATCGAGATCCACCAGCTCGAAGCGTTGATCACGCAGCAGGCAATCGGCCAGGAGCTTCTGGGCCGTCTGGGCGCTCAGCCGCAACGAGAGACGCTCCGCCATCGGCTCCAGATTGACGCGCAGCAGCGGCAGCCGCTCGGGATCGGCATCGTTGGCCCAGATCGCGGATGCCCCGGCCTCCAGTCCGTAGCGCAGGGAACGCACGCCGCAGCCAGCCATCAGATCCAGCACCCGCAAGGGGCCCTGACCGGCCAGACGCCTGGCCAGCAGCACCCCCAGATCCCTGGCCGGGCGCGAGTCGGCCCGGAAGAACCCCTCCCCCAGCCGCAGCTGGGCCGCGCCTTCGCAATAGTGAGGGTTGTTCGGCGTGGCTCCGGCTCCGGTGGTGACAGCTCCAGCCCAGCCTGTCGCAAGCGATGGCATCGACTGGGGCCTGCATGGCACCTGGCACTGGCGAGGCATGGCATGCCACTGGCGCGTGCTCGGTGACCCCTCCCATCCACCGCTGCTGCTGCTGCATGGCTTCGCTGCCAGCAGCGGCCACTGGCGCCACAACGTGGCCGGCCTGGTGGCGGCGGGCTGGTGTGTGTACGGCCTGGATCTGATTGGCTTCGGCGCTTCCGACCAGCCGGCTCTGCAGCTTGACAACAGGCTCTGGGCCCGCCAGAGCACGGCCTTCCTGCAGCAGGTGGTGCAACGGCCCGCCGTGCTGCTGGGCCACTCCCTGGGAGGGCTGGTGGCTCTGACCGCGGCGGTGTTCAGCCCGGAGTGGGTGCGGGCGGTGGCGGCCGTGCCCCTGCCCGATCCCACCCTGGTGATGGCCGTGCCACGGCGGCGGCCTCCCTGGCGGCGACGCCTGCAAAGACTGCTGGTGCTCGTGCTCTGCCGGCTGCTGCCGCTGGAGCTGGTGGTTCCTCTGATCGCCCGCACCCCCCTGCTGGATCTGGGGCTGCAGTCGGCCTACAACCAGCCGGTGATCGGCGATCCGGAGTTGCGCCGGCTGTTCGCCCGCCCGGCCCGACGGGCCACCGCCGCCTGGTCGCTGCGCGGAATGAGCATCGGCATGGCCCTGCGCCCGAGGGGTGCCACGGCAGAGGTGCTGCTGACACGGCTGGTGCAGCCCCTGCTGCTGATCTGGGGCGAGGCCGACCGGCTGGTGCCGATCGAGGTGGGGGAGTTGCTGGCGCGCCTCAATCCGGATCTGCGACTGGAGCGGCTGGAGGGGGTCGGCCATTGCCCCCACGACGAGGCGCCGGAAGACTTCGAGGGGCTGCTGCTGAGCTGGTTGGAGGGGCTGCAGGCGGAGCCGCAGGAGGCCGGCGCGTAATTTGGGGCCTTGATGCCCCGTTGAGCGCCGCCCCGGCCATGAAACACACCCTCTCGGTGCTGGTGCAGGACGAATCCGGCGCCCTCAGCCGCATCTCCGGGCTGTTTGCCCGCCGCGGCTTCAACATCGACAGCCTGGCGGTGGGTCCAGCCGAGCAGCGCGGCCATTCCCGACTCACGATGGTGGTCGAGGGAGACGATCACACCCTGGAGCAGATGACCAAACAGCTGAACAAGCTGGTCAACGTGCTCAACGTGATCGATCTCACCTGCATTCCCGCAGTGGAGAGAGAGCTGATGCTTCTGAAAGTGGCGGCACCGCCGGAGAACCGGGCCGCCATCCTCGATCTGGTGGAGGTTTTCCGCGCCAAGGTGGTGGACGTGGCCGACAACGCCCTGATCCTTGAAGTGGTGGGAGATCCGGGCAAACTCGTAGCTCTCGAGCAGATTCTCGAGAGCTACGGCATCCTGGAGATCGCCCGCACCGGCAAGGTGGCTCTGGAGCGGGCTTCCGGTGTGAACACCGCCTTCCTAAAGGTCACCGCCTCCGACAAGCGCGTTCCCGCCTGAGGCTGCTTGGCTCAGGGCTTGTTCTTCACCAGGGTGCCACCCTGCAAAAGAGTGGCCTTGATCAGCCGGTCGCCCTGCTTGATCTGGTCGACCACCTCCATCCCCTTCACCACCCGGCCGAACACCGCGTAGCGGCCATCGAGCTCGGTGAGGGGCTTGAGGGCGATGTAGAACTGCGCACTGGCTGAATTGGGGTCGGCCGAGCGGGCCATGGCCAGGGCTCCGCGGTCGTGCTTGAGGCTGAGATTCGCGCTCTCGGCCGGATCAACAACTTCGGCGCCGTAACGCGGCTCAGCTTCCCCCTGGATTCCGAGCTCCAGGGGGATCAGCCGTGGCTGGTCGGTGGCTGGATCCACAAAGCTGCCGGTGCCGTACTGGCTGGCCGGAACCTTCGGGTCGGCGCTCTGGGGATCACCCCCCTGCACCACAAAGGGAGTGGGCTGGTTGACCACCCGGTGGAACACTGTGTTGTCGTAGGCGCCGCGGCGCACGAGATCCACGAAGTTGCCTGCCGTGAGCGGCGCGGCATCGCCGCTGAGCTCGAGTTCCACATCGCCGCGGCTGGTCTTGAGCGACACCAGAGCCGGACCACTCAGGCAGGGGCTGCCTGAGGCCGCGCAGCCAAGGGGACTCCTCGGAGCATCGGCGGCACAGGCACCGAGCCCCATCGGAGTGAGCAGGAGGGCGCCCACCAGCAGGAGGTGGCTGAGGCGAATCGTCATCGGCTCAGACTCCTTCCAGGGGAACTTTGAGGAAGCGAGCCAGTTCGGCGCCGCTGCGCTCCAGCTCTGCCAGGGGCAGGGGTTCACCGACCCGGGTCAGGGGCAGGTCGCGGCGGCCCTGGAGGCGCAGGGAGAGCCGGCGGCGGGGGTTGAGGCCATCACGCACGTCCACCTTCACGGCCAGGATCTCGCGCAGGGGAATGTCGAATTCGATCCTCTGACGGAAGCCCCGCCGGGTGATGGTGGCCTGGTTGCTCTCCTGATCGAAGCGGTTGCTGCCGGCCCCCACGTCGAGGGTGATAACCAGCCAGAGATAGGTGGCAAGCAACAACCCAGCGATGCCGTAGGCGCCCATCACCAGCCCCTGGGGAACCCACTCCAGCGCAGCTGGATGACCCATGGGCAGCAGGTCGAGGCCGAGACGGCTGGAGAGACTGGTGAGCAGGAAACCGATCCCGCCGGCGGAGACCACGGAGGCAACGAGGTAGTTGGAGAGACGGCGGGAGCCCTGCACGGGCTGCTCGAGCAGGGAGGGGCGGCTGGTGGAGGTGCCGTTGGCCGCGGGACGCGGCGACGGGGCGGCCGAAGGAGATGCCGGGGCCATGGGGTCGGCTGGAAGGCTGTGGGACTTCATCTTGGACGGCAGCGGGCGGGAGCAGTTGGAAGAAATACCTAGAAACCCTGCCGAGACGGGCGATGTCAGGCCGTTGCGGAGGCGCTCGCGCTGTCCTTGAACATTGTTACCATCACCCGGTATCCCACAGCCCAGCGGGATTTCCGCACCGTTTCAACCCATGACGATCGCTCTAGGGCGCGCACCTGCCGCACGGGGATGGTTCGACGTCCTCGATGACTGGCTCAAGCGTGACCGCTTTGTTTTCGTGGGGTGGTCCGGTCTGCTGCTCTTTCCCACCGCCTAT
>NZ_JAGQCE010000017.1 GCF_024345995.1 Synechococcus sp. Cruz-7E5
TCCATCTCGGCCAGAAATCGCTCGCGCCTTGTGCGCTTCTTGGCCGTGGCTTGCTCGTAATCACCGAATCCGAGCTGCTTGCTGCCCATGAACCCAGTCCGCGCTTGCGATTACAGGGGTATTTTCGTGCGGATGGCTCGGGTTTTCCAGAGCTTCCCTAGTGATCGCTTCTGATAGTAGGCTTCGTGGGGAGTTTACATGGGACTCCTGTCCGAAGATCTTCCCACTAAACAGAACTGACTGTGCACTTGCATTTGCTGGCGATACGGCTATTGCGTACCCACTTATCATTCAGATTAACACTGCGCTCAAGCTCTTTGGAAAGTCACTAGATCGTGGCCAGCCCCTGAGTGATTACAAGGGCCATGCTCTTAGAATAATTAATGACATGCGTAACAACATGTCCGACTTTGCCTTGAAAGATGGCCCCAGCGCCGAAAAGGAAACATTTTTGTTGTTGGCAGGGTATTGTTGGAAACAGCAGAAGTTCCTGATTTGGACGTTACATCTAGATGCGCAGACCAAAGAGTTTACCTTCCGCCCATCGCGTCCGTGGAATGGAACCGACGGACTGCGAATGATTGCAATCGTGGGCGACAGAACTGAGGATGCCAAGCAAAGAATTGTAGCGAGGCTACGCGAAAAGGGTGTCTTGGAAGCTGGTGGATTTGACATGGAGCCGTTCGAAGCCTTGAGAGACATCATTAGAGAGAACCTTGATCACACAATCGGCGGCGCCCCGCAAATGGTTAAGGTCTACCGTTATCTAAACTATGCTCCTGTTGGCGTCAACTGGCCAACAGAACGAGAAGCAAATATTGCATTGTTTGGCCGTTATCTTCTGCCATATGAGAAATGCCGTTATGGGATCTTGGATCCTGATACATTGCTCATAAGCAGTGCTGACTATAACGGCATCAAACATCCAGATCCAGAAGGCGGGATTGAGAATAGCCTTCCAATCTAGGATTTTCCCGCCCGCTTCTGATCTGGAGCGTTTGACGGATTGCATGAGTCCGCCAGCGCCTGTAGTCACTTGTATACTGATGTAGATAAATGATTCAATCTATGGAAAAGCTAGATCCGGTTTCAGTGCTAAATGACGAAAGAGTTGCCACTTTGCTTAACGATTCAAGTTATTCAGCAAGAAGAGAGCTGTTGAAGGAAGTCCTTAGAATCTCGTTTATTGCAGGGTTGCATTTAAACGAAGGACGACAGCTCAGGTTTGCGATAGCGATAGAAGACAGCGTCTTGAAAACGACCCGAGTAGATCGGTTTGATCCCCCTATACCGCTGGAGGCAAGGTATCTCCAATCTCTGAGCCCTGCTCTCTCTGAGAATGTTGACTGTTTTATTGTTGAAGAAGGCGCAAGACACGGCAATACGTTGATGATCGTAGGCACTGCTGCCCTGCCACAGGCCCAGCTGCTTCCTTCTTCGATGTATCTTCGGCCTCTTGTAGTGTCAGTAAATGGTCCAGGAAGGATATACCTCGAGATTGGCGATGTGAAGATTGCCTATGATAGAGGTGATTGGACGGATTGCAGTCGTAGTCGGGTTGAAAGTCTTTGGAAGGAGATAGCTCCGGCTTTTGTTGGCAAGGTCTCAACCCCGTGCAATTTTAGTAACGGCTTAACTTATGGCCTGTATGGGCATCCTAGTCTTGATGTCAACTCATGGGAGTCCTACAAGAGTGATTATGCCAATTATGCACAAGAATATTGTCCTACATTGCTTGGCGGGGTTATTGAAGTAATTGTCAGAGAGATTCAAAGGGCTGATCATGGTGGTGCATTCATGCTGCTGCCATCTCCGGTGCGAAGTGACAACAACCTCTTTCAGGAAAGGCGCTGGTATTCAGGAATTAGGCAAGAGTTAAGTGAAGCGATCCATAAATCACTTGCTCTCAACACAATCTATATTCTGGCATCACAAGGAAAGTGGATATATCCCGAGGGTGTACTCCCAACTCAGCCGGATGACTTGCGATATTGGGTGGATCGCATTGTCTACCCGCAGCTTACAAACTCATTTATTGATCTTAGAAGTCAATGCCAGCGGATAGCACACCTTGCCAACGCTGACGGTGCAGTTGTGCTAAACACAATGTTTGGCCTGGAGGCATTTAGTGCGAAGCTTAAGTGTGAAACGAATAATCTTCCCGCCGAACTGGCGTTATTTCTCGGCTCAAGAGGCAATCGTCACAACTCGATGGCTAGGGCTATCGCCACAGTGCCAAGCTCAATAGGCGTAGTAGTTTCACAGGACGGGAATGCGGTTTGCTTCCATAATAGCCCTGAAAATGATGTTGAATTCTTTGAGCTAATTCTGTAAATGGATTACGACAGATTTCCCGTCAAACATTAAGATGTTGCGGACCGGTGATGGATGGCTATTCTTGACGCCAATCTCTTGGCGGTCGCTGATCTTGAGCGTTACGAGAGAAGCGTGACGCGCTTCTTCGGAGCCTGCGCTTCGGGAATATGCGTCGCAGCGAGTTTCACGCCTTTCTGGCCAGGATATGGACGCGAATCGAGGCGTTGCTGCCTCATAACAAACTGGTGAATGTATACCTCGATCGCATCGAGGCGATCAAGTAGCAGGCCCTGGGGCCTGGGCCTGACGCTCACCCAGAAGACGGGCCGCCTTGTCGAAGGCGTCATCCACCACCTCATCACCACACCACTTGCTGTAGGCCGCCAGGTGGGTTTCGACGGTGTGGCCCATCGCGGCCGCCACCACCTTGGGCGGCAGCTCGCAGATCACATGAGCACGGTGCGCATAGCCATGCCGGCAGGAGTAGAGCACCAGCTTCTCCCCCTCCAGCGCATAGCGATGGCGGAGCTGATCCCAGAGGGGGCGACGGCGAAGGTAGTTCTTGAGGTCCTGCGACCCGAAGCCGGGCCTCATCGGTGGCATCCGGGTGGAGCTGAACGTCTCCTCCAGCCTCCACTGCTGGGCCCATGCATCGCAGGGAAGAACCCGCAGTGGCCGGGGTCTGGTGCTGCCGCGGGAAGACACCTTGGCGTAGTTGCACCACAGGCGCCCTTCCCGCAGCTCAAGATGCTGCAGCTCTTCTGGCCTCAGACCAAAACTGGCCAGCAGCTGGACGGCATAGCGCCAGCGCGTATCGGGAATCGATTCCACCAGCAGGAGAATGTCGTCCACACCAATCGGTGTGGTGACTGATTTGGGCTCCCGGCGGCGGCCGGTGTAGCTCGAGAGCACCAGCGGGGGCGCCCACTCCTGCGGCAGCCGCTCATTGTCCACAGCCCAGCGCAGCAAGGCGGCTGCCTGCTGCACCACCACCTGGCGCCCCCGGGAACCGGGCTGATCCTTGAGTCGCTGGGTCAGCAGCTCCAGCAGTTGACGCGGGGTCGAGGGCTTGGTCTTCCCTTTGGTGGCCTCCACCAACCGCTGCATACGAGCGGCGTAGGTCCTCTCCCAGGTCGTCTGCTTGATCAGACCGCTGCTGATCTTGTGGTCCCGGTATTGCGCGACCAAACCCTGCCAGTCCGTGCCCTGAATGGGTTCGACCACGTCCTCTGGCGTGCTGTCGTCTTCCTCTGGAGAGGCCGATCCTGTGGCCAGTGCGATGCATTGATCCAGAGGAATCCCACGCGCGAAGGAGGCATGGATCGCCAGCACTGCCGTGTGGATATCCTGCCGAGCAGCCGCTTCCCAGGGCAAGGGGAGCACCCGCTGGATGCGCTTGCCCCCAGTGACCCGCTCCGAGAGATTGAGCAGGGCACGGCCGCGCATTTCCGCCAGGCTCCAGCCGCTCCTCGAGCCGAGGTCGCATTGGAGAGCTGAACGCAGGGCAGCGACCCAGTGCTCACGGGGCAAAAGACCCCCCTTGCAAGAGAAAGTGCAAGAGAAACTAGCTCAAGCCGTGGCACAGCGAGGCAACATGAGGCACCCGGCGGCACCCCTAAACACAGTGAGCACAATGCTTTTCAGCCAAGATCCCAGTCAGCGACAACGACCTCCCAGATCGGTTCCACAGAGGTTTGGGAGCACTAGGTCGCAGGTTCGAATCCTGTCGCCCCGATTCCAGTTATACCAAGGGCTCTCGGGGATTCCGGGAGCCCTTTTTCTTGCCCGTTTCGGGCCGGCTGAGCGCAAATTGAGCGCAAACACGCCAAACGACGCCAAAAAGGGGGGCGCGCAGGTTGCCTCAGCGTGCGCGGACAGCGCAAGGGCTACGCAAGCGCTCGGCCCTGGCGCTGTCCGCGCGGTCACTTCGGCGTCCTTTGCGCCCTCTGCCATGGCCGCATCCAAGTCCCGTCGCAAGTTTTCAGGCCCCTCACCCGAGGAAGCGATGGTGCGCGATCTCATCGAGCTCCTCGAGGCCGGCACCACGCCCTGGCGTAAGCCCTGGGATTGCCATGGCGGCGGCGTCCACATCAATCTGCTCACCGGCCGCGCCTATCGAGGCGGCAATCCAATCCTCCTGGAGCTGGGGATGGCCATGCGCGGCTCGTCGCTGCCCTTCTGGTGCGGCTTCGCCGAGGCCAGGAAGCTCGGCATCTTCCCGGTCAAGGGCAGCAAGTCGGTCCGCATCCTCAGGCCCCAGCTGCACTCCCGCGAGGATGAGCAGGGCGGCGAAAAGGTGCTCCACAGCTGGGCCAGCTATCGCCCGGTGCCGGTGTTCAATGTCTCCGATCTGCAGGGCGAGGCCCTGGCCGGGCTGATCGCCGCCCGGATGCCAGAGGCCACGGAGCGGCCGGCGATCGAGCCAATCAGCCAGGCCGAGCAGATCCTGGGAGCCTGGTCGGTCCCGGCCGGCTGGGGCGGTGAGCGGGCCTTCTATGCCCCAGCCATCGATCGGATCCAGCTGCCGGGGCGCGAGAGCTTCCACGGCGCTGCGGCGCTCTATGCCACCTGGGGCCACGAGGCCATCCACTCCACCGGCCACGAATCCCGCCTCAAGCGCGATCTCTCCGGCGCCTTCGGATCCAGGTCCTATGCCCGGGAGGAGCTGATCGCGGAGCTTGGCAGCGTGCTGCTGGGGCAGCGGCTGCAGATCGGCTGTGAGCTCATGAGCCACGCGGCCTATCTGGAGAGCTGGATCTCCGTCCTGCGCGAGTCGCCCAAGGTGCTGCTGCAGGTCGTAAGCGAGGCCCGCCAAGCCGTAGATCTGATCTGCCCAGAGCCCGAGGCACCAGAGGCCCTGGCAACTGCAGAGCTAGCCGCCGAGGCCGAGCCCGCCGCGCTCAGCGCCTGAGGCTCAGCCGGGCCAGCCGGGAGCCCTCAATCCCGGCGCTCACGCATGGGCGGCCGGCGGTGCCCAGACCACCACCGTGCCCTCCGGCCACTGCGGATGGCAGTCCTCATAAGGCCGCGGCGCCACCAGGGGCCTTCCGTCGGGGTAGAGGTCGCTTCGCTCATCCGACGGCGGCGCTGCCTGCAGGGCCAGGCCGTGCGCCGCCAGGGACGCCCAGAACAGGACATTCCAGTTCGGCCCGCCTTGGCCTGCGGCCTGGAGCGCCGCGTCGAGCGCCACTTTGTACTGCTCGGCCTTCATGGTCAGAGCAACCCCAGCCGATTCCAACCACGAGCGGAGCGTGGCGCGATCGAAGAAGCCGCCGCCACCCAGCAGCGGTCGGCCCTAGATCGACACGTGGATTCCATCGTCGGCCGTGGTGTACGACAGCTCGGCGCCGAAGTCCTTCAGCAGCTCATGCAGCTGCCTCAGGAACTCACGCTCCTGCAGCTGGGGCATACGACCAGCTGCGGCCTCCCTCGCCTCACTCAGCAGCACCAGCTGGTGCTCCCGCAGCTCAGCCGGGATCAGCTCTGGCGTTTCCATCAGATCGCCTCCTCGAGCACGTCCCAGCCAGTCTCCCAATACAAGCGGGCGATCTGATTCGCCATCCCAGGCTGCACATCGAACAGGCGGTAATCAGGCCACTGCCAATCCGGCTTCTTGTCCACCTCCACCTCGTAGCGACGTTCGCAGCGCAGCCGGATCAGATCGATCAGGTGCTCCGGGTCGTTGCCCGCCTCCTCGACCAGGTGGGCCAGCACATCGTCCAGCGAGTCGTCCTCCCGGATCACATATTCCACCGACCCAGCGAGATACATCTCGCCCTCGATCAGCTTGAGCAAAGGCTCGCTCATGCCGTCCCTCTTGGCCACAGCACACCCGTCGTCGGCCGCTGGCTGCCGCCGCCTGTGCCCTGCTGCAGCGAGTAGATCGGATGCTGCGCCACTCCTGGCCCACCCATCGCAACCGAGCTCCAATCCATCAGGAAATCAGGCCCGGCATCAGGCCCCATCAGCACCGCGCCACGCGGCACCTCCGGGCCGAAATACAGCCGGTCAGGGAACGTCTGCCAGCTGCTCAGCGACCCGATCGTGTTCCACCCGGCCATCGCCGCCGTGCTCGGCGGCACCAGGATCCAGCAGTCCATGCCGCCGCTGCTCATGGCTGCACCCAGCTGGTAGAAGACGCCCGGCCCGCCGGGGTTTGTCACCCGGCTCAGCCTTCGCGGGTCCGTGATCTGGTTGCTGCCGAACCAGAACAGCGACGGCAGGCTCACCCGCTCCTGCTTCGTGCGGTACTCAAAGAGCTGGCCAGGGCCATTCCCGCCAGGGATCAGGCCCAGACCAGTCGTCAGCAGTTGCTCCAGCCCTGATGGCACATTCGGCCAGGATGGCGCCGCCACCATCACGTTATTGCTCCAGGTGTAGAAGTTGCGGCTCTCGAACATTCCAGCCAGCGCCTGCGACCGCAGTAGCGCCACACTCCAGCCGCTACTTGCAGGACTGCGGAACAGAATGAAGGTATGGTTCTGCGCGTAGGTGTCGCCACTTGTCGTCGCGATGTTGTATGCGAAGAACTCTTTACCGCCCGGCGTCGTGTCCATCATCACGATCAACCGCCCATCGGCGCTGAACGCCGGGGTGCCGGTCGGCCCGTAATACGACATGCCGGAACTGAGGCTCGCCACCGTCGTACTGAAGGTGCCGTAACCACCATTCAGCCCATCATCCGTCCAGCTGCTGGCAAGACCCAGCGCGAAGTTTGCTGACGTTGACGTTGCGCTCGATCCCTGGCTCTTGCTCAGGTTGTAGTACCTCAGCACCATCGGATTGACCGGATGGCCCAGCCGCAGCACATACCCGAAGAACGTCGTTGTGCTCGCAGCCGTGTGGTCCTTCAGCTGCGTCAGCTGAATGCCACTGTTGCCGGCGTTCGCATTGACAGCCAGCACGAACGCCGCAATGGCCTCACTGAGCCGCAGGCCCACCGATCCAGGCGCCTTGCTGAGCCAGTCAATCGCAGGCGTCCAGTCCGCCGTTGAAATCGTCAGAGTCATGGCGTCGCCTCCACCAGTCGCAGGGCCAGGCGGGCGCCGCCCATCTGCAGCCAATGCGAGCCATCGGAGCCAATGAAGTATCCGAACATTCCAGCCGTCCGATTATACAACCCGAAATCAGCAGGTAGCACCACCGGATCAAACCACTGCACCGGCGGCTGCGGATTCGGCGCCAGAGAGGTAATGCCCGGTGTGATCGGCACCCACTGCACCGGCACCGTGAGCATCAGCGGCAGCGTCGAGGACGCATAATCCAGCCGCAGCGCATTCGACAGGAACGGCAGCGAGCGGTTCGCACGCCAGCCCACCACACCGATCACCGAGGCGTTATCCGTCAGCGACAGATGCCACTGCCCGGAATAGACGTCCTTGGCAATCAGCACCACCACCGCCTGGCGGTTGCTGAAGGTGTGCTGCGAATGCGCGAAGCAGAAGTATTCCTGCCCCGGCTCCAATGAGCTGGCCACCAGGGCGCCGATCGGCAGCGGCTCCGGCAGCGGTTCGATCAGCGTGTTGGTGGTGCCAATCCCGCCCGTGAGGGCGCCATAGCCGCCCAGCGCCGCGCCTGGCACGTACCCGCTCGCCAGGCCGCAGTGCGTGGTGATCGCACCCGTCGTCAGGTTCGCCACCCACTGGCTCATCAGCTCCACCGGCTGCCCGGCGTCGAGCACCGCCAGCCGGGCCTTGATCACCCAGCCCGTGAAGCCATGCACCTCCCCAGGGGCCTTCACGATGCTCAGCTGCTGCAACGGGTTCTGCGCATTGGCTGCCGCCATCCAGGTGCGCAGCAGGGCATCCGCAGCGGCGAAGACCTGCGGCACCACAAACCCGCCGGTGTCACCACGGCGGCTGAGGTCCGTGATCGTGGCCACCATCAGGCGCCACCCGGCCCAGACGGCACGGTGTCGTATTCCACCAGGGCCAGGATGCCCACCGTGGCCGAGTGGGGCACCGCCAGCTCTGTGCGCACACGCGCCCAGACACGCTGCTGCACCGGCTGATCGGCGTTGGAATACGTCGAGCCCGGCGCTGGCTCCAGCACCGTTGTGGTCCCGTCGAACATCAGGTCCAGCAGCACACCAGCCGACAGCGGCGGGTCATCGGTGATGGGCCGCAGCGCATCCGCCGCCCGCGCTGCCAGCGAGGCATAGAACGTCACCCAGGCGGCGATCGAGCAGCTCACCGAGAGAAACCGTCCATCCACTCCCAGGTTCAGATAGGTCAGATCCAGCGCCGATGGAGCACTCACCATCGCTGTGGTGCGCTCCTCGAGCACGCGCCGCGGCGTGTCGATCCGAGGAATCCAACTGGGCATCAGGGCACGACCGCCACCTTGCGGATGGCCCGCACCTGCTGCTGGAACGTCTTGGAGTTCGGCTCCGGCGGGCCGTAGAACCAGTCCTGGATCACATGGGTGGTGGCCCCGTCCTGCGTCGAGCTGCCGTAGTTGATGGCCTCGAACGCCTCAGCATTACCCGCCTGGAACGCCGTCACCGTGGTCGTGCCAGGGATCGATCCCGAGTAGTTCGCCGTGGTCGGTGGCACCGCATAGGCATTGGCGCCGAATCCAGGCGTGTTGCCCTCGCTGTTATCAGGCTTGAAGCGCCGGAACAGGATCTCCAGCTCGAACTGCGCCGGGATGTACCAATCGCTGTAGCCACCGATTGGCAGGGCACGCGCCCACTGGTTAGCCGGATGGGTTGCATCTTTGGCCGCCTCGGAATTGGCGTAGCCGTCGAACGTGCTGGCCGTGCCGACTGTCGCGGTGTTCGCGGTCTTGCATGCCTTCAGGTCCTCGCCGCCGGCTTTCGGGGCGATCACCAGGGCGTGTGTGGCCACCCCGTTCGCGCTCTGGGAGATCAGGCCGCCGTAGAAGCCGCCCTGGAAGGCCGCACCGATGGCAGGCAGGCTGCCCACCGGGATGCCCGTCGGCCCACTGCCCAGCAGGTACACATCCCCCGTCAACGTGTCGAGGTACATGTCGCCGACGATCGAGCCGGGGATGTTGGTCGGCGGCGGGCCGCTGCCCACGAACCAGCCCGTGCCGCGTGGTCCCTCAGGCCCTGCCGCGCCGGTCGGGCCAATCGGTCCCTGGATGCCCTCCGGTCCCATTGGTCCCGTGGCGCCAGCCGGTCCCGTGCCGCCCGCAGGCCCTGTGGGGCCAGCAGCGCCAGCCGGGCCAGCAGGGCCGACCGGGCCGGAGATCGAGCCCGCATCCACCCATTGCGTGGTCTCGGTGTCCCAGACAAAGAGGACGTTGGTGCGATCGGGCGGCACCGTCGCCACCACATAGGCGTCGCCGTCGAGCTGACCGCTGCTCGGCAACTGGGCCTGAGTGGCCACATTGCCCTTCAGGTTGATGCCCGTGCCCGCCGCACCCTGCGGGCCAGTGGGGCCGGTTGGGCCAGCGGGACCCGTCGCACCAGCCGGGCCGGTGCTGCCCGCCGGTCCCTGGGCTCCAACGGCACCGGCTGAACCCTGTGGCCCCGCTACTCCCGTTGCACCCGCAGGCCCGCTCGCGCCTGCAGGCCCACCCGGACCCTGCGGGCCTTGGGGGCCGCGAATGTTGCCGGTGCTGGTCCAGGACATGGGCCGCCGCGTTCTGGGGGGTCTCAAGCACCTATTGCCACTGATGATTCCGAGACCCCACCAGCCCGGGCCGCTGCTCAGTCCTGCTCAGGGTTGATCGGCACCCAGGCGCTGCCCGTCCAGCGCCGGGTGATGCGCTGGCGCCACTCACCGTTGATCCACACCTTTGCCAGCCGATCCATCCAGGCGCTGCCCGTCCACACCCGGAAGGCACCGCCAGACAGCGGTGTTGGTGCCGGCAGCGCCGGGCCAAAGAACTCCAGGGTGGCGTTCAGACCGCCAGCCCCCACGTCCCAGCGCTCAGCACCAGCTCGGTAGGGAGGATCGGCCGAATCGCGGATGTCCCTGGGCACGATCAGCCACCAACCATCCGGCACACACCCTTGGCGTTACCCGTGGTGGTGGTGGTGCAGAGCTGAATCAGGCTCAAGCAGGAGTCGATGTGGAGCTCAGGCAGGGAAAGCGCCGCCCAGTCGAACACCTCCGCCTTGCTCGCCAGCACCGTGAAGAAGCCAGCCCGATACCGCGTGCAGGTCACACCGAAGTTCCCAGCTGTGCCCGTCGTCGCGGAGAGCGTGACGCTGTTGACCGCCTTGATTCCCTTCTTGCCCTGCGGCGGCAGTATCTGATAGAGACCCGAGGCGCGACTGGTGGCCGCCAGAGCAATCACCACGTTCTGAGTCGTGTCGTCGTCACACGTCACGTTCACCGTGGCGTTCACGCCCGTGGAGCCTGTGTCGGTGTACCACTCGAGCCACCACTGGAGCTGGCTGAAATCCACCAGGCCCAGCCGCTCCAGCGGAATGCCAACCACGTTCAGCGGCAGGTTCGTCGTCTGCGCCGTCGCCACGGTGCCCGAGAGGCCGCCCTGGTGGCAGAGGCGATCGTGGATCTCCAGCGTCGAGGTCGAAAGGCTCGTCGCCACATCCACCCAGGCAAGGTAATTCGTGCCCGGCGCCGAGAACGGGGCATAACCCAAGGCGCCTAGCAGGCTGTTGTTGCAGATCTGCTGCGCCACCGGCACCGCACCCTGACCCGGCTGGCCCGTGGCACGCCAGAGCGAATAGAAGCGGCCGGCCACCGCGTTGGCGATCGAGGCCTTATCGAACAGCACATGGCGCGACTGGCTGAGAGCCGCAATCAGTTGGTCCCGTGTCGTGATTGCCATCAGTTGGTGTCCACCCAGAGGTCATTGAGCGCAGGGCTCGGCGGTGCCGTGGTCCCCACCGTCAGCCGTGAGGCATTGAGTTTTTGGTTGAGGGCCGCCTGCAGGTCCGCCTGCGTGCTCAGGGTTCCTGTGATGCCACCCCACACCGAAGGACCCGCAGGTCCCTGTGGACCGGTTGGCCCGGTGCCTCCGGTCGCTCCGGTGGCTCCAGTCGCACCCGTCGGCCCAGCAGGCCCCTGCGGTCCGGTTGCGCCCGTCGCCCCAGCAGTCCCGGCCGCACCATCCGCGCCGTCCGGTCCCTTGAGATTCAGCCCCGTGGGGTTCCAGGTCTCAGGCATCGGCTCAGACCATCAGCTCGTACACCTGCCCGCCGATGCGATCCAGGTACAGATCACCCAGGGCCGGTGGCGGTTGCAGCAGCTCCGTCACCGGCGGGCCATCGCCCGAATACCAGCGAGTGGCACGGCCGCCCGCCTCGCTGTTCATCGCCGCCAGCGCCGGCTCCCCATCCACCGGGCTCGGCAGGAAGCCCAGGCCACCGGAGGGGTGCAGCCGCAGTTGCCACTGCTGTGCCACCGAGCCGTTGTAGGCATTGCCCTGCAGGCCAGCACCCGGCACCAGGGGCTCGACGCCAATCAGACCGCCCGTGGAGCTGCCAGCAGTCGGCACCGAGTAGGGCCGCACCGGGCAGCCCACTAGGGCCACCTGCAGGCTGGCGATCGAAATGCCGATGGTGACGGTGACGGTCAGATCCTCCCGGTTCAGGTACATGTGCCGCGGGCGCGGCACATCACGGGCCAGGGCGTCCCAGCCGATCGTCTCGGTGCTGCCATCACCCCAGCTCACCGCAATCGGCTGCGGTGCCTTCACCAACGGGTCGATATGAAGCTCGATCGCTGCACTCGTGATCGGCTCATCCCAGAACCGATCAGCCGGATTCCAGTACAGCTCCAGCTGATCAGCGGGCACAGGCCCCAGCCGGTAGCCCATCCGCAACCAGCGCGGCACCTCATGGGGGACCACCCACACCTCGAGGCCCGGGCATCCCATCGGAGGAAGCACGCGCACGCGCTCATCAGGGGCGCTGGGGAGCGGGTAGGGCATGGAAGGGCTCTGCCTCCTCTGGATTGGCGCTACCTCCCTTTGCCAGGAAGCCAGGGTGGGCAGTGTCAGCCGAGCAGATCGCCAGGGATCGACAGATCCGGCTCAGGGACGAGGCCAGGTTCAGCAGCCGCCTGCGGCTGCTCGGGAGGAGCCGTCACCGACTCCTCCCAGAGCCTGGTGGCTTCATCAACCAGCACGGCCTTGGTCTGGCTGCCATCGAGCAACACGCCGTAGTCCTCCTCGCAGCTCTGAACGATCTGCGTCTTGGTCATCGACGCGAAATCAGGCCCGGCCACCTCAGCATCAAGGCTGGGGGCAGGCTCCGGTTCCAGGCCGACCGGCTCAGACCCGACAGGTACCGGCCCTGCCGGTTCCGGCACTGCTGGTTTCGGCTCCGCAGTCGCCGGGTGGGTGCCCTGATCCGGAATGGTTCCGGGCAGGGTCACCGCTCCGCCGGTCAGATCACCCTGCAGGGCCTCTGGCGGAAGCTCTTCAGGAGTCATTTGTGCCTGACCCTCATCGATTGACACCGGCGGGTGGACCGTCCAGCCGTTCTCCGCCCAGCGCTCAGCATGGACAGGAAAGACGAACTGATCGTCCTCGCTCGCCTTGGAGATGCGCAGCATCCCCTCCGGCGGCAGCTCCAGCACAGGATTGGCGGTCGTCAGCTCAACAGGCATGGTCGGATCAGCAGGGGTGAGCGGATCAGTGGGCTCCTCAGGCGGCCCATTGGGCGCAGGTGCAGTCGGCACCGTGGGATCACTCCCCTCCGTTCCCTCCTGCGGTGGCGCCCATGGCCTGCCGGGCTTGGTCGGCTTGATCACCGGCTTGGGCGGCGAGCCCGGCACTCCGCCGGGCGCCTTGACCTCAACGTCATCCATGGCCGCGCTCAGTAGGTGAGGCTGACGTGGGCGCCGTTCGGAGTGGAAGGCGTCAACGTGGCTCGGGCATAGAAGAAGGCCGGCAGCTCCACGTTGGCGGCATCAGCTGGAGCCACCGACAGGCTGCCGCCTGCGATCGGTGCCTCCACCTGGCCACCAGCGGCGGGGATCGCCACGGTGGCCGCCGTCACCCAGGTGCCGACTGTGCCGTCCTTGAGCAGCGGCGCCAGTTGCAGCACCACCGTCACCGCCCCGGCAGCACCGGGATGGCTGGCCAGCAGCGTGAAGTCATCCGCCGCATCGAGCGGCGTGGTCAGCCGCACCACCTCCGCGCTGACGCGCGTGCGCTCAAACGGGTCGGTGGCGTTGTAATTGACCCACCCCACCAGCGTGGTGGCGGCGTCGATCAGCTTGTTGCCCTGGTGGGCCATGGTCTTGTCCTCTCAGAAGTGAATGGGGAGGGTTGATCAGGCCACAGCAGGGCCGACGTTGTAGAGGCGACAGATCGCCTTGTCGTGGCACACCGCAAAACCCACGTACCAATCGACGCGGGTGCGGAAAACCGGGGCGTCCTGCACTTCGCCGAAGTCCCGCACGGAGATCCCGTAACGGCCCTCGAACGGACCCTGGATGCCCGTCATCAGCTCATCGCCGAACGCCACGCAGTAGATCGAGGTGGTGTTACCGGCCTCTCCAAAGCCCAGCACCTCATAGCCCTGAGCGTCCTGATCCAGCACCAGGATCTCGGTGTCCTCGAACCAGTGGCGGCCGTCGATCACCTGATACAGGTCGCCGCCAGCCTCACGGCAGACATGGCTGATCTGGCGCCGGCCCGCCTTGCTGGTGATGATCACCTTCTCCCCGCCGAGGGCGTTGACCGCATCGACCAGCGCCTCCAGCTTGGTGAGCTTCACGGTGCCGCTGATGTTGTCCACGGTCTGCATCTGGCCGGGGATCAGCCGCTTGCTGAGACCGTTGAACGCCCGCGGATCGAAGCTGGCGTCACCGTTGATGATCGCCGCCTCCAGCGTCAACCGCATCGAGCGCACCTTCTGCTCCGTCTGGGAAGCACGGGCCTCGGGGCCGTTGAGATCGACGATCGAGCGGTCCACGTCGAGATCACCACCGAACAGGTGGACGAATTCGCTCTCCTGGGCCACCGCGCCGTAGTCGCGCCGGTAGCCCTCGTTCACGGCCCGAAAGCCGACACGGGGCATCTTCTTCTCCTTGGCGAACTGCAGAGCCCCACCCGAAAGGTTGCGGAAGGGCAGACGACGAAGCAGCTGACCTTCCACGAAGGTCTTGGACACCGCGAGCCGATCGACTCGGGTTTCATGCTTCATCGCCTCGATCAACGTGAGGCCCATGGTCACTCCCGGGGCCTGGCCCCAGCAACGTCACCATCTATTGCCACTGATCCTGAAAGGAGCGTTCAGGGCCCGTCGAGCTCGGCCTGCAGGCTCTGCCAGTCCGCCGGCAGGTCACCGCGGCGCACCATCTGCTGGAAGACGGCGTAGCAGTCGTTGCGATCGCCGTCCTTGCGGGGGAAGCCCAGCCAGAGGATCAGCAACACCTTGCGGCCCTCGGCCTCGAAGACCCGAAAGAAGAGGCGGTAGCGATCGGGCAAACCCAGCCCCTTGAGCCGTCCATAGCGCCGCAGCGGACCCGTCAGGGCAAAGCGAGCGGCATAGGGATCTGCGGCGATCCGCTCCTTGATCCCCTCCATCACCGCGGCGAGCAGCTTGACCTGGGGATGTTGCAGGAAGCTCTGCTGGTCGAGTTCCTTCTTGAGACGTTTGACCTCAGCTTTGAGCTGCTCGTACTGGCGCGCGAACAGCTGGGGCTGGAAGACGATCTCCCAGCCATGGCGCACCAGGGCCGGGCTCATTCCTGTGCAGGCGCGCCCGCTGTCTCCATCGTGTCCACCGTGACACCGGCAAGCAGCTCATCGTCTTCTGCCGCCATGGCCTCGGTGTAGGGCACAGGTCCGGCTTCTGCCGTCAACGCCTCACGGGTGAGCAGATCAAGGAAAAGGCCCAGCATGAGGCTCTCGTCCTCAGGCTCAACGCCCTGGCGCTCGCTTGGCTCGAAGCGCAGGAGCATGGTGTCGTTGCTCAGCACCTCCACTTGCCCTGGGGCGCCTGTGAACTGGGGGTGATCGCGGTAGAAAGCGGCAGGAAGCCGCAGACCGGAGGAGTTGCCGATCTGGGCCGGGGTGACGCGGTAGCGGGAAGAAGCCATGGCAGAAGCGCCCCCAGCGCAGTGGACTTACATCTTGTTAGTCCAAACCCTAGGTCCTTCTGGCCGTCGTGGCCATGGCCTGCACGGGGGGTATTGGCTGGCAACCGCCGTTGGCCAATACCGGTCCCCCAGCGGCAGGACCTTGAGCGCACGCTGGAGCTGCCCGATCCCCCTTGGTGATGCTCCCTCGCTGTGCATGCTGTGCATTGCGCCGCCTCGATGCAGCCATGCCGATCTCCGGGGATCTGTTGAAATGCACCGCAGCGCTGGTGTTCGTCGTGCTCGTGATTGGCCTGCAGCCCCCAGCTGCGGCCCAGAGGTGCTCCAGCTTCAGGAGCTGCGAGGAGGCCATGCGCTCCCTCAGGGGTGGTAACAGGCAGATCGACGGAGATGGGGATGGCATCCCCTGCGAGAAGCAGCTCTGCGGTGGTTCTCGTGGAGACCAGCCCAGTGGTGGCAGCAGCGGAGGCAGTGCAGGCCCTTTCGTATCTCCAACCTTCTACGTCGCCCCTCGATCCACACCGGCACCAAAGCCGCGTCAGAGCCTTCCGGATCGCCCCCTGGCCAGTGGCCCTGCATCGCTGATCTCTGTGGGTGATGGCGACACAATCCGCGTTGCCACCACCAGCGGAGAGAAGGTGACAATCCGCCTGGCCTGCATCGACGCCCCGGAGACAGCCCAGGGAGAGAGCGGAGCTCAGGCCACGGCTGCTCTGCGCCAGCTGCTGGCTGGGGGTGCTTTGGAGATCAGGCCCCAGACGGTGGACCGCTACGGACGCACCGTGGCCGAGGTGTACTCCAGCGGCCGGAACGTGAACCTGGAGCTGGTGAAAAGTGGTGCCGCCTATGTCTACCGGCAATACCTTGCCGGCTGCGATCAGGGGGCTTATCTGGGCGCCGAGCGAGAGGCTGAGATGTGGCGGCGGGGGGTGTGGCGCTCAGGGGGGAATGAGCAACGCCCCTGGGACTTTCGTAAGTCCCGCTGAGGCTGTGCTGATAGGCAGGCCTCCCCCAAACGGGTGATCTGCCGCGTACCCGTCACCTGAGCAGGTGCGCCAGCCCCTGCTGTCGTGTCCGCCACCGCCCCGGCTCCGCCGACGCTCAGCAGCCAGCAGCCAGCGCCGCTCTGGCCTCCCCCATTCGGGTGATCCGCTGCCCCATCACTGAACAGGTTCCCCGGTCAGCCCTGACCAATGAGCTTCGTTACGAGCCAAAGGATCAGCGCGATGGCGAGCAGATTCAGAAGAGGAAGCTCAGAGAGCTTCGTGATCAGGATAAGAAGAGCTTGGAATGCTTTCATTGCATGCTTGATGCTTTACCAAGCTTTCCAACGCTGAAAAGTACGATTCAGGACACATCGAAGATTGCCCAACAGAAGTCTGGGTATACATCCCCAATCATTTCAACGCTCTTTCTTTGAAGGGTCGCAGCTGAAGGTGCGCGAGTCATCGGCGCGGAGAGTTGGGTTTAGCGAGGACCAGTTGGCTGCCGCCAACACCGGGCTGGCCCATGCCATGGGGGAGGTCTGACCACGTGTCTGGTAGATGGCTGCCCTGCTCATGCCACAGGTACGCCAGCCCTCCCGCCCCTGCCGGTGAGACTGCGCCACCGCCCCGCCTGGGATCTGCCCCCTGGTGGCTATCTCACCCACTGGCGATCGAGGCCTGCAGCGGGGCTGACCACGGCTAGTCGCTGTCCAAGACAGGGCGAGACCACCCATCCGGGTGATCGACCCTCCCCCATTCGGGTGAGTGTTCCGGATCATCCTGGACCGTCTTGCACAGTCCCGGACTATCTGGCACGATCTGGGGAACCATCCCGGACAGTCCCGGATCATCCGGGACGAATAGCCGCCATGCTCAGCGCCGACCCCTCAGGGCCCGATGCCCTCCTCGATGGCCAGCGCCTCTCCGACTGGATCGAGGCCGCTGGGATCAGCCGCTCCACCGCCTACGCGCTGGTGAAACTGCTGGCGATCGAACCCGAGCCACGCCGCGTACCGGGTAGCCGCAAGCCGGTGTCATTCCTGACCACCGAGCATCTGGAGCGGATCGAGCCGTTGGCCCAGCAGTTGCGGGACGGCGTGACCCTGCGGGACGTAGAGCGGATGATCAAGGACAGTCCCGGATCATCCAGGACAGAACCGGACAGGGCAGGACTGTCCCGGATCATCCCGGATGGTTCTTCGATGGAGGCGCTGGCGGCTGCCCTGGCCCGCATTGCGCCACCGCTCCCACCGGCTGATCCGCTGCGAGTGGCCCGGTTGCTGCAGGAGGCCGCCGCCATGGGGGCATGGCTGAGCGGAGCGGAACTGGCTCAGTTGCTGGGGATGAGCCCCAGCACGATCACCCGATTGGGGGATGGGCATTCACCACGTCCGGGGTATCGCCTGGAACGGCAGCAGCCCCGGCCCGGTGCTCCGGTCTGGTGGCGGGTTGTTGCTGCTGATGGATCAACCCGCCTGGTGCCATCCCTCGCTGCCGCCCGCCGCGTTGGCTTCGGTGGTGGCGGTGACGTGATCGAAGCCCGTTTCGAGGTGTTGCCGCCGGGGCCGATGCTGTTCCCGATCACACGGTGCTGATCCCCCAATCAGCCCGGGTCGTTACCAGAGCGTCGCCGTCGCCGTGAGCAAGACCATCGGCACCTGCGCAGAGTTCGCGGTGCTATTGATCCTCCGCCTCGTTCCGCTCCTGGCTGCATGTGTGAACGGGGAGAGAGAGCATCCCTGAGGCCAGGCGGGCTATCGCCTTAGGCGCAAGGCGAATCGGCCATACCGAAGAGATCAGGGTCGTGCGAGCCGCACGCCGCCCGATCTGCCCATGGCATCGGCAGGGCGAACTGGCCAGGCGTCGGCGAGCTCCAAGGGGCTGATGGATACGGCTCGGCCTTCTTCATGGTCCGCAGCGGGGCAAGGGTCAAGACATGCCGGCCCGTTATTGCGCTGGGCGGATCGCCCCTGACGGTGCTCAGCCGCCCGTGCCGTGGTGGCCGGCCCTTGCCCTCGCTGCAGTCACTCAGGCGTCCTTCGATGGCGCCCCATGGCACCGCACATCCTGATGATCCAGCGCACCACGCTGCCCTGCAGTGATCACGCCTATTGCTCCATCAAATCCCACCTCATTCACGATGAGGTGATGCCGGCGGCGCTGCTGGCCTGGTTCTGCCAGTGCCCGCTCGATGCCATCACCGCCTGGCGTGTCGGCCCCATCTGGATCGCCCATGGCGGGGAGTGGGCGGAGCGCCAGGAGCTGGAGAGCTTTCGCTGGCCCCATCTCGGTGGCACCGTCATCTACGGCAAGGCCATCGGTGTCATGCCCGATCAGCACACCGGTGGCTGGCGTGCTCTCACAGAAGGTGAGGCCGATCGGGCGCTGATGGTGCTCTGGCGGTTCATGGGAGGGCTCACGCAGTCCTCTGCACCCGCCGATCACAGCTTCACGGTCACCCTCAGCCATCACCAGCTGGTGGCCTATCGAGCGGCGGATGAGGCCGGCAAGCTCGAGTTTCGCCGCAAGGTGGCCAGGGAGCGCCGTGAATTGAGGGTGGCCATGGGCCTGGCGGCCTGAGGCCAGATCACTCAGGCCACACCGGGCCGCTGTGACGGCCCTTTTTTGCTCACAGGTCCAAGCAAGAGCAACAGCCGCCCTACCAGCAGAACCCCCTGATCGGGGGCGACAAGGAAAGGGCTACGCACAGGCCACTGCATGGTCGGGGGGTGCCTCAAGGGCTGCGCGAGTCCGGACCTGTTCCGCCGCTGCGCGGCTGTGTGGCGCCGCTGTCGCGCCGCTTCGTCGTGGTGCCGTCCCCTTGACCCACCCCCCGCCTGCTTCCGTGTCCTGCGCTGCGCCTCCGATGGCCACCACGCACCGCTCCACACGCGCCCGCTTCTCCGCTTGCAGCTCCGAGGCCCTCGAGGATCTGCTCTGGATCGCTGAGGGCGAATCAGCACCCTGCCGCCGCGTCGCAGGGCTGGTGGCTGATCTGCTCTTCGAGCGGCAATTGGCCACTCCCGCCAGCTGTCCGGTCTGGATCCGGCCCGAGGAGCTGCCCTTCTGAACCGGGAGTTTCTTGCGGGGCATTGGCCCCGCTTTTTTTCTGGCTCCGCCGGACCTGGCAAAGGGAAGCATCCACCCCGCCGGCGCCCTGCGTCCTGCTGCCATGGCCAAGCTGATGAGCCCCGATCGCTTCCAGGACCGCTGGGAGGCGTTCAAAGGCCAGAAGCAGCAGGTTTCCGGCGTTGAGCAGCTCTACGACGCGATCACGGCAGTCGATGGCAAGGGGCTGATCCTGCGTGAGGACGCCCCATGGGCGCTGCAGTTCAGCGAAAAGCCAGCCGCAACGCCCGCGCCAAGCAGTGGGCTCGATCCACGGGGCTCCGAGGAAGCCGGGCTGATCGGCCCCAGGCAGAAGGCACCGGTCAAACCAGGTGATTCCTACCTCCTCGTCAATGACCGCGACGAGGACATGGAGGCCTATGACCACAGCGGCAAGCTGCTCTGGAAAGTTCCCTGTCTCGCCCGTGGCCTTGGGGCCGAGAACGAGTGGAGGCGCAAGAGCACCGACACCCCACCCGGCCTCTACAAGCTCGGTGAGCACTACCCCGACTACGAGCAGAACCCCAATCCGCCCTGCAGCAGCACCGCCCTGTCATTCGGCTGGTTCAGTTTCGACATGGTCGAGCTGGAGAACCAGGAGGCCAAAGTCGGCCGCGCCGGGGTCATGCTCCACGGCGGCGGATCAGGCTGCGGCTGGCCCGGTGCCTGGGCCGCAAAGCAACACCTGCTGCCGACGCACGGCTGCGTCCGGCTCCGCAACATCGACCTGCGCGACAAAGTACTGCCCCTCTACAGGCAGGGCACCGTCTATGTCGGCGTCTTCCAGGAGGCCTGAAATTGAGGAACCGTGGCAGGCAGAACACAGCCGGCCGCTGATGACCAGCAGCCCGGCGCACCACCAAGATCAACGCCATCCACGCCACATCGGCGGGTGAAACGTCGCGGCTTGTTTGATGTCCTGTTCAGCAACAGCGGCAAGCCACCCTTCGATCGTGAACGCTTCGTCTTCAAGCTGCTGGCAGTGGTGATCCTCACCCAGCTCAGCCTTTACAGCGTGGCCACCATGGTCTGCCATCGGGTGGCCCTCAACGATCGCCGGCAGCTCGCTGAGGTCTGCCCGCGCGCACTGGATCAGGTGGCGGCGAGCTTCGATTCCACCTTGAAGCTCCTCGTCGCCCTGCTTGGCGGCGCCGCACTGAATCGCGGCAGCAAGTGAACAGCAGCACTTCAGCCCTGAGCGGCTGGTGAGCCATCCGCGCAGAGATCAAACCCGGCCATCACCACAGTCGAGTGGTTAGCCGCGGCGCTATGCACCGGCGGCGGACTGGCGAGAGAGGCAGAAGCAGGAAAGGGGCCGCCGCTGAACTCAGCCGGTGCTGGCGGCAGCGTCTCCGGGTTGATCGGCTGCTGCGCCGCCAGCCGCAAAGGCAGGGAGCGCATGATCAGCAGCAGCACGCGGATCGAACAGGCGAAAGAACAGGCTCAGGTCCTCCCCTGCCCAACTTTCACCTGTGACGACCTCGAGCTTGGTGCGCACCACCTGCTCCAGCTGCGCGCCGTTGCACTCCTGCAGCAGGGCCGGCAGGTAGGGATCGAGCTGCGCGAACACCAGCGGCGCCACCTTCAGGATGCGGCGTTGCACAAACCGCTTGGCGATCGGTTTCACCAAGGCCTCGATCAGACCCAGCACCAGAAAGGCGATCCCCAGATCAAGCAGCCAGCGCATCAGCCTTCCCCCCGCTTGCTCGTACGGGTTGTTCCTGTGGCTTTCTTCGCTGGGGTACGCCGCCCTGGGGTAGGCGGCGGATCAGGAGCAGGACTGGGCGACCTCGCCGTGCGAACCCTCGCCTGCGGTGCCTGTGGCGGCGAGATGGAAGCGGAAGGGACAGAAGAACTGGCACTGCCGCTGCGGCCAGGGTCCATGAAGTACGTCGCAGCCGACTGGCCGACCAGGGCAATCGCAGGCAGGGCCAGCGCCCAGCGGTTCTCGCAGTAGGTCTGATCCACCGCTCGCAGCTCACACACCCCCACGTAGGTCATCAGCGCCAGGATTTCGGCGCCGACCAGCGCAAGGATCGGGCCGGTGGTGACGGAAGGTGTCGAACCCATCAGTGGGGCGTCAGCAGTGCCTACCTCCTGTTGCCACGGTCAGCGCCCAAAGGCTGGGGGGCAACGATCCGCGCCGAGCGGCAGACGATCGAGATCGACAGACAGGGGGGCACCCAGCGCCCGTACCTGCCAGGCACCAACAGCCGCATCACCCCTCCATCAGTGATCGGCGGCGCAGGCAGGCAACACAGCGGAAACAGCAGGTGGTGAGGCTCTCTGGGATGGGGCGGGCCTGCCTGCCGCTCGTCCTTGCTCAGCTTGGCCACCTCCTGCGTCGGGGCCTGGGGTCGCGCGTCCTTTGCCATCAGGCCATGGCCCGCACCTCATCCCCCAGCGATGCCGTCATCCACCAGTTCCTCTCCCTCGCTGATGTCCTCGCCTGCCGCTTTCACCGCCGCTTTCCTGATCTGATCGATCGGGATGATGCCAAGCAGGTGGCACGGCTGGAGCTGGTGCGCGCTGCCCGTTGCCTCAAGCCCAATCTCCCGCCCGTTCCCTTCCTCAAGGTGCGTATCGAAGGTGCCCTGCGCCATCACCTCCGCGATCACGGCCGCCTCGTGCGTGTCCCTCGCCGTGAGCACGAGAAAGGCACCTGCCCCTTCTCCCACAGCAGCCTCGATCTGCTCAGCCCCTGCGGCACTCCCTGGCTCGATTCCATCGCCGCACCGGAGCCTGAAGCCAGTGGCGAGGATCACAACCAGCTGGAAGCCCTGCTCGATCGCTTGCCCGCCTCAGAAGCGGCCATCATTCGCCTCCACCTGCTGGAAGGCCGGTCCCTGCGGGCCATCGGCCAGGATCTCGGCATGAGCACCATGAGCGTGCAGCGGCGGGAGAAAGCCGGCCTGGCGCGGCTCCGCCAGGAGCTGGCCTGAGGGCCCAGAGGGCCGAGGCCAGCAGGGCCGCCTCCGGGCGGCCAAGAAAGCCTTAAACAACGGCGGTACCTGTTAAAGCCTTGGCCCACCTGCTTACACAAGGCAGCGACAGGTCAGGCAAGCAGCAACGGACAGGACAGCCTTAAACAAGCCGGCTCAGGCCAAATTCGGCCACCGGGCAGGAGCTCCCCGATTTTCTCCCCGATTTTCGGGGAGCTCAGGGCAGATAGCCCGCGCTTCGATCGTTCATGGCCACCCCGTTGCCTCCCCCCATGGTCGCTGCGCGGCGGAGTTGGTTGGACCGGGCCGTGCCGGGTTGCCGCAGTCTCCGCCGGGGCAAGGGCTGCGCGAGCGGCTCCACTGCGTTCCGCCGCCCTTGCCTTCCCGGCGGCTTTGCGGGCGTCCCGTCACGGCGTCCGCAGGGCGCCTGGTCCCATGTCACCCAGCCTCGCTGCAATAACCCAGGAAGATCCCGTCGCCCTGGTCGAGTCCTGCCACAGCGCTCTCACCTGGATTCTCCGCAGGCACCAGGGCACGCCGATCCCCCGCTTCTGGATCGATCATCCCTATGGCGAGGAGGAAATCACCCTCCTGGAGGAGGAGCTGCTGCCCGCCATGGAGCAGTTCCTTGCCCGCCTCAAGGAGATCGATGAGCTCCTGCTGGCCCAGCAGGAGCTCATGGAAATGTGCCAGGCGGAGGCCAGTCGCGATGGTGCCCTGGCCGCAGAGCCGCTCGCGGCGGCCTGAGGCCTTCTGGGGCTGGCAGCCGCCAGCCCTTTCGGGGCTGTGCCCCCTCAGGCCCCGCCTGTCACCAGGGTTTGCCCTTGCGCAGGTAGGCCTCCACTTCCGCCTTGCGGATCACCCGCGACTCGTGGTTGTTGCTGATCTGCACCAGGCCACCGGTGATGGAGGCGGTGACGCGCCAGGGGCCGGGTTCAGCAGGCCCCGCCGGGGCTTCGCCCAGTACGGCTGCCAGCGCGTCTCGTACTCCAACCATCGAACCTCTTGCCTCTCCACACCTCTTGCCATTGATGAAAACGGGACCCCACCAGCACGGGCCCGTGGCACGGATCTCGCTGGATGGTCACCGCCACCAAAAGGGCCATCTGCGCCTGATCTGGAACAGATTGGAGCGATTGCGGAGGTGGGTGTGCTGACTGATGGCCGTGTACTCGCTCTGGTCTGTGGACTGGGACTGCTGGCGCAGGCCTCGCCTGCTCGCACTGACGAGGTGATCGGCCGTCCTGGCGACGGCGGGATCATCACGGTGCGGCCGGCCAAGCAGCACGACAGCCGCCAGGGTCTGGGTCGATTCGTGGGCATCTCCGGTGCCAACAGCGGGGCCCGCACGCTCTCGCTCAACCGCATCGTCATCCCGGCCGGTGCCAAGGCCCGGGCTCATCGCCACCGCAACTACGAGACGGCGATCTACCTGCTGCAGGGAATGGTGGAAACCCGATATGGCGCCGGTCTGCTCCAGCGGGTGGTGAACCGCGCTGGCGATTTCATCTTCATTCCCGCCGATCTGCCCCATCAACCGGTGAATCTCAGCGCCACGGAACCAGCGATCGCGATCGTCACCCGCTCCGACCCCAACGAGCAGGAAAGCGTGGAGCTGCTTGACGATGCCGGTCAGCCCCTGCCAGCTCACCACCAGCACGGTCCCGCCCATCCCTGAACCGATCGGCTGCCAGCGGGTTGAGAAAGACCATGGGCCAGTAACAGCAAAGCCCGTCAGCAGCAGCGGCCCTGAGCTGATGCCTCTCTCGGCTGCCTCCATGTACACGGCGGACGCGCAAGGAGCAGGCTCGCTACCAGGCAGAAGCCGACCTGCGCAGGCTGCGCCGCGCTGAGGAGATCCGCTCTCAACCCTCCAGGCCCAAGGTGGCGGTGCAGATCGCCAACGAGGACATACGAGCGCTGGAGAAGATCAAGAAACGGATCCGAGGGGGGTGTCGCGCAGGAGTCCTCATGGTCTGCGGCGGCGCAAGGGCTGACGCGAGTTCGCACAGCGGAGCTGCGCGAACCCTTGCCCTCGCCGCAGTCACCACTCGGGGTCCTGCGTTTTGCCGACCATGGCCGCGTCCCAGTCCCGCTCACGCAAATCCTTCGATGGCCCCACAGCAGAAGAGAAGATCGTTGCCTCCTTGATCGAGCTGCTGGAGGCAGTATCTGCCCCCTGGCGGCGGCCCTGGGATGGCAGCGGCGGTGGCCACCACGTGAATCTGCTCTCGGGTCATCGCTACCGCGGCGCCAATCCGATCCTGCTCACCCTCGGCATGCACATCCGGGGTTCTGCTCTGCCGTTCTGGTGCGGCTTTGCCGAGGCCAGGAAGCTCGGCATCTTCCACCGCAAGGGCAGCAAGGCGGTTCACATCCTGCGGCCCCAGCTCCACAGCCGCGAGGAGTCTGGCGTTGGTGGTGAAGTCACCCTGCGCAGCTGGGCCAGCTACCGGCCGGTGGCGGCCTTCAATCCCGCCGATCTCGAAGGCGAGGCCCTTCCCGCCCTGATCTAAGCCCGCAAGGCGGCCGAAGGTGTGGAGGCCAAGCCGGAGCCCCAGCGCCTGGAAGCGGCAGAAGCCGTGCTGTGTGCCTGGCCGGTGCCGGTCAGCTTTGGCGGGGATCGGGCCTGCTATCTGCCCGCGATCGATCGGATCCAGCTGCCCGATCGCGCCAGCTATCACTCACCCGCCGGCCTCTGTGCCACATGGGCACATGAGCAGATCCACTCAACCGGCCATGAGTCCCGCCTCAAGCGGGATACAGTCGGACAATAACGATCAGGCTGTTGGCGGCCAGAGCAAGAAGGTGCGGGTGTCCGCCCCTTCAGTGGAGGCTTTCGCAGGCTTGCCTGTCACCGTTGAGGCCCGGATCGATACGCATGATTACATCAGCGCCGGTACATCCCCGCGCCTGGTGCTCCGAAGCCCGCTCCAGGGCGAACCCCGGCTCCGGAGGCAGGCCCACCGAGACCACCTGGATTCTCCACGGGTCGTGCCTCCACACCGACACCTGCTTCTCCCACACCGGCGCCGGGCAGGACCCCTGCACCTGAGGCGGGGCCGCCGAAACCACCTGCGCCCACCCCTGGTTCCCGATCGAGGCCCAGCCCTGCCGCACCGAACCCTGCCCCGGGAGCCACACCCGCCCCGGATGCCGGGCCCCCGATCCCCCCCGGGTTCGGACGTGCCAAGCCGGCTCCGCCGGAAGCAAGGGACAAGGCCACACCAGCCAAAGCCAGAACTGCGAGTGCGTTGAGCTTTCGCATGACCCATGGTTCCGTGGAGTCCCTTCCTCCTAACAGGGCGCACGGCTGAACTCCCTGGCTCTGAGCGTTCCTTCGCAGAGCCATGAAGCGTCGGGCAACGATCAGCGCAGCCGAACCGGCCGAAAGTCCCAGGGGCGGGTAATCCCGCCCGGCATCTTCCAAACCCCGAAGCGGCTGCGGGACGCCCGGAACTCAGCATCGAGATACTCATTGGCGTTGCATTGGCCCAGGTGTTGGCGGTAGGCAAAGGCCATGCCGTCTTCCACCAGCGCCAGGTTGAGATTCACCTCCCCGATCACCTCCGCCCCCGTGCGGCCAAAGCGATCCACCCTCTGGGGCCTCAGCGTCACGCTGGAGCCCAGCCGCAGCCGGCTCTGCAGATAGCTGCGGGCGTTGGCGCCATCAGGGGGCTGCGCCATCTCGGGGGCGTCGATGCAGGCCAAGCGGATCGTGTCGCCATCACCGATCGAGAGCACAGTGGCGGAAGTCGGCCCTTGGGACTGCGCCATGGCCTCAGAGAAGCCGTTGCCCCACCAGGCGATGAGGGCAACGGCGCCGATCAGGGTCCACCTGATCACACCCTGAGCAGAGGCTCGATCTCCATCAGGAGAGCGGGCAGTTGCTCGCTCAAGGTGATCCACACCTCCTCGAGATCCACACGGTCATAGGCATGGATAAGCACGTCCCGCATCCCGGCCATCTCCCGCCAGGGAATCTGCGGATGTTGCTGGCGGCAGTTGTCGCTCAGCCGCTTGGTGGCTTCTCAAATGATCATGAGATTGCGCACCACCGCGTCCTGCAAAACGTCGCTGGCCCGGAACGTCTCGCGATCGGGGATGGGAAAGCCTTGAACCCGTCGGATCGCGGTCAGGATGTCGCCCAGGGCATCACGGTCCCTAGGATCCATCACAGGGGAATCGCATCGCGCTCAGCAGAGGCCAGGGCGCTTGGCTTGAGATTACGGCGGCGAATCAGATCCACGCGGCAATGCAGCGTGTCCTCCAGGGCCAGCTTCAGGGCGATGCGCTCCAGCAGGCCGGTACGGGGGGGCAGATCCACCAGGAGGTCCAGATCACTATCGGGTCCGGCCTGATCACGGGCCACTGAGCACGGCGCCGCCAGATTGGTGGCGCCGTGCTCAGTGGCGATCTCCTGGATCCTTGGAGCCTGAGCCAGCAGTTCGTCGAGGCGCATAGCAGCCCAGAAGCCACGGGCAGCCTAAGAGAAGCGGTTCTGCTCGGCTGGCTTCCCCGGTTCATGCTCACCGCCGGACTCAGTTCCAATGAGAAGGGCGCCCCGTGTCGGGCGCCCTTGGGCCGGTTGCAGGGCTTGGGCTCGCGCTGCCCTGGTCGAGGCCTCTGATTCATTGATAGATCCGATTGGCCGTGGCGTCGGTACGGCAAACCGATCCACCGAAGCGCGGCCGTCTCCAGTGTGGGTTTGGCACGGTCCCCTCAGATTCGCTCCCTCCGAGACCTTTCAGCCAGGAGTCAGGCCACGCAGATTGGGAGCAGCCCAACAGGATCCACAGGCGTCGCTGATGTGTGGCCGCTATTCGCTCACCAGCACAATCGATCAGTTGCTGCCAAGGCTCAAGGGTCCTCTGCCGGAGGGTTTCCTGGAGCACTACCAGCCCCGGCAGCAGGTAAGGCCTGGCGAACCGCTGCTGATCCAGCGGCAGCAGCAAGGCCGGCTGGAGGTGGGCTATGCGCAGTGGGGCCTCGTGCCGAGCTGGCTGAAGGACACCCGCGGCAAGAGCCGGCCAATCAATGCCCGCAGCGAGACGGTGAGCCAGAAGCCGTTCTTTCGTGGTCCCTGGCGCCATCACCGCTGCCTGCTGCCGGCCGATGGCTTCTACGAATGGCGGCCGCCCCAGGAAGGGGAAGGCCATGGCCCCAAAGGGAAGAAGCAGCCCTACTGGATCCGCCGCCAGGACGGCGCCCCCTTCTGGCTGGGCGGGCTGTGGGACCACTGGATCGGTCCCGATGGCAGCGAGCTCCAGACCTGCTGCATCCTCACCACCACCCCCAACGCCCTGCTGCGTCCTATCCACGACCGCATGCCTGTGGTGATCAATGATGGATGGGAAGAGGCCTGGTTGATGCCGGAAGCAGCAGCCGAATTGAGGGCCATGGAGGCGCTGATGGCCCCCTGGGATCCCGCCGGTTGGGAAGTGATTCCGGTGGACTGGTTGTGATCTGCAAACTTGCTCTGGTCATCGATTGATGAACAGGCGCCCAAGCTTGAGGTACTCAATCCCCAAGCTTCTTGTCTAGCCACTGCGTCACCACATAGACACCGATGAACATCGGCAGATACGCGATCCACATGTTGGGGAGGTCCAGCTCTGAGTTGTTGATCAGAACAAGCCCGCCATAACTAATCAGGCCATAGATCAATGTTCTACGCAGTGGCCCAACAAGCTTCTTCAAGTGAGGTGAAATAGTGGCTCTTTCTATGATATCTGAAGCAGAACTATTGACCCCTACGCGGCCTCGATGATCGCCGTTGTGGAGGCCTCCACCGCTCGGGCCACATCCTTCAGGGAGGGATCGGCAGAGAGGATGGCGAGCATCGCCTTGGGGCGGATCATGCCGATGCGGGTCTGGCCATTTTCTGTGTAGACGGAGATCCGGCAGGGCAGGGCCATGTTGAGCGCCATCGAGGTGCTGAGCACTGTGGCGGCCTGCTGGGGGTTGCACACCTCGAAGATGCGGCACTGCTCCAGGAACGGCAGGCCATTGCTGCGCAGGGTGTGGCCCAGATCATGCACGGCCAGCACACCGAAGCCATGCTCCTCCACCGCCTTCTGCAGGGAGTCGCTCGCCTCCTCGAAGGATTTCGGCGTGTCGAGGATGAAGAACGGATCCATGGCTGGCATCAGGGTGTGCCGTACCAGCTGCGGTACCACTGGGTCATCTGCTCGATCTCCTGGCTCTGGACCTTCACCATGGCCTGCTGCAGCTCCCGCAGCTGCGGATGCTGGCTGTTGGCCTGAGCCATCGAGGCCATCATCACGCCCATGCGGTGGTGGGGAATCATCTGCTCGATGAAAGCGCGATCGAAATCAGCGGCGTTCTTCAGCCACTCGATATCGGTGCCCATCATCCCCATGCCCCTTCCAGGCCCGCCCATCATTCCGCCCCTGCCGCCCATCCAGCCCCCCCAGCCGGAATAGACCCCACGGCCATAACTTCCCCCCCATGCAGGCACATCACCGCCGAACCACTGCCGGTACCAGATCCGCATCTGGGCGTTTTCCTGGGTCTGGCTGGCCTTGATGCTCTTGGCCAGCTCCTTGATCTCGGGCCGCTTCGCGCGGGTGACGGCGAGATCCGCCATGGCGATCGCCCCCTCATGGTGGGGAATCATCATCACGATGAAGCGCTGATCGTTCGGGCCCATTCGTCCGGCCCCGTCCCACCCCATGCCGGGACCAGGCTGCTGCCCTCCGCCCCAGCCCTGGGCAAGGCAGGGGCTGTTGACGAGCAACGCCAGGGCGCAGGCTCCTCCGGCCGCCAGCTGAAGAACCACGATGGATCGCTTCCCTGTGGAGCGATGGTGGACCTGGGCCATGGATCCGGCCTCCAAGGCTGCGGGTGTCTTGATCTCCACCCTGGCCACGCCGACATGGTCCGAGGGTCCTTCGAGGCATTGCTTCACGGATCCACCGCACTGCAGTCGGATCACACCCTCGGGAAAATCTTCTGATGCAACAGTTTCAGAAGGGTCACGGCGATAGCAGCCACAGGCGCAGGCCACGAACCGATCCGTGGATGCGCCACGTCCTGACTCTCTTGCTGACCTGTGGGTGGCTGGCAGCTCCGGCGATGGCGACTGAAGTGGAGGCGTGTCGGAACCTGCTGGAGCAACGCAATGCACTGGCCGAGCAGGCCATGAAGGCCGAAATCGCCTTGGTCCGCACCATCCGTGAACGGATCTGCCCGGTACTCAGCCAGCAGGCCGATCGGGCCAATGCCAACGACCGCAACGAGCTGACCATCGACTACCAGGCCCTGCTCGTCTGCCGCCACAAGGCGGAAGAACAGCTGCTGCGCAGCCAGCGGGTTCACTACGTCAACCGCCAGCGGTTCAGGTTCTACACGGCGGCTGGAGCCGAACTGGCCCGGCAAGCCGATGGACTGGATCAGGAGTTGCGGGATCGGAGGTGCTCCCAGCTGCGTTGATCAGCAACCTGCAGCCACACGGTGCCGCCGGATCCTTGACCCTGTAGTGACTACAGGCTGTTTGATGGGGCCTGGATGACACGGCCATGGCGGAACCTTGCTGCAGCAGCGGAACCAGCGGGCAGAAGGCCGGAGACAGCACAGCGCCGCAGCCGGAGCCTGCAAGCGCCAGAGAAACGCTGTTTCGGATCAGCGCGATGGATTGCGCCACCGAGGAAACCGAGATCCGCCATGTCCTCTCAGGTCTCGACGGCATCCGCGGCCTGAGGTTCCTGCTGGCCGAGCGCGTTCTGGCGATCGATGCCGAAGCAGCAGCGCTCAACTCCGCCCTTGCTGCGATCCGCCGGCTGGGATTCAGCCCGGAGCCGATCAGCCCCGATCAGCGGCCATCCGCGGCCCAAACCCGCGCCGAACGGCGACATGAACGGCTCCGCCTGGGTGGCTCCCTTGCGCTTGCGATCACGGCGGAACTGCTGCATCTGGTCGTTCCCGCCTACCTGGGCCATGAACTGGTGGAGATCGCCCTCGCCATCGCCGCGATCGCCCTGGCGGGCTTCTCCGTGTTTCGCAAGGGCCTTGCGGCCCTCCGCCAGGGCCGACTCAACATCAATGCGCTGATGAGCGTGGCGGTCACGGGCGCCTTCCTGATCGGCCGCTTCCCGGAAGCCGCCATGGTGATGGCGCTCTATGCCGTGGCTGAGGCGATCGAAGCGCGGGCCGTGCAACGGGCCCGCCAGGCGATCACCAGCCTGATGGCCCTGGCTCCCGACGAGGCGGAGATCCGCCAGAGCGATGGCCGCTGGCAACGCGTGGCCGCAAGTGCTGTGGCCATCGGAGATGTGGTGCGCGTTCGCCCGGGCGAACGCCTGCCGCTCGATGGCACGGTGCTCAGTGGTGAGAGCGCGATCGATCAGGCGCCGATCACCGGGGAAAGCCTGCCGGTCGACAAAGGCCCAGGGGATGAGGTGTTTGCGGGCACGATCAACCAGGGCGGCGCCCTGGAAATCCAGGTGACGGCGCCGGCTTCGCTCAGCACCCTGGCGCGCATCATCCAGGCCGTGGAGGAAGCCCAGGTCTCCCGTGCTCCGATCCAGCGCTTCGTCGATCGCTTCGCGGCCCGCTACACCCCGGCGGTGTTCGTGGTGGCACTGGCTGTTGCCCTGCTGGCGCCGCCCTTGCTGGGGTTCACCCCTCTGCAGGCGATCTACAAGGCGCTGGTGCTGCTGGTGATCGCCTGCCCTTGTGCGCTGGTGATCGCTACACCGGTCACGGTGGTGAGCGGCCTGGCCACCGCCGCCCGTCGCGGCATCATCATCAAAGGCGGCCTTTATATCGAGGAGGCCCGCAAGATCAAGGTGCTGGCCCTCGACAAGACCGGCACAATCACCCTGGGCCAGCCCCAGCTGGTGGCCTTCTCCCCTCAGCAAGAAGGGGCAGACGCTGGCGCTCTGAAACAGCTGGCCAACAGCCTGGCGGAGCGCTCCGACCATCCGGTGTCACGGGCCATCGCCGCAGGCCTTGATGGCGAGCGGCTGGCCGTGGAGGCCTTCGAGGCCCTGCCGGGGCGAGGGGTGCGCGGCGTGATTGCGGGGCGGCCGCTGATGCTGGCCAACCACCGCTGGATCGAGGAGCTGGGACTCTGCTCCAGCTCACTGGAAGCATCGATGCAGGTCCACGAGCGCCAAGGTCGCTCGCTCAGCCTGCTCGCGGATGACAGCGGCGTACTCGCCTTGATCGCTGTTGCCGACACCGTTCGGCCCAGCTCGACGGCCACCATGGCGGCCCTGAGAGCCCTGGGCGTCAAACCGGTGATGCTCACGGGTGACAACGCAGCCACCGCCGGTGCGATCGCAGCCCAGGCCGGCATCGATGAGGTGAAGAGCAACCTGCTGCCCCAGGAGAAGCTCGAGGCGGTGGCCGCTCTGCAGGCCCGCTATGGATTCGCGGCCATGGCCGGCGATGGCATCAACGACGCCCCGGCCCTGGCCCAGGCTGACATCGGTTTTGCGATGGGGGCCGCGGGCACCCAAATCGCCATCGAAGCGGCCGATGTGGTGATCATGAACGACGATCTGATGCGTGTACCGGAAACGATCGCCCTCTCTCGCCGCACCTTCTCCATCCTGCGCCAGAACATTGGCCTGGCACTGGGAATCAAGGCCCTGTTTCTGGTGCTAACCGTGGCCGGAAATGCCACCATGTGGATGGCGGTCTTCGCGGACATGGGCACCAGCTTGATCGTGATCGCCAATGGCCTGCGGCTGCTCCGCACTCCCACGCTTGGCAAGATCAAGGGCTGAGCCTGGTCGGAAATGATCAGATCTGAGCCTTGTCGATTCCAGCCGAACGGTTCAATTCCATGAGGATGCCGCAGGTCTTCACCTCATCCGGTTGCTGACAAAGCCCTCTGAGCTGCCGTAGCTGATCCTGAAGCTGGCGCAGTTCATCGACCCGCGCATCAACCTCGGCCATCTTCTCGTCCAGCAAGGCGTTCACTGTCCGGCAGCTCCCGGCTAGGGCGTCCCGCGCCTCGATCAGGAGGCGCACCTCCTCCAGGCTCATGTCAAGGCTGCGGCAGTAGCGGATGAAGCGCAACTGCTCCACATGCCGCGGCGTATAGAGGCGGTAATTGCCATCCGTGCGCTGCGGCACCGGCAGCAAGTGCTCGCGTTCGTAATAGCGGATGGTTTCGATCTTCACCCCCGTAGACCGTGCCAACTCGCCGATCTGCATGGATTCATTCTCTTGGGTTGGCAGGTCGGGCGGGCAAGACTCCATACCGCAACGCTAGGCCCTTGACCATGAAGCCACTTCAGGCTGTTCGATGGGTGCATCTCCTCCTCGCGACTTCTGAACTGGCGGTGATCCCTTCCCCAGGGTGGGCTCAGGCCAGCCATGCCCCAGCAGGATCTCAGCCACCCTCGCCTTAGCGTCCAGCTCCGCTGCGTCGCTCCATGCCCGAGCCCCTCTTGCCCCTGCCAGGCGGAATGACGCGCAGGCCGTGGAGGTGCCCGCCGGCCTGGGCATGCTGCGCACCTTCCTGCGGGTGGTCGGTCCCGGGTACCTGGTGGCCGTCGGCTACATGGATCCGGGCAACTGGGCCACCGATCTGGCGGCCGGTACCCAGTTCGGCTACCGCCTGCTCTGGGTGATCGGGCTCTCCAGCCTGATGGCGATGGTGCTCCAGTCGCTCTGCTGCCGGCTGGGCATCGCCACGCGGCTGGATCTGGCCCAGGCGTGCACCCGGCTGCTGACGCGGTTTTGCCGGATTCCCCTGTGGCTGCTGGCCGAGGTGGGCATCATTGCCTGCGACCTGGCTGAGCTGGTGGGCAGCGCTTCGGGATCCGCCGGCTGGAGGCCCTGGTGATCGCCCTGGTGGCCTTGGTGGGCGGTTGCTTCGCGGTGGAGAAGCTGCTGCTCCAGCCCAATTGGAGCCAGGTGGGCCAGGGCTTCCTTCCCCAGGCCGCGAGCTCAGGGACGGGCAGCAGCTGTTTCTGGCCGCCGGGACTCTCGGGGCCACGGTGATGCCCCACAACCTCAATCTCCAATCCTCGCTGGTGCAATCCCGCTGTTGGATGGGCGGGGTGCGGGCCCAGGCCAGGGCCCTGGCCTGCAGCACTGGGACACCCTGATCGCCCTCAGCCTGGCCTTTCTGATCAATGTCTCGATCCTGGTGCTGGCCGCCGGCAGCTTCTACGGACGACTGCCGCAGCCGGTCACGGACCTGAGCGAGGCCTACCGGCTGCTGACGCCGATGCTGGGCACCACCGTCAGGCCGGCACCATCGCCCTGGCCCTGATTCCGGCGATGGCCACGGTGATCCTGTTCGGGGAGCGGGCCACCACGAATCTGCTGGTGCTGAGCCAGGTGGTGCAGTCGCTGCAGTTGCCGTTCGCGGTGATCCCGCTGGTGTGGTTCTGCGGGCGGCGCGGTCTGATGGGCGAGCTCAGAGCGCCGCTCGCTCTGCAGGCCGCGGGCTGGCTCAGCGCCAGCGTGATCGTCCTGATCAACCTGTCGCTACTGCGTGCTGTCCTGCGGGGCGCCTGAGCCATGGACAGCCTGCTTGAACCAGCCAACGAAGCTTCCATCCATGGAGCGGAGGCTCCTTACGGCGCTCTCTGTCACCCGAGAGAATCCTTGGTCGTGGCCTCTGATTCGTATATGGAGCCCATTGGCCACTGATCCTCCAGCTGCGAAGGCGGTCCATTGCAGCAGGCTGTCCATTCTTCTATTTTACAGTCCATATTGGGTGCAGAATTTCACCTGGGCATGTTCCGAGTCGCATTTCTCGTTCCACACATTGGATAAGTGCGGAGGAGAAAGAAGTCCCCGAACTGCCGAACATGGCGGCGTCCTAGGCACTTGTTCTTTCAGTTGACGCAGAACTTAGCCCTGCCACAATCCAATGATAATAGTCCGTTTCAGAGTTTATCAGAAGTAGAGACAAGGATCGGTTTGTATCGCCTTTTATCTTGATATTTGCCGCGACTCCAATGCTTCGCTTTCAAGCTATCCGATAAGGCACAGATTCCGAACGAGCCCTCACAAGACCGAAGCGTACACAGCAGAGACTTCTGCCCAGTCTTCGTTGCCGCTTAGTCACACTTCCTCAGCCTTCTTGGCCTGGAAGGGGAGAGCAGGCTTCTCGCTTCGATGCTTCGGCGCCACCACTGCTTGAGTTCAGGCATACAGCGAAAGCCATGATCTCTGGCTAGCAGGCGTGCTGCGTCAGCCACCACAACCAGACAGGGCTGTCGGGGCAGACGACCATTGAGCAGTTTGTCCACGAATTCGGTGGCGCGCTCCCACATCTGGGTGAGGTAGAAGCGTTCGGTCAGGACACCATGCGCTGCTCAGATCGGGATGCCATGGGCCAGGGCCTGGAATGAAAAGTTGGGTGCACCTTCTCTCAGCTGATGCCAACACAGGCTCAGTGCCAAGGATTGAGCGGGTCCGGTTTCGCCTGGATGTTCAGATAGGTCTCGATCTAGGGCCGAACGAAGCTTGCGTCATGGGCAGCCAATTAGAAATGGTTGATTGACAAGAGGCTTTCCATGTCCACGAAAGTTGCTGTCATACAAAAGCCCCCGGTAGTGCTCGACCGGGAGAGGACGATTGCTCGGGTGGTTGAATCGATCAATGAGGCCGCCGGCGCTGGTGCAACCCTGCTGGTGTTTCCAGAAGCCCATATCTCAGGCTACCCGGCCTGGATCTGGCGGCTGAAGCCAGGGGGTGACATTGCGCTGTCGAGCGAGCTTCATGCCAGGCTGCGCCAGAGCGCTGTTGACCTGAATCGACAAGACCTGCGCCCGCTGCAGGATGCGGCAAGCAAGCATGCGGTGACCGTTGTCATGGGAATGAACGAGATCGATAGCTGCTATTCAGGAACAACGCTGTTTAATACCGTTGTCGTTATCGGTTCAGATGGGACGCTTCTCAACCGGCATCGCAAATTGATGCCAACTAACCCAGAGCGAATGGTCTGGGGAGTGGGAGATGCCAGTGGACTGCGAGTAGTCGATACACCCGCCGGTCGGCTGGGTGCACTCATTTGCTGGGAAAGCTACATGCCGCTCGCACGGTATGCCCTCTACGCGCAGGATCTGGAAATCCTGGTTAATCCAACCTGGGATAATGGCGAAACTTGTCTAGTGACCTTGCGCCACATTGCCAGAGAAGCTGGCTGCTGGGTGATAGGAACCGCCACAGCGCTGCAGGGCTGTGACTTATCCGATGACTTTCCGGAGCGTGACAGACTGTACAAGCCGGACGAATGGATCAACGACGGTGATGCTGTTGTGGTCAATCCAGCCGGAAAAGTCACCGCCGGGCCATTGCACCGGGAGAAAGGTATTCTCTATGCCGAAATCGATATTGAAGACGCAAGGAGAGCGCGTCGGTCATTGGACGTCTGTGGCCATTACTCACGACCAGATATCTTCTCGCTTTGTGTGAACCGCAAGCCGCTCCAGCCAGTGGAGTTCTTGGATTGATCCGAGCACGGCATGATGCTCGGCTCGCTGAGGCCCGACCAGCGCTCCCAGCTCTGCCCGTACAGTCTGGGACTCGCTGATGACATCACGGCCCTCGCTGAGCAGCCTGATACACCCGGTGTCGCTCTTCTTCGCCAGGCCCCCCTTACCAGCTCACCTCTACCGAGCTCTACGGGGTACTGATGCCATCGTCAGGGACCATGACCAACCGCATCAATCGTCTCGAGAGCCAAGGTCTGGTGGAGCGTCACCGTGAGTCCGCGAATTGAAGCAGCATCTATGTGCGACTCACGGCCAAGGGATCTCAGCTGGTGGAATCCATCTTGTCGGAGGTCCTCGAAAGTGAACAGCGACGTCTGGAACGGTTCACCGCGGCCAAGGAGCGTGATCAGTGGCGGGTCTTCTGCTCTTTCAGCTATTGGATACTGGAGGGGCCGACGGCTGATCACGTTCATTGCACCCCGCCGAGGCTTCGGGACCTACATCACCCGGCGACTTATCACCGCCAGACCTGGCCGACTGCGCGGGTCCTAAAACCGGGAGATGTTCGAGCCGGGGCATATCAGCTAGGGAACAAGGATCAACGATGCTGGCGCCATCGCCATGATGAGGAAGCCCACCGCTCCACCCGCTCGCGCCTGCTCGGGCTTCGCTCCGCGGCTCGTGGAGGCCCCGACATGCTCCGTCTGTGGAGAGGATTTTTTATTTCCAGGTTTTGCGACATTTCCGAAGCGGTCCCCGCGCGATTCTCATTTTCGGTGGTATTACCCCCCCCCTTTTTTAAGATGTGGTTGTTCCCCCCTGCGTCAGGAAAGAAGTCTGCTCGTAATCACCCTAGGCGAAGCCCTCCGCGAAGCGGTAGCCGAGCTGCTTGCCACCCATTAACCCAGTCCTGGCCAAAGGCCATGTGTCCATTATCCCGCGATGGGGCTCAGTTTTCCAGAGTCTCCCTAGATCCAGAAGCGAGATTGATAGCAAAGATGAATAGTTCATCATCACTTCCATCTGAGCTTATGGAGACTCCCTAACCGCGGAAGAGATCTCCCGACTTGGAACAGTTGCGTTTGCCTTGCCCCTCCAGCGGCAAGGATGCTCCCGACAGACCAACATCTTTATTTCTAGAAACCCAGCCCTGCGAAGGGGAGTAACGAACGAGACGGTCTCAACCCGGTAAGCACAAATGCTTATGCACTTCCGAGACTTGGTCTGTTCTTCTGTCCGTTAGCTCAATGCTTCCACCGTTCGTCATGTCGACTCCCCGATGTGATTGCAGACACCTCGTTGTGATCTGGGCAGGGGGAATGCTAAATGAGCCATGTACTCCGGATGGTGGCTTCTGCCCTTGGGTATCGCCTAAAACACCAGATCTGGTGGGATGAACCTACCAAGGAGATTCTCCATAGGCCTGATCCAGATAACCCGCCTCCCTGACCTCCCGCCTCATACCTGTTGACACCAGCAGCCAGAGCGGCTAGTACGGTTGTACTCGCCCTGCTGCCATGAGATCTGTTTCCTCTCCCTACGCAGGGCTTCCTGAGAAAGGCCAGACCAGCTGTGCCGCAATGGACTTGAGCAGTTTATAGCTGTAGAATGTACGCATTTCGGCTCGATATTGCCGAGAAGCAGTCCAGAGTTTTCCACATGTATCGACGCGAGCATCGCCATCAGCTCTCGTTTGAGGATTTCTTCCTGCCGTTTGGTGGCAAGCTCTCTGGCAATAATCGGTGGATCAAGCTTGCGGAGCTCATTCCCTGGGACGAGCTGGAGGACGACTACGCGTCGCAGTTCTGCAAAGGCTTTGGGGCACCTGCCAAGTCATTTCGAATGGCACTGGGTGCCCTGATCATCAAGGCCCGCCTGGCAATCACAGACGAGGAGCTGGTAGAGCAAATCAAGGAAAATCCATATCTTCAGTACTTCATTGGATTGGAAGCGTTCCAATTATCCGCAGCATTCGATCCATCGATGATGGTCTATTTCCGGAAGCGCCTGCCGGAGTCGGTGATCAACGACTGCAACGAACGGATCGTTCGCCATGGTCTGAACGTGATCCAGTCCGAAGGTTCCGACGATGATCAGGATGCCGGCAAGGATGGTGGTTCCGCCACAGGGCATGGCAGCAATGAGCAGGGGCTTAGCCCATCGGTCAACCAGGGCACACTCTTGATTGACGCCACCTGCGCACCCGTAGATATCCGTTACCCGACTGATCTATCCCTGCTCAACGAAGCCAGAGAAGTCACCGAGATGCTGATTGACGCTATGCATCCCCCAATCAGAGATGCTTTTGGCCAGAAGCCACGCACGCATCGCAAGAAAGCCCGGCAGCAGTTTCTTGCAGTGGCCAAACAGAAGCGCCCTAGCATCAGCAGGATTCGAAAGGCGATCAAGCACCAGCTCGGTCATCTACAGCGGAATCTTGTCAGCATTGATGCCCTGATCGCTTGTGGTGGAAGCCTTCTGGCCGCTGGAAAGCACTGGTACCACAAGATCCTGGTGGTCAGCGAACTGGTGCGCCAGCAGAGAATTCTTTACCACTCAGACAGCAGAAGCATCCCCGATCGAATCGTGAGCCTCTTCCAGGCTCACATCAGGCCGATTGTTCGCGGCAAGGCCAGGTGCAATGTCGAATTCGGAGCCAAGATCTCCATTGCGGTCACGGGTGATGGCTTCACCTATCTGGACCGGCTGAACTTCAATCCCTACAACGAAGGAGAAGACCTGAAGGTCCAAGCACGAGCCTACTGGCGTCGCCACGGTCATTATCCAGAGGTGATCTGTGCCGATCAGATTTATCGGACTCGAGCAAACCGCGCATTCTGCCAGCGTCATGGTATCCGGCTGAGTGGACCTCGTCTTGGTCGACCCAAGAATGATCCGGAGTTGGTGGCTGCAGAGAAGCAGCAGTTTCTTGCTGATCAACGCCAACGAAATGCTGTCGAGGGAAAAATCGGACAGGGGAAGCGGCGGTTCGGAATGGGCCTGATTCGTGAGAAGCTGGCTGTCACCCAAGGATCGGCCATTGCGTTGAGTGTCCTGGTAATGAACCTCGAGAAGCTGCTGGAGCTTCTTTTTGTCCTTTTTGCTTTCTTGTTACAGATGCTGATCGGCAATGAAGCCAATGGAGAAGTCGAAGAGCGGCTCCTCAGCAATCAACCGGCTGCAGCCTGAAGATCACTCAGAGATCAGCCTGGCGGCTCCACTTTGTTGGAATGGGGCTGGATCTCACTTTCTCAGGAGGCCCTACGCAACCTTCCGCGCCGAGGATTGGATGCAAGTTGGCTACGGAGCCTTTGCGCAGTCACAGGAGCCATCTACATCTGAGCGCCCTTCAAGCCCATCAACTCCCGCTTCCCTCAGCAATCACAGGGATTGGGGCTCAAAGAGCAAGCCAATTGTGAGCTATCCATTGAGCGGGTAATCCTGAGGCGACGCCATGGTCGACCCCCTACCCCGCACTCTTCAACACGGCGGCATCGTGGCGGTGGCGGCTTGGCTGGTACTGCTCAACATGGTCGATCCACAGGCCCCACCCCGGCCCAGGGGGATCAGATGAATGTTGTGCACGATCGCAACGCCCGCCAGGGTCGATAGGGTGCCGTCAGCGAGGGTGCGCGGATGGCTGAATCAGCACGGGACGAGGGCCAGGCCCCGCCGGCGGGCTGGAGCCAACTCACGGCGATCAACACCGCCAAAATGCTCACGATCGTGCTGCTGCTGGTGCTCGCGGCCGTGGTCGGTGTGAAGGACATGCGCCAGGTGGTCTATCTCAGCCTGCACATCAGCTACTGCCTCTGGTGGCTGCTGGAGCAGTGGCTGTTTCCCGAGCGGGCTCGCCAGCTGTTCAGCGAGCGTGTGGGAGTGGTGGGGTTTGGCTTCGCCCTGCTGTTCATCGGGGTGCTCTACAGCCTGCCGGGGCTGCTGGCCTTTCTCAATCCCATGCCGATCTCCCAGGCCGCCGTGGCCGTGGCGCTGGGGCTGTTCAGCTTCGGCAGCCTGATCAACGCCAGCGCCGATGCACAGAAAACCACCGCCAAGGCAATGGGTGCCGGCCTGGTGAGCGACGGCATCTGGCGGCGCGTGCGCCATGTGAACTACCTCGGCGATCTGCTGCGCTACCTGAGCTTTGCGGTGGTGGCCGGCAACGGCTGGGCCTACCTGGTGCCGGCTCTGGTGCTGCTGATCTACCTCCAGCGCATTGGCCAGAAGGAAGTGCAGATGGCGGCGAAGTACCCGGAGTTCAGCACCTGGCAGCAGCGCAGCGCGCGGCTCCTGCCAGGCCTCTGGTGAGGCCCACGCAGCCGCACTCAGCAGTCACGACCTTTGTACTCGCCGGGGTGCGGGTGCGGGTGATGAGGATTCCCCCGTAACCCGGTAGCCGGGGCTATCCAATGCGTCCATAAAGGGCGTGCTGGCATTGGGTTTGCTCAAGCAGGTACTTCCCGCTGTCAATGCCGATACCTCCAGTGCCGCAGGCAGTCAGCTCATCGCCCAGGGCGAGCATGGCGCCGAGAGCCTTCTCGTATTCGGCGGCAAACAATGGGATCTGCGGTAGTCGACTGCAGTGCAGCAGGGCATTCGTCACGGCTGCTGCTCAGGCGGACGCGCGTGAAGCCTGGTCTTGCCGGACGGCACGTTGCAGGCCCACATCCACACCCAGGTGCTGGTCGGGGCGGCCGGTGATCAGCAGGGCGGTGCGCTGGCGGGTGGCGATCTGCCACATCCACTTGCTGAACAGGGCGATGCGGTTCTCCGTGTCGGGGATGAAGGCCAGGTGGGCCAGGGCCCAGAGCACCCAGCCCGGCAGGCCGGTCACATGCAGGCCGCGCAGGTCGGCCACGGCATGGAAGGGGCCGATCACGGCCATGCTGCCGAGATCCGTCCAGCGGAAGGGAGGCAGGCGGCGCTCCTCCAGACTGGCCAGGATGTCGCGGGCCACCCAGCCTCCCATCTGCACCGCCGGGCCCGCCATCCCGGGCAGGGGCTTGCCATCACCCGTGTGGCTGTAGCAACAGAGATCCCCCACAGCCCGGATCTCGGGATGGCCGGGGATGGAGAAATCGGGCTCCACAAGCAGACGCCCACCCCGGTCGACCTCGCAACCGGTGCGGTCGGCCAGCAGCTTGCCGAGGCGGGAGGCGCGCACGCCGGCGGTCCAGCAGATGGTGGCCGCTTCCAGCTGCTCGGGGTCCCCGGCTTCGCCGGTGGTGACGAGGCTGACCCGTCCAGGAGCGATCGACTCCACCTTCGCTCCCAGTTTGAGCTCCACTCCCGCCCGGCCCAGATAAGTGCCGGCCGCCTCCGACAGGCTGGGGTGCATGGCGGGCAACACCCTCTCCACCACATCCACCAGGATCACTCGGCAGCGGTCTTGATCGAGCTGCTTGAAGTCGTACCGGATGGCGCGGTGCATCAGCTCGATCAGGGAGCCTGCAAGTTCGCAGCCAGCTGGTCCGGCGCCCACCACCACGGCGGTCTGCAGGAAGCGGAGGCGCTCGGGATCTTTCGTCTGCTCCGCTTCCTCCAGGGCCATCAGCAGGCGACGGCGGATCTCATCGGCGTGCTCGAGGATCTTCATCGGCGGCGCCAGGGGACGCCATTCCTCATGGCCGAAGTAGGTGCTGCCAGATCCGCTGGCCAGGATCAGATGGTCGTAGCCGTAGCGGTGGTCGTTGAACACCACCTCCTTTGCTTTGGGGTCGATGTCCACCACCTCACCCAGCAGGATCTGGATGTTGGGGGCCTGGCCCACCATCTGGCGCAGGGGCGAGGCCACGTCGGCTTCCGAAACCAGACCGGATGCCACCTGATACAGGAGCGGCTGGAAGAGGTTGAAGTTGCGCTTGTCGATCAGGGTGACGCGCACAGGCTTGCGGGCCAGGGCGTGGCAAACCTTGAGACCGGCGAAGCCACCGCCCACGATCACCACATGGGGGAGGTCCTGCCACTGGGTTTCGGGCGGATCGAGTTCGAGGAAGAAGCGCTCCGGTGCCATCTGGGAGGCGTGACACACAGAACAACCTGACCCTATGCAGCAAGCAGCACTGATCGTTGTCGCAACGGCTGCCGACCTCGACAGGGCCGTCTCATTTCAGCGTGCTTCGATGAGCCGCGCCTGCGCATCACGGCTCCGATCCCCTACCTGAGGACCGGCGGCTGAGAGCACGCTGCGATCGAACCAACCCTGGGGCGGCACCGGCTGGAGCAGCAGAGCCAGCACCGCCAGCAGGGCCAGGGCCTCAAAGGGGGCCTGATGGCTGGGCCACTCACCGGGTCCCCGGTAGAGCAGAGCCTGCAGAGCTTCGGTCTGGGAATCGCTGAGAGGCCCCCAGCGGCAACCGATCCTCAGCACACCTAGCTCGGAGCGACGCTGCTCCACCCGCAGGGGCAGGGCGTCCACAATGCCGCCGGGCCAGGCCAGGCTCCAGCTGCCAGCATCGCCATCTAGTCCGGCGCCAGGCAGTTGGCCAGCGGGATCGGCATGGGCCAGGGCGAGTTCCACGCCCTGCTCGCTGATGGCCAGGATCCGGGCGGGCCGGAACCCAAGGGCTGTACGCATCTGCAGCGTCAGCCCGTCGATCCGCAGCCACGGCACCGGGCTGTCCTGAGGTCGGTCCCAGCAGGTGCGCAGCGCCAGCAACAGACTTGTGCAGCCCAGCAGCGACCAGGTGAGACCAAGCGCCTGGTTGGCCGGAACGAGGCTGGAGGCTGCCGCCCCGATCGCTCCATTCATGCCGCGGCCGACGATCAGCAGGGTGAGATTGAGCAGCTGCAGCCCCAACAGACCCAGCAACGGCACCAGCAGGCGCTGCTCTGGGCCGGGCCGGGCCCTGTCGGCGACCGCCTTGGGGGTGACCCGGAAGCGCTGGGGCCGGCCCGCCACTGTGCTGAGCACGGCCCCCACGAGCGGCAGCAGAAAGATCCAGCGGTACAGCTCCGGCAGCAGGGCGTTGCGGGAGCCGCGGCTGAACCAGCTCACCAGCAGCAATTGAGAGAGATAAAACGGCAAGGCCATGGTCACCAGGCCCTGTCCCTGCACCAGGATCGGGGCCACACCCAGCAGCCCCAGGGAGAGCGGCATCAGCAGCAGAACCAGCTGGGGCACCACGTTGAACCAGTGCAGGATCCCCTCCAGATAGGCGATCCGCTGCAGAGGGGTGAGCCCGGCGATAGTGAACGGATTGGCGCCCGTGCGCAGGGTCTGCAGGGTGCCACTGGCCCAGCGGCTGCGCTGGCGTGCCATGGCACCGATCGTGAATGGCGCCAGACCGGCGCTCAGCTTCGCGTTGAGGTAGAGGTTGCGGTAGCCCGCCGCCGCCAACCGGATGCCGGTGGCCAGGTCTTCGGAGGGGGTACCAGTCTCGAAGCCACCCACCCGCTCCAGGGCCGAACGACGCATCACGAACGAAGTGCCGGCACAGACCACCGCTCCGACCGCCTGGCGGGTGGGCTCGATCCAGCGGTAGAAGCTCTCCTCATCGGGCATGAGCCAGCGCTCCAGCCGCAGGTTGCGCATCACCGGATCGGCGTTCATATAGGTCTGGGGAGTCTGCACGAACCCCACCCGCGGATCTGTGAACAGGCCCACGCTTCGGGCCAGAAAGGCCGCTCGCGGCACCACATCGGCATCGAAGACCGCCAGCAGCTCGCCCTTCAGATGGGGCAGGGCGTGGTTGAGGTTGCCCGCCTTGGCATGGGTGTTGCTGTCGCGGCTCAGGTAGTGGCAGCCAAGGCGACGGCAGAGCTGGCTCAGCTCCGGGCGAGCGCTGTCATCAAGCAACCAGACCTGGTGGCGCGGGTAGTCCATCGCCAGGCAGCCGCGCAGGCAGCGCTCGATCAGGTCGGCCGGTTCACCACAGCTGGGCACCAGCACGTCAACAGCCGGTACGTGCCAGGGTTCCCTGGCGATTCGCTGCTGGAGGGTCCGCTCTGCGACCGCGGCCTCCTGGGGTACCGGCGGCTGCCGTGCCCAGGTGAGCCAGAGCTGCAGCAGGCCATTGGCCAGCAGGGTGAGCTCCGCCACCAGCATCAGCAGGCTCAGGACGGTGCTGATGGGCGTGGCCAGGTTGAGGGTCTCCCCGATCCGCCAGAACAGGTAACGCCCCCCCAACAAGGTGATCACCAGCACGGCCGAGCGCCGAGCGGCCAGGGGCAGGGTCTGCTCTGGTCGGCTCGCCAGCCAGCTGGCCCACAGCGCGACAAGCATGGCCGGCAGCGGCACGGTCCAGCTGGGGAGCATGGCGGTTGGGCCCACCAGAGCGGCGGCCAGCAGCGGCAGGCTGGCCGAGAGGGCGATCTGGGTCGGCGAACTGGTGCAGGCCGTCGGGGAGGCGGAACGGACGATCACGAGGGGGAGTGGGCTATTGGATCGTGTACCGGCGAACACACCAAACGGATGGTGTGACTGCATGGCCTGCGTAGGGCGTCAACGTCTGAACCGCTGTCACCACATGGTCAAGTTCAAATCTGACGTTAGATCAACGATCCGGTGGAGCGCGTCCCCAAGGTCGGCTCCTGCCGCTCAGGCGTGACGCGGAGCTCCACCGGATCGGGCGGCTTGTGCACAAGCGAGGCTCCGCAGAGCTTCTTGCGAAGGGTCCAGGGATCCCTGACGTCTTCCACACCAGTCGCTTCACAGACGAGGATCACGTCATCACGGCGATCAGGGCATCGATGTAGAGCGGGCTATGGACATGGGGCTGGGTGTTCATCAGCGATTGGCAGCCTGTGCTGGCAGGCGCTTTACCACAAGCTCGAGCTAGGGGCCCTGCTCGGTCAGCACGCCCAGGAAACCACCAGCCGTCAGAGCCAGCACGGCAAACCAGTCCAGAGACGTCCAGAGAACAGCCTTCAGGGCCTCGGAATCTGCCAGCGCTGCAGGAGGGTCACCGGAACGATGGCGGAGCAAAGTGCTGACGCATGGGGACGCACGAGAACCAGGGCCAGGTGTCTGATTTTCAAGGATCGCAAAAGGCTTTTGATGAAGACCCGTGTTGGCAGGACACGAGCCGTCTGCTCGCCCCCCCGAGTGATGCTCCCGATCACCCAGCGGTTGCAGACCTGTGGAAAACCGACTGGAGGCCTGAACGGCTCTGAGCAGGGCTCCATCACCAGAGCTCACCCTGCTGAGGCAGCAGGAGAGCGCCTTTCCCATGCCAAGGGCCAGGACGGTGACTCAAAACACAGTTTGGTGTAGTTAGCCACAGACAAAGCAGCGTCTCCTCCTGCTCGAAGAGGCTTATGGTTGAACTGCGGATCTGTTTTTTCCGCTTCTCCCAGTCCAGCCCAATGTCCAACGCCTCCAGCAACCCTGCCCGCGAACAAGCCCTTCGGGACTCGCTGCTCGTGCGCTTCGCCGCAGCAGCAGCAGCTGGCAACATCGAAACAAAAAAGGCCCTCAACCACGAAGCCACCTACCTGGGCATTCAGCTCAACAAGAGTGACGGCTCGACGCCTGGCATCCACTGAAGCCCCCCACTGTCAGCAAAGAAGTCCGCACCCTGGTGCAGTTGCACCGGCAGAGTGAGATCCGTTCGTTCCGTGGCCGGCTCCAGTGGGACGGTGAGCTGGAGGTCCAGCGGCTTGATGAGCCCGATGCTCCGGCGTGATCATCGTTGATTCCTCGGTCTGGATCGACTTCTTCAATGGGCTCAGCATGTCTGAGGTGGATAGTCTGGATGGGCTACTCGGGGAGTAGCCAATGGCGATCGGCGATATGGTCCTGATGGATTTGCTGGATGGATTCCGCCATGAGCGTGATGTCGCCAAGGTCTGGCAGCCTTTCCGTTCGCTGACCCTGCTGCCGATGATGGAGGGCAGCAATGCGTGGAAGGCGGCGACAAGGAACCCCTAAGCCTCCTTGAAAAGGACGAGCAAAACCGCAACGCCCTTGGGCTGGGCTGCCTGCGGCTGAATGGCGAGGGCTGAGGTGGATGGCGGCATCAAGCTGATCATTCAGATCGTCGCAGAACACCACGGCCTGCTCGGGGCCCAGTCCTTGCGCAGGATCCGGTTCGCCGCTGTTCACGGCGAGCAGGGTATTGAGCCGGTCCCGGATGGTCAGCGCCGCTCCCGTGCGGCGGTACAGGGCATAGGCGGCACAGCAGTAGCGCTCATCCTCGTCATTGGGAGCGAACTGACTATCGCTCACCAGCTCGCGCTGGCGGGTATAGCTGATCAACTTCGATTCGAAGTGGGCCGTGATCGCGGTCACCGCCGTACCGTCCACATCGACGCTCATATCGAGAGCCTCAAGCGCAGCAAACAGCAAGCGGGCCTTGGTTTCCAGGAAAGCGATGGCCCGCTTGGGGCTGCAGCAGGCTGACCTGCAACGGTAGGAATCGAGATGCAGGAGTCCTGGCGGGATGGTCGACCAGGCATCAGCCCTTGGCCGCATCGCTGAACAGCTCAGGGGACGGCGTTGGGGTCAGAAGGGCAACCACACCCTGCGCCAGATCATCCAGCGGCAGCTGAGGATCATCCGCCGCCTGACAGACTCGATCGATGGCCTCCCGCAGCAGCAGCTTGCTTGAGGTGGTGTCGAACTTCACAGGCAAGCCTGACGGGATCATCCTGGTTAGCCCAGCCAGCCCCGTCTTCCCCGCCGCCTCATGGGCACTTCAACCGGAAGCCCGGGGGATTGAAAGTCCAGGGGAGTGCCGGAGGCGGCGCCAAGAGGCAGTTCGGGCATCATGGGAAAACGATTCCATCGAGTGCCCCAGGGGTTGGCTTCGGTTCTCATCACCCCCCGCTACAGCGAGGCCCTGCAGTGGGCGGCGGATCTGCATCGCGAACAGCGGCGTGACGGCAAGGAGGTTCCCTACCTGTCGCACGTCATCGCCGTAAGCTCCCTGGTTTGGGAAGACGGAGGCAATGAGGACCAGGCCATCGCCGGCCTCCTGCATGATGCGATCGAGGATGCCGGCCAGAGCCACAGTTCGATCGCCCATCGCTTCGGCAGCCCAATAGCGGACATCGTGCAGGATTGCACCGACCCCGGCAAGCATGACGCCGACGGCAATGCCGCCGCCTGGTTCCACTGGAAACGCCTCTATCTCGACAGCCTGGCCCGAAAACCAGAGGCTTCCCTGCTGGTGACCGCGGCGGACAAAGCGCACAACGCCTGGGATCACCTGCTCGACAGCCACCGCGATCCCACCTGCTGGCAGCGGGCCAGGGCGGGTCTGGAAGCCTCGGCCTGGTACTTCCAGCGGTTGGAACAGGAGCTGAAGAGACGGCTGCCGGATAGCCGGTCGGTTGAACGACTGGGCGGGGCGGTGGAAGGGATTCTCGCGTTGCCGGAATTCCTCCGCGTGGTTCCTCGCGGCGGTGATCCCATGGAGTGGGCCCTGGCCTACGAACGGCGACTGGCGACCATTCAAGGCGATTCTCGGCCCCACGCCCGGGAAGGTGAAGGCGGACCCTCCAGGGAAACGCCTTCCCGGAGCGGCTGATTCGCGTGGCCCTCTCCCCGCCCTTTCCCATCCGCTCCAAGACGGCCGGCGCCCATCTCACGGAGCTGGTTCCACGTGCGCTGGCGACCGAGCAAGCAGACGATGTGCGCACCCGTCTGGCGCGCGGGGATTTCAAAGTGGTCGAGTCGCTGTACGTGCTCGACGAAGCCGGGAGGCTGCAGGGGCTCGTCGCGCTGGTGGATCTGCTGGCGGCGCCTGCGGAGACCTCGATGCTTGAGCTGTTCCGGCCCGTACGGGTGTGCGTCCATCCCCTCGACGACCAGGAGCAGGTGGCCGGGCTGGCAGTGGAGCACCAGCTGGCCGCCGTTCCGGTGGCGGACCGCGAGGGCCGCTTCCTCGGGGTGGTCCCCCCCCTACGGCGCTGATCACGATCCTGCGCCGGGAGCACATCGAGGATCTGAACCTCCTGGCCGGTCTGCAGCACGATCACCTGCGCTCCCTCCGAGCGATGACCGAAGCACCGGTCCAGAGAGCCAGGGAGCGGCTGCCGTGGCTGCTGGTGGGCCTGGCGGGCAGCTTCCTGGCCACCTGGGTGGTCTCCCGCTACGAGGAGACCCTGAGCCGGAATGTGATGGTGGCGTTCTTCATGCCAGCCATCGTCTATCTGGCCGATGCCATCGGCACCCAGTCGGAAGCGATCGCGGTGCGCGGCTTCTCGATGAACCACGTGCCACTGCGCCGTTCGATCGTGGGGGAGATCCAGACCGGCTTTCTGATCGGCTCAGTCCTTGGCCTGCTCAGCGTTCCCCTCGTGGTGATCGGATTCGGCAGCCAGCGCCTGGCCCTGGCGGTGGCGCTCTCGATCTTCGCCGCCGGCGGGATGGCCACCAGCATCGGCATCCTGCTTCCCTGGGGGCTGGAGCGGCTCGGACGGGACCCAGCCTTCGGCTCCGGGCCCGTGGCCACCATCATCCAGGACGTTCTGAGCCTGGTGATCTACTTCCTGATGGTGCAGTTTCTGGGGGTGTGACTGCCTCTGCCGCGGTTCTCGCCGAGGGAGAGCTGCCGCCCCTTGCAGACCGTGGCGTGGAGCCAGGAACTGCCCGCGGCGGGGTCAGCCAACTCTGCAGCCAGGGAAGCACCACACCCACCCCGGTGCCGACCGCCGTGGCTGTGCCCGCCTGCAGCAGTCCCAGAGGCCCCAGGGGCCGGCAGCCGAAGGCCTGGCTGAGCACGGGAGTCTGGACCGTGGCGAGCAGCGCGCCGAAGGAGCCCATGCCGGTAAGCAGGTTCAGACCGTCCGTGCGGCGCGTGGCCATCGCCTGACCCAGCTGGGTGCCCACCAGCGCCAGCAGGCCGACGGTGTTGGCGGCCTGCCGATCGCCGGCCATCCCTGCCACCGAGCGGGCGATGCCGGCGCTGAGGGCCGTGATCGTGGCCGTCCGCAGGATGTCCTGATCCAATGCCTTCCCCAGACTCGCCTCGGGGCCTTCCTCAAGCAGGTCCTCGGGCTTCAGATCCGCAGGGGGCCGCAAGGCGATCGCGAGCGCCGGGGCAACGTCGGTGAGCAGGTTCAGCAGCAGCAGCTGGCGCGTGGTCAGCGCCGGCCGCCCCTCCCCCAGTCCGGTGAACAGGGTGAAGCCGATCTCACCGAGGTTGCCCCCAACCAGCAGTCCCACCGCGTCCCGCACCGACCGCCACAGCGCCCGGCCCTCCAGCACCGCCCGCACGATCGTCTCGATCCGGCCGTCGGTCACCACGATGTCGGCGGCGGAACGGGCGGCTTCTGTGGCCCGGGAGCCCAGGGCGATGCCCACATCCGCCAGGCGGATCGCGGCTGCGTCGTTCGCCCCGTCGCCGGTCATGGCCACCACCCGCCCGGCCTGCCGCAGGGTCCTGACGATCTGCATCTTCTGCATCGAGGTGATCCGCGCGAAGACCGACGCCGACAGCACCGCTTCCTGCAGTTCGGCGTCGTTCATGTCCTCGAGCATCGGACCGGTGAGCACGCTCCCGTCGGTGGGCAGATCCAGCTCCCGCGCGATGGCGGCGGCGGTGGCCGGATGGTCGCCGGTGATGATCTTCGCGGCCACTCCCGCCCGGCGCAGATCGGCCAGCGCCTCCCGCGCCGTCTCGCGGATGGGGTCCTCCAGCGCCACGAAGCCAACGAACTCCAGATCCCTCACGTCGACATCGGCGAGTTGGCCGCAGCAGGAGTCGGACAGCGCCCCGGCCTCGTCGGGACTCCGGGAAGCCACCGCCAGCACCCGCAGCCCCCTCTTGGCCAGATCCCTGGCCACCCCCATCAGACGTTCCCGGGCCGCACCGTCCATCAGCACCGGCCCGATGGCGGTGCGCTCCTGCACGCTGGCGGCAAGCACGATCTCCGGTGAACCCTTCACGCAGAGGAGCCGCCGACCGTCCTGGCGGCAGAGGCTGGCGTGGTAACCGCGAGAAGGCTCAAACGGCAGCGAGGCCTCCGCTGGACACTCCGCCCGGATCAAACCAGCCTTCTCCGCGCCCTCCAGCAGGCCGCGATCGGTGGGATGGGCCAGCCGCTTGCCGGGTTCGGGCACCGGTGTGGCCCATAGCGCCAGACGCAGCACCAGCGTTCCCGCCGCATCCAGCTGCTCGGGGGCCATGGAACGGATGCCATCGGACACCTCCACCAGCCGGATGTGACCGGAGGTGAGCGTGCCGGTCTTGTCGAGGCAGATCACGTCGACGCGACCGAGGGACTCGATGGCGCGAGGATTGCGCACCAGCACCTTCTCGCCCGAGAGCCGTTCGGCTGCGGCGAACTGAGCCAGGCTGGCGAGCACCGGCAGCCCCTCCGGCACTGCCGCCACCGCCAGCGCCACGCCCTCGCCTAGCGCTCCGCGCGGATCCCGGCCGCGGGCCAGCGCGGAGAGCAGCACCGCAAGACCGCTCATTGTCGCGATCGGCGTGGTGATCTCGGTGAGCGATTCCAGCCGCCCCTCCACGCCACCAGCGAGGGCGGCATCCCTCACGGCCGCCAGCCCCCGCCGGGCTTCCGTGGCGTCACCCACGGCGATCACGACCGCCTCCACCTCACCGGCCACGACCGTGGTGCCCGCGTAGAGCATCGATCGCCGCTCCGCCAGCGCCAGAGCAGCGGTGGCATGCGGGTCCTTGGCGACGGGGAACGACTCGCCGGTGAGGACGGCCTCATCCACCTGCAGGCCCGTCGACGAAAGGATGCGGCAGTCGGCCGGCACCACCTCGCCGGCCTCCAGGCCGATCACGTCCCCGACCCGCAGGCCAGCGGCATCGATGCGGCGCAGTTCGCCGCCATGCCGCACCCAGACGGGCGCGGCATGGCGGCACTGGAGGGCCGCGACCGCCCGCTCCACCCGCTGTCGCTGGAAGGCTCCCATCAGCGCGTTGCCGGCAAGGACCGCGAGGATCAGGCCCGCATCCACCGGCGAGGCCACGAGAGCCGAGAGGGCCGCACCAGCGGTGAGCACCGGCACCAGTGGGCTGTCCAGTTCCTCCAGGACAAGCCGCATCAGATCGCTCCCCGGCGGGCCCCGCCGTTCCTGCGCCGAATCCCCTTCCGACTCCTCCACCGTTCCGTCGCGGCCTCGATGGTCGACGCCCAGGCGCTCCAGCACCTCCTCCACCTCCATCGCGTGCCAGGGGGTGGTGTCGGCCGCCGGCTCCGGTGGATGGGCCTCAATGCTGCGGGCCAGGCGGACGCCGTTGGCGATGGCGATCACCGCCAGCAGATGGGTGGCCTGGTTCACCCCCAGGGTGGTGCGGCGGTCAACCCCGTCCAGGCAGAGGGCCAGCCCCACCACCACCTCGATCAGGGAGGCCTGCACGCTCTGCCTGGCACAGCGACGTGCCGTTCGGCAGGCAGGCAGCAGCAGCCAGGCGGCGGTGAGGTCGGGCCCTGCGATCACATGCGCGCCCCAGGGGGGAGGGCCCTGCTCCTGCCGGAAACCCACCCCCAGATCCGCTGCGGCCAGAGCTTGCAGGTGCGGCCCAGCGAACACCATCACCCCGCGGCCTTCGGCCTGCAGGGCGCGCACCGCCGCCGTGGCGGCCTCACCGGGGGGGCAGCGCCGATCGGCATCGCCCGGAAGCCGCTCCTCCGCTTCCGCCACCACCACCCGCATCAGGCCCGCCTCCCGGGCCGCTGTCAGCAGTGCCTGCCCCCAGACCGCATCGAGGAGGGCGCTCTCGATCACCAGGCAGTCAATCCGATCGAGCCGCTCGAGGGCTTCCGGGTCGAGCAGCAATGCGCCGCTCTCCGCCAGGCGGTGGGATAGCTCGAGGGTGAAGGCGCTGCGTCCCAGCACGGCTGGTCGTGGTAGCGACGCCAGCACCGCCCCCGCCGAGCCCTCCAGGTCCCCGCTGGACGCCAACCCGAAGCCGAATGCGCCCAGCGCAAGCATCCCCGCCTTCTCGGCGTAGATCTCGATCGCACCCTCCCGTAGAGGGCAAGGGCGCTCTCCGATCTCCGGACTGCATTCGGGGTGATCGCCTGGCTCGGCGCTCAGCTGTGCTTCGATCTCCTCCCACTGGCGTCGTTGCCGCAACCGCGCCCGCAACTGCAGGGAGTGCTCGAGCAGGGCCACCAAAGGCCCGGCCAGGCCCCGCAGCAGGGCATGGTCCACCCCATCGGCCAGGGAGAGGATCAGATCGGCCACGCCGCTGCCCAGCACCCGCTCGATGGCCTCCCGCAACCCGGGCACCGATTCCACCGAGCGGAGCACAGCCGCCAGGTCGATGCCCAGCCGCTCGCCCACTCCGGTGCCGCGCAGGGCGACTCCGACACCGCCGCCGACAAGCTGCGCCGCCAGGTCGACGAGGCCGCGCAGGATGGGCTCCAGGTCGGCCGGGTGCTCGCCGCAGGGGCCACCGGGCACCCCGAGTTCCTGATCCAGCAGACCGAGCCGTGCTTCCAGTTCCTCCAGACGCCGGACCAGCCTCTGGGGATCGCTTGCCGCGGCGGGGCCGTCGATGACGACGCGCCGGGCCTCGGCGTTGTAGCGGGCCCAGTTCACGTCCTCCTGCCGCTCGAACAGGGAGCGCACCGCCTCGGCAAAAAGCTCCTCAACGTCACTGCCAGGGTCCGGAGAGCGGACCTGGACGTGGGCACGCTCCGGCCCGGCCCAGACGTGGCGATTGCGCTGCCGAAGGAAGGCGAACCAATCCATCAGCAGACCCTCGGCGGTGGCCTGCCGGTAGGTCTCCGGCCCGTGGGGCTCTGCCATCACCGCAGGCTAGAAGCGCCGGTCCGTGGGCCGTCCAGAGTCCATTCCCGTGCTGTCCTGCACAAGCCGGGAACCCCGTTCTGAGGCGCTCCGATTGATACCAGGACCGATCCTCTCCTTGTTGGCGCCCAACTGGCTGCTGATGCCGATCCGGTGCCTGCCCTGCAGCGGGCCGCTCCAGCTCATCGATCGACTGCTACGGGGCATCGGCTTGATGGCTGACTGTCTAGGGAGAGTGGGCGTGATCGCCGCGTCCGATGGCATCGGAGAGCTTGACGGGGACCTGATAGAGGAACTGTTGGAAGTCCTGACCTCGTGGTGCACGGCTTCAGGACTCATGCACACCCTGCCGACGATGAAGGACTCATCGCACATCTGTGTCGCCGCGAAGCACGGCTCAGCTGCGCAGCTGAGGTTCCTGGGCTCCAGCACCGCCCTGCCCCTCTCCCTCCTCCTCAGCCGCCACCGGCGGCTGCGAGCCGCTCAGACGATCGGCGATCCCCCGCAGCACACCGCTGGTGAGGCCCGCCAGCAGGGCCGCTTCCTTCTGCAACACGGACGTGGTGACTTCCACCTGATCGCTCACGGTTTCGGCGAGGGCCCGGCCCAGGCTCGTCACCCCCTCCTTCACGGCTGAGCCGACTGCCGATCCCGACGCTCGCGCATGGTCCGCCACATCCACAAGGGTCGTGCGGGTGAAACCAGCCGCGCTGGATGCCGTCTGGCTGACGGTCTCGATGAAGAGGGATTCCAGGGTGGAGAGATCATCCAGACGCCGCCGAAGTGTCTGCCGGGAGAAGGCGCCGGCATTTCCGACGGCCTCTTCCAGGGTCAGGCGGGTCGCCTGGGCTGCGGCAGCCAGGGCCTCATCGAGTCCTTGCAGGGCCTCCCTGAGAGCCAGTTGCCCGTCACTGGCTCCATCAGCGCCGCCGGTGGCGCCGGCAACCACCGCGCGAACCACCTTCTGGACAGCGCCTTGATCCAGTTTTCCTTCGGTCAGGGCGCGGAGGGTGAGGCTGCGGACCTCCTTGCTGATGGCGGCCGGGTTGTCGCTCAGCACGGCGCGGACTTCCCGCTCGAGGGTTTCCTCCTGTCCGAGCGGTTGCTCCTGGGTCGGGGTCTGTTCCGGGATGGTCATGGCCGCTTGCACGGAGGCTCTGCCTTCCACTGTGGTCAAGGCTTTACCCGGGCGGGATGGGACGCGCTACTTGCGTCACACAGCGGCTTACTGATCGTGCCATGGTGTTCGCCGCCAGCGGTTTTTTGCTTGGTTCATCAGTGACCACCCCATGCGATTCACCTTCTCCCTGCCGCTGAACACCGCCTCGGTGCGCAAGGTCCTCAAGGCCCGCGGCATTGAAGCGGTCCTGGCGCAATGGCCTGAGTTGGAAGCCCATCGCTCACTGCTCAGCCAGGTCCAGATCGAGGAGCAGGAACGGGCGGCCTACGAACGCCTCAGTCAAGTGGCGGCAGGCCGGGTGGAGCGGTTGCTCGAGCTGCTCAAACAATGAAGGTGATCGTCGATCTCTGCGTTGTTCCGATTGGGGTTGGCGTCAACCTGGCGCCCTACATCGCAGCCTGCGAGCGGGTGCTGCTGAACGCCGGTCTCAAGATCCAGCTCCACCCCAACGGCACCGCGATAGAAGGCGAGTGGGCGCCTGTTTTCGCAGCGATCGAGGCCTGTCATGCGGCCGTGCATGCCATGGGCGCTCCACGCATCTTCACCACCGTGAAGGTCAACACCCGCACCGATCGAGACCAGACGCTGGAGGACAAGGTTGCAAGCGTCGAGGCGCTGCTGTAACAGCGTTTGCCGCCCGGGTAAGCCCCAGAGCTCATGGCTGATTGCCCCAGGGCCTCCAACCCGACTCGCGGAACATGCGATAGGCCACGGTGCTGTTGACGATCGGGTCCAGCAGCTGGTCCGGCGTATGAATGCCCATCGCGGCCATCAAGCGACGGTTTGCCGTGTAGTGGATCTGGAACAGACCGATGCAAGCCCCGGCGCAGCCACGGGCGGTGGGGGACAGGCCGCTCTCCAGGCGCGCCAGCCGGATGGCGGAATCATGGTGCGCAGCGGGCCACACCTGGCGGATGGCTGTGAGCACTTGGGACTGACCCGCTTGAGTGGCTTGAGCAGCGGGAGCCACCCAGGGAGTGGCCCCAAGGGCCAGGGTCGCACCGAGCAGCAGAGGGATGGCTCGTCCGGCAGAGACAGCGTGAAACAGCATCCATCCACCCGGCCAATTGAGTTGGACGGTATCGGCTACGGGGAGGCTTGACCAGTGGCCGACCCGTCAGGACATACCGATGGGTGTCGACCTACTGGAGCTCATTCACCCAGGCCGGATGGCAGCAACCGGTAGCCCATGTTCTGCCGCTAGATCGTGAAGCTCAGGCAAGCAGTGGTGGTTTCATTTGCACGCCTCCGCCGGTTACAGACTTCCTGGGCACAGGCGGCTTCGGTGGCTGACCAGCGCGCGAAATGCCGACTAGCCTTATCGGAGAGCGTCAACGGTACCTCAAAATTGACTACCACGCTCTCCAGAGGCATGGGAAGACCAGGCTCTGCAATGCTTCTCGTGCCATGGCCCCGTGAGACTTGGAACTTTTCGAGATGCCCCGAAGAGATCCCGAATTGGTCTTGAAGCCGCGAAAGGCTTAAGACTTGATGACCTACAGCTCCACTACTCTATCAACAGCAGTTTACCTGCATCGGAGATCACCCACTGCCGTATCCCAGGCATCTTGACGGCAGGGGTTTTCATTATCGTTTCATGGTTTCAGTAATGCCTGCATGCGGAAGCACTGACTCCGAAACTCGCCAAGGTTTGTGTCGCGATGACCGCCTGATTGCCAGCCCTGAGCTGTAATGAATGGAACCGAACAGGGATTCTCCATGACCCCCGCCGAGGCCTTCGCTGCCATTCCCCTGGCTGCCGTGTGCTGCGACAGCAACTTCAGCCTTGAGGAGGCGCACATCCTCAAGGAGCAGCTGATCCACCGCTCTCCTTACCGGAGCATGACACCGGTGGCCTTCGGCCAGCTCATCGATGGTTTGCTTCACCTCCTCCGCCGTGATCACTGGCAAGAACTGATCCGCCAAGCCGTGCCGGCCCTCACCGCCGCGCAGCAGGAAGTGGCCTACGGGTTGGCGACCCAGCTGGTGTTCTGCGATCGGGTGGTGAAACCGGAGGAGGAGACTTTCCTAACCATGCTGGGCACCGAACTTTCCCTGCCACCGGGCCGGGCCGTCCAGATCCAGGAGGTGTTTGCGCTGCTCCAGTGCGATGTTCTGGCTGATGTGGCCGGTGCCTGATCCCACCCCGGCCGTCGAGTGCCCTACTGCTGCGCAGAAGCCAAGGGCTAGGGCCGGTTGCAGGGAACTGGTTGGTGCTGCCCTGGTCGTGGCTTCTGATGCAGGAAGAGATCCGCCAGCCCTCTTTGTCAGTACGGCAAGCCGGCCCAGCCGCTCGCTTGCTGGAGCTTCGCGCAGCAGGATCGGGACTGATCGTCGCCGCCGGTGTGATCGAATTTCTGAGGACCCTCGATCCTCTGCTCCAGGCTCTGATCGCCACCCTGCTCGCCTGGGCGGTGACGGCCGCCGGCGCCTCCCTGGTGTTCTTCACCGCCACGCTGAACCGCCGGGTGATGGATGCCACGGTGGGATTCGGCGCCGGTGTGATGGTGGCGGCCAGCTTCTGGTCGTTGCTGGAGCCGGGAATCGCCCTTGCCTCCCAGCTGGGGCAGATCAGCTGGCTCACGGCGGCGGTAGGCGTTCTGGCAGGAGCCGTGCTCATGCAGCTGATGGAGCATTTCCTTTTGCCGGGGCGGCATCAGCGCACTGCCCTGCTGGTGACGGCGATCACCCTGCACAACGTGCCCGAGGGTCTGGCGGTGGGTGTGGCCTTCGGTGCCGCGGCAGCCGGCCTGCCTGCGTTCAGCCTGGGGTCAGCGGTGGCGCTGGCTCTGGGCATCGCCATCCAGAACTTTCCGGAGGGTGCGGCCGTCTCACTCCCACTGCGCCGCGAGGGTTGGAGCATGTGGCGCAGCTTCCTCGTCGGGCAGGCATCAGCGCTGGTGGAGCCCTTGGCCGGCGTGATCGGCGCGGGCGCCGTGCTGGTCATGCGGGGGATTCTTCCCCTGGCGCTCTGCTTTGCGGCCGGAGCCATGCTCTACGTGGTGATCAGCGAGCTGGTGCCGGAATCGCAGCGCCAGCGCCGCAATTCCGCGATCGTGACGATGGCGACCCTGGTGGGGTTCACGGTGATGATGACGCTTGACGTCGCCCTCGGTTGACCCCGATTGGGCCCGCGGATCCTGCTGGACGACCGCCCAGGACCCTGCTGCACCCCAACGGCACCGGAATCGAAGGCGAGTGGGCTTGTCTTCAAAGCGATCGGGACATGCCATACGGCCGTGCACGCCATGGGCTGCCCCCCTCTGCCAGGAAAGTTGACGCCTCTCCATCCCGACCGCTTCAGCCACCACGGACCGTTAACCAGCGGCGGCCTGTCATATCTGGGCCATTGGTGTGGGGGATGAGCCAATCAGACCTCGCGTCCATCGCACGCTCCGAAGTAACAAACAGAGGGGGGTGTTTCGTAAATCAAACCGGTGTCTCCAAGTCTAATAAGAAACAACAGGGCACATATCAGGGCGACCAGTCAAAACAATGCAACGCGAGGTTGATTCAGGCCTTCATTCGGCTACTTGCACTGGCGGGCTAACATCAATCGCAGGAGAGTGGAATAGACTATGCCTGGTAAACCTGACGAAACGTCGTCTATTAAGAGCTTGCGCGTCGGCATGCCTGCGTACTGGTATTCTCAAATACCCGTGCTGGTAGCGGTCAGCAAGCATGTTGAACTCATCTTAATGAATTGCCCGTATATTGTCAATGGTGTTGGAGCCGCCATGATGCTAAGTCTCGATGAACAGCGTATTGTTCTTGTAGCCCAGCAGATGGGGCTACTCAGACAAGGCAGGCCTCCCAATTATCTCAGGCCAAACCTCTGCATTTTTTTGAGTATCGCACTAGCACCTTTGACACTCGGTTTTTCGTTTCTGTTCGTTCCTATCTTATGGGTGATTCAGCATGACCTCACTGCCTCAAAGCTTGTGCGGCTTCGTAGTGAAATAGAAAGCCAGGCAAGGATAGCTCAAAAAGCTTCCCAATCCGCCCCTCAAAGGCAGGATCAATCCATAAGGGAAGCTCTGGAAAACCCGAGCCATCCGCGCGAAAATACCCCTGTAATCGCAAGCGCGGACTGGGTTCATGGGCAGCAAGCAGCTCGGATTCGGTGATTACGAGCAAGCCACGGCCAAGAAGCGCACAAGGCGCGAGCGATTTCTGGCCGAGATGGA
>NZ_JAGQCE010000018.1 GCF_024345995.1 Synechococcus sp. Cruz-7E5
GCTTCTTGGCCGTGGATTGCTCGTAGTCGCCGAATCCCAGCTGCTTGCCACCCATCAGCCCAGTCCTGGTCAGTGATCACAGGACCATTGTCCCGTGATCGGGCTGGGTTTTCCAGGGTTTCCCTAAGCGACCTGCGGCATCCCTTGACACAGTCCACCATAGCCAATTTAGCCGTCGTAGATCCGCACCATTGGCAACGCCAACCAGCTGATGCGCATGTGGCTGGAGCCGATGGGGCTGCGCGGGGCGATCGAACGGAGCAGCTTTGAAACCATTCTGGGGGTGACTGCCCAGGGCTTGCAGGTGGCTTGCTCCCTGGCCAAAGGGACTAAGGGTCGTTGGCATGTCGGCACGAGTGGTTCTCACCCCGCTCCCACAGCAGAAGCCACCTGCGACGTCGATCCTGGTGCTCCTTGATCGTGACCCCTTGGCGGCAGGGCATTGACGGCAGCGGCGTTACGCAGCAGGTGCGCGCCGAGCGTACGGATTGCCCATAGGCGGAACTGGGTGCCACGTTTTGAATTCACCCGATAGACGACCGAAAGAATGGATTCCAGATTGAAGAACTCAATGTGCCGGACGACTTCCCTCTCGCCCCAACTCTTCGGTGTCGAAGATATTGCGCAGGTGCCTGGAAATGACGGACTTGTCGCGGCCGAACAGCTCAGCGATCTGGTTTAAGGAGAGCCAGACCGTTTCCTGGTCGAGGCGGACATCCACCTGAGCCCTGCCGTCCGGAGCCTCAAAGAGGAGGATTTTGCCGCTGGCGCACTTGGAGAAGCTCGTCATGGTGGCCCCGCCTGTGCCTGGTCAATCGCCCGCATGGAGCACCTGGGCGCGGGAGTCTTAGGAAGTCTGGCTGGCAGCGATCAGGCCGCTGAGCATGGTCCTGGCATTTCTGCTGCCTGCTGAGCAGAGGCTAAGCGGTACCAAGGGAATGGGCAGACCCGCTGTCAGTCCCTGATGGCCTACTGAGTGGCCGTGGAAAGGACGGGGCCTCGGCGGGGCACTGCTGGCGGATGTGATCAGCCGTACCGCACAGATCAGCTCCGAAGTGGGTTGCCGGGGGTTGCTCGTCCATGCCGAGAGCGCATCGGCCCAGGCGTTCTACCTGCACCTCATCCCGGAATTCGAGCCGTCCCCCACCGACCCGTTGCACTTGGTGTTGCTCATGAAGGACATCTTGCGGACGCTCGGGTGAGCTCCAATTGCTCGAAGCGGGTTGAACAATCGTCAACAGGTGAGGGGCCTTTGCGTTCCGTGATGAGGCCCATCAGAATGGTTCAGAAGCTCTGTCTCCGAACCACCATGAGGACTGTGAGAAGTCTGATCGAGGAACTAGCAAAATTCCCTGACGAAGCGCTCTGTTATGCCTACGAAGGGGAGATCACCGGGATCGTTGTTCGGCATGGCGGACGCCAGGGAGTGATTCACTGCGGTGAACTCGAAGGCGCTGAACCGCAAACAGAGTCGTTCCCACCAATGGGATCGTGAGGGCTTCACGCATCGCCATCAGCTGATTGTGGTGCGCTCCTGCAACGTGCCGCTGACGTACTTGTGCAGCACGCTGCTGATCAGCGTTTGGTAAGGAATGCCTTTCTGCAGGGCGCGGGTGCGGATGGCCTGGAGGTCTCCACTGGAAAGACGGATGTTGATCCGCTGGTCTTTCTGGCCCGTAGCCATCGCTGCTTCCTGGAGTTGGCTGAGAAGAGCCGGCGTGGCCACACTGCGCAGTTCACCGGCCTCGAAATCAGCGAGAAGCTGCTGCTCTGCAGGCTCCAGTTCAGGTGAAGAGGGAATGATCGTTCTCGTTAACAGGTGTTCTTCGGTTTCGGTCATCGGCACCAGGTGGATGTAGCCATTGAGCCGCACCACGAGGATGCGCTGCCCTGGGTAGCGCTGCTGGTTGGGGTGTTCCTGCACGTCGAGCAGATCGCCTGCCTCAATCGCAACCACCACCGCCTCGAAGCACACCTGCCGCTCGGCGAGGAGTTGAGCATTTTTCTCGGGGCTCCACGCGAAGGGCTTCATCAGGCCAGCCTAGGGAGGCTGTGTGCCTAATGTCATCAGCCTTGGCTCGTCATCGCCGCCCTGATGCGCAGGGACCATGCCATCCAGCCGCGAGCCCGTGCGCGCTGCTCCCAGCTATCCTTACCAGGTAATACCCAGTCTGGGGGCGAGTATCGATGGACTCTGCCGATGCCGTCACCAGTTCGATCACCAGCAAGGGGCAGGTGACCATCCCCAAGGCGCTGCGGCAGCAATTCGGGCTGGCCAGGGGCAGCCGCGTGAGTTTCACGTTGGTGGGGGATCACATCGAGCTGCGCCCCTGGAAGCCGGAGCAGCCACTGCCGGAGAGCGGGTTCGGATTGCTCAGGTCCAGCCGGCCAGCCGTGCCGGCGGACTTCGATCCCGCCAGCCTGCTGCGCCCGTGATTGGCGTGGACACCAATGTGCTGGCCCGCTACTTCGTGGCGGAGGACGAAGCCGATGCGGCCACGGAACGCCAGCGCCGTGCCGCCCGCGATCTGATCGAATCCGGCCAGCCGCTGTTCCTGGCCAAGACGGTGGCCCTGGAGCTGGAGTGGGTGCTGCGGGGGTACTACGGCTTCCCGGTGGAGCAGGTGCTGCAGGTGTTCGACCACCTGCTGGCCCATCCCGGCCTCACGGCAGAAGACCGGCCAGCCCTGGAGCAGGCCGTGGCTGGTGTGCGCAGCGGGCTCGACTTCGCCGATGCCCTGCACCATGCCAGCTGCCGAAGCTGCGAGGCGATGGCGTCGTTTGATGACCGCGGCTTCGGGCGGCGCATCCGGCAGCTCAATCTGGCGCCACGGGTGTTTGTGCCGGCAGGTTCCTGAAGGGAATCAGAACCGTTATGGCTCAACCAACTCGGAGGCTGCCGCCGCCGCCCGCTCCTGGTGCTCCTTGAGGGTGATCCCGGAGGCATCTTTCCAGTCGAGCCGGCCGTTGGCACTGCGGGCGAGCAGCAGCCGTGCCGCCTGGGACGGCGATTTGAACTCGTAGTCCTGGAGCAGTTCCACCTGGTTGTTCTGCGCGGCAAGGACGCCTTGCCGGATGAGTTGCTCCCGCGTGCGCATCAGGCCATCGGGGGAGCTGGCCACGAAGTCACGGCCCCCCTTGGCTCCCTTGAGAACGGTGAACCCGTTGGGTGACTCGTATCCCCTGCCCTCGGTCTCCAGACCACTCAGGAAGAAGAGGTCGCTGGGGTTGATGGAGGGGAAGCTGGGTGGCTGCTCGAAGACCCTGAGACCGAGCACGGGACAGCAGACCAGCACCTCTTCCAGAAAGCCCTCCGCCTCAGCGCGGTCCATCTCGGCCAGGTTCACAGCGTGGCCCTGCACCACGTTCTCCAACCGGCAGCGCTTCGCCGCCTGGGCCAGGCCGATCAGCCGGGCTTCCAGATGCTGGGCGTGGGCCTTGTTCAGGTAGACGTCCTTGGAGGTGAAGGCGTAGGCGGTGGTCCAGAACTCCTTGGCCTGGTGCTGCTCCAGCCGCCGGCCGAGGGGGGCCGCCTCGCCGATGTACGCGAGGTCGGCGCCGCCGTCCTCAGGGTCGGGGCCCGTGAGCACATACACGCCAGGTCGACCGGCCTCCGGGCGCTGGGTGAACTCCTTGAGCTGGGAGCGAGGGATCACGTAGCCGATGCCGCTCCAGTTCGTCTTCTCCACGATGCGCATGCCCTCTGGGAGCCCGGAAGGCACGAACAGGCGTAGGGCGAACGGGCGGGGAGTGGTCATGGGCTTTCTCGATCCATGAAGGCTCCGGGAGCTGTTCCTAAAACTCTCTGTGCGACAAGCTTCAGCTTGACGATGGCGTCGCGTCAGCCCAGCATTCTCCTCCGCCCAGTCTCCCTTGTTGGAGTCACGCCATTTTGGCGCATAGTTTGGCGCGATATGCCAGTTGCCCACTCTGGCAGGCCCCTATCACGCCATTTTGGCGCAAAGCTTGGCGCGATTCGCGGGCATCCCTTGCATGAGAAGCCCTATCTCGCCATCGTGTAGAGATGGCTGGCGATTTCCTTGGCTGAGAATTAGGACTTTCATGGGCGAATTACTTGGTAAAGGGTTGACGGACCTGAGCCTGATTTTTGCAAAAGATTCAGAGTCGTGAATCGCTTAAGGTGATTGAGCGCTGTCCGCTTGGGAAGCGCCATTGCGGTGGCATAGTCAGATGAAGTCGCCGTCTCTCTGGTAACCAGCCACTCCCAGCCAGCTCGCTCCGACTTGCTCAGGCTGTCGATGATATCTTGACTGAGGACAGCTGTTGCCGCAGTCTTGCTCCGGTAGATTGTTAGCACAAGCGAATCGCCCTCCATCGAATAGCTCGGAAGAGGCAGTCCAAGAACCTCGGCGTGCTTCTTCAAGCTTGTTAGGCCATAGCCCTGTTCCTCAGCCATGCCCATTCGAGCGAACACATAGTGAAGAACGGGGTTGCGGCTTTTCATGGGTGCCGTGAAAGAACGCATCTGATCCAGAGTGATCGGAGAAATAGGGCTTCCAGGACTTTTGATTGTGATAGTGTCGGTGTTCACGACCAGTTGACACTTCTGCCCAGCGACGTCGTAGTCGCGGTGAATGAGAGCATTCACAACTGCCTCACGAATCATCTCAAACGGCAAATCCACTTGCTCACGCCGCTCCATGCGGCTCCGGTCAAGCGTGCTTGGCAACACCTTGTTCAACCACTGCTCCAACAGAGCGGGGATGAGCACCAGGGCCTGTCCAAACTCCTCACGTGAAGACTGCCCGTCGGCCAGATCTGCTCTAGCGAGCAGGCCTGCCTGAGGCAAGGCATTTCTTGGCTCCTTGCCGAACAGCAGAAAGCCAAAACCTGTTGGCTTGGCCGCAGCCGCATCTCCGATGACCAGCCCTTGTTGGCGTAATAACCTACCAAACTCTTCTGAGTCCACTGCAGGTTTGATGCCTGCCTTGTCCCGATAACGTTCCAAAGCTTCCTCGGAGAGATCACCAAGGGCTACGGTAGAAATGGGGTCTTCATACTTTGAAAGCTTGATGGGCTCCGGTTCCGGCTTCTCCGTCTGTTGTCTGGCCCACTCAAAGAAGGTCTTGTTCTCAGCAAGGATGACATCCTGTAAATCCCGATCAAACATGTGAACGGTGACACCGTGCCGCCTGAGATTTTCAATGCCTTTGCCGGCCACAGTCGGGTTGTCGTCCTCAATGCCCACCCAGACTTCCTTGATCCGAGCGCTGATAATGTGTCTCGCGCATCCGCGCTTGGGATGGTTGCGATTCAAACAAGGCTCTAACGTGGCGAAGAGAACACTCCCATCCAACTTCTCGCCGACACACTTCCGTTCCAGCAAGGTGAACTCGGCGTGATTGCCTTCGCGCAATTCACCACGGGCTGCGGTCTCGATGGAGCCATCCGGCCTGACGAGGACGGCACCGACATGCGGGTTTGGCTTTCCGTCCCTGCGATCCTCTGGCACGGACGTGCGCATCACTTCGATGGCTTTCTCCATCATCTTGCGCGGTTCGAACCTGGATGCGCTTGCCATCAGTCAGTTGCAGGTGAACCTGTCAGAGCGGCATCCGCCACACTCAACTCCCCGCTCAGCAGCTTCGAGAGCAGCACATCTCGCAATTTGGCGAGCGTGCGAGATTGAAGGAGGTTGGCGGTGATTTGGGCGTAGAAGGGCGCGACTTTGGCGGAGAAGTCGGCCATAAGATCCTTCGTTGGCAGCACGACGTGAATTGGACGGAAGTTCTGTTTGCTGATTTCAGCGAAGGTGGTGCCAGTGGCCCGGCTTTCGATCTCGGCCATGTTCGTCTGGCACCAGTTCAGCAAGAAGAAGTTTGAGGCGCTGTCATTACACTTCAACGCGATGAAGCCCTGGTTGATGGCAACGGGTATGGCGGCTATTGCTAGGTAACCGACGGGGGCGCGGGAGGAAAGCAAAAGTGTTCCTGCAGGAAGCAGGCCGGACGAAATCTTGGCGATGCCGGCGTCGGTGAGCTTGCGGTCGGTGTCAAGGAGGACGGGCGCTTGGAGCGAGGAGAAGTCCTTCGGAGTGGTCCAATGGTGCGTGCCGCCTTCCCAATACTTCGGCTCGGCGGTGCTCGGGGTTCCGCCGCCAACGCATTCGACGACTTGGCCGACGGGTTCAATGCTCCAGCCTTTCGGGATATGACCAGCCTCGGACTTTTCGAATGAATCGGGGAACAGGGCAGCAGTTTCTTGATCAAGCCCAACAGGCTGCCGCCCATCAAGCTTGGCCCGCACAGGATCGAAATCCACGAACCAACTCTGAAAAAGCGCCCGCGCCATCGCCTCCAGCGTCGCGTTCATCCGCCGGTTCAACTCGATCATGTCATCTAGTGCCCCAAGTATCGACGCAATGGCTTTTGCTTGGAGAGAGGTGGGAGGGTGATGCTCAGTCGGCGTTGGTCGGTCAAGCTCAGATACGGAGCCATGTCCGTTGACGCCTTCATACCGGCAAGCTGATGGATGAATTCAACTCCTTGGGACCAGTAGCGAAGAAAGCCACCGCACAATTTCTCTGGATCGAGACTCCGCCAATAGCTGAGGTGTGGCGAATAAACGAATGGTGGCAGCCCATCAGTTACGAACGAAGTACGACCGGTACTGTTTCCCTTCGTGGTGATGATGGTGTCGCCAACCCTTGACATCTTCGAACGCACCTTATCCGCAAGATATTCGTGGAAGCGCTCAACACCAGCGAAGTCGATGTGGCTGTCAGTGAAATGACCGGCGCGAAGAAAAATTGGGCCAGTGCCGCCAAGTTCGATATTCTGAGCACGATAGCCATCTCCGATTTCCAGTATTCCCTCATCGAGGAGTTGCCGGAATGTCGCTTCCCGCCATTCACCCGCCATAACCAAGCCCCCTCAGGTTTGCCCGGATGGCCTGCTCCAGCTTCGCCGACTCGGCAAACTGAGCCTCCAGCTCCATCACCAGCCGAGGCATCTTCTCCTCAAATGGCTCGCCGTCGTCTTCCACCTCCTCCGCCCCCACATACCTCCCCGGCGTGAGCACATGCCCATGGGCAGCGATCTCGGCGGTGGTGGCGGATTTGCAGAACCCCGGCACATTGGCGTAGTCGCCAGCCCCATTGGCACCCCGCCAGCGGTGATAGGTGCCGCTGATCTTCTCCAGATCAGCCTCCAGCAGCTCCCGATGCACCCGATCAATCAGGGTGCCGAGCTTGCGGGCATCGATGAACAGGGTATGCCCGCGCCGATCTCGGAAGCCCCGTTGGCCGTCGGCAGCCTTGCTCTTGGCCAGGAACCAGAGGCACACCGGGATCTGGGTGCTGTAGAAGAGCTGGCCGGGCAGGGCCACCATGCAGTCCACCAGGTCGGCTTCGATCAGGGCGCGGCGGATCTCGCCTTCGCCGCTCTGGTTGGAGCTCATGCTGCCGTTGGCGAGCACGAAGCCGGCCATACCCTGCGGCGCCAGGTGATGGAAAAAGTGCTGTACCCAGGCGAAGTTGGCGTTGCCCTTGGGCGGCACGCCGAACTGCCAGCGCACGTCGTCGTCCTTCCGAAACCAGTCGGAGTCGTTGAAGGGCGGGTTGGCGAGCACATAATCCGCCCGCAGATCCGGATGCAGGTCGCGGCGGAAGCTGTCGGCGTGCTCGGGGCCGAAGTCGGCTTCGATGCCGCGCAGGGCCAGGTTCATCACCGCCAGGCGGCGCGTGGTGGCATTGCTCTCCTGGCCGTAGATGGAAATATCGCCCAGCTTGCCGCCGTGGCTTTCCACGAACTTCTCGCTCTGCACAAACATGCCGCCGGAGCCGCAGCAGGGGTCGTAGATGCGGCCCTTGTAGGGCTCCAGCATCTCCACCAGGCAGCGCACCACGCAGCTCGGCGTGTAGAATTGGCCGCCGTTCTTGCCCTCGGCCGACGCAAAGCGGGTGAGGAAGTATTCGTACACCCGGCCCAGCAGATCCACCGAGCGATGGGTCTGCTCGCCCTCGCTTGAAGCAGTGAGTTCGATCGTGGCGATCACATCGATCAGCTCCCCCAGGCGTTGCTTGTCGAGCCCCGGACGCGCGTAGTCCTTCGGCAGCACGCCCTTGAGGCGCGGGTTGTCGCGCTCGATCGCCACCATGGCGTCGTCCACCAGCTTGCCGATCGTGGCCTCCCTGGCATGGCCCTGCAGGTGGCTCCAGCGGGCCTCGGCCGGCACCCAGAGCACGTTCTCGGCCTTGTATTCGTCGGGGTCTTCCGGGTTGGCGCCCTCGTAGTCGCCCTCGCCCTCCAGCAGCTTGGCGCGGTGCTCTTCGAAGCTGTCGGAGATGTACTTGAGGAAGATCAGGCCGAGCACCACGTGCTTGTACTCGGCCGCGTCCATGTTGTTGCGCAGCTTGTCGGCCGTGAGCCAGAGCTTGGCCTCGAAGCCCAGGTTGGCGGTGCCGTTGCCGGTGGCTTTGCCTTTGCGGGGGGCTTTGGCTGGTGCGGCATGCTGTGCCACCGGCACGGCGCCCACCAGGAACACCGAATCGCTGCGGCCTCTGCCGCGTTTCACGATTCCCTTGGCCACCAGTTCAGCTTTCACCTCTTCGTAGAGGGGCTCCTCCCAGCCGAGGGCCTCGCGCAGGGCAGGGTTTCTGGCGGGGCTGCCTGCCTTTTCCAGGGCTTCGAGGAAATCGTTGAGCTGATCCGTGTCAAGCGACATCCGGAATTGGTCCTCCGGCGACACGAAATCTGGCCCACCCTGTGGGGCTTTAGCCCCGGCTTGTTGACGCCGTAGCCGGCGCCGGTAGGTCTTGCTCATCAGTCGTTGGGGATGTGGATGGGGGTGGATCGGGAGGAACGCGATGCTCATGGGCTCCCTCCCTCCCCGGTGGCTGGGATGGTGCTCACCGCACTGCTGCTCCTGAGCAGACCGGAGCGGCGTTTCTCGCGCAGGCGGTAGCTGTCGCCCCGCACGGTCAGCACATGGCTGTGGTGCAGCAGCCGATCGAGGATTGCGGTGGCGACGACCTGATCGCCGAACACCTCGCCCCATTCCATAACGGGGCGGTTGGAGGTGATCAGGACGCTGCCGGGCCCTGAAGGGTGCAGATCTCCCCGTGGTGGAAGTGAACCGACCGGATCGCTCCACCCGGCGGCGCATCGGCAAGGACGACACGATCGATGCGGAGGCTGCTGCTCGCTCTTACATCGCCGGTCAGGCCACGGTCATCCCCAAGGCGGGTGACGATCTGGTGGAGATGATCCGCATGCTCAAAGTGGCCAAGGACTCCGCCACCGACAACCGCACTGCGGCCCTCAATCAGCTGCACGCGATCGTGGTGACAGCACCGGCTGCGCTGCGGGAACGGCTGCAGCGGCTCAAGGGCAAGGAACTGGTGGAATGCTGCAGTGGCCTGCGTTCTGGCGACATCAGCACTCCTCTGGCGGCAGCCAAGATGACCCTGCGCACCCTCGCCCGTCGCATCCAGCAGCTGGATCAGGAGCTCAAGGACACCGTTGCGCAACTGGATCGATTGACCATGCAGCACTGCCCGGAGCTGCGCAACACCTACGGCATCGGTGTGGACATCTCCGCCACGTTGGTCGTGGCGGTCGGCGACAACCAGGAACGGATGAAATCCGAGGCCTCGTTTGCTGCCCTCTGCGGTGTTAATCCCCTACCGGCCAGCTCTGGCAAAGTGGTGCGGCACCGGCTGAATCGCAGCGGCAACCGTCAGGCCAACTGCGCCCTGCACCGCATCGTCATATGCCGGCTGCAGCGTCACCAGCAGACCAGGGAGTACGTCGAGCGCCGCACCGCAGAGGGCCGCTCAATGAAGGAGATCATTCGCTGCCTCAAGCGATTTGTGGCACGTGAGGTGTTCGGCATCCTGCGTGGTGGTGCCGCCGTACGCACGGCAGCGGTCTGATCAGCAGCGGGCTTACTGCAGTCGCCCAGGCTCCCGGCGGAGCCGTTGCCTGCCCTCCATGGCAGGCGGCGGATCCGGCGGAACCAGAGCCGGCCGGTGGTTCACTCCTCAACGGGGATCAGCACTTCGAGTAGCTCGGTCCGCAGCGACTGGCCTGGTTGCTCTGGCACGACCAGAACGACGGCCTTGGCCTCGATCAGATCGCTTTCGTCAGCCATGGCCTCACCATCGGCCTCCCAGCTCTCCAGCGCCGCATCCAGCCAGCGGGTCTTTGTTTCCAGGAAGGCGATCGCGTCGTCGGGGCTCCAGCGGGCCTCGCTGCCGCGACAGGGATAGCGCTGCAGAAGCTCCAGGATGCCGATCTCCTGCAGCTCAGGGGTGCCGGTGGGATCGCGCACCAGCACAGTGTCGGCATCGGTGGCGTTGTCGATCAGCTTTTGGATGTCGCTGCGATCGTCGTCATCTTCCAGCTCCTGCCAATCCCTGAGATCGATGACCTTCTCCAGCAGGGCCTGCAATTCATCAATTGGCATCGGCGGCGCTGTTTTTGGCCTGGTGGGATGGGAGGCCAGCTGTATCAGGCCTTCTGCGGCATCGATGATCTGCACCAGCGACATGTGCTCGGCCACCAGGGTGAAAGTGGTCTCGGTCAATTCCTCGAGCGGCAAGCGCGGAGCATCCACGTCCTTTCGTACCTGATCGATGGCCTCCAAGAGGAGAAGCTGGTTCGATGTCGTGATCGGCTCCACGGAATGGTCAAGGCGGCATCGGCTCCATCCTTGCTGACCTGCCTGGCGCCTCCATCACCGGGCAGCCAACAGCCGATCACGCCGGTGCGCTGGGGGGGTTGACAGTCCATAGGAGTGTCAACAAGCTCCACGTTGAAACGTTGAATCAGCCCTGGAGTGGGTGGCGTGGAGAGGTCCGCTGCGGCGCTCGGCTCGCCGTTGGTTCAGGGTTGCCATCTCAACAGCTTCGCGCTGATGGCGGGTGGCCAGTTGGGCACCTCCTAAAGCAACCCCCGGTGGCGCACGAACAATTGCACCATCGCCCACGAGCCCAGCGTCACCTTGATCGCCACCAGGATGTTCAGCAGGGGAATCCAGCCGCCGCTGGCCAGGCTGCCGAACCTACCCGGCGGCAGCGGCAGGCCCCCCAGGGCCAGGGCTGCCAGCAGCACGAAGGCAATCACCGCCGCTTTCTCCCAGAGGTCTGCTCGGTACTGGGAGTAGAGGCGATCGGAGAGGCTGGCTGAGCCGCTGATCAGACCCAGACCGATCGCTGTTCCGCCGGCAACGCCCGCCGCGAAGCCACCACCGGGTGAGAGATGGCCGCGCAGGGCCAGCTCCACGCCGATCAACGCCGCGATTGTGCCGCTCAGCTGGCAGAGCACTACCGACGGGGGGTCGTCGAGGCCTCGGACGCGGGCTTTGGCGGGCTCGCCGGCGAACAGGAAGCGCACGCCGATGGATGCCAGCGTGAACACCACCACCTCGGCGACCGTGTCGTACAGCCGGGTGTAGAGGATCACCCCCGACACCAGGTTCGGCACATCCGTCTGCTCGGCGATCGCGCTGATCAGTGGCATCACCTCCGCGGCTGGGGGCAGGGCAGCGGCCAGCGGCGCCAGGCAGAAGGCCGTGGCGGCCACCAGGTACAGCCAGGTCATGGGGTTTCCTCCAGCAGCAGCGCACCGCCGCTGTCCTGCCAGGGGCGGTAGCCCTCCAGACCCCGCAGCCGCTCCAGCAGCAAGGGGTTCAGCAGCACCAGGGCCGGACCCGGTGCGAGGCGGCCATGGCAGCCGGAGGCCTCGCCGAGGGCGTCCTCCTCGGGCGGGACCAACCGCAGCCGCAGGCCCGTCGGCTCCAGCCAGTCGCGCAGAAGCCGCAGACACTCTGCCGAAGGGGGCGCCTGATCGGGAAAGGTCAGTCGCAGCGCCATCGATGAGCGCAGCGCCACCGCGTACAGCGTGGTGGAGAGCAGGGTGCCCACCAGGGCTTCGGTGATCGCCACGTCCGGCGCTCCCAGCAGGGCGTAGAGCAGGGTGGCCACCGAACCGAGAATGCCGCGCAGCACCAGCGTCTGATATGGGTTCGCCTGACTCACCAGCAGGATCGAGGTGAGGGGCAACAGGGCGGTGATCGGCAGGATCAGATCCAGCCCGCCGGCCAGATCAAACGGGCTGATCATCGTTGCTCGCCCGCCTGTGTACTGTCCCGCGCCGGCAGTGAGCAGGCGGCCAGCACGTAGCCGAAGATCGTGTTCCAGACGATCAACCCCAACAGCGCCAGGGTGAGCAGTGGCCATTGGCCGGGGATGCGCAGCAACAGGCCAAGCAGCATCAACGCCGAGCCGAGCGTGTCGGCCACCGAGAGGGCGTGCAGTTTGCTCAGGTAGCTGCGGTTCTCCAGCAGCGGCCAACTGCCCCAGAACCAGAGCGTCAGACCTGCGCCCAGCAGCAGCAGGCTGGTGTGATCAACCAGGGAGCCCTGCATCACCGCTCCACCTCCCGCAGCAGATTGGCCAGCAGCAACAGGCCGGCGTTGCCGGCACTGAGCACGATCACTCCCACCAGCCCGAGCATCCAGTCGCCCCGGCCCACTGAGACCACCAGGATGATCAGGGCCACCTTCGAGGACACGCTGGAGAAGGCGGCCAGCCGATGCCAGACGTTCGTGGGCCGGCAGGCGACCGCGATCGGGATCAACAGAGCCAGCACCATCCCCCAGAGCAGCACAGTCACAGCCGGGAACCGTCCTGCTTCGAGGCGGGCATCAGCGAATGGATTCGATAGCGGCGACCATCGTCCTCCAGGCCGAGCACGATGGTGAAGGGCGTCAGCGTGATCCGGAACACATCGAGGAACACCAGCAGGGGCAGGGCGCGGTCGGTGGCGGGTTCACTGGCTTCGCGCTCCTCCACGGCCGGGGCGAAGATCAGGCGCAGGGCTTCGCCGTAGGCCTGCGGAATGGCCAGCAGGCTGCGGGAAGTGGCCAGCAGCAACGCCCGCAGCGGCAGGGGCCGCGAGCGGGCCCGCGGCAGCAGCAGGGCCACCACCAGCCCGATCAGCAGGTTGAGCCAACTGAGATCGCTGGTGAGCAGACACCACAGCGCCAACCGGAAGCCGATGCTCAACAGGAGAGGCAAAAGGTTTCTCATCGGTTCAGGATCACCAGCAGGCCGGCCCCCACCACGCCGATGCCGCCGAGCAGGTCGGAGAGGCGCTCCAGCTCCGGCAGCCGCCAGCGTTCCCGTAGCCGCAGCCACTCCAGCAGGCGGTGCAGCCCCCAGCCCCCCAGCAGAACCAGTGCGGCCTTGGCCGTGGCTGACGCCAGTGCCGGTCCCCAGGGGAGTGCCACGACGCCGAGCACCACCAAGGCCAGCAGCAGCACCACCACCCCCGGTGACCAGGAGGGATCCGTGCCGGGATCAATTGCCAGCTGGGGATCACGGCTAAGGGGAGCACTCCAGAGGCGCCCGTACACCGCTGCCGTGCCCACACTCAGAAGGGTGACCGCCAGAGCCAGCGGTCCGTGCAGCGCCCCATCAAGGCTGCTCTTGGCGGCGTAGCCAGCCAGTGGCGGCACGCCCACGATCGAGAGCGAACCGATCCAGAGCGGCCACCACACGCCGGCGGGCAGAGGCCGGGAGCCCCAACCATGCAGCGCACGACTGGGGAAGCGGCGCGCCACGAGGAACAGGGCCGCCTTGGCGAGGCCATGGGCAAGGGCATAGAGACCCCCGACCACCGGCGCCAGCGCCACCAGACCCATCTGCGACAACGTGCTCCAGGCCAGCAGGCGTTTGGCGTCGGTATCGGCGAGGGCGAACAGCAGGCCGAGCGCGGTGCTGGCCAGGCCGATGATCGTGATCACCTCCCCAAGTGCCGGAAGGGTGTTGCTCAACCGCAGAAGCGGGGCGATGCCTGCGCTGACCACCACACCGGAGAGCAAAGCCGACACCTCCGCCGGGGCTTCTGCATGGGTGAGCGGCAGCCACAGACCGGAGAGGAACAGTCCCGATTTGGTGAGCAGACCCACCAGAAGCAGTGCCAGGGCGGCGATGCTGCTGGTTCTCGCCACGTCCTCGAAGCGGAAGCTGCCCTGCTCGAGATACACCAGCGCCGCGCCGATCAGAAACAGCGTCATCACTGAGTTGCCGATCAGCAGATAGCGCAGGGCCACCCACATCGATCGCTCCGAGCGGCTGATCAGCATCAGCAGGAAGGCGCTGATCCCCACCACTTCGAGCGTCACATAAAGGCTGATCAGATCCACCACCACGAAGGCGGAAGACAGACCGCCGTGCAGCACCATCAGCAGCAGCAGGAACGGCCCAGGTAACGGCCGCCGCCAGCTGTCGAGCACCACCGCGCCGCAGACCAGGGCGTTGAGCAGCAGGAAAGGGGCGGCGAAAGCATCAGGCTGCAGGGCCACGCCGTAGGCACCGAGCAGATCGAAGCCAGGCGGCAGCCCGCCCAGCTGAATCGCGGCCGCCATGGCGCCGGTGGCAAGGCAGCAGAGCAGGGCCAGCCAGCGCGCCAGGGGTGGCAATACTGCAGCCAGAAATGCCGCCAGAAACGGCAGCAGCAGCCAGCCGATCAGAATCGTCCTGGCGGAGAGCGCCACAGTGAGCGTCGGCGTCAGAGCCGTCATCAACGGCGGCCACCGGTATCGAAGCTGGACAGATCAAGGGTGGGGTCGATCCGCGACAGCCGGGTGATCACCACCAGCAGGAGGGCCTGGATCGAGAGGCCGATCACGATCGCCGTGAGGATCACCGCCTGGGGAACTGGATCCGCCCAGGCGGTGAAGCCGACGCCGGTGCCGCTTGCCGTGAGGATCGGGCTGCGCAGTCCGGAGCGAGCAGCCACCAGCACGAACAGGGCCACCACAGCGGACCCCATCACGTCCATGGCGAGCACCTTGAGGAAGAGATTGCGTCGCAGCAGCAGGCCGACGAAGCCAGCCAGCACGGCCGCCAGGATCAGCAATTCGAGCAGCCGGAACGGATCCATGAACTGGTTTGCACCCGGGGGTTGCCGGACTAGCTGGGCGCTGATGGTAGCGATGACCACCTGAGATCAGCCAAGCGCTTGCAGCACCAGAACCTGCTCAGGGGCGGATGTCTCCAGCGATGGCGCCTCCGGGAGGCGGTGCGGGCAGCAGGGGTGTGGGATCCACCGCCACCAGTCCCTGCGGCTGCCGCTGGCGCACCTCCAGGTGCAGGTGCGGGCCGCTGGCATTGCCGCTCTGGCCCACCAGGCCCAGCGGCTGCCCGGCCCGCACGCTGTCGCCGGGGATCACGGAGGCTTCCAGCAGGTGGGCGTAGAGGCTCGACCAGCCGCCGCCGTGATCCACCAGCACCGTGAGGCCATAGCCGGCAATGTCCGCCACCCGCTGCACCCGGCCCGTATGCACGGCCAGCACGGCGGTGCCCTCTGGCGCGATCAGATCCACTCCGGTGTGCATGCGCCAGGCACCGCGCGCGCTCGAAAAGCGCCAGCCCCAGGGGTCCTGCTCCAGGGCGCCAACAGCCAGTGGGTAGTGCAAAGGCTGCAGCGGCTTCGACACGGCATCGCCCGGGGCTGGCGGCTCGTGCCCAAGGGCGAGATCCCCCACGGCCACCTCCCGGGGAACCACTGCAGGCCGCTCGGGCCTTGGTGGCGCCGGCAACGGCACTGGCGTGGGGGTGACCACTGCAGGCGGAAGCCCTGCTTCCGGCCAGGTGTCGTCCTCAGACCCCGCCCCGCTGGCCGAGTCGGGGATCAGCGGTACGGCGATGGCTGGCGGCGAGTGGATCAGTGCGGCAGCGCAGAGTGCGCCCAGCAGGGGGAGCAGCAGCATCGCCGGGTTCAGCCGGGAGCGGGCAGGGGCCATCGATCGCACCACAGGCGGTGTCGCCACGGACCGTGGCATTGCAGACAGAGGCGTTGTACCGCCCTCAGATCCGCCGCACCACCACCACGCCGCGGCTGCGGCCTGAGCTGCTGTCGGTGGTGCGGATCGCCTGCCAGAGATCCCCCAGGGGCACCCACACCGACGGGTAGCGGTAGCGGGCCACATCCAGGATCAGCACCCGATCCGTGGCGGTGTGGTAAGCGGCCAGCGGGGAGATGTGGCCGCCGCCGGCCTGGCCGAGAGACGGACGCAGATAGTTCACCAGCAGGCGGTCGTCCGCCCGGGCGAGGTTGCTGCGCACCAGCAGCCGGAACTGGGCCAGGCTCAACCGATCACCGTGGATGGCCCGGGCCTGCACCCCATGGCTGGCCAGCAGGGCCCCCAGCTCCTGCAGGGTCATGCCCTGGCGGGCCACCAGCTCGGGGCTGAGCACCGCCCGGGTGGCGGCGGCCTCGAACACGTTCTCCTGGGTCCAGAAGCGGTAGCTGCCGAAACCCGCCGCCGCCGGGGCCGGCACTGCCAGGCTGTTGAGCACCATCACCATGCTGGCCACGCCGCAGTAGGCGAGGTTGGCCTGGGTGAGGAACTGTTCCGCCAGCGGTCCGTAGTCGGCGCGATCGACGCTCTGCAGCAACAGGCTCTGGCCCCGGGGTTCCGGCAGGGGGATCGTGGCCGCTGCAGGCTGGGCAAGGGCACGGGGCAGCAGCAGCGGCGGCAGGGCCACCAGCGCCAGGCCCAGAACGGCCGGCAGGGCAGGGCAGCGGCGGAAAGCAGGCAGGGCCAGGGCGATCCATCTATGGTTCGCGCCAGTGTGGCCCCGCTTGATGGCCTTTGAGGTGTCTGAGGCACGGATGCATGGCATCCGCTGGATTCTCACCAGCGCCTGGCTGCTGATCATCGCCTCGCTCTTCTACGACCCCTGGACGCCCCGCTTCACCGAGGCGGATCACTCCTGGAGCCCCCTGCGCCTGCCCGAAGGGTGCGTGGCGGTGCAGGGCGTCTGCCTCAGCGAGACCCCCTATCCCCTCGGCACCACCGCCTTCTGGGGGGTGGTGGTGCCGGCGGCGGTGCTGATCCTGCTGCTGTTCGGCCATGAACTCTGGCGGCGCATCTGTCCCCTCTCCTTCCTCTCGCAGATCCCCAGAGCCCTGGGCCGGCAGCGGCAGCGCACCAAGGTCAACCCGCGCACGGGGGAGCGCCGCCAGCAGCTGGCCAAGGTGGCCGACGACTCCTGGCTGGCCCGTCACTATTCCCAGCTGCAGTTCGGCTGGCTGTTCGTTGGCCTTTGCGGACGCATCCTCTTCTTCAATGCCGACCGGCTGGTACTGGCCGGCTGGCTGCTGTTCACGATCGCCGCCGCCATCAGCGTGGGCTGGCTCTACGGCGGCAAGGCCTGGTGCCAGTACTTCTGCCCGATGGCGCCGGTGCAGAGCGTCTACTCCACTCCGGCGGGCCTGCTCGGCAGCAAGGCCCACCTGAGTGAGAAACCGATCACCCAGTCGATGTGCCGCACCGTGCTGCCCGACGGCAGTGAACAGAGTGCCTGCGTGGCCTGCCAGCAGCCCTGCATCGACATCGATGCCGAGCGCATGTACTGGACCCGGCTGGGCAGCCGGGAGTTCAGCTTCGAGCGCTATGCCTACGTGGGCCTGGTGGTGGGATATTTCCTCTATTACTACCTCTATGCCGGCACCTGGGACTACTACTTCTCGGGGGCCTGGCTGCGCCAGACCGATCAGTTGTCGCTGCTGCTGCGGCCCGGACTGTTTCTCTTCGGCCAGAGCCTGAATGTGCCCCGGCTGGTGGCGGTGCCGCTGGTGCTCGGGTTCTTCACCTGGCTGGGCGTTCGTGTGGGCCGCTGGATCGAGCGCAGCGGCCGCTTCGGCCGGCATCAGATCTTCGTGCTGGCCACGTTTCTGGTGTTCAACTTCTTCTTTCTGTTCTCCGGCCGGCCCCTGCTGCTGCTGCTTCCCCCCTGGGTGCAGACCCTCTTCGATGCCGTGGTGGTGGCGGTGAGCAGTCTCTGGCTCTACCGCTCCTGGGAACGCAGCGCCGATCTGCACCAGCGCGAAAACCTGGCCAGCCGCTTCCGCCGCCAGCTGGAGAAGCTCGATCTCGATGTGGGGCGCTACCTCGATGGGCGCCAGCTGGCTGACCTCAGCCCCCATGAGGTGTACGTGCTCGCCAAAGTGCTGCCGGGCTTTACCCGCGAGAAGCGTCAGCAGGTGTACAAGGAGGTGGTGCGAGAGGCCCTGCAGGAGGGCTACGCCAATGCCTCCAGCAGCCTGGAAGTTCTGAGCCAGATGCGCCAGGAGATCGGCATCACCGACGAGGAGCACAGCCTGCTGCTCGAATCGGTTGGGGTCGAGAATCCGGATCTGCTCGATCCCGACAACCGTCGCAGCCTTGAGGATCAGATCCGCCTGAGCGGTTACAGCAAATCGCTGGAGCGGTTGATGCTGCTCAAGAGCCGCCAGGCCGATCCTGAGGTGATCCGCAACCTGTGCAGCCAGTACTCGATCACCCCGGCCGAGGAGGCCAGCGTGCTCGAAGGCCTCGACCCCAGCAGCAGTGCGCCGCACAGGCTGGAGGCGATGCTGTCCCGTTTCGCCGAGCTCCGGCAGGCCCGCAGGAGCTTGTTGCAACCGATGCTGGCGGACCAGCCGTTGGTGCGCGATCTGCTCGCCGAGTCATTGCTGCAACGCCAGGACCTGAGCGTGCGCGCCATGCTCACCGGGCTTGCTGAGTTGAAGGATCAGCCCGAAGCCATCGAATGGGCGGCCCGGCTGCAAGGGCTGAGACCAGTCCATCTGCCCCTGGTGCTGGCTGAGGGCGGCTGGGAGAAGCAACTCTCAGCGCCGGTGCTGGCACTCCTGCGTGAGGAGCCCCAAGACGCCCCTGATGAGCCGCAGTCCTATCCCCTCGCCGACACCCTCGCCAGCCTTGAAGTGCTGATGCAGGAGCGCACGCCCCTGCTGCGGGCCTGCGCCCTGTTCCTGCTGGCGCGGCTCGATCTCAACCGTGCCCGTTTCCTGGCCAGTGGCCTCGAGTCGGCCGCCGCTCCCGCTCCACTGGCCGAGATGCTCAGGGCCCTGAAATCACCGACGGCGCCGGTCCCGGAGCTTGAGGATCTGCCGGAGCTTGAGATGAGGGCCTACCTGGCCGCCAGCGATTTCTTCTCGGGCACCAGCCACGCCAGCCTGGAGCAGTTGGCAGCGGTCTCGGAGCTGCGCCGCTTCAAGGCCGGCGAGCTGATCACCGAAACCGGTGACACCTGCCGTGAATTGCTGGTGCTGATCAGCGGCAAGGCGGCGGTTCGCTATCAGGACGCCAGCGGTATCCGCCTCGATCCACTCAGGCCCGGCCAGGTGCTCGACGAATTGGAGGTGCTCAGCCACAGCGCCTCGGAGAACACGATAGTGGCGCAAGAGGAGGGAACCCGGCTGCTGGCGGTGCCGGTGGATGGTTTCGATGCAGTGCTCGAGCGCGACCACGACTTCGCCCGACGGGTGCTGGAGCTGGAAAGCCGCCATCTGCAGAGCCTGATGCGCTCCCTCCAGAGCTGAATGATCAGCGCCCTCTGGCGTCCATCCCGGGAACCACATCCCAGTGATGGCGAGCCAGCAGGGCCTGGGCCTGCTCTGGATTGAGCAGCTTGGCGTTGTGATACCCCCCCGTCACACCGCCCTGGCGGTTGCGCAGAACCAGAGCCCGGTCATGACCGGGCGGGCGGCTCATGGGCCGGACCAGCAGGGTGGGGAACTCCATCGGGGGTTGCGGCGCAGGGATCCTGCAGGGCTCAATCAACCGCAGATCCCCGCATTGGCCAGCCCTCAGGCGCAGATGTGACGGATCAGGTCAAGACATTTGCAGGAATAGCCCCACTCGTTGTCGTACCAGGCCACCACCTTCACGAAGGTGTCGGTCAGGGCGATGCCGGCGCCGGCGTCAAACACCGAGGTGCAGGGTTCACCGAGGAAATCCGAGGAGACCACATCCGCCTCCGTGTAGCCCAACACCCCGGCCATCGAGCCCGCGGCCGCCGCCTTCATGGCGTCCTTGATGGCCTGGTAGCTGGCGGGACGCTCCAGATTCACGGTGAGATCCACCACCGACACATCCGGGGTGGGCACGCGGAAGGCCATGCCCGTGAGCTTTCCGTTGAGGGAGGGGATCACCTTGCCCACGGCTTTCGCGGCGCCGGTGGAGGAGGGAATGATGTTCTGGCCGGCGCCGCGACCACCACGCCAGTCCTTGGCGGAGGGGCCATCCACCGTTTTCTGGGTGGCGGTCATGGCATGGACAGTGGTCATCAACCCGTCGCGGATGCCGAAGTTGTCGTGCAGCACCTTGGCGATCGGGGCCAGGCAGTTGGTAGTGCAGGAGGCATTGGAGACGATGTCCTCACCGGCATAAGAGTGGTGGTTGACCCCCATCACGAACATCGGCGTGTCGTCCTTGGAAGGGGCTGAGAGCACCACCTTCTTGGCGCCCGCCACGATGTGGGCCCTTGCCGAAGCGTCGGTGAGGAACAGGCCGGTGGATTCGAGCACCACATCGGCGCCAACGCCCCCCCAGTTCAGGGCCGCCGGATCCCGCTCGGAGGTCACGCGGATCGCCTTGCCATTGACGAACAGCTGGCCGTCACGAGTTTCAACTTCGCCGCGGAAACGTCCGTGGGTGGAGTCGTAGCGAAGCATGTAGGCGATGTAATCGAGCTCGATCAGATCGTTGATCGCCACCACATCGATCCCCTCGATCTCGAAGCTGCGGCGAAAAACCAGGCGGCCGATGCGCCCGAATCCGTTGATCCCCAGTGCAATCCCCATCTTCAGGCTCCCTCGATCGGTTGTGCTGCAGGCGCTCAGCCTACCGGCTGCCCCCAAAGCCTCCCGGTCGTCAGCTGAGCCAGTTGAGGAAGCGCTGGATGACCACGGCGTTGCTGATGTCAACGAAAAAGCCCGACACCAGTGGCACGATGATGAAGGCCTGGGGTGAAGGCCCGTAGCGGTGGCTCACCGCCGCCATGTTGGCCATCGCGGTGGGGGTGGCTCCCAGGGAGACCCCACCGAAGCCGGAGCAGATCACAGCGGCGTCGTAGTTGGCGCCCATGGCGGGGAACACAACCATCACCGCGAACAGCACGGCCAACACCAACTGGGCGGCCAGGATCATCAAGATCGGCACCGCCAGCTCGGTGATGGTCCAGAGCTGCAGGCTCATCAGCGACATGGTCAGGAAGATTCCCAGGGAGATCTCCGACACCAGAGAAAGGGCACGGGTCTGCGCCGGCCAGATGAGGCGGGGGATCAGGCGCGGCACCATGTTGGTGAGCAGGATGGCGCCGAACAGGGCGCAGACGAACAGGGGCAGGTTGCTGCCCACGGCCTTCAGGGCTGCATGCAGTGCTTCCCCCAGGGCCAGGCTCATGTTCAGCCAGAAGAGGGTGCGCAGCAGGCTGAAGAAATCCACCGGCCGTGGATCGGCAGGGGTGTCGGCCCGCTCGCTGGGCCCGGCTGCCGGATTGCAGCGCAGCCCATGACGGCGGATCAGGAACCTGGCCACAGGGCCTCCCATCAACGAGGCCAGCACCAGGCCCAGGGTGGCGCAGGCGATGCCGATCTCCAGGGCGTTCTCGATGCCGTGTTCCCGGGCGAATCGCGGCGCCCAGGCAATCGTGGTGCCGTGCCCCCCCAACAACGACACCGACCCCCCCAGCAGTCCCTTCAGGGGGGAGAGTCCCGCCAGGCTGGCAACCACGACGCCGGTGAGGTTCTGCAGGATCATGAAGGCCACGGTCAGACCGACCAGCAGCAGCAGCGGCCGTCCCCCCAAAAGCAGGGTCTTGATGTCGGCGTTGAGGCCGATTGTCGCGAAGAAATAGAGCAGCAGAAAATCCCGGGTGTTGAGGTTGAAGTTGATCTCCAGGCCACTGAAGGCATGGACCAGGGCCAGCAGCAGGCACACCAGCAGGCCACTGCTGACCGGCTCGGGAATGTTGAACTGGCGCAGGACGGCAAAGCGCTGATTCAGCCAGCGCCCGACCGCCAGCACCACGATGGCGATGTTGAACGTGCTGAATCCAGAGATCTCCAACCTGAATAACCTCTCCGGGCAGGCAGAGCCTACTGGTCGAGATCAGCTAAGAATGCGGCCAGACAGGCTCCTGCCGATGACGAACCGACGGCCCTTCGCCACAGCCTTTCTGGTGCTGGTGCCGCTCTCCCTGGCGGCTGAGCGGCTGCAATGGGGCGAGACGGTTGTGTTCGTCTGCTCGGGGCTGGCCATCCTGCCGCTGGCGATCTGGCTGAGCACCGCGACAGAGAAGTTGTCCGTGGCCCTGGGTCCATCGCTTGGTGCCCTGCTCAATGCCGTTTTCGGCAACGCCTCGGAACTCATCATTGCCCTGGTGGCCCTGCGGGCCGGACTGGTGGACATCGTCAAAGCCAGCATCACCGGCACGGTGATGGCCAACCTCCTGCTGGCCTTGGGGCTCTCGATGTTCCTGGGGGGGCTGGGGCGCAGCGAGCAGCGCTTCCAGCCCGTGGTGGCCCGGGTGAACGGTTCGGCCATGACTCTGGCGGTGCTGGCGATCCTGATTCCCAGCATTGCCGTGATCTCCACGGGGGCGGCACCGGAGCGCACCCAGGCCTTCTCGGGGTTCGTGGCCTGGGTGCTGCTGCTGGTATACGCACTGACCCTGATCTTTTCCCTGCGCACTCACAGTGCCCTCTACGAGGTGGCGGAGGTGGAGTGCAGCGATGAGGAGGCACCCGTCAGTCCCGTGCCCTGGCTGCTGGTGTTGATCGGTGCCACCACGGCTCTGGCGCTGGTTTCGGAGATCTTCGTTGGGGTGGTGCAATCGGTGACAACCCAGCTCGGGCTCACGGATCTGTTCACGGGGGTGGTGCTGCTGCCGCTGCTGGGGGGAGCGGCTGAGTTCCTCACGGCGATCACCATGGCCCGGCGTAATCAGATGGACCTGGCCGTGTCAGTCGCGATGGGCTCCACCCTGCTGGTGGCCCTGCTGGTGGTGCCGGTGCTGGTGCTGGCGGGGCCCTTGCTGGGGCATCCGCTCGACCTCAGCTTCGAGCTCTATGAGCTGGTGGCGGTGATCACGGCGGTGCTGGTGAGCAATCTGGTGAGCCTCGATGGTCGCTCCGACTGGCTGGAGGGGGTGCTGCTGCTGGCTGCCTATGTGATTCTGGCTGCGGGTCTTTACTTCAAAGCCCTTTGATTTGTCGCTTTGATCTATGCTGACAATGACGCAATCTTGTTACAGAGTCGAGCCTTGTTGGTGAAACGTCTGCTCCCGCTGCTTCAACTCCTCGCGGCCCTTGCCCTGGTGGGGCCAGCATCCGCCGGCTCCCTGCTGGAGTCGGTGGCGGCCTCGGGCGTACTGGTGGGGGGTACAAGCCGGGATGCGTTCCCCTTCGCCTACCAGAACGAGGAGGGTCAGCTGGTGGGCTACTCGATTGACATGATGAACCTGATCCGGGAGGAGATCGAGAGCCAGACGGGACGCCCGATCCAGCTGAAGCTGGTGCCGCTCGAGACCGACCAGCGACTCTCCAGCCTGGAGTCGGGGGCGGTGAACCTGGTCTGCGATGCCAGCAGCTTCACCTGGAGCCGTGATGAAAAGGTGGATTTCTCAGTGAGTTACGGCATGACCGGCACCCAGTTGCTCGTGCCCCGGGGCTCGGGGCTTTCCTCCCCGGAGTCCCTGGCGGGTAAGCGGGTGGGAGCCCTGCCGCGCACCACCAGCGCCCTGGCCGTCGCCAGCCGCCAGCCGACGGCCTCGGTGGTGCTGCTCAAGGACCGCCAGGAGGGCTATGAGGCCCTCCAGCAAGGCCGCATCGATGCCTTCGCCGACGATGGGATGCTCCTTTATGCCTGGTTGCAGCGTCAGGGAGGCCAGGCACCGTTCCAGGTGTCGGATCACACCTACTCCAGGGAAGGCATCGCCTGCATGCTGCCTCAGAACAATGCGTCCTTCCAGCGGGTGGTGGACCTGGCCCTGATCCGCTACATGCAGGGATACCTGCGCCAGCAGCCCAGGGAGCGGGGCATCTTCGATCGCTGGTTCGGTCCCCAGGGCAAAACGCCCCTGACCCAGGACGTCACTGGCCTGTTCACCGAAACCATGCAGTTGATGGTTGACTTCAAGGAAGAGGTGCCGACCAGACCATGAGCGGATCGGTTCCACCCTCCTGACCGTCCTGTGTGTGATGTCCACCATGCTTCGATCGTTCGGCGGCCTCACGGCCGCTCTGCTGCTGGGAGCCCTTCCAGTCAGCGCTGGCTCAGTCACGGCCGATTCGATCATTGACCAGGACAGTGCCCTTCAACAGGCCACCAGCCAGGTTCCCGAGGGTGCCACGGTTACCGGCAGCCGTTGCCAGGAGATCGTGATGCCCGGCAACAGCTTCCGGTACCGCTGCAGCGTGGAGTTCAGCACCACCCCTCCTGCAGCCAACCCAGCAACTACGCCCGCTCCCTAAGCCTGAGCCGCTCCATTGAATGCCCCAGGATCCCGACGACCTCCAGCTGGCCGATGCGCCCTCCCGACCTCTGGGCCTGCGTGTTCTGGCAGGGGTCGGGGCTCTGGCCTTCGCCTTGATCGCGGTCAATCTTGCCGTTGTGATCGTGCGCATGCTGCTGGAACCAACCCCGGGGCCAAAGCCCCGCTCCCTGCCCCCAGTTGCTGAAGAAAGGCTGCCAGCCCCATTCCAGCCCCCAGGCTCAACCCAGCGACAGATCCTCCTCGGCGATCACCCCGCTGATCCGGCCGGTCAGGGTCGAAGCCTCCAGGCTGCTGCCCAGCAGGATGGCCTCCAGGCTGCCGCGGGCAAAGATCCCCAGACCATCGAGGGCGCGTCCGCCGGAGTCGGTGATGCGGGTGGGTGCCAGGGAAAGATCGGCTGAGTCGACCCCCAGGATCACGATCCGGTCAAGGTCGTCGATTGCTTCGATCACATCCACTTTCCCCCCCAGCAGGTTGTTGGCTGCACCTGCATCGAAGGGATTGGCGAGGAATTGATCACTGCTGATCACCAGGGTGTCGGCGTTTCCATCGACTGACGAGAGAAAGATATTGGTTCCGAAGTCACCGAAGAGGACGTCGACTCCGAGCCCGCCGCTGATCAGATCGCGCCCCCGGCCACCGCGGATCAGGTCATCGCCCTGGCCGCCCACCAGGTGGTCGTGGCCCTGATTGCCCAGGATCAGGTCATCGCCCTGGTTGCCGAAGAGGCGGTCGTCCCCAGCCAGGCCCCGCAGGGTGTCGTGACCGCCCAGGCCCCTGAGTTGATCCAGGTCCGCGCTGCCCAGCAGCAAGTCGTCGGCCACAGAATCGCCGCTGAGCTCGACACCGCTGATGGCTGCATCGCCAGGCACCACTGCCAGCTGCCCCGCCTCATTCACCTGGAGGGCATGAACCAAGGGCAGGGGCATCGGGGCAGGGACCCTCTCCGCCACCACCTGCTCAATGGCCTCCCCCCAGGCAGCGGCCATTCGTTCAAAGGCCTGGCTCGAGGGATGCAGACCATCAAGCAGATCATTGCCGACGGCCTTGAATTGATCCACCACACGCAAGCCCAACTGGGAATACCGCAGATCCGGCAGGGTGTGGCGGATGAAGTCGTTGTACTCGCGCAGTTCCTGGAGCATGACGGAACTGATGGGGTCCTTCAGACCATCCCGGTTCCAGGCCTCGGTGATGTCGGGAATGGTGGCCACGATCAGCTCCAGCCGAAGACCCTCCTGGCTGGCCAGGAGGTTCACCTCGTCAAGGAAGGCCTTGAGGCGATCGATGGCGGCTTCGGCGATCCTGGACTGCTGCTCACCCTGGCCGTCGTTGTTGCGATCGCCGGCTGCGACTGCCCCATCCCGTCGCTCCACCACCTGGTGGACGATGTCGTTGCTGCCGACCATCAGCAGCAGGACGTTGATCGACTCCTGCTCTCTGGAGAAGTAGGTGGTGCTGATGGCTTGATCCAGGTCCTGGAACAGTCCGTCGCGAATCGCGCCCTGAGGCCCTTCGTTGGCCTGAAGCGACACGTAAGTCCTGCCGCCGACCACTGCATCGGTCCGTGAGATCCCCCAGCCGGGCCGTCCCCAGTGGTCGCGGTCGGGTGCTGTGTCGCCTGACTGGCTATGGCGACCGACGAAATTGGGACCTAAGCCCCAGGCTCTCAGCAGCTCGTCGAGCGGTTTGCGGTAGCCACCTGGAACGTTGAAACCATGGGTGATCGAATCACCCATCGGCATGATGGTCAGCATGGTCGGGTCATGGCCTGGTTCCGCCTGAGCCTCAGCGGCTGGGCTGCCAGTCGTCCGGTGGTTCGGGTTTGCTGGTGTCGGCCAGGGAGGGGAAAGTGCTGCGAGTGAGTGCCAGCACCTCCTGGCGCACCATGGCGCGGAAGCTGGCAGCGGCTTCCGGATCGAGCACCGGGTAGCTCATGGGGTTCTCCGCTGTTTCAGAGCGCAGGGACTTCCAGCTGGACGTGCCGCTCTGGCGGATGGCCTCCAGCGCCGCGGGGAAATCAAAGGAGAGGGTTTCGCCACCGGCGGCGGCGGCTTCGATCCAGCGCTCCCGGGCGGGGGTGATTGCCTTGGCCTTGAGGGTGTCGGGCAGGCCCAGCACCGGCTCGTAGTAGGCCAGGGCGCGCAGCTCCTCTTCCAGCACGATCGGCCAGGCCCCGATGCGGCCGTTCTCCAGACCCGCCTCGACGGGGCTGCTGCGCATGGCCTCCAGCTGGGCAGTCAGCCAACGGTAATGGGATTTTTCCTGGATGCTCTTGCGCCCTCCACCCTTTCCATGGGCGACGGGTCTGGGCAGGGCCGCCTCGGCCTTGCGCAGGAACACCCGATCCTCCCGCTCCAGGTTGATCGCACCCCAGCGCTGGCGATATTCCCAGAGCTCTTCGTACTTCCTGAGATCCTCGGGCGACCAGCCCAGGGCCTTCAGTTCATCCACCCGGTTGTCACTGACCTTCAGCACCCGCTGATCTGTCGCACTGGAGGAACAGTACGTGCCCTGGGCTCAGGCCCTGAGCAATTCAAGGTTCTCCAGCAGGGCCCGGTGCTGGGAGATGGGAATGAAGCCATGGGCGGCCATCGCCCCACTGACGGCCACCGGCGGCACTCCGATGCCAGGAAACACTCCGGCTCCACAGAGGCTGAGCCCCTCAATCGGGGTGGATCCGGAGGGGAAGACGCCCTGGTCGGCCCCAAGGGCGGGGCCATAGCTGCCCTGATGCACGCGCAGGAAGCGTTGATGGGTGCGGGGGGTGCCATGGAGCTCGATCACCAGGCGCTCCTCCAGGTTGGGCACGATCCCGCCGAGCACCTGGCGGAACAGGGCGCAGCGTTCGCGCTTGAGACTCTCGTAGGCCTCCGTCCCCGGCACCAGGTCGCGCCACAGCTCCCAGGGTTCGTTGGCGGGGGTGTAGCCGTGCAGCCCATGGTGACCTTCGGGGGCCAGGGAGGGATCCAGCAGCGAGGGCATCGACAGCACCAGCATGTTGCGCTCGGCGCCGATGCCCCGCTCCCAGTCGCCCACCCAGACGTGGTGAACCGGCAGATCCTGGAGTCCCTCGCCACGCAGGCCCATGTGCAGGTGCAGAAAGCTGGCGCAGGCCGGGGTGGACGCCCGTTGCTGGCGCCAGCGGGAGTTGAGGGCTCCGGGCGGCAGCAGGGCGAGGGTGTCCCAGGGGCTGGCGTTGCTCACCACTCCCCTGCGGGCACTGATCAACCGGCCGTCCTCCAGGCGCACCCCTCGGGCGCTACCCCCATCCATCGTGATCTCGGCCACGGAACAGCTGGTGTGAAGCGCTCCACCGTGGCGCTGCAGACCTCGCACCAGCGCGGCCACCACGGCAGGGCTGCCGCCGAGGGGGTACTCAAGGCAGGCACCGGGATCGAACCAATCGGCGAACAGGGTCGCCATGGCGGCGGCGCTGGTCTGATCCATCGGCAGGCCGGAGATCAGGAAACAGAGCAGATCCACCCAATGGAGCAGGAAGGGATCGCGCAGCTGGCGGCGTGCCATCGGCCCGAAGGCGCCCCCCAGGGCGGCCAGCCGCGGGGCCAGCCGGGCCAGCCGGGCGGAGCGGCGGGCACCGAGCACGGCGGCCATGCCCAGGCCAGGGCGCATGGCCAGCAGGGGCAGGGCCAGGGCGGCCTCGCTGTAAGGCCGGAGCCAGGCCATGAAGGCGCTCCATTCCTCGGCGGCCGCCATCCCCCGAAGCTCACAGACCGTGGCGCGGAAAGGCTCGGGGCCGACGCCGACCCGCAGAGAGCCCTCCGGCAGCAGCAGACCCCAGTCGTGATAAGTGGCGACCGGCACCGATTCGCCAAGGGCCCGCAGAACCTGGGCCAGGGGATTGCTGCTGGGCCAGCGGCCCAGACCACTCCAGAGGGAGGGGCCCGATTCGAATTGAAAGCCGCGTCGCTCGAAGCCATGGGCGGCCCCGCCGGCACGATCGTGGGCCTCAAGCACCACCACATCGAGGCCATGGAGAGCGGCCAGGCCAGCGCAACAGAGCCCGCCAAGGCCGCTGCCGATCACGACCAGATCACAACTGGATGGGGCGGACACGTGCAGGACGGTGGGATCAGACGTTGATGATGGCGAGCCGACGGAACCAAGGCGACTGTAATAATCCGCAATATTGTGTTACGGTTGCTTCATCAACACCAGAGACCCCATGGCCCAAGCCACCGCCACCGCCCCCAGCTCAGCTCCTGTCAACGCCAGTGAGCGCGCCACCATCCGCGGCGCCACCGTCACCACCGAAGACGGTGGTCGCCTCAATGCCTTCGCCACCGAGCCCCGCATGGAAGTGGTGAGCGCCGAGAGCGGCTGGGGCTTCCACGAGCGCGCCGAGAAGCTGAACGGCCGCATGGCGATGCTCGGCTTCATCGCCCTGCTGGCCACCGAATTCGCCCTGGGTGGCGAGGCCTTCACACGCGGCCTGCTCGGCATCGGCTGATGCGAGCCGGGCTCAGCCCTTGGTTCTGCATCTGAGCTGCGATGAGATTTCTTGTCTCTCTTCTGGCCGCCCTTTACCTGGGCGGCTCTTTTGTTTCAGCGGCCTGGGCAGCTCCGCTGGAGCAATATCTTTGCGCCGGTGATCCAATGGTGGCGGAAGCCCATGCTGGCGCAGTTGACGCGGTAGGTATTCCCAACACCAGTGGCGGCACTGCTCCCGGGGCATTCATTGTTCTGCGTTGGCGTCAGCTGAGCCTGCAGCTGCCCCGCAGCAACTCCAGTGGCACTCCCAGCTATTCCGATGGCAAGTGGTTCTGGTCTGCCGCTGACCCTGATCATCCAAGTTTCAACCTGCTGGTTGGCTCCCGTGAGGTGTTTCCCTGCAGCCGCTGAGATCGGTGGATTCAGCCCAGCCGCCAGTCCCCCAGCTCTGACATGGCGGCTTCAGCAGCGTTCAGTTCCCGCTCGGTGTTGAGCCAACCCTCGTTGCCCAGTGGCAGGCTCTGAATCTGGCTTTGAAGCCGTTCCCGGAGATGTTGCAGACGACTGCGCAACGCTTCGACCCTGGACATTTTCAGCCAGGTCGCTTGGTCAGTGAAGGAACCGTTCTCCATCGGTGCTGACAGGCGGTTGAGTGGGGCCCCAGGAGCCCTTGTGCCGACATCAAGGTTGGCACAAGCCGCACCGGCTGACCTGATCCACTTAAGGTTTTCTTCATACGTCAAACCCATGTCCTCAGCCAGCTCTGATCTGCTCCACTCCTTGGCCTGGCGCTACGCCACCAAGCAGTTCGATGCCGAGCGCAAGATTCCCCGGGAAACCTGGGATGTCCTAGAGCAAGCCCTGGTGCTCGCCCCTTCGTCCTACGGCCTTCAGCCCTGGACGTTTCTCGTCATTGACGACCCGGCCCTGCGCAGTGAACTGCGGCCATTCTCCTGGAATCAGGCTCAGGTCACCGAGGCCTCCCATCTGGTGGTGTTCCTGGCTCGGCGCCAGATTGAGGAGAGTGATCTCGACCGCCTGATCACCGCCACCGCCGATGTGCGGGGGCAGACACCGGAGCAGTTGGCCGGCTACCGCAGCGCCGACGACAAGCACGCCAGCCTCGCGAAGGTGCGATATCCACTGGCTGAGCTGATCCAACACCGCTGAGTTCCCCAGGCTCATCCAGGCTGCGGTGGATCAACCAAAGCGGTCGCGGTAGCGGTTCACAAGGGCGTTCATCCCGATCAGCAGGACCCCCACCCCTACGAACACCACCCCCTTCAGGCCCAGGTCGGCCCCGGCCAGGTCGATCAGAAGCAGCCGCAGCAAGCAGAGCCCCAACCCCCTCAGAGCCAGATGGCGGAGAGGGTTGTTGCGCAACCAGGTCCCCAGGCAGAACACCAGGAAGGACTGGGCCGACCAGAGCAACGTGAGCAGTCCGGCATCAAAGCGCCAGTAGATCGCCAGGGCGAGCCCCACCAGCATCGGCAGATCAATTGCCACGAGCCGCTGACTCTCCAGCCGCTGCAGCAGGCCCAAGGGACCAGCCAGAGCCAAAGCCTGTGCAGCACCGTTGGCCTGCCTGGGAGCCTGCCGGTGCTCCAGCACCACGAAAGCGATCTGCAACAGCACAGCCAGCCCGATCAGCAGCTGATCGCCCGCGCCCCAGTCGCCGCCATCGAGGCGCAGGCGACGCAGGGCGAGCACCAGCTGCAGCAGGCCAAGCCAGCTGATCGGCAGGGCATAGAGCCCACCCCGTGACCCAAAGAAGCGTCTGCCATGACGACTGATCAACAGCAGGGCCAACCCCGCCCAGGCCAGGGACCGCGCCGCAGCGGACAGCTCCCAGAGCACGATCAGGTTGAGATTCAGCAGCACCGCTTCCAACAGGCAGGAGCGCAGACGCTTCCAGCCCGGGTAGGTGCTCAAGGGTTGGTGCTGGCTGATTAGCCACCAGCGCAGCAGCACCGCCAGACCCAGCCCTTCCAGCGGCCATCTCCAGAGCATCACCCCGAGCTGTGCCGTTGAGGGCAGCACCCAGACGGGCCAGACCACCAGCACCATCAGCAGATACCCCGCGCCAACCAGCAGCAGGGTTCGTGCCGTCCGCGCCGAGCTCCGGGCCGACAGATCCGCCAGGGGCAGCGCCAGCAGCAACCAAGCCGTGGCCGGCAACAGTGCAGAGAGCGGAGCGAGCAGCAGCTGAGCGGCCAGCCCAAGATCCACAGCCAGCAGCACGATGGCGCCCTGGCGAGCCCTCCCACTGGCACCGGCCCACAGCAACAGCCCCGCCAGCAGCAGCAGCGGCAGCAGGCGCAGGCTCAATGGGGCGGGCAGCCAGGGAGCTGTCAGCAGCAGATTCAGCCAGGCCAGCCCATGCACCACCAGGCCGGCGGCCTTGGCTCCCGCCAACACCCCTGGCGCCTGCAGCCGCTTCGCCAGCACGACCATTGCACCCAGCGCCACCAGCGCCAGCCACTCCATCCAGCCGCCCGCCAGGGCCTGTACCGCCGCACTGACCACCAGCCCAGCACTGAGCCAGCCCAGGCTCGGCCTGGGTCGGGCCTGGGGCCTGTCGGGAGTTGCCCTGGCCAGATCCACTGAGGCGGCCAGGGCTGCAGCTGCCCCCAGCAGCAAGGTGATGGCGTTCTGGCTGCTGCTCGGTCCGATCGACGGGATCAGGCCCACCAGCGCCAGCACCACCCCGAAACCCAGGCTCAGACCCCAGCTGATCCGTGGCCACCAGCGATCACCACCGGCACCGGCAAGACGCAGGAACACCAGGCAGGCCAGCAGCACGGCCAGGAGCAGCACGAGCCCGTTGGCCAGCAGCGGTCCGAGGCTGAACAGCGCGCTGATCACCAACGACTGGGCGATCAACTGCTCGCCCCGCTGCAACCAGACCTCGCCGGTGCGGCCGGCACGGCGGGCCAGAGCCAGGGCCAGCAGTGCCGCCAGCCCGCAGCCGAAGGCACGGCCCCACGGGCTGGCCGGATAGGCAAGCAAGGCCAGCGCCAGGGCCAGCCAGTTGGTGAGCAGGGCCAGCAGGGGCAACAACTTGAAGGCGGCGGGCCTGGCCCGGTGTCCATGCACCACCAGCACGCCTGCGCCGAACACCACCACGGCGGCGGCCAGCCCAAAGGGGCGCAGACCTTCATTTCGGAAGGGCAGATCGGTCTGGAGATACCAGAGCAAGTGGTGCATCGCCGCCGCCCCACTCACGATCAGCAGCTCCCCATCCCAGCGGCGGCGCTGGGCCAGAGCGAGGCCGATCAGGACGATGACGCTGGCTGTCGCCAGGGCCATCGCCGAGGGGGGCACGATCGCCAGGGGCACCAGCGAGAGCACCAGGTGGGCAGCGGCCAGGGCCTGACGCCGTGATCGCCAGGCCAGCAGCAGATTCAGGCCGATGCCCAGCAGCAGAATCGCCAGAGCGGGCAGAGGCTGGTCGATCCACTGCAGCCCCAGGCCTGGCAATCCCCCTGCCGCGGCGCAGGCCAGCAGGACAATGGCCCCGGCGGCACTGCGGATCCATTCGGAGAGCTCCCGCCAGCTGGGCCGGCGGGCCAGCCAGAGGGAGAGCCCAGCCAGTGCCGCCGCCGCCAGCAGGGTGAGCAGGAACCGCTGGGCGGGCTCCAGCCGGTAGGCGCTGTGCAGAAGCAGAAAGGTGACCCCGGCCACCACTGCAGCGGCCCCCAGCCGTCCGGTCCAGTTCTCGATGCCCCGCTCCAGCCGCCTGGCCAACGAGCGCCCCTGGGCGGGAGGCTCGGGAGGCGGAGGCGGAGCGGAGGGTTTTGGTAACTCCAGCGGCGGTAGCCGCAGCGGCCTCACGTCGGCTGAGCCGACAGCAGTCTCAGGTTGCTGCCGCGGCTCCAATCCCAGTGGCTGCAACCGCTCGGTCTGATCCAGCCGCTCCAACCGCTCGGTCTGCCCAAGACCCTCCAGCCGCTCCAGTCGTGCCTCGAGCCGCTCCAGCCGCTCCAGCAGCTCTGGCGCCATCACGCCTTCCGCACTCCCCCGCCGCCCCCTGTTCAGCAGCCAGCCCAGACCCAGCACCGCCAGCACCAGCAGCAGGAAGGTGAACCAGATCAGGGCGAGCACCGCCAGCACAAACTCCATCACGGCCCTTCGGGCGGGATTCCAGCCCTGAACCTCAGGGATGAAAGGGGCGCGGGACCGCCAGGGTCACAAGGGTTCACAGCCCCCGGTTCCGTCTTCAGGATCATGGGGCGCGCAAGGAGCCATGGCCATGGACGAAAGGGGACCCCGCTGGCTGGTGCCCGGCGACTGGGACGGGCTGCTCGGACTCGGACTGGACAACCTGATCCAGATCCTGCTGATCCTCAGCCTCTGCCGTGGCGTGCTCGGGTATCCCGATGGCTTGATCTTCGGGGTGATCCTGCCCGCCACCGGCGTGAGCCTGGTGGTGGGCAATGCCGCCTATGCCTGGCAGGCCCATCGGATCGGCAGGCTGGAGCGCCGCTCCGACCGCACCGCCCTGCCCTACGGCATCAATACGGTGAGCCTGTTCGCCTATGTGTTCCTGGTCATGTTGCCGGTGAAGCTCACTGCTCTCGGCCAGGGTCTGAGCGACGCCGAGGCTGTGCGGCTCTCGTGGCAGGCGGGACTGATGGCTTGCCTGGGCTCGGGAGTGATCGAAACAGCTGGGGCCTGGTGCGTGGGGGGGCTGCGGCGCTGGCTGCCGAGAGCAGCCCTGCTCTCCACCCTGGCCGGCATCGCCCTGGGGTACATCGCCCTCGGCTTCCTGCTGCGCACCTATGCCCATCCCGTCGTGGGACTGGCGGTGCTGGCGGTGATCCTGCTCACCTACTACGGCAACCTGCGCCTGCCCATCCCAGGCGGCCTGCTGGCGGTGCTGCTCGGCATCGCCCTGGCCGCGGCCACCGGCTTGCTGCGTCTGGATCCCATCAGCTGGCAGGCCAATGCCGCCCAGGTGGGCTTGCATCCACCCAGGCTTCAGCTGGGGGCTCTCTGGCAGGCCCGTGACCAGCTGCTGCCCTGGATCGGCGTGATCGTGCCGATGGGACTGTTCAACATCCTCGGATCACTGCAGAACCTGGAGAGCGCCGAAGCCGCCGGCGACCGCTATCCCGTGAAGGGATCGTTGCTGATCAACGGCGTGGGCACCATCGCGGCGGCGCTGCTGGGCTCCTGCTTCCCCACCACCATCTACATCGGCCATCCCGGCTGGAAGGGGATGGGCGCCAGGATCGGCTACTCCTGGCTGAACGGGCTGCTGATGGGCCTGGGCTGCCTGTTCGGCCTGTTCGGGTTGATGGGCCAGCTGGTGCCGATCGAGGCCGGGATGGCGATCGTGCTCTACATCGGCATCGTCATCGCCGCCCAGTGCTTCCAGGCCACCCCTGCGGCCCACGCCCCAGCCGTGGTGCTGGGGATGCTGCCGGGGCTGGCGGGCTGGGGGGCCCTGCTGCTCAAAGCCGGGCTGCGGGCCGGTGGCGCCGGCGGGGCGGGACCACCCTTCGGGCCCGCGCTGCTGCTGCCGCTGCAGCAGGCCGACGTCTGGGCGGCGGGAGCCTTCGCCCTAGAGCAGGGGCAGATCGTGGCGGCGATGTTGCTCTCAGCTCTGCTGGTGTACGTGATCGAGCAGCGCTTCCTGGCGGCCTCGGCCTGCGGAATCCTGGCGGCTGCCGGCTCCTGGTTCGGGCTGATCCACGCCTGGCGTTTCACGCCCGCCGACACCGTCCTGAATCTGGGCTGGGGCACCGGTGCCGACTGGGCTCTCGGTTATCTGGTGATGGCGGCGGTGTTCGCGGCGGCGGCCTGGGCGCAGCGGTGCTCCCGCCGTGGCGCCCACTCAGTCGGTGACGCTCCACCACGCTGATGCTCCAGAGAGCCCGGCGCGGATCTACAGCGGAGACTGATCCCTTGGAGGGCCCCATGTTCCTGAAATACCGCCCCGACGGCAGCTTGGTGGAGGTGCTCGACGTCAAGCAATTGATGGACCCCTTCGCCACTTGCCTGAGCGGGCGCTTCCATGCTGGTGAGGAGCTGCAGGAACCGCAGTCGTTCAGCAAGACCGACCTGGTGTTCCCCTCGGATGAAGCGATGCCCCGCTGCTGGCTCGATCCGGCCTACCACCAGGGCTGAATGCCTCGCACCCTGCTGATCAGTGGTGCCAGCAGTGGCATCGGCCGGGCGATCGCCACCGGCCTCGCGGCCGAAGGCCACCGCCTCAGCCTGGGGGTGCGTTCCCCCCAGGCTCTGGAGAGCACCTCGCTGGAGCCCTCGGCACAGGTGCTTCTGCACACCTACGAGGCAACCCAGCCGGCCAGCGCCGAGGACTGGGTGACGGCCACGGTCGGACGTTTTGGCTCGATCGACGGGCTGATCCACTGCGCCGGGGTGTTCTCCAGGGCCGGGCTGCTGTTCGGTGCGGAAGAAGCGGCGGAGCCGGAGCGGATCTGGACGGTGAACCTGATGGGCCCCTGGTGGCTGACCCGTTCGGCGTGGCCCTGGCTGGTCCGCAGCGGCCGGGGCCGGATCATCACGCTCGTCTCGATGAGCGGAAAGCGTGTGAGGGGGGGCCTGGCGGCTTATGCCACCAGCAAGTTCGCCCTGATGGCACTCTGCGACTGCATGCGCCAGGAGGGCTGGGACGCGGGCATCCGGGTCACGGCGATCTGCCCGAGCTGGGTGAACACCGAGATGGCGGCGGGGGTGCAGGCCATCCCGCGCCAGGAGATGACCCAGCCGGAGGATCTAGCCGCCCAGGTGAGCCTCCTGCTGGCGCTGCCGGCCAGTGCCGTGCCCTTCGAGCTGGCGATCAGCTGTCAGCGGGAGTGGTGAGCCCCCCCTGGGGGGCGGCGCTGCGCAAGGATGCGGGCCTCGAACGCAGCGGCGGAGATGGCTCGTCTGATCATCGTGCTCAAGCCCCGTGGGCCGGCGGCGGGCCATGAGCTGATCCCCAAGCTGATGCCCGCCCTGCGGCGTCTGGATCCTGAATTCGACCACCAGGGTCCGTCCCACCTCAGTGCCGTGATGCGGGTTCCTCCCCATGGAATGGTGGTGCAGCTGTTCGCGGATGTGCAGCCACAGGCCGATGGACCCGAGCTGGATGTGGTGTTGATGAGCTCCGAGACGATGATCAAAGGTGCGCCCCAGACCCTGCAGGCCTTCACAGAGCTGATCTCCCTCCTTCCCGAACACGCCGGCGACCTGGAGCTGATTTTCCGCTCCGACCGCGACGGTCCCGTGCCCAGGCAGGGATCCCGTCCTCTGGCCACCCAGAGCTGAGCGGCTGTGCCAAGGCCTGTGCTGGTGATCGCCAGCGGCAACCGCCACAAGATCCGCGAGATGGAGGCCATGCTGGCCCCGCTTGAGCTGGATGTGGCCCCCCAGCCCGAGGGACTGGAGGTGGAGGAGACAGGCAGCACCTTCGCCGAGAACGCCCGACTGAAGGCGGAAACCGTGGCCCGGCTAACCGGCCGCTGGGCTTTGGCCGATGACTCGGGCCTGGCGGTGGATGTCCTCGGTGGTGCCCCGGGGGTGTACTCGGCTCGCTACGCCCAGGGTGATGAGCAGCGCATGGCCCGCCTGCTGGGGGAGATGGGAGAAACCCCATACCGCAGCGCTGCCCTGATCACCGCCCTGGCAGTGGCCGACCCCAGCGGCAGCACCATCCTCGAAGCCGAGGGGATCTGTCGGGGGGAGATCCTGCGCCAGCCTGTGGCCGCCGCGGGCTATGGCTACAACCGGCTGCTGCACGTGCGTGAAGCGGGCTGCACCCTCGCTGAGATGCCCCCCCATCAGCTGGAGAAGCTCGGCAGCCGCGCCAAGGCCCTGCACGCTCTGGCGGTTGATCTGCCACGGGTACTGGGCCTGAACGGGGCGTAGCTGGCGACCTGAATCAAGTCAGCGGTTGATGATCTCGATCGCACGTAGTGCAGCGGCAGCGGCCTCGTCGATATCCCCCTCGCGGCCCGCCAGGGTGAGCCGCCCGTAGGCGCCCACTGCCTTCACATCCACCACGGTGATGTTCGAAGACTTCTCGGCCTCATTGGCGGCGATCAGCACATAGCCGGCCGGTTCGGTCTCGAGGATGAACATGCTCATGCCTGCCTGGATCATCGAGCCGCGACGGTTCTGGCGGTTGATCAGCACCGCATGATCGGGGGTGATCGCCCGGATGATTTCCTCCCAGGTGACCTCGCAGCGACCGCGCTGCTCCACCGTGGTGCCCATCGCTTCGAGCACGGCCTGGCCGGAGAGCAGCACGCTGCTCTGATCCCGGTGGTAGAGGGCGAGGCTCCCGAAGGCCCGCTCCACCACCTTCTGGCCGAGGCGAACGGTGCTGGCCTTGAGGGCGATGTCGGTGAGGCGGTGCACGGCCATGCCCGGGGCCACCTCCAGCCAGAGGCAGGCATCTCCGGGAATGGGCAGGAAGCCCTGGGACACCGTGCCCATGTAGGCGGCCAGCTGGGGCTGCAGCGAGTCGAGGAAGACGTAAGCGCGCAGCTCGATCGCCTGGCGTGGTTGCACCACGGGGCTGTGGCTGCCGGTGAGACGGACCTGACGACCTCGACCTGAATCGTTCGGCGGGCGGGAATCCATCCGTGGCGAACGGGGCATCAAGGCGACCTGTGGGATGGATGGCGCGACGACCTGCACAAACAGGCCGAATCCCCAGGGGACTGGGTTCTCGAGGAAGCAGCCGGATCCTACCTTCCGGCCCCTTCTGGTTTCTTGCTCCAGAGCCACTGGCCCCTTGCGCGGCCGGGCTCAGCCGATACCTTCGCCTCAAGACCCTTGAGAATCAGCGCCGTGGCTTCGAAATCCAGCAGCACGGTGAACACCGCCACCACGGTGAATCCCGCCGGCAGCGTCCGCAGCGAAACCCAGGCGTCCTTTTCCGAATGGATCAGTGGGGCGATCGAGCAGGGAGTCAAGCCCGAGCAGGCCCTTGCCGTGGTGGGGCTGGGTCTGATGCGCGGCATGGCCAGCACGGGCGCTGAGCTGCCCCTGCTTGAGCTCGACTCCGAAGCCGAGGGATCAGCCACCGTTTCGACCTTGAAGGGCCGCCTCGAGGCGATTGCCCTGGCGCTCCAGACCGGAGCCCCCCTGACCACCCAGGAGGTGACCCTGCTGCTGGGGGCCCGGCCCGGCACCGCCGTGGTGCGCCGGGCCGGCATCACTGCCCAGCGCCTCAGCCGCAACGTCTGGCAGCTAAGCCGCGCGGGCGAGGAGCGCTCCTCCGCCTCGGTGGGCTTCAGCGATGGCTTCCGCCGTCGCCTCTGAAGATCCCCCTGTCCTCTGCGATTCCCGCCTCCGCCGCGATGCCGGGCACGCCCCTGTTTCATCTGGCCTTTCCCGTCATCGACCTGGAGGCCACCGAGCGCTGGTACGTGCAGGGGCTGGGCTGCCGGCGCGGACGCCGCAGCGCCGAGGCCCTGGTGCTTGAGCTGGGCGGGCATCAGCTGGTGGCCCACCTGGAGCACGGGGCAATCCACAAGCAGACGGGCATCTACCCCCGCCACTTCGGTCTGGTGTTCTTCAGCGCCGAGGAACTAGATGCCCTCGAGCAGCGGGCCCGCGCCCAGGGCCTGCAGCTGGGGGGCGAGCCGCGCCTGCGTTTTGCCGGCACCCCCCTGGAGCACCGCAGTGTGTTTCTGATCGATCCCTCGGGCAACTGGCTGGAGTTCAAGCACTACAGCAACCCTGAAGCGATCACCGGCCTGGAGGATCACCCACTGGTGGGTGAGCGTCGTGGAGATCGCTCCTCAGCTGGCGCTGCTCAGAAATCCACCAGCTCGTAGATCGACATCCTGGCGATCCCCACCTGCTGGGCCACAGGATTCGGACCGGCGGGGAACGCCACCACAGCAAATTGATAGACATCAGCGCTGGCTGGGTTGCTCCAGGGCCGCAGCGCCACCGTCACGGTCTGCCCAGGCGCGGGCGGGGACGGGAAGGTGATGCGAAACAACCGGGTGGCGTCGTCGAAGCTGGCCTGGACCGGCAGCGGCGGACCTTCCCGCCTGGGCTGGCCCAGGAAGGCGCGCGTGCGGGAGTCGTCGAAGGAGAAGCGCCAGTCGGCTCCCGAGATCTGACGGATCTCCAGTGCCCCCAGCCCCGCTCCGGCCTCCGCGGGCATCTCGATCGTGACGTAATACTCCCCGCCCCGATCAAAGACCGTGGAGTTGTAGGTGCGCCAGCGCAATTTCCAGGGAGCGCGCAGGAAGAACGTCTGCTCCTTCAGCTCGACGGCAGCTGCCGGTGCGGGCACGAGCGGGAACGGTGCCCAGAAGGCGAGGGCGGCGGCCGAGGCGGCCAGGAGCCTGAAGCCGTGCTGCGGGCCCCTCATCGGCTGATCGGCTCCAGGCTTGGCTCCTGGCGCTGGAATGGCCTGGGATCCTGGTCGCGGCGGTGCTGGCTCGGCAACACCGACAACGGGTCCTTCGGGCCTTCTGCCGCAAGCATGGTGGCCCCGAGGGCCTGGCGCAGCCGCCGGGCGGCGTGCAGGGGCATGTCGCGGGGCACACTGATGCGATCGCGCAGGTAGCCAAGGCCCGCGGCGGACCCCGCCGGTGGTGTCGGCAGAGTCGATCCCACCAGCCCTGTGAGGGCGCAGCGCAGGGCCAGATCGAAGCGCTCCGGCGCATCCGGGTTGACCGCTGCGATCGCCTGGCGATGCTTCAGCACCCGTGCCAGAGCAATCAGCGCCGAGTCCTCCGGCTCCGGCTGGGAGGTTTCCGGATCAGGGCTGGCCACGGGCCAGGGTCCTTGATCCACGCGCCGCCTGGCAGCCTGCTGCTCCGGGGTGATCCAGGCGTGACAGCCGCCCATCTGGGGGGGGAGATCGTGGGCGTGGGTGTGGAAGTCGCTCTGGGTGCCCAGGTAAGTGGGACGGGTTTCCATCGCGGCGAACCAGGCCGCGATCGCCGGGTGGCGGGAGCGCAGGTCATAGCCCTTGTAATAGAAGAGGCTGGCGCTCATGCGCTCGATGTAGGGCGTGATCACCACATCGGCGCTGCTGAACGTCTCCAGCAGGTAGGGGCTCGGGGTGGAGCGCAGGGCCTCATCCACTGACGCGGCCACCCGATCGAACTGGGCGGCGGCCCGCTCCTCCTGGGCCGGGCTCAGCCCTGGGCTGCACAGCCACTGGCACCAGGCCCGGAACAGAACACGCTCAAGCTGGCGCAAGGGCAGCACCGCCGGATCCGTCATGCCCAGGGCCAGGGGACCGAAGGCCCGCTCAAGGGCCAGCAGGATGTCGTCGCTCTCGGTGATTGTGCGGCCATCGAGCTGGAGGGCCGGCAGCATGCCGGAGGGCACCAACTGGCGGAACCAGCGCTCCTTCTCGCCATAGCAGAACATCGTGACCTTGCGGATCCGGTAGGGAATCCGCTTCTCCTCCAGCCACAGCCACACCTTCTGGCAGTAGGGACACCAGGCGTGGTGGTCACGGAAGAGGGTGACCCTCACATCCGCTTCGCTGGCACCAAATAGGCGCATCAGGGCCTGGGCGTTGGTGGGACCGTTGACCCGGTCGGGTTCGGCAGGTGCCAGCGCCCCCATTTGCTCCCAGCTGAGGGGGCCTGAGGACTCAGGCGTTGGGGCCATCCACACCAGTTCAATCTCAGGATCTAGGTGTCTTCAGGCTAGGAGCCAAGCCTTCAGGCCAGGAGCCGGCGAGCGTCCTCTCGCGCTGATGTGCCCTGAATTCCTAGCGTCTGGCCTGGATGTTTACCCTCCATGTTCGACGCTTTCACCAAGGTTGTGGCCCAGGCTGATGTCCGTGGCGAGTTTCTCAGCCCCGCCCAGCTCGATGCCCTCGGCGCCATCGTCTCCGGCAGCAACAAGCGGATGGATGCCGTCAATCGCATCACCTCCAACGCCTCCAAGATCGTCACCAACGCCGCTCGCGATCTGTTCGATCAGCAGCCGGCCCTGATCGCCCCCGGCGGCAACGCCTACACCCATCGCCGCATGGCTGCCTGCCTGCGCGATATGGAGATCATCCTCCGCTACGTCACCTACGCCGTCTTCACCGGCGATGCTTCCGTCCTGGAAGATCGCTGCCTCAACGGCCTGCGCGAAACCTATCTCGCCCTCGGCGTCCCCGGCGCTTCCGTGGCTGAAGGGGTCCGCAAGATGAAGGATGCCGCCATGGCCCTCGTCAACGATCGCAACGGCATCACCCCCGGTGACTGCTCCGCCCTCGCTTCCGAGATCGGCACCTACTTCGATCGCGCTGCCGCGGCTGTCGGCTGAGGGCCACTCCAGGCCTGACAAGCATGGGCCAGCCACCGGATCGGGTTGGTGTGGCCTGCCGCAGTCGAAGCAGGTGACTCTCCACACCCCAATCCGGGGCGAGAAGGGCGAGACTCAAATGGCACCGGCGAGCGACGGGCTGCTTCAGCGGTCCCAGCAGCACGGGAACGGTGCAGCAAAAAGCCCCGGACAACCGGGGCCTTTCTGTTGCGGAACTGCTGATCTCATAGGGATTGAAGTGGCCTCGGTCACATCCAGCCACAGCTGTGGCCCCCAGGAACACACCACAGGCACAGGTCAGCGGCAGCCTGGGCCCGTGCCTGATCTCCACCGCCACAACCGACCGACCCGGCCGCCCTGGTGGTTGATTGCCGGCGTGCTGATGACGCTCTGCCTGAGTGGATCGGGCTGGCTCAGCTGGCAGCATCCCCAGCGCCCGTCACGCCAGGCCGCCCACGGCAGCGGCGCAGGATTCCTCCCTGCAATCCACCTAGGTTGATCGCTGCCGCACCTCCCCGCTTGAGCTTTCTGCGCACGCTGCTCACGGCCACCGCGTCGGTGGTTCTCACCGCCACGGCTGCCTACGCCGCCCCAGCCGCCTCCCTGCTGAAGGGACTGAAGCTGCCTGTCCCAAGCGGTCTGCCCAGCCTGTTCGCCGCCAATGCCGTGGGACAGATCAGCCTCAACGGCCAGCTGGGCGGCACGCCCGAGGACCTGCTCGCCAAGCTGCGCACCTCGCTGAGCAGCCAGGGCTACCGGGAGCGCACGATCAACACCGTTTCGGGTCCGTGGGGCCTGAATCTGGTCTTCGATCCACCAGCTGGCACCAGCGTCGATGGCACCCCAGACGGAAAGACAGCCGTGCTGGTGCTCCAGGCCACGGCACTGGGTCCTGGGAAGCTCAACCTCAACGTGCGCTACGAAGGGCTCTAGGGGGCTCCCTTAGGCTGAAAAGCCGCTGCTGGAAAGGGTTTGCAGGACGCCCCCTCGATGGAGATGCTGACCCTGTTCCCCCGCTACGTGCTCAAGGGGCATCTGCCGGACGGTCTGCTCGCCGAGCTCATCACCCTGGCGGGCCAGGTGCTCGCCGATCCGGAGTCCTCTCCGGACGCCTCGGTGAAGCTGGCAGGTCAGCTGGATCAGCAGCGACAGCTGGCCCCCCAGCACCCGGCCGTGACCAGCCTGGCCAGCACGGTGATCCTGCCCGGGTGTGACCACTGGATCCGCCATGTGATGGAGCGGCAGCCCCCCCAGGGCCGTGGCCCCTGGATGCCCGGGCGATACGGCCTGCAGCTGGTGGATGTCTGGCTCAATGCCCAGCGCGGCGGCGACTACAACCCGGTCCACACCCACGGCGGCAGCTTCTCCGGGGTGGTGTTCCTGAAGGTGCCCCCCCAGATCCGGCCCGACAGCTTCGACGGTCAGCTCTGCTTCCACGGACCGGAGGACTGGCACATCCAGAGCTTCCACACCGGCATGGTGCACTACGCCCACCCGGTACCGGGTGACTTCTACGTGTTTCCCGCCTGGCAGCCCCATTCGGTGCCGCCTTTCCGAGGTGAGGGAGTGCGCTGGTCACTGGCGTTCAACGTGATGGCCGTGCCGCAACCGGCCGGGCTGCGGCCTCCGGGCGCCCCGGCCAGCGGCGCTCCCAGCGCCACTCCCAACGCCAATGTGAACCTCTCCCTCTCCAGCCGCCGCCCCAAGCCCGGGGGCTTTTCCTGAGGGCGATTGGCACGGTCGCCGGCCCGGGCCTGCCACGATTCAGCCTGCATGCATGTCTTGCTGTGAGCAGCGCCAGCGCCGAACCCCTCCCCACGGCTTCCGCTCAGCAGAGCCTGGCCTGGCGCAACGCCTGGTATCCGGTGGCCTTTCTCCGCGATCTGGATCCGGACAGGCCCACGGGGTTCACCCTCCTTGGCGACGACCTGGTGCTCTGGTTCGACCGCAAAGGCACAGCCGGGTCTGAAGCGGCTGGCGGGCAGTGGCGCGCCTTCGCTGATGTCTGCCCGCACCGCCTGGTGCCGCTCTCCGAGGGGCGGCTCAACGCCGACGGTGAGCTGGAATGCCCGTACCACGGCTGGAGCTTCGACGGCCAGGGCCGCTGCACCGCCATTCCCCAGGCCAGTGCCGGCAGCCAGCCCAGTGACCGGCGCAGCTCCTGCCGCGCCTACGCCACCGCCACCGGCCAGGACATGCTCTTCGTGTTTGCCGGCGCACCCGAGGCGGCCGCCGCGGTGCCCCTGCCCCTTGTTCCCGTCCTGGAGGACACGCAGGCCGGCTGGCTGGTGCAGGACACCTTCCGCGACCTCCCCTACGACGCCCTCACCCTGCTGGAGAACGTGCTCGATGTGAGCCACGTGCCCTTCACCCATCACGCCACGGTGGGTCGCCGTGAGACGGCCGGCCCGGTGGACCTGCGGCTGGAGCAGGCCGGCCCCGGGGGGTTCAGCGGCGTCTGGGAGGAGGGCCCGCGCCGGGGCAAGCTCGGCAGCCAGTTCACCACCTTTCTGGCTCCGGGACTGATGTGGCACGACCTCACGGCCCGTGGTTTCGCACGCATCCTCACCGTGGTGTATGCCACGCCGACCCGGCCGGGGGAATGCCGGTTGTTTGCCCGCTTCCCGTTCCAGTTCGAGTCCCCCTGGCCTGGCCGGCTGCTGCGCCTGCGCCCCCAGTGGCTCCAGCACATCAGTAATCACACGGTGCTGGAAGACGATCAGATCTTCCTGCACTGGCAGGAGCGGGTGCTGGAGAAACGCGGCGGCAGTGCGGCCCTCAGCCGCGCCTGTCACCTGGCCACCGGCGCCGATACCTACGTCAAGGCTCTGCGCGACTGGGTGGTGAGTGGGGCGGGCGAGCCGTTCCCGGATCAGCCGCTGCCACCGCGCCTGGGTCGCAGCGCACTGGTGGAGCGCTACGAGAGCCACACCCGCCACTGCCGCAGCTGCTCCGGTGCCCTGCGCCGGATCCGCCGCTGGCGGCCGCTGCTGGCCCCCCTGGCCTGGCTGGCCCTGCTGACGATCGCCTGGTTCCACACCCTGCCGGTGTTGATTCCCGCGGCCCTGGTGGCGGTGGCCGCGGGCGTCGCGGCCTGGAAGCTTGGGCAGTGGGAGAGCTTGCTGCTGATGGGCAGCGACCAGCCCCCCCGCAACCGGCGCTGAGCGGCGCCTCAGCCGCTGTGCACCACGGGAATGTCGCTCAGGCGGGTGGTGGCGGCCCGAGAGAGCCGTTCCCGCTTCATCGCCCAGGCTGGCTGGAGGCCGCAGGCGGCCCACTGCACCGTGCCGCGGCCGTAGCGGCGGTTGAGGCCGTCGATGGTGGCCATCAGTCCCTCCCGGCGCCGTTGCTGCTGCGGCGACAGCGGCACCAGCAGATGGTGCTGCAGCTGCTCCAGCGGCTGCAGATTCTGCAGCAGCACACCGGCTTTCTGCAGAGGCTTGTGGGGTCTGAACAGACGTTCGGCCAGGGGCAGGGCGGCGGCCAGCAGCACGGCGGTGTCGTTGCTGGCCAGCGGCAGCGACACGGTGGCGGCGTTGGCATAGAGGCGGGTGCCGTTGAAGGGACTGCTGCGCACGAACACGGTGATGGCACCGGCGCGCTGGTGCTGGCGACGCAGCTTCTCGGCGGCGCGGCTGAGATAGGTGGCGATCGCCTCGCGCAGCGGGCCCAGCTCGCGGATCGGTTCGCTGAAGCTGCGGCTCACGCAGGTTTCCTGCTTGGCGGGCGGAACAGCCACCAGGGGCAGGCAGCTGTGGCCCCGCAGCTCCTGCTGCAGGCGCAGCCCCACCACACCGGCTTTGCTGCGCAGCTCACCGCTGGCCAGCTCGCGCAGCTGGAGCGCGTTGGCCACGCCGCGCAGGCGGCACCAGCGCGCGAGCTTGCGGCCGATGCCCCAGACGTCCTCGATCGCCACGGCCTCCAGCCAGGGGTCGGGATCGGCCAGCGCCCCCAGATCGAAAACACCGCCGTGGGCCGGATCGGCCTTGGCCAGCTTGTTGGCCAGCTTGGCGAGCACCTTGGAGGGGGCGATCCCCACCGCCACCGGCAGCCCCAGGTGGCGCCGCACCTGCTGGCGCAGGGCGCGGCCCCAGGCGCTGAGATCAGCAGCGCCACCACCAGAGCCAGCCTGCGGCGGCGGACGCTGCAGCCGGCCGAAGGCCTCATCGATCGAATAGATCTCCAGCTCCTCCACCCAGGGCTCGAGCGTGAGCATCAACCGCTGGCTCATGTCGGCATAGAGGGCGTAGTTGGAGCTGCGCACCACCACGCCGAGGCGCTCCAGCTCGCGCCGCACCTGGAAGTAGGGCTGGCCCATGGGGATGCCCAGGGCGCGGGCCTCGGCGCTGCGGGCCACGATGCAGCCGTCGTTGTTGGAGAGCACCACCAGCGGCCGGCCGATCAGGGAGGGATCGAGGGCCGCCTCGCAGGAGGCGTAGAAGTTGTTGCCGTCGATCAGCACGGTGGCCCAGGCCATCGGCGCCCTCAAAGCGGGTGGATCACGTGAATGGCCACCCCCCAGAGGCGGGTGTCGTCGGCGTCGCTCAGCTCCAGAGGCGGATAGGCGGGATGGGCGGCCTCCAGCCGCAGCCGCCCCTGGTGCCGCACCAGGTGCTTGAGCGTGAAGGCCCCCTCAACCACCGCCACCACCACCCGGCCGTGGCGAGGCTCGACGCTGCGATCGACGATCAGCAGGTCGCCGTGGTGGATGCCGGCGCCGATCATGGAATCACCGCTGACGCGCAGGAAGAAGGTGCTGCTGGGGCGGGCGATCAGCTGCTCATTGAGGTCGATGCCGGTCTCGACGTAGTCGTCGGCGGGGCTGGGGAAGCCGGCCGCCACGCTCTCGCCGGCCAGGGGCAGCAGCAGGGCCCGGCGGCGCTCGCGCAGCGGCAGGGGCGTGAACGGTTCGCTGAACCCGCCGGTGATGACGGCCGACTGGGTGGCTGGGTGAGTGGCTGGGTCGGTGGTCACGGGCAGCCACTCAGGGATCGCCAGAGTAGTGCATCTGTACTAGCTTCCGTTTCATGACGGCTGCTTCATGACGGCAGATGTCCCGACGTGACGAGCGGTGTCGTCTGGGGGGCGGAGCCTTGTGCCGGCTGGCCGCCAGGGAGAGAGTGACAGCAACGGGATTCGGAGGCTCCAAGCGATGGATGACACCCCCCCTGAGCAGCATCCAGGAGCTCGCTGACGATCCGGACCCTGCTCCAACACTCTCATCGGATCACTGGTTTCCCCGGCGGTTTCAGCCGCCTTGTCCTTGCGCCGTCTCAGGTGCCCCGGACTCTCTGGGAAGCCCCACTTGAACCCTGGCCCCAGGTGCCAGCGTCAGCAGCTCCGCCCTTGAACAACCACCCAATCGATCCCAGTCCTGAACAACCGCATCACCGACGGACACACAACTGAAGACGCGCAACGGCATGGTCTCCATGCCCAACCGACGATCTGATCGATCGTGGAGCGGTTTCCGTTCCGCAGACAAGCGCCCGGTGGCCCCGCCACCGGGCTTTGTTGTGGCCAGCATGGGGCGATCGATGACGTTGGGGAGCGAGCCATGGTGGTGCAGGTTCTGAGCGAGGCGGAGCGCTTCAAGCTCGACCGCTCCGATGACGCCGCCTTCTACGCCGAGCCCCGCTTCGTGCAGCACCTTGACGGCGCCTTTCGCAACCGGCTGACGGCGCTCTACCGCGAGCGGATTCCACCCTGCGCGGTGGTGCTGGATCTGATGAGCAGCTGGGTCAGCCATCTGCCCGAGGAGGTCCGCTATGAGCGGGTGATCGGCCATGGCCTCAACGCCCGGGAGCTGGAGGCGAATCCACGCCTGGATCAGCACTGGTTGCAGAACCTGAACCGCGACCAGCGCCTGCCCCTGGAGGACAGCAGTGTGGATGCGGTACTGATCGTGGCGGGGTGGCAGTACCTGCAGCAACCGGAAGCGATCGCGGCCGAGCTGCTGCGGATCCTGCGGCCCCAGGGGCAGCTGATCGTGGCCTTCTCCAACCGGATGTTCATGCAGAAAGCGCCCCAGATCTGGACCGACGGCAGCGACCGGGATCACATGGAGTATGTGGTGCGGGTGCTGATGGCCCAGGGCTGGCCGATGCCGGAGCTGGTCGCCGAGTCGACCCGGGCAGAGGGGCCGCTGGGCTGGCTGGGGGGCCATGGAGATCCCTTCTTCGCAGTGATTGCCCAGAAGCCGGGACCGGGCAACCGCACCGAACCAACCACGGTTAACAGTTCTTCACACTAGGCTGGCTGGAAAGCCGGAACCCCATGACCACCTTTGTCAACGTGATCGGCCCACTGCTTTACATGGGCTGCTTCGCCGTCATCCTCGGTGGCGCCTTCGCGCTGATGACCCAGAACCTGCGCAGCAGCGAGCGGGTCGCCACGCCACGCCGCCGCCACCCTGAAGCTCCCAGTCCTGGTGAAGAGGTGATGGTGGTGGAGCTCAGCCGTGAGCGACTCGAGCAGCTCTACGCGGCCTCCTCCTCGATGGGCCACGGCGCCTGAGCCGCTGGCTTCAGCCGTCACCTCTGACCCACCTCCCGTCCTGATCAAAGCGCAGGAGATCCTGGGCGTTGCTCCAGCCCGGCAGGCTCATGGCCGCTGTTACCCTGCAAGCAGCCATGACAATGGCTTTGAGTTGAGGAGTTATCCAGGGTGTCGATTATCTGCGAATCAATCCTAGGTTTGACAACTCGGTACTGATTTGACTGGATGAACTGGATGGACAAGTCTATCCAGTTCATTAGAATTTGGAAATCAGCCGATCCACCAAATGTTTTGCCGTCTGCCCCACTCTTGTACGGCGAATTCGGCTTGGAATGCGACGCTTGAGCGATAGAGATGTCTGCTGGAGGACAGCATAGCGGTTGGATGTTGGCAGAAGTGATGTGCAAGGAGAGCCAATGAGGTCGATCAGCCAATCCGGCATCGTCCCGGAGTTGCTTGAGGGATTCTGATCTGGAATATGAGCCGGGAAAGGTTGCTCGATCTGCCTGATCCTGGCTAGACCTTCATCACACAAGGAGGGATAACCGGCAAGGGCAAGAACAGGACTGGCATGAGTGAACAGATACGAACGAGATTGTCCACCAGCACTGGGTGTCAAGGGGGATTCCACGGGGCTGGTGATGGATTCCATATTGCATGTGACATCAACTCCGGATTCCCTGTGGGCATCGCCCTTGGTCTTCAGGAGGACCTTGTGATCAAACAAGAGTTTGTGGTCCAGGCATTCCTCGATCTCATTGGCGACACGAACGATGAGTGCGGCTGCGAGCTCCAGTGGGGTCTGCTCGATAGCAGTAGGAATCTGGCTCCAGTGATCCGGCTCCAGGAAGCTGCAGGTCGGATACCAATGCACAACGGCTTCAATCGGGGCCCCAACGAGCTCCTTCACGAAGGCACGATGCTTGGGCGTAGCGGTCAGGATGCAATCCGAAGAAGAGGCTCCCTGGAGGTACAGTGCATGCAGGAGGCCGGCAATGACCAGATCCGTGCTTGCCCCATGCACAGCCAGGACGCTGGCCACGCCGACGCAGTGATCGATGAAGGCAAGCCGGCAGCGTCGCAGGGCACCCCGATGAACGGAAGTGGCCAGATCAAAGGCGGTGCGAATCCTCGTCAGCTCATCGGCACTGAAACCAAGCTCAAAACACTGACGCGCCAAGCGGGGAAAGGTATGAACATAGGGATAGTCGATATTGGATACAGAGCCAATCTCTGAGATGGTTTGATCGGCTGGATGATGTGGCCTGAGGTCGATCATCTGCCGCCATGCCCAGTTGCCATAGCTGAGCGCAGAGGGTGGATTCTGTTCGTTGAAATCAAATCCCCACTTCTCCGAAAAATGCTGGATGGATTGCAGGTTGTCCTGCGTTGACCAGCGCCGTTTGAACAGCCTGGCATCGGCCAGCCAGAAGGGTGAGACTTTTGAGGCGGGGACATAGGTAACAACAGAAGATGGCTCGACGACAATCGTGCCGCCTGCTTGTCTGACTTGCAGGCAGAGGTCGCTGTGTTCGTTGAGTGAGGCAAGCTTCTGATCCAAAGGGCCAAGGTGTTGCAGCGTCTCGGTCTGGATCAGAAGACAGTGAAACTCAGCATAATCGCTTGTTGTACGTCTGAGTAAATCACTGTTTTTACTATAGGACTTATTAGCAAGGAGATGCTCGTCTGCAAAGTGAGATGGAGTCACTGATGTGTTAATGGTGATCCTGCCGCCAGCGTGATGTATTCTGTCGTTCTGGAATTCGCCAATCAGGTAGATGGGATGGACAATCGTGGCCTTGGCTTGCTGTGCTGCGTTGGCGAGATTCTCCAGCCAGCCAGGACGGTAGAGGATATCATTGTCGACAAAACAGGTGTAAGCAGTGGCACTGTGCTCAAAGCCTATCGTTCTGAGCTGATTCGGATTCAGATCTGCTTCTGCCGCAACAAAGGTGACGGCGCGTCCATGCGCCAGTTCCTCAAGGTCCTGCCTCAGGCTAGGTGGGGTCCCTGCATCCAGATAAACCACGGGATGGTGAGCTGGTGTCGTTGCCAGCAGGGATTGCATTGAGCGAAGCGCACAGCTGTAACGCTCTCTTGGAGTAACAACGATGGTGATGGCTTCATCTGATGTCATGGCTTAGCGAAGGCAGGAGAGTGGCGGAATGGCAGTGGGATCGAATCCCCGAGGGTGGTTGTCTCAGAGAAGGCTGGTCTTGGCAGCAAGATAGGGGAGCAGGCCCTGGCGTTTCATGGCTCTCCAGCGACATCGCCAGGCATGGAGACTCCCCTCGTTGGCGCGATGAATCTGCTCCAGTCCACCTCGACGGTGGAGGAAGGCGTAGCGATCGGCGTCACGGCTTGGAACGATGAACTCGGGATGGCGAAGGGTGCCGAGTTCACACAATGGAATCTCGGCAAAGGCGTTAGCTCCGAAAGTATGGGTTCCATCGTCACCGAATCCCAGATTGGACACCAGACATTGGTTGGGCCAGGCATGCAGGGCATGGTTCATCCACCCTGCCAGCCACCACTGATAATCCCAACTGTCGGGCTGGCGGTTGAGAAACAACTCGTCGAGAATGGATCGCCAGTAATTCCGCTCCTGGGGGATTGGGAAAACATCATCCAACCGGCTGGAGTCACGGAATTTGATCCAGCTGTGCTCCGCCGGGTGGTAGTGGATCCAGGCCCGGCGCCAACTGGCCCAGCCCCAGGAGTCGCCATGGATGCTGAAGTAATAGCTGGCGTCGCCACGCCGGTGACCTTGCTGGAAGTTGGAACCGCAGATGCTCCAGATCCTGGTGTCGTGTCGGTAGTGTTCCAGCAGCGCGGAGCAGTAACTGAAGAAATCAGGATGGGGTAGACAATCATCTTCCAGAATGATCCCTTCCTGCTCATGGGCGAAGAACCAGTCGATCGCACGGCTTACCGCCAGCCGACACCCCTGATTGGTTTCTGATTGCTGCTGCTTGAGCATGCAGGGCCAATCGATCGACTGAGTGATCACAGCACGGGTGTCGGCCACCTTCTCGGCTTCGCCAGAGCGACCATGGCTGGGTCCATCAGACGCCACATACATCCTCTGGGGTGCCACGGAGCGGATGACCTTGATGACCCGCTTGGTGAGTTCAGGCCGTCGCCAGGTGATGAGCAGAATGGGCGTCGAGAATGTCATTCTTGGCCGCTATTGATGAGCTAGATTGAAAATGACTTGGTCAGGTAGTGGGAGTGTCAGTACGCTGATACTGATGGGTTGTCTGTCAGATCAAATTCACCTTGGCATGCAACATACTGACGACATTAAGACCAGTTTTGTAAAATGGAGTGGAAAGTCGCACTCTTTGCTGCAAACTCAGGTGTGTCTGCCGGCCTGTTGAAGGAGGTCTGGCGAGCCGAGGTGGTGCTGTCGGCCCCGGTCGATGGCTGGCGTGGTTCGGGTGCTGGCCTCCGAGCCGACTCGCAGGGGGAGAATGGGGCGGTCCTGCGCCGAGCGACGATGAAGGCCCTGCCAGCGACAACAGCCTTTCCCGCCGATCCGTCGGGGTTGGAGAGGCCCGTGCTCGAGCGCCATTACCTGGCACTGCGAGGCAGTTACAAGTCGCTGATGATGAGCCGCGGCCAGTACCGAAGCCGGGCGGATAAGGCCCATGCCGACGTGGAGCAGCTGCGGTACCGGCTGATCACCCTGGCGGCGCGGGAGGCTTCCGTGCGCGGTGAGGTGTACGCGATGCTCGATCTGATCAGCACGATCACCGGTGATCTGGAGGACGCCGGCGACGATCTGGTGCAGGAGTTTGGCCGCTACAAGCTGGGACGGCGAAGCTTCCAGGGTGGTTCGTTTCTGGGTGGCTTGGTTCAGGCGGTGATCCGGTTCATCAACCGCTGGACCACCACCAAGCAGCGCTTCGATGAGCTGAGCCTGCGCCAGCAGGCGATCACCAGCCGCCTGGAGGGAACTGACGTTGCCGACCCGGAGCGGAAGGATGGGACGGATCGCTGATGCCCTGAGGGCGAATCTGCGGGACCTGGCCCATGCCGATGCCCGGGCCTTGCGCGCTCTGGAGGCCGAGCTTCAGGGCGACAGCCCCCGCGGATCCCTGATGAGCACGAGCCTTCCCGCCCCTGTCTCGGCGCCACCGGTCCTGGAGGCCGGACTCGAGACGCTCGGGGTGAAAGCCCTCAGGGCCCTCTGCAAGGAGCGTGGGTTCAGGGGTTACAGCCGCTGGACCAGGCCCCGATGCCTGGCGGCACTGCGGTCCACTGCGGATCCATCCCCAGTGGAGCACCCGGAGCTGCCGGGGCCGGAGTTGGAGGACCTGAATGAGGGAGATCGCCTGCTGCGGCTGGAGCGCCGTCTTGATCGGCTGGAAGGGTTGCTGCGGCTCGTGGCGGAGCAAATAGGCGTGCCGGCGGATCGGATCGAGCGGGCGCTCGGCGCGTGATCAGGCCCGCTCAGGGGCAGCGCGCTTCCATGGCCTGGAGCAGCGCATCGGCTTCCCTGGCCAGGGCGGCAGGGCTAAACCCATCCTGGTCATTCAAGGCTGCCATCCTGGCTAGGAGCGGTCAATGGCGCGCTCTCTGAGCGGCTCCGCCCATGAACCTGCTACGAACCACTCCTGACCTGGGGGCTCTGATGCTCGCGGCTGTCCTGGCCAGCGCGCTCGTTCAGGGCCTGTGGCCAGGACCCGTCTGGAGTCAGCCCATCGAACCCCGTCCCGCCGCTGCCGCCTACCGGGGGCTTTCCCTCAGTTTTGGAGGTCAGCGCTATTGGCTCCGCTTCTCCGCCGGAGGACAGCATGAATTCACCCCTGGGGAACAGAGCGACCTGACCACCTGGCGTGACATGGTGACCCTCAACGTGCACGAGAACGTGCGCAACGATGACCAGCTGGCGGGCCTGGCCAATGGGGTGCTCGCCAATTACCGCCAGGCAGGCAGGATCATCCGCACGGCTTCGCAGCCCAGAACGGCCGCTCGCCCGGCGGAGCACCTGATCGTGGCTCTGCTGGCGGGAACAGGCCTGGCGGAAGCGGCGGCAGCCCGGGTGCTGCTGGTTGATGGCGTGGGGGTCGTGGTGGTGCGCTCCCATCGCGCCTACGGAGCCCAGGCGGTCGTCTCCGTGGCCGATTGGCTCACCGCCAATGGCCCAGGACTTGAAACCAGCCTGATGACCTGGAGCGTGAAGCCCACCCCGGCCCAGCTGCGCTAGCTCCAGCACAGAAGCTCAGCTGCGCTCCCCGGCGACGCCTGTTCGGAATGGGGCGCATCGGCAGCCTCGCCGGCCAGCACTGGACCGTAGAACCCGCTGTTGAGAGGAAGCCAAGCCCCCGGTGTTCTGTTGCTGGATGGATCGCGGGCGAAAGCAGCAAAGCCTTGACTCTCCAGTGGACAGGAGACCATACGGTTGGCCAGTTCCGCCTTCCAGCGATGCGCCACTCCTGGCTTCCCGCCCTCCTGATCAGCCTCGGCGCGCTGTCTCTGGCAGCTCCTGCTGCGCGGGCGCAGATGGATCCCGCCATGGATCACCAACATCACAACCACTCGATTCCGACGCCTAATCCCATGGCGGCACCCATGGACCATGGAGCCCATGCCCATGACGTGGGCCCCGCCGGCGCCACCTACGACCTGCGCTTCATCGACGGCATGGTGCAGCACCACACCGGCGCCCTACGGATGAGCGAGTTCATCTTTGACATCGGAGAGCCCGGTGTGGGGTCGCTTGGCAAGTCGATCTGGCGCGATCAGGCCAATGAGATCCGGGCGATGGGCCTCTGGCGCAAGGCCTGGTACCCCGAGGCGCCGAACTTTCCGGTGGCACTGGCACCCGGGGGTGATCCCAACAGTCTTTCGGGCCTCACTCGCATGAGTCAGACCCAGATCGAGGGGATGCGCATGATGGGCTCCGGACCCACCAGGGAGAACCGCGTGGTGTGGTTTATCGAGGGCATGCTCGAGCACCACGGCGGCGCGCTGATGATGGCCCACGACGCCCTGGCCAAGAGCACCAACACGACCATCCGGCGCTTCGCAAGGGACGTGATCCTGGCCCAGAGGGCCGAGATCATCGAGCTTCGCCGCATGCTGGCGGTGGAGGGATTACGCAAGCCTGAATATCACAAATTCGACGCTCTGTTCCGGCTCTGAACCTCACCGATCAGCAAGCCCAGGCCCGATCCCGCCACCACCAGCGTGAGCACCCCGAGGACGGCGGAGTAAAAAGGCTGGATGTTGATCAGCCCGAAGTTGCCGGTGTGCAACTTCATCAACCAGAAGGCCTCGATCCCCTGGGACGAGAGCAGGCCGTAGAGGGAACCGGAGAGAGCGGTGACGATAATCGGCAAGGCAGCCAGAGGCACGAGGGCGCGATGCAGACGGCGCAGTTGATTGTGGCGCTTCATTCGTTCTGCAGGGCCTTGTGCAGCGCCTGCTCATTGGCGCAGGGCATCCAGGCCCCGCCCATCGCAAACACCCCCTTGCACTTCAGCTGGACAGCGCGCCGCTCAGCCTCCTGGCGCGTTGCGTACATCCCCTTGGAATGGGCAGCGGCGGGAGCCGGATTGACCCAGGGGTCAACGGCGGCGGCCGCGACCACCAGGGCGAGCAGCAGGAACCTCGTCAGGGCTCCAGACATAGGCTGAACTGGGCTGGTGAGCTGGGTCATCTCATTTCGACTTCGAGATCGCCTTCTGATAGGCGGCAAAGGAGCTGCAGGGCATCCACTCTTTACCCATCACAAAGGAGCCGCTGCAGGCGAGTTGCTTGGCCCGTTGTTCAGCAGCCGCCTTGGTGGGGAACATGTCGTTTGCCTGGGCGCGGGAGGCAACCGGAGCCACGATCACCGGCGTAGCGACCAGGCCCGCCGTGAGCAGCGAGAGCAGACCGGATCGCGACATGGCAGGAGATGGATGGGACTGAATGGAGTTTAGAGTCTCCTGATGAGTGGAGAGTCAAGTTTTTGGAGATTGGCCTCCGCAAGCAGCCATGCACCGGCATGAAGATCGGCGCCCTGGCCTCCCGCAGTGGTGTCCCGGTCAAGACCCTGCGGTACTACGAAGAACTGGGACTTCTGCCTGCGATTGGTCGCAGCGAGGGTGGTTACCGCCTGTTTGCTGAGGACAGCCTTACCAGGCTCGAGTTCATTCGCCGGCTCAAGGCTCTCGGGCTCACACTGGAAGAGATCCAGAGCTGCCTGGCTGTTCACGATGCCGGTGAACTGCCATGCAACGACATCCAGGTGATGCTCAACCACCAGATCGAGCGCATTGATGCCCGGATGAAGGAGCTGCGTCAGTTACGAGGCGAGCTGCAGGGATTACTTGCCGACTGGCAGAACGATCCCACCAAGCAGGGTGGGGTGATCTGCCCCAATCTCAAAGTCTGAGTCAACTCCAGCCCCAGACGTCTGACGAGATGCTCCTGATCCCTGGCCTGCTGCTGGGCCTGCAGCTGCTGCTGGGGCTCGCTCCGTCGGCTCTGGCCGAACGCACAGGCCGTGCCGTGGTGCTCTCGATCGGCGATGGCGACACGATCCGCGTGCGGCAGGGCCCGCGCCTGATCACCGTGCGGCTGGCCTGCATCGATGCACCTGAGCTGGATCAGGCCACCGATGGAGTCAGGGCCCACCGTTATCTGAAGACGCGTCTGACGATCGGCTCCAGCGTGACCCTCAGGCCGCAGACCATGGATCGCTTCGGCCGAACCGTGGCAGAAGTGATTGGCAAAACCAACCTCGGCCTGGCGATGGTGGAACACGGCGAAGCCTTCGTCTTCCGCCGCCACCTGGCCAGCTGCGACACCAAGCGGTATCTCGACGCGGAGGCACGGGCGATGCGCAGCCGCCTCGGGGTCTGGGCAGTGCCCGGAGGCATCAGGCGGCCGTGGGACTTTCGAAGGGGGAAGAGAGCCCGTTGACGGGCACAACGAAAAGGGCGGCTTCCCCCAGGACCAATGGCACCGTTACAAAACGCAAAAGCATGCTAAGTTTTGAAAGACAGACATCCGCTGTTGCGGTTTGCCGAATCTCTGGATCGGTTTCTGTCCTACCTACCCGCTCCTTCCGGGGCACACACTCACGCTCTCATGACCACCACCCTTCAGCAGCGCCAGGGCGCGTCTGCCTGGAGCCAGTTCTGCGAGTGGGTCACCTCCACCAACAACCGCCTCTAC
>NZ_JAGQCE010000019.1 GCF_024345995.1 Synechococcus sp. Cruz-7E5
CTGAGGACCCTGAATTCGAGACCTTCTACACGAAGAACATTCTTCTGAACGAAGGACTGCGTGCCTGGATGGCACCGGCCGACCAGCCGCATGAAAACTTCGTATTCCCTGAAGAGGTCCTGCCCCGCGGCAACGCTCTCTGATCTCTGCCTTGAGACCCTGAAACCCGAGCCCTCTGGTCGGGTCCAGCCTCATCTCTTCGGATCATCAAGGCGCCCTGCTGGGCGCCTTTTTTGTTGGATGTCCCATTGGGTAATGGCCGTCCTCCGCCGATGACGAGCTCAGGATGGTGATGCCTGTGCTGCCCAGCTCATCAGCTCTCGCCAGGCCGGGAGATTCCCCTAGATTCACGGCGTTCCGTCAGCAGTGTCGTGGAGCAGGTCTTCAGGCCCAGTGCCCGATCAGCCCGCTTCGAAAACGTCACCGGCTGGCTTTATCCCCCCAAGGAGGAGGTGCCCGTGAGCCACAGTTCCATGACCCAGGGTCTGCTGATCGCGGAGAACGCCGGTTGATTTCGGCGCCTGTTTCCTGATCAATCGGTTCCGCGCCATAGCGGACCCGGCGAACGCCCCCGCTGCTGCGCTCTTTAGCACGGCAGCGGGGGCATCGTTCTTGGACCGCATTTGATTCAGTCGGGGTGGCTATTGAGCTGCTGCTGGATCGAGCCGATCAGTTCCTCGAGCTGGCGTCGCGCTGGCATCACATCAGGCTGGTTCCGCTGCAGGAGCACCACCCCATCGGAGAAGGCCCGCACCCCGTAGGGCTCAGGCAGGGAACTCAGCGCTTCGAGGCTGTTCTCCAGGGCTTCACGATCGCTGGGGAAGGCCACTTCGTAGCGGCGCAACCAATCGAGATCGACGGCGATCCAGTCGACGGCATTGTCGCGGCCCTGGCGATCTCGGTAGATCACCCCGTTCGGGAAGCGGATCAGCACCGGCCTCTGGGCCAGGTGGGGAATCAGGGGGGTGGTGGCGGCCACGCTGGCGCCATCAGGGATCAGCCTGAGCAGGTCGCGGGCGTTGGCCCCGTGGCTCCACTGGCGCGGCGGGGAGCTGTAGACCCAGGGATCGATGCTGTCAGGAATCAGGAACGAGAGGCTGCGATTGGGGTTGGCCAGCAGGGTGAACAGCAGGGAGAGCGCGATGCAGCCGCTCCACACCCGCCGCAGGCGCCGGCGCGCGAAGGTCTGGGGATGGCGGCTCCACCACTCGATCGCCCCGGCGAACAGCCCGGGCACCACCAGCAGCGCGTAGCGGAGGTTGATCGAGAGTGGATTGTTCGATCCCTGCGCTAGCAGCAGGCCCAGCAGGGGCAGGCCCATCAGCAGCCAGCTGTCGAGGCTGATCAGCGGCACCAGCATCAGGGGCAGACCCTGGGCCAGCAGATAGCGCAGGGTCTCCCCTGGCGGCCAGATCAGCTCCCGCAGCACCACCAACGGCTGACCGAGGGCCTTGAGCAGCACTTCCAGGCTGCTGGCCTGCTCCGCATCATCGAGGTACTGGCCGAAGTTTTCGACCATGAAGCGGCGCGAGTTGTCGTCGCTGAAGAGCGGCATCAGCACGTTGGTCACCAGCAGCACCCAGCCCAGACCCATCACGGCCAGCCCCAGGGCCAGGGGCCAGCGCTGGCGTTGACGCACAAGAATCCAGAGGCTGACCCCCACCAGCAGCACGCCGGTGTCTTCCCGAATCATCGGCACCGCCAGCGCCGCCAGCGCCACCAGCCACCAGTTGCGGCGCTGCAGTCCATACCAGAGCAGCAGGACGGCCAGGGGCAGCTGGGACAGGTCGGTGAAGTTCCCCAAGGTGGGGCCGATCACGGCATTGGCGCCGAAGAAGCTGCAGGCCAGGAAGGCGGCCAGCCACGGATCCTCCAGCCGTTCCCGGGCAATGCGGTGCAGCACCAGTCCGGCGGCCGTCATCAGGCCGACCTGCACCAGCGGCAGGGCCCAGATCCCCAGCAGCCCCACCAGTGGCACCCAGAGCAGCAGGGCTGGTGTGAAGTGCTGGCCCAGTCGGTGATAGCCCAGGGATGGAGGTTCCCCGGCGTGGATCACGTTGGTGGACAGCTGGGAAGAGAGGGTGCTCTCGAAGGGATGGCCGTGCAGGCCGCTCCAGATCGTCTGCAGGAATATGCCCTGGTCGTAGGAGGCGGTGAGCACCTGCAGACGCCACCACTGCAGCAGCAGCCCCGTCAGCGCAAACAGCGCCGCCGCCACCAGCACGGTTCGCTCAGCCTGGACCTGCTCAGGGGGCTTGAGGGGCAGGGGTCTTGGCTTCTCCTGCACAGATCCAGCGTTGCCAGCTGTCGCCACCGCGAGCTTCCAGGTCACAGGTGGCATCCTGAAGCCGCAGGCGACCAGGGTTGCCGGGCTCCAGTCTGCCGACGCCGTCGACGGGGCGCAGCAGAACCCTGAAGCGCTTCTGCCAGTGGTCGCGAGGGCTGTCGGGCAGGTTGAACAGCTCCTGCTCTGCGTACCAGCGCAGGCTCGGGCGCTGTCCCTCGTTGCCGGGCATGTGGATCGGCAGCTTGGCCTTGGGACTGTCGCCCTCGACGCCTCGGGCCAGCTCAGCGGCTGGCAGCACCGACCAGGTTTCGTTCAGCTCCCAGTTCCAGAACGGACTCAGGAAGAACAGCAGCAGCGAGGCGCTCCAACCGAGCAGCAGCAGCGTCAGCCCCAGTCGTCGCTTGCCCTGGGCCGGCCGGCTCAGGGCAATCCCCCCCAGCAGCAGACCCAGGCCCGCCGGCAGGGGCAGCCAGCGGAACGACTGCGGGAGCAGCACTGAGGCCAGCAGCAGCAGCCCCCCCAGTGCGGCCCAGAACCAGGGCAGCCGCCCCAGCAGGCCCCTCGGACGGGGACCTTCCACCAGTCTCGCCAGAATCGGCCCGCAGATCAGGCAGAAGGGTGGCCAGAGCAGGAGGCTGTACCAGGGCAGCTGGGTCTTCATCGGCAGCACCGTCAGGCTGGCCGCCAGGCTGAGGCCCAGGCTCCAGCGACCCGCCGGTTGCCTCCTCTCTCTCCAGGCCAGGACCAGGCCGATCGGCCAGAGGGGCAGCCAGGGCCACCCCCCCTCCAGCACCTCCAGCAGCGGCTCTAGTGGACTGCCGTGGTGCTCTTCCACCGTGGCGGTGAAGCGCAGCAGTCCCTGACCTCCCCACATCAGCAGGGCCTCGGAGCCCCGTTGCAGGCCATGCCAGCCGTGCCAGGCCATACCCACCGACAGCCCCAGGCCCAGTCCCAGCCCCAGACGCAGCCAGGCCTGCCGATCCAGGTCGCGATCGAGCCAGCGCAACAACAGGCCCGTAGCCAGCACCGGCAACAGCACCGGAGCCTTCAGCAGCAGCAGCCCACTGCCCCCGGCCCCAGCGATCAGACCACCCACCAGCGCCGTTCGAGGCCGGGGCCTGGCCAGCAGCAGGCCCAGCCAGAGGAGGGCCATGGCCGTGAGCTGGGCCCCATCGAGCATCGCCAGCCGACCGTGGCGGGCCAGGGGCATCAGGGTAAGGGCGATGGCTGCCGCCCCCACGGCGGCCAGGGGCTGGCCGGGTCGCAGCCGCAGCTGGATCGCGCCGATCAGCGGCACCAGCAGGCTTGAGACGATCGCCGGCGCCAGCCGGATCACCCACTCCGGTGGACGCGTGGTGGCCTCGCCGCTGAGGGCGCGCCAGAGCTGGATCACGCCCGCGATCAGCCAGTGCAGGCCAGGAGGCTTGTTCAGATAGCTGGATCCCCAGAAGGTCGGCAGCAGGGTTTCGGGCCAGGAGGCCTGGCTGGTCTCGAGGGCCACGCGGGCCACGATGCCCTCATCCCAGTCGCGCAGGGGCAGGTTGCCCAGGCCGGCCAGGGCCAGCACCAGGGCCACGGCCCAGAGCCCGAGCAGAGCGCGGCTCACTTTCATCACTTGTCCTTGTTCAGCTGGTCGGTCACCCTGCGGGTTGCCTGGGGAACCGAACGCAAGGCCCGCTGCAGACTGAAGGGATCTGCCAGGAGGGCGCCGCTCACATCGGCGAGGGCGTTGAGCACAGGCTCCTGATGCCCACGGGTCGCCGCGGTGGCCACGGCATGGGCGCGCCAGGGATTCCAGCCGGCCAGCAGCACCACACTGCGGTACGCCGGCGGCCAGGGGTTCGCTGGCTCCAGGGTCTGCAACCTGCTGAACCACTGATCTGCCTGGAAGGGGCGGTTGCGCAGCACGGCCAGTAATGCCAGCGCCCAGAGGGCGTCCCGATCGCCGGGATCGGAGCGCAGGCGCTGCTCGGCCCAGTCGATCACCCGCCCCTGGTAGTGCCAGTGGCCATCGAGCTGGTGTTGGGGGCCGATGGCTTCGAACACAGGCGCCAGCCCGGCCGGGCCCCGCTCCAGACCGGAGGCCAGCTCAATGAACCTGCGATCGAAGCGCGTCGTGGCGGGCACGGGCTGGCGGCGGGTCCAGAGCTCAACGGGTTCGCCGTCGCTCCAGGGCCAGCGGCCCACCAGCCGGAAGCGGGAGTCCTGGCGGATCGCACTGGCCAGCTTCCGTGAGGCTTCCCGTCGCATGCCTGCCTCGCCGGTGGTGAGCAGGACCCACTCCGCCTGATCCAGCACCAGCTCGCGCTCCCTGGGCTGCCGGCCGAGCTGCCGGGCCACGATCTGCCCCCCCCGGGCCCGCCCGAAAACCGTGGCGGTGTGCTCGTTGAGCTCGGCGGCATTGGGGAGCATCACCAGGGTGCGGGGCTGATCACCCACCTGCTGGCGCATGGTGTCCATCACGTCTGGCAGGGGTGAGCGGGGTTGCCAGCGGATTTCGCCGGCCTGGGCTGTCACCGCGCTGCCGGCACTGGCCGCCAGCCCTGCGGCCAGGGCAGCCCAGCTGGCGCGTCTCCAGCCCTGCCTGAGCAAGGCCTGCCCCAGCTGCCACCAGCCCCAGCTCAGGAGCAGCACCAGCAGGGGCAGCACCGGGGTGATGTAGCGGGGATCCTTGTTGGGGCTGAGGGTGGTGAACAGCCAGCCACTGAGACCGCAGCCGATCAACCAGCGCCAGCCCCAGCCGCCCTGAGTCCGGTCCGTCCCATCGGCGGGCTGCGGCTGCGGGCAGTCCCGGCGCCATGGCCAGGCGGCGTGCAGGGCCAACAGCGTGCCTGCCAGGGCTGGCACGCTGTTGGCCAGTCCCAGCTGCTGGGGCCAGAGCCTGGGGTACCAGAGCAGGCTGGCCAGGCTGAACGCTGGCGGGTCACCCTCCTGGGCGGCCGACTCAAGCACCGCCCGGTTGGTGCCGCCGATCGTGGTTATCCAGTTGTGCTGCAGCCAGGGGAGCACGAGGGTGAGCACCAGCGCCAGGGCGGCCAGCGCCTGCCAGCGCCGCCGGGCTCGCCCCAGCCCCCGCAGAGCCACCCACAGGGCCGGGGGGAGCAGCACCAGCAAAGCGCTCTGTTTCACCAGCACGGCCGCCGCCAGCGCCAGGGCCGCGACGGCGGCCTGGTGCCAGCGCCCCCCCCTGGGGTCGGGCGACGCCCAGCGCCCCAGCAGCCAAAGCGCCAGCACGCTGGTGGCGGCGAGTGGCAGATCGAGGGTGAAATCCAGCCGCAGGCTGAGCAGGGCCGGGGTGGTGGTTGTCAGGGCGGCCGCCAGAAGGCCGAAACCCGGCGAAACCAGTTGGCGGCCCCAACAGGCCACGCTCACCAGCAGCAGTCCCTGCCAGAGCGCCAGGGCCGCGCTGGCCTGATCGGGGCTGTCGCCCGATAGAGCGATCACCGAGCCATTCACCAGGCTCGCCAGCGGCGGCACCTTTGGGGAGAGATCGAGCAGACCCTGCCAGCCCGGCCAGGCTCCACCGGGAAGCAGGCCGAGGGCGCGGCCATGGTCCACGGCGCTGTTGAGGTAGTCGGCCTGATCCCAGGCCGGCAACCGCTGGTCCAGCTGCAACCAGAGCTGGTCGGCCAGGCTGCCAGCCAGCCAGATGGCGGCCACGGCCAGCCACCACAGCCAGGGGCGTTGGGACCGGGTGTTCAGGGCCTTGGCGGCGGTTCAGGCCACTTTGGACCAGTTGCCGTCCCTGCAGCCGTTGTGCTTTCTGTCACACCTGCACGGGCCGCCTGCTGGACTTGGGGCGATTCTTCATGGCAGGCGCATTGCGCCAACTTGTGTGAGGACCCCATGAAATTCTTCCGGCAATTGCTGCTGGCACCTGTCGCCCTCGGACTGATGGCCCCCGTGGCCGCCACAGCCGGCGAAATGAACCTGGACGGCATCAACCAGTACGCCGCCTCCGAGGACCAGGTCACCAGCATCACCCAGTTTTCCGACGTGCAGCCCACCGAGTGGGCCTACCAGGCACTCTCGAACCTGATCGAGCGCTACGGCTGCGTCGCTGGCTACCCCGATGGCACCTTCCGTGGCAAGAAGCCGCTGAGCCGCTGGGAAGCCGCCGCTCTGCTCAACGCCTGCCTCGATCGGATCACCGAGGTGACCGATGAGCTGCGCCGCCTGCTCAAGGAGTTCGAGAAGGAACTCGCCATCCTGCGCGGCCGCGTCGACAACCTCGAGGCCAAGGTCGGTGAGCTGGAGGCCAACCAGTTCTCCACCACCACCAAGCTGCGTGGTGTGGCCACTTTCACCATCGGCGCCAACAGCTTCGGTGGCAGTGCCCGTGTCCTGGGTGACAACACCGGACTCCCCAACAGCCTCAACCCCACGCTGGCCGACGTCGCTGCAGCTCAGCAAGGCGCCACCGCCTTCAACTACAACCTCGACCTCTTCCTCGACACCAGCTTCACCGGTAAGGACCTGCTGCGCACCCGTCTGCGTGCCGGTAACTTCGGCTCCAGCCCCTGGGGTGCCGCAAACCCTGACAACCTGGTCGGCCTGAACGCCTTCGAGATTGCCTTTGAGGGTGCCAGTGGCGCCGATTCCGTCGAAGTCAACCGCCTCTTCTACCAATTCCCCCTGGGAAGCAGCTTCACCGCCACGGTGGGTGCAAAGGTTCGTCAGGACGACATGCTGGCCTTCTGGCCCAGCGTGTACCCAGCTGATACCGTCCTCGACATCTTCACCTACGGCGGCGCTCCCGGCGCTTACCCCCTGACCCTCGGCTCCGGTGGTGGCCTGTGGTGGAAGAGCGGCGGCTTCAGCATCAGTGCCAACTATGTGGCCGTCAACGGCAACGTGGGTAACCCCAACATCGGTGGCATCGGCACCGACGGTTCCGCCCAGACCGGCACCGCCCAGATCGCCTGGAACAACGAGAACTTCGGTATCGCGGCCGCCTACACCTACACCACCCCCCAGGGCGGTCTGGCTGGCCTCTACGGCGGTAACGGCACCCCCCTGGCCAACCTCGGGTATGCCCTCTCCGACAGCGTCAACTCAGTTGGCATCAGCGGTTACTGGCAGCCCTCCAACTCCGGTTGGCTCCCCTCGATCAGCACCGGCTGGGGTCTGAACGCCCACAGTTCCGACACCTTCGATCAGATCGACGGTGCCCAGACTCAGTCCTGGTACGTGGGTCTGCAGTGGTCCGACGTCTTCATCAAGGGCAATTCCTTTGGTATGGCCGTGGGTCAACCCACCTTCTTCACCAAGTCGGGTGATGGCGACATCATCGAGGCCAACGACGGCAACTATGCCTGGGAGTGGTGGTACAAGTTCCAGGTGACCGACAACATCTCGATCACCCCAGCGCTCTTCTACCTCAGCGTGCCCCTTGGTCAGCTGCAGAAGAACAGCAGCGACACCTTCGACAACTTCGGTGGCCTGGTCAAGACCACCTTCAAGTTCTGATCAATTCTGATCAGTTGATCGGTTTCTGCTGATTATCCTCCAGCCAGATCATCTCCTCACACACCTTGATCTGGCTGGTCCCTAGTTCTGAGCTAATCTGATTCTCAGCAGTACGCCCCTTTGGCCGTGGTTCCCACCACGGCTTTTTGATGCGCTTTTTTGTATGGCTGCGCTTTTGAGGCCGAGGCGCTGCAGGGCTCCAAATCCCCTGCGGGACAGGGGGTTGCACATAGGTATGTGACCGTCGACACTCGGGCATGTGTTCGTGGGTGGTGGTCCTAATCCGCCTCTTCGATAAAGTATAAAAGTGTCCTTTTGGACCATCCCTCAATTGGTGTGAGGTTCCAATGAAATTATTCCAGCGTCTGCTGCTGGCACCGGTCGCCCTTGGGCTGGTGGCCCCCATGGCCGCTTCGGCCGGGGATCTCGATCTCGATGGCATGAAAAAGTATGCCGCCAAGAAAGATCAGGTGACCAGCATCACCCAGTTCTCTGATGTTCAGCCCACCGAGTGGGCCTATCAGGCACTCTCGAACCTGATCGAGCGCTATGGCTGCGTCGCCGGTTATCCCGACGGCACCTTCCGCGGCAAGCAACCCCTGAGCCGCTGGGAAGCTGCTGCTCTTCTGAATGCCTGCCTTGATCGGATCACCGAAGTGACCGACGAGCTGCGCCGCCTGCTCAAGGAGTTTGAGAAGGAACTCGCCATTCTGCGCGGCCGCGTCGACAACCTTGAGGCCAAGGTTGGTGAATTGGAGGCTACCCAGTTCTCCACCACCACCAAACTTCAGGGTCAGGCCACCTTCGTAATCGGCGCGGTCAACGCCAGTGGTGATCGCCCGGGTGCAGGCGTCTTCGGTTCTGCCCCCGAATTCGGCAGCCGCGATGCGGCTGAAAAATATAATGCTCAGTTCGGCGCCACCACTTTCAACTACGACCTTCGGCTGAATCTGCTCACAAGCTTCACCGGCAAGGATCTGCTCTACACCCGGCTGCGCACTGGCAACTTCGACAATGCATTGAGTGGCAATGGGGTGAACCTCACAGCCCTGGATGTGGCCAGCAATGGCTTCGGCGGTTCCGACTCCATCGGAATTGATCGTCTCTACTACCGTTTCCCGGTGGGTCGCGATTTCACCTTCATTGTTGGTCCCAAGGCCAGGAATACTGAGTCAGTCGCTGTAACCCCGTCGCTTTATGGCAGCGGGAAGGGCGATAAGATCCTTGATGTATTCCAGCTCTGGGGTGCTCCAGGTGTCTACAACAAGGCTACCGGCTCTCTGGGCGGCGTGATCTGGAAGCAGAATGTCAAGAAAGGTCAGGGCCGATTCAGCGCTTCGGCCAACTACGTTGCTCAGCAAGGCAGTTCCGGTCAGGTCTTCGACGGAAATGACAATGTCTGCTCCAGCAGCGAAGGCGGCATCGGCACCGATTGTGCCCGTGGCAACTTCCTGGCCCAGCTGAACTACACCGCCCCCCAGTGGAACGTCTCGCTGGCCTACCGCTACGGCCAGCAAGCCACCAACTTCCGTCGTGGCACGAATTTCGCTGCCAGCAACAGCTGGTTCCTGACCACTGGTGAATCGAACAGTGTGGCGGCTAACGCCTACTGGCAGCCCAAGGAAAGTGGCTGGCTACCCTCGATCAGCGTGGGCTGGGGTCTCAACAGCCTCTCCGGCAACGACAACAATGCCCTGGGTATCGAATTTGTTGATCCCTACGTGACCGAGAGCCAGAGCTGGTTCGTCGGCCTGCAGTGGAGTGATCTGTTCGGCAAAGGCAATGCCGCCGGTATGGCGGTCGGTCAGCCTGTCTTCGCCACCGCCCTTTCCCGTGGTAGCAGCGACACAGGCAATACCACCCCGGCCGATGGCAACTACGTCTGGGAGTGGTGGTACAAGTTCCAGGTCACCGACAACATTGCCGTGACCCCGGCGATCTTCTACCTGAGCCGTCCCCTGGGGCAGCTCACCGGCGAGGACAACAGCTTCAGCAACTTCGGCGGCCTCGTGCAGACCACCTTCAAGTTCTGATCCAACGGGCACGGCCCTGGTTGCTGCTATCAGCCCAGGTCGTGTCCTCTCCTCCGGCTCCTCACACCACCGGCCCCCGTCAGGGGGCTTTTTCATGGCTGGAGCCCTTGTCATGATGGGTTCAGCTCCCAGCAATCCCCCTTGAAGGCAGCCCTGGCCAGCAGCGATTTCTATGCCGTTCTGGGCGTTCCAGCCACGGCTGCGGCAGATGAGATCAAGGCGGCGTACCGCGCTCTGGTCAAACGGCACCATCCCGATGCCGGTGGGGATGACACCGCGATCCTGGCCATCAATGCCGCCTGGGCCGTTCTTGGAGATGGCGACCGGCGTCGCACCTACGACATCAGCCGGCAACCCTCAGCCAGCAGCCGGCGGCATGGCTCCAGAGTCGCCACCCCAGCCCATCGCGGCCTCGATCGCGACGGGGCCCTGCTGGGCTGGTTGCAGCAGGTCTATGGGCCGATCGATCGTCTGCTTGCCCAGGTCATCAACCCATTCCCCGGCCAGCTTCGGGCCCTGGCTGCCGATCCTTACGACGACAGCCTGATGGAGGCGTTCTGCACCTATCTGGAGCAGAGCCGGAGCCGCATGGACAAGGTGGAGGCACTTTATCGTTCAATCCCTTGCCCGAGCGAGGCCCGGGGGTTTGGCCTAAGCCTCTACCACTGCCTCAGCCAGGTCCAGGACGCCCTGCTGGAGCTGGAGCGCTACACCCTGGGCTACGTCGACAGATACTTGCACGATGGCCGCGAGATGCTGAGGGAAGCCAAGCAACGGCGCAGCCGCCTCAAGGAAGAGCGTCGAAGCCTCGATCTCTAGCAGGCCTCAAGCTGATCGAGCCGCAGCCATACGTCCGGCACCGGCAGGCGCCACCGCAGCTGGGCGAATTCGCCGCTGATGGCCAGCACTTCGCCTGGACCTTCAAACAAATAGTCGGGGGGAGTGGGATCGCTGGCAGCCGCTTCAAGGCTGCCCAGATAGGCATTCCTGCTGACCTTCACCAGGGAGCCTTTCTTGATGGCAGCGGCCTTGGGGGCAACGGCATCTGTTGGGGTCTGGGCCATTGACAGTCAGCACTCCGCTTGGAATCACGCTAGGCCCTGCTCGGAGGACTGGGGCGCCTCTTAGCCTCGGCAGCGGTGTGTGCTGCCTGGGCCCGTGAGACTGCTGCTGCTGGGATGTACGGGGTTCGTGGGGCGCGAGCTGGTGCCCCACCTGCTTGCTCGGGGGCACCACCTGGTGGTGGTGAGCCGTCAGTTGGTGCCCCTGGTGGGGCTGGAGCACCCTGAACTGCGGCGAATCCAGGCGGATCCGGCCCTGGCGGCCTCCTGGCAGGAGCCGACTCTGAGCGTTGCCGTGGCTGAGGCGGACGGGGTGGTGAATCTGGCCGGGGAGCCGATCGCGGAGAAGCGCTGGAGTGACGAGCAGCGGCGCAGGCTGATCGACAGTCGGCTGGGCAGCACCAGCAATCTGGTGGAGGCGCTGAGGGCCCATCCCCGGCCGAACAGGGTGCTGGTGAGCGGTTCCGCCGTGGGCTACTACGGCAGCAGCGAGGACGCCCGCTTCAGCGAATCGAGCCCTGCGGCGCCGGATCTGCTTGGTCAGCTCTGCCGCGACTGGGAGGCAGCTGCCGATCTGGCTCCCTCCGACTGCCGGGTGGTGAAGCTGCGGATCGGCATCGTTCTCGGCCCCGATGGTGGTGCCCTCGGCAAGATGTTGCCGGTGTTCCGCTCTGGTCTGGGCGGCCCGATCGGCTCCGGACGGCAGTGGATGAGCTGGATTCATCGCACCGACCTCTGCGTGCTGATCGCCAGCGCCCTGGAGACCCAGGATTACCAGGGCGTTTACAACGCCGTGGCTCCCCAGCCGGTGCGCATGGGCCGATTCGCGGCAGCCCTTGGCAGGGTGCTGAAGCGTCCCAGCCTGCTGCCGGTTCCCGCACCGGTGCTGCAGTTGATGCTCGGGGATGGTGCCTCGGTGGTTCTCGAAGGCCAGCAGGTGGACTCCGAGCGGCTGGAACTCCAGGGCTTCACTTTTCGCTACCCCGATCTCGACTCAGCCCTTGCCGCTGCCACCAGCCCAGCAGCCCACTGACCAGGGCGGCCGCCATCAGCAGGCCGATCGCCGGGGTGAACAGAGGATCCCAGAGCCTCTGAAGCAGTTGGAGCGGTGCCTCCACATGCTGGCTGTGCAGAGTCACCGCCAGGGCAAACCAGATCGCCCCCGCGATCACCAGGAACACATCGATCACCAGCACGGTGTCGATCCAGCGCTTCAGCCGCGGCGCAAGGGCTTCAGTGCTGGCGGCATCACTGGAGCGGGGCTGAGGGTTCATTGAGGACCTGCAGGATCTGCCCAGCCATCCTGGCGGCCCCGCCGGGACCACCGATGCGCTCCAGGCCGTTGCGTCGGCAGCGCTCGCCCAGATCGGTGTGCTGCAGCTGGTGCAGCACTTCGCCCACCAGCGCGGCGGTGCCGCCAAGGCTTCGCTCCGAGCCCGGCTCCCCCTCGGCACTGAACAGCGAGGGCCCCAGCAGGCGTCGTTGGGCCTCGGCGAAATTGGGGCTGAACTGGGGCCCGCCCCCCGCCAGCTGAACCACGGGTTTGCCCAGACCCACGGCCTGTTCCGTGGCCGTGCCGGTCATCGCCAGCAGCAGATCGGCCTGCTGCACCACCGCCTGGAATTCCCCCCAGTGCAGCCTCAGCTCCAGCTCCCCGCGGCACAGACGCCCAGACGGCTCCAGCTGCCAGCCCAGGGGGCGGCTGAGCCTGGCCACTGTCGCCTTGTCGATGGCCCCCACCAGGGCGGCGTTCAGCTGGAGGCCGCCGCTGGCCTGCAGGGCGGCAGGCAAGCGGGTGAGCACCTGCAGCATCAACTCGAAGTTGCGCAGGGCCTCCGGCAGGCGGCTGCCAGGCAGCAGCCCCAGCCGGGGGCTGGGCGCCCCGACCCCTGGTCCGTCGAGGGGAGGTGCGCTCTCCAGGACCCTGTCGAGGAAGGGGTTGCCGAGAAAGTCCACAGGCCGCCCGAGCTGGTGACTCAGGTCTGTGGCGGTGAATGCATCCCGGCTGAACACCCTGCGGAAGCGGCGGCTGCGCAGGCAGCTTCCGCAGGGCCAGGGCAGGCGCAGGCGGCCTTCGTAGTGGCTGGAGTAGGCCACCAGGTAGGTGACCACCGGCCGGCGGCTGCACCAGGCGGCCAGTACGGGGATCACATCCCCGACCACCACCACCGCGGCGCAGTGCCGGGCTTCTCGGAAAAACAGCACCAGCTGGCTGAGCAGGTAGGTGAGCTGGCCCTGCACCAGTTCAGTCAGGCGTCCGCCGAGGCTGGTGTAGCCAAGGCCGCCGGTGCTGAATTCACGGGTGTGCCCGAGCACGGGCAATCCAGCCTGGCGGTAGGCGCCGCCATGACCCACCAGCGGCAGGGCCACCACCTCCAGCCCCAGTTTCTGGAGCTCCTGTCCGATCAGGCTGCCGCTGAGGTCTTCCCCATGGCCATTGCTGAGCAGCAGCAGGCGCCGGGGGGGATCGCCCATCGTGGGGGCTCCAGGGATCAACCCTGCAGCCAGGCCTTGACCTTCTCCAGGGCACCCCAGCCTGGGCGCCGCCTGAGCCCATCGGCTATCGCCTCGTTCAGTTCGCTGGCCAGCTCCGGTGATACGGCGGTGATGCGCAGCACCAGATCGATGTGCTCCCGCACTCCTTTGGCGCCCGACTCGAGCATGGCCAGACAGAGGTTCACCCGCGACTGGGGGTCCTGGGGGTTGAGCTTTACCGCCATCCGGGCTGAGCGCAGCGCCGCTTCGGATTGGTCTTCGAGCAGCTGCAGCCAGGCCAGGCAGGTCCAGGCTGCCGCCAGGCGGGGAGCCTGGGACGTGATCGTCAGGAAGTCGTCGATGACGTCAGCGGCTGCAGCTCCCTGCTGGTAGCGGCCAATGGCCTGATCGAACAGGGCTTCGGCGGACTTGGTGGTGGCCGTCATCGGCAGCGGCTGCGGGTGACCCAGATTCCCACGCTGAAGGTCCGCATCTGGGCGGTTCAGACGGCGAAGGAGCTGCCGCAGCCGCAGGTCTGGCTGGCATTGGGGTTGGTGAAATTGAAGCCACCACCGATCAGGGCAGAGCTGAAATCCAACTGCATGCCGTAGATGTAGAGCAAGCTCTTGGGATCGCTCACCACCCGGAAGCTGGGGGCGCCATCAGGCTCATAGACGTAATGCTCGTCATCGTCGCGAATCGCGGCGCTGTCGATGAAATCCATGGTGTAGCTCATGCCGCTGCAGCCGCCGGAGCGCACTCCCACCCTCAGGAGCTTGTCGTTGCCCTGCTGCTGCATCAGGGCGGCCAGCTGCTTCATGGCCGGCTCGGTGATGCGGATGCCCTTGCCGTCCTTTCCGGTGTGAGTTGCCACAGGTGCCGCCGCGGCCTCCTGGGTCGGGGCGGGAGCATCGGTTGTGGGGCTGCTCATGGGCGAGGCCTGGGGCAGGTGGAACGGGTTGTCAGGACACTCTATGGATCAATCTCGAGCTCTGGCGTCCCGCCGTCGCCGTGGACGGCTCCATAGAGTCGGCTCACCTGAAGGAGTCAAGGGTGCGCGTCGCCATCGTGGGAGCTGGTCTGGCCGGTCTGTCAGCCGCGGTCGATCTCTGTGATGCCGGCCACCAGGTTGACCTCTATGAATCCCGCTCGTTCGTGGGTGGCAAGGTGGGCAGCTGGGTCGATGCGGACGGCAACCACATCGAGATGGGCCTGCATGTCTTCTTCTTCAATTACGCCAACCTTTTCGCCCTGATGCGCAAGGTGGGTGCCTTTGGCAACCTTCTGCCCAAGCAGCACACCCATCTGTTCGTCAACAAGGGCGGCGATCTGCGTGAACTGGATTTCCGCTTCCCGATCGGAGCCCCTTTCAACGGGCTCAAGGCCTTCTTCACCACCCCGCAGCTTGACTGGATCGACAAGCTGCGCAATGCCCTGGCCCTGGGCACCAGCCCGATCGTGCGTGGTCTGGTGGACTACGAGGGGGCGATGGGAGTGATACGGTCCCTCGACCGAATCAGCTTTCGCGACTGGTTCCTCGGCCATGGAGGCAGCGCCCGCAGTGTCGAGCGGATGTGGGATCCGATTGCCTATGCCCTGGGCTTCATCGACTGCGAGGCCATCTCGGCCCGCTGCATGCTCACCATCTTCATGATGTTCGCCTCCAAGACCGAGGCGTCCAAGCTGAATCTGCTCAAGGGTTCGCCGCATCGCTGGCTGCACCAGCCCATCCTCGATTACATCGAAGCCCGCGGGGCCAGGCTGCATCTCCGCCACCGCGTCAGTGAGGTCTGCTTCGACGAGGGGGCGGGGCCGGAGGCGGCGCCCCAGGTCACGGCCCTGCGCCTGGGTACCCCCGATGGGGAGATCAGTGTCGAGGCCGACGCTTACCTGGCGGCCTGCGATGTGCCCGGCATCCAGAGGCTGCTGCCGCCCTCCTGGCGCCGCTTCACCCAGTTTGAGAACATCTACCGGCTGGAGGCGGTGCCGGTGGCCACGGTGCAACTGCGCTACGACGGCTGGGTCACCGAGCTCGGGGAGGGCGAAGCCCACGCCGCTGCCCGCTGTGATCTCAGCCGTGCGAGCGGACTGGACAACCTGCTGTACACCGCCGACGCCGATTTCAGCTGCTTCGCCGACCTTGCTCTCGCCAGCCCAGCCGACTACAGGCGCGAGGGGGAGGGATCCCTGTTGCAGTGTGTGCTCACTCCCGGTGACCCCTGGATTTCCCGCCGAAACGACGAGATCGCCGCTTTGGTGGACGCCCAGGTGCGTGAGCTGTTCCCATCAGCCCGCGGCCTGAACCTGATCTGGAGCAACGTGGTCAAACTGGCTCAGTCGTTGTATCGCGAGGCCCCCGGCATGGAACCCTTCCGCCCGCAGCAGCGCACCCCGGTGGACAATTTCTTTCTGGCTGGCAGTTACACCCGACAGGATTACATCGATTCGATGGAGGGGGCCACCATGAGCGGACGACTGGCGGCAGCCGCCATCCTTGATCAGCCGGTACGGCTCGCCTCCGTGGCGGCTGTCGCCTGATCACCATGGGACGTTGGCTTGAGCACAGTGTGACCACGGAGATCAAGGCTCCGGTGGAGCGGGTCTGGGAGGTCTGGAGCGATCTGGAGGCGATGCCGCGCTGGATGCGCTGGATCGAGTCAGTGGTCACCCTTGATGACCCCGATCTCACCGACTGGACCCTGGCGGCCCAGGGATTTCGCTTCCACTGGAAGGCCCGTATCTCCCACCGGATCGAAGCCCAGCAATTGCACTGGGAGTCGGTGGGGGGTCTGCCCACCAAGGGGGCCGTGCGGTTCTACCCCCAGTCCGAGAGGCTGACGATTGTCCGGCTGACTGTCAGCTATGAGCTGCCGGGAATCCTTGCGCCCCTCATGGAACCGACCATCCTTGGAGGAATCGTCACCCGGGAACTCCAGGCCAACCTGGATCGCTTCCGGGACCTTGTGGAGCAGGAGCATGGCCAGAGCTGAGCGGCATCAACCCGGCATGAACCAGGCGAGAACCGTGACGGGTCTCGCCCTGCTGCCGCTCCTGCTCGCTGGTGGCCTGGTGGGCTGTGGAGGCACACCTCCTGCCGATCTTGGTGCGGTGGCCCCTCCGGCCCCCGCTGCACCCGGGGCAGCCCCCACCGCACCCAGCAAACCCGCACCGTCGTCAGCCGCCATTGCCGAAGCAGGCTTCACCCCGCTGCCCACGGTCCAGCAGGTTGAGGCTGCGATGCCCCCAGGCCGGCTCGACCCCTTCGCGCCACTGGCGGTCACCAGGGTCACCGGTAAACCACGGGCCATCGTGGTCCAACCTCCGCTCACCCTCCCCGATGGTTTCCGTTTTCAGGGCGTGATCACCAGCGGCGGCCGCCCCATGGCTCTCGTCCAGTTCGGCGGTCAGAGCGGTTCCCTGGCGGTTGGTGATGCAGGCGGCCGCACCACAGACCTCCTGCCCGAGGCCTGGGGTGTGGCCTCGATCGATGTGCTGCGCGGCCGCCTGACCCTTGTGAGCCGTCAGGGCCAGGCCAAGGGCCAGGTGGTGATCGCCGAGCTCTAGGGACCTCCAAGGACGCGGCCGCAGGCCGCCATCAGCCCGTCCAGGTCATGGGGGTCGGCTTCTGCGTCCACCCGTCCAAGCAGCTCCCTGCAGGCGGTGCTGGTCTGGGGACCGATCGACACCAGGGCCACGGAGTCCAGCCGTTCGCGCCAGCCCTCCTTCAGGTCCTGCTGAAGCAGCTGCACGGTGTGGAGCACGGTCTTGCCGCTGGTGAAGGTGATGGCGTCCACCTGGCCTTGGCGCAGGGCAGCGGCGGTGGCCAGGGGGAGATGGGGCGGACAGCGGGACTCGTAGGCGGCGGCCTCCACCACCCGCGTGCCGGCTTCGGCGAAGGCTTCCGCCAGCAGAGTGCGTCCACCGCTCTGGACCCTGGGCAGCAGCAGGCGCTGCCCCCAGCCGGAGACAGGGAAATGTTCGATCAGGCTGTCGGCCACAAAGCTGGGAGGCACGAAATCGGCGGGGGCGCCCAGCTGCTCCAGTCGGGCTGCGGTCTTGCGGCCAACCGCCGCGATCTTGAGGCCGCGGGGGCGATCACTGAGGTTGCGCCCGATCCGCTGCAGCCGCTGTTCCACCGCCTCCACTCCGTTGACGCTGGAGAACACCAGCCAGTGAAAGCTCTCCAGCTCTTCGAGCGCATCATCCAGGGGCCCCCATTCATCGGGAGGGCCGATCACCAGAGCGGGAAGGTCGAGCACCCGGGCGCCGGCCCGCTCGAACATCGCGCGAGCTTCGCCAAGCTGCTGCTCGGCCCGCGTCACCGCCACCACCCGACCTGAGAGCACTGCCACCTCCATCAGTCGTCCAGTCTCACCATCGCTCCGGCCTGCCGCTGCAATTGCTCGGCGGCACTGGTCTGGCCCTGCTGCCGCAGCAGGGCAATGGCCTGGCGAAAACTGGCGCGGGCAGCACTGATGTCGCCCGCCAGCAGCTGGGCCACCGCCCGGTTCTGGTGGGTTTCGGCGTGCTCGGGGGCCAGGCTCACGGCGATGTCGTAGGCCTTGAGGGAGCCGCGAATGTCGCCGAGGCGGCGGCGGATCAGGCCGAGGTTGTACCAGCCCAGAGCCAGCTCGGGTGCCCCGCGCGTGACGGCTTCCGCCAGCTGGGCAGCCTCTTCTGAGGCGCCCTCCTGTAGCTGCAGTGCCGCCAGGTTCAGCCGTGCCGCGACCTGCAGTCGTGGATCGAGAGGCAGCGCCAGGGCCTCCCGGTACAGGGCGGCGGCCCTGGCGGGATGGCGGCTGGCCTCGGCCATCGCCAGGTGCAGCAGCAGTTCAAAGCGTTCGGGGTGGGCTCCGGGGGGGCAGCCAGCCAGCCCGGCCCTGAGCAGGGCAATCCCACGCTTCACCCGCCCCTCGCTGATCTCCAGGCCACCGAGTTTGGCGCTGGCGTAGGCATTGCCGGGGTGCTCCAGCAGCTCCTGCTCCATGGCCCGTCGCAGCTGCCGCGCCTTGCGTCCATCGGCAAGCCGTTCCGGCCGGTAGCCCTCATGGAGGATCGCCGGCTGGGGGCAGTCCACCACTTTCCAGCGGGTCTCCCTTGCCATCAGCTCGGCCACGCTGTCATCCACCATCGCGTGATAGGGGCGGCTCCAGCGGATCTGGGGGTGACGCCGGAACAGACGACTGACGCTGGAGTAAGGCGACTGCAGCGCGCCCACCTCCTGGCGCAGCAGGTTGATCAGCAGCGTGTCGGGATCGGCCATCAACGTGCGCAATGGTTCACGGGCCTCCTCCAGCAGCTGCTCATCGGCATCAAGCACCAGCACCCAGGTGCCCCGGACCCACTCCAGGGCCCGGTTGCGGGCGGGGGCGAAATCCCCGGGCCAGGCGATGCGCTCCACCCGGGCGCCATGGCCTTCAGCCACCGCCACCGTGTCGTCGCTGGAGCCGGTGTCCACCACCACCAGCTCATCGGCGAAGCCCGCCACCGATTCAAGGCAGCGGCCGAGACGCTCGGCCTCGTTGCGCACGATCATCGACAGGCTGAGCACGGCGGCGGCCCGCATCCAGGCGTGAGGTTAGGGGTGAGAGGTCAGGACTTCAGGCGTGATCGGGCTCAGTCGGTGAAGCCGCCCTCGGCTGGGCTGCTGGCGGCCAGGCCGAGCCTTGTGAGCAGGCCGGCCTGGGCCAGGGGCATCTGGGCGGGGCTGTAGCCCGCGGGAATTCCCCTGGGAAGCAGGGGCTCCAGGGCCTCCCACAGGTAGGGACTGCCCAGCACGGCGAGGCCCGCCAACCGACCAAGCCGCAGCAGCTGCCGGATCACCGCGGGCCAGGGTTCATCAGCTCCGGCGCTGCCGCGGAAAGGATTGCCGCGCACGAACAACTGCAGGAACAACGGCCCATCCGGCAGGCGATACATGGCGAGGGGTGCCTCGGCGTTCCCGCTCCAGGGGCTGGGCCCACGGGCGTCCAGCAGGCAGCATCGGTAGCCGGCCGCGGCTGGCCGCAACAGGGCCGGCGCCATCGCAGGCAGGAAGGGACAGGCCAGGCTGTTGTCCAGGCGGATCAGGTTGACCCCTGGCCCCGGCGGCAGGCCCTGGTGGCCCCGCGTGTTCAGACTCATCTCCACCAGCTCCCGCGCCAGGGCCTGATCCTGCGGAGTCTCCAGCTCGCCCAGCGCCTCCAGTGGTGCCATGGAGGCGGCCGGGGCCCGGGAGCCTGCGGCGGCCAGGGCCTGCTCGCGCCGCCGCAGGCTCTGGGTCAGCTGCTCCAGCGGCAGGCGCCGGGTGCTGAAGGCCTCCACCAGGCCGTCGATGGCTGCATCGGCATCGGCGGGCATCAGAATCAGATCCGACCCGGCCTCGAAGGCCAGCACGGCGGCCTCCGCTGCGCCCCAGCGCGAGGTGATCGCCTCCATCACCAGGGCGTCAGTGATCACCAGCCCCGTGAATCCCAGCTCGTGCCGCAGCAGCCCCGTGAGCACGGGCCGCGAAAGGGTGGCCGGCCGCAGCGGATCCAGGGCGTCCAGCTGCAGGTGGGCGGTCATCACCGCCGCGCAGCCGGCGGCCATGGCTGCCCGGAAGGGGGGCAGCTCGATCGCCTCCAGCCGCTCCCTGCCATGGGGCAATCGGGGCAATTCCAGGTGGGAGTCGTCACTGGTGTCTCCATGACCGGGGAAGTGCTTGGCGCAGCAGAGCACACCTTCGGCCTGGGCCCCCTCCACGAAGGCCGCCGCCAGTGCCGACGCCGTGGCGGCGGTCTCCCCCCAGGCGCGCACGTTGATCACCGGGTTGTCGGGGTTGTTGTTGACATCGCAGACCGGAGCGAGCACACCGTTGAGCCCCAGCAGGCGCGCCTGGCGCCCCGTGCACTGGCCGTAGCGGCGGGCCAGGGAGAGGGCGCCCTCAGGATCGCTGCAGTGCAGGCGCCCCACCGCAAGGGGCGGTACCAGCCAGCTGGCCCCCTCGAATCGCTGCCCCACCCCCTCCTCCACATCGGCGCAGATCAGCAGCGGTTGCTCCGACCAGTTCCGCAGTTGTTCGCTGCGCAGGCGAAGCTCGGCGGCACTGCCCCCCAGCAGGATCACGCCACCCACGCCTTCGGCCAGCAGCCGCTTCAGGGTGGAGTTCTCCAGTTCCCAGAGTGGGTAGCGCCGCTGACCGTCACTCAGGTGGCCGCTGCCGCGGATCACCAGCAGCCGGGCCACCTGCTGGCGCAGTTCAGCCGCCGGTGGCAGGGGCTCCAGGGTCAGGGGCCGAACCGTCGTCATCGCCCGCTGCCGTGGCCTCCGTCGCCGGCTTCAGCTGTGAGGGGTTCATCAGAGGGGGGAGGCTCATCAATGGCCAGTGCCTCCCGTTGCTGCCGCTCCTCCCCCAGTTGGCTGAGCAGCCCGAGCACCGCCCCGCCCCGCTCAAGGCCCCGATCGAGCAGGAACTGCACCTCGGGGGTGCGGCGCAGATTCAGCCGCCGTGCCAGCTCCCCTTTCACGAAGGGAGCCGCCGACTTCAGGCCGGCCAGGGTCGTCCGGCGGTCCTCGTCGCTCCCGAAGACGCTCACGAAAATCTTGCAGTGCTGCAGATCACCCGCAACTTCCACCTGGGTGACGCTGACCATGCCCAGCGAGACCCGCTCGTCCTTGATGCCGTTCACCAGCAGCTCACTGATCTCCCGGCGAATCAGGGAAGCCATCCGCTCGACCCGTCGGCCCTGTGCCATTCCTATGCCAGTGGTGCTGGATTCACCATGGCACGCAGCACAAGGCTCAGGCTGATCATTCCGCTCACCAGGGCCCCCACAAGGGCTACGGCGGTGACCGGGTTGCTGCGCCGTTTTGCCAGGGGTTCGAGCACGGAGTTGAACACACCGAGGCTGAAGGCCACCAGATAGCGCGGGTAGCGCGTCACGTTGAGGAAGAAGTCCTTCATGGCGCAGGCGGGGCAGTGGGTGGCAAGTCGTTGAAAGGCGAGGCAGTGGCGGGGTGCCGCCCACGCCGGGAGAACATGAGGGCTACTCTGCCGCCCAGAGGACCGTGCCGCCGATGCTCGAGCTCCACCAGTTCCGCCATTCCTCCTTCTGCGAGAAGGTGAGGTTGATCCTGGCCGCCAAAGGTCTGGAGTATCGCGTCATCGAGGTCACCCCCGGGTTGGGGCAGCTTGAGCTGTTCCGTCTCTCAGGTCAGCGTCAGGTGCCGGTGCTCGTGGATGGAGCCGAGGTGATCGCCGACTCCAGCTCCATTGCCCAGTACCTGGAGCGCCAGGTGCCCACCCCTCCCCTGATTCCCGAGGATCCGGCCGAACGGGCGCGGGTGCTCCTGTTTGAAGACTGGGCCGACACTGCCCTGGCCAGCGGGGTCCGTCAGGCTCTGCTGCAGGCGGCAAGCTCGGATTCGGTGCTGCGCGGCGCCCTGCTGCCTGAAGCCACCCCTGCGGTGCTGCGCTCGCTGGTGGGGGCCCTGCCCACGGATCTGCTCGCGTCGCTTGGCGACACCATCGGCCAGACGGAGCGGCGCCAACTGCAGGCGAACCTCGAGCAGCTGGCGGTGCTTCTCGCTCCCGGCCGCTTTCTCGTGGGTGATCGCCTCTCTCTGGCTGATCTGGCGGTGGCGGCCCAGCTGTCTCTGCTGCTCTTCCCGGCCAGCTCCGGTGCCCCCCTGGCTGGCCGTGGCGTGCCAGGCCTGGCCGACCATCCTCTGTTCACCAGCCTGTTCGCCTGGAGGGATGGCCTGTACCTCTCCCTCGGCCGTATTGATATCAGCGAGCCGGTTTCCCCCACCACACCCTGATCCTGGTACTCAGGGGTTGCGGCTGAGCAGCAACCAGAGGTGATGGCTGTCGACGGCATGGGCCACCAGCCCCTGCTCCGGTGACGGGTAGCTGGCCTGCCACTGCTCCGCCCGGATCAGTTCGTGGCCAGTAGTGCTGTCCACGAGCCGGTAGCGGCTCAGGGTCTCCACGCGGCTGATCCGGGCTCCCCCGGGGCCATGCAGCACCTGCAGGGCCAGCTCGTCGCTGAGAAAGCTGTCGCCAAGGGCCACAGCCTCCGAACCACCCTGGCTGCGGCGGCCGATCACGGTGGATTCCAGCTCCAGATCACCGCGCAGCAGAGCCAGCTGACGGTTGGGGTTGGCCGGGTCGTTGGCGACCGAGAGCAGCTGACCACCCAGCAGCGCATCGCCCACCTGGGTGGCGTTGAAGGCACGATCGCCCACCACTGCCCCTCGGTGATCCATGAGGAAGCGCACCGCGTAGGGCGGGATCGGCGCAGCACTGCCCTCCTCCAGGCTGTGGACCCACCAGGCCCCGGCGAACCAGTCGGGGTAGCGGAGGTCGCTGCGACCGGGTCGGCTGAGCGGAGCCGGCAGACTCCATTCCGGCCAGGCCACCAGCCGCCGCTCCAGCGCACCTGGGCCACCGTCGGCCGCCATCGCCTGCCCCGGCCAGAGGGCGATCAGGGCGGCGAGGATGAAGGCGATCCGTGAGCTGAGCATGTCCGATCCCCTGCTGAGGGAACTCGATCATTACGTGGTGCTGGAGCCCTCCCGGGGGGAACGCATTCTCTCGGCCGCCGAAACCCTCAGCTGGCTCACCACCCAGCTCGCTGAACTGGAAGAGCCCCCCGCCGACCTGCGCTCCCTGCCCAGCGACCGTGAACGGGCCGAGCGCCTGCTGGAAACGGCCTGTGAACTGGAGTTGGAGCCCGGCATGGCTGTTCAGTGGTTTGCCGTGCGCCTGGAGCCCCCGGCCCGTTGAGGCACGAACGCTTCCCAGGAAGTTTCAGTGAATATCTGTTTATCCCTCCAGACCTGAGGCCTCCTGCAGATCTGAGGCTCAGTCCGGTCCTGTTGTGGCGTTCAGGTTCGCCGCGCTGGCGCCGTTCATGTCGATCAGTTCGGCGGGAGCCTGGGGTGGTGCCTCCCGCTGGCGCAGCACCGTCGGGATCGCCTCCAGGACCTGCTGGGCCACTGCCGCGGCCGCCCGGCCGTCCTGGGGCACCCTCAGGTCGGCCTGGCTGTAGAGGGGCAGGCGTTGGTCCAGCAGCTGGCGTAGCCGCGACTCAGGATCAGCCGTGGTCAACAGGGGCCGCTGGCCTGGATCGGCTCGGAGGCGCTTCAGCAACAGCTCCGCGGGGGCGTCCAGCCACACCACCAGCCCCTGCCGCATCTGGCCCCAGTTGACGGGGCGGCTGACCACGCCACCGCCTGTGGCCACCACCAGGGAATGCCAGCAGGCGATCCGGTTGAGCACGGCCGACTCCAGTTCGCGAAAGGCCGCTTCGCCCTGGTGCTCGAACAGTTCGGGGATGGAGCAGCCGGCGTGCTGCTCGAGCACGCTGTCGGCATCGATGAAGCGATAGCCGAGGGCTTCGGCCAGCGGGCGCCCCACACTGCTCTTGCCTGCCCCCATCATCCCCACCAGGTAGATGTTGAGGCCCTCCAGGCTCCCCGGCAAATCTGGGGTGAAGCTGGCGGGGGAGGGGGGTTCAAAGGCCATGGGGGCTGGTCGGCGAAGACTTGGGTCCGGCGTTGCCAGGGGCGGAATCCCTAGGATGACCCGGCAGGACGCCGCCGAGTCGATGGCAACCGGGATCCTGGCGATGCCCGCCACCCCAAGTACTGGCGTTTCAGCCGGCATCAATCACCACGGCCGTGGCCGTGGCTGCGTGATCACCCGACGGGCCCTGTTCAGTGCCAGCCACCTCTACCGGTTGCCGGAGCTGAGCGATGAGGAGAACGCCAGCCGCTTTGGCCGCTGCAGCCTCGCCCCGGGTCACGGTCACAACTATGAGCTGATCGTGGCGATGGCTGGCCCGCTTGATGGCGACGGCATGGTGCTCAACCTCTCTGATGTCAAACACGCCATCCGTCGGGAGGTCACAGATCCCCTCGATTTCCGTTTCCTAAACGACTGCTGGCCGGAGTTCGATCTGAGCCGACCCGAGGGTTGCCTGCCCACCACCGAGGCTCTGCTCCAGGCCATCTGGAAACGGCTGGCTCCGCGCCTGCCGCTCGTCGGTCTGCGCCTCTACGAGCAACCCACCCTCTGGGCCGATGTCATCGGCAATCCCATGGAAGCCTTCCTCTCGATCCGCACCCACTTCTCGGCCGCCCACCGCCTGGCCCGCGAAGAGCTGTCCCAGAGCGAGAACGAATCGATCTACGGCAAGTGCGCCCGCCCCCATGGCCATGGCCACAATTACCTGCTGGATGTCACCGTTCGCGGTGCGATCGATCCCCGTACCGGCATGGTCTGCGACCTGGGCGAGCTGCAGGGCCTGGTGAACGAACTGGTGGTGGAGCCCTTCGATCACACCTTCCTCAACAAGGACGTGGCCCACTTCGCCAGCTGCGTCCCCACAGCTGAGAACATCGCTCTGCACATTGCCGATCTGCTCAGCGCCCCGATTGCTGCCACTGGTGCAGCCCTGCACAAGGTGCGTCTGCAGGAGAGCCCGAACAACGCCGCTGAGGTGTTCGCCGAAACCCCCCTGCTCGAAACTCGCCCCGCCGTGCTGGAGGCCCTGGCCGGCGCTTGAGCTTGCCCCAGCTGCGGCTGGTGCTGGCCATCAGCCTCGATGGCCGTCTCGCGCCAGCCCAGGGAGGTGCCGCCCAGCTTGGAGCTGCCGGAGATCGCGCCGTGCTCGAGGAGGCCCTGTCCTGGGCTGATGGCTGCCTCGTCGGAGCGGCCACGCTGCGCCTGCATCGCAGTACCTGCTTGATCCACCGCCCCGAGCTGCTGGCGCGTCGCCGCCTGGAGGGGCGCCAACCTCAACCCATCGTTGTGGTGGTCAGTCGCGGCCGCGGACTCGAGCCGTCCCTGCCATTCTTCTCCCAGCCCCTGGAGCGCTGGTTGCTTTCACCCGGGCCTGCCCAGCAGGCCTTTGATGGCCATGTGGCTCTTGGCAACTGGCGGGCTTCCCTGGCGGAACTGGCAGGGCGAGGGCTGCGCCGGGTGGTGCTGCTCGGTGGCGCCGAACTGGCCACGGCCCTGCTGGCGGAGGGACTGGTGCAGGAGCTGCAGCTGAGCCTCTGCCCACTGCTGCTGGGGGGCAGACATGGCTGGGTGAGTCCCCTGGCGCCCGACCTCTCGGGTCAGTGCTGGAAGTTGCTGGAGCACCGGCCCCTTGGGGGCGGTGAACTGCTGCTGCGCTACCGCTGCAGTGCGCCTACGGCAGCGTGACGGGGCGCTTGAAGCGGCGTTGAAGGTCATCCAGAGAGACTTCTTTGAGACTGTCGGCGGGCAGCCCCAGCAGCTTGGCAACGCAGCGTTTCACCACCACCTCGCTGTCGTCGCCAAGCCGGCCCCGGGCCAGTTCGCTGATCACCCCGAAGCTGCGCCCGCTGCTCTCGGCCTCGGAGATCAGGCAGGCGCTGGCAGGTGCCGCCAGACGGCGGCAGGGTTCCTTCAGGCTGCGCTCCAGGCTGGCCTGGCCGCCGGCGGCAGTGCTCACGCAGACGTCGCTGAGCTTTCTCTCCAGCTGGGGTCGCATCAGGCGCAGTACCGGCCCCAGCAGACTGGCCGCAGCGGGCAGGGGGCTGCCCAACCCGGAGGCCAATGCACCGGACAGCGTCAGGACTGCCGCCACCAGGGTCGACAACCGGTGCAGTCGTTGCGTCATGCCGTTAGTTTTGCCCCTCGCCGTCGAGCCCACGTGTTCCTCCGCCATGGCTGAGCTGCAGGCCCGCTGGCACCGGGCCATGACGGAGATTCCCCGTGAAGCCTGGCAGGAGCTCACGGGGCCTGCGGGTCTTCCGTTCTACGGCTGGCCCTGGCTGCACGCTCTGGAGCGCTCCGGCAGCATCGTGCCCCGCCAGGGCTGGCAGCCCTGCCATCTGAGCCTGTGGCGCCAGGAGCGGTTGATTGCCGTGGCGCCGCTCTACCTCAAGGGCCACAGCTACGGGGAATTCGTCTTCGATCAATCCTTCGCCCAGCTCGCTGGTCAGCTGGGCCTGCGCTACTACCCGAAGCTGGTGGGCATGAGCCCGCTCAGCCCGGTGCAGGGTTATCGCTTTCACATCGATCCCAGTGAAGACGAGGCAGAGGTCACGGCCCTGATGCTGGAGCTGATCGATCGCTTCTGCCGCGAACAGAAGATCTTCAGCTGCAACTTCCTCTACGTGGATCCCCAGTGGCAGCCCTTGGCCGAGGCCGCTGGCTGCGCCACCTGGCTGAATCAGCAGAGTCTCTGGTCCAACGATGGATTCAGCAGTTTCGAGGATTATCTAGCGGGCTTCAATGCCAACCAGCGGCGCAACATCCGCCGGGAGAGGCGCTCGATCGCCGCGGCCGGTCTGCAGGTGACTCCCCTGGCTGGGTCGGCGATTCCCGCCGCCATGCTGGAGCGGATGCACCACTTCTACGCCCAGCATTGCAGCCGCTGGGGGGCCTGGGGCAGCAAGTACCTCAGCGAGGAGTTCTTCCAGCTGGATGCCCTTGAGTTGCGAGAGCATCTGGTGCTCTTCAGTGCCCATCAGGGCGATCCGCAGGAGCCGGTGGCGATGTCGCTGTGCGTGCGCCATGGCGAGGCCCTCTGGGGCCGCTACTGGGGTAGTGATCGGGAGATCGAGAACCTGCATTTCGAGGTCTGCTACTACGCCCCGATCGAGTGGGCGATCGAGCAGGGCATCCGCTGCTTTGATCCAGGGGCTGGCGGTAGCCACAAGCGGCGCCGGGGTTTTCTGGCCGAGCCCCGAGCCAGCCTGCACCGCTGGCAGGATCCAGGCTTCGATCGGCTGCTGCGTCGCTGGCTGCCCGAAGCCAATGCCCAGATGCTCGAGGAGATCGGGGCGGAAAATGCCGAGCTGCCTTTCAGCCGCCGGGATCTGCCCTTGGGCACCTGCTGAGGCCGCTGTTTACGATCAGTGCATGGATCAGCGATCGTCGATCACGCCTTCACCCGCATCTGCAGCTACACCCTTGCAGGAGCTGCGAGCGCTCGATGAACGCCTGTCGCAGCGCCCTATCGATCTCGATCCCGCCGGCTATGTGCTGATCAGCCTGGATCGCGAGCGGGGAGAGTTGGTTGCGGAGCTCTACAGCAACGGCATCAATGCCAGAGGCCTGGCCACCGATCCTGACACCGGCGAAGTGCTCAGTTGTCGTGGAGCAGCCCCTCGCCGGCCGGTGACAGTATTTCGAGGCCGCACGGCCAAACAGCTGGGTATTCAGCTGACCGAGGGGCCATCCCCAGCCCCGATCAGCAGGCTGGATCATGCCCTCTATCTGGGCCGTGAACTGCAGAAGGCCGAAGCGGCCCTGCGTTCTGGCGACTCCTACATCCAGGACTGAAGGAGCTGCTGGCGCTCAGGGTTTCTCTCCGACATGAGCTCAGTGGGTCACGCCGGCTGGAGTTCTCTCACATCTGACGTGGCGGGAGGGGGTTCCGGAGGCAGTGACTGCAGTTGCACCTGAATCTCCTCGGTGACGATGCTGCGGTACTCCATGAAGTGCTCGTTGTGAGCGAGCACCACGAGGAACTGCTCGAGCTGATCGGGATTCGTACGGGCCATGGCCAACAGGTAACGCCAGAACCGACCGCGGGTGTCGCGGACCAGGCCCTGACGCCAGATGACGATCAGCAGGGCGCGCACGTCAGTCCAACTGGGAAGCTTGAAGCCGGAATGCTCAGGCTTGAGGAAGGGCTGCCAGCGGGGCTTGCCCACCTTGTGGTAGTAGCTGAAGACCCGATCCATGTAGGCGTTCGGCTCATAGAGGTTGCAGAAGGCCTCCACGTATTCGTTGGCTATGTCGCGGATCGGGCGGGTGGGCACGAAGTTGAGCAGATTAGTCTGGTTCACCCCCTTGGCGTCAGCCTTGTCCTGGATCAGCCGTCCTTCCTTTTCAAGCCGATGCCAGAGGCCGGTGTTGGGCAGAGCCTGAAGCATGCCCATCATCGCTGCGGGAATACCCGTGCGGGTCACGAACTCGACGATGCGGTTGCCGGCCCCGGATTTCTCCCCATCGAAGCCGATGATGAAGCCGGCCATCACCCTGATGCCGTAGGAGGTGATCCGATCGACGGATTCCTCCAGGGAGCTGCGTGTGTTCTGCAGCTTCCGGGCCGTTTCCAGACTCGCCTCATCCGGCGTCTCGATGCCGAGGAAGACACTGTCGAAACGGCTTTCGGCCATCATCAACATCATTTCGTCGTCGGAGGCCAGATCCACCGACGCTTCGGTGGCGAAGCTGAAGGGGTAGCCGTGCTCGATCTGCCATTGCTTCAGGGCCGGTAGCAGCAACTTGGCGTTGCGCTTGTTGCCAATGAAGTTGTCATCCACCAGGAAGATCGAGCGCCGCCAGCCCAGGTCGTAGAGATATTGCAATTCGGCGATCAGTTGCTCTGGGGTCTTGGTGCGGGGCTTGCGTCCATACAGAACGATGATGTCGCAGAATTCGCACTGGAACGGGCAGCCCCTGGAGAACTGCACTGACATCGAGTCGTAGGCGTCGAGCTCGAGCAGATCGAAGCGGGGAATGGGGGTGCCGGTCACATCGGGCTTCACGCCCTCAGAGCTGAAGCGGCCCTGCCGCTCGCCGCGCTCCAGAGCCTCGATGAACATCGGCAGGGTGATCTCACCCTCATCGAGCACCTTGAAATCGGCCAGAGCTATCTCTGGTGCATCAGGGGTCGAGCTGGCGAAGGGGCCTCCCACAGCCACGGGCAGACCCCGCTGCTTGGCCTTGGCGATCTGGGCGGCCATGTCGGCCTTCTGCACGATCATCCCGGAGATGATCACAAGCTCAGCCCAGGCCCACTCGGCCTCGGTCACTTCCCGCACATTGCGGTCGACAAGCTTGAACTCCCACTGCTGGGGCAGCAGGGCCGCCACGGTGACCATCCCGAGTGGCGGGAGCAACACCTTGCGGTTCACAAGCTCGAGAATTTTCTCGTAGCTCCAGAAGGTCTTGGGGAACTCCGGGTAGACGAGCAGAGCGCGCATGCTGATCCGGTTCGTAGGGCGACAGCCTAAGGGGAACCCACGGCAGCAGGGTTGCTCTGCTCTAATGAGCGGGTTGTATTTCCGTGCTGGCCATGGCGGCAGCTTTGTACCTCGTTCTGGTGGCCGCTGGACTGGTGACGGCCTTCCTTCTGTCCACTGTTTTACGCGGCATCAAGCTGATCTGAGCCCCCTGGATTCAGGCGCAGTCCCCAGCGGCTTGTCAGCTCCAGCAGCCCCAGCGCCAGGCCAATGCTGCCCATGACGGCGAACGTGGCTGGCAATCCGATCCTCAGCGTGAGCACGGCGGCGATCAGTCCACTGAAACCGCCGCCGCCGAGGAAGGCGATCTGACCAAGACCTGCCATACGTCCGCGCAGCACGAGCGGAGCTCCCACCTGCAGGATCAGGTTGCTGCCCGCCAGCAGTCCAGCGGTCCCGGCTCCGATCAGAAAGGTCATCCCCAGTCGGAAGGCCGTGGGCGCACTGAGAGCCATGCCCAGCTGGGCGAGGCTGGTTATCACGGCACAGGTGCCCAGAAGCAGGGAAGGCCGCTCGCTCAGCCACTGGCTGCGTCGTTGCAGCAGCAGCCCTCCGCTGATGCTGCCCGCCGCCAGCACGCTCGTGAACCAGCCCAGGGCCTGGGGGGATGGTCCCAGCACCTGGGCGGCGATCAGTGGCGCCAGGCCGGGATGGAAGAAGACCGCCAGGCAAGCGAGGCCAGTGAACACGAGGACGTGGCGAAGGCTGGCGCCACAGCCCCGCCAGGCGCTGATCAGGCTGGAATCAACGCCCCTGCCGCTGCGCCGCTCGGCGCTGAGGTTGGGCTGCAGCAGCCACAGCACTGTGGCGATCGGCAGCAGGTATGAGGCCGCATCGATTGTCAGGGCCGTGGCTGGTCCCGTCAGGGCGAGCAGCAACCCACCGATGGGTGGCCCCACCAGCTTGCCGACGTTGAACACCACCGAGAAGGAGGTGAGGTAGGGAGCCAGCTGGGCCGGCTCATCCACCAGCAGGGCGCAGTACTTGTTGCGAGCCGTGAGCTCGAAGGCGCTGGCCAGACCCACCACCAGGGTGCTGAGCAGAAGCAGGCTCACCTGGGCGGCCCCCGTCAGCAGAGGGATGGCCACAGCCCCCAGGGCTGCGCCGGCCACCAGGCCCCACTGGGAGCGGATCAGCACCCGTTCGCAGCCGATCCGGTCTGTGAGCACACCGGCACTGCCGCTGGCCAGCAGACTCGGAATTGCCAGGGCGCCGAAGTGCAGGGCCAGCAAGAGGGGATTGCTGGTCTGGTCCATCAGGATCCAGCCCTTGGCGGTGAGTCCGGCGAAGGAGCCGGCGGTGCTCAGCCCCGAGGCGATCAGAAAGGTGGTGCGCTGGTTGCGGTGGATCCAGTGCCTCAACCGCGGCTTCCGCTGGTGGCCAGAGCCTCCTCCACCATGGCCCGGGCTCCCACCACCTCGCCCTGAAGGTCGTAGGGGGTGGAGGCCGTGATGCGCACCGGCACCATGGTTCCCGGGGAGGCGCAGAGGCCGCCGGCGCCAGGGCTCACGCGCACTTCCCCGTCCACGTCGGGAGCGAAGCGGGCACATCTCCCGATCATCTCGCCGCTGCTGGGGTTCTCCTGCTCGATCAGGACATCAACGATCCGGCCCACCCAGCTGGCATTGCGCTCGGCCGCGATCGGTTGCTGAGCGGCCATCAGGCGGTTGCGGCGCTCGATCGCCACCTCAGCCGGCACCGGATCGGGCAGATCCACCGCAGCGGTGCCGTCTTCCGGAGAGAAGGTGAATACCCCCACATGGTCGAAGCGCTGCTCCTCCACGAAACGGAGCAGGTGCTCAAAATGCTCCTCGGTTTCACCGGGGAAGCCGACGATGAACGTGGTGCGCAGCACCGCATCGGGCAGCTGCTGGCGGATCCGTCCCAGCAGCTCTGTGGTGACGCCGGTCTGCCAGGGGCGGTTCATGGCCCGCAGCACCTCGGGATGGCTGTGCTGCAGCGGCAGATCCAGATACGGCAGCACGTTGGGCACGTCCCGGTAGGCGCTGAGCACCTCGGATGTGAGGCCGGTGGGATAGGCGTAGTGAACACGGATCCATGGGATCTCCACCTCTCCCAGGACCCGCAGCAGCTCCGCGAGCTGGGGCTTGCCGTATAGGTCGAGGCCGTAGTTGGTGGTGATCTGGCTGATCAGGATCAGCTCCTGCACCCCCTGGGCGGCGAGCTGATGGGCCTCCGCCACGACCGACTCGATCGTGCGGGAGCGTTGGTCGCCCCGGAGCCTGGGGATGATGCAGAAGGCGCAGCGATAGTCGCAGCCTTCGGCCACCTTGAGGTAGGCCACAGCCTCGGAGGTGGTGCGGTAGCGGGGCAGATGCTCATCGCCCACGAATGTGGGCACCTCGCTCACACGGTTCACCCGCTCACCGGCTTCCACCCGCTCAAGTACCTCCACGATGTGTTGGTAGTCGCCGGTGCCGACGATCGCGCGTGCCTCCGGCAGCGATTCCAGCAGTTCCTCGCGGAAATGCTGGGCGAGGCAGCCGGCGATGATCAGCTCCTTGCCCTGCTCTGCCAGCTCCACCAGGGTGCGCACCGACTCCTGACGGGCGTCCTGGATGAAGCTGCAGGTGTTCACCACCACCACTGCCGCATCGCGCTCATCGGCGCTGATCCCGTAGCCCGCCTGGGCGAGCAGTCCGAGCATGTGCTCGGTGTCGACCCGGTTCTTCTCGCAGCCCAGGTGAGCGAAGGCCACGGTCGGGCGGCTGCTGCCGGATTCCCCGGGCCGGGTCGATCCTGCTGGGAAAGCTGCGCTGGCGGGAGACATGGATGCGGAGGCCGAAAACCTTGGCCGTGGGTGGAAGCCCTTGGGCCAATCCGTCACCCTAGGGATTCCAGGGTGCCTCGGCCTGGCTAGTTCTCCTTCTGCGGCGATTGCCATGCCCTGCTCTGGATCCCACTGGCGTGAGCTGTTCCCCCAGCCCTGTCCGCTGATCGGGGTGATTCACCTCGGCCCCCTGCCTGGATCTCCGGGCTGGGCCGGTGATCTGGGGCATCTGGAGGCCGCCGCCCTCGCCGATGCCGAGGCCTATCTCATCGGTGGCGTCGATGGCCTGATCGTGGAGAACTTCGGCGATGTGCCCTTCTGGCGGGGATCAGTGCCGCCGGAAACGGTGGCGGCCATGACCAGGCTGGCCCTGGCGGTGGTGCGGGCCACAGAGCGGCCTGTGGGCATCAACGTGCTGCGCAATGACGCGCTGGCGGCTCTGGCGATAGCCCAGGCCAGTGGCGCTCGCTTTCTGCGGGTGAATGTGCTCAGCGGTGCCACGGTCACCGATCAGGGGTTGATCGAGGGGGTGGCCGCCGAGCTGCTGCGCCGGCGCCGGCTGCTGGGTGCCGAATCAGTGAGGATCCTGGCCGATGTGCTGGTCAAGCACGGAGCCCCCCTGGCGCCGCTGTCGATGGCAGAGGCAGTGAGCGATGCGCTCGAGCGCGGCGGCGCCGATGGGGTGATCGTCTCGGGCACGGGCACCGGCAGACCCACCGATCCGGCCGATCTGGAGCAGGCCAGGGCTGCGGCAGCCGGGGCGCCTGTGCTGATCGGCAGTGGGGCCAATCCCCAGACGCTGCAGAGGCTTTCGGCTGCCTGTGATGGCGTGATCGCCGGCACAGCCCTCAAATGCAACGGCTTGATCTCTGAGCCGGTGGACCCCGCGCGGGTCAGTGCTCTGAAGCGGATGCTGCCACAATCGGCCCAGATAAAGCCCTTGCCTTGACTTCCACCCGCTTGAGCAGTCGTCTGAGCAGCCGTCGACGATCAGACCCCGGACTGCGCTGGGTTCGTGTGGTGATGGCTGTTCTGGCCACGATCGGTGCGATCGACACCGGTGCTATCACCCTCAAGCGTTGGGGGCTGATCGGCCCGCTCAGCTGCCCCGGGGGCGCCGAAGGCTGCGACAAGGTGCTCAACAGTGCCTGGGGCAGTCTCTTCGGACAGCCGCTCTCGCTCTTCGGCTTCCTCGCTTACACCACGGTGCTGGTGCTGGCGGTGCTGCCGCTGATTCTCAAGGGCGAGGCCCGCTCGGCCATCTCCGAGCGCAGCTGGTGGGGGCTGTTCCTCCTCAGCGGCGGCATGGCCGTGTTCAGCCTGCTCCTGATGGGGCTGCTGGTGTTCAAGATCAAGGCCTTCTGTTTCTTCTGTGTTCTCTCGGCTGTTCTCAGCCTGAGCCTGTTCGTTCTCAGCCTCATCGGCGGCCAGTGGGACGACCGCGGCCAGCTGGTGTTTCGTGGGGTTCTTGTAGCTCTGCTGGTGGGGTTGGTGGGCCTGGGCTGGGCCGCCTCCGTTGATCGGCCCGCCGCCATGGGCACCCGCGGGACATCACCGCCCGTCATCAGCGTCAGTACCCCAGCCACCATGGCCCTGGCGGAGCACCTCAGCCAGACCGGTGCGGTGATGTACAGCGCCTATTGGTGCCCCCACTGTCATGAACAGAAGGAACTGTTCGGCAAGGAGGCCAACGCCAAGCTGAAGGTGATCGAATGTGCCGCCGATGGCGTCAACAATCAGAAAGCGCTCTGCGACAGCAAGAACCTCGAGGGATTCCCCACCTGGGAGATCAACGGCAAGCTCGATTCCGGCGTCAAGACCCTCGCCAAACTGGCCGAATTGAGTGGTTTCAAGGGCCAGCTCTGAACTCACAGGACATTGTTCAGCCCGAGTTACCGTTCTTCAAAGGGGCAGTGTGGATCGCCTTACCGCGCAGCTGCAGTGAGTGACGTTGCCAGAAGGGCTGGGGCGCCGGGCAGTCGGTCCGGTAGTGGCCGCCACGGCTCTCGCGGCGGAACAGGGCAGCCTCCACCAGCAGATCCGCCAGGGTCAGCAGCTGGCGCAGATCGTTGAGGGGGCGCAGAACACTTCCGCCTCCCGTTCCAAGGGGTAGTTGATCGCCGGGTTCGAGCCGTGCCAGGGCCTGAATCCAGGGCTGATCGTCCAGCTCCTGTCGTTGGTGGTGGATCAGCCGCAGGGCCTCCCGTAGGTCCCGCTCCTGGCGCTCTACCCCCGCCACCCGCCAGCAGAGACGGCGTAGCCGCTCGCTCTGGGCCAGCAAGTCGCTCTGCAGGGGCTGGGCCTGGGCGAGAGGGGGGGGGCAGCTGCCCCCCCTGGCAGGAGAGGGCGATTCCCAGGAGCTGGGCCAGGGCTGCTGCTCCGGCAGGGACAGGTGCCGCAGCTGCCCGGCAAAGACCAGGCATTCCATCAGTGAATTGCTGGCCAGCCGATTGGCGCCATGCACGCCTGTGCAGGCCACTTCCCCCACGGCGTACAGGCCAGGAAGATTTGTGGCGGCGCCCAGGTCGGTGCTCACCCCACCCATCCAGTAATGGGCGGCCGGAGCCACGGGGATCGGCGCCGAAATGGGCTCCAGGCCCAGCTCGCGGCAGCGGCGCAGGATCGTTGGAAACTGACGGTTCAGCCGCTCCTGTCCCACCGGTCGCAGGTCTAGCCAGAGGTGGTCCACGCTCTGGGCCTGCATGGTTCGCACCAGGGCACGGCTCACCTGATCGCGGGGCGCCAGATCGGCACTGGCCAGGTCGGCCACCGGACTGTGGCCGTGGGCATCGATCAGGCGGGCCCCTTCACCACGCACCGCCTCGGATATCAGGAAGTGGGGGGCCCCTGGCAGCATCAGGGCGGTGGGGTGGAACTGGACAAACTCCAGATCGCGGATGGCGGCCCCGGCCCGCCAGGCCATCGCCACACCATCGCCCGTTGACTGGGAGGGATTGGTGGTTTTCTCGAACAGGTGGCCGCCGCCGCCGCTGGCCAGCACCACGGCGCCGGCTCCAAGCCAGCGCACCTGATCGTTCTCGAGCACCTGCAGGCCGAGACAGCGGCCCTGCTCGACCCAGATCTGAAGCGCCATCAGCCCCTTGCGCTGCACCAGCCCCGGGCGGAGCAGCACCTCCCGCTCCAGGGCATCCACCAGAGCGCCTCCAGTGCGATCCTGAGCGTGGAGCACCCGCCGGTGGCTGTGGGCGGCCTCAAGGGTGGTGCTGAGGCCGCTGCCGTCGCGGTCAAAGGCCATGCCCAGCCCCAGCAGCCGCTCAACGCAGGCCGGAGCCTGCTGAACCAGCAGATCGACGGCGCCTGGATCGCACAGTCCCGCCCCAGCCCGCAGGGTGTCATCGCGGTGGCTCTCCAGGCTGTCCTCAGCCCGGGTGACTGCGGCGATGCCGCCCTGAGCCCAGCGACTGGCGGTTCTGGGTCCGCGCTCCTTGCTGAGCAGGAGCACCCTCAGCCCGGCGGGAAGCTCCAGGCAGGCCATCAGCCCGGCAGCGCCGCCACCCACAACCACCACGTCCCAGCGCGGAGCCAGGGGTGGTTGGGGGTGGGGTGTCGAGGTCATGGGGCCGCAAAAAAAGCCGCCGGGGACCGACGGCTTTCGGAGGGTCGCGACTTTAGGGGTTCAGCGGTAGACGCCCGGGTTGATGCGATCGTCGCCTTCATTAAGGGCGATCGAGGGTGCAGTCACCGTGAAATTGTCCTTGTACTTCTCGAACAATTCCTTCTGCCGATCCGTCAGATCAAGGCTGAGCACGTCGTCGATCTCCTCGTAAGGCCCCCCGAGCACGATCTTGCCGGCCAGGGTCGGATACATGCCAGGGAATTGCTGGAAGCTGCGCACGGGTGAGTTGTTGAGATCCACCTTGCCTTGGCGGGCCGCGATCTTCTCATCCGCCACATTGCGGAGCTCCTCCGCCTGGACTGCCGGAGGCAGGAGCAGGGACACCAGCAGGCCGGCCAGCAGCACGCCGCTCATCATCCAGGCAACCAGCCGTTTCATCGCAGTTCTCCGTGGTGTGGATCGGTGAGGATCGCCGTTGGATGGAAGCCTTGACTCGGAAGCTCTCCGAGCAGGGTCAGGGGCAACGCTACAGGCCAGTTGGCGGATCAATCCACACAGCGCCAAGGCTTTTGCAGTTCTTCAATTCCCGCCCCCCAGTCCCGCCCCCCTTCAGATCAATCCACTGAGCTGGGGGCTGAGCAGGGAGGCGATCAGGAACAACCCGTCCACTGCGAGGGTGGTCAGCAGCGTGGCTGCGGCCAATCGCCCTCCAGCACCCGAGCGGCGGCATCGGCGCGCCAGCAATGTCAGGGCCACCGCCATCCCCAGAACCAGAGCCAGCGAGGCCGGCTCCAGGACCTGCAGGGCTGCTCCATGCAACAGAGCGGGTGCTTCATGGACCGGGGCGCTCAACACCTGCGGCCAGAGCGGCATGACCCCCGTCAGGGCGATCGCCCCATCGGTGCAGGCGGTACCCAGGAGTGAGGCGAGATAGATGTGGGAGGCGCTGCGCCAGCGTCCACTCAGGCCGGCCAGGGCCAGAGGCAGGGCGAAGGCCTCGATCGGCAGATGCCAGAGCGGATGCAGGCGGCACCATCCCCAGAAGAGACAGCCGGCCAGCCAGCTGCCACTGAAGCCAATCAGCAGCGGCCCGAAACCGCGACAGCGCTCAGGGCCCCGCAACTCCAGCAGCAGCCCGATGGCCATGATCACGACTGTGAACAGCGTGGCGCTGCTGGGGTGCAGGCGGACCCAGGGAGCCTGAAGGAAGACAGGCAGCACCACCAAGGCTGCGGCCACCATCGGCAGCACGGCTGTATCAGAACTCCCCAGGGGCGCCCTCAGTGCCGCGCTGGATGGGTGCCAGGAAAGCACGAGGGTCTCGGGGACCAGGGCGGACGTGGGAGGAGTGGCGGTGGCCCCGATCACCTGGTTCTGTGAAGAAAGGTATGCAACCTTAAGGGACGCCGGAGGTGGAGCTGCGAGCTGGGCGGTCATAGGGTCACTGGCTCCGCCGTGCCACTCCGCGCATGGGCTCTGCCCTTTCAGCACCGGTTCCAGGCTTTCTTGAAGCCTGCTGGCACGCCCTGGTGCTCGGCATCGTGCAGGGCCTCACTGAATTCCTGCCGATCAGCAGCACAGCCCATCTCAAGGTGGTGCCCGTTCTGCTCGGCTGGGGCGATCCTGGGGTGGCAGTCACGGCCGTGATTCAGCTGGGCAGCATCGCGGCCGTGATCGTCTACTTCCGCCACGACCTGGCGGAGGTGATCGCGGGCGTCAGCCGTGCCTTTCGCCATGGGCAGTGGGGAGATCCTTCGGCGCGGCTGGGGGTGGCCATGGCCATCGGCACCCTGCCGATCGTGCTGGCCGGCCTGGCCATCAAAATCCTGTGGCCGGCCTACGAGAGCTCTCTGCTGCGCGGCATCACCTCGATCGCCCTGGTCTCGATCGTGATGGCCCTGCTGCTGGCCCTGGCCGAGCGGAGCGGTCGACGCCAGAAGGACCTGCCCCAGGTGCGCCCGATTGATGGCCTGCTGGTGGGCATCGCCCAGGCCTTGGCCTTGATCCCCGGGGTGTCGCGCTCCGGAAGCACCCTCACCGCATCGCTCTTCGATGGCTGGCAGCGGGCCGCCGCTGCCCGATTCTCTTTCCTTCTCGGAATCCCGGCGATCACCCTGGCCGGACTGGTGGAGCTGAAGTCGGCCTTCGCCAGCAGCGCCAGCCTCGGCCCGATTCCCTTGTTGATCGGCATTGCCTCAGCCGCCGTGGTGTCCTGGCTGGCGATCGCCTGGCTGCTGCGCTTTCTGCAGAACCACAGCACCTGGATCTTCGTGATCTACCGCTTGGCCTTCGGACTGCTGCTGCTTCTCTGGGTCTGGCGGATGGATCCAGCCGTCAGCTGAAGCCCTCAGGCGCCCACACTGAAACTCTTCGCTTCGAGTCCCCACCGTGTGGAACGAACCCTCCGCAGGTCTTCCCCTGGCCCCTGTGGATTCAGTCCGCCAGCCCCAGCCAGCCGTGGTGGCCGCCGTGGAGCCCGGGTCGATCGGCGAAGACCTCGGGTTCCAGCCCGGGGACCGGCTGATCAGTATCAACGGGGTGCGGCCCCGCGACCTGATCGACCTGCAGGTGCTGGTGGGGGAGGAGGAGCTGAGCCTGGAGGTGGAGGACCCCGATGGCACCCGTCATCAGGTCGAGCTCGAGAAGGATGCCGATGACGGTCTGGGGCTTGCTTTCACCGAGGCCCTCTTCGATGGCCTGCGCCAGTGCAACAACCACTGCGCCTTCTGTTTCATCGATCAGCAGCCCCCCGGACGGCGCCAGAGCCTCTATGTGAAAGACGACGATTACCGTCTCAGCTTTCTCTACGGGTCTTACCTCACCCTCACCAACCTCACCGCGGCGGATTGGCAGCGGATCGAGGAGCAGAGGCTCTCGCCCCTGTTTGTTTCGGTTCATGCCACCGACTCCGAGTTGCGCAGCCGCCTGCTGGTGAACCCAAGGGCCGGCCTGTTGCTCGATCAGCTGGGCTGGTTCAGCGAACGGCGGCTGCAGATCCATGCCCAGGTGGTGGTCTGCCCAGGGGTGAATGACGGGGCTGCCCTGGAGCGCACCCTGCTGGATCTGGCCCGTTTCGGGGCCGGCGACTGGCCGGCCGTGCTCTCCACCGCCGTGGTGCCCGTGGGCCTGACTCGCTTCCGTCCCCCGGGGGATGGTCTGGTGCCGGTCGACCGCGCCTGCGCCCGGCGGGTGATCGAGCAGGTGGAGCCCCTCCAGGACCGGTTCCGGGCGGCCCTCGGCAGCCGCTTCGCCTGGCTCTCCGACGAGTGGTACCTCATGGCCGGCCTCCCCCTGCCGGAGCGTGCCAGCTACGAGGATCTGCCCCAGCAGGAGAATGGGGTCGGCAGTATCCGTGCCTTTCTTGAAGCTCTCGATCAGGCCACCAGTCGCCTGCCCCGCCGCCTGATGCAGCCTCGGTACCTGAGCTGGGTCGTCGGCGGCTTGGTGGCCGAGGCCCTGCAGCCGGTTGTCGATCGCCTCAATGCCGTCGAAGGGCTGTCGCTTCGGCTCCATGGTCTGCCCAGTCCCTACTGGGGGCAGGAGCAGGTTGTCACCGGCCTGCTCACGGGCTCAGATCTTCTGGCCGGTCTGGAGGGCCAGGAGCTCGGGGATGAGCTGCTGCTTCCCGCTGTGATGCTGCGTCAGGGGGAGCCGGTCTTCCTGGATGACTTCAGACTTGAGGACCTGCAACGTCGGTTGCCGGCGCCGATCCGCCTGGTGCAGGGGGCGGATGATTTCGTGGCCGCCTGCCTCGGCATTCAGGCCTCGGCTCTTTAAGCTCTGGCCTAACAACGGTTATCTGTGTGCGGCGCTCCTTCCTTGCCTCGGCAGCCCTTGCGGGGATGGCGCTCGTCCCTGGCTTTCAGGGCGTGAGCCTCGCCCAGGACACAGCCCCAGCGGCTGTCCCGGCTGAGGCTGTGCCTGGGCGCCCAGCCCAGCCCGTGCCGATTCCCCTGGCTCCAGATGTCAAGGGAAACCGGCCCAAATCGGACCCCACCGTTCTTCCGCCGGCGGCTACCGAGCTTGAGCCCGGTTTACAACCCCTGGCCTCACCCCCCTCCCTGGCGCTGCCCACCAGGCCAGCCCAGGTCAAAATCCAGCAACTGCGGCCCCTGGGCCTCCGCGAGGTCGAGACCCTCGCCGAGACCAACAACCCCAGCCTCAAGGCGGTGGCCTCCCGGGTGGATCAGGCCAGATCCAACCTGAGGGCCCAGATCTCCGCCTGGTACCCCAGCATCAATTTATCCACCGGAGCCTTCCCGGCCCTTACCAACAGCTACCGGTTCAGTTACGACGCCGACGCCACCGGCCCCTTTGCCACGCCTGAGTCGCGCACGAAAGGGCAGACCCTTGGGGCCAACATGAACATCGGGATCAACTGGGACCTGATCAATCCCCAGCGGGTTCCCCAGATTTCGGCGGCCCGCGACCAGTTCGAGCAGGCCCAGAATCAATACCTGATCGCCCTTCGCGACCTGCGCCTTCAGGCGGCCCAGAATTATTTCAACCTGCAGCTTGCCGATGAGGGCGTGCGCATCGGTCAGGAATCGGTGCGGGCCTCTTTGGTGAGTCTCAAGGATGCCCGAGCCAGGTTTCAGGCGGGGGTCTCCACCAAGCTTGAGGTGCTCCAGGCGGAAACCCAGCTGGCCCGTGACCAGCAGTTGCTGACCAACTCTCTGGCCGAACAGTCGGTGGCTCGCCGGGCTCTGGCCTCCCTGCTGGATCTTCCCCAGGACGTCACGCCGACGGCCAAGGAGCCGGCACGGGTGGTGGGCACCTGGATGCCGTCGTTGCAGGAAAGCATCGTGGCGGCCTACGCCTTCCGAGAGGAGCTCGATCAGGTCATCCTGCAGATCTCGATTGCCAACAGCAATGCCAATGCGGCGATCGGCGCGGTTCAGCCCTTTCTGAGCATCGTCAACAACTTCGGCTGGGATCGCAGCAACGGCCGGAATGGGGTTCCGGTGGATCTGCCGATCAACATGGGCAGTTACACCTACGGAGTCGACAATTCGATCGGCCTGAATCTGAGCTGGAATCTCTTTGATGGCGGCCGGGCCGCCGCCCAGTACCGCCAGCAGAAACAGGCGGCAGAAGAGCAGCGCTTCAACTTCGCCGACCGCCGCGACCAGATTCGGCTGGAAGTGGAAACCAGTTTCTACCTGCTTCTTCAGAACAACCGCGACATCACCACGACCTCCCGGTCGGTGATCTCTTCGCGCGAAGCGCTGCGCCTGGCAAGGCTGCGTTTCCAGGCGGGCGTCACCACCCAGCGGGAGGTCGTCGAGAGCCAGCGCGACCTCACCCAGGCAGAGGTGAGTTACGCCCGCGCCGTGACCGACTACAACCGCCGGCTGGCCGAACTGAGGCGCCGCACGGGCCTGGATCAGGTGGCTTTCTGTCAGCCGCCCAGCCTCCCATCCAGCAAGCCGGCCACCGATCCCACCACCCAGATCCCGATCGAGCCCCAACCGTTGTTACCGGCCTGTCAGTCTGAGGTGCGTACGCCGGATGGGCGCGGTCCTCTCTCCCCCTAGAGAGCGCCCGGCGGGGGATCAACCCGGGTGGCCGGAAGGTTTCGTTGCCTGAATCTTGCCCTCCACCATGGCCCTCTCCAGCTCGCCGCCCAGCCTCTCGATCGCCAGCACCGTGCGGCTGGGGCTGTTCCAGGGGAGCCTCGGCTTTCTGGCGGTGATCTTCGCCGGCATGCTCAACCGGGTGATGATCAGTGAACTGGGATTTCCCGGTCTGTTGGTGGGTGGGGCCCTGGCCTTCGAACAATTCGTGGCCCCGTCGAGAATTCTGTTCGGCCAGCTCTCCGATGCCCGGCCCCTGGCGGGCCGCCACCGCACCCCGTACATCTGGCTGGGCGCCGCGCTCTTCTGCGGGCTGGCGGTGCTGGTGGTGCCGGTGATCTTCCGGCTAGCGGCGGCCCGGGAGCTGGGGGATGGAGCCGCCATCACTCTGGGCACAGTCCTGATGTGTGTCCTGTTCGCTGCCTACGGACTGGCTGTTTCGATGGCCACCACCCCGTACCTGGCCCTGGTGATCGACCGCACCCAGGAGCGGGAGCGACCCCGGGCGGTGGGAATCATCTGGTGCATGCTCACCGTGGGGATCGTGGTGGGAGCGGTGGTGATCTCCCGGAGCCTCAAGGGGCTCGACGGCATCACCGACCCGCTGGTGCTCGAGGCTGAGCTCTCCCGGTTCATGGTGCGGGCCGCCCTGGCGGTGATGTGCCTCACCCTGCTGGCCACCTGGGGCGTCGAGCCCGTCGTTCCTGCTAGCGCCAAGACCGTCGGCAGCGGCACCAGCTCAGCCCGTGACGATGCGATCACCATGCCCCAGGCATGGCGTCTGATCACCTCCAGCCGGCAGGTGGCGGTTTTCTTCCTGTTTGTGGTGCTCTTCACCCTGGCCCTGTTCATCCAGGACCCGATCCTGGAGAGCTATGGCGCCGACGTGTTCGGCATGCCGATTGCCGCCACCGCCTCGCTCAATGCCTTCTGGGGGGTCGGCACCCTGCTCGGCCTGGTGCTGGCGGGTTGGTGGATCGTGCCCAGGCTGGGTAAGTACGCAACGGCCAGGCTTGGCTGTCAGCTGATCCTGGCTTCGATGCTCCTGCTGATTCTGAGCGGACTGGTGGGTGAGGTCCCCTTGCTTCAGGCGGTGCTGCTGCTCTTCGGGCTGGCCTCCGGCATCGGCACCAACAGCACCCTGTGCCTGATGCTCGATCTAACCCTGCCGGAAGCCGCTGGCACCTTCGTGGGTGTGTGGGGCCTGGCCCAGGCATTCTCCCGCGCCACGGCCAAACTGATCGGTGGCGGATTGCTGGATCTGGGTCGTGCCATCATCCCCGGCCAGGGTCCTTTTGTTCCGTATGCCCTGGTCCTGGGCACGGCCGCGCTGATCGCCCTGGCGGCCCTGCGGGTGCTGGTCGCCCTCAATGTTCACCGCTTCCGCGACGACACCACCAGGCAGCTGACCCAGGTCCTGACCACCGAACTCGGATGACTGCCACCTTCACCGCCATTCCACCCGAGGCTCTGAGGCTCACGGAATTGCTTGATGCCGTTGCCGAGCGGCAACGCAAGGATTTCGGCCACATGGCCTCGGAAGCCAAAGCCGACGGCAGCCTGATAACCGCCTGTGACCGCTGGAGCGATGAAACCCTGGTGCGGGGGCTGGAGCTGCTTTATCCCGGTGAGGGGGTTCTCAGTGAGGAGGGCCGCAAGCTGGTGCCCTCCACCGACGCCTACTGGGTGGTCGATCCCCTTGATGGCACCACCAACTTCGCCGCCGGGATTCCCTATTGGGCGATTTCCCTGGCCCGCTTCGAGGGAGGTGTCCCCGTGCTGGCGGTGCTGGATGTGCCTCCCCTGCGCCAGAGAATCATCGCGGTGCGTGGGCTGGGCGCCTGGCGCAATGGCAAATCCTTGAAACCCCCGGGAGATGAGGCCCAGGCGGCCGGGTGTGCTTCGCTCTGCAGCCGTTCGATCGGGGTGCTGCAGAAGCTGCCGGATCGGCGCTTCCCCGGCAAGATCCGCCTGCTCGGGGTCGCCAGCCTCAACCTTGTGAGCGTGGCCATGGGCCAGACCGTGATGGCGCTGGAGGCCACCCCCAAGATCTGGGATCTGGCTGCAGCATGGCTGGTGCTGAGTGAATTGCAGTGTCCCCTGCGCTGGCTGGTGCGCAGTCCTGAGCACCTGAGGCCTGGCGACGACCATGGCCACACTGATTTTCCGGTGCTGGCCGCCAGCAGCCCGGAGGCGCTCGAGCGCTTCATGCCCTGGGCCGAAGCGCTTCTTCGAGGTTGAGCCCTGAGTACGGCTCGTTCTGTGGTATGTTTTTGGACTGCGCGTGAGCCGGAAGGCGAGCGCTGCAGGGCTTACAGCAGAAGTGAGGGCGAGAGCCCGCCGCCGGTGTTGTAAGTTTCCAAAGCGGTCGGGAGACCACCGCGAGC
>NZ_JAGQCE010000002.1 GCF_024345995.1 Synechococcus sp. Cruz-7E5
ACTGGCCGGGATCCGCTCCTCGATCGAGACGTAGGAGAACAGTGAGCCGCTGCGCTCCTGCTGACCTCGCATCACGGCTGTGCGGTTGCCCCATTTTCGCAGGGTGGGCGGGTTTTTCAGCAAACTCCTAAGACGCTTCACTCCCCCGCACTCTTCAGTTCGACTGCACGTTGAACACAGGGGAGAACTCAGCCAGCTCCCGGATCCGCGGCAGATCTTCGGGGCGAGCGTTCACCCGGAAGCTGGCACGGATCTCGGTAAAACCTTTCGGCACAGCAGGATTGAGACCGAGGAACCCATTGAGGTCGATGTCGCCCTCCAATTCGGACTCGAGGGCTTCGATCGAAATCCCACGCTGGCGGTTCATCGGCTCACTGCTCCGCCTGTTCCTGGAGGGCGAAGACGGCCACCAGCGAGCGCGGTTCGACCCGTTGATGGGTCGTCGTCAACGCAGGGGAGGAACCCCAGTCGTGAATGTCGTCAGGGCTGGGCTGGGCGGTGTCGATCCAGCATCGCCAGCGCGTGCCCCAACCCTCGACCGGCGGCAGCTCGAAGGACAGAGCCTCCCAGAAGGCATTCACCATCAGGTGCACCCGGAAGCGGTTGGCGATGCTGCGGATCGTCAGGGCGAAGGAGCGCGACGACTCACTCCAGTCGGGCTGGTCCAGCGCCACCCCATGCCAGTCGATCCTGCTTTCGCGCAGCAGGTCGTTGAGGCTGAGCCGGCGTTGATCGATAACCACATCTCTGTGCATCCGCGCAGCCACGAGCTGCTTCACAAAGCGATGGACGTCAGCGTGACGCTCCAGCAGCGACCAGTCGAACCAGCTGAGCGGATTGTCCTGGCAGTAGGCGTTGTTGTTGCCGGCCTGGCTGCGGCACACCTCATCGCCCATCGCCAGCATCGGGGAGCCGATGGCCAGCAGCAGCACAGCCAGAAAGTTGCGGATCTGCCGCTGGCGCAGCGCCTGAACGCCTGGGTCGTCGCTGGGGCCTTCCACGCCGCAGTTCCAGCTGGCGTTATCGCTGGCGCCGTCGCGATTGGCTTCGCCATTGGCATCGTTGTGCTTCTCGTTGTAAGCCACCAGATCGGCCAGGGTGAAGCCGTCGTGGCAGGTGATGAAGTTGACGCTCTGCTCCGCCTCCCGCTCCTCGTGGCCGTAGAGGTCGGGGCTGCCCAGCAGCCGCAGCGCCGCCCTGGGCACCTGCCCGGGGTCCCCCTTGAGGAACCGGCGCAGATCGTCGCGGAACTGGCCGTTCCATTCCTGCCAGCTGTCGCCGATGAAGCTGCCCACCTGATAGAGCCCCGCCGCATCCCAGGCCTCAGCGATCAGCTTGGTTCCGGCGAGCACCGGATCGGTCTCGATGTCGAACAGCACCGGCGGCAGCCGATGCGGCTGCCCGGTTTCATCGCGAGAGAGCACCGAAGCCAGATCGAAGCGGAACCCATCCACATGCATGCACTGCACCCAGTGGCGCAGGCTGTGGCGAATCAGACGGCGAACCACTGGATGATTGGCATTGAGCGTGTTGCCGCAGCCACTGAAATTGGCGTAGCGGCTGCGGTCGGCCTCCAGGTGGTAATAAGACTCATTGGCCAGCCCCCGAAAGCAGAAGCTGGGCCCGCGCTCATCCCCTTCGGCGGTGTGGTTGAACACCACGTCGAGAATCACCTCGATGCCGGCGCGATGCAGGGCCTTCACCATGTCGCGGAATTCGTCCAGCGGCGCCAGCGGATCCCGGCTGGAGCAGTAGCCGCTGTGGGGAGCCAGCAAGGAAACAGGTGAATAGCCCCAGTAGTTGCTGAGCCCAACGGGTGCATCGAGCGGATCGAACTGGAACACCGGCAGCAACTCCACCGCCGTGATGCCCAGATCCACCAGATAGGGGATCTTCTCCACCAGGCCGGCGTAGGTGCCGGCCAGCTCCGGGGCCACGCCGGAGCTGGGGTGACGGGTGAAGCCCCTCACATGCAGTTCGTAGATCACCGTCTCGGCATGGGAGCGCTGCAGCGGCCGGTCCCCCTCCCAGTCGTAGAGAGCGGGGTCGGCCACCACGCTCTTCATCGCGGTGGCATGACCATCGGCGCTGGAGCGGCCCTGGGCGCGCCTGTAACCAGGGGGGGTGACGACCGCCAGCCCATAGGGATCGAGCAGAAGGTTGCGCTCATCGAAGCGGAGGCCCAGGTCCGGCCGATGGGGTCCTGAGACCCGATAGCCATAGAGCTGGCCGGCGCCGATGCCATCGACAAGGCAATGCCAGTAGTGGTAGGTGCGGTGACGGGTGGGATCCAGCCGCACCACCCGAGTGGCTTCCGCCGCATCTTCACGCTCAAACAGCAACAGCTCCACCGCAGTGGCGTATTTCGAATAGACGCTGAAGTTGACCCCACCCCCCCAGACCGTGGCGCCAAGGGGCGCGCTGCGGCCGTTCCAGATGGTTGTCGATCCCATGCCCTGAACCGTCGGCCGGTGAGTGACGACTTCATCTTCTGACCTCAGCGGCGAGCTCGCCCAGAAGTGCTGGAATGCGGCCACTCCCTGAGCGCAGCCATGACCGCCACGATCTCAACCCCATTTCCGATCGATCTGGCCGCCTTCCAGCCGCTTGCCCTCGATCCGGATCAGCCCAGCCTGAGCGCCAGCCAGCGGGAGGCGCTCCGCGCCAACATCCAGCTCTGCCGCGACGCGATCATCTTCTTCACGGCCACCGGTGCGGCCCGGGGCGTGGGCGGTCACAGTGGCGGTCCCTTCGACACGGTGCCGGAGGTGATGATTCTTGATGCCTTCTTCCGCGGCGCGCCGGATCGTTTCCTGCCGGTGTTCTTCGATGAGGCCGGTCACCGGGTGGCCACCCAATACCTGATCAGCGTGCTGCGGGGCGAGCTGCCGGCCGAGGCGCTGCTGCAATACCGCGCCGCCCACTCCAGGCTGCCTGGCCATCCGGAGCTGGGTTTCACCCCTGGTGTGCAGTTCAGCTCGGGCCGGCTCGGTCACCTCTGGCCGTTCGTGAACGGCGTCGCCCTGGCCCACCCCGGCAAAACCCTGTTCTGCCTCGGCTCCGACGGCGCCCAGCAGGAGGGCGATGACGCCGAGGCGGCCCGCTTCGCGGTGGCCCACGGGCTGAACGTGAAGCTGGTGATCGATGACAACGACGTGACGATCGCCGGCCACCCCTCCCAGTACCAGCCCGGCTACGACCTGGAGCGCACCCTTGGCGGCCATGGTTTGGCCACCCTGTGCGGCGACGGTGAGGACCTCGACGATCTGCATGGCCGCCTCTGCCGAGCTGTGGGCACGAACGGCCCCGTTGCGGTGATCAACAAGCGACCGATGGCGGTTGGAATCGAGGGCCTGGAGGGCACAACCCACGGACACGACGTGATCCCGGTGGACCTGGCGATCGCTTACCTGGAGCAGCGCGGCCAGGACGGAGCCGCCACCTATCTCAAGGGCATCGTCAAACCCGCCAATCCCGCCACCTTCCTCGGTTCAGGCCAGCGTCTGGAGGCCAACCGCAACGTGTTCGGCGATGCGGTGGTGGAGATCCTGGGCGGCATGACGCCTGAAAGCCGTAAAGACAGCGTGCTGGTGGTGGACAGCGACCTGGAGGGCTCCTGCGGTCTGGCCCAGATCCGCAAGGCCTATCCGGAGATCTTCGTCAGCGGCGGCATCATGGAGCGGGCCAATTTCTCGGCGGCCGCCGGCTTCGGCATGGAGGCCGGCCGCCAGGGGATCTTCGCCACCTTCAGCGCGTTCCTGGAGATGATCATTTCCGAGGTCACCATGGCGCGGCTGAATGGGGCCAATGTGCTGAGTCACTTCTCCCATGCCGGCATCGACGACATGGCCGACAACACCTGCCATTTCGGTCTCAACAACTGCTTTGCAGACAATGGACTGGAGGAGAACGACAGCACCCGGCTCTATTTCCCGGCTGATGCGGCCCAGATGAAGGCCTGCGTGAAGGCCGTGTTCGCTGATCCCGGCCTGCGCTTCATCTTCTCGACCCGCTCGAAGGTGCCCAATCTTCTTGATGCCGCCGGCAACGAACTGCACGGCGAGGGCTATTGCTTTGAGAGTGGCAAAGATGAGCTGGTGCGCGAGGGCAGTGCCGGCTATGTGGTGAGCTTCGGTGAGTGCCTCTACCGCGCCCTCGATGCGGTGGAGCGGCTGCGGGCGGAAGGGCTCGACGTGGGTCTGATCAACAAGCCCACCCTCAATGTGGTGGATGAAGCGATGATCGCCAGGGCGGGCGCCTCTCCCTTCGTGCTGGTGGTGGAATCCTTCAACCGCCGCACCGGCCTCGGCAGCCGCTACGGCACCTGGCTGCTGGAGCGGGGCTTCACCCCCCGCTACGGCCACCTGGGCACCCACAAGGAGGGCTGCGGCGGCCTCTGGGAGCAGTTCCCCCACCAGGGCCTCGATCCCGAGGGGATCATCAGCCACGTCAAGGGACTGCTGGGCTGACGAGCCTCGACGACATCACCGCCGGAGCCATTTCACACCTGCTGCCTACCCGCCTGCCGGCTGCTCTGCTTCTGCTCACTGCGCTGGCAGCCCCTCCCGGCAGCTCAGCTGGAGCTGCCCCGCTTCAAGATGCGTTGGGAAGGGGGAGGATCTCGGATCCACCTTCACGCTGATGCTGATGGGATGGTGATGGGATGAGAGCACTCACGCATGAGATCCACATGCGTGAGTGCGATCAGGGATCATCTGCCATCTCAATGGCCTGGAACGATCAGACCACACCTACGGGTTCGTTCGCTGGTTGCACCCCAGCCACGCGACCGGCCAGCCTCGCCACCAACCCCCGCGCCTGGCGGGGCTCGAAGCCGATCGACGCCAGCGCGTCTTGAAATCGGCCCACGAATTCAACCACCAGCTCCGTTGGATCGATGCCGATCGCTCTGAGGTCGTCGCCCAGGCTGTGGAGCATGGCCATGGCCACAGGCACCGCCCGCTCGCAGCATGTCGTGATCGGTGCAGCCACTTCTGGATACCAGGCGGCAAGCCATCGTTCGCCGTAGTCGAGGTGTTCCTCTTCGTCGCCGAGCACTGCCTGGGTGATCGGTACGGCCTCGGCATCGGCGACCGGCAGGTAGCAGCGGTAGGCAGCCACGGCAAAGCTCTCGATGATCAGGCACTGGATCACCAATGCGCTCACCAGATCGCCGGCATGGATCGCCTGGCGGAACAGCCCGTGCAGGGGAGCGAACAACCGCCGAGCCAGAGGCAGATCCGGGCGGATGCCCAGGTTGCGGCCGCAACCAACGAAGTCGCGCGCGTGGCGGCCTTCCATCGCCGCCAGCCGTTCCAGCTCTTGTCGATCGTCCGGCAGGGCATCGGCCAAGAGCCGGAAATGCCGGTCCGCCAGGCCTTCGCCGACGATCACCATGGCGTTGATGCGGCTGTAGGCGTTGCGGTAGGTGGCGGTCAGTTCAGGAACGGTCATGGCAGCTGCTGACAAGGGGATCAGGCGGTGAAGCGTGAGACGTGAATGGCGAAGGGGGTGCCACCAGGGGACGGTTCATGGCCTCGCGGGCCACAAGCCAGCGCTGGGATTCGGGCATGTCCAGGCAGTCGTCGAACCAGGGGCCGCCGAGCGTGTAGTGCAGCACCTTCGCTGCGGCCGGAACCGGTTGCACCCCAACCAGCACGTTCCACTCCGGCGGCAGTTCGCCGATCTCCCCATCCGCCAGCCAGCGGAACTGGTGCAGCTCCAGCCCCGTGGCCGTGTTCACGAACTCCGGCGTCAGCGCCGTGCAGCGCTCGCAGTTGAACAGCACCACCGACGACCAGTTCTTGCGGCCATAGGGCGTCTGCGGCATGCCCTGGAACTTCAGCCCCTCCTCACACTCGTGCTGGTGCTTCACCACCTGAACCGCCATGCTCTCGTCGCGCAGCGCCCAGAGTTCGGCGATGTCGCCCAGGCAGAGCATGTCGGCGTCGATGAACAGGGCCCAGCCCTGGTAGCCGGCCAGCCATGGCACCAGGAAGCGGCTGAAGGAGAAATCGGTGCTCTGCTTCGGGTCACGCTCACGGGTGTACACGCCCCTGAGCTGATCAAGCCGCACCTGGCCGATCTGCACCGGGATGCTGGCGTGGGCCTGGAACGAGGCGGTGAGCACGTTCACGGCCACCTCTTCGCGGGGGTCGTAGCCGATGAAAACCCGCGCCACTGGGGCGCCGTCGAGGTCGTGGGTCATGCCGCCGAAGCCGGAACCATCGGCTGCAGGAATTGCTGGAGCAGCAGCTGCCCGAAGCGCAGCCGCCGACCGAGTTGCCTCAGGAGCCCTGCCCCCTCGGCCTTGCCGGCCTGCAGCTCGCGATGGCAGGCCACCATCCGGTCGCGCAGTTCCAGGTAGCGGCTGCCCTCAAGGTCGAACACCCAGGGGAAGGCGCGGCGGGCGGTGCGGTTGGTCTGGCGCATCACCTCAGCATCGAAGGCGGCCGGATCCATGCCCAGCAGACGGTAGAAGTCGCCCCGCTCGCACACCGTCAGGCTGTGGGTGAGGAACACACTCCAGAGGAAGAAGCGGCTGAGCAGCCGTCCGCGCAGGCCATGGCGCAGGCCGGGCCAGCAACGGATCAGCATGTTGAAGATGTCGCCGTGGCGGTTCTCGTCCTGGCACCAGGGTTCGAAGAAATCGAACAGCGGCGTAAAATTATTACCCGGACTCGCCTTGAGATGGCGATCGATCAGAATGTAGCGCCAGTAGCCTATTTTCTCGGAAAGAAACACGCTGTAGAGCACCCAGCTGAGCGGGAACCAGGTGATCGGCCGCCTGGTGCTGAGCTTGGGCAGATCGAGTGTGATGCCCTCGGCGACCAGCGCGCGGTTGAGAAAGCCGGCATGGCGGGCCTCATCCCGCGCCATCAGCTGGAACAGGCGTCCGAGCTCGGGGCGCTCCGCCTGGAAGAGGCGCCTGGAGAGTTCCTTGAACAGCAGGAACCCCGAGAACTCCGACACGCAGGATCGGACCAGGTAGCTCTCATAGGCCTCCTTCTCCTCCGGGCTGAGGTTCTTGAGACGGTCCAGCGGCGCCTTGCGATCGAAGTGGTCGCGGTTGTAGTCGGCCTCCATTTCGTTGAGCATCGCCTCGAAGGCCGGCCGCTGGCCATTGAGGTCGGTGCGGGCCGCTTTCTCGATCTCGGTGGTGTAGAAGCGCGGCGTGAGCAGGTCCTCGCGCAGGTGCGGAGTGGTGGCCGGGGCTGCAGTGGCGGTGGTCATCGGCGGGGGTGCGCTCTGACGCGAAATGCATAACGACAGCATGATACTACGAAAAGCCGTCTTTGCATTCCAGCGCTGCCGCGGCAGCGCGCTAAAGTTTCATTGCAGCCTGTGCTCCCGCGTGACGCCGCCATGGAAGCCCTTGCCGACTACTTCAAGGTGTTCTCCGAGCCCAACCGCCTCACGGTTCTGGAGGCCCTGCGCTCCGGAGCCCTCAATGTCACCGCGGTGGTGGAGAAGACCGGCCTCAGTCAGGCACTGGTCTCGAAGCACCTCAAGTTGCTGATGATCGCCGGTGTGGTGCGTCGCCGGCCAGAAGGCAGCCTTGTGTTTTACGACGTGATCGACAAGGGGGTGTTCCGGCTGATGGCCCAGGCCGAAAAGCTGTTGCTGGCGGCCCGCCGCCAGCAACTCGATGATCTGGCGGCGATCTTCTGATGACCACAACAGCTACCCCGCCGCCGCCGCTGCCCACTTCAATCGAGGAGCTGCGCCAGGCCCTTGCCGGTGGCCGCCGCAGTTTCATCGGCCTGCGCCTGCCCGATGTCGACGGCCTCCACCTCGATCTTTCCGGCTGCGATCTGAGCCTGGGCTGCTTCCGCGAGGCGCGCTTCGGCCATGCGTCTCTGCGCGAGGCCTGTGTCGAAGGCGCCAGCTTGCAGCAGGCCCTGATCTGGGGTGCCGATCTCTCCGGTCTGCAGGCCGCTGGTTCCAGCTGGCAGGAGGCCGACCTTTCGGGATCCCGCCTGCAGCGGGCCGATTTCAGCCGTGCCCTGCTCCACCGCTGCTGCCTGCGCGGAGTGGTGGCCGCCAACAGCCGCTGGCGCGAGGCTCGGCTGGTGGAGGCCGATTTCCGCTCCGGGCTTGATCAGCACACCGATCTGGGCGGCGCCGACTTCGAGGGGGCCGATCTCAGCTACGCCCAGTTCCAGGGTGCCCAGCTGCGCGGCGCCAGCCTGCGCGTGGCCTGCCTCTACGGCACCAACCTGCGCGACGCCGACCTGACCGGTGCCGATCTCAGCGGCTGTGACCTGCGCGACTGTCAGCTGGGCGGCACCGATCTGGGCGGCGCCTGCCTGGAGGGAGCCCGTCTGCCCGCGGACCACTTGGGGTGCGCCTGAAGCTGCGGCCCCTGGCCTGGTCCCGGCGTCAGCAGCTGTTGACCGCAGCCGGCCTCGCCCTAGCGGCCGCCGGCCTGGCGGGCTGGCTGTGGCTGGGGCGGTCCAGCCCCGGCCCCCTGAGGTTGAGCGGTCGGATCGAGGGCTACGAAACCGATCTCGGCGCCAGGATCGGTGGCCGTGTGGCTGAGGTCACGGTCCGGGAAGGGGAGCTCGTGAAGGCTGGGCAGTTGCTGGTTCGCCTCGACGACGATGAGGTGCGTGCCCGCCTGCGCGGCGCCCAGGCCCGGCTGGCCGCCGCCCGTCAGCAGCTGAACCAGGCCCGCTCTCAGGTCGATGTGTTCGACAGCCAGATCCGCGAATCCCGTCTGACGGTGGCCCAGGCCGAGCAGGACAACCTGGGGCGAGTGGAGCAGGCCAGAGCCAATCTGGCCAGCGCCGAAGCTCAGCTGGCCCAGGCCCAGGCCCAGCAGCGGCTGGCGAAGGTCACCCTGGGCCGCACCGAATCGCTGGTGCGGGAGGGTGCGGCCTCGCCCCAGTCCCTCGATCAGGACCGCACGGCCCTGGAGACCGCCGAGGCTGTGGTCAACGCCCAGCGGCGCCAGGTGGAGGCGGCCCGCGGTGCTGTGGCGCTGGCGGCCTCGACGGGACTGAATCCCTCCATCCGCTCGGCCCAGCTTCAGGCCCTGAGCGAGCAGCGCCAGCGCGCCCTGGCCGGGGTGCGGGCTGCTGAGAGCGATGTGCGCAGTGCCCAGGCGGCCGAGCAGCAGGTGAAGGCGGAAGCCGCCTACCTGAGGATCCACTCGCCCCTGGCTGCCGTTGTGATCTCCCGCAGTGTCGAGCCCGGCGCCGTGGTGGCCAGCGGCCGCACCCTGCTCACCCTGCTGGATCCCGCCACGGTGTATCTGCGCGGCTTCATTCCCCAGGGGGAGATCGGGCGGGTGCGCCTGGGGCAGCAGGCCCGGATCTACCTGGATTCGGACCCCCGCCGGCCATTGGCGGCGCGGGTGGCGGAAGTCGATGCCCAGGCCTCCTTCACCCCCGAGACCATCTATTTCCAGCGCGACCGCGTCAGGCAGGTGTTCGGCCTGAAGCTGGCCATCGAGGATCCGGCCGGTTACGCCAAACCAGGAATGCCTGCCGATGCCGAGATCCTCACCCCCTGATCCCGCTCACCACAACGCCAGCCGGAGCGCGGCCGGCGTTGTTGTGAGCGTGGAGGATCTGCACAAGTTCTACGGCAAGCGCCCGGCCGTGGCCGGCCTGGACTTCAGGGTTAGCGAAGGCGAGATCTTCGGCCTGATCGGCCCCGATGGCGCCGGCAAGACAACCACCTTCCACATCCTCGCCGGGGTGATCGAGCCCAGCGGGGGCCAGGTGCGGGTGCTTGGCCTCCCTCCCCGCGAGGCCCGCCAGCGGGTCGGCTATCTCACTCAGCAGTTCTCCCAGTACCCCGACCTCAGCGTCGAGGAAAACCTGCGCTACGTGGCCGGCCTGCGGCTGGTGTCCCCAGCTCTCTGGCGGGAGCGGCGCACTCCCCTGCTCAGGCGCCTGGGTCTGGAGCCCTTCGCCGATCGCCTGGCCAGCCAGCTCTCCGGTGGCATGAAGCAGAAGCTGGCCCTCTGCTGCGCCCTGATCGACAGGCCACGCCTGCTGTTGCTCGACGAACCCACCACCGGGGTGGATCCGATCTCGCGCCGCGATTTCTGGGACGTGCTCGCCACCCTGGCGGAGGAGGGGGTCACGATCGTGATCGCCACCCCCGATCTGGTGGAAGCCGAGCGCTGCCACCGCATCGCCCTGGTGCAGCAGGGGAAGATCGAGAGCCTGGATACGCCGGCCGCCCTGAAGCGGGGGCTGGGGCTGAGTCGGCTGGAGCTGAGGGGGGCCGCGTCGGCTGCGGCCGAACCGTTGCTCAGTGGTGGAGCGATCGTCGATGTGCAGACCTTCGGCGACCGGCTCGATCTGCTAGTGAACGATGCGGCCACGGGAGAAGCCCAGGTGCGGGAGCTGTTCCGCCGTCAGGGGTTGCCGCTGCAGGAACTGCTGGTCACCGCCCCCACCCTCGAGAACGTGGTCGTGATCCGCCAGCGCCGCCGCACTGGGGAGCTGCCACTGCTGCCCTTCCCACGGGTGCAGGGCAGCAGCCCGCGCCGCGCCGATCCCGCCATCGCCGCCCGGGGCCTCAGCCGCCGCTTCGGGCCTTTCGAGGCCGTGCGCCAGCTGACGCTGGAGATCCGCTACGGCGAGATCTTCGGTCTGCTGGGGGCCAACGGCGCCGGCAAGACCACCACGATCAAGATGCTCTGCGGCCTGCTGGCCCCCAGCTCCGGTGAGATCGTGCTGGCGGGTGAGTCGGAGCGGCTGCGCGGGCCGGATCTGCTGAGGCGGATCGGTTACATGAGCCAGAAGTTCACCCTCTACGACGACCTCTCGATCCGGGACAACCTGGAGTTCTACGCCGGTGTCTACGGCATCCCGGGTCCCCTGCGTCAGCCCCGTATCGACTGGGTGATCGCCAGCTGTGGGCTGCAGGGTCAGGAGCAGATGCTGACCGCACGGCTGCCCGGGGGCTGGAAGCAGCGAGTGGCCTTCGGCGCCGCCGTGCTGCACGATCCAGAGGTGCTCTTCCTGGATGAGCCCACCTCTGGGGTGGATCCTCTGGCGCGGCGGCAGTTCTGGAGCCTGATCAACGCCTTCGCCCGCCGGGGCACCGCCATCCTCGTGACCACCCACTACCTGGAGGAAGCGGAGCAGTGCAACCGGCTCTGCTTCATGGTGGCCGGCGAAAACGTGATCGAGGGCAGCCCAGGCGCGATCAAGGCTGCCCAGCCGGGCCAGGTGCTTGAACTGGTGCTGCCGCAGGATCAGCTCCAGATCGCCACCCTTCTGCTGCGCCGCCACTGGCAACCCTGGCGGGTCAGTCGCTTCGGCGACCGCCTCCATCTGGTGCTGGATGATCCCGAGCGGGAGGTCGAGGGCCTGCAGCTGCTGCTGAGCCAGGCCCAGCTCAGCCTGGAGGGGCTGCGCCGTGTGCCCCATTCCCTTGAAGATGCCTTCATCGGCACCGTGCAGCGGGCCCAGGCGCGAGAAGGGGGGGCCAGATGAGGCGAGTCCTGGCCCAGTGCCGCAAGGAGCTGCTGCAGTTCCGCCGTGACCGGCTCACGCTGGGTCTGGCCTTTCTGCTGCCCCTGCTCACCCTGCTCATCTTCGGTTTCGCCATCCGCCTTGAAACCAAGGTGATTCCGATCGTGGTGCAGGACTTCGACCGCAGTCCCCTCAGCGCCGCTTACACCGACCGTCTCTTCGCAACCGACCAGTTCAGGCCAGCCCCATGGCGGGGCGACGACCCGGTGGCCGATGCGATCGATCGGGGCCTGGCCAAGGCGGCGGTGATCATCCCGCCGGAGTTCAGCCGCCGCCTCAAGGCCGGCCAGCCGGTGGAGGTGCAGGTGCTGGTGGATGGCACCGACACCAACAATGCCCGGGTGATCCGCAACGGCATCCAGGGCACGACGGCGTTCTTTCTCTCCGAGAAGGAGCTGCTCACGAACCCGCCGCCGGTGCAGGCGCTGACGCGGTTGTGGTTCAACCCCGGTCGCAAGGAATCGCTGTACATCGTGCCGGGGGTCTATGCCGTGGTGCTCTGGATCTTTCCCTCCCTGCTTGCCGCGATCGCGATGGTGAAGGAAAAGGACAAGGGCACGATCCTGCAGGTCTATGCATCGGGGATCCGTGCGCCGGAGCTGCTGCTGGGCAAGGCCCTGGCCTACCTGCTGGTGGGGTTGAGCATGGCCGTTGTGGTGATGGGGCTGGGGGGGCTGATCTTCCAGCTCGGCTTCGCCGGCGACCCGACGCCCCTGCTGGTGGGCACCACGCTCTATCTGGCCGCCGCCGTGCTCTTCGGGCTGCTGCTGGGGGTGCGCAGCGCCAACCAGAATGCGGCTGTGCAGGGCGTGTCGCTGGTGGGGTTCCTTTCCGCCCTGCTGCTCTCGGGCTTCATCTATCCGCTCAGCAACATCCCCCCACCGCTCTCGCTGGTGTCGGCCCTGATCCCGGCGCGCTACTTCATCGTGATCAGCCGTGATGCCTTCGTGAGAGGAACGGGCTGGGTCGGTGTCTGGCTGGATGTGCTGATGATCCTGGCCCTGGCGGCACTGCTCTATCTGGTCACGCGGCGCTCCCTGGGTTCCCTGCAGCTGGCCGATGGCGGCGGGGGCGGGCCGTGAGGATCGTGTGGCACGGCTGGCGAGTGTTGACGGCCAGTCGCCTCTGGGCCCTGCTGCGCAAGGAGGTCCAGCAGATCCTGCGCGACCGACAGCTGATCAAGTTGCTGATCATTCCCCCCACCCTGCAGCTGCTGATCTACGGCTTCGCCCTCAACCCAGAGGTGCACAACCTCAGGCTGGGGGTGGTCGATTACGCCCAGGTTGCGGCGAGTCGGGAGCTGGTGTCGGCCCTCACCGCCAACCGGATCTTCCTGGCCAGCTCCTATCCCCGCAGCGAACAGGAGCTGGCCGGGCAGGTGGAGCGCGGAGAGCTGACGGCCGGCCTGGTGATCCCACCGAACTTCAGCAAGCGGCTGGCCACCGGTGACACCGCCCGGGTGCAGGTGTTCATCGATGGGGTCGACGCCAACAGCGCCGGCATCGCCAGCGGTTACATCCAGCAGATCCTGCGCCGGTTCCGGCCGGAGGCGGGGGTTTTGCCGCCCACTCCGCCGGTGCGCACCCAGGTGCGCTTTCTCTACAACCCCGGTCTGACCAGCAGCTGGTTCTTCGTGCCTGGGGTGATCGGCCTGGTGCTCACGTTGATCGCCACCCTGGTGTCGGCGGTGACGCTGGTGCGCGAGAAGGACAGTGGCACGCTCGAGCAGCTGCTGATGACCCCAGCTGGCGCCTGGGAGATCCTGCTGGCCAAGATCCTGCCCCTGGTCGTGTTGCTGATGGGGGATGTGCTGCTGGCCCTGGGCCTAGGCCGGCTGGTGTTCGGCGTGCCCATCCGGGGCGATCCGTTATTGCTGCTGGCCCTCTCGGGGCTGTATCTGTTCGTGGGGATCGGCGTGGGGATCATGCTGGCCACGGTCTGCCGCTCCCAGCAGCAGGTGATGCTCACGGCCTTCTTCATCACCTTGCCGATGGTGCAGACCTCCGGCGCGATCGCGCCGATCGAGAGCATGCCGGCCTTCTTTCAGGCCCTCTCCCTGCTCAATCCCCTGCGCCATTACATCGCCATCCTGCGAGGTCTGCTGCTGAAGGGTGTCGGTCTCGAGGCACTCTGGCCCCATGCCCTGGCCCTGCTGGTGATGGCCACGCTGCTGATGGCCATCAGTGTCTCGCGCTTCCGCAGCCAGCTGAGCTGATTGGCCCCTTAGCTCCTGAGACGTTCCTTCACCTGGGGCCTCAGAGCGGCGTGCGTGGCGCAGGACTGGGGAACAGGGACAGGAAGCCCTCGCGGCGCAGGTCTTCCGCTTCGGCGGTGGCAGTCCAGAGCGATTCGAAATAGAAGAAGGCCACTCCCATGCCGTTCTGCCGGGCCGTCTGCACCTGGTCCTGAATCAGTTGCATCGGAGCGGGCTTGGTGCGCAGCCCTGTCATCACGCCGATCGCGGTGGGGATTTTCTTACGGGTTTCTGCGAGCTCGGGGCGCGCCACCTCCGCCGCAAAGCTGGCGACATCGGGGCGGTAAAGCTGCACGATCACTTCATCGACGATGTTGCGCCGCACCCAGCCCAGCCAGTCCTGCAGTTGCAGCTTGTAGGCGAAGTCGTAGTAGTTGGGGGAAACGGAGACGATCGACTTGGGCTTTTTGGCGTTCACGGCCTTGTCCAGCTGGACCATGAAGGCCGTGATCTTGTCGGCTCGCCACTTGATCCAGGCCTGATCCATGGGGTTGCTGGGCACCGCACGCTTGGTCTCCTTGGTGTAGAGCGCTTTGGTGTAACTGTCGTAGCCGAATTCATTGGGCAGGCTCATGTGGTCATCGAACTGGATGCCATCGCCGTCGTAGTTGCCCACCACTTCCAGCACCAGCTCGGTGATGAATTGCTGCACCTCCGGCCTGAAGGGGTTGAGCCACACCACTTCTCCGGCAGCGCTGATCGAGGTGCGGCTGCCGTCCTGCCGCTGGGTGAGCCAGCTGGGGTGTTGCTGGGCCAGCTCCGAAAATGGGGGAGCCATGAAGCCGAATTCGAACCAGGGGATCACGAGCATCCCTTTGGTGTGGCCCTCACTGATCACATCCGCCAGGATGTCCTGGCCTTCAAGGCCCTTGTAGGAAAACGACTGAATCTTTCGCGCCCGGGTCACCTCACTGGTGTGAATCGCGTAGCCGGAGTTCCAGACCACCGGATAAACAGTGTTGAAATGCATCTCCTTCAGCTGGTCCATCGCGGCCCGCAACTTGGTGCGATCGCGCATGGTGCTCATGTCGTTGGTGGTCATCCACACGCCGCGGATCTCGCTGCGGGTGGCCTGGGCGGCACTGGGGGCGGGCAGGGCCGGCACCATCGCCAGCAGCAGTCCGCAGAGCAACAACACCGGCAGCAGCCAACGTGTTCGTCTCATGGCGCCGTTCGGATCACAAGCCGGCCGACGTTAGCGGCAGTTTCCGCAGCTCTCCAGCGATCTCGCCAGGAGAGCTTGCAGGCAACGGAGGGGGCGGGATTCGAACCCGCGGAAGGTTTCCCTTCGCCGGTTTTCAAGACCGGAGCCATCAACCACTCGACCACCCCTCCATGGGGCTGCCATCGGTCCAGGGACCGGTGACCTGGTCAGTTTCCCATGGAACCCCGAACGATGCGGCGGGGGCTGAGGATGGGGCGCGCCGACGGCAGTGCCGACCATGGCCTTCAGCAAAGCATCGTCGGATCCAGCGGCTGACCCGGCGGGGTCTGATCCAGGTCAGCGGTGGGGCGCTCTCCCCTGGGGTTTGCGCACCTACGTGATGGGGGTGATCAATCTCACCCCCGATTCCTTCAGTGATGGTGGCCGCTTCGATCGGCCCGCTGCCGCCCTGCGCCAGGCCCGGGTGATGCTGCGCCAGGGGGCGGAACTGCTCGATCTGGGGGGGCAGAGCACCCGGCCTGGGGCGGTGGAGATCAGCGCCGAGCAGGAACTTGGGCGGGTGTTGCCGGCCCTGGAGCTGATTCGCTCGGCCTGCACCGAGGCAGGAGGTCCTCGGCTCTCGATCGACACCTTCCGGGCCCCGGTGGCCGCGGCTGCTCTGGCGGCCGGCGCCCACTGGATCAACGACGTCAGCGGCGGTCGCCGTGACCCCGAGATCCTCTCGGTGGTGGCGGAGTTCGGCTGTCCCTACGTGCTGATGCACTGTCGCGGCGACAGCCGCAGCATGGATGGGCTGGCCACCTACGCCGATGTGGTAGCCGAGGTGCGCGAGGAGTTGCTGCGCGCAAGCGAGGCGGCGCTGTCTGCGGGGGTGCGGACTGATCAGCTGATCTGGGACCCGGGACTGGGCTTCGCCAAAACCACCGAGCACAACCTGGCGCTGCTGCGGGGGCTGGCGGGCCTGCGCCACGAAGGTTTCCCCCTGCTGGTGGGCCCATCGCGCAAACGCTTCATCGGCGCGGTGCTCAACGAGCCCAGACCTCGCACGCGGCTGTGGGGCACAGCGGCTGTCTGCGCCCAGGCGATCACGCAGGGTGCCGATGTGCTGCGGGTGCACGATGTGGGGCCGATTGCGCAGACCGCCCGGATGGTGGATGCGATCGTGCGCTCCTCGCCGCCGGTTCCGGATTGAATCGCGGGAGCTTCAGGAGAAGCGATCGAGCGTCATCACCTTGTTCCAGGCCGAAATGAAATCGGCCACGAACTTGGCGGGTCCATCGTTCTGGGCGTACACCTCCGCAAGGGCCCGCAGCTGGGAGTTGGAGCCGAACACCAGATCCACCCGGGTGCCGCTCCAGCGCAGCTCGCCTGTGCGGCGGTCGCGTCCTTCGAAGCTGTCACCGGCTTCTGAGCTGGGCGTCCATACCGTGTCCATGTCGAGCAGGTTCACGAAGAAGTCGGTGCTGAGGGTGCCGACGCGGTGGGTGAACACGCCATGGGCTGATCCGCCTGTGTTGGCACCCAGCACCCTCAGCCCGCCCACCAGCACCGTCAGCTCCGGTGCGCTCAGGGTGAGCAGCTGGGCCCGGTCGATCAGCAGCTCCTCTGCCCGCACCCTGAAGGCCTGCTTCTGGTAATTGCGGAAGCCGTCGGCCTGTGGCTCCAGCACCGCGAAGGAGGCGGCATCGGTCTGTTCCTGGGTGGCGTCGGTTCGGCCCGGGCTGAAGGGCACCTCCACGGCATGGCCAGCGGCGGCCGCCGCGGCTTCCACAGCCGCTCCACCCGCCAGCACGATCAGATCCGCCAGGGACACCCGGGTGCCATCAACCTGGGCGGTGTTGAAGGTCTGCTGGATCCCTTCGAGCACGCCCAGCACCCTTGCCAGCTGCTCGGGCTGGTTGACCTCCCAGTCCTTCTGGGGCGCCAGGCGCAGGCGGGCGCCGTTGGCGCCCCCCCGCTTGTCGGAGCCGCGGAAGGTGGAGGCCGAGGCCCAGGCCGTGGCCACCAGCTCCGCCGTGGTCAGCCCGGAGGCCAGCACCCGGGCCTTGAGCTCGGCGATGGAGGCGGGTCCGATCAGGGGATGGTCGACGGCGGGGAGCGGGTCCTGCCAGATCAGATCCTCCGCGGGCACTTCAGGGCCGAGGTAGAGCGACTTGGGCCCCATGTCGCGATGGGTGAGCTTGAACCAGGCGCGGGCGAAAGTGTCGGCGAAGGCCTGCTGATCCTGGTGGAAGCGGCGGGCGATCGGTTCATAGATCGGATCGAAACGCAGCGACAGGTCGGCCGTGGTCATCATCGGCCGGTGCCGCTTGCTGGGGTCGTGGGCGTCGGGGATCAGGTGCTCCTCGCGCACATCCTTCGCCCGCCACTGCCAGGCGCCGTAGGGGCTTTTCTCCAGTTCCCACTCGTAGCCGAACAGCATCTCGAAATAGCCCCGGTCCCAGGTGGTGGGGTTGGGCTTCCAGGCCCCTTCGATGCCGCTGGTGGTGGCGTCGGCCCCCTTGCCGCTGCCGAACCGGTTGTGCCAGCCCAGCCCCTGCTCCTCGATCGGGGCCCCTTCCGGTTCCGGCCCCATCAGATCCGGCGATCCGGCGCCGTGGGCCTTGCCGAAGGTATGACCACCGGCCACCAGGGCGACGGTCTCCTCGTCGTTCATGGCCATACGGGCGAAGGTTTCGCGGACGTCCCGCCCGGAGGCCACAGGGTCTGGTTCACCGTTGGGGCCTTCGGGATTCACGTAGATCAGACCCATCTGCACTGCCCCCAGGGGAAGCTCCAGCTCCCGATCGCCGCTGTAGCGCTCATCGCCGAGCCAGGTGGTTTCCTTGCCCCAGTAGATGTCTTCCTCCGGCTGCCAGATGTCCTCGCGGCCGCCGCCGAAGCCGAAGGTGGGGAAGCCCATCGACTCGAGGGCACAGTTGCCCGTGAGGATGATCAGATCAGCCCAGGAGAGGCGGTTGCCGTACTTCTGCTTGATCGGCCAGAGCAGCCGCCGGGCCTTGTCGAGGTTGCCGTTGTCGGGCCAGCTGTTGATCGGCGCGAAGCGCTGGTTGCCGGTGCCGCCACCGCCGCGGCCGTCGGCGGTGCGGTAGGTGCCGGCGCTGTGCCAGGCCATGCGGATGAACAGCCCGCCGTAGTGGCCCCAGTCGGCCGGCCACCAGTCCTGGGAATCGGTCATCAGCGCGTGCAGATCCCGCTTCACGGCGGCGAAATCCAGTTCGTTGAACGCCTGGGCGTAGTTGAATTCAGCCCCGAGCGGATTGGAGGCCGGCGCGTGCTGGTGAAGGATGGCCAGGTTGAGCTGGTGGGGCCACCAGTGCCGGTTGGATTGGTCCCCGGCGGTGGTGGGGGCCCCGGAGCGGCCTGCGAATGGGCACTGGCTGATGGCCGTCATCGTCCGTCTCCTGTTGGTATTGGAAGGAGTTCACCTGTTCGGAACCTAGGCAGACGACCGCCCTGCGGAACCTCTGCGTCATATCCCTTAGGGCTTGCACCTTGCCGTGGGCTCAGCCATCCAGGACTTTCCCGCGCGAGCTGATGAGGGTGCTACCTGGCTGCTGGGCAACTCAGAATTTGGGGTGTCATGTTCGCTCGGAAATGATCATTGCCTGGATATGATCTTCATTAAGATATGATCTTCTTGTGGATATTGTCTTTGTGTAGATATGATGTTTGCACGAATATGAGCTATGTTAATCGGCTGCTTTCGTATGGAGAAGTTTCGGTGGGAGAGCCAGTCTGCGCAGATCATAGTCCTGGGATCCAGCCAGGTGCAGGAATTGCATCATCAGGTCTGGAAATTGCATCTTGAGGTCAGCTCGAGCCTGGTTTTTCGGCCGAACCGTCAACATCTGAATCGATGTCCGGTTGCTCCGATGAGTCCAGCAACGTGCTTACTCAGGCGCTTCTGAGCTAGATCGCCGTTGAGATACAAGCCGCCATCCCCGGCGCTGAGTTGCGCCTGTACCTCAACCCAGTTTCCCGAGCAGAGCATGCCCGCAGGTACATCCACTTCAGGTTCATCTGCAAGCAACAGTTCTTTCTGGATTTGGTGCTGCAGCACTACTTGACCATGGGTGTGCAGGGGCTGGCCCTGGACAAGCTCACCCCGTTTCTGCGTCTCCGTTACCAGAAAGCTATTGCCGATCTTGTGGCTGATCTCGGCAGGCCGGAGGACATTGGCCAGCCTTTTTACGGTTTCCAGGGGTCTCTTTGCCGGAGTTCTGCCTGATTCTTGCTTGGTTGATGCAGGGCTGTCATGATGAGAAGATCGGGCTCTGCAAGCCGATGTGCCTGTTGCGTCTGCTCTGGCTTGCTGACACGGCTGCCATCTTCTGGCAGGAAGGTGATCGGAGTCGATAGTCTGCCATTGCGAATGTCGCTTTTGTTGTTGCGTCTGTCTCGCTGGTCACAGTGACTCTTCATACAACTCACCATCAGCCTCAACTCAAGTTTTTAGGGCAACCTGCTGAGCAAAGCCGATGGCTTCTGATTCCTTTTGGAATCATTATCCTGCTTTGCTTGGGAAGTGTGTATTCCTGGAGTATTTTCAGGACTCCCTTGGAAGGCGAGCTTGGAATCAGTGCCACTCAAAGCCTGCTTCCATTTACATTTGGCTTGGTTTTTTATGCTGGCATGATGCCAATCGCAGGTTTTTACATTCCTCGTATTGGTACCCGCGTCACAACTGCTATCGGAGGTATTATCGTAGGCTTGGGCTATATGCTTTCAAGTTTTGCTACTCACGTTGGAGCTCTCGTTGTCACCTACGGGATGATCGCTGGAACAGGTGTGGGCATTGTCTATGGTGTTCCCATCGTGGTCGTCTCTCGCTGGTTTCCTGATAGAAAAGGCCTCGCTGTGGGCTTGACGATCATTGGTTTTGGGCTTTCGCCCTTGATTACGGCTCCTCTCACCAATAAATTGATTGAAGCCTACACAGTCCGCCCCACCTTGCGCCTGCTTGGCATTGCTTTTACGTTCATCATCCTGGCTCTTTCTCTGGTGATGAAGTTGCCGCCTAAGGGCTGGCATCCTCGACACCATGCCGCTGCTGTTGCTGGCTCAGCCTTGGTCGATACCCGAAACATATTCCATAATCGATCGTTTTATGGGTTATGGCTCTGTTACGCGATCGGAACCCTGGTCGGCTTGACCGCCATTGGTATTTCCAGTTCAGTCGGGGAAGAAATCATTGATATCAATCCGACTGTAGCAGCCTGGAGTGTTTCTTTATTCGCCTTTTTTAATGGCGTCAGTCGTCCGCTGTTTGGCTGGTTAAGTGATCGGTTCAAGCCTCACTATGTTGCCATATTGTCCTACGCACTGATCCTAGTTGCCTGCGTGCTGATGATCAATGCTGAAGCTGGCCAGATTGCCACATATCTGGCTGCCTTTTGCCTGTTCTGGTTCTGTCTTGGCGGGTGGTTGGCCATGGCTCCAACCATTACTCTCCGCTTTTTCAATCCCGAAAAGTATGCCCAGAATTATGGAATTGTTTTTACTGCCTATGGAGCTGGCGCCTTGATTGGAACTTTACTGGCTGGTCATATTCGAGATCTGTTCGGGAGTTATGATCTTGTCTTCTATCCGATGGCAGTTCTGGCTATGATTGGCGCCGTTATAGCTTGCCTGCTGCTAAAGAGAGAACGATCTACTGCCTGACAAGTTTGCATTGACCTCTTGCAAGGGTGACCTGCGTTGAATCGTGGACCATGTTTGCAATCTGCAGCGTCCTCTGTCCATGAATACTGATCACATCCTGCTGTTGTGCATCGCCATCGGTGGAGTGGCGTTTTTGTACTCATCTGTCGGTCACGCAGGCGCTTCCGGCTATATCGCCATCTTGTCGCTGGCCGGGTTGTCGCCCAGTGCCATCAAGCCAACCGCGCTGATGCTCAACATTCTTGTGGCGACGATAGCCACATGGCAGTTCGCACGACGCGGCCACTTTTCATGGCCACTATTTTGGCCATTTGCTGTGTTGGCAGTGCCCATGGCGTTTCTTGGTGGCTACCTCAATATTCCGGTAACCGCATTCAGGCTAATAGTTGGAGTCGTGCTTGTTCTGTCGGCTGTAAGATTCATTGTTGGTCAAAGTGCTGATACGCCAAGCTCGCCACCGGCAATTGCCTGCGCAATTCCAATCGGTGCTTGCCTTGGATTGTTATCAGGGCTGACGGGCACGGGTGGCGGTATTTTCCTTACTCCTTTGCTACTTATGATGCGGTGGTCAACAGTCAAATCTGCTGCAGCCGTGTCTGCATTGTTTATCTTGCTGAATTCAGTGGCTGGTTTATTGGGCAATGTGAGCAGCACGAAAAACTTTCCGACTTTCACGATCCCTCTGGCGATTGTCGCTGTCGCGGCAGGTTTCGCTGGAGCCCATTTCGGCAGTCACCGATTTCCTCACACCACCATCAAGCGCATTCTCGCCGCTGTGTTGTTGATTGCTGGCGGGAAACTGCTCATGACTGCCCCGACGTGACGCTGACCAGGGCGGTCGGTCACCACGGCTCTCATTTGGAGCCGCCGCTGGTTTTAATTGGTTGGTGGTATCAGCACGTTCTCCGATTCCGAGTCCCCCCCTGGTTCTGGTTCATGGGCTGCTCGACAGCCCAGCGGTGTTCAACAGACTCAGGCGTGAGCTGGGAGAACGACGGCCCAATCTGCTGATCCCTGCCCTGCCCCTGCGCCTCGGCCTTACCCCGATCGAACAGGCTGCTGAGCTGCTCGGTGGCCACATCCGGGCGAGTCTGGGGCTGGAGGAGCCGATCGACCTGCTGGGCTTTTCGATCGGGGGCGTCATTGCCCGCACATGGATTCAGCTCATGGGTGGGCACCAGCGCACACGACGCTTCATCAGCGTCGGCAGTCCCCAGCAGGGCACACTCACGGCCCAGCCCTGGCCTGGGCGCGTCTTCAAGGGCATCGCTGGTCTGAAGTGGGGCAGCGGCCTGCTGGAGCGCCTGAACGGCAACCTCGACACCCTGCACCGGATTGAGTGCCACAGCTTCTATTCCGCCATTGATCTGGCCGTGCTGCCGGGATGGCGCGCCGTGCTGCCCATCGGCGCCCGCACGGAGCTGCCGGTGGCGACACACCCCCAGCTGTTGCGTGATCCGGCTGCCATCGGCCCGCTGACCAGGGAATTGCTCAGGCCGTGATCCCGTGCGCCTGAGGCTTCTTGCCCATAGCGTTGGTGGTTGGAGGACTTGTGCGCACAATGGGCTGGGTTGGCGTTTCCATGCTGGTGCGCTGGCTGCTGGGCTGGGTCCTGGGCCTGCGCCTACCCCTCCTCCCAGCCGCCTCACCTGTTGAACCGCCCACGGTGTCGGTGTTGATTCCCGCTCGCAACGAGGAGTCGACGCTTCCCCATCTGCTCGATGGTCTTGCCAGCCAGACCCTCAAGCCCCTGGAGGTGATCGTGGTGGATGACCACTCCAGTGATCGCACGGCCGCCATCGCCGCTGAGCCCCGGGCTGGCCTGCCGGTGGCCGTGCTCGCCTCGCTGCCATTGCCGGAGGGGTGGTGCGGCAAGACCTGGGCGCTGCACAACGGTGTGCTGGCCAGCCGCGGTGAGCTGTTGGTGTTTCTCGATGCCGACACCGAACCCGGTCCTGACTTCCTGGAGTGCCTGGTGGCGGCGCACCAGCAGCTCGGTGGACTGGTTTCGGTGCAGCCCTACCACCGCACGGAGAAGCCCTACGAACAGCTCTCGCTGCTGTTCAACATGGTGGGGCTGATGGCCGTGCCCCTGGGGCCCGGTTGCGGAGTGGCCTTCGGGCCGGCGCTGGCCACCAGCCGCGCCGACTATGACCGCAGCGGCGGTCACGCAGCCGTTGCCGGCAAGGTGGTGGAGGACTGGTTCCTTGCCCATGCCTACGAACGGGCCGATCTGCCTGTGAGCGCTTTTCTCGGCTTCGGCCGGATCGCTTACCGCATGTACCCGGGCGGACTGCGCGACATGGTGGTGGGGTTCAACAAAAATTTTGCCACCGCTGCCGGTGAGGTGCGCTGGAGCTGGATGCTGGCCGTGCTGCTCTGGCTCTCCGGCCTGTTCTGGGCCGCCTGGTGCCTGCCGGCCTCGCTGCTGGGCTGGCCGCTGGTGGGTGATCGCGCCGTGCTCAGCAATGCGCTGGTCTATGGGGCCTATGCGCTCCAGCTGCTGGTGATCACCCGCCCCGTGGGTCGCTTCGCCTGGATCAACCTGCTTTTTCCCATTCCGGTGCTGTTCTTTCTCGGGGTGTTTCTGCTGGCGATCCTCAACCTCGAGCGCGGCAAGGTGCAGTGGAAGGGACGCACATTCAGCACCCGCTGATGGCCAACTCCGTTGGTCTGGGTGCGGTGGCAGCCTCGGCGAGTCTGTGGCTGCTCTGGTCGCTTCTGGTCGGGGCGCTTGCCAATCAGCTGCCTGAGCGGCTGCTGGCCTGGCGCGATGGCGAGCGGCCCGACCACGGCGGTGAGGCCTGCTTGCGGATCTACGAACGCTGGCTGGGCATCAGGGTCTGGAAGCGCTGGATTCCCGACGGCGGCCATGCCTTGCCGGGGGGGATCCGCAAGGCCAGCCTGGCCCGTCGCGACCCTTTGGCCCTGCGACGGCTGAGCCTGGAGACCCGTCGGGCGGAGCTGGTGCACTGGGCGCTCTGGCCCGCCTGGATGGTCACGGCCCTGTGGTTGCCGCCGGCTGGCGTGCTGATCAACCTGGTTTTCGCGACCCTGTTCAACCTGCCCTGCGTGCTGCTGCAGCGCTACAACCGTCTGCGCCTAGGAGAGACGCTGAGGCAGCTCTCCAGCAGGCGCCCTGAGCTGGGCCGCTGAGCACTTGCGCTGAGAGTGGACCTCACCCGTCAGCTGCCCACACGCGCCGCCTCCATCTCCAGCGCAACCGCCAGGCCGACATCCTCCACGTGCCTGGCCACCACCAGCCTGTGCGTGCCGGCTTCGGTCACGAAGCCATCCTGGGCTGGATCGAACCTGGCGAGGCTGCGCAGGGGGACCGCCAGCGTGATGCGCCTCGCTTCCCCGGCGGCCAGGTGCAGGCGCTGGAACGCCACCAGGGTTCGAGCCGGTCGCTCCAGCCCCCGGGCTGGGGGTTCCAGATAAAGCTGCACCACGTCGGCCGCCTCCATCCCGCCGGTGTTGGTGATCGTGACGCTCGTCTGCAGGTGATCCATCCGGCCATCAGCGCGCTGGAACTCGGCCGTCAGCTCGGAAGCCGTGAACTGGCTGTAGGAGAGCCCGAAGCCGAACGGAAACGCCGCGGCATGGCCTTCACGCTGGAGGCGCCGGTAGCCATGCCAGAAGTCGTATACGACGCGTCGAGCTCGGGGTTCGAAGGGCGGCAGGTGGCAGGCCTGAGTCGGCATGGAGAAGGGCAGGCGGCCGGAAGGTGACACCCGACCGAGCAGCACATCAGCCAGGGCAGCACCCCCTTGCTCTCCGGGATACCAGAGCAGCAGCAGGCCCGGAACCAGCTGCCGCCAGTCCTCGATCAGCATGGCGCCACCGCCCATCAGCACCACCACGGTGCGTGGATTGGCGCTGGCGACCTGGCGGATCAGGGCCACCTGATCCGCGGGCAGGTTCAGGTCGGTGCGATCACCGGCGGCAAAGTCGCCGCCCTGCCGGGCTGAGGCGTAGCTGGTGATCCAGGCGAGCAGGTGGGCCAGGGGTCGCCAGAACGGCATCAGCCTGCGCCGCCCCACCAGGCGCAGCATCCATTCGGGTGGAGGAATCAGGCGCAGGATCGGGGCGATATCTCCCGGATGGATGTGCTCCCCTTCCTGGCGCCAGTCCAGGCCGGCCACCACCACAGCGGCGTCGCAGCGGGCCGCCAGCGCGGCCGCTGCCAGGGGGCTGCTGCCGCTGGCCTGCTCGATACGCAGGTCGGGAGCCGCGGCCCGCAGCCCATCCAGCGGTGTCACCACCGATCCCGGCAGAGGCCGGGTGTCCGAGGATCCTCGATCCCCCAGGTTCGCGATCGACGCCAGCCGGCCGATCACCGCCAGGGAGCTCAGGCCTTCGAAGGGCAGCACCTGCCCCTCGTTGCGCAGCAGCACAATCGAGCTGGTGGCCGCCTCGCGGGCCAGGGCACGGTGCGTCTCGCAGGAGCGAAGCGACGCCGGATAAACTCCTGGGGGCATTTTCAGCTGCACCTGCAGCAGTCGCAGCACGGCCTCGTCGATGCAACCCATCGGCACCCGGCCGTCGGCTACGGCCTCCGGCAGGCAGCCTGCGAACACCATCCGGAATGGCATTTCCAGGTCCTGGCCCGCCAGTACGGCGGCGACGCCATCACGCACGCCGAAGATGAAGTCGCTGACCACGAAGCCGCGGAATCCCCAGCGCTGCTTGAGGATCCGTCGCAGCAGCTGCGGGTGCTGGCCGCACCAGTGGCCGTTGACCTGGTTGTAGGCGCTCATCAGCGAACCGGCGCCGGCTTCCACGCAGTCACGGAAGTGGGGGAGATAGAGCTCATGCAGCACCCGCTCGCTGACCTGCACGTCGACCAGGAACCGGGAGCTGTCGATCGAGTTGAGCGCGAAATGCTTGACGCAGGCCACGGCATGGCGTTCCAACCCACGGGTCATGGCGGCTCCCATGGCGCCCACATGCACCGGGTCCTCCCCATAGGTCTCCTGGGCCCTGCCCCAGCCGGGGTGGCGCAGGAGGTTGATGCAGACTCCGGCCACCCAGTTGGCGCCGAAGGATCGGGCTTCACGAGCGATGGCCTCGCCGATGCGCTGCTCCAGGTCTGGATCCCAGCAGGCCCCCCGGGCCATCGGCACGGGGAATGTGGTGGCTCCACCCTCGAGCACCACGCCGCGGGGGCCGTCGACGAACTGAAGGCCCGCCAGGCCAAGACGGGGCACCTGCGCCGCCGGCCAGGGATGGCGGTGGGAGGCCTGATGGAGGGCGATGTCCACCATGCCGGACCAGAACGGGGTGTCACCGTCGAGCAGCTCCAGCTTCTCGGCCGTGGTGAGCTCGGCCAGCAGCTCCAGAGCCTTCTCCTGGCTCGAGCATCCGCGCTCGTGCATGGTCACCCCTTCAACGGAAGGACCCTCTCAGGATCGCAACGCTTGGGCCAATGGCAGCAGATCCATCGGCCCCAGGACGTCCAGAGCTATCCCAGCATCAACCCGTCTGGCATCACGCATCACGCCCGACAGGTTCGGTGATCAGCTGGATTCAGCAGTGGTGACCCCTTCAATACGATCTTCGATCTCCTGGTAGATCTCCTGCAGCTGGGCGATGTTCTCATCGCTGGTGTCCCAGTAGCCGCGGCCGTTCACTTCCAGCAGGGTGCCCACGATGCGGCGGAAGCTGTGGGGGTTGAGCTCCATCAGCCGTTTGCGCATCTCGGGATCGTTGATGAAGGTGTCATTGGCCTCCTCATACACGAAGTTATCCACCGCGCCGCTGGTGGCGCTCCAGCCCAGGGTGAAGTTGAGCCGTTTGGCCACCTCACGCACCCCCTCGTAGCCGGAATTGAGCATGCCCTCGTACCACTTGGGATTGAGCAGCTTGGTGCGGGAGTCCAGCCGGATCGTTTCGCTCAGCGAGCGCACCTGAGCATTGGCGGTGGTGGTGTCGGCGATGTAGCTGGTCGGGGCCTTGCCGTCATCGCGCAGGCCGGCAATCAGCTTGGTGGGATCGGAATCGAAATAGTGGCTCACATCGGTGAGCGAAATCTCAGCCGAATCCAGGTTCTGGAAGGTCACATCGGCGGTTTTCATCGCCGATTCGAACACCTCACGGTTCTGGTTCATCTCACCGGGGTTGTCAGCGTTGAAGGCGAAGGTCTTGCGCGACAGGTACATCTCCTGCAGGTCGCCCTCCTCCTCCCAGGTGCTGTTCTCCACCGCCAGGTTCACGTTCGAGCTGTAGCTGCCGCTGGCATTGGAGAACACCCTGGTGGCGGCCTCGCGCAGGCTGATGCCCTGTGCCGCCGCCTGCTCCTGGGAGTGCTTGCGCACGAAGTTCAGCTCCAGAGGCTCCTCGGCCTCAGCCGCCATCTTCACGCCCTGGTCGATCAGGCCCATCTGGTTGATGAACAGATCGCGGAACACACCGGAGCAGTTCACCACCACGTCGATGCGAGGACGGCCCAGCTCCTCCAGGGAAATCAGCTCCAGCTTGTTGACCCGCCCGAGCGAATCGGGCACGGGGCGGACACCGATGAACCAGAGAATCTGGGCAAGCGATTCGCCGTAGGTCTTGATGTTGTCGGTGCCCCAGAGCACGCAGGCGATCGTTTCCGGCCAGGTGCCCTGCTCGGCCTTCTGACGCTCGATCAACCGATCCACCACCACCTTGGCCGCGGCGATGGCGGCGCGGGTGGGGATCGCCTGGGGGTCGAGGGCGTGGATGTTCTTGCCGCTGGGCAGCACACCCGGGTTGCGGATCGGATCGCCACCGGGGCCGGGAATCACGTATTCGCCATCAAGTGCCCGCAGCAGGCTCTCCATCTCCATGTCGGCGCAGATCTGCTCCAGGCAGAAGCGCAGGTAGCCGAACAGTTTGTCGAGCTCGGTGGGCTCCACCGCGGCGAAGCCCGAGGCACGGCAGGAACTCAGCCACGGGCTGGGCCGCTCGTAGCCGAAGCGCTCCAGCAGAGCGAAGAACCAGCCGAAGCGGCCCTTGAGATCCACCCGACCATCGCTGCCCGTGACCGCGCGCACCATCGAGGCCACGGCGGCGCGGCAGGCCTCGGTGATCCGTTGGTTCAGTTCCACATCGACCAGCACCCCGGCGTCGTTGCCGCGATACACCTCATCGATCGTGCGGCCCAGGCTTTCGGCCAGCAGAGCCGGCAGGCTGCGGTACCCCTCTTCCTCCCTCTCCAGGGCGGCGATGTTCACCAGGGTGGCAATCGCCTCTTCGGCGGTGGGCGGCTTGCCGATCGTGTGCAGGCCGCAGGGCAGCAGCCGGCTCTCGATCTCCATCAGCTGGCTGTAGAGAGCACCCACCACCCCGTCACGGCCGTCTAGGTCGAGTTCGCTCGCGTCCACCTCCGGCAGGGTCACATCCTTGTCGAGGTTGCACTGGCGGGCAGTTTCCACGATCGCGTTGACGATCTGCACACCCCGGCTGCTCTCACGCAGCTGCTGGTATGAGCCCACCAGTTCGCCCAGTTCCTTGAGTCCCTTGTATAGACCGGCATTTTCGGCAGGTGGTGTGAGGTAACTGATCGTGGCGGCATAACCCCGCCGCTTGGCGATCGTGGCCTCAGAGGGATTGTTGGCCGCGTAGTAATAGAGGTTCGGCAGGGCGCCGATCAGGGAATCGGGATAGCAGGTGTCACTCATGCCCATCTGCTTGCCAGGCATGAACTCCAGCGAGCCGTGGGTGCCGAAATGCAGCACCGCGTCGGCACCCCACACCTTCTCCAGATAGGTGTAATAGGCGGCGAAGCCGTGGTGGGGGCTGGCGCTGCGGGAATAGAGCAGCCGCATCGGATCCCCTTCGTAACCGAAGGTGGGCTGCACCCCCACGAATACGTTGCCGAAGTGACGGCCGTAGATCAGCAGGTTGGTGCCATCACTGTTGAGGCTGCCGGGAGGCTTGCCCCAGTTCTCCTCCAGCCGCTCGGAATAGGGGGTCAGGCGTTCATACTCCTCCACGCTCATGCGGTGGGCGATCGCGAGCTCCGGTGCCCCCTGGAGCGCCTCCGGGTCGTTGATCACCGCCTCCATCAACGCCTTGGAATCCCGCGGCAGGTTCTGGACGTCATAGCCCTTGCGCTTCATCTCCTCCAGCACCCGGTGGATCGAGCCGAACACATCCAGGTAGGCGGCGGTGCCCACATTGCCCTTGTCGGGCGGGAAGCTGAACACCGTGATCGCCAGCTTCTTCTCGAAGCGGGGTTTGGTGCGCAGAGAGGCCCAGCGGATCACCCGCTCGGCGATCGCCTCCACCCGGTCCTGCAGGGTGTGGGCCTTGCCGGTGGCGTCGTCGCGGCCGCTGAGCACGATCGGCTCGATGGCGCCATCAAGCTCGGGAATGGCGATCTGCAGCGCCACCTGCACCGGGTGCAGACCCAGGTCGCTCTCCTCCCATTCCTGGGTTGTCTGGAACACCAGCGGCAGGGCCACCATGTAGGGCCGGTTCAGCTTCGAAAGCGCTTCGATGGCGCGGGGATGGTCCTGGCGGGCCGGACCACCGATCAAGGCAAAGCCGGTGAGGCTCACAACCCCATCCACGATCGGTTGGTCGGGGTCAAGCGGGTCGTAGAAGAAGGCCTTCACGGGCTTGGAGAAATCAAGCCCGCCGCAGAACACCGGGATCACCGTGGCGCCGCGGTATTCCAGTTCCTGGATCACCGCCACGTAGTGGGCCTCATCGCCGGTGACGATGTGGCTGCGCTGCAGCACCAGGCCAATCACCGGACCGCTTCTGGCCTTCGCGCTGAGGTCGGTGCGGCTGGCGCTCCAGTTCAGATATTCCTTGAGGTCCTCGAACATCCCAGGAGCCATGGGGTGCCACAGGCCCAGATCCGGGAACACCACAGGTTCGGCCACCTGCAGTTCGGGCCGGCCGCTGTCGCCACGGGGGAACACGTATTTGTCGGCCAGCATCAACAGGAAGTTGCGCAGGTTGTCCGGCGTTCCGCCCAACCAATACTGGAAGCTGAGCATGAACGAGCGCGCATCCTGCGCCTTCTCGACCGGCAGGTACTTGAGAACCGTGGGCAGTGTGTTGAGCAGTTTCAACATGGCGTCCTGGAAGCCGGCGCCATTGGCTTCCTTCCGCTTCTTCATGAAGCTGGCGATGGCGCTCTTGCTCTGGCCCAGCTGGGCCATGGAAAACGTGCCGAGCTTGTTGAGCCTCATCACCTCCGGCATGGAGGGGAACACCACGGCGGCCTTGAGCCGGTCCCGGTGGGGTGCCACCGCCTCCACCACTTTCTGGGCCAGGTCTTCGATGAAGATCAGCGAGGCGATGAACACATCGGCTTCGGCAACATCGGCGCAGAAGGCGGCGTAATTCTCCGGATCGCGCAACTCCTCGATCAGGTAGCCGCTCAGATCCACCGCCAAGGCCGGGTTGGTGGCGTTGAGGCTGGTGGCCGCCTGTGTCAGGGCGTTCTGGTACTGGGGCTCGAGCACCACGTACACCGCACGCATCACGTCCCGACCCTCACTGCCGGCGGGAGCCTCGCCGTTGCCAGGGGTGACCCGGCGGTTGGCGGAGCGTACCTGCGTGAACATCGGCGCTGGGTTTGAGCAATGTGAAGGAGCCTACGAAACCTGCTCCAGCCGCGCGACTTTGCGCCCCAAGGCGTTACAGGAGCGTGTGCGGGGCCGGAATCGCCGCCATAGGCTCCCCCAAAGTCGCGATCACGCCCGGCCCATGCCCCCCACCGATGCGCTCCCTGCTTCGATCCCGGTGGTGGTGGCCGGTGCCCTTGGCCGGATGGGGGCTGAAGTGGTCAAAGCCGTCACGGCTGCAGGGGATTGCCGCCTGCTTGGCGCGATCGACACCACCCCCGGCAAGGAGGGGGCGGACGTGGGGCTGGAGCTGGGACTGGGGGAACTGGAGGTGGCGATCACCGCAGACTTCGAGGGCTGCCTCTGCCAGGCCAGCCAGGCGGTGCGGAGTGATGGCCCAGGAGCTGGCGCGGTGCTGGTCGACTTCACCCATCCCTCGGTGGTCCACGAGCACACCCGTGCTGCGATCGCCTACGGCGTCCATCCGGTGATCGGCACCACAGGCCTGAGCCCCAAGCAACTGGGTGAGCTGGCGGTCTTTGCCGAGAAGGCCGGCATCGGCGGTGCCGTGATTCCCAACTTCTCGGTGGGCATGGTGCTGCTGCAGCAGGCCGCCGCGGCCGCCGCCCGCTTCTACGACTTCGCCGAGCTCACCGAACTCCATCACAACCGCAAGGCCGATGCTCCCAGCGGCACCTGCCTCAAGACAGCCGAGCTGATCGAGGAGCTGGGCAAGACGTTCAATCAGCCCCAGGTGGAGGAGCACGAAACGCTGGCGGGCTGTCGCGGTGGTCAGCGGGAGAGTGGTCTGCGGCTGCATTCGCTGCGGCTGCCCGGGCTGGTGGCCCACCAGGAGGTGATGTTCGGCGCCCCAGGGGAGACCTACACCCTGCGGCACGACACGATCGAACGCTCCGCCTACATGCCCGGCGTGCTGCTGACCCTGCGCCGGGTGCGCCAGCTCCAGGGTCTGGTGTACGGGCTCGAGCGCCTGATCTGAAGCGATGCTGATCCCCCTCAAGCCAGGTGAGCTGCAGCGCCTGATTCCGGCGGTGGCCACCGGACCCCAGTTCAGTTTCTGCAGCGGCAATCCCCAGAAGATCCTGCAGCGGGTGCTGATCTCGGTGATCGGCGGGGTTATCTCGCTGCTGATCGCCCAGAGCCAGTTCTCCTATCGCTTCGGCTCGGTCTGGCTGGTGGCGGGCTTTGTCCTGCTGCTCTACGTGCTCTGGGGCCCGATCCTGGAGGCCGGACGACGAAACGCCACCCTGCGGCGCTACCCGCGGGCGGCGATCTATGAGGCGCGGGTGGGTGATCTGTTCACCAAGGAGCTGGTGGAGCAACGCAAGGAGCAGGCGGATCAGCGCGGCCGTCTGGAGCTGGTGGAGAACCGCCGCACCTGGCTGTCGCTGGAGCTGGAAGACGACGACGGCTACCTGGGCTCAGTGCGCTTCCCGATGGACAAGAAGCATCAGACGATCCGCCGCGGCATGGTCATTCGCGGACTGGTGCTGAGCGAAAGACCTGATTTTTCCCGGATCGATGCCATGAGCGACGCCTGGATCCCGCAGCTGAAGGTCTGGGTGGGTGAGTACCCCTACCTGCTGCGGCCGGCATTCGAGGAGCTCTGCCTGCGACGCCTGCGCTGAAGCGGCTCGCAACCGGGCGCGCCCCTGGAGCTGCTTCCTTCAGCGGACGTTTACGTTCCGCAACAATGTGTTACATTGAATTCATCAACCGAGGAAACCCCATGGCCCAAGCCACCGCCACCGCCCCCAGTTCGGCTCCTGTCAACGCCAGCGAGCGCGCCACCATCCGCGGCGCCACCGTCACCACCGAAGACGGTGGTCGCCTCAATGCCTTCGCCACCGAGCCACGCATGGAAGTGGTGAGCGCCGAGAGCGGCTGGGGCTTCCACGAGCGCGCCGAGAAGCTGAACGGCCGCATGGCGATGCTCGGCTTCATCGCCCTGCTGGCCACCGAATTCGCCCTGGGTGGCGAGGCCTTCACCCGCGGCCTGCTCGGCATCGGCTGAGCCCTTTCTTCGCATTCCCCTTCTGGCCGCAGCAGAATTTCTGTTGCGGCTTTTTTGTGGCCGCCGCTGAGCCCATGAGCGCCCTTGCCCCGGCCCCTGTGCTGGCCTCGCCTCGTCCTCTGATTTCTGAGTGGTCGACCATGCCTCGGGCCCGCGTGCTCGGCGGGGGACCCACCGGTGCCCTGACGGCCCTGGCCCTGGCCCAGGCGGGCTGGCGGGTGCAGCTCACTGATCCGCTCAGCGGCGCTCAGCTGCAGGACCGCCGTCGCGCTTATGCCCTCAGCCACTCCAGTCGCCTGTTTCTGCAACGCCTGGGGCTCTGGCAGCAGCTGGCTGAGCTGGCGATTCCATTCCGCTCGCTGCGGCTGTGTGATCTGGAGGCGGGGCGAGCGATCGGTTTCGGCCCGGCCGAGGTGGGCTTCGGCGCCGCCAGCCCCGAGGAGGCGGGTGCCGTGGGCTGGATCCTGCAGCATCAGCCGCTGATGCGATCTCTGCTCGAACGACTCGAGGATCACCCCGCCATCAGACTCAGGCTGGGGGAGGCCGAATCCCGTGGGGCGCCATCCCCTGAGTCCGACAGTCCCGGTCCGCCTGATCTGGTGGTTGCTGCCGATGGCAGCGCCTCGCCAACCCGGGAGTCGGCAGGGATCAGGCGCTGGCGTCTGCCCTATGGCCAGGGCTGCCTCACCGCCCAGGTGCGCCTGCGCAGCCCGGCCCCCGATCAGGCCTGGGAGCTGTTTCGTCGCGAGGGTCCCTTCGCCGTGCTCCCCCTCGGCGACGGCACGGCCCAGCTGGTCTGGAGTGCTCCTGCCGGGCGCCTGCGACAGCTGGAAGCGCTTGATCCAGTGGCCTTCCTCGATGCCCTCGCCGCCACGCTTCCGGACAGCCTGCAGCCCGAGGCCCTGCTCGAGCGGCCACGGGCCTTCCCTGTGGCTCTCGAGCTCGCCCGCCGCTTCCACCGCGGCTCGCTGGCGCTGGTGGGGGAGGCGGCCCATCGCTGCCATCCGGTGGGCGGCCAGGGGATGAATCTCTGCTGGCGGGATGTGGAAGAACTGCAGCGTCAGGCCCTGCGGGCGGCCGCTGGACATCTGTCGCCTGCCGCGGTGGCCGCAGCCTATGGGCGCCGCCGCTGGCCTGATGTGCTGCTCACCCTGCTGAGCACCGACCTGCTGGTGCGGATCTTCTCCAACCGGCAGCCGCTGCTGCTGAGGGGCCGCCGCCTGGCTCTCGGCCTGATGGGCCGCTCCAGCGCTTTGAGGCACCTCAGCCTCAAGGCCATGACTCTGGGTCCTTGCCGGCTTGCGGCTCGCTGGTCAGAGTGAGGACAGCCCGGCTTCGGCCCCATTGAGTCTGAGCATTCCAGTGATCCGATGGTGATCAGCACCTCGCCCCAGCCGATTCCCTCCTCCGCCCTGGTGCGTTATCTGCGCCATGAGCAGGGTCTGAGCGAGAGCGCCCTGGCGCTGGGGATTCGCCAGGCCGATCAGGAGCAGGCTCCCTTGCCGGTGATCCTCTGGCGCTTCGGGCTGATCAGCCTGGATCAGTTCGATCAGGTGCTGGCCTGGCAGGACCAGCAGACCTGATCGTCGACAACCAAGCTCAGGCGTAGATGATCAGGGATTCCACCGGGTGCTCCCCCGGCAGGCGTGCCCGTCCCCCCAGGCCCGCCAGCTCCGCCACGAAGCCATAGCCGCAGAGGTCGCCGCCGGCTTCGAGCACCAGCTGGGCACAGGCCGCAGCGGTTCCGCCGGTGGCCAGCAGGTCGTCGACGATCAATACCCGCGGGCCGCCTGAGAGAGCATCGTGCTGGATCTCCAGGCGGTCGTGGCCGTATTCCAGGGCGTACTCCACCGCATGCACCTGGCCGGGCAGCTTGCCGGGCTTGCGCACCGGCACGAAGCCGATTTCCACGGCCGTGGCCAGGGCCGTTCCCACGATGAAGCCCCGTGATTCGATACCCACGATCAGATCGGGGCGCAGCTCTTCGCAGAGTCCGGATAGCTGGCGTACCACTTCCTTCCAGCCGCGTGGGTCGCGCATCAGCGGGGTCAGGTCGCGGAAGAGGATGCCGGGCTTGGGGAAATCGGGCACATCCCTGACCAGCTCCCGCAGATCAATGGGCTCGCCCAACTCGGGGGATGCGGTGCTCAGGGCCATGAAAGAGCGATCGGGTGACGGATCGGCGCAGGCGCTGGCATCATCGCAGCCATGGCCGACGTCACGATCACCGCTCCTAACGCGGAAGCTGCTGTGGAGCAGCCCCCGCCGCCACGGCCTTCTGCCCGCCTCAGTCGCCGAGGACTCGAGCGGCTCGACCTGATGCTGCTCAGCGTCGAAGCCCTTGATCTCAACGGCGGCGAAGCCATGGTCTGGATGGCAAACCAGCTCGGCTTCGGCTCCCTTTTCCCCAATCGTGTGGAGCTGTGGAAGCGGCGCTGCTACAACCCACTGAGGCTGGCCTGCCGGCGGGGCGTGCTCAGCGAAGCTGAAACCGATGCCCTGATCAGCCTGCTCTGTGCCATGGCCGATCGGCTCTATCCGATGTTGCGCCAACTGCTCTCGGCCTCCGAGCCTGAACCGGTCACCCAGCAGCGCTGGCAGCTGTTCCGCACCCGGCTCGATGAGCTGGTGCGCGAGCGCCTCAATCCCCGTCGGGGCGGTGTGCAGAAGTTGCTGGATCACCAGGAGGGTCCCCGTCTGCAGCGGCAGTTGGTGCAGGGTCTGGCCTTCGGCTCCGGCCGGGGTGGCTTCGATCGTCTCAAGGCCAGCCTGATGGATGCCGCGGCATGAAACTCAGTTATCGCTTCGAGCAGACCAGCTGCCGTCTGCGCATCGACGGACTCCCTGATCTGTCCGCCGGTCATGGCCCTGAGGTGATCGGCATCCTCTCGGCCTGGGAGCTAGATCTGGCCGGTCATCCCACTCTGGAGGGCAAACGCGATCACCTCCAGGCCCTGCTGGCCGCGGTGCTGCCCTACGCCCGTCACCTGGTGAGTTCCGTGCCGCGGCCGATGGGGGGGGCGACGGATCCGGTGCAGATGGAGCCGATCTCCTCCACGAGGGCTGGCCTGCGCAACCGCCCGGCCCACCGCCTGCGCCTGCACAGCAGCCAGCCAGACACCCAGCCCCTGGAGCTCAGCTTCGACGACGCCGAGCTGGCGGACCTGGTGCGCTGTCTAGATCAGCTCCGGCTCGATCCTCGCGTTCAGCTGGGGTTCAGCCTGCCTCCCGATCGCCCCCTCCAGCGCCGCGAAATCCTGGAGCGTGTGCCCCTGCGCCAGCGCCTGGCCCCCCCTGTCGCCGGTCTGGCCGCCCTGGCGATCACCGCTGCCCTGGGCCTGATGGTGCCTCTGCCGCGCCCCACGGCCACACCGGCTGCCAGCCCCGCAGCGACGCCGACATCTCCCCTCACCCCTCCCCGCTAGGTGACTGCCCCATTGACGATCGAGAACCTGTGGCCACACTCAATGGGAGAGTCCCCTGGTGTTGATTCGGTTGGCATTGATTCGGTTGCCGATGATCCTGCGCTCCATGGTCCCGCTGCGATGACGACGAAGCCATGACCACCAGCTGGTCTGAACTGCGCCGACGGGTGAATCGGCTGGGGGCCTCCCTGGATGTGGTGGTGCGCAGTGATCCCGAGGTCTGTGGCCTCAGCGGCAAGGATTTTCACCTCTCGCTCCACCACGGCGGCCAGGGGGATTGCACTGTGGCGGGTCTCAGCCTGGTGGATTGCCCCAATGAACTGGTGCTGCTGGAGTTCGAGCGTTGGATGCGCGGCGCGGGCTACAGCCTCGATTGAGAAGCCGCCTCAATGAAGACTCACCTGCCCGATCCTGGCCGCAAGAACCCGTTGCCTCGCAAGGTGTTCTCGCGCCAGCGGCGGGGTGCATCGGCCTGGCGGGAGGGAGGCCTGGCTCTGCTGAACGGGGCGGCGGGAACGGGGCTGCTGCTGCTGATGATGCAGATCCCCGACCGCCTGGATTCGCTGTTGGTGATCAGCAAGGTGATCAGCGCCCTGATCCGGGGGCTGAGCCAGATCGGCATGGGTCTGATCAGCCTGCTGGTGGGCCTGCTCCAGACTTTTGGCGTGCTGCTGCTGCTGGGGCTGGCGATAGCCGCACTGCTGTTGCTGATCAACGGGGTGTTCCGCCTGCTGCGTCTGGCCATGCCGGGGCTGGGCGGAGTTATGGCGTTGCCTGCGGGTCTGGCTCGACTCGTCTGGTCGGTGGTGCGCATCCGGCCGCCGGATCGCCCCGAGCGTTGAGTTCAGGGCCGGGGCGCCAGCGACCGCCGCGACTCCCACAACTCCTGCAGGCTGATGAAGCCATTGCTGTCCAGGTCGATCTTGGAGAACCGCCGGTTCAGCCAGGGAAAGGAACGTGCCTCCTGGCGGCTGAGCTGGCCGTCGCCGTTGCGGTCGGCCTGGGTGAACACCGCGTGCAACCTCACCCCCAGGAGGGCCGGCTGACGGGGGGCCAGGTCGGTGGGCAGCAGGTAGCCCCGGCCCCGCTGATCCAGCCGCTCAAAATTGGTTTCCAGGTAGGGCTGGCCCCGGATTTCCTGGGGCGACAGCCTGCCGTCGCCATTGCGGTCCAGCCGCTCGAACCAGGCCTGCATCCGCTGGTGGTACAACTGCAGCGAGCGGGCGTCCTGGGCGATCCCCGGTCCAGCCTGGCTGAGCAGCAGGGAGGCCAGCAGCAGCACCAGCCGCAGCGGATTGCTGCTGCTGCACTCAGCCAGGTCGGGCCTCGTTCTGGAGCTGGTGGGCGACGCCATGGCGATCACCTTATGGAGGCCCGCGGGCCAGGACAGCCCCTGCGGCGGCGGCTGCAGGGACCAAGACATGACCGGACCTGTCTACTGAGCCAGGCAGTCACCTTTGGCAAGGCGCCCCGTGGGGGTGGCCCCTGGGCGCGGTGGGTTCCGCTCCATACAGTCAGACCAGCTGCGGCCCCCGCCTTGAGCCGAACCCACACGATCTGGGTCGTCGATGACGACCCCGAATTACGCCAGTTGTTGGGTACATACCTCACCGACCAGGGCTATGAGGTGCGCTGTCTCACCGACGGCCGCCAGCTGATGGCCCGGCTGGAGTTCCAGCGTCCCGATCTGGTGGTGCTCGATCTGATGCTGCCTGGTGACGATGGCCTCACCCTGCTGCGACGCCTGCGCGACGCCAGCGACGATCTGCCCGTCGTGATGCTCACGGCCCGCGGCGAGGCCGTTGACCGGATCATCGGCCTGGAGCAGGGCGCCGATGACTACCTGGCCAAGCCGTTCCTGCCCCGGGAGCTGATGGCCCGCATCGAAGCGGTGCTGCGCCGCCGCGGCTCCCTGCCGGCCGGCACCCCCCTCGCCGATGGCGAGCTGGTGCAGTTCGGCGACAACGTGCTGGATCTCTCCGCCCGCACCCTGGAGCGGCAGAATCAGCCCGTGACGATCACCAGCGGCGAATTCAGCCTGCTGGCCGCCTTCGTGCAGCATCCGCACCGACCCCTTTCGCGGGAGCGGCTGATCGAGCTGGCCCGGGGTCCCGCCAGCGACACCGACACCCGCAGCATGGACGTGCAGGTGTCGCGGGTGAGGCGGCTGGTGGAGCCCGATCCGAGCCGGCCGCGCTACCTCCAGACGGTCTGGGGCTACGGCTACGTCTTCGTGCCCGACGGCCAGCCCCGCAACCGCTGAGCCATGGCCCCCGTGATGCGCCCAGCTGCCCTGTCGTTGCGTCTGGGGGTGTTTTTTCTGGGGGGATGGGCCCTCAGCCTGGTGCTGCTTCAGGTCCTGCTCGGTACCCGGATCGGCCAGGCCCAGATCGCCCAGATGGCTCCCCAGGTGGCCCTGAACCTGAGGCTCTCGGAGCTGGCGCTGGAGCGCTTCCCGCCGGCCACGGTCTCCCAGCTCAGCGGGCTGCAGCTGGGGGTGGGACAGCCACCGCGACGTCCCCGCAGCTGGGGCCTGCTCAGCCAGGGGGATGATGTTCGCCTGGAGCGGCAGGCCGACCAGCTCCAGCTGGAGCTCTGCCGCAGTCTGCCCCGCTGCCCTGAGGTGGTACCGAACCATGGTGCGGCCCGTGGTGTCTGGATCGAGCTGGCCTCACCCCTGGAGCCGGTCTGGCTCTATGCCTCCATCCGGCCCCGTTTCGGCTGGCCACCCGACCCGCTGCTGGTCACCCTCTCGCTGGCCAGCGGCAGTTTGATGGCGGGGGCCCTGTTCCTGCTGCTGGAGGTGCAGCGGCCGCTGCGGCAGCTGGAGAGAGCCCTGGCGCGGGTGGGCCTCGAGGCCCAGCCGGAGCCGATGCCCCAGCGGGGCGCTCCCGAAGTGCGCCGCCTGGCTCAGCGCTTCAACGCAATGCTCCTGCGCCTGGAGGAGAGTGAGCGGGAGCGAGCGACGATGCTTGCGGGGATCGCCCACGACCTCAAGACTCCGCTCACGCGCCTGCGGCTGCGCCTGTCGCTGCTGGGGGATGCCTCCGCCAGCGCACGGGCCGGTGCCGATCTCGATGACCTCGAGCGGATCACCGGTCAGTTCCTGCTCTTCGCCGGCGGCGGGGGAGGGGAAACAGCGGTGAACGTGCCCCTCGCGGAGCTGCTGGCGGAGCTGGCCGCCCGTTACGACGGCCAGCCGGTGGAGCTGGATCTGGCCCCGGTCACTGCCACGGTTCAGCCGATCGCCCTGGGTCGAGCCGTGGCCAACCTGATCGACAATGCCCTCAGCTACGGGCAGCCGCCGGTGAGGCTGGTGCTGCGTGCCTGGCAGGACGACGGTTTCGAGCTGCAGGTGTGGGATCAGGGGGAGGGCATCGCTGAGGATCAGCGCTCCCAGGCGCTGATGCCCTTCCAGCGCCTTGACGAGGCTCGCAGCGGCCACGGCCACTGCGGCCTGGGTCTGGCAATCGCCCAGCGGGTGGCCCGCACCCATGGCGGTGAATTGCGGCTGGGGGGTGAGCCCCTGGTGGATCTCTCGCCCCAGGAGGCTCCCGGCACGTTCTGCGTCAGCCTGTGCGGCCATTCCCTGGTCGCTGGACGTGTCAGGGCCTCAACAATCTGTCCTTAACCCACAGCCTGTTCAAGAGGATGCCTCTAGACAAGGGGCATCGTTGGGGGTTCGGAGCTGAGTTTGATGGCTAAAGACAAGAGCAAGAGTGAGGGTAAAAAGGGCAGCTCCGCCAAGCACGGCTCTGCCAAGACCAAGAGAAAGAAAGGGAGCCATGGAGACTCCGGCCTGGTCCCCGCCATGGTCAGCTCCCATTCCCCATTCACCCCCAACGGTGAGAATGATCGCTACCACCCCTCCCACCTGCTGGGGGAAAGTGAAGACGATCTGGGAGCTCCCCCCGAAGATAAAGCTGTCAAATTAAGCCGCAAATTCTACGAGAAAGAGCTGGAGAAACTCCAGGTTGAGCTGGTGAAGATGCAGTATTGGGTGAAGCACGTTGGCTTTCGCCTGATTATTCTCTTTGAAGGCCGTGATGCCGCCGGCAAGGGTGGAGCGATCAAGCGCATCACCGAACCGCTTAATCCCCGGGGCTGCAATGTGGTCGCCCTGGGTACGCCCTCGGATCAGCAGCGCACCCAGTGGTATTTCCAGCGCTACGTCGAGCACTTCCCGGCAGCCGGAGAGATCGTCATGTTCGATCGCAGCTGGTACAACCGGGCTGGTGTGGAGCGGGTGATGGGCTTCTGCACGGAATCTCAGGTCGAGGAGTTCATGCAATCGGCCCCCCAGTTCGAGCGGATGCTAGTGCGTTCGGGAATTGTTCTGCTCAAATACTGGTTCTCAGTCAGCGATGAGGAGCAGGAAGTCCGTTTCCGCTCCCGGCTGGATGATCCGGCTCGTCGCTGGAAGCTTTCACCGATGGATCTCGAGTCACGTGACCGTTGGGTGGAGTTTTCCAAGGCCAAAGACCAGATGTTCGCGCATACCAATATCCCGGAGGCGCCGTGGTTCACCGTTGAGGCAGATGACAAGCGCCGAGCCCGCCTCAACTGTATTCGCCATCTGCTCTCCAAGATCCCCTACGAGGACATGACCCCTGCACCCATTGAACTGCCTCCGCGCAAGACTGTTGGTGATTACCACCGCCCGCCGATGAACGAGCAGTTCTTCGTTCCCAACGCTTATCACTGAATCCCCAAGCCCTCCCGCCCCATTGCCCCCTGGCCATGATCAGCTCCGACGATGACCCGGCCCCGGGCCCGGACTCCTCCCAGCCCTCCCGGTCCGGCGAAGGATCCGAGGACGCCCTGACCGTTCCCGCCACGGCCCCCTTGCGGGGTCCCGAGGGCAGCCTGCTCTACACGGGCAGCGATGGTCGCCAGTACATCGTCTGCGGGGATCCAGCCCAGGCCCTGGACCAGGAGCTGATGGCCTCCTTTCAGGCGCTGCGTTCGGGAGCCGAGGACCTGGAGGCCCTGATCCGTGGTGCCCAGGACTGGGTGGAGCACGCAAGCGACCAGGGTCTGAGCCCGGAGGTGGCCCGCCGCACACTGCTCTCGCGTCTCAGGCAGGCCCTCGACGATCAATAGGTCGGCTCAGTGGAGCCGCTCGAACCAGAAGCCTGCCAGCTGCCAGCTGCTCAAGAGAAAGATCAGCAGGAACACCCAGTTCAGCCAGGGGGGACGCTGCTTGTTCTCCAAACCCATCGGCCTCTGGCGGCGGCAACGGCCCAAACCTATCGGCTCGTCCGTCATGGGGCACTCGGGTCAATCCCCGGGCTTCTGCGAGGCGCAGGGGACCAACTCCCCGGAGGAGTCGCTCTGACACAGCCCCCAGCGCTGGCCGCTGGCGTCATCCACCCAGCGCAGCACCTGCGGTCCGCCAGGGCTGCCAGGCCCGGCGGGCACGGTGATCACCGCCAGCCTGGCCCCGCCCCTGCGGTAGTCGAAGCGGCAATAGCCCCGCCCCGAGCCGGCGCAGCCACTGAGGCTGGCCAGGGTGCTGCCGGAGCGCTCCTGGTCAAGGGCATCGGCGCTGGCGGCCGGAGCGGGCCGCCAGCCCAGCTGCAGCAACCGCTGGTCGGCCGCGATGATCGGCTCACCCACCCGCAACAGGGATGCCAGGTCCAGGCTGTCGCTCCGGCGCTGCTGGGCCAGGGCCAGTCCGGCGCCGCCGAGCAGGACCAGCAACAGAACGGCCCCCAGGGAGTGGCCGCCCCAGCACCCGATGGGACAGCTGGGGCATTGGGGAAGCGGACCTTTTCGAGCCGTTGCCATGGACATCCCCGCGGTGTATTCCTTCCTGGGTTTTCCCGGCTGGGGACCTGTTCATCTCTATCTCCCCCATCAGGGGGATCCGGCCGGGGCGGCCCTGAGGCTGGGGGCTGCCCTCGAGGCCTGCCAGGCCGATGGGAACGGTCCCGGCGGGCTGGTGGCCGGTTTCCTGCGCTGCCATCTCCAGGCTGAACCCCTGGGATCTCCGGAGTTTCGCCGTGATTGCCGCTACCGCTATCTGATCGTTTACAGGCCTCAGGGGCGCTGGGTGCTGCGGATCACCGCCTGGCGGCATCCGATCGCTGAGCAGGGCTGGCGGCGGCGTTGCGGACCGATCGAGCTGGATGGGTTCCTCAGGCGTTTCCATCCCTGCCGGGGGACGCAGCGGCTGGCTTGGTCCGCCTGAGGTCGTGGAGGCCTTCCAGCTGGTTGTAGACCGCCAGCAGCTGCGTGCGGATGTGATCGGTGTTCTCAAGCTTGGCCAGGTTGGCGAGGACCGCCTCGATCTGGTCCTTGCTGTCAATCAGCAACCGGCATTCACTGGTACCGGGTTCGTAACTCATGGGGACTCGCGGGTGGGAAGGAACGGAATGGCGTACGCCCTCTGCATCGTGCTGGGATAACCATCCAACGGAAAGGCTGGCGCTGCCGCTGTTGGATCGGTTGCATTTCATCCGATGTCATCCGGTCCTGACAGGCTGCTCAGCTGACGGGGCATCAGCACCAGGAACAGCCACCACCACAGCAGCACGCCTGTGGCGATTGGAACGGTAAGCCACCAGCGTCCGAGCCAGAACCAGCTGCCGGTGATCATGAGCACACCGGTGAGCAGGATCGACCATGGCTGGCACCACCAGGGTTTGAGCTGCCAGATCGACACCGCCCCTGGCGCTGGGGCGGTGTTGCCGGGGGCATCGCTCATCGGTTAAGGATCATCAGGAATGGAACAGCAGCACCAGGCCCATGCGCAACTGGTGGAACTCCCGTTCCTCACGGCTGAGATCCAGTCCCACATCTAGCCCTTCCTTGAGGGCGGCCTCGTAAGGGGGGATTGAGGGTGCTGCGCCAGCACGCCAGAGGGCGGCGATTCCCACGGGGGTGGCATGCCAGCTGAAGCATGGGGTGAGCCCGATCGAGGGTTCCTCGAGGGCGTCTTCGAGCAGGTCGCGGATCGGCATGGCTGGCTGAGCTCCGTTCAGCATCCAGATCCAGGCCTGGGCACGCAATCAGCTGAGAGTTTTCGTGATGTGATGGCATGGGCGCGGGCTCTACCCTGCCGCCATGTCAGGACTCCCCAGCCGGATCGCCCTCGTGCATGAGTGGTTCACGCCCCGCTCGGTTGGGGGCTCTGAACTGGTGGTGCAGCAGATCGATCGGCTGCTTGGTGCGGGTCGCCCCGCCGCCAGCCTCTTTGCCCTTGTGGATGGGGAAAGTGACCGGCCGGGAAGCTGGCTGCAGGGTCGGCGCATCCAGACCAGCTTCATCCAGCGCCTGCCCTGGGGGGTGAGCCATGTGCAGCACTACCTGCCTCTGCTTCCCCTGGCCATCGAGCAGCTGGATCTGGCCGGTTATCCCCTGGTGCTCAGCAGTAATCACCTGGTGGCCAAGGGGGTGCTCACCGGCCCGGACCAGCTCCACATCAGCTATGTGCACACACCGGTCCGCTACGCCTGGGACCAGATGCATGCATACCTTGCCGGTTCCGCCATCGCCCGCGGACCCCTGGGACCGTGGGTCCGCTGGCAGCTGCATCAGCTGCGTCAGTGGGATGTGAGCAGCAGTGCCCGGGTCGACCATCTGCTGGCCAACTCCAGCTTCACGGCGCGGCGGATCTGGCGCTGCTGGCGCCGTTCCAGCCAGGTGCTGCATCCGCCGGTGGAGGTGGACCGCTTCCGCCCGGACCTGCCCAGGGACGACTTCTACCTCTCCCTCTGCCGCCTGGTGCCATACAAGCGGGTGGATCTGGTGATCGAGGCCTGCAACCGCCTGGGGCTTCCCCTGCTGGTGGTTGGTGACGGTCCGGAGCGCAGCCGCCTGCAGGCCCTGGCCGGCCCCACCGTGACCCTGCTGGGGTCATGCTCTGCCGAGCGGGTGACGGATCTGATGGGGCGCTGCAGGGCCTATCTCTACGCCGGTCTGGAGGATTTCGGCATCGCCCCGGTGGAGGCCATGGCCGCCGGGGCTCCTGTGATCGGCCTCGGTCAGGGGGGGCTGCTCGACACGGTCCGCTGCCTGGCTTCAGGGACCCCCCATCCCACCGGCCTGCTGTTCGAGCAGCAGAGCGCCGCAGCCCTGGTCCAGGCCCTGGAGTATTTCGAGCAGGGACAGTTGTGGCACCGCCTGCCGGCGGAGCGCCAGCGCCAGTGGGCCGAGCGCTTTTCGCCGGAACGGTTCCGCCAGAGGCTGCAGGTGGTTCTGGAGCGTCGCTGGCAGGGGCATCAGCGGCGTCTGCAGCGCTGTGCCTCTGGGGTGAGTGACCGCGAAAGCTGGTGAGTGAACCAAACGATTTTTAGTATTCCGACACCTCGGGGGCGTTGATGTCCGGAACGTCACTCAGCGCTTACCAAGCCGCCGGCCCCGTTGCCCGGCCCCTGCACCTGGTTCCCCTGCCCGCGGTCGCTGATTCGATGACCACCGCGGTGCCCACGGCCGAGCAGTTGATCCGGGCGCAGTCGAAGCGCTCCCGCGTGCTCAAGCGCAGTGGCGACATTGTCTTCTCCCTGGCGGTTCTGGCCCTGGGCAGTCCCCTGCTGCTGCTGCTGGCGGTACTGGTGAAGCTCAGCTCGCCCGGGCCGGTGTTCTATGTGCAGCGCCGGATCGGCCGCGGTTACAAGGGTTTCGGCTGCATCAAGTTCCGCACGATGCGCAAGGACGCCGACCGCATCCTCAAGACCCTGCTGGAGCAGTCGCCGGAACTCAAGGCGGAGTTCAAAAAAGACTTCAAGCTCAAGGCCGACCCACGCATCACCCCAATCGGGGGCTTCCTGCGCCGCTCCAGTCTCGATGAGCTGCCCCAGTTCATCAATGTGCTCAGGGGCCAGATGAGCGTGGTCGGGCCGCGGCCGATCGTCTGGGATGAACTGGAGCGCTACGGCCGCCAGATGGATGAGGTGCTGGCGGTCCGTCCTGGACTCACCGGTCTCTGGCAGGTGTCGGGGCGCAACAACCTCAGCTACAAGGCCCGGGTCCAGCTTGATGTCAGCTATGCCCGCCGCCGCACTGTCCAGCTGGATCTGGCGATCATTCTGCGCACGGTGGGGGTGATCCTCTACCCGCGTGATCGCGGCGCCTACTGAGCCCCTCGCCTCAGTAAGCCAGCCCGCGCAGCTGGCTCAGCCAGAGCAGCATGGGCAGGCTCAGGGCCAGCCAGAGGCACTCCAGGCGGGCGCTCAGCGTCAGGATCAGGGCCACGGCAGTGGCATCGGCTGCGGGATAACCCCGGCCGAGGATCGGTTTGGCCCTGGCCACGCCTCCGTAGTGGTTCAAGCCCCCCAGCTGAACCCGGCCCGCCAGGGCAAAGGCCGCCATTGACACCCCGGCGTTGGGAGAGGGATCGGCCCGCCCCTGGCGCAGCGCTTCCCGCCCAAGCTCAAGGCCTCGCCAGAGCCGGCCCGCGACGGCTGGCAGCGTGAACGCCACCAGCCGGGCGGGCATCCATGTGAGCAGGTCATCAAGGCGGGCGCCGGCGGTACCCAGCCAGAGCAGGCGGCCGCGGCGGTAGCCGAGCATGGAATCGAGCGTGCTGGCGGCCTTGTACATCCAGGCCAGGCTCAGGGGGCCAGGAGCCCCATCAGCAACCCCCAGCGCCGCCCAGATCCCAGCGCCCACCAGCATCCAGAACAGCGGGCCAAAGAGGCCATCGACAGCATTTTCCGCGGCAGTCTCTGCTGCCCCTCGCATCAGTTCCGCCCGGCTGAGCTCGTCCACATCCCGGCCCACGATCCAGGCCAGGCGCCGGCGCGCCTCCCCCAACTCACCATCCTCCCCGGCATCCGGTGGCTGCGGGCCGCTGACCGCTTCCAGCACCGCGCGAACGGCCTTCTCCAGGCTGCCGGCGGCCAGGGCGCTGGCCAGGGCCACCACCAGTCCGGGCAACCCGAGCCAGACCACTGGGGCCGGCAGGGGCAGGAGTGAACTTGAGCCAAGTGCCAGTTGCTCAATGATCCAGCCGGCCAGGCCGCTGAAGCCCACCACCAGGGTTGTGAGGCCCAGTCCCACCAGCCGGAGCCGGCGGGGGTGATCTCCGGCCCAGCGTTCCCCGGCCGCGCGCAGCAACTGGATCGCCCAACCCATCGCCTGCACCGGATGGGGCCAGCTGATCGGATCCCCCACCAGCCGATCCAGGCCGGCGGCCAGCAGCACCAGGAGCCAGAGCTGGAACGCTCCTGCCGGTGAGATCACGGCCGCGGCGGCAGCACCAGGGCCGCGCCGATGAAGAGGCCAAGCTGAAGGGGGAGGGCAACGGGCAGGCCGAGCAGCTGGGCCACCAGCCCCATGGCCAGGCTGCCGATCAGGCCGCCGATAGCCCCCGATCGCGCCAGGGTCTGCCAGCTCAGGGGCTCATCGCCCAGGTGAGTCAGACCCCTGACCTGATCCAGGTCGCTGGCCTGGGCAAGGCCGCCCATCGGCAGAAACAGCAGCAGCGATCCCCAGCCGGGCAGCCAGCGGGTCGCACCCAGCAGCAGGGCCATGACCAGATAGCGGAAGGCCCCCTCGCGGCGCGGCCCCACCAGCTGCCGGGCCATCGGCCACCAAGCCAGACCCCAGTCCCCGCCAAGGCAGCGCCCCAGTCCATAGGCGGCCAGCACCAAGCCGAAATCCAGACAGGTGCCGGCTTCCACCTGGCGCACCCACAGAGGCAGCAGCCCGAAGAGACCGCCGAACAGCACACCCTGCATGGCGCAGCGCCAGCTGAACGCCGCAGGCGCAGGCGGGGCTCCTGCGCCTGCTCCCTGGCGGCGATACTCCCCCCGGGCCTGGCGCGCCAGAGGTAGCGCTGGCAGGAGCAGCACCAGGGCCTGGCTGAACTGGAGCAGGGCGCGGCCGATCGGAAACAGCAGCGCCGTGAGTCCATGGCCAAGCAGGGCACCTAATTCGCCGACACGCCGCAGCTGTCCCATCGGCAGCTGGTGCACTGCCAGCAGGGTCCGCTGCACGGGCAGGACCGCCATCTGGGTGCCCACCGCGACGGCCAGCACCGAGGCCATGGCCAGCAGCACGGGGATCGAGAGTTCGGTCGCTGGGGCGCCCACGGCCAGGCTGGTGCCCACCCCCAGTCCCAGCAGCACAAGCACCGCCAGCAGTTGCAGCATCACCCCGGCCTGGGGACGGTGGATCAGGGGAAGCAGCGCCGGCAGGGTGACCAGGGCCGGCAGCATGCTGTTCACCAGGGGTGAAGGGCTCAGGCCACTCACCATCCAGGCGGCGGCGGCCAGGGTGAGGCTGGTGCTGGCCTGGGCACTGCCCCAGGCCAGCACAGGCAAGTTAAGCCTGGGGGCCACGTTTACGCCGTAGGGATGATCCCGCTTCAGGAGGCCTTGAGCCAGCTGAACATGGAACGCAGGCCCACGCCCACCTGCTCGACCGGATGGGCCGCGTCGCGATCGCGAGCCTTGATCATCTCAGGCTTGCCGGCCTCGCATTCGGCCACGAAGTTGCGGGCGAAGGTGCCGTCCTGGATGTCGGAAAGGATGCGCTTCATCTCCGCCTTGGTGTCGGCGGTGATCAGGCGTGGACCGCTCACGTAATCGCCGTACTCGGCGGTATTGGAGATTGAATCGCGCATGGCGGTGAGGCCGCCCTTCACCATCAAATCAACAATAAGTTTCACTTCGTGCAGGCACTCGAAATAGGCGAGTTCGGGCTGATAGCCCGCATCCACCAGGGTTTCGAAGCCGGCCTTCACCAGCTCACTGAGGCCGCCGCAGAGTACGGCCTGCTCGCCGAAGAGGTCTGTTTCGGTCTCTTCCTTGAAATTGGTCTCGAGGATGCCGGCACGGGTGCCTCCGATCGCCTTGGCGTAGGCCATAGCCAGGGCGCGGGCGTTGCCGCTGGCGTCCTGGTGGATGGCGAAGAGTGCAGGCACACCCTGGCCGTTCTGGTATTCCCAGCGCACTGTGTGGCCGGGCCCCTTGGGGGCGATCATCACCACATCCACATCCGCGGGTGGTTGGATCAGCCCAAAGCGGATATTGAAGCCATGGGCAAAGCTCAGCACTTTGCCGGGCTTGAGATGTGGTGCGATTTCGGCGTCGTAGACGGCCTTCTGGGTTTCATCGGGCAGCAGCACCATGATCCAGTCGGCGCGCTCGGCGGCCTCGGCCACGCTCAGCACCTCAAGGCCATCGGCCCTGGCCTTCTCCGCCGAGCGGCTGCCTTCGTAGAGGCCAACCACCACGTTCACGCCGCTGTCCTTGAGGTTGAGGGCGTGGGCATGGCCCTGGGAGCCGTAGCCGATGATGGCCACCGTCTTGCCGTCGAGCAGGCTCAGATCAGCGTCTGAGTCGTAGAAGAGCTGGGCCATCCGGCGAATCGGGCAGGGCAAACAGCGACTTTACGGTCGCGCCTGACCGCTCAGGCTTCGCCGGGGTGGGAGATCACCCGGTCGATCAGGCCGTAGTCCTTGGCCTCCGCTGCGCTGAGGAAGTAATCGCGGTCGGTGTCCTTGGTCACCTTCTCGAGGCTCTGACCACACATGTCGGCCAGGCTCTGGTTGAGCATGTCCTTGATGCGCAGGATCTCGCGGGCCTCGATCTCGATGTCACTGGCCTGTCGCTGGCTGGTGCCACCCAGGGGTTGGTGGATCATGATCCGCGCATGCGGCAGGGCCAGGCGCTTGCCTTTGGTGCCCGCCGCCAGCAGGAACGCACCCATGCTGGCCGCAAGCCCCACACAGATGGTGATCACATCCGACTTGACGTACTGGATCGTGTCGTAGATCGCCAGCCCGGCCGTGACCGACCCCCCAGGCGAATTGATGTACAGATAGATCGGCTTGCTGCTGTCGTCGGAATCGAGGTACAGCATCTGAGCGACGAGGCTGTTGGCGATGCTGTCGTTCACCTCCGATCCGAGGAAGAGGATGCGCTCAACGCCCAGACGGGTGTAGATGTCGACCCAGCGCTCGTACTGGCTGCCGGGCAGGCGATAGGGAACGCTGGGGGTGCCGATGGGCATGGCGGTGGGTGTGGAACGGGGTGTTGACGCAATGAAAGAGGAGTCGCGAGCTGGCTTGGATCAGCAAGCTCAGCGGGCCAGGTTCAGACCGAGCCGGCCACGGGGACCGGCAGGGACTTCTGACTGGTGAGGATCCGGTCGATCAGTCCGTAATCGAGGGCTTCGCTGGGCGTGAGGTAAGTCATGCGGTCGGAATCCTTCGAGAGCTGCTCCACACTGCGGCCGGTGTTGTCGGAGAGCATCTCCAGCATGACGCGCTTGTTGTGCAGGACTTCCTGGGCGCGAATCTGAATGTCGCTGGCCTGGCCGCGGGCGCCGGAGCGGGGCTGGTGCAGCACGATCGAGGCGTGGGGCAGGGCGGCCCGATGGCCCTTGGCACCCGCCGAGAGGATCATCGCGGCCGTCCCCATGGCCTGGCCGATGCAGATGGTGTGCACCGGCGGCTTCACGTATCGGATCGTGTCGCAGATGGCGAAGGCCTCGGTTTCGAAGCCGATGGCATCGCCCGAGTACCAGCTGGTGCCGGTGGAGTTGATGTAAAAGAAGATCGGCTTCTCGGGATTGTCGAATTCGAGATAGAGGAGCTGGGCAATGATCAGCTCAGTCACATCGATGCCCATCTGACGCTTGGCGTCGTCGTCGGAGAAGAGGGGCAGACCGAGGTACACGATCCGCTCCTTCAGCATCAGCGACGGCAGATCGGGCGGCGGTGTGCGCATCACGGCGGAATCGCCGTAGTAAGGGGCCGACACCGACATCTGGAAACGCTCTACAGGGCCTGAATGGGAGCCTAGCGGGGGCCAGCCGGCTGCTGGACCTGGGCGGGCTGTTTCGGTCCCTCCTGGTCGCAGCGGGCGAAGACCATGCGCCCAGCCGGGGTCTGCAGGGCGCCGGTCACGGTCACGGGCAGGCGCTGGCCGATGCGGGCCCGAGCGGATTCCACCACCACCATCGTGCCGTCCTCCAGGTACCCAACTCCCTGGTTGGCCTCCTTGCCCTCGCGAACGATCTTGAGCTGCAGGGCATCACCGGGCTGCACCTCGGGCCGCAGGGCGATCACCAGGGCGCTCAGATTCATCACCTTGAGGGCCTGCACCTCAGCCACCTTGGCCAGGTTGTAGTCGGCTGTGAGCAGGGTGCCGCCGGTGTCGGCGGTGAGCTTGAGCAGTTTGTCGTCGGCGCCGTTGCCCTCGTAGCGGGTGCTGTTCACCACCAGGCGGCGGCCATAGGTTTCGCGCAGGGCGGCCAGCAGGTTCAGGCCGCGCCGGCCCTTGCCCCGCTTCTCGGCATTGCCCGAATCGGCCAGCTGCTGCAGCTCATCGATCACGGCCTGGGCAACAATCACCTGACCTTCCAGCAAGCCCGACTCCAGCAGCCCGCGGATTCTTCCGTCGATGATCACGCTGGTGTCGAGAATCTTGGCGGTGGCTGGCTGCAGAACCCCGTCGGCGACCAGCAGCGCCTCGGTGCTGGAAGGGTTGAACAGCCGCAGCAGCGTGCGGCCGTGAACCTCGGCGAGGTTGTAACCCAACACCCCGAAGAACACGTTGCTCAGCACCGCCGCCAGCGGCTTCACGAAAATCACCTCCCAGGGCAGCGGCAGCAGCAGGATCGGTGCCAGCAGCAGGTTGGCCACCAGCAGGCCCAGGATCAGCCCCACCGCACGGCTCACCAGCAGGTCGGTGGGCATCGAACGCACCTGTCGCATCAGGCGCCGCCGCAGCAGCTGAAAGAAGAATCCGGCCAGCAGCCCGAAGAAGGCCCCGAAGCCGCCCAGCACCCAGCGCAGGCCCTCGAGGTTGGTCACCTCGATCAGCAGGTTCTCCGGCAGCAGATCCACCCCCAGCCAGCCGGTGGCTGCGCCGGAGATCAGGAACAGCAGCAGGATGATCGGGTCCACCATGAATGGGTTGTGGGCTGCCTAGAACCGGGAACTCGCAGCATGGCTGATCCCACTCCATCTGGCCGGGAAAGGTATCCGTACATTTGCCTACGGACATGTGGCGAAACCTGAAGGCGGCCGCGCCCAAGTCCACGCCAGCCCGTGACTGCACCCCGCGCCGCCTACCTCCACATCCCCTTCTGCCATCGCCGGTGCTTCTACTGCGACTTTGCGGTGGTGCCACTGGGAGACCATGCCGACGGGGCCAATTCCGGCTCGATCGCCGCCTATCTGCCCCTGCTGCAGGCCGAGATCGCCGCCAGCCCGAACCCTGCCCCGCTCTCCACCGTCTACATCGGCGGCGGCACCCCCTCGCTGCTCACTCCCAGGCAGATGGAGGCGGTTCTGGATGGCCTGCGGCAGCGATTCGGCTTCGCCCCCGGGGCTGAGATCACCCTGGAGATGGATCCGGCCAGCTTCGATCGTCCGCGGCTGGAGGGGATGCTGGCTCTGGGCATCAATCGGGTTAGCCTGGGGGGACAGAGCTTCGATGACGGGGTGCTGGAGCGGCTGGGCCGCCGCCATCGCCGCCAGGACCTGCTCCAGGCCGCCGGCTGGCTGCGCCAGGCCCTGGCCGCTGGTGATCTGGCCAGCTGGAGTCTGGATCTGATCCAGGGGCTTCCCGAGCAGGATCTGTCCCACTGGCGGCAGCAGCTGCGGCAGGCCCTGGAACTGGAGCCGCCCCATCTCTCCGTCTACGACCTGATCGTGGAACCCGGCACCGTGTTTGAGCGCCTGCAGCAGCGCGGGCAGCTGCCCCTGCCGGATCCGGATCTGGGGGCCGACCTGATGGACCTCACCGGGGAGCAGCTACGCAGCGCCGGCTACGGCCGCTACGAGATTTCCAACTACGCCCTGCCCGGGCACGCCTCCCGACACAACCGCGTCTACTGGAGTGGGGCCGGTTGGTGGGGTTTCGGCCTGGGGGCCACGTCGGCTCCTTACGGACAGCGCCTGGCCAGGCCCCGCACCCGGGAGGCCTATGCCGCCTGGCTGCAGACCAGAGCGGCCAGCCCGCCGGCAGGGCGGCCGCCGTTCGATGAATGGCTGATGGTGGGTCTGCGCCGGCGCGAAGGGGTGAACCTGGAGCGTCTCGCCCGGGCCGCGGGTCTGAACATGGCTGACTGCACGTCGTTGCATGGCTGGATGGCCCCCTGGCGCGAGCGGGGCCTGCTGCTGGTGGAGGGCCGGCGCTGGCGGCTGGCGGATCCCCAGGGGCTGGCTCTCAGCAATGCGGTGCTGAGGGAGTTGCTGGCCTGGTGGGGCGCCCATCAACCTCAAGAGGCGCCTCTGGCGCAGTCGCCGATTGCAGCCAGCCCCTGAGGGCATCCACGCATAGTTCGCGGCCCGCCAGCAGCGGCGCGCTGAAGGGAGGTTGGCTCGGGGTCAGGCCCAGCAGGTCCGCCGTGACCCGGACCTGGCCATCGCAGTCGTCGCCGGCGCCGATCCCGATCACCGGAATGGCCAGCTGCCGGCGCAGGCTGCCGGCCAGATCCGCCGGCACGTGTTCAAGCACCAGGGCGAAGCAGCCGGCGGCCTCCAGATCCAGCGCCTGGCGCCGCAGGCGCTCCTGGCTGATTGGGTCCCTGGCCTGGCGCCGGTAGCCCAGCCGGTGCACCGACTGCGGGGTCAGGCCGAGGTGGCCCATCACCGGGATCCCGCTGCGCACCAGCCGGTCGATCACGGCCACGGTTTCCGGCTCACCGCCCTCCAGCTTCACGGCGGCCGCCGCGCTTTCCTTGAGCACCCGCCCAGCGGCCGCCACCGCCTGATCAGTGCCGCACTGGTAGCTGAGGAAGGGAAGATCGCAGATCAGCAGCGGTTGCTGGCCCCGGGGCCGCCGCAGACCCCTGGCCACGGCCTGGGTGTGGCCGATCATCTCCGCCAGGGTCACCGGCAGGGTTGTGGCATGGCCGAGCACCACCATCGCCAGGGAGTCGCCCACCAGCACCACCTCGGCACCGGCCTCCTCCACCAGCGCCCCCGAGAGGGCATCCCAGGCGGTGAGCATCAGGATCGGCCTCCCCGCCTGTTTGCGGGCCACCAGATCACCGGGTCTCAGGGGCACGGGCAGAAGCATCTCGGGCCTCCATTGCTACCATTGACTCGACTCGGACCCACGCGGCCCGGACGCCCAAATCTGGTCAGGACCGGAAGGTAGCAGCCACACGGGATGCTCCAGGCAGGCGTGGACTCCGGGTCACCCTCTTCAAGAACGGGAGCCCTCAGGCCTGGCCGAGCTGACGGATCAGGGGTTGGTGGAACGGCTCTGGCGGTTGAGCAGGAAGGGAGGAATCTTGGCGCCGCGCTGGTCGGCTTCGGCTTCGGTGTGGGTGAGCTCGGGGCTGGCGGCAAATTTCTCGCGGGGGCGCTCGATGCGGTATGTGCTGCCCGCCTCGAAGCCTGTGGCGATCACGGTCACGTGGATCTCGCCTTCGAGCTTCTCATCCACAACGGCGCCCACAATGATGTTGGCGTCGGGGTCGACCACGTCGTAGATCACCTCGGAGGCGGTGGTCATGTCCTCGAGGGTCATGTCCTTGCCGCCGCTGATATTGATCACGCAGCCCTTGGCCCCGTCGATCCTGGCGGCTTCCAGGAGAGGGCTGCTGATGGCGGCCTGGGCGGCTTCCACGGCCCGAGAGCGGCCCGAGCCCACGCCGATGCCCAGCAGGGCCGTGCCCGCCAGGGTCATGACGGAGCGCACATCGGCAAAGTCGACGTTGACCAGGCCAGGACGGGTGATGATGTCGCTGATCCCCTTGACGCCCTGACGGAGCACGTCGTCGGCGGCGCGGAAGGCCTCCTGGAGGGGAGCGCCGGAGATGGCATCACGCAGGCGGTCGTTGGGGATCACGATCAGGGTGTCGACGTGCTCAGCCAGCCGGGCGATGCCTTCCTCGGCCTGCTTCATGCGCTTGCGTCCCTCAAAGCTGAATGGCTTGGTGACGATGCCCACGGTCAGGGCACCGCATTCCTTGGCCACCTCCGCGAGGATCGGGGCCGCTCCGGTGCCGGTGCCGCCCCCCATGCCGGCGGCGATGAACACCAGGTCGGCCCCTTCGAGGGCTGCCTGGAGGTCGTTGCGGGATTCTTCGGCCGCCTTCTGACCGATCATCGGGTTGCCGCCAGCCCCCAGGCCCCGGGTGAGCTTCTGGCCAAGCTGCACCCGACGCTGGGCGGCCGATTGCAACAGGGCCTGGGCGTCGGTGTTGAGCACCCAGTAACCGACCCCTTCGAGATCCGAGGCGATCATCCGATTGACCGCGTTGCTGCCGCCACCGCCGACGCCGATCACTTCGATCCTGGCGCTCTGGCTGGGAACAATGCCGTTACTGGAGGGCGAGGAGGTCAATGGGGATCCGAGTAAGGCGTCTTGTGGGATGGGGAGGATTCCTGCGGTGAGCTGTACGCCCGGGGAACCGTTGGCACTCATCTCGGGCAGCATTATGTCTGTGGCGGGCTGGAAAATTCCTGTGCGATGCGGCACTTTTGCGTGAAATCGGTTTTCTCGCAATGCTCCGGTGAGGGTTTGCGCTCCGATTGGGAGCTTGTGGCCCCTAGTCCACTCCTTGCCCTGGTCGTTTCGGCTGAGCGGAATCGACAGCCGCAGCTGGCAGCCCCAGTTCGGGTTGGTTCGGGTCGCTCAGATCGATGGAGCGCACCCCCTGGCCCTTGACCCGCTTCGGCAGTTCTCCGGACAAGTAACGCAACACATCCAGCCGGCGGGAGAGGTCGCCGTCAGGGCCACCGAGCTTGACCTCCCCGAGGCTGCCAGTGGTCAGAAAGAGGGTGCCGTCGGGTTCGAATCGGATCGTTTGGAGCGGGCTGCCAAGGTCGTTGCGGCGGTCGATGAGCTGCACGATGGTCGGCTTGAACCGGGCCTGCCATCCCTGCACCCGGATCGCTGTTTCGGGCTGGCTGCCGCTGGATCCGATGGCCTTCTGGCTGCTGCTGATCCAGTTGCCGAGGCGGTCGATGTAGCCCTGCTCGTTCCCCTTGGCTGTCCGCCGCTCCGCCCGCGCCACCACCTGGCGGTCCATCAGCTCGATGCGCAGGCGGGGCGGCAGGATCAGCCGCTGCACCGTCACCTGCTCCACCGGCAGGGCGTCCAGGAGTTCGGAGCGCATTCGCCGGGGGTCGAGGGTCAGCAGGGGCATGGGGAAGCGCAGTTCGGCTGCGGTGATCACCTGTTCACGGCTCACCCGTTCGCTGCCGCTCACCTCCACCTGGGACGGGCCGCTCAGGCTCCAGCCCTGGCGCAGCAGTCCGTAGCCAAGGCCCGCGGCTGCCGCTGAGAAGACCACAAGCCTCCAGAAGTTGCGCAGGCGCTCCTGCCGGCGCTGCAGCCGCAGCTGCCGCCGTCGCTCAACCCCTGGCGCCTGAGGACCGGGACTCACAGCTCACAACGGGATCGGGCCATCAGCTCATCCATCCAGCGCCGGGCCCGCTCGGCATCGGAGAAGGGCAGGTCTTTTTGCTGGCCATCGCCCACCAGCCGAACACGGCAGCTGCCCTGGCTTTCATCGGTGAGGGGAGCATCACCCGAGCCCAGGGACATCAGCTCCAGCAGTTCGAGCTTGCTGATGACGAACGATCCCTGGGGCTTGAGCACCCCGGCCTCAAAGGTGCTCCAGGTCAGGACCCCTTCGGCGAGCCGCGCCGCACCGCAGCCATCGAGTTTCGAGAGTTCCGAGCCGGCCGCCCAGTCGCGGAAGAGTCGTTGACGGCGCCGCTCTAGCCAGCCGAGGGCCGTGAGCAGCACAAAAACCACCAGCAGTGGCAGCCAGAGCAAGCCGTGACTCATTCCGCCGGGTCCTCTCGAGATGATTCACGGTCCCATTCTCCCGCGCTCTCCACCAACTGGTGCACGAGGTCGGCCAGTGGAACCCCGCTGGCGGCCCAAAGCATCGGATACATGCTCTGGCTGGTGAAGCCGGGCATGGTGTTGATCTCGTTCAGCCAGAGTTGCTGCGCCGCTTCGTCGTAGAAGAAATCCACCCGCGCCAGCCCCTCGGCCGCGACGGCGGCACAGGCCTGAAGTGCCATGGCGCGCAGGCTCTCGCTCACGGCCTCGGGCAGCTCGGCGGGGATCACGGTGGAGCTGAGCCCCGCTGTGTATTTCGTCTCGTAGTCGTACCAGTCAGCAGAAAAGCAAATCTCCCCCACCACTGAGGCCTGCAGGCCGCCCCGGCCTCCTGGCCCCTGACCGAGCACGGCGCACTCCAGTTCCCTTGCCGTGACCCCCTGCTCCACCACCAGCCGTGGATCGAGGTCAGCAGCCAGCTCAAGCCCCTGCAGCAGGGAAGAGCGGTCGCTGGCCTTGCTGATGCCCACCGAGGAGCCCATGTTGGCCGGTTTGACGAAGCAGGGGTAGCCCAGATCGCGCTCCAGGCGCTGCAGGAGCCCCTCCGGGTCATGGCGCAGGTCTGCCGCCTGCACGCCCGCGTATGGCACCTGGGGCAGGCCTGCGGCGGCGAAGGCGGCTTTCATGGCCTGTTTGTCCATGCCTAGGGCCGAGCCGAGCACGCCCGAACCCACGAAGGGCACCTGCATCAAGGTGAACAGACCCTGGATGGTGCCGTCCTCGCCGTTGGGCCCGTGCAGCACCGGAAACCACACGTCAACGCCAGTGGCCTGGGGAGGCAGGCCCTTGAAGCCAGTCCCCTCCAGGGGGCGATGAGTGGCGGCGTCGAGCAGCTGCTCATCGGAGGCTGGTTCACCGCTGGAGAGAACGGTCTCGGCCAGCTCGGGCCCCCACCAGCGGCCATGGCGATCGATGTAGAACGGCCGAACCCGATAGCGCAGGAGGTTCTCGTCGTGCCTGAGGCCTGCCACCACGGTGATGGCCGAGCGGATCGAAACGGCGTGCTCATCGGATGCCCCCCCGAACACCAGGCCGACGCAGCGGGGGGAGCTGGGCATGGTGTCGGTCAGATCCGGATCGGCGCCAAACGTATCAGCGCCACCACGCCTCAGCCCACCGCAACGCCGGTGAGGGAGAAGGCGCGCACCTCCTGGATCCGCACGTTCACCAGATCCCCCGGCTGGATGGCGCCGCCCTGGGGTTCGCCGCAGTGGCTGGCGGGGGCATGGGCGGGGAAGAACGTCAGCCGATTGGTGCGCGTGCGACCCATCCACTGGCTGGGTTCACGGGGGTTGCTGCCTTCCACCAGCACCTGCTCGATCCGCCCCAGGTAACGCTCACTGCGCAGGCGGGCTGTGCGCTCCACCAGGGCGTTGATCTCCTGGAGCCGCTCCACCTTCACGGCCTCGCTCAGCTGATCGGGCCAGTCGGCGGCGGGGGTATGGGGCCTGGGCGAGTAGGCGGCGGTGTTCACCTGGTCGAAGCCGACCTCCTCGATCAACGCCAGGGTGCGCCGGTACTGGGCGTCGGTTTCGCCGGGGAAGCCCACGATCACATCGGCGCTGATCGCCGCATCGGGCATGCGACTGCGGATGCGCTCGAGGATGCGCCGGTAACGCTCCACCGTGTAGCCGCGCGCCATCGCCTTGAGCACGTCGTCATCACCGCTCTGGAAGGGGATGTGGAAGTGCTCGCACAGCTTGGGCAGCTCGGCGCAGGCCTCGATCAGGCGCTCGGTGAAGTAGCGGGGATGGCTGGTGGCGAAGCGGATCCGCTCGATTCCCTCCACGTCGTGGACGTGCTGAAGCAGGTCGGTGAGGGTGTGCTGACGGCGGCCCTCCGGGGTGATGCCGGGCAAGTCGCGGCCATAGGCATCGATGTTCTGGCCCAGCAGGGTGACCTCCTTGAATCCGCGCTCCGCCAGCCCCTCCATCTCCAGCCGGATCGCCTCGGGGCGACGGCTCTGTTCGGCGCCACGCACCGAGGGAACCACGCAATAGGTGCAGCGCTCGTTGCAGCCGTAGATCACGTTCACCCAGGCGCACACCTGGGAATCGCGGCGGGCGGTGGTGATGTCTTCGAGGATGTGGTGCTCACCGGTTGCCACCACCTGCTGACCGGTGGCCACCTGCTCCAGCAGGGTGCCCAGCCGGTTGGCGTGCTGGGGACCCATCACCAGGTCGAGCTCGGGCACCCGCCTCAGCAGCGACTCTCCCTCCTGCTGGGCCACGCAACCCGCCACCACCAGGGTGAGGTGGGGATTGGTCCGTTTGCGCTGGGCCTGACGACCCAGGTAGCTGTACACCTTCTGCTCAGCGTTGTCGCGAATCGTGCAGGTGTTGTAGAGCACCAGATCGGCGCTGTGCTCATCGCTTCCGGGCTGGTAGCCCATGCTCTCGAGGATTCCGGCCATGCGCTCGGAATCGGCTTTATTCATCTGGCAGCCGAAGGTGGTGATCCAGTAGCTGCCGCGCCGCCCGGCCAGAACCGGGGCCGATGCCGATGCTGTGGCACTCGCCGTTGTGGTGGTCACGCTCATCCCACAAGTTTCGACCATGGCCGAAACTTGTTGCATGCAGGCACGCCTTCACTGGATCACGCTTACCAAAGCGGTGCCCCTGGCGATCAGCCGGGGCACCACGGCATCGGTGCGGCGGCTGGTGGTCGAGCTGGAGCACGAGGGGCTGGTGGGGCGCGGCGAAACCGGTGGCTTCGAGACCGGCCACCGGGCCTACGCCATCGAGGCTGTCGCGGCTGAGCTGGAGGCACTGCTGCCGCGCTTCGCCTCAGCCGAGGGTCTGGCCCTCAGCGAGGACCTGCCGGCCTTTCAGGCCCTTGAGCCCTGGCTTGCCCCACTGTCGCCACCGGCCCGCTGCGCCATCGACCTGGCCCTGCACGACTGGTGGGGCCAGAAGCTGGGCCAGCCCCTCTGGCGCCTCTGGGGCCTGGATCGGGCCGCCTGCAGTCCCACCAGCGTCACCCTCGGCCTTGGCGAATTGGAGCGGGTGCTGGCCAGGTTGGATCTGTGGCAGGAGCGCCTGGGCTGCTGGCCCCGGCGGGTGAAACTCAAACTGGGCAGTCCTGATGGCCCAGACCACGACCGTGCCCTGGTGTCGGCGGTGGGGCGGCGGTTGCAGGAGCAGGCCGGCCGCGGGGAGGCCGCCGGCACGGTCAGTGAGCTGCAGGTGGATGCCAATGGCGGCTGGGACCTGGCCACAGCTCAGCAGTTGATCCCCTGGCTGGCGGAGCAGGGGGTGGTGCTGGTGGAGCAGCCGCTGCCCGCCCAGCTCGACCCCGACGCCGATGCAGCCAGCTTCGAGGCCCTTGATCTGAGCTGCCCGATTCCCCTGGTGGCCGATGAGAGCTGCTGGAACCTGGCCGACCTGCTGCGCCTTGCCCCCCACGTGGATGCGGTCAACATCAAGCTGCTCAAGAGCGGCGGCCTGACTGAGGCCCTGCTGATGGCCCAGACCGCCCGGAGCCTCGGTCTTGATCTGATGCTGGGCTGCTACTCCGACAGCGCCCTGCTCAATGGAGCTGCCTCCCAGCTGCTGCCGCTGGTGCGCTGGCCCGACCTCGACAGCCACCTGAACCTGGTCGACGACCCCTTCGAGGGCCCCGAACTCCAGGGCGACAGGCTGTTGCCTTCCGGCCGTCCCGGCCTGGGGGTGATCGAGCTGTCCGGCCCCGCTGCTGCGCCTGCCCCGTGCTGAGCGCCGATGCGCCAGTGGTGCTGCTGCTCCACGGCGGCCTCGACAACCTTTCAGGCAAGACGGGCCTGGCGATGTTGCGCTATCGGCACGGTCCTGTGGTGGCCGTGGTGGATCCGGCCCATGCAGGCGCCAAGCTGGAGGCCATCACCGGCATCCCCCGGTCGGTGCCCATCGTGGCCGACCTCAACGCCGCGCTGGCTTTCCGGCCGGAGGTGGCGGTGGTGGGGCTGGCCCCATCCGGCGGGCAGCTGCCACCGGAGCTGAAGGCTGATCTGGCGGCTGCCCTGCGGGCCGGGCTCCATCTGGCCAGCGGTCTGCACACCCCCCTGGCCTCCGATCCGGAGCTGGCTGCCCTGCGGGGGCCAGGGCAGTGGATCTGGGACCTGCGTCAGGAGCCCCCTGGCCTGCAGGTGGCCGCGGCCCGTGCGGCAGCGCTGCTCGGCGAGCGGCTGCTGGCGGTGGGCACCGACATGGCCGTGGGCAAGATGAGCGCTTGCCTTGAGCTCACCGCGGCCGCCCGCAGGGCCGGGCTGGATGGTCGGTTCGTCGGCACCGGCCAGGCCGGCATCCTGATCAGCGGCAGGGGTGTCCCCCTGGATGCGGTCCGGGTCGACTACGCCGCCGGTGCGGTGGAGCGGGCCCTGCTGGAGGCGGCCTCAGATCCAGCCTGCACCGAGGCGAGCATGCTGTTCGTGGAAGGTCAGGGCTCCCTCTGTCATCCCGGCTCAACCGCCACCCTCCCCCTGATCCGCGGCAGCCAGCCCACGGCACTGCTGCTGGTCCATCGGGCTGGCCAGTGCCATGTGAACAAGCATCCCCAGGTGGCGGTGCCGCCCCTGGCAGAGCTGGTCGGCGTTCTGGAAGGGTTGGCGGCCCTTGGCCGGCCGAAGGGCACTCCACCGCCCCGGGTAAGGGCCGTGGCCCTGAACACCGCTGGATTGGCGGAGGACAGCGCCGCCAGGGCCTGTGGAGAGATCAGCGACTCCCTGGGCCTCCCCTGCGCCGATCCGGTGAGAAATAAGCCAGCAGCCGATCGACTACTGGCTTCAATCAGGGCGAGCGAGGGGATTCGAACCCCCGGATGGCGGCACCACAAGCCGCTGCCTTAACCACTTGGCGACGCCCGCCGTGGTCTTTGCCAATGTATCAAGCAGCCTTGCACCCTCGCCTTGCGGCCCGCCTCCTCAGTTCGCCTTGCCCGCTGGTGCACCGCTCTGGCCGTGGCGGGAGGGGTCAGCGGGGTTGCCCTGGTCTTCACCAATCCCGGGCTGGATGAGTTCGAGAGCTTCGCGGGTGACCAGCTGGCTGAACTGGCGGTGGAGGAGGTCTGCGTCAATCGCCTGCCTATGCCCCTCAAACTGGCGATCCAGAACTGTCCTGAGTTGATTCGCAGTCAGCACAAGGTGCTTGGTGACCTGGCCCGGCGCAGCACCCGGCGGCAGAACTTCGGACTGTTCAGCCTCTACCGCACCCAGATCGGAGGCCCTTCGGTGTTGCCGTTTCTCGAGCTCCCTATCTATCGCGTGCTCACGCTGGCGGCCGCCGGGCGCTTCAAGATCCTGAGCACCTCCAGCGACAACGACCCTGAGAGCGCCCCATCTGATCGTGGGCCGTGGTGAGCGCGGCCGAGTCGCTGCCGCCACTGCTGCTGCCGCGTGCCCTGATCGATCCCCAGCGGCTTGATCTGCCCCCGGCAGATGCGGGTGGTCTGGTGGCCGTGCGTCTGATCCACCAGCATGGGCGGATCACGGCGATCGAGACCCATCTACGCGCTGATGGGGAGCAGTTGCCGCTGGCACTGACCCCCCTGGTGGAGCCCCATGCCCACCTCGACAAGGCCTTCAGCTGGGAGCGGCATCCGAACCCGGCGGGCACGATGCAAGGGGCTCTGGCGGCCAACCTGGCCGAGCACCAGGAACGCAACCTCAAGCAGGTCTTGGAGCGGGGTGAGCGAGCCCTGGAGCGGGCCTGGCGCTACGGCCTGAGAGCCGTGCGCAGCCACATCGACAGCCTCGGTCCCGGCGCCGAGCCGGGATGGGAGGGATTGCTGCAGCTGCAACGTCGCTGGGCGCCACGGCTGGCGCTGCAGCTGGTGGCTCTGGTGCCGGTGCGGCACTGGGGCACGGCCGCGGGAGGCGCCCTGGCCCGCTGGCTCGTCAGCCGCGGTCCGCGGGGATCGGTGCTGCTGGGGGGTGTGCTGGGCGCCCCCCAGGCCCCCAGCAGTGCCGATGGGGAAGGGCTGCTGGCCCTGCTCCAGCTGGCGGACAGCCTGGGGGCTCCGGTGGATCTGCACGTCGATGAAAGCGGCGAGGGGGGCGGGGCGGGAGTGGCTCTGGTGGCCAGGCTGGTGCGGCGGCACCGCATCGGCGTGCCGGTCACCTGCAGTCACAGCTGCTCGATGTCGCAGTTGAGGGCTCCGCGCCTGCGCCGGCTCGCAGACGCCATGGCGGACGCGGGCCTTTCGGTGGTGGCCCTGCCCCCCACCAACCTCTGGCTGCTGGGGCATCACGCTGAAGACACCCCGGCCACCCGGCCCCTGGCCCCGATCCGCCAGCTGCAGCGCGCCGGCGTCACGGTGGCGGTGGGGGGCGACAACGTTCAGGACCCCTGGCATCCGGGCGGGGATTTCGACCCGCTGGAGCTGTTGCGCTTCTGCCTGCCGGCGGCCCATCTGGCCCCCTGGCAACGGCAGGGGCTGGCCCCGTTCACCACATCTGCCTCCCGATTGATGGGTCTGGAGTGGGACGGGGTGCTGCGCCCCGGGGCACCCGCTGATCTGGTGGTGATCGCCGCCGGCAGCTGGAGTGAGCTGCTGGCCCGTTCTCCCCAGCGGCGGGTGCTGCGCGCTGGCCAGTGGCTGCCAGCTCCGGCGCCGTCGGAGCTGGCAGCACAGCTGGAGATGATGGCTGGAGGCCATGGCCGTGGCTGTGCCCGGCGGGGCTGAGTAGACCGGATGGAGGTGAGGTCCCCTGCCTGCCGTTCGCCGCTTCGGTCGCTTTGCCCCTCGATCCAGTCACCAGGCAACCTGCCCTGGCCATTGCCACCCAGCTGCCAGACGATCTCCCTGCGCCGCCCACGCAAGCCCAGCTCGAGGCTCTGGTGGCCGAGCTGAGTTCCGCGGCCGCCGCCTCTGCCACCTCTGCCGGGGAAGCCGGCAAGGGGCTGGTGCTGATTCGCTCCGGGTCTGAGCTGGAGCGGCTCTCCCGGGATTTTTTCAGCTACTCCCCGGTGCTGACGCCCCTGCTGCAGGACAGGCTGGCCCAACTGGTGGTCAAGGCCAGCAGCACCGAGCAGGTGCAACTGGTGGCAGGAGCCTGCGCCCGTCATCGTGTGCCGATCACGCTGCGGGGAAGCGGCACCGGCAACTACGGCCAGTGCGTCCCCCTGGCCGGGGGGGTGGTGCTCGACCTCAGCGGCCTCAAGCGGGTGCGGCAGCTGGATTCCCTCAGTGGGGTGCTGACCGCGGAGGCGGGCTGCCTGCTGGCCGACCTGGAGCAGCAGCTCGCCCCCCATGGGCGGGAGTTGCGCCTCACCCCCAGCACCCGCCGCAGCGCCAGCCTGGGAGGGTTCATCGCCGGAGGTTCAGGCGGCATCGGCTCGGTGCGCTGGGGTTTCCTGCGCGACCCCGGCAATCTGCTGGGCCTGGAGGTGGTCACGGTGGAGCCGGAGCCCAGGTTGCTGCAGCTCGATGCCAGTGCCAGTGCCCCCCTCAACCATGCCTACGGCAGCAACGGAATTCTCACGGCGGTGACCGTGGCCACGGCCCCGGCGGTGCCCTGGCAGCAGCTGGTGATCGACTTCAGCAGCTGGACGGCGGCGGTTGCGGCGATCCGCGCCCTGCCCGCCACGGCCCTGCTCCTGAACGGCCTCTGCCTGCTGGAAGCGGCGGTGGCGAGGAATCTGCCCTGCCCGGAGGGCCATGGCCATCGCCTGCTGCTGCTGGCTGCACCCGACGCCCTGCCGGCCCTGGAGCCCCTGCTTCGGGCGATGGGCGGGCGGCTGGTCTGGCAGGCGCCTGAGCGGGGATGCCGCGGAGTGCCCCTGCGGGAACTCTGCTGGAACCACACCACCCTGCACATGCGGGCCCATGACCCCGGCTGGACCTACCTGCAGATGCTCCTCCCCCAACCGGAGGCCCCGGCGCTCGAAGCCCTCAAGCAAAACTGGGGGGATGATCTGCTCTGGCATCTTGAAGCCGTCCGCCAGCAGGGCTGCCAGCGGCTTGCAGCCCTGCCTCTGGTGCGCTGGCGCGGCCCCGAGGCGCTGCTGGAGTTGATGGAGCAGGCGCGGCAGCTGGGGGCCTTGCTGTTCAACCCCCACGTGTTCACGGTGGAGGACGGGGGTCTGGGGGTGATCGACGCCGACCAGGTGGCGGCCAAGCACACCTATGACCCGGCGGGTCTGCTCAACCCCGGCAAGTTGCGGGGCTGGAGCGAACGCTGAATGGTCTAAGGACAGTCGAGGCTCAGGCGGGTGCTGACTCCCGTGGTGGGATTGGTGCCCTGGGCCCGGCGGCAGAGGATCCGCTGATCTGAGCGATCAAGCAGGGCATCGCTGAAGTCAGCGTCATCGATCACGGCATCGCTGAAGCTGCTGCCGGCGGCTATCACGCCCCGCAGCAGGGCTCCGCTCAGGTCGGTGCCGCTGAAGTCAGCCCGATCCATGAGGGCATCGGAGAGATCGGCACCGCTGAAGTCTGAGCGCAGAAAGGAGGCCTGGGTGAGGATCGCCCCGTGAAGATCCGCGCCACTGAAATCGGCATCCCGGGCCGTCACCCCTGCAAAGGAGCTGTTGGCAAGCTGCTGTCCGCTGAAATCCTTGCCGTCCTGATTGGTGAGGGTGTAATCGACCCGGTCCTGAACCAGGGCGAGATCCTGCACTCCCCCTCCCGCGCTCGACTCGAGGGCGAAGGCGGCAGAGATCCAGGAGCCGCCCAGCAGTGAGGTCGCCAGCAGGGCCAGCGCCACAAGAGTCAGAGCCCCAGGCCAGCCGCGTTGGTGGCGTCGGTGCTGGATTTGTTGGTGGTGCTGGTCGTGCTGGTCGTGTATCCCCCGGGGCTGAATCAGGCGCGTGGCAGGGGTCATGACGCTGCTGCGGGATGCTCTCTCCACTCTCTCCCGGATCACCCCGATTCCTGGAGGCTGCCTGAACGGATCAGGGCACCGATCAGGTAAAGCGATCCCGCAACGACCACCGTCCGTCCGCCGGCATTGGCTGTGGCGTTGCCAAGGGCCTCAGTCAGAGAGGCGCTCGCCTCCAGGCGTCCGCTCAGCTCGGGTGCCGCTGCCAGCAGCGCCTCCAGGCTCCAGCAGGGATGCTCAGGCACCGGGACCAGCCAGGCCCGATCGGATGGGGCCAGCAGGGCCCGGACCATCGCTGGCGCCGGCTTGTTGGCCAGCACCCCCAGCACCCAGCAGCGTCGGTGCCCGGCGGCCTCGGCCTGATCCAGTTCCCGCCGCAGGGCCTGGGTTGCCGGCAGGTTGTGAGCCCCATCCAGCAGCAGGGGGTGCCCCTGCCAGAGCACCGCTTGCAGCCGCGCCGGCCAGCGGGCGTTCTCAAACCCCTCAACGATCGCCTGATCTGGGATCCTCCAGCCCCGCTGGCGCAGGCCCCGCACCAGGCCGAGAGCCACAGCTGCGTTGTGGCGCTGGACCAGGCCGGGCAGGCCACTGCGCCAGCGCAGTTGGCCTGCCACCAGATCCCCTTCGTTCGTGCTGAGCGGGTCGACCCAGAGCAAGGTGCTGCCGCTTTCAACGGCGCGCCGGCGCAGCACGTAAGCGGCCTCTGGCTCCTGGGGGCCGCTCACTGCCAGGCTGCCTGGGCTAAGGATCCCCGCCTTCTCCGCGGCGATGGCCGCGATGGTGGAGCCGAGCACCTCCGCATGGTCCATGCCGATCGCGGCGAATCCCAGCACCTGGCGCTCGGGATGGACTGTGGTGGCATCCAGCCTTCCCCCCAGGCCCACTTCCAGCACCACCAGATCGAGCCCGGCGTCGGCGAAGGCCTGGAAGGCCGCCACGGTCACCAGCTCGAAGGGGGTGAGATCGTGGCGGCGGGCCAGGGGCTGCAGATCGCTCAGCAGCCTGCGCAGCTCTGGGGCAGCGATCGGTTGGTCACCCAACCGGATCCGCTCGCACCAGCTAACCAGGTGAGGAGAGGTGTAAAGCCCGGCGCACAGGCCACTGGCCAGCAGGGCCGAGTGCACCAAGGTGCAGATTGATCCCTTGCCGTTGGTGCCCGCCACCTGCACCGCCGCGAAGCGGCGCTCGGGATGGCCCAGTTCCGCCAGGGCGCTGCGCATGCGCTCCAGGCCCAGATCAACGCCATGGCGGCTGAACGGCTCGATCAGGTCGGCGAATGAATCGATGGCTCCCAAAGGATCGATAGCTGGCACCGGATCGATGGCTGGTCCAGGCGGCCTGAGCTCAGATGTTCTGGCTGAGTGCCAGCAGGGAGTGCTCCAGCAGCGCCACGGCCTGGCGAAGCTGGCGGGGCTTGATCACCAGGGGCGGCACCAGCCGCACCACCCTTGGACCAGCGGGCACCACCAGCAAGCCCTTCTCGATCGCCGACAGCACGATCTGGGGGGCGGTCGGTGCTTCCGGGCGCAACACCAGGCCCTGGAGCAGGCCCCAGCCGCGCACCCCCTCCAGGAGCTGGGGGTGGCGGCTCACCAGCTCAGCCAGCAACTGCTGCAGCAGCTCGCCCATCCGCTGCACGTGGGGCACCAGCAGTCGCCGCTCCAGCTCCTGGGCCACGGTGAGGGCGGCACGGCAGGCGAGGGGGTTGCCCCCGAAGGTGCTGGCGTGGTCGCCGGGACGGAAGTGATCGAAGGCCTGCTTCACGGCCAGGGCGCCGATCGGGAAGCCCCCGCCCAGTCCCTTGGCCGTGGTGAAGGCATCAGGCTCGACGCCCAGCTTTTCGTAGCCCCAGAGGCAACCGCTGCGGCCCATGCCGATCTGCACCTCATCGAAGATCAGCAGGATGCGGTGCTGGTCACAGAGCTGGCGCACCCGCTGGAAGAAGGCCGGATCACCGGGGTTGACGCCCCCTTCTCCCTGCAGGGGCTCCAGCATCACGGCCGCCACGCGGGGACCGTCGGCTTCGCTGCGGCTCAGCAGCGCTTCAAAGGCGGAGGTGTCGTTGTAGGGGAAAAAGTGAAACCCCTCCACCATCGGCTCGAAGCCCTGGTGGTACTTGGGCTGGCCGGTGGCGCTCACGGTGGCGAGGGTGCGGCCATGAAAACTGGCCTGGGCCGTGAGGATCAGCGGGCGCTCGATTCCGCGGACCTGATGGCCGTGCTTACGGGCCAGCTTGATGGCGGCTTCGTTGGCTTCGGCGCCGGAATTGCAGAAGAAGACGCGATCTGCGCAGCTGCGCCCCACGATCCAGCGGGCCAGTTCCTCCTGCTCGGGGATTCGGTAGAGGTTGGAGACGTGCTGAAGTCGGCCCAGTTGTTTGCTGAGGGCCCGGCGCATCACCCCATCGCTGTGGCCGAGCGTGCAAGTGGCAATCCCGGCCACACAGTCGAGGTAACGGCGCCCCTGCCGGTCGCGCACCCACACCCCCCGGCCTTTGACAAGCTCCAGGGGCAGGCGGGCGTAGGTGTCCATCACCGCTGAAAGCGGGGTGTGGGACACAGTCAGCGGACTCTGCGACTCGTGTGCCGGCTGGCTGGCCCGAGGCAGGGTGATGGGAGCGGTGGGACTTGAACCCACATGCCCGAGGGCGCTCGATTTTGAGTCGAGTCCGTCTACCAATTCCGGCACGCTCCCGCGGGAGTCAGCTTACTTGGGCAGGAAGAGGCTCAAGGCTCCAGGCGCCGGATCGAGGCGCCGACCGCGTTGAGTTTGCCTTCGAAATCGGCGTAGCCCCGATCGAGGAACTCCAGGCCCTGAACGGTGGTGATGCCATCGGCGGCCAGGCCGGCCAGCACCATGGCGGCCGAGGCGCGCAGGTCGGTGCCCTGCACGGGAGCGCCGCTGAGGCGGGCCACCCCTTCCACCAGGGCGGTGTTGCCCTGCATGCGGATGTCGGCGCCCATGCGCTGCAGCTCAGCCACGTGCTGGAGGCGGTTCTCGAAGATGTTCTCCACCACCATGCTGGTGCCCTGGGCGGTGGCGAGCACGCTCATGAACGGGGCCTGCAGATCGGTGGGAAAGCCGGGAAAGGGTTGGGTGCGCAGGTCCACGGCCTGGATGTGCGTGGCGCGCAGGGTCATGCCTTCGCCGTCGGGAATCAGCTCGCAGCCCGCATCAACCAGCTTGGTGAGCACGGCACCGAGATGTTCGGGAACCACCGGGGTGACGCGCAGGGCAGAGCGAGTGATGGCGGCGGCCAGCAGGAAGGTGCCGGCTTCGATGCGATCGGGGATCACGGCGTAATCAGCGCCGTGCATCCGCTCGACCCCATCGATGACGATCGTGGGGGTGCCGGCACCCCGGACTCGTCCGCCCATGGCGTTGAGCAGACCGGCCAGATCCACCACCTCAGGTTCGAGGGCGGCGTTCTCGATCACCGTTTCGCCATCGGCCAGGGCAGCCGCCATCATCAGTGTTTCGGTGGCGCCGACGCTGGGGCATTCGAGGTGGATGCGTCCACCGGTAAGCCTTTGGCTGCGGCCCGGCACTGCGGCCGAGACCACCCCATGCTCGATGCTCACCTGGGCACCCAGGGTCTTGAGGCCCTTGACATGCTCGATCACCGGCCTGGAGCCGATCTTGCAGCCGCCTGGAAGGGGCACCTTGGCCATGCCCAGCCGGGCCAGCAGGGGGCCGATGCAGAAGAAGCTCGCCCGCAGGCTGTTCACCAGCTCGTAGGGGGGAGTCGATTGGCTCAGGTGGCTGGCGTCGAGCTCAACCCAGTCTGGGCCCCGTCTGACGCGCACACCCAGCGCGGTGAGGATCTCGCCCATGCCGGCGATGTCGGTCAGGGGGGGGACGTTGGTCAGCCGCAGGGTGTCGCGGCTGAGCAGGCAGGCCGCCATCAGCACCAGGGCGGAGTTCTTGGCTCCGCTGACCCGAACTTCACCGGACAACCGTCGTCCACCCGTGATCTCCAACTGAGGGGCAACAATGGAGATGGGTGTCGGTACGACGGTCAGTGTCATGGCGCTCGGTCCGACTTTTGGTCCCAGAATCTTGACAACCAAGACGGCGACCGTCTAGGTGTCCGCCCGAGGAACTGTCATGGTTGGTAGCAACTCTGGCTGATCACGACAAGACGCCTCCGGCTCAGGGCCTGGAGCAGGAAGGGCGGCCCTCCGTGATTTAAGATCTTCTGGTCGCCTTGGCGGCACTGCCAGCGGATGTGGCGGAATTGGTAGACGCGCTAGTTTCAGGTACTAGTGGCAGCAATGTCGTGGGAGTTCAAGTCTCCCCATCCGCACTTTCCCCCCAGTTCAGCCCACGCTTCCCTCTCCCCTTGCCGGGGCCAGTGTTTCCAGCCGTGGTGTCGCATCACCCATGATTGTTATCAAGATCACTAATTCTTCTGAGGTGGTAGCCAAGAAGATCGGCAAATTTCTGGAAAGTCTCACCCCCGATGGCATGGATGAATCCACCATCGAAGACATTGTGGTGAGTCGGTTGGTGGACAACCTCAGAAGCGAGGGCATCGAAGGTGAGGTGGCTTCGATCCGCGGCATCGATCTGGAGGAGGCCGGAATCCTGATCCAGGCCCCCATGCATGTGCGCCGCCGTCAGTCGTTCTGAGGCCAGCGAAGGGACCGCTGCTGTGACCCGGACAGCTGAGCTGATCACCAGCCGCCGTAACCCACTCGTGGGTCGCTGTCGCGCCCTTCATCAGCCCCGCGGCCGCCGGGATCAGGGCCTGCTGCTGCTGGAGGGTACCCATCTGTTGGAGGAGGCCCTGCGCCTGGACCTGCCACCCCGGCAGGTGCTGGCCACTCCTGGCTGGATCGAGCGTCACCGCTCGCTTCTGGAGGCCCACCCCCGGCTGGCCTCCGTGCTGCAACCGGTCGCTGAGCCGGTGCTGGAGGCGATGGCCACCACCGCCCATCCCGATGGGGTGCTGCTGACGCTGCCGTGGCCGGAGCTGCCGCCCTCCCCCCGTGTCGAGTTCGTGCTGGCGCTCGATCGCCTTCAGGACCCCGGCAACCTCGGCACCCTGATGCGCACTGCCCTGGCGGCCGGGGTGGAGGAGATCTGGCTGGCGGAGGGCGCTGATCCCTTTCAGCCGAAGGTGCTGCGCGCTTCGGCCGGCGCGGCCCTGGCCATGCCCTGCCGCCGGTTCGAGCGGTTGCTGCCGCGTCTGGAGTCCGCCCGCATGGGCGGCGCCCAGGTGGTGGCCTCGGTGGTTGCCGGCGGGCTGCCCTACTGGCAGCTCGATTGGACCCGTCCCACGGTGCTTCTGCTCGGCAATGAGGGAGCGGGCCTCGCTCCAGACCTGCTGGCGGTCAGCAACCACCGGGTCACCATTCCCCACAGTGCGGCGGTGGAATCCCTGAATGTGGCGGTGGCCGCCGCACCGCTGTTGTTGGAGCGCTGGCGTCAGCTGACGGGGGAGAATGCGGGGCAACAACCGCAGCAGCCCAGGTGAGCGACGCCAGCGCAGCCAGCTTTGACTTCGATCTGATCGTGATCGGTGCCGGTTATGGCGGCTTTGACGCCGCCAAGCACGCCGCCGACCATGGCCTGCGCACCGCGATCGTGGAGTCGCGCGACATGGGCGGCACCTGCGTGAACCGGGGCTGTGTGCCCTCCAAGGCCCTGCTGGCCGCCAGCGGCCGGGTGCGGGAACTGGCGGACGCCGAGCACCTGCGCGGCTTCGGCATCCATGCGGCTCCGGTGCGCTTCGAGCGCCAGAAGATCGCCGACCACGCCAACCAGCTGGTGGCCACGATCCGCACCAACCTCACCAAGACACTGGAGCGGGCCGGTGCCACGATTTTGCGTGGCAAGGGACGGTTGGAGGGATCCCAGCGTGTGGCGGTGCGAGAAGCCAGCGGCATCGAGCGGGTGTATTCCGCCCGTGACGTGATCATCGCCACCGGTTCCGACCCCTTCGTCCCCCCCGGCATCGAAACCGACGGGCGCACCGTCTTCACCAGCGATGAAGCCATCAGCCTGCAATGGCTGCCGCGCTGGATCGCGATCATCGGCAGCGGCTACATCGGTCTGGAGTTCGCCGACGTCTACACCGCCCTGGGCTGTGAGGTCACGATGATCGAGGCCCTCGATCGGGTGATGCCCACCTTCGATCCCGACATCGCCAAGATCGCCGCCCGTAACTTGATCGATGGCCGCGATATCGACGCCCGCTCAGGCGTGCTCGCCAAGTCGGTCACACCTGGATCGCCGGTGAGGATCGAGCTGGTGGAGATGGCGAGCCGCGAGCCGGTGGAGATCCTGGAGGTGGATGCGGTACTGGTGGCCACCGGCCGCGTGCCCGTGAGCAAGGACCTCAACCTGGCCAGCGTCGGTGTGACCACCAACCGCGGCTTCATCCCGGTGGATGAGGCGATGCGCGTGCTGGTGGATGGCAACCCAGTGCCCCATCTCTGGGCCGTCGGCGATGTGACCGGCAAGATGATGCTGGCCCACACCGCCGCCGCCCAGGGGGGCGTGGCCGTGGACAACATCCTGGGCCACCAGCGCCTGATCGATTACCGCTCGATTCCGGCGGCCACCTTCACCCATCCTGAGATCAGCTCCGTGGGCCTGAGTGAAGCCGACGCCAAGGAGCTCGCTGCCGCCGATGGCTTTGAGCTCGGGCTGGTGCGCAGCTATTTCAAGGCCAATTCCAAGGCGCTGGCGGAGCTCGAAAGCGATGGTCTGATGAAACTGCTGTTCAACCGCTCCAGCGGTGAAGTGCTCGGAGCCCATATCTACGGACTCCATGCCGCCGACCTGATTCAGGAGATCGCCAATGCCGTGGCCCGCCGCCAGAGCGTGCGCGAGCTGGCCCATGAGGTGCACACCCACCCCACCCTGAGTGAAGTGGTCGAGGTGGCCTACAAGCAGGCGGCCGCGACCCTGGTCTGATCAACCCGGTCTGACGGCCCGCCGCTCCTACGATCGCTGCAATGCGCCCACTGCCGCCAGTCCTTGGAGATCCGTCGTCGCCCGCCCAATCCGCCCGTGCGGGTGGCCCACCTGCAATTCGGCATTCCCCATGAGGAGGCGGCCCCGCGCCACATCCTCGAGGAGATTCTCTGGGAGAAGGATCGTGAGCTGACCGCCTCGCGCGATCGCGTGCCCCTCGAGAAGCTCAAGCAGCAGGTGGCCGATCTCCCCTCCTGCCGCGACTTCGTGGCGGCCCTGCGCTCCAGTTGCCGCAAGCCGGCCGTGATCGCCGAGGTCAAGAAGGCAAGCCCGAGCAAGGGGGTCATCCGCGAAGACTTCGATCCCGTGGCCATCGCCCGGGCCTACCAGGCCGGCGGGGCGAGCTGCCTTTCGGTGCTCACCGACAAGGCCTTCTTCCAGGGGGGCTTCGAGGTGCTGGTTGAGGTGCGCCAGGCGGTGGAGCTGCCCCTGCTTTGCAAGGACTTCATCCTCACCCCCTACCAGCTGTATCAGGCCCGCGCCGCCGGGGCCGATGCCGCCCTGCTGATCGCCGCCATCCTCACCGACCAGGACCTCTCCTATCTGCTGAAGGTGGCCCATGCCCTGGGCCTGGCGGTGCTGCTGGAGGTGCACGACGGCGCTGAGATGGAGCGGGCGCTGGCGCTTGAGGGGGTGAAGATGGTCGGCATCAACAACCGCGATCTCACCAGCTTCCACACCGACCTGGCCACCACCGAGGAGTTGATGGCCCGCTACGGGGAGCGTCTGCGCCAGAAGGGCGCCCTGCTGGTGAGCGAGTCGGGGCTGGGCAGCCGGGATGATCTCGATCGGGTGATGGGCGCCGGTGCCGATGCTGTGCTGGTGGGCGAGGCTCTGATGCGCCAGGCCGATGTGACAGCTGCCCTGGAGGCCCTGATCGGGATCTGAGGCCTATGTCAGCGCGGCGCGACACTTCCGCCGGTAGCGGCGGGATTCTGTCCAGGAGGGTTCTGCTGCGCAGGCTTGGTGGCCTGACGGTCGGGTCGATGCTGGCGTTTTCCCCCCGGCTCGGGGCCCAGCCCCGGTCCACCGGCACATCCATGGGGGACGCCGGCATCCGTTTTGCCATGGCGGCCGGTGAGGAGGGCCGTTTTCTGGCCTGGCCGGCCAACAACGGCTGCTGGTCATGGGACGGTGGCCGCGAAGTCCTGGTGGGCTACAACGAGGTGCCCTGGGTTGAGAAGGAGGGGCACCGCATCGGCAGCCCCCAGATCAACCGGCTGGCCCGGTCTCGCGATGGAGGCCTGAGCTGGGCGTCGGAAACGCCGACCCCGTTCGTGGGCCGAGCCGGCGGCCCGCAACAGCTGGAAGCCCCGATCCGTTTCGATGATCAGGATCTGGCGCTGCGGATGGTGGCGGGAGACTCCGGCTCAGGCGAGGAGCGGCTGGGCGGCTTTTTCGTGTCCTCGGATCGTGGCCTGTCCTGGCGCGGGCCGTTCCCTTTCAAGGGCCTCGAGAGCGAGCCCGCGCTCAAGGGGCTGGTGCTCACCTCCCGCACCTGCTACCGGATCACCGGCGAACGCTCGGCCCAGGTCTTGCTCTCCGCCCAGGATCCACGGCTGGGCCGCCATGCCAGCCGTCTCGACAAGACCTTCGTGGCCAGTACCGAGGACGGTGGTCGCCGGTTCAGCTTTGTCGCCTGGGTGGTTCCCTGGAGCGATCCCTACCGCGCCGTGATGCCGTCACTGGTGTCTCTGGGTGGCGGCGCGCTGATCACTGTGCTGCGACGCAAGGATCCACGCGCCGGCGAGGACAAGCCCAACTGGATCGAGGCTTACTCCTCCGAGGATGCCGGCAGCAGCTGGTCGTCGCTCGGCCGTGTCGCACAGACGGGAATCCACAACGGCAATCCCGGCGCACTGGTGCGGCTGCGCGACGGACGCCTGGCCTGCGCCTATGCGAACCGTAGCCAGCAGCAGCTGCTGCTGCGCCTCAGCGGCGATCTTGGCCGCACCTGGGGACCCGAGGTGGTGATCCGCGCCAACCCCTTCAGCTACGACATGGGTTATCCCCAGATGGTCGAGAATCACCGGGGGGAGCTGCTGGTGCTCTACTACCTGGCCACCGATCTGAGGCCGCACTCCTACATCGAGGCAGCGTTGGTGCCAATCACCGGAACATAAAGCGGGCCAGGAACAGGGCCATGAAAAAGCCCCCGGCACATAGCCAGGGGCCGGATTCAGACGCGGGGTGAACTCAGACCTTGCGGCTGTAGAACTCAACAACCAGCAGTTCGTTGATCTCCAGGGCGACCCATTCGCGCTCGATCCGCCCGTTGACCTTGGCGGTGAACTTGTTCTTGTCGAGTTCGAGGTTGGGGGGGATGTTGGCCAGGCCTGGGAACTCCAGGTTGCCTTCAGCCAGCTGGCGACTGGCCTTGCGTTCGCGCACGACGATCACGTCGCCGGCACGGCACTGGTAGCTGGGCACATCGACAACACGGCCGTTCACGGTGATGTGGCCGTGGTTCACCAGCTGGCGGGCACCTGGCACCGTGGGGCCGAAGCCGAGGCGGAAGCAGATGTTGTCGAGGCGGTTCTCCAGCAGCTTCAGCAGGTTGGTTCCGGTGGAACCCTCCTGGGCGCGCGCTTTCTTCACGTAGCGCACGAGCTGGCGCTCGGAGATGCCGTAGTTGAAGCGAAGCTTCTGCTTTTCTTCGAGGCGGATGGCGTATTCGGAGCGCTTGCGACGGGCTTGGCCGTGCTGACCGGGGGGATAAGCCCGCTTGGCGGACTTACGGGTGAGACCGGGAAGGTCTCCCAAGCGCCGCGTCACCCTCAGGCGAGGACCGCGGTAGCGAGACATGCAGACAGAAACAGAGGACGGGGTTCTGGAACGAAGCGCAGGCCAGCCCGTGGGCCGGACCTGCCGGGGAGCATGCTGGAGGCGTCCTCCAGGCTTCCGGTCGTGCAACGCCAGTTGTCGATCTTATCCGTTGGCATCGCAGGCCTCAGCCAGGCGCTGCAGTTTGCCCTGATCGCCCTGATCACTGGCTACCGCCGCTGGCTCTCGCCCCTGCTGGGTCCCCGCTGCCGGTTCATTCCCAGCTGCAGCGCCTATGGCCTTGAGGCGATCCAGCGCCATGGCCCCTGGCGGGGTGGCTGGCTCACCCTGAGGCGTCTGCTGCGCTGCCATCCCTTCACCCCCTGTGGTTGCGATCCGGTGCCCGAGTGAACCTGCCCGTGCCCCCCTGGCCGGCTCTGCTGCTCTACAGCCGAGACGGCTGCTGCCTGTGCGATGGCTTGGAAGAACGCCTGAGAGCCCTGGAGCCACCTCCGCCACTGGAGGTGGTGAATGTGGATCACGATCCCCAGCTCCAGGCCCGCTACGGCCTGGAGGTGCCACTGCTGGCGGTGGTGCGGCAGGGGCGGCCTGAGCTCCTGCCGAGGGTGGGGCCGCGGCTGGCGGGCGATGGCCTGCAGCGCTGGCTGCGGAAGTGTCTGGTGGAGCTGCCTGGCATGCCCCCCCGCGCCTAAAACAGCCCAACTCCAACCGCGCCGGCCCCCGTCCCTGGGGACGACCTCCTGATGCCCCAGCTGCTCCATTCCCTCCTTCAGGACTGTGCTGTGGCGATTCCTGCCCAGCTGCCTGATGCCGTTGTCACCGGCTTGAGCTGTGATTCCCGCAGCGTCGCGGCCGGCACGCTGTTCATCGGTCTGCCGGGGGGGCAGGTGGATGGGGGCAGCTTCTGGCCAGCAGCGCTGAAGCAGGGAGCAGTGGCGGCGTTGATCGGGCCGGCGGCGGCGGCCCAGTGCCCCCCGGGCCCAACCGATCCTGTGCTGGTTCTGCAGGAGCCGGTGGCGGAATGGGCCGGCCGGCTGGCGGCTTCGTTCTGGCACGACCCCAGCCGGCGGCTGGTACTGATCGGTGTCACCGGCACCAACGGCAAGACCACCACCACCTACTTGATCGAGCACCTCAGTGCCGGCTGCGGCCAGGCGACGGCCCTGTTCGGCACCTTGATCAACCGCTGGCCGGGTCACAGCGTCACGGCGTCGCACACCACAGCCTTCGCCGATGTGCTGCAGGGCCAGCTGGCCAGTGCTGTGGAGGCCGGTGCCCAGCTGGCTGCCATGGAGGTGAGCTCCCACGCCCTCGACCAGCTCCGGGTGGCCGGCTGCCATTTCGCCGGTGCAGTGTTCACCAACCTCACCCAGGACCACCTCGACTACCACCCCTCGATGCAGGCCTACTTCGAGGCGAAGGCGCGTCTGTTCTCGCCGGAGCGCCTGGATGGCACGGCGGTGGTCAATATCGATGACCCCTGGGGCGCGCGGCTGGCCGAGCGGCTCTCGGGGCCGCTTGGGGAGGGTCTCTGGCGCAGTTCCCTTGCTGCGCCTGGTGCTGGAGTGCGCCCTGAGGATCTGGCCGAGCTACGGCTTGAAGACCTGGTCTTCGCGGCCGATGGGGTGAGCGGCAGCCTGATCACGCCCCTGGGGCGCGGGACATTCCGCTCCCCCCTGGTGGGCCGCTTCAACCTGATGAACCTGCTTCAGGCGGTAGGGGTGCTGCAGCAGCAGGGATTGCCTCTGGATCAGCTGCTGGAGGCGATCCCCAGTTTCCGGGGCGTGCCCGGACGGATGGAGCGGGTGGTGCTCCCAGAGGCCGCTGAGCTGCCAGCGGTGCTGGTCGACTACGCCCACACTCCCGATGGTCTGGAGAATGCCCTGGCGGCCTGCCGGCCTTTCGCCCAGGGCGAGCTGGTCTGTGTGTTCGGCTGCGGCGGCGACCGCGACCGGGGCAAGCGCCCCCAGATGGCCGCGATCGCCGCGCGGCTGGCCGACCGGGTGGTGGTGACCTCCGACAACCCCCGCACCGAGGATCCCCAGCGCATCCTTGACGACGTGGTGGCGGGCATTCCGGCCGGTACCGAGCTGCTGGTGGAGGTGGATCGGGCCGCGGCGATCGAGGCGGCCATCGCTGCAGCTGGCCCGGCCGATCTGGTGCTGATCGCGGGCAAGGGCCATGAGGATTACCAGATCCTGGGCACCACCAAGATCCACTTCGACGACCGGGAAGAGGCGGAAAAGGCCCTGCGCTCCAGGCTGGGCTGAGGGGAGGGAAGTGAAGAGCAGCACCTGGAAGTGGCCGCTCAGGGATCCCACCAGGCGTCCTGCCCCGTACCTTGGCCAGGTTTCAGCTCTTCGTTCCGCCTTCCTATGGCTTCGCCTGTGCCCATGTCGAGGAAGTTCCTCGCCGAACTGATCGGCACCTTCTGGCTCGTTCTGGGTGGTTGCGGCAGTGCCGTTCTGGCCGCCAACTTCCCCTATGACAATGCCGCTGCCAACCCCCTGGGTCTGGGCTTTCTCGGGGTTTCCCTCGCCTTCGGTCTCACCCTGCTGACGATGGTGTATGCCATCGGACATATCTCCGGCTGTCACATCAATCCGGCGGTGAGCTTCGGGCTCTGGGCCGGTGGACGCTTCAAGGGTGGAGAACTCCTCCCCTACATCGTGGCCCAGGTGATCGGCGGCGTGATCGCCGGAGGGGTGATCAAGCTGGTGGCCAGCGGCCGCCCCGGCTTCGTGATCGAGGGGGCCAATGCCCTGGCCACCAACGGCTTCGGTGCCAACTCCCCCGGTGGCTATGGCTTCTGGGCTGCTCTGGTGATCGAGGTGGTGCTCACCTTCTTCTTCCTGCTGGTGATCCTCGGTGCCACCGACAAGCTCGCCCCAGGCGGCTTCGCCGGTGTACCCATCGGCCTGGCGCTCACCCTGATCCACCTGATCAGCATCCCCGTCACCAACACCTCGGTGAACCCTGCGCGCAGCACCGGTGTGGCGCTGTGGGTGGGCGGCGACGCCATGGGCCAGCTTTGGCTGTTCTGGTTGGCGCCGATCGTCGGGGCCCTGATCGCCGGATGGGTGTACACCAACTTGCTCAGCGACGAGGCCTGAATCCCTGCCGACCCGGCACTCCGCTGGGCCTGGCATTTACCACGGTCACGCCTGAGCAATCCAATCAGGAGCTATCCAATCAACATTCAGGGGCTTCGGCCCCTTTTTTTGTTCAATCACGGTTGTGGGATCAGCTCTGCAAGCGCGGTAACCAGCTGATCCAGCTCGGCGTCGGTGGTGGTGATGTGGGTGCAGGCGCGCACGCAGTGGGGGTCGTCGAGGCTGCGCAGCCAGATGCGCCGTGCCCCCAGGCTCTGCACCAGCGCCTCCGGCGTGGGCCCATTCACCGTAAAGCTCACCAGTCCCGCCGGTGGCGGCACGTCCAGAAGGGGGTGCACCCCCGGCAGCTGGCCAAGCTCCTGCCAGAGCCGGTTGCTGCGCTCCTGGATCAGCTCCAGCCGTTGCGGCGCCGGCGCCACCGCCTCCAGCAGCTCCAGGGACCGTGTCAGGCCCGCCAGCAGCGGAGCGCAGGAGGTGGCCACTTCGAAGCGCCGGGCATCGAGGTGCCAGGCACTGCTGGCGTCGCTGCCCCCGGCAATGTTTTCGTTGGCGAGGCTGCGCCAGCCGCCCATTGTGGGCTGCGACTCGTTGAGCAGGCGTTCCGAGAGCGCCACACCGCCCAGCCCCTCGGGGCCACAGCACCACTTGTGGCCAGTGAAGGCGTAGATGTCAGCCACGGATGCCGCACCAGCGCCGAAGGCTTCAGCCCCGAGCTCGGCCAGCGGCAAGCTGCCCACCGACTGGGCCGCATCCACCAGCAGCCAGGGCCGACGCGGGTGCTCCCCCAGCCGCTGGGCCACAGCCGCAATCGGCATCAACTGACCGGTGTTCCAGAGCAGGTGGGAGAGCACCACCAGGCGTGTGGTTGGTGTGAGGCTGTTCTCCAGGGCCTCCAGCACGGAGGCATTGCTGCTGGTCAGCTCGCCCCGCAGGGCCTTCACCGGCAGGGTGGAGATCGTCAGCTTTTCGCGGCGGGCGAGCTCACGGCAGGCGGCCACAACGCCCGGATGCTCACAATCGCTGATCAGCAGCTCATCGCCCGCCTGCCAGGGCAAGCCCCACAGGGGCAGCACACAGCCACTGGTGACGTTCTCGGTGAGGGCCAGGCGCTCGGGCGGCACCCCGCAGAGCGCGGCCAGCGCACCCCGCAGCCCCCCTGTCGCCTGCTCCAGCCAGGGCCAGATGTCAGAGGTGAAGGGCCCCAGCTCCTGGATCCGCTCCCAGCTGGCGGTGATCGCCTGCAGCGAGGGCGTGGGCAGCGGCCCCTGGCCTCCGTAGTTGAAGTAAGTCTTGTTGGCCAGGGCGGGCATCAGCTCTCGCAGCTGCGCTGGGCCGAAGGCCTGCCGGGCTGGATTGTGGTCGCTCGTCACAGGTCGGAGGTGATGGGCTGAAAGCATCGCAGCCGGAACAGGACGCCTGATCAGTCAGCTCACGGCCAGGGGTCCCATCTGGCTGATCAACTGCCGAAGCAGAAGTTCTTCGTTGATGTCGTTGCGCCAGTCGCTCTGGGCATCGTCCACGCCCGCATTGTCTCGCCGCAGTGAAAACAATGACGTCCTTGAGTGTGAGGGTCCTGAACGGCTGAGTGTGGATCAAGCACCCTGAACGAAGCAGAGGCAGAGGGGTCTTGTTCTCAGAGCTAAGGAGACCCAAGGACTTCGCCGAGAGAAGGCAGAGCCTGGGAAGGGTTCTGAGGTGGAAAGAGCTGCAACTCCGGCATTGATTCCTGTAGTTCCTCCGTGCTTTCTGGAGGCAAAGTTAATGAGCAGGAGTCATTTAAGAATGGGGCTCCTCCCTCAATCTGTTGACCGAAGCTGAGATCCATCGAGCCAAGCAGAAAGATGCTGACCATGAGACTGAACAGCAAGTTCAGACATCGAGCTCTCGGGAGCCGCATGATCAACCTGCGGAGATCCTCCACCATAGGGGAGTAGTCCCTGGCGCAGGCCGCCTGCCTGGCTGAACAGATTCTGCGCGAATGAACTGTTTCTGGGTCGGTGGACTGCTGCGACTCTCACGCTTGCCTCTGTGGTCGGCTCATGGGCCTAAAATGGCCACTCCAGATTGCAGATTCGTTATTGCAGATTCGTCAGGAGCGGATGGAAACGGGTTGCAGCGATTGCCACGATGTTTTCCATCGACGGGTCTGGGGCTGACTGATTCCTCACGGAGCGGCTCAAGCAATTCGACACCAACGGCGATGGCCTCAGCAGGCCGCGAGGATGGTTTGCCCCATCCCACTGTGAAGCCCGCCCGGAGTTCCGAGAGGGCTATTGAATGCTTGGTGCTTTGACGAAATCTGTGCCTGTCAGAGCACCTGGCCCACCATCACCGCTGCTACGGCGGAGAAGAGGGTGATGCCGAGGGCGGTGAGGGGATTCTGTCCCTGGGCCACGGCGAAGCTGGTGACGACACCAGCCCCAAGGCAGGCGACGACGATCTGGGTGGCGGTTGAGGGACGATCCACAGGACAGGGCACAACTGATGAGCAACGTAGGGAGCCCTTTCGAAGGCACCAGCGGGGATCAGGGGTTTCGTTACCGGGGGTTGGGCTTCGTAACAGGGCGAAATCGTCCGGGCGCCGCGGGATCAACCAGGTTCGCTGACGGATGGTGGCGTTCTCGGGGGTGTTGGGCATGCTTGCCATGGTGAGACCCGCCGAGGGCCCATGGAGATCAACCATCCCGACCGCCAACCCCTCACTTCCGAGGAGCAGGCGCTGTTGCAGGAATTTCGCCAGAAACTGAACGAACGGGTGCTCAGCGTCGGCCTCACCAGCGACGATGTCCGCCACATCGTTGAAGGCCTGCGCCTTCATCCCAATGCCAGTCTGGAGGTGATCCAGGCAGTGCTTGAAGAGGCCCGTGCCCTTGTCCCGGGTCGGCGCCTGCTCACCTTCGACTGGGAATGAGATCAACCCTGGGCCAGGCTTTGGCCTGTCGTCGCTGAGCTGACTCGCTGCTGTCAGGGTCAATACACCTCACGTTGGCAAAGCCGAAGGCTCGTGTGAGCCTGCACTGAACAGGTGATGGGCATCAGGCATGGGTATGGATCACGAGCAGGAGCTCCAGCTCCTTGATGCCTGGTGGCGTGCCGCCAACTATCTGGCGGTGGGGATGATCTATCTGCGGGAGAACCCCCTGCTGGCCGAGCCGCTCCGGCCTGAGCACATCAAGACCCGTCTGCTGGGGCACTGGGGATCAAGCCCTGGCCAGGCGTTCATCTGGGCCCATGCCAACCGGGTGATCCGCCACCACGATCTGGAGATGATCTACCTGTCGGGGCCTGGGCATGGAGCCCCCGGCGTGCTTGGCCCCACCTACCTCGATGGCAGCTACAGCGAAGTCTATCCCGACAAGTCGCAGGATGCTGGAGGGATGAAGCGGTTCTTCAAGCAGTTCTCGTTCCCGGGCCACATCGGCTCCCACTGCACCCCCGAAACTCCGGGTTCGATCCATGAGGGCGGTGAACTCGGCTACGTGCTCTCCCATGCCTGCGGCGCCGTTTTCGACAACCCCGATCTGATCGCTCTGGCATGCGTGGGGGATGGCGAAGCCGAGACCGGCCCGCTGGCCACCTCCTGGCACATCAACAAGTTCCTCAACCCGATCAGCGACGGCGCCGTGCTGCCGGTGCTGCACCTCAACGGCTACAAGATCGCCAACCCCACCCTCTTGGCTCGCATCCCCAGGGAGGAGCTGGTGAACCTGATGCGTGGCTATGGCTGGGATCCGATCCTTGTGGAAGGGAGCGAGCCGGCGGAGATGCACCGCGCCATGGCCGCCGCCATGGACCAGGCCATCGCCACCATCCAGCGGGTGCGTCAGGAGTGCCGCCAGAGCGGCGAGGCCGTACGGCCTGCCTGGCCGATGATCGTGCTGCGCTCCCCCAAGGGTTGGACAGGTCCCAAGGAGCTCAACGGCAAGAAGCTGGAGAACTTCTGGCGTGCCCACCAGGTGCCCCTGCCGGCACCGAACAAGGATCCCCAGCAACTGACCCTGCTCCAGGACTGGCTGCGCAGCTACCGTCCCGAGGAGCTCTTCGACGCCGAGGGCACCCTCAGGCCCGAGCTGCAGGCCCTCTCCCCGACGGGCGCGCGGCGGATGGGCTCAAGCCCTCACGCCAATGGCGGCCGGTTGCGCCGCAGCCTGCGGCTGGCACCGATCGAGGACCATGCCGTGCACGTCGAGCGGCCAGGCCAGAGTGAGCACGAGAACACCGCACCCCTGGGGGCCCTGCTGCGCGACACCATCGTGCGCAACCCCGACTCCCTGCGGGTGTTCGGCCCTGATGAAACCGCCTCCAACCGGCTGCAGGCCATTTATGAGGTCAGCAAGAAGGTCTGGATGGAGGAGTTCCTGCCCGAAGACCTCAATGGCAGTGAACTGGCCCGGGACGGCCGGGTGGTGGAGATGCTCTCCGAGCACACCCTGGTCGGAATGATGGAGGGCTACCTGCTCACCGGGCGCTACGGCTTCTTCCACACCTATGAGGCCTTTGCTCATGTGATCGCCTCGATGTTCAACCAGCACGCCAAGTGGTTGGAATCCTGCATCCACCACGCCCCCTGGCGGGCACCCATCGGCCCCTGGAATTGCCTGATCTCCTCCACCGTCTGGCGCCAGGATCACAACGGCTTCACCCACCAGGACCCTGGCTTCATCGACCTGGCCGGTAACAAGAGCGGTGAGGTGGTGCGGGTCTATCTGCCAGCCGACGCCAATTGCCTCCTGGCGGTGGCGGAGGAAGCGCTGGTGGAAACGAACGTCTGCAACATCATCGTTTCCGACAAGCAGAAGCATCTCCAGTACCTCACCCTCGAGGAGGCCCGCAGTCACGTGGCCAAGGGCATCGGTCTCTGGGGCTGGGCCAGCAACGACGACCAAGGAGATGAACCCGATGAACCCGATGTGGTGATGGCCTGCGCCGGCGACATCCCCACCAAGGAGGTGCTGGCGGCGGTGGAGATCCTGCGGAGGGAGATTCCCCAGCTCAAAATCCGTGTGCTCAATGTGGTGAAGCTGTTCGCCCTGACCGAGCCGAGCGAGCACCCCCATGGCCTCTCGGATCGGGATTTCGACAGCCTGTTCACCAAAAACAAACCGGTGATCTTCAACTTCCACGGCTACCCGTGGCTGATTCACCGGCTCACTTACCGCCGCACCAACCACTCCAACATCCATGTTCGCGGCTACAAGGAGAAGGGCAACATCAACACGCCGCTGGAGCTGGCGATGAACAACCAGATTGACCGCTTCAATCTGGTGATCGATGTGATCGACCGGGTGCCTGGCCTCGGCTCTCGCGCCGCCCATGTCAAGGAGCGGATGAAGGAAGCGATCCTCGGCCACCGCCGCTATGCCCACACCCACGGCATGGATTCTCCTGATGTGACCGGCTGGCGTTGGTCCTTGCCCAGCCCGCACTAGGGATGAACTCCCTGGAATCGGTGCTGGTGCTGAACGCGGGCAGCTCCAGTCTCAAGGCGGGGCTGTTCGCGGCGGATGGCAGCTGCCAGTGGCGCGAGCAACGCAGCTGGCAGCCGGCCTCCGGCGCCATGGAGGAGGTGCTCGACGGCTGGCTGCCGGCGGCCCTGGATTCCTGGAATGGGGAACCGCTGTTGGCGGCCCACCGGGTGGTCCATGGCGGTGAGCGCTTCACAGCCCCCACCCTCTTGAGCTCCCCGGTGCTGGATGCTCTGGAGGCCATGATCGCTTTGGCACCGCTGCATAACGGACCTGCCCTGGCCGTGATGCGCTGGCTGAGCCGCTGGAATCCCCTGTTGCCCCAGTGGGCCTGCTTTGACACGGCCTTCCACAGCACCCTGCCGCCGGAGGCCCGCACCTATGCCCTGCCGGCGGCCTGGCGGGAGCTGGGTCTGCGCCGTTTCGGTTTTCACGGCCTCAACCATCAGCACGTGAGTGAAACCGTCAGCCGTCGCTGGTCTGACAAGCGCCAGTCCCCTACTCGGCCATTGCGGCTGATCAGTTGCCACCTGGGTGCCGGCTGCTCGCTCTGCGCCATCCGGGATGGGCGCAGTGTGGCCACCACCATGGGTTACACGCCCCTGGAGGGTCTGGTGATGGCCACCCGCAGCGGCTCGATCGATCCCGGTCTGCTTCTGCATTTGCTGAGGCAAGGGCTTACTCCAGAGCAACTGGAGCAGGGGCTGCAGGGGGCGAGTGGCCTGCTTGGGCTCTCCGGTGGTCTCAGCTCCGACATGCGCCAGCTCCGCCAGGCCGCCAGCGACGGCCACGACGGCGCCCGCCTCGCCCTTGCTGTGTTTCGCCACAGCCTGCTGGAGGGCATCGGGGCGATGGCGGCAAACCTGGGTGGTGTGGATGTGATCGCCCTCAGCGGCGGCATCGGTGAGCACGATCAAGCCCTGCTGGCGGATCTTGAGTCGTCCCTGGGCTGGCTCGGGCCCATTGAGCTGGTGCGGGTCCCCGCCGATGAGGAGGGCCTGATCGCCCGCGAGTGCCTCAGCGCAGCAGGCGGGATGCAGGCCGGGCCCGGCCGCTGCTGGCCCACTGCTTGAGCGCATCGAGCTGCTCGCGGGCCGTGCGCGAGAGGGGAACCAGGTCACTGGCGGCGGCGATCAGATCGGCCTCGCCGAATTCCCGGTGCACGGCAAAGGCCAGGTGCATCGCCTCCACCACCGTCTGCTCCAGTTCGGCGCCGGAGAATCCCGCAGTGCGGTCCACCAGCACCTCGAGGGGAATGCGGTGGTCGGGGCGGCGACGCCGCAGCTGCAGGTCGAGAATCGTGCGCCGTTCGGCGGCATCGGGCAGATCCAGCAGGAAGATCTCATCGAAGCGACCCTTGCGCATCAGCTCCGGCGGCAGGCTCTCCACCCCGTTGGCGGTGGCCACCACGAACACCGCAGAGCGCTTCTCCGCCATCCAGGTGAGCAGGCTGGCCAGCACCCGCTGGCTGGTGCCGCCATCGCTGCGGCTGTCACCGCCGAATCCCTTGTCGATTTCGTCGATCCAGAGCACGCAGGGTGCCATGGCTTCGGCGCGGCGAATCATGTCGCGGGTACGGGCTTCGCTGGCGCCCACCAGGCCGGCGAACAGCCGCCCCACATCCAGGCGCAGCAGCGGCATGGCCCAGCTATGGGCGATCGCCTTGGCGGTCAGTGACTTGCCGGTTCCCTGGGGACCCACCAGCAACACTCCCCGTGGCAGTGGCAGGCCATAGGCGGCGGCCTCATCGCTGAAGGCCAGTCGCCGCTGCTCCAGCCAGTGCTTGAGCGCCTCCAGCCCGCCGATGTCGGCGGGGCTGGCCTCGGTGGGGCAATACTCCAGCAGCTCGCTGCGGGCGATTGCCTGGCGCTTCTCCTCCAGCACCTCTGCCAGATCGGGCTCCCCCAGCTGGCCGCGTCGAGCCAGGGCCCGCGCCGCCACCTGACGGATGCGCTGTTCGCTCAGGCCGCTGCAGCAGTGGGTGAGCTGCTCGAGCACACCGGGGCTCAGGGGGTGGCCGCAGGCCCGAGCGATGCTTTCCAGCAGAGAGCTGATCTCAGCGGCATCGGGCAGGGGCAGGTCGAGGATCGTGAGGCACTCTTCCAATTCCCGGGGCACCTGCCATTCCGGGGCGGTGATCACCAGGGTGCGCGGTTTCTGGCGCAGGCTGGTGGCCAGGTTGCGCAGCCGGCGGCCGATGCCGGGGTCGTCGCAATAGCGGTGGAAATCGAGCAGCAGCAGGATCGCCGCCTGATCCGGGGGCAGGCTATCGATCGCCTCCAGTGCTCCCATTGGATTGCGGGTGGCCTCACCCTCGCGGTTAGGCAGCCCCTGGAGCCCCTCGACGAAATCCCAGCGCAGCAAGGTGCGCTGGCCAAGGCGCTGGGCGGCGCGCTGGAGCAGGGCGGCGATGCGCTCCTCCTCGGGGCTGCGGATCCAGAGGATCGGCGCACGGGCACGTATCAGCAGATCAAGCTGGTCGGCCCACTCCTCGCTCATCGCCACTGGCGCAGGGCCGACCAGCGGGGATCGATGGGGTCTCCCCCGCCGGCCGTGGAGGATGCTTCCTGTCTGGTCTCAGGTTGCTCTGGCAGGTCCGGTCCGGGGCAGCCCGGGCCGCAGTCGTTCCGCAGGGGCAGCTGAAGGCTGAGTTGCTCAAACAGCCACCGGGCCGGATCGAAGCTGCCGCTGGGATCGAGAGCCTCGATCAGCTCGCTTGCGTCGAGGTCATCGCCGAGTTGATCGGCCTCTCCGAGCCAGAGTCGCTCCTCCCCCTGGAAGTGCAGGGTGTGGTTGTAGGTGCTCAGGCAGCGGTCGCAGCAGAGGGTGACGATGGTTTCGGCTTCCCCCTCCACCTCCAGCACGGGCTCGCCGTGGCGGACGCTCAACCAACCCCTCACCGGCGTGAGGCTATCGAGATCCTCCAGCTGCTGGTCGACAGTCCACAAACGTGGTTCCTGCAGCAGGCGGAGCTCCTGCAGGGGCACCGGCCGCAGCAGGGATGGTTCAGGCAACGGCGAGGGACGCCGCGACATCACTTCTTGCCCTTGGGCTCAAAGGGCAGTCTCTCAGACCCACCGGAGCTGGCGGCAACCGCCACCGTCTGCTGGGCGAGCTGTTGATCGAGGATGTCCTGAAGGTTCTCAGGCAGGGCCTCGCGGCTGAGCAGGAAGGTCTGGAGGGCCTGGAAGATGTTGGCGACCACCATATAGAGCAAAACCCCCGCGGGCAGAGGGAAGAACAGGAACATGCCGGTGATCATCACCGGAGTGATCTTGTTGGCCGTTGATTGCTGAGGATTCGGCGGCATCCCAGCCCCCGAGAGGATCTGGGAGATGAACAGGCTGGCTCCGAAGGCCCCGACCAGGATGGCGATGTCCCAGTTGATCGCGCCGTCGGTATAGAAGCCCACCTGACCAAGGGCCTTGATGAACAGGAATCCACTGCGGGCCGCCAGGCCGGGCACCGTTGCTTCCACCGTGGCATCACCAGGGGCGATCGCCTCGATCAAGCCTGACTCGCTGACCCGCACCACGCCCTCGCCTTTGCTCACCCGCCAGGCCGGGGTGTACTTCGAACCGTTCTCCACGCCCTCCAGCACGCTGCTGAAGGGTTGCCCGTCCTTGGTGTGCAGGTTGACCTGGGCTGAGTCGCCGATGCCCAGCTTGGTGCCGGCCTCGAGGCTGGCAACGACGGGCACATGGCTGGTTTCGGTGATGAAGATCGAGTGACTGGCACTGTTGAACGGTTTGATCTCCACCGCAGCGATCTGATCTGCTGGTAAAACCTTCAGATTGAGGGTGTAGGGCACATCGGCGAAGGGTGAGCCGCGCAGGGTGGCGAACAGGGCGAACAGGATCGGCATCTGCACCAGCAGGGGCAGACAGCCGGCCAGGGGGCTGCCGAACTCCTTCATCAGCTTGCCCAGTTCCTCCTGTTGTTTCTGGGGGTTGCTGGCGTACCGGCTCTTGATCTCCGCCTGACGCTTCTGCATCACGGGCTGAGCGATGCGCATGCGCCGGGCACTGCGGATCGAGCCTGCGCTCAGGGGGAAGAGGGCCAGCCGGATCACCACGGTGAGGGCGATGATCGCCAGCCCGTAACTCGGCACCAGCCCATAGAAAAAGTCGAGGATGGGCAGCAGCAGGTTGTCGGAGATGTAGCCGATCACAGCGGGGAGGCGGCGGAAGGGTGAGGGTTTGGAACAGTGTGCCCGAGCAGCCGATCGGAGTGCCGCCGATGAGGGCAAATCCCGTCCGGAGAGCTTGAACTGGCTGACTGGTCCTGGGGGTCAGGCACTGGCCGCCTGGGAGTCGGCGAATCCCTTGTTGTCGGCTGGGGTCTTGGCACCGCCACGGAGGGCCATCTGCTCGAGGATGTAAGCCTCGGTTTCACGGAAACGGGGCATGGAGCGCATCTCGAGCTTGGCCCCGTCGCTGAGTACCAGCACCATGTCGCCCCAGGCGCCGAAGCCCCGGGGCACCGAGCGCACCTCCCGCACCTGGCTGTAGACCACCTGGGTCCGGTCACGGCCCAGCCAGCCACCGCTGACCGAAATCCGCCTGCTGGTGATGCGGAAGCGCAGCCAGAGGGCCCGCACGATCGCACCGACCGCGAAGGGGATGCCGATCAGGGTGAGGCCGAAGAGCAGGTTGAACAGCAGATCTCCGCGAGCAGGTCCCCCTTCGTAGAACGTGGTCTCGGTCACCTCGATGGTCATCGACTCAGGCCTGCCTTGCGGAACAGCTCTGAACATTCTCCCAGCAAGGCCTCGGGGCTGGCCTCAACGCAGCCGGGCTTGAGGCTGAGCAGCAGCCAGAGGCCATTGGGGTCGGCGGGCCAGTGACCGCATTGCTCGTTCAGCCAGCCATGCAGCAGGCGCCTGAGCCGGTTGCGCCGTACTGAGCGCTTACTCACTTTGGTGCTCACCACGACGGCGCAGCGGCAACCCTGGAGCGGCACCTGGCCCAGCGGGGCACGCAGGAGCGAGGGCTCGCCGACCACGGAGCGAAGCACCAGGTAGGTGCCGTGAAAACGGCGGCCCTTGCGGTAGAGGTGATCAAAGGCTTTGTCGCCCCGCAGGCGCAGATCCCTGGGCAGGGCCATGGGGCGCGGAAGCTCCCTTCAGGCCTCAGACGGCAAGGCGAGCACGGCCGCGGCGACGGCGGGTGCGGATAACGCGGCGGCCGGTGTGGGAACGCATCCGTACGCGGAATCCCGACACCCGCTTGCGCTTGCGACTCGTTCCTTCCAGGGTTCGCTTGGTCATGGTGCGTCTCGGCGTCTGGCCTGTTCTCGATCGGTCAACTTACCAGCCAGGGGTCAATCGATCCCAGGATCGATCTGGATCAGCCAGCTGCCCAGGTAGCCGCCGAAGGGCACATCGCCAGGTGCCTGGGCCAGAGCATTGAACTGGTACATGCCGATGTTGAACGGATTGAAGATCGACATGAACACTCCGATGGTGCCATCAACGGGCACGGGCCGTTCCGGGAAGATCTCGATTGACTTGCCGTTGGCATTCACTTCAATAACGGCAGGAATCGTTTCCTTGCAGCGGGTGCGGGAGAGCATCCCACCTTCCTTCATCATGCAGAGCTTGATGTCTTTGGGATCGATTTTTGCGTCGAAGTTATCGGGAACCGAAATGGTGAGCTTGAGCATGGCCGTCTTGCGATCCTTTGGCCTCAGGATCAGGTAGTAATCCGATCGCTTCAGCCGCGAGGTGTCGGTCATGAAGAAATAGAGCCGCCGGTAGTCCTTGTTGTTGTCCCAGCGGAACTCCAGCAGCCCGGGGGTGCCCTGGGCCAGGCTTGCCACCGGAGCGATTCCGGCGCCAGCGCCGGCCATCACGGCCCCCAGGCCTACGCCCGCGGCAGCCATCAGCAGGCCTGTGCGCCTGGGCAGGGAGGCCGTCAGCCGGCGCAGCCTTTGTTGCAGGTTCGGAAGGGTCATGGAGAGCGGATCAGGGGTGGCCAGCGCAAGCGGGCCCGGGTGTTATCTGGATTGTCGGCCGGCGCCATCGGGCCCAGCCCCTCGTGGGGGCAGCGGCGCAGCTGTCAGTTGTGACCGGATCTGTCCGGCCGCAGCCGGGCCGCCTCCCTCAGGTAAGGGTGCAGGGGCTGCCGGCCCGGCTCCATCCAGGCGTGTGCCAGCAGGCGGATGCAGCGGGGCAGGTCGCCCGCCACGGCCATCTGCTGACAGTCGAGCAGCGCCACTCCGTCCCAGCCGGGCTGCCGCCGGGCGATGGCCGCCGGGAACCCGGCGTCCAGATCGGCGGTCACTGAAAAGGTCACCGACAAAACCCACGCTCCACTGAGGCCGTTGCCGTCGATCAGGCTGGCGAGCAGTTCGCTCACCGCCTCATCGATGGCGGCCGTGGTGTTGGATGTGGCGGTCGTGGCGCCCCTCAGCGCCCGCAACTCCCGGGCCTCGCTCATGGCCGCCAGAGCCACAGCGGTTGACCGCACCAGGCCAGCTCCAGGCTGAGGGCCTGCTGCAGACCTCCCAGCAGGTTGCGGCCGGGGATCAGGCCTGCCAGCCGCTTCTGGGGTTTGCCGAACATCACCGGCTGGGTCTTCTCCTCATCCAGACCAGCCAGTCGAGCGGCCAGCCGCCTGGCGTGTTCCTCATCGCCGAGTTCGTCGATCAACCCGAGCGCCATGGCCTGGGCACCGCTGAACACCCGTCCGTCGGCGAAGCCGCGCACCTCGCTGTCGCTCAGTCCGCGGCCCTGGGCCACTGCCTCGACGAACTGGCCGTAGCTGGAGTCGATCAGACCCTGCAGCAGCTCCCGTTCGTCGGCGGTCAGGGCCCGGTCAGGCGAGAGGATGTCCTTGTACAGGCCGCTCTTGACGGTCTCGAAGCTGATGCCGATCCGCTCCAGCAGCTTCGAAATGTTGTTGCCGCGCAGGATCACGCCGATCGAACCCGTGATCGTGCCCGGGTTGGCCACGATCTTTTCGGCGGCCACCCCCACATACACGCCTCCGGAGGCGGAGATATTCCCGAAGCTGGCCACCACGTGGCAGCCCTTGCTGCGCAGGCGACCGATGGCCGCATGGATCTCCTGGCTGTCGCCCACGGTGCCGCCGGGGCTGTCGATGCGCAGCAGCAGCGCCGGGAATTCCCTGTCCTCCACTTGCCGGAGGGCTTTGACCACCCGCTCCCGGGTCGGGCCGGCGATCGCCCCCTCAATCACGATCCTCGCCATGCTCTTGCGGGACTTGCGGCGCCAGGGCCAGGGCATGCGATGCAGATCGATGTCGCTGGATCTTAAAAAGGTCACCGACGACCGTTTCGATGACGCCCCAGCTGCGATGGCTGTTGATGCTGCTGCCCTTCGCCCTCTGGGGCACGGCGATGGCGGCGATGAAACCCCTGCTCGAGTCAGCCGGCCCGCTCACGATCGCCTGGATGCGCCTGCTGCCGGCAGCCCTGGCGGTGCTGGTGGTGGCGCGGCTGCAGGGGCGTTCCCTGGCGGTGGCGGCCTCTGATCGCCTCTGGTTGCTGGCGTTCGCCCTGGTGGACGGCACCCTGTTTCAAGGGCTGCTGGCCCGGGGTCTGGAGAGCACCGGAGCGGGCCTGGGCTCGGTGCTGATCGATTCCCAGCCCCTGCTGGTGGCCCTGCTGGCCCGCAGCCTCTTTGGTGAGGCCATCAATCCGGTGGGCTGGTCGGGTCTGCTGCTGGGCCTGGCCGGCATCGCCTGCCTGGGCCTGCCGGCGCCGCTGCTGCGGCACTGGTGGCTGGATGGACCGGAGGCCCTGGGATTGCATCCCTGGAGCCATGGCGAGACCTGGATGCTGGGGGCGGCGGTGGCCATGGCGGTGGGCACCGTGCTCTGCCGCTACGCCAGTCGCGGCAGCGATCCGGTGGCCGTCACCGGCTGGCACATGCTGATCGGTGGGGTGCCCCTGCTGATCGGATCGTTGGGCGTCACTCGGCTGAATCCCGCCGCGGCGCCCTTCTGGCCTGCCTGGAGCCCCCTGGAGTGGGGGCTGATGGCCTATGCCAGCCTGCTGGGCAGCGCCCTGGCTTACGGATTGTTCTTCTGGTTCGCCAGCCGCGGCGATCTCACCGGCTTCACTGCGCTGACCTTTCTCACGCCCGTGTTCGCCCTGCTCTGCGGCCTGCTGCTGCTGGAGGAACGGCTGCGGCCGCTGCAGTGGTTCGGCTCGGTCCTGGCGCTTGGCTCGGTGCTGCTGATCAACCAACGCCAGCGGCTCTGGCGCCCGGCGCTGCCCGAACCGGAACCGCCTGGCCTGTCGCCATGACGGCCCCCTTGAGCCTGCTCGTGGTGAGCACGCCGGTGGGAACGCTCGGCTCAGGAGCTGGCGGCGGCGTGGAGCTCACGCTCGAGAGCCTGGTGGCCGGCCTGCTGGGCCGTGGTCACCAGCTCACGGTGCTGGCCGCCGAGGGGTCGCGGCTCTCCAGCAGCTGCCAGGCCGCCCGGCTCTGGACGGCGGCCGGCGTCGATCAGCCCAGCTGGCAGCACCAGCTCCGTGACGCCCCCGTTCAGATTCCCGCTGCCGGTCTGCTGCCGGCCTTCTGGCAGCAGGTGCATGCTCGCCAGGGGGAGTTCGATGCGGTGTTGAATCTTGCCTACGACTGGCTGCCCTTCTGGCTCACCCCCCTGCTGCCCACGCCGCTGTTCCATCTGGTGAGCATGGGCTCGGTGGCGACGGTGATGGATGAAGTGATCGAGGCGGTGGCCCTGAGTGACCAGCGCCGGCTGGCCTTTCACAGCAGGGCCCAGGCCAGCGACTTCCGCCTGCCCGCCCCGCCGCTGGTGGTGGGCAATGGCTTCGACCTGTCGGCCTACAGCTTCCGCGAGCGGCCGGATCCCGAGCCCCTGCTCGGCTGGGCTGGCCGGATAGCGCCTGAGAAAGGGTTGGAGGACGCTGCGGCGGTGGCGGCCAGCCTGGGTGAGCGGCTGCTGGTCTGGGGGGTGCGTGAGGACCCGACCTACGCCGCCGCTGTGGAGGCTTCGGTGCCCTCAGGAACCATCGAATGGCGTGGTTTCCTGCCCACCAGCGCCCTGCAGGCGGAGCTGGGCCGCTGCCGGCTGCTGCTGAACACTCCGAAGTGGAACGAGGCCTACGGCAATGTGGTGGTCGAGGCGATGGCCTGTGGCGTGCCTGTTGTGGCCTACGCCCGTGGCGGCCCCGGCGAACTGATCGTGCCGGGTGTCACCGGGGTGCTGGTGCCCCCCGACGATGTGGCCGCCCTGACGCTGGCGGCTCGGGGCGCGGCGGGACTGGAGCGCTCCGCCTGCCGCCGCTGGGTGGAGCGCCACGCCTCCAGGGAGGCCTTCGCCGAGCGGATCGAGACCTGGATCCGGGAGGGTCTGCGCCCGGCTTAAGTTCGCAGCGACTCAGGCTCCACCCGTGTCCCCGTCCCCTTCCCGTTCCCCGGATGGGGGTCAACGTGCCACTGGTCGCTGGGCGGTGCTCGGCCTGATCCTGGTGTTGGGCATCGCCCTGTTTCTCTGGCAGCTCGGCGCCACAGGGCTGGTTGATGAGACACCTCCCCTGTTCGCCGCTTCCGCCCGGGCCATGGCCGAAACCGGCCAGTGGCTGATTCCCCACGTCAATGGACTGCCGCGCTACGACAAGCCGCCGCTGATCTACTGGCTGATGGGAGTGGGCTATGCGATCCCCGGCCAGGAGCAGTGGAACCCCCTGGGCACCTGGGCCGCTCGACTGCCCTCGGCCCTGTCGGTGATCGCTGTGATGCTCAGCCTGGGGTACACCCTGCTGCGCTGGCCACAGTCGGGCGGTGGGCTGCGCGCCGCCTGCACCGCCCTCGGGGCTGCTCTGGCCTTTGCCCTCTCGCCCTTGATCCTGCTCTGGGGGCGGATCGCCGTCAGCGATGCCCTGCTCACCGGCTGTCTTGCAGTGTCGCTGCTGCTGTTCTGGCAGAGCTGGGCTGAGCCCCGCCGAGCGGTCTGGCCCGCCTGGATCGTGCTCGGCCTGGCGGTGCTCGCCAAGGGGCCGGTGGCCCTGGCCCTTGCGGCCCTGACCCTGCTGGGGTTCGGGCTCAGCCAGCGCCGCCTCGGGGAGCTCTGGCGACGCCTGCGGCCCCTGCCGGGTCTGGCAATCACCGCTCTGGTGGCCCTCCCCTGGTATCTGGCGGCTCTGGCCCTGGAAGGCGAGCCGTTCTGGGCCAGCTTCTTCGGCTATCACAACGTGCAGAGGTTCACCTCTGTGGTGAACCAGCATCTCCAGCCCTGGTGGTATTTCGCGCCGGTACTGCTGCTGGCCGGCCTTCCTTTCACTCCCCTGCTCCTGCTCGGCCTGTTCAGGGCCCTGGGCCGCTGTTGGCGCCGCTGGCGTGGGCCGGTGCCCCCCGGTGCCGTCCTGCCCGATCCCGCCGGCTCCCTGGCCAGCTACGCCGCCTGCTGGCTGCTGGCCGTGCTGATCTTCTTCACCCTGGCCGCCACGAAACTTCCCAGTTACTGGCTGCCCGCCACGCCGGCCGCCGGCCTGCTGATCGCCCTCACCGCCGCCGAAGGGGGCCGGGCCAGCCGCTGGGCCCTGGGGGCTTCCGTGGCACTGATGGCAGCGCTCACCCTGGTCCTGGCGCTCTCGCCCCTCTGGATTCCCCTGATCAACGATCCGGAGATGCCCACCCTGCCGGCGGAGTTGCTGGCCAGTGGCCTGGTGCTGCGGGCGGCGGTCTGTTTTGCCCTGGCGACTCTGGCCGGGCTCTGGCTCTGCTGGAGGCCGAAGCCCCGTCCCTGGGGGCTGGTGCCAGCCCAGCTGGCCCTGTTGCTGTTTCACCTGCTGGCGGTCCTGCCGATGTGGAACCTCGGGGACCGGGTGAGGGGGCTGCCGGTACGGACGGTGGCCCAGCAGGTTCGGCTGCAGCGCCTGGGCTCCGAGCCCCTGGCGATGGTGGGAATCCTCAAGCCGTCGCTGCACTACTACACCCGTCAGGTGGTCCTCTACGAGGGAACATCCCGCACCGCGCTGGTGAACCTGGCTGATCGCCTCGAGCGGGAACACCGGCTGGGTCTTAGCCCCAGTTCCGCTGAGGTTCAATCCACTGTGTTGGTGGTGATCGATCAGGGCACGGCCAGGAAGCCCCACTGGCAGGGCCTGGCTCCAGTCGAGCTGGGCCGCTCTGGGCTGTACCGGCTCTGGCGCCTCGATCGGGGCCGGCTCCAGCGACGGGCCGCTGAGCTGCGGGCCGGTGGAGTGGAGCCCACCTGGCAGCGGCCGGTGCCCGAGCGTTACTGACTTCCGGCCTCCTCCAGGTTGCGGTGGCAGAGGCCGCAGTGGCCCCAGCGGGCCAGTTCACCTGCTGGGGCGGGGCTGCAACAGGCCGGGCAGAGTCCGAGCCCGTGCACGTCCACCCGACTGGGATGGGCAGCCCAGACTTGGGCGATGTCCTCACTGCCCGGCAGCCCGGCGGCATGGGACTGGTGTTGACGAAAGCGCAGGTCGCGGACGGGAAAACCGGACCCCCGCAAGGCGCCCAGCAACTGATGGCGGTTGTAGCGGAGGGCCTGCAGCCATTGGGGATGCTGGGCGCCAACGGTCAGCACTCCGCCGCGGAGGCTGAGAGGGCGGCAGTGGGGGGCGAGCTGGTCGCCGGCGATCCGAGGCCAGGCCTGCCAAAGGGCGGCCAGGCTGCCGGCCCGCCGCCACTCCTGCTGGATCTTCTCCAGGCAGGAGCCCACTGCAACGATCGGCGCCGGAGGTGCCGGCATCAGCACGCTCACGTTGCCGATCCGGCGCACCTGATCCTGCGGAGCCTTGGCCATGGCCTGAGATTAGGGAGTGAGGGTGCGGGCAACCGTCCGTGTTCCGGTGAGCCACAGCGGCTACCCTCCGAGTTGCCCCCACCACGACCCATGGGCTTCTTCGACCGGCTCAGCCGCCTGCTGCGGGCCAACCTCAACGATCTGGTCAGCAAGGCCGAGGATCCCGCCAAGATCCTGGATCAGTCCGTGGCGGACATGCAGTCCGACCTGGTGAAACTGCGCCAGGCCGTGGCAACCGCGATCGCCAGTCAGAAACGGCTTCAGAACCAGGCGGAGCAGGCTGACTCCCAGAGCAAAGCCTGGCTGAACAAGGCCGAGCTGGCTCTCAAGGAGAACAGGGAGGATCTGGCCCGTGAGGCCCTAAGCCGCCGCAAGACTTACCAGGACACTGCCACGGCTCTCAACGCCCAGCTCAGCAGCCAGGCCGGTCAGGTGGAAACGCTCAAGAAGAGCCTGACTGCCCTTGAGGGAAAGATCGCCGAGGCGAAGACCAAGAAGGACATGCTCAAGGCCCGCTCCCAGGCAGCCCAGGCTCAGGAGCAGCTTCAGAGCGCCGTGAGCGGTCTGGGCACCAACAACGCCATGGCCGCCTTCGAGCAGATGGAGGAGAAGGTGCTGCAGCAGGAGGCCCGCAGCCAGGCGGCTGCCGAGCTGGCCGGCGCCGATCTCGAAAGTCAGTTTGCGGCCCTTGAAGGCACCGACGTTGACGACGAGCTCGCCGCTCTGAAGACCCGCCTCGAGGGCGGAGCCCATCCGATCGCCCTGCCGGTCGAGAACGGCCCGGTTCCCCAGCTCGAACCGGTGAAGGTGGCTGAGGTGGACGCCGAGCTTGAGGAACTGAAACGCTCGATCGACAAGCTCTGAGTTCAGCCAGGAGGATCTGATCTCCCTGGCGACCCCGGCCGGCTCCATACAATCCCTCCAGTTGAACCGGGTCTGTGGCCGTTGCTGTTTTCACCGATGCCAACTTCGAGGCTGACGTGCTTGCCGCCCCCGGCACGGTTCTGGTTGATGTGTGGGCCAGCTGGTGTGGCCCTTGCAGGCTGATGTCCCCCCTGATGGACTGGGCTGCGGCTGAGTACGGCGGGCGGCTGCAGGTGGGCAAACTCGAAGCTGATCCGAATCCCGGCGTCCGCGACAGCCACAAGATCCAGGGTCTTCCCACCCTCATCCTGTTCCGCGACGGCAAGGAACTGGCTCGCCACGAGGGCGCCATGGCCAAACCCCAGCTCAAGGCCTTCCTGGATGCCCATCTCTGAACGGGTCACCCGCCTGGGTCAGGGTGTCTTCGCGCGCAACGACCGGCGCAAGATCGCCTACAGCGAGGGTCTGCTGAACCCGGAGCTGCCCCCCGGGAGGCCACCTCTGCTGGATCTCTCCCTCGGCTCCACCGACCTGCCCCCTCCGCAAGTGGCACTGGAGGCCATGGCCGCGGCCATGAAACTGCCCAGCAGTGCCTCTTACTGCCTCCACGGCGCCACCCTGCCGTTCCGGGAGGCTGTGGCGGCCTGGGCCCAGCGACGTTTCGGCGTGGCCGTTGACCCTGAGGGTGAGGTCCTGCTGCTGGTGGGCTCCCAGGAGGGCACGGCCCACCTGCCCCTGGCAGTGCTGAACCCCGGCGAGCCCGCCCTGCTGCTTGATCCTTACTACCCCTCTCACCACGGTGGGCTGCAGCTCGCCTCAGCCCGCACCGAGTTGCTGCCACTGCGCGTCGACCAGGGCTGGCAGCCCCAGTTCGAGGCGATCTCCCCGGCCGTCTGGGACCAACTGAAGCTGATGGTCCTCGGCTTTCCCCACAACCCAACCGCCACGGTGGGAGAGCAGCAGTGGCTGGATCAGGCCGTCGCGCGGGCCCGGCGCCATGGCTTCGTGCTCGCTCATGACAACCCCTATGTGGACCTGGCCCTTGAAGGCCAGGCGCCGGCGCTGCTGCTCAATCCCCACTGGCGCAGCTGCGGCATCGAGTTCTTTTCCTTTTCCAAGAGCTGGTGCCTGGGAGGCTTCCGCCTGGCCTTCGCCATCGGCGCCGAGCCCCTGATCACAGCCCTGCGCCAGCTCAAGGGCGTGGTGGACTTCAACCAGTCGCTGGCCCTCCAGGCCGGGGCGATCGCTGCCCTGGAGCAGGCGCCCCAGTGGCCGGCGCAGCTGCGGGACGTGTACCGGCTGCGCCGCGACCGCATGGCGGCGGCCCTGGAGGCCCAGGGCTGGCCGTTGCAGCGGCCCTCGATGGCGCTCTACCTCTGGCTGGGCCTGCCGGAGGTGGCCCGGGCCCGGGGTCTCGATTCGGAGTCGTTCTGCGCGGCCCTGCTGGAGGCCACCGGCGTGGCGCTGACCCCCGGCAACGGCTTTGGCCCCAGCGGCGAGGGCTGGATGCGACTGGCGCTGGTGCACCCGGTGGAGGAGCTGGAGGCGGGCGCCGAGCGGATTGGCGAGTGGCTGCGCCGCCTCGATGGTGCACTGAGCCCCAGCTATTGAGAAAGCCGTGATCGGCAAGGTTCAGGCGGCGCGACGTCAAGCAGGCGCCACGCTGGGTCCGGACTTGCCGGCGCCGCGGCTGCCCTGGCGGCTTATGTGGTGGCCCTGCTGCGGCAGCACCGAGCAGCGGCTGGAGCGGGAACTGGCCTCCGGAGGCCAGCCACCGCTGGCGGTGCTGGCCGGCCACCAGCGTTTCGGTCATGGCCAACAGGGGCGGCCCTGGATCTCTCCACCGGGTGGGGTGTGGCTGAGCGCGGCCCTGCCCTGGCCGGCGGAGCCTGGTGGCAGCTCGGCGCTGGGGCTGGCCGTGGCGGTGGGCCTGGCCCTCCAGCTGGAGGCACTCGGTCTGACCGTTCAGCTCAAGTGGCCGAACGATCTGCTGGTGAACGGGCGCAAGCTGGCTGGCCTGCTGCCGCGCCTGAGCCTGCGGGGGCCAGCGATTCGCCTGGCCAGGGTGGGGGTCGGTCTCAATGGCCGCAACCGGGCGCCGGCCGGTGCCATCAGCCTGCGCGAGGCTCTCGGCCGTCAGACCACGGCCAGCGATGTGCCCGTCCTGACGGCTCGCGTGCTGGCCGCTCTGGAGTGGGCGGTGTTCCGCAGCACCAGCCCCGAACTTGTGCGCCGCCTGGCTGAGCGCCGCCTGCTGGTGCCCGTCGAGGGGATGACCTACCGCCAGGAACGCTGGCAGGTGGAGGGCCTGAGCGTGGATGGCGGCCTGCTGCTTAGCCGCGCTGGAAAGCGGATTGTGCTCAGGCGCAGCTTCTGAGGGGCCCACTTGCCGAGGGGGTCAGTTGTGTGGCTGAACACAGGCAGGGTTTCTTATGCTCCTGCCAATCAACTCTGATTCCGGTTTGCGTCGCTACTCCTGGTACAACCGCCTGCTGCTGGGCTCCCTGGTGCTGGTGTCAGCTCCCCTCAGCCTGGCTCAGTTGCAGCCTCCGGCAGAGCTGACGGCCCCTGTTGAGCCTGCTGCACCGGCCGCACCCAAGACCCTGGCTGCTCCGGCTGTGCCCCCACCGGCGCCAGCTCCCCGCGCCCTTTCACCTCGCCTGGCCAACGATCTCCCGGCGCCGCTGAAGCCGGGTTTTGATCAGGTTCCCCAGGGCCAGCCCCGCCGCTTTGATCAGTCGCTTGACGAACTGGTGCGCCAGGGGGTCGTGACCCCTGCTGAGCGCAGCCGGGTTCAATCCTCCGGTGCCCTGCGGCCCGGGGAGTTGCCTGCCCACCAACAGGCATGCAGCAATGGCGCTCTCTCAGAGCAGGAGTGCCGCACCGGCGTGTCCGTGCGCTGGCGTGGGCGCAATCCCCTGGAGGAGGAGCGCCTCGACAACGGCGGTAAGACCAGTGGAACGCTCATGGCCGGCATGGGCCGCTTCGGTAGCGACGGCCTGCCCCTCCCTCCGATCACCGTGCCCGTATCGGCTCTGCTCTCCGGGGCCGGCGGCAGTTTTCGCCTCAGTGACGTCTTCGGTGTGACCCCCCGCCCAGCTCCCCTGGCGGGCAATGGCAACCGGGGCCTGCTCTTTCCCCTGATCGGCTCCGCGGTCACCACCAGCGGCTTCGGCTGGCGATTGCACCCGGTGCTGGGCAGCTGGCTGATGCACGCCGGCAAGGATCTGGCAGCTCCGGAAGGCACCCCCGTGGTGTCAGCTCTCGCCGGGCGGGTGGTGAGCAGCGGTGTGGCCGGCGGTTACGGGCTGGCGGTGGAGATCGAGCACAGGAATCCCCTGCGCCGCACCCTCTATGGGCACCTCTCTGAGCTCTACGTCAAGGAAGGCGAACAGGTGAAGCAGGGCGCCGTGATCGGACGGGTGGGCAGCACTGGCCTGAGTACGGGTCCTCACCTCCATTTCGAACTGCGGCTGCCTGAGAACGGCGGCTGGGTGGCTGTGGACCCCGGCATGCTCGATCCCGGCGGTTCGGCGGTCGGTGGCCCCGATGCCATCGCTCTGCTGATGGGCCAGCTGTTGCAGAGCCTGGAGCGGCCTGTGCCCCCAACCCAGGCGGCAGGCTGATCCTGGTGCTGGTTGATCCTGGATGAGTGGCTCAGTCGGCGATGCGGCCGTCGCGGAAATGAACCACCCGCTGGGCCCGTGCGGCCACGTCGTCTTCGTGGGTCACCAGCACCACCGTCATTCCCTGACGATGGAGGTCGTCGAAGATCTCCAGCACCTCCTGGGTGGTGTGGGAATCGAGAGCACCGGTGGGCTCATCGGCCAGCAGCAGGGCCGGCTGGTTGATGATCGCCCTGGCCACCGCCACCCGCTGTTGCTGGCCTCCTGAGAGTTCGTTGGGCTTGTTGCGCAGGCGCTGGGCCAGCCCCACCCTCTCCAGTGCAGCCACGGCACGCTCACGGCGCTCCTTGGCGGGGATGCCGGCATACACCATCGGCAGGATCACATTGTCGAGCGCACTCATCTGGGGCAGCAAGTGGAACTGCTGGAACACGAAGCCAAGACTGCGGTTGCGCAAATCCGCAAGGGCGTCGTCATCGAGTTGCTCCACTGGAGTTCCCCGCAGCAGGTAGCTGCCGGAGGTGGGGCGATCCAGGCAGCCAATGATGTTCATGGCTGTACTTTTGCCCGACCCGGAGGTGCCCATCACCGCGAGATAGTCACCTGGTTGGACCGTGAGGCAGAGGTCATCGAGGGCCCTCACCTCCGTATCACCGGACCCGTAGATCTTGGTGATGTGCTCGAGGCGAGCGACCGGTTCCTGATCAGCCACCTGACTGGCACCGGGGCGAGTTGAAGAGGCTGGGGCGCTCAGTCCGCTCATCCCAGGGCCGCGGCGGCGGATTCACTGGCCGCGATCGCACGCTGGAGCATCGGCGTGCCGGCCACGGCGGCATTGGCCCAGGTGAACAACGGATTGGAGAGGACTCCACCGATGGCCGTCACCAGCACACAGCCCACCAGCGCGGTCCGCAAGGGTTGCATTCCAGCGAGGTTCCAGCTGATCTCCGGGTATGCCTTCACCACATCGGAGGCCTCTTGGGGTTCCTTCACCACCATCATCTTGATCACGGAGATGTAGTAGTAAATGGACACCACTGAAGTGATCAGTCCGACTACCACCAGGAGATATTGCTGATCGGCCCAGCCGGCGAAGAAGAGATAGATCTTGCCGAAGAATCCCAGCATCGGAGGTATTCCGCCCAGGGATAGCAGGCAGAGGCTCAGGCCCAGGGTGATCAGGGGATCCTTCTGGTACAGACCGGCGTAATCGGAGATGCGGTCGCTGCCGGTGCGCAGGGAGAAGAGAATGATGCAGGCGAAAGCACCCAGATTCATGAACAGGTAGGCCGCCATGTAAAGCACCATGGCGGCGTAGCCGTCCTCGGTGCCGCAGACCAGACCGATCATCACGAATCCGGCCTGTCCGATGGAGCTATAGGCCAGCATCCGCTTCATAGAGGTCTGGGCCAGGGCCACCACGTTGCCCAGGGTCATGCTCAGGATGGCCAGCACCGTGAAGAGCACCTTCCACTGGGCATCGAAGCTCTCGAAGCAGCCCACCAGCAGTCGCAGGGCAAGGGCGAAGCCTGCTGTTTTCGAGCCCACCGAGAGGAAGGCCACCACAGGGGTCGGCGAGCCCTCGTAGACATCCGGTGTCCACTGGTGGAAGGGCACCGCCGCGATCTTGAAGGCCACCGTGGCCAGAACGAATACCAGGGCCAGGGCCGTCACGGGGGTGGCGCTGGTCTGCAGGGCCAGACCCACCGCCTCCAGGCTTGTTTCGCCACCTGTGAGGCCGTAGAGCAGGGAGGCGCCATAGAGGAACACCGCCGCGGCTGCTGAACCCACCAGGAGGTACTTGAGGGCGGCTTCCCCGGAGCGGGCATCCCGCTTCATGTACCCGGAGAGCAGATAGCTCGAGACCGACAGGGTTTCCAGCGAGATAAAGATGCTCACCAGATCGGTTGCGCCGCAAAGGAACATTGCCCCCAGTGTGGCCGCCAGCAGGATCGCTGCGTACTCCCCAACCGGCGTGCCGCTGCGCTCCACATAGCGCCAGCTGATCAGCAGGGAGAGCAGGGTGGAGGCGGCTACGACGCCGCGGAAGGCGATCGCGAGATTGTCGGCCAGGAACGATCCCATGAAGGAGGGCTCCAGGGGTGCGTTCCACTGCAGGGCCAGCAGCACCAGGGCGGTGCCCAGCCCCGCGTAGCAGATGGGCGGCACCCAGCGGCTGGCGGCTTCCTCACCGGCCAGATCGACCAGAAGACAGACCAGCAGGGCAACCAGTACGGCGCTTTCAGGAGCAATGGCACCGGCGTTGAGCTGCAGAGCCGTGATGGCTGGAGCTCCCCCAGCGGTCAAGGCGCAAAACACCGTCATCACTGGTCTTCGGCAGGTCGTGATGCTGCGGACTGTAGCCGCGATGGCAGGGCTTGTTTGGCAGCTTGTTTGGCAGTGCGGCCCCCCGATGCGATAAAGAGGGAACCGGTTCATGCCTGCCTGTGGCGCACACGCTGGTCATCGTCGAGAGCCCCACCAAGGCCCGCACCATCCGCGGCTACCTGCCGAAGGAGTTCCGGGTCGAGGCGTCCATGGGACACGTGCGTGACCTGCCCAACAACGCCAGTGAGATTCCCGCTGCCCACAAAGGGGAGAAGTGGGCCAACCTCGGCGTCAACACGGCCCACCAGTTCGAACCGCTCTACGTGGTTCCAAAGGACAAGAAAAAGGTTGTCAAGGAGCTGAAGGAGGCCCTCAAGGGTGCCGATCAGCTGCTGCTGGCCACGGACGAGGATCGGGAGGGGGAGAGCATCAGCTGGCACCTGCAGGAGCTGCTCAATCCCAAGGTTCCCGTCAAGCGGATGGTGTTTCACGAGATCACCAAGGAGGCGATCGGCCGCGCCCTTGAGGAGACCCGTGATCTGGACATGGAGCTGGTCCATGCCCAGGAAACCCGGAGGATCCTGGATCGGCTGGTGGGTTACACCCTCTCCCCCCTGCTCTGGAAGAAAGTGGCCTGGGGCCTCTCCGCCGGTCGGGTGCAGTCGGTGGCGGTGCGGCTGCTGGTGCAGCGTGAGCGAGCCCGCCGGGCCTTCCGCAGTGGTTCCTACTGGGATCTCAAGGCCAGGTTGGAGCACGGCGGCAGTGAGTTCGAGGCCAGGCTCACCCATGTCGGTGCTGAAAGGATCGCCGGCGGCTCTGATTTCGACGAAACCACCGGCGCGCTCAAGGTCGGCAGCAAGGTGCGTCTGCTGGAGGAATCGGAAGCCCGAAATCTGCGGGAAACGGTGCTCAGTCAACCCTGGCGTGTCGCTGAGGTGGAGGCCAAGCCCACCACGCGCAAGCCGGTGCCGCCGTTCACGACCAGCACCCTGCAGCAGGAGGCCAACCGCAAGCTGCGCCTCTCCGCCCGCGACACCATGCGCACCGCCCAGGGGCTCTACGAGCGCGGCTTCATCACTTACATGCGCACCGACTCGGTGCATCTCTCCGATCAGGCGATCAACGCCGCCCGTGCCTGTGTCAGTGAGAAGTACGGGCCCGAGTACCTCAGTCCGGCGCCGCGGCAATTCAGCACCAAATCCCGCAATGCCCAGGAGGCCCACGAGGCGATCCGCCCATCTGGCGATTCCTTCCGTACCCCCAGAGACAGTGGTCTTGATGGCAAGGATCTGGCCCTCTACGAGCTGATCTGGAAGCGCACCGTGGCGTCTCAGATGGCAGAGGCACGGCTGACCATGCTGAGCGTGGAGCTGAAGGTGGCGGAGGCCAGCTTCCGAGCCAGCGGCAAGCGCATTGATTTTCCCGGCTTCTTCCGGGCCTACGTGGAGGGCAGCGACGATCCCGACGCCGCTCTTGAAGGCCAGGAAGTGCTCCTGCCTTCCCTCGCCGTCGATGACCGGCCCGCCTGCTCCGGGGTGGAGGCCCTCGGCCATCAGACCCAGCCGCCGGCGCGCTACAGCGAGGCCGCGCTGGTGAAGATGCTGGAGAAGGAGGGCATCGGTCGCCCGTCCACCTACGCCAGCATCATCGGCACGATTGTCGACCGTGGCTACGCCACGCTCTCTGGCAACGCCCTCACCCCCAGCTTCACGGCCTTCGCCGTGACCGCCCTGCTGGAGGGCCATTTCCCCGACCTGGTTGACACCAGCTTCACCGCCCGGATGGAGTCGAGCCTGGATGAGATATCCACCGGCAAGCTGGAGTGGCTCCCTTATCTCACCGAGTTCTACAAGGGGGAGAAGGGCCTGGAAACCCAGGTGCAGCAGCGGGAGGACGACATCGACCCCACCGTCTCGCGCACGATCGAGCTGGAGGGCCTCCCCTGTGTGGTGCGGATCGGCCGTTTCGGCGCCTACCTCGAGGCCAAGCGGGTGGATGACGACGGCAACGAGGAGCTGATCAAGGCCACCCTTCCCCAGGAGATCACCCCGGGAGAACTCGATAGCGAGCAGGCCGAGCTGATCCTGCGCCAGAAGAGCGAAGGACCGGAATCCATCGGTGTCGATCCAGAAACCGGCGAAGCCATCTACCTGATCTTCGGCCAGTACGGGCCCTACCTGCAGCGGGGGCAGGTGAGCGATGAGGTCCCCAAACCGAAACGGGCCTCCCTGCCCAAGGGCGTCAAACCGGAGGAGCTCAGCCTTGAAGATGCCCTTGGCCTGCTGCGGCTGCCGCGCCAGCTCGGGGAGCACCCGGACGGTGGCAAGGTTCAGGCGGGTCTGGGGCGCTTTGGCCCCTATGTGGTGCACGACAAGGGCAAAGGCGAAAAGGATTACCGTTCGCTTAAGGCTGAGGACGACGTGCTGGCAGTGGACCTGTCGCGGGCCCTGGAGCTGCTGGCCATGCCCAAGCGCGGTCGGGGTGGACGCACCGCCCTGCGCGATCTCGGCACCCCCGAAGGCGCAAGCGAAGCCATCCAGGTCTTCGATGGCCCCTACGGCCTCTACGTGAAGCAGGGCAAGGTCAATGCCTCCCTGCCCGAGGGCACCGGCGCCGAGGCCGTCACCCTGGAACAGGCCGTCGAGTTGCTGGCGGCCAAGGCAGCCAGCGGCAAGAGCAAGACCGGTAAAGCCGGTGCGACGAAAGCTGCCGCCACCAAGGCTGCCGCCTCCAAGGCCGGCTCGTCAAAGGCCAAACCCAAAGCCCAGCCCAAGGCAGCTGCTGCCAGCAAGCCCAAGATCCCCTCCACCACCAAGACGGGCCGCCCCAGGGCCAGCTCGGTGCGCATCATCCAGGCTGGCTCGGGCTGATGGCCCGCCCCCTGATCCATGGCCTCAGCCTGGCGTGGTTGGCGGCCGTTCTGCTCGCTGCCCTGTCCGCCTGCAGCGGCACTCCTCTCGGTGATCGTCTTGCCGGCAGTTTTGGAGCACCGGCAACCCCTGCAGCTGCTCCGGGGAGTTCCACAGACACCAGATCAGAGGCCGGCGCCGGCAATGCCACTGGAGCGGCAGGGACCAGCTCCGCTGCCGGGAAAGCCGCCGCGCCGCTCCCGTCCCCTTCGCCCACCTCGCCGGCAGGCACGGCCGGGGCGAGCGGATCTGCCAAGCCTGGTGAGGCGGCTGCCACCAAGCCTGCCAAGCCCGTCGCCAGCTCCCAGGCGGCTGGTTCTGCCCCTCGCTCCCCCGCCAGTTCTGCTGCTTACCGAATCACCATCAAGCTGCCCGTGGCTGATCCCTCCGCCCCCGCCGAGGTAGTCACCGAGGCCCTGCGGGCCGCGGGGGTGAGTTTCGAGGTGGAGACGATCGAGCGGATGCCATCAGATGGCGGCCGTGCCACCGCTCCTGGGGGCTCCAACGCGGTCGCCCCGGCCTCCAGCCCTGCCCCGGCCCCCCGCTGAGCCTGCTGCAATGCCTCCCTCGTCTCCCCCCACCACCAGCCTCAGCCCCCGCCAGGCCCGCCAGCTGGTGGAAACTGCCTATCTGGCCTCTGCCACCGCCCTGCTCTGGGCGGGCCTCTACTACCTGCCCGTGGGTGGAGCCCTGTTTCGACTGGCCCTGCCCCTGCCACTGGCCCTTCTGCAGGTGCGTCAGGGTTGGAGGCCCGGTTGGGAGGGGGCTGTGGTGGCGTCTCTGCTGCTGGTGGCGCTGATGGGCCCGATCCGTGGGCCCCTGGTGCTTTTCCCCTACGGACTGCTGGCCCTGTGGCTTGGCTGGGGCTGGGGTGCCCGGCGCAGCTGGTGGCTCACCTGGGGTGTGGGCCTGCTGATCGGCAGTGGTGGCTTTCTGGTGCGGGTGGCAGTTCTCTCGCTCCTGCTGGGGGAGAACCTCTGGGTATTGATCACTGCCGCTGCCGCCGGTGTGCTCGAGCGCCTCAGCTCGCTGCTCAACCTGGGGGTCGGCCCCGATCTGCTGCAGGTGCAGCTGATGGCCCTGGCTCTGGTGCTGGTGCAGAACCTGATCTACGTGCTGGCGCTCCATGCAGTGGCTTACTGGATCTTCCCCCGGTTGCAGGCCCCGATCAGTGAGCCGCCGCCCCAGTTGCGTTCCCTGGTGGCGCTCGATCCACTCTGATTCCCCTTGATCAGCCTCTGCGGTGACCCGGACCAGGCCCGCCGCTGGTGTGAGCGCCTGGCTCGCGACTGGCCCGCCAGCCAGATCCTGTTACTGCTGGCCGGTACCGATACAGCGGCGGTGCCAGGCATCTCCGCTGCCGGAGCCACCCCTGAGGTGCGTCTCCACACCGCCGCCGCCGACGCGGAGCTGCTTTTGCTTGGCCCGTCGGGGCAGCGGCCCCACGCCCTGCCACCTCTGCCCGCCGGGGTCAGCCCGGCCCTGATTTCCCATGTGGTCTGCCGGGAGCTGTCTCTGGTGCCGCTGGTGGCCGACCTGGGCTGCGCCGTGGCACCGGCGGTCTCCCACCTGCGCCTGGGCGGCACGCCGGCCCGTTGCCTCAGCAGCGGAGCTGCGATGCCGAGGCAACGGGTGGAGCGGCTGCTGCGTCTGGGCCAGCGCTGGGGAGCCCGCTGGTGTGCGGCCCACCACGACACCGCGACGGGCGAGCCGCCCCCGGTGTTGATTGCCGAATGCGTGCCGGGGGGCACCAGCACGGCTCAGGCGGTGCTCACTGGGCTGGGGGTGGAAGCTGCGGGTCTGGTGAGCGGCAGCCTGCGCCAGCCGGCCCATGCGCTCAAGAGTGAGCTCACTGCTCGCGGGCTGGCGGCGGCGGGACTGGGGTTGGGGCTGTCTGAGGCTCACCCGGTTCCCGGAGCGCTGCTGGCGCTCGATCCCCTGGCGGTGCTGGCCGCCGTGGGCGATCCGATGCAGGCCCTGGCGACGGGACTGTTGCTGGGGATCGCCAGCCGGCGAGTACCGGTGCTGCTGGCCGGGGGCAGCCAGATGGCCGCCGTGCTGGCCCTGGCCCTGGCCCTGGCACCGGCCAGCCAGCGATCCTGTCTGGCGAACCACGGGGCCATCGCCACCACCGCCTGGGTGGCCCAGGAGCCCGGCAGCAATCTCAGCCTGTTGCTGGAGCGCCTCGGGGAGCGCTGGGGAGTCAGGCCGATGGCCTTTGCCAGTTCCCTGCGCTTTGGCGCCTGCCGCAGCGTTGCCCTGCGCGATTACGAGCGGGGGTACGTCAAGGAGGGGGTAGGTGCCGGCGGGCTCGCCCTGCTCTGGGAGCTGAGCGGCCGCTCCCCAGGCGCCCTGGCTGCCGCCTGCGATCTGGCGATGGAGGAGCTGCAGGACTGCATCTGATCGCCTCCTAGGGTCCAGCCATGCAGGCCGATCCCCGTCCTCTCAGCTGCTCCATGAGCCGCCGCAGGCTGCTGCAGCTCTCTGCCCTTGCAGGCCTGGGCCTGGTGGGGGGCTGCGGTCGGGGCTCCGGCGCGCAGCTGGTGTATGGGCGTGGGGAGTTGCCCGCCGTCTGGGCAAAACGACTGCCGGATCCCTGGCGGGCCCAGGCCGTGGAAGGCCCAGAAGCGGTGCTCTCCGCCCGCGCTGCCGCCCTGGTGCAGCTGGGGGACGGCTGGCTGGAGACGATGGATGCAGATGCCTGGCAACCATTCGTATCGGCGGGCTCCCCTGCCTCAGCTGAGCTCTGGGAGGGGCTGGCGCCCGAGGCCCAGCCGCTCACCCGCCTGTTCCGCCCTGAACCGGCACCCGCCCTGGCCTACCCCTGGTCCTTCGGGACCTGGCTGCTGGTGCTGCGCAACCGCCGCGACCTGGTGGCCCGGGCGGCTGAGGGTTGGGCGCTGCTGCTGGACCCGAGCCTGCGAGGTCAGCTGCTGCTGCCCTCCTCGCCGCGGCTGGTGATCGATCTGGCCCTGCGTCAGCTGGGGTTGCCTCCGGATGCTCCGGCCAGTCTCAGAGACCCTCGCCTGGGTGATCAGCTCAGCCGGCTGCGCCGCCAGGCCGCTGCCTTCGATGATCGCGATGGCCTCAACCTGCTGCTCTCAGGCGAAGTGGAGGCCGCCGTGCTGCCAAGCCAGAGGGTGCTGCCGCTGCTGCGCAGCGACACCCGCCTGAGCGCCCTGCTGCCCGCCAGCGGGTCGGCCCTGTGGTGGAACCTGCTGCTGCGCCCGGCCCAGACCCGGGAGGTTCCGCCGCTGCGCTGGTTGCTGCAGGCCCGGGAAGGACCCCTGCTCAACCGTCTGCTGGCGGCAGGCTGGGTGCCGCCGCTGCGTCGGGACCTGCTGGCCGCTGCGCTCTCCAGCTGGCCGCCGGCGGTGGCTGCCCTGCTCTATCCGGCGCCGGCCCTGCTGGCGCGCTGCACCTCCCTGCCGCCGCTGGCGGAGGAGCAGCGCCGCGAGTTGCAATCGCTCTGGGACCGCAGCGGCTCCTAGCCCCAGAGCCGGCGCCTAGGGGCTGCTGCCAGGCGCCGGTGGGTGTCTGCCAGAAGGGCGGGAATCTCCAGCCCATGGGGGCAGCGGGGCAGGCAGTCGCCGCAGCTGCGACAGGCACTCGCATCGAGCGCTTCCCACCAGTGGCCGGCCCGGCCGATCAGGTTGTAGCGCTCGCTGGCGAAGGTCTCCATGCCATGGCCCAGGGTCAGATTGCGCAGGCGCAGCAGCTCGGGGATCGGGACACCGCTCGGGCAGGGCAGGCAGGCCCGGCATTGGCCGCAGCGCTCGGCACCGAGGCGGTCGTGGCCGCTGGCCTCCAGATGGTGGAGGGCAAGGAGCTCCTGGGTGTCCAGGGGGCCTGAGGCGGCCTTCAATTGCCTGGCCAGCTCAAGATCCTGCCTTTGCTCGGCACCGAGGGTCAGGCTGCTGATCCCCTCGGCCAGCAGGAATCGGTATGCCAGCCGCAGAGGCTCCAGGGGCGCGCAGTCGGCTATCAGCTCGGGGGGAGGGTCGTAGAGGCGTCCGCCCTTGTCGGCCGGCGAAATGGCCAGAACCCCAAGGCCCCTGGCCAGGGCCTGCCGGGCCAGGGGCAGCCGCTCCTGATCGAAGAGGTGCAGGTGCAGGCTGCAGAAGCTGAACCGCCCGCTGGCCAGGGCCCGCTCAATCAGGGGGGTGGAGCCATGGCTGCTGAACCCCAGCTGACCCACCAGCCCCTGCGCCAGGGCCCACTCCAGCAGCCGCGCCCCAGCCCCTTCCAGGGCCCACGCCAGATGCTCGGGCCTGTTGAGCCCATGCACAGCGAGGTTGTCGAGGCGGCGGACCCCCAGCCGCTGCAGGCTGCCGAGCAGCTGGGCCTGGCCGCTCTCGAGAGAGGCGCCGGGGAGGATCTTGCTGGTGAGCACAAGATCGTCGCGATCCCCGGGGCGGCTGGTGGCGATCCTGGCCAGGGCCTGGCCCAGGTAGGCCTCGGCCGGTCCGTAGGACGGGGCGGTCTCGACGTGGTTGATGCAGGCGTCAAGGGCGGCCTCCAGCACCTCCAGCATCTGCTCGGGGCTGCCGGCGGCTCGCATCGTGCCGAGTGTGAACAGGGAAACCCCAGGACCGGAGCCGAACGGACGCCGCTCTGGTGGCACGCCGGCCTCAGGAGTTGCTGGAGGAGGGGGCTGGAGGTTCATCCATCGGTCCGTTGGCGGGACCGTTGTCCGGAGCACCTGGGCCCGGCTCGTCGTCGCCAGCCTCGTCGTCGCGACTGTCGGGGTTGTCCTGGCGCTGGGCCCGGCTGAGGTTGCGGATCAGCTCAGCGGGGCTCACCTGGTCGAGAAAGCGGCGGAAATCGGCCTTTTCCTCGGCATCGGCCTCGGAATCCACTGGGATCGAGGCGTCGGCCACCACCTCTTCCAGCATCCAGATTCCGCTGCCGGTGCGCAGGGCCAGCGCGATCGCGTCGCTGGGCCGGCAGTCGAGTTCGCTGGCCTCGCCGTCGGAGTCGGTGAGCTTGAGCACGGCACGGAAGGTGGCGTCCTCGATCGAATGGATGATCACCCGCTCCAGGCTGACCCCGCCCACGGCCATCAGGGCGGCCATCAGGTCGTGGCTGAGGGGACGGGGCGGAGTCGTTCCCCCCAGGCCCGCGAGAATGTTCTGAGCCTGGGCCTGGTCGATCCAGATCGGCACCTGCCGGCGGCCGGAGGGGTCCCGCAGCAGCACGATCGGGCTGCGGCTGGCCGCATCCAGGGCGATTCCGGCGACGCGCATCTCCACCATTGTCCTGAAGCGCTGGCCCTTTATCCGATTATGACTAGCAGCGCCGCAACCTCCAATGTTTACCGGTCTGGTTCAGGCGGTGGGCCGCCTGCGGCGCCACGCCCATGGCGTGACCATCGAGGGCCTGAGCGGCCTGGATCCCCTGGCCCTTGGTGACAGCGTGGCGGTGGACGGGGTCTGCCTCACTGTCAGTGCCCTGATGGTGGATGGCTTCCGAGCCGATGTCAGTGAGGAGACGCTGCGGCGCAGCACCCTGGCCGCCAAGGCCGAGGCCGGTGCGGCCGTGAATCTGGAGCCGGCGCTGCGGCTTTCGGATCGCTTGGGGGGGCACCTGGTCAGCGGCCATGTCGATGGCGTGGGTGAAGTGCTGGCGGTGATGCAGGCCGCTGGCTCCTGGCGGCTGGAGCTTGCCTGGGAGGATCCCGCCTATGGCCGCTATGTCTGCGACAAAGCCAGCGTGGCCGTCGACGGCATCAGCCTGACGGTGGCGGGCAGCAGCCCTGCCGGGGAGCGCTTCTGGATCGCTGTCATCCCCCACACCTGGGGGAGCACCACCCTGCTGCAGCGGCAGGTGGGCGACCGGGTCAACCTGGAGGCGGATCTCCTGGCGAAGTACACAGAACGCTTGCTGCAGCATGAATCGCACCCTCGGGCTTCGGCGCCGCCCCTGAACCGGTCCTGGCTGGCGGAGCATGGTTGGGGCTGAACAGGGGCAGCCAGGACCGGCATGGGTTCCCGGGGCTTCTGGCGCTGCTCAGGCTGGTCGGCCCTGAGACTCGCCCTAGCCTGATTGACGTCGACGCTGACTGGGCAACCATGACCACGCCGCTCCCGCCCCTGCGCCCTCTCGATCAGCGTCAGGTGGCCGCCCTGCGCACCTTCACCATCGCCGAAGGGGTGCTGATGCTGGTGCTGGGGGTGCTGGCGCTGCTGTTTCCGGTTGTGGCCTCCTTCTGGATCACGGCGATGGTTGCCCTGGCCTTCCTGGTGGGTGGTCTGGTGGGTTGGATCGACAACCTGGTGAGGGCCCGTCAGCTCAGCCGCCGCCACACCTTCTGGCGGCTTGTGGTTTCGACCCTGTTCCTGGTGACCGGCGGCTGGATGATCTCCCAGTTCCGCGGAGGGCCGCTGCAGGTGGCCGATCAGGTGGCGGCCCTTTCCCTGGCAGTAGGCGTGGTCTTTCTGGTGGAAGGTCTGGTGGCGGTGCTGGTGGCGATCAGCCATCGGGGCGCGCCTGGCTGGGCCTGGGGCCTGCTCAACGGCCTGGTCACCCTGGTGCTCGGAGCCTTGATCCTGTCGATGAAACTGGGGGGTCAGCTCTCGGTGCTGGGGATCCTGGTGGGGGTGAGCTTCCTGTTCAGCGGTGTCGACCTGCTGGCCTTCGGCGCCGGATTCCATCCTGACGAGGATTGAATCGCAGCCTGGTTGCTGCCCCGATCTTCAGGGATGGGCCGGTGATGTAGGGCCGGTTTCGGCATCTCCAGCGTCGCCATCAACGGAGAGCAACCAGATAGAGCCGGTTTCATGGTGGATCTGGATGTGAAACTCCTGCCCGGGCTCCAACCCCATGCGACGGGTGTAGGCATGGCCGATCAGCAGGTTGCCGTTGCCATGCACGCGGGTGCGGAACTCGGCCTGACGCCCCTTGCTCGCCCCGGAGCTGGCCGCACTTCCCCCCAGCCGGTAGCCCTTGGCTTCCACCAGAGCCCTGTAAAAGCTCTTCTTGAGGACCCGTCCCCCCGGGCTCACGTAGCCGCAGCCCCGGGCGATTTCATCTTCCGAGCAGTTGCTCAGGGAGCGGGCCTTGTCGAGCAACTCCTTGCCCTGGAGCATGGTTCTGCCGAGTGACGGCATGACGTTCGACATGGTTTTGACAGTCCTAGCTCCGATTGTGGCCAGGGGGATGCAGATTCGGCAAGGGTCCCTTCAAAGCAGGTAGAGAATGCCGTAAAGAACTAACCAGATTCCATCGACGAAGTGCCAGTAGAGCTCGGCGGCTTCAACGCCGAAGTGATGATCGGCCGTGAATCGTCCGGGGGTGCGGGCTTGCCACCAGACGATCAGAATCATCAGAGCCCCCAGCGATACGTGCAGACCGTGGAATCCAGTCAGGGCATAGAAGGTGCTGGCATAGAGATTGTCGGTGAGGCCGAAGGGTAGTGAAAAGTACTCCACCATCTGGCCTCCGAGGAAAGCCAGGCCCAGCCCCGCTGTGATCAGCAACCAGAGGCGGCAGGCCCCGAGCTGATCGTGGCGCAGTTCCTTGGCGGCGCGGTGAAAGGTGAAGCTGCTCAACACCAGCAGCACGGTGTTGATCGTGGGGAGGATCAGCTCAAGCTCGTAGACCGCACCGGCTGGCAGTGGATTCACGGCCCGGAAGGTCAGGTAGGCGGCGAAGAAGCCTGCGAAGGTCATGCCGTCGGCCACCAGGAATGTGGCCAGGCCGAACATGCGGTGGTCGGGATGGCCGTTCTCGGTCGCAACCTGGGCCAAGGGCGCCGATCCGTCAGGCAGTGGCGGGGCGAGGGTGTTGGAGGGAGATTGATCCGAGCTGGGGGAGAAGGCTGTCATTGGGCTCCTGGCGATGAAGGAGGAAATCAGGGATGGCTGGACGTAAGGCTGGGCCTGCAGTCATCGCGACGGCCAGGCCATGACCTGATCATTGACCGCTGGACCAGATCTCGCGGCCGGTAGCGGCTCCGAGATCGATCTGGCCAGGCTGAACCCCATAGCCGTAGGGGTGCTGCACCAAAGGGGCTTCTCCTTTCCAGTTTTCCACCGGTGGAGGCGAGCTGGTGAGCCACTCAGGTGTGAGAGCGTTCCAGGGGTTGTCGCCGGCTACACGGCCGGAGAAGGCACTCCAGAACACGTTGATCAGAAACGGCAGGGTGCTCACTGCCATCAGCAGAGCGCCGACACTGCTGATCTGATTCATCAGTGTGAACTGGGGATCATATTCGGCGACGCGACGGGGCATGCCGTTGAGGCCGAGCCAGTGCTGGGGAGCAAAGCAGAGGTTGAAACCGATGAAGGTGATCAGAAAGTGGAACCGGCCGAGGTCTTCATTAAGCATCCGACCGGTGAATTTCGGGAACCAGTGGTAAATGGATCCGAAGATCACAAACACCGTTCCGCCGTAAACAACATAGTGGAAATGCCCAACGACGAAGTAAGTGTCGTGAACGTGGATATCAAAGGGCACCTGGGCCAGGGCCACGCCGGTGATACCTCCAAAGACAAAGTGAACGATGAAGGCGCAAGAGAACAGCATCGCGCTGTTCAGGGCGATCTTGCCTCCCCAGAGGGTCGCTAGCCAGTTGAAGAATTTGATGCCGGTGGGCACGGCGATGAAGGCGGTGGCAATCGTGAAGAACAGGCGCATCCAGGGCGGTGTGGCGCTGGTGAACATGTGGTGGGCCCAGACGATCAGCCCCAGGAACACGATGCCCAGAATCGAGTACACCATTGTGGTGTAACCGAACAGCGGTTTGCGGGCGTGCACCGGCAGGATCTCACTCACCAGTCCGAAGGCAGGGAGCACCATGATGTACACGGCAGGGTGGGAGTAAAACCAGAAGAGGTGCTGATAGACAACCGCGTTGCCGCCCAGGGCAGGATTGAAGAAACCTGTGTGGGCAATGATGTCGAAGCTGAGCAGCACCAGAGTGCCTGCCAGAACCGGCGTGGAGAGAACCACCAGAATGCTGGTGCCCAGCATGGCCCAGCAGTACATCGGCAGCTGCATCATCTTCAGGCCTGGCCTGCGCATCTTCAGGACCGTGGCGATGAAGTTGATGCCACCGAAGATGGAGCTGCCGCCCAGCAGCAGCACGCTCAGAATCCAGACAACCTGACCCGCCGCGGGAGTGGTCAGGCTGAGGGGTGGGTAGGCCGTCCAGCCTGACTGGGCCGCACCGGCGATGAAGTAACTGGCGATCAGCAGGAAACCTGCCGGCGGAATCAGCCAGAAGGCCACGGCATTGAGCCGCGGGAAAGCCATGTCGCGGGCACCGACATAAAATGGAATCAGGTAGTTTCCGAAAGCACCGTTCACCACTGGCACGATCCAGAGAAAGATCATCACCGTGCCGTGTAGGGTCAGCACCTCGTTGTAGGTTTCCCGGCTGATGAAATCCGAGATCGGGCTCACCAGCTCAACCCGGATCATCCCGGCCAGTGCTCCGCCGACTAGATAGAAGAAGAAGCCTGCCACCATGTATTGCAGGCCGATCACCTTGTGATCAAGGCTGAAGCTGAGATAACGCAGCCAACCCTCGGGCTGAAGCCCAGGCGGCGAAGAACTGGTCTGAGGCGGAAGAGCGATGGTCATGGGGGCGAGCGGCGAAGCGGTGGGGGAAAACTGAGCTGCTGGATTGCCGGAGGCTGGGGCCTTCAGGCCCGCTCAGCGCGGCCGCCAGATCAGCCGGTGGAGCTGGTGCTGGGAGCGATGGCCACGGTGGCTGTGTTGTTCTTCTCGAACCAGGTTGCGAACTCGTCTGGCTCATGCACCACCACTGTGGAGCGCATGCCGCCGTGGTACGGGCCGCAAAGCTCAGCGCAGATGATCGGATAACTGCCGGCCTTGATCGGGGTGAATGTAAGCAGGGTCGGCTGCCCGGGGATGATGTCCTGCTTGAGACGAAACTCGGGCACCCAGAAGGCATGGATGACATCGCGGGCCTCCATGCGTAACTCAACAGGTTGACCCTTCTGAACATGCAGCTCGCCGCTGGTGATGTCGCCCTGCGGGTAATGGAACAGGAAGGCGAACTGGAGTGCGGTCACTTCGACTGGGAGAGCTGGCCCAGCCGAGATCTGGCCGGACCCGATTCCACCCCAGATCCGTTTGGAAGGCTCAGGGGGAGTGCCGAGAACGGAGGCCTGGATCACGGCACCTGAGCTGCCATCGCTCGCCTGCGGCGCCATCGCCGCGCCATGCATGGAGTGGGGATCGCTGAGGGGAACCATGCCACCCATGCGGTCATAGATGTCGTAGCTGTAAATGCCAACGAACAGCACCACGATCGCTGGAATTGCGGTCCAGAAAATCTCCAGCTGCAGATTTCCCTCGACGGCTGCGCCATCTCCAGTCTCACCGTCGCGGCGGCGGAAACGGATCAAGCTGAATAACAGAAGCCCAAAAATTCCGATGAACAGGATGCTGCCAATGCTGAAAAGCACCTTGAACAGCTGGTCGTAAATCGGCGCATTCAAGCTGGCTGCAACTGGCAGCAGTTCAACGTTCTGGCCAATCCAGAGGCCAGTGAGCACAAGGGCCATTCCCAGAACGAGGCTGAGAATGGCTGAGGGGATCGGCACGACTGGAACAAAGCTCACTCCACCATATGGGGATCGCCGGCGTGGCGCTCGTGGCTGTCCGCAGGCCTTCGGTGTGCGTTGAAAACCTGTGAGGAACTCAGCACATGATGGCGAGTCGTTGCTGTTGGGCCCTGGCCGAGCACGTGAGTGCTTCCCCACAACCGGACGGCAGCACCAACCGTGATCGCTAGCTTTCGCAGATGCGATCCGCCCGTCTAACCACTCTCCTGACTTCCCATCTCGTGGTGGCGCTGATCGCCTTGGTGGGCATCGGTGGAGCCACCAGGGTCATGGAAGCCGGCCTGGCCTGTCCAGACTGGCCACTTTGTTACGGCACCTTCCTGCCGGGCCGCCAGATGAACCTTCAGGTCTTCCTGGAGTGGTTTCACCGGCTGGATGCCTTTCTTGTCGGGCTGGCTCTGGTGGCCCTCCAGGTGGTTGTGCTCAGGCGGCCCGCCGGCAGGCGTCCGGTCTGGCTGATCGCTGCCAGCGCAGCCGCTCTTGGCCTTGTGGCGGTGCAGGGCTTGCTCGGCGCTCTCACTGTCACCCAGCTTCTCCGTTTCGATGTGGTGACTGCCCACCTCTCCACCGCCCTCGTGCTTGTTGCCCTGGTGAGTGCCATCCACCAGGGACTGGCTGATTGTGAACTGCTGGCCCCTTCCTCCATGGCCCAGCCAGCCGCTGCCCGGGCCCGGTTTGCAGAGCCGATAGTTGCTTCGCCTCTGGCCTGGCTTGGGCGCAACGGTTGGTGGCTGGCCTCCGCCATCACCGCTCTGGCTGTTTTCATCCAGGCTGTCAGCGGTGCGCTGATGGCCACCCAGTGGGCCTCTGGCAGCTGCCTGAGGTCAGGTGTGGCCTGCGGCTGGCTGGCCCTGCACCGTCAATTGGCTACTCCCGTGGCGGCCTCTGTGCTGGTGCTGGCGGCTGCCCACCTGCTGGTGAGCCGGAAACGGAGTCGACAAGGCCCCTATGCCCTCGCCGCGCTTCTGCTGGTTTGCCTGCAGATCGCCCTTGGGGTGCTCACGCTTCGCCTCTCCCTGGCGGTGCCGTTGGTCACGGTGGCCCACCAGCTCACCGCCGCCCTGCTGGTGGCGGTGCTCAGCGCTCTGGCGATGCTCCACCGGCCGATCCCCTCCTCCGAGGCAATCACCTCCGTCCAGCCCCAGAACGCCCGTCTCGAGTCCTGCCATGGTTAGCGCCACCAGCCTCAGCCCCCAGCTCAGCAGCCGCGACCAGGTGGTCCCTTCCCGAGCCAAGGTGCGCTTGCCACCCTGGCTCGAAATCGCCAAACCCAGGCTGATTCCCCTGCTCCTGGCCACCACCCTTGGAGGAATGGCCCTCTCCGAGGGCTGGCCGATGACGGCACCGCGGCTGGCCTGCACCCTCGGAGGTGGCGCCCTGGCCTCTGCGGCTGCCGGGGTTCTCAATTGCCTCTGGGAGCAGGAGCTTGATGGGCGCATGCTGCGCACCAGCGGCCGTGCCCTGCCCTCAGGCCGGCTTTCAGCCGCCACCGCCTTCGCCGTGGCGGTCTCCCTCACTTGCGCGGCTGCCCTGCTGCTTGTGAGCGGCGTGAATTGTCTGGCTGCTGGGCTTTCCCTGCTGGGCCTGTGCAGCTATGTGCTGCTGTACACCGCCCTGCTCAAGCCCCGCACCACCCAGAACATCGTCATCGGTGGGGTGGCCGGAGCGATCCCCCCTCTGGTGGGCGCTGCTGCAGCCACCGGCCATGTGGGTCTGGGCGGCTGGTGGCTGTTCGGCCTGGTGATGCTCTGGACCCCGGCCCATTTCTGGGCGCTGGCCCTCCTGCTCAAGGAGGACTACCGCTCGGTCGGGATTCCCATGCTGCCGGTGGTCAAAGGGACCGAGGTGACCGCAGTGGCGATAGGCCATTACGCCCGCGCCACCGTGCTGGTGAGCCTGCTGGGTGTGCTCGTACTCCCCACCGGCGGCTGGCTCTACGGCCTGCTGGTGATCCCCTTCAACGCCCGTTTGCTGCAGATGGCCCACACCCTGGGCCTCAATCCCGATGAGGTCGCCCCGGCCCGGGGACTGTTCCGCTGGTCGATCCTTTATCTATTCGGCATCTGCCTGCTGCTGCTGCTGGCCAGGCTGCCCGGAGCTGAAACCTTCAGCCTCCAGACCGGAGAATTGCTGGCTGCTCTCAATCTCCCCTCCCCCGCTTTCTAGATTGCAAGCTCCCATTGGCCGGGCCGGTGTGTCAGCAGTACAGCCAGAAGCCATGATCCATCTGGATCAGATCAGCAAGGCGTACGGGCCGGTCGTGGCCCTTGATGGCCTCAGCCTTCATGTTCCTGCCGGCAGCCTCTATGGCCTGCTTGGACCAAACGGTGCTGGGAAGACCACCGCCCTGCGCATCCTCTGCACCCTGTTGGCCCCGGATGCGGGTGGGGTTCGTGTGGCTGGACTCGATGCCCTTCAGCAGCCGCGCCAGGTGCGCGAGCGCCTGGGCTATGTGGCCCAGGAGGTGGCGATCGACAAGATTCTCACCGGACGGGAGATGCTGCACCTCCAAGGCGCTCTTTACCACCTGGCCGCGCCCCATCTGCGCCAGCGCATCGACGATCTGATCCAGCTTCTGGGTATGGAGGGTTGGATCGACCGTCGCTGCGGCACTTACTCCGGTGGCATGCGTCGCCGCCTTGATCTGGCCAGCGGCCTGCTGCATCAGCCCTCTGTACTGGTGCTGGATGAACCCACCGTCGGACTGGATATCGAGAGCCGTGGGGTGATCTGGCAGGTGTTGCGGCAGCTGCGCGACGCAGGCACCACAGTTCTGCTCAGCAGCCATTACCTGGAGGAGATCGATGCCCTCGCCGATCGGCTGGCGATCCTTGACGGTGGCCGGGTGATTGCCGAGGGCAGCCCCAGCGAGCTCAAGCGCGCACTTGGAGGCGATCGCGTCACTCTGCGGGTGCGCGAATTCAGTGATGAGTCGGAGTCGGCCCGGGTGCAGCAGGTGCTGCAGGGCTGCCCTGGCGTGCGCCAGGTGGTGGTCAACCGTGCCCAGGGACATTCCCTCAACCTGGTGGTGGATGGGGAGGCCGTGATCGAGCAACTGCGCCGCCAATTGAGTGAGGCCGAGCTTTCCGTGTTCTCACTCTCCCAGAGCCGTCCCAGCCTCGATGACGTCTACCTGCAGGCCACCGGCCGTACGTTGATGGATGCCGAACTTGAGGTGGTCGGCAACCGTGATCCCAAGGCCGAGCGCAAGCAGGCCATGCGCTGAGTTCTTCCCCACCATGTCCTGCCCGATCACCCGACCGCCCGCTTCTTCCGTCCCCCGGCCATGACCAGCGCTTCGCCCCTGACGCTCAACGCCGCCTTGCCCGATCAGGGCCCGGCCCAGCGTTCCGCCTTCGCTGACCTCAGCCAGGAGACCCTGGCCCTCACCCGCCGGTTGTTCCTGCAGCTGGCCCGACGTCCCTCCACCCTGGTGGCGGGGGTGCTGCAGCCCCTGATCTGGCTGGTGCTGTTCGGGGCGCTCTTCGCCAAGGCTCCGGAAGGTCTGCTGCCGGATGGCATGAGCTATGGCCGCTTCCTGGGAGCTGGGGTGATCGTCTTCACCGCCTTCAGTGCGGCATTAAACGCCGGACTGCCGGTGATGTTCGACCGGGAATTCGGCTTCCTGAACCGGCTTCTTGTGGCCCCGCTGCGCTCCCGCAGTTCGATTGTGTTGGCTTCGGTGCTCTACATCACCAGCCTCAGCCTGGTTCAGAGCCTGGCGATCATGGTCACAGCCTCCCTGCTGGGTTACGGCTGGCCGGGCGGCGCCGGCCTGTTGCTGGTGCTGGTGACCCTGCTGCTTCTGGTGTTTGCCGTGACGGCCCTCAGCCTGGGGCTCGCCTTCACCCTGCCGGGTCACATCGAGTTGATCGCGGTGATCTTCGTGGCCAACTTGCCCCTGTTGTTCGCCAGCACCGCGCTGGCTCCGATTTCTTTCATGCCCACCTGGCTGGGCTGGCTTGCGGCCCTGAATCCACTTACCTTCGCCATTGAGCCCATTCGCGCTGCCTACGCCGGCAGCTTTTCTCTACAGGCGGTCGTCCTGGAAGCCCCCTACGGCGATCTCACAGGTCTCACCTGTCTGGGCATACTCGCCGCTCTTGCCCTAGGCCTCTTTCTCCTGATCCGCCCTGTTTTGGATCGCAAACTCAGTTGAGTCACCCCGTGTCCACCACCGATTCCCTCCTTGCCGCAGACGCCATGTCCCAGGTCAGCACAAGGCTTTCTCCTCAGGACCTGCGCGAGGCTCTGGAGCAGCGAGACGGTGCCTTGCTCGCGGCTCACTCCCTGCGCTGGGCTCACCGCCATGGGGTCGAGGCGCTGGAGAGTCTGATCCAGGACCAGGCTCTTGATGAGACTGCCCGACTCTGGTGGCGCGAACAACTGGTGAGCCCAACCCCTGCTGCAGTTGGCACACAGGCTCTCCTTTGGTCCCAGCCAGCAGAGGCGGTCGCGACCTCCTCGGCGACGGAGCCCTTGCTCACTCACCCTGTCGATGAGGATTCAGTCCCCCTGCCCGCGGAATGGCTGGTGCCGACCAGGGTTGAGAAGCAGCAGCAGCATCAGCCGGAGCCTGAGCTGGAGCCTGCAGCAGCAGCCATTGACGATGGCGAGGCTGTTGAGCCTGAAGTGATGCACCTTGACGTGGCGGAAGTTGAACCTGCTGCCTTTGAGCCCGTCGCTGCTGAGCCCTCTGGTCTTGAGCCGGCGGCCGCTTCGGCCCCAGAGCCGCTGCCGCCCCTGGCCGAGGCCTTCGGCCCGATTCCCGGACTCGAACCCTTGCCCAGCTTCAACGTCCAGGCCATCTTCGCGATGCAGTCGGAGTTGGCGGAAAGGCCCCTGGCCCCCCCGATCGTCCCGCCTGTGATGGCCGCAGTCCTGCCCGAAGAGCTGCAATTGGAGGCCTTCCCGACGGTGGAGGCTCAGTTCCAGAATGAAATTCAGACTGAACTCCAGGCTGAACCCCTGGTTCCACTCAAGGAGGAGCTTTCAGCAGAAGCAATCCCGATTCCGACGGCCCTCATTCCAGCTGCTTCCGCTCCGGCGGAGCAGGCTCCCGAGAAGCCTGCTCCGCCTCGTCGTAATCCCTTCTCCCGCCTGCGTGGCTTGCTCAAGGACTGTGTCGAGGAGGTGGCAAGCACCTTCGGCAACGACGATGAATCGGCCTTCAAACCCGTGGAACCTGCGGCGGCATCAGCTGAGGCGCCGCTGATCGGCGAGTACCAGGCCGCACCAGATGTCTCTGCTCCTCCCCATCCATTCCTTGACGCTTTTCCGTCCCAGCCGCCCGCACCTCGGGCCCCGATCGCCCCACCGCCCTTCGCTCTGCAGCAGCCTCCTCAGCCCACCAGGCAGGACCAGGGGCGGTGGCGTGGCGAGCGCAACAGCTCCTCCGGCCGTGGTGCTCGGTCTAACCGGCCGGCGCCCGGATCGACCGCACCCGCTCCCAGCCATCCCGCCCTCGACTCACTGCGTTCGTGGCTGCCGGACGCTCTGGAGCAGGACGACCAACGTCAGGCCTCCTGAGGACTGTGGCCGTTGATTCGAGGCTCCTTCGTGGAGCGCTGCAGGGTCGCCTGATCGTCTCAGTCCAGGCCCCCCAGGGGTCGCCGATGCGTGATCCCTCGGTGATCGCCGCGATGGCGGAGGCCAGCCTGGCCAATGGTGCGCTCGGAGTTCGCCTTGAGAGCCCGGAGCACATCGGTGCCGTGAGACAGCGCTGCCCCGGGGCCCTGATCGTGGGTCTCTGGAAGCGGGTCTACCCCGACAGCTCCGTGTACATCACGCCTGGATGGGAGGAGATGCGTGCGGTATGGGCAGCGGGGGCCGACATCGTGGCCATCGATGCCACCGTCAGGCACCGCCCGGCGGGGGAGGCACTGGCGAGCCTGATCGAGCGGGCCCAACGTGATCTGAAGGTTCCCCTGATGGCCGATGTCGACAGCCTCGAGAACGGCCTGCGAGCGTCGGCTCTCGGCTGCCAGTGGGTGGGCACCACCCTGCTGGGCTACACCGAGGCCACGGCAGAACTTCGCCCCCCGGCCTGGGAGCTGCTGCCGCTTTTGCGCCAGCAGCTGCCCCCTGAAACTGCCCTGATCTGCGAAGGGGGAATCGCTTCGGCAGACCAGGCGGTCAGAGCGATCAAATCTGGAGCGGACGCCGTGGTCGTTGGCACCGCAATCACTGGGGTGGATCTGCAGGTGGCCGCCTACGTGGGGCGGATGGACGCAGGCCGCTGAAGCAGCGGCCTGCGGGCAGGCTCACATCATTCCGGGCATGCCCATGCCACCCATGCCACCCATGCCACCCATCCCTCCCATGCCACCCATACCGCCCATGCCGTCCATTCCGCCACCGCCACCGGCGGGGGCCGGCGGTTCCGGTTTGTCCGTGATCACCACTTCGGTGGTGATCAGCATCGCGGCGATTGAAACGGCGTCCTGCAGGGCAAGGCGCACCACCTTGGCGGCATCAAGGATGCCGACGGCCACCATGTCGTCGTAGGCGCCGGTCATGGCGTTGTAGCCCTTGCCCAGGCGCTGGGCTTCTGCCACCACCACCGAGCCGTTGGCGCCGGCATTCTCGGCGATCTGACGGGCTGGGGCCGACAGGGAACGCTGCACGATCTCAGCGCCGGTGCGCTCATCTCCGCTCAGGTCGGCGATCAGCGAGTCGAGTTCGCTGGCCAGTTGCAGCAACGTGGATCCACCGCCCGCCACGATTCCCTCCTCCACCGCAGCCCGGGTGGCATTGAGGGCGTCTTCGATGCGCAGCTTGCGGTTGCGCAGCTCGGTTTCGGTGGGCGCGCCCACCTTGATGACGGCCACTCCGCCAGCCAGCTTGGCCAGGCGTTCGTTCAGCTTCTCGCGGTCGTACTCGGATTCGGTGGCTTCCAGTTCACGGCGGATCGAGGCCACGCGATCGGCCACGGCGGCGCTGTGGTCCTCGGTGCCCACGATCGTGGTGGTGTCCTTGCTGATCGTGATCCTGCGCATGCGGCCGAGATCAGCCAGGGCCACCTTCTCGAGGGTCATGGCCCGGTCCTCGCTGATCAGGGTGGCGCCTGTGAGGATGGCGATGTCCTGGAGCATGGCCTTGCGGCGGTCGCCGAATCCTGGCGCGCGCACGGCCGCAACCTGCAGCACCCCACGGTTCTTGTTGACCACAAGGGTGGCGAGCGCCTCCCCCTCCACGTCCTCGGCCAGGATCACCAGGGGTGAACCGGCTCGGGAAACGGCCTCCAGCACCGGCACCAGATCATTGATGCTGCCGATCTTGCGATCTGTCACCAGCAGCAGGGCGTTGTCGTACTCGCACACCTGGCGGTCGCCATCGGTGACGAAGTAAGGGGAGGAATAGCCCCGATCAAAGGCCATGCCCTCGGTGACCTCCAGCTCCGTGGAGAGGGAGCGGGATTCCTCCACGGTGATCACCCCGTCGGTGCTCACCGTGTCCATGGCTTCGGCCACCATCCGGCCCACTTCCTCGTCGCCACCGGAGCTGACTGTGGCCACCTGACGGATGGCGTCGCCGGCCACGGGCTGGGAGAGGGCGGCGATGCCCTCCACCACCCGGGCGGCGGCCCGCTCCATCCCGCGGCGAAGCCCCACCGGGTTGGCGCCGGCGGCCACATTGCGGAGTCCCTCGTGCACCAGTGCCTGGGCCAGCACCGTGGCGGTGGTGGTGCCATCGCCCGCCTGATCCTTGGTCTTGGAGGCCACCTGCTGCATCAGCCGGGCTCCCACATTCTCGAAAGGATCCTCCAGGCTGATTTCCTTGGCGATCGTCACCCCGTCATTGACGATGTCGGGTGCCCCGAAGGACTTCTCCAGCACCACGTTGCGGCCCTTCGGTCCGATCGTGACCCGCACGGCATCCGCCAAGGCGTTCACCCCCCGCTCGAGCGAGCCCCTGGAGGCGTCGGAAAAACTGATCAGCTTGGCCATCGGTCGTGGAGGAGGTGGAGAAGGGCTGATGCCGGGGTGGAGCGACCTCCCAGGCGGAAATGGGTACGGCCTCCGTACCCAATTGGATTCAGCGTCCCACAGCGGCTGTGGCCCAGTCAGGGGACTGCGGGTGGGGAAAGCCGAATCGCACGCCCACCCGGGCGCTGCGGCCGGCTCCATCTGTCGATAGGGTCCTTCCATGGAGGAGAACCTGCGCGCCAGCCTTTCGGCGTCGGTGGCCGATGCGCTAACCGACCCCGCGATCGACACGGTCTCGGGGGCCAGTCTGATGGTGTTCCTGGTCATCGCCGGCCTTGGGCTGGCGATGGCTCTGGTTTACGTGCCTCTGCGGCTCTTTCTCACCATCACGGCCCGCAGCCGCCGGCTGCGGCTGTTGCAGCGAATCCGCCGCTTGCGGGAGGAGCTGGGGCAGCCGATCCAGTCGTGATCGTGCCTCAGCGCATCACTAAGCCGCCATCCACCTGCAGCACCTGGCCGGTCATGTAGGCCGCGGCGGGATCGGCGGCCAGAAAGCGCACCACACCGGCCACGTCCTCGGGCTGACCGAGGCGGCCCAGGGGAATGGCCGCCTGGATCCGCTCCACGTCCAGGTCCTTGGTCATGTCGGAGGCGATGAAGCCGGGGGCCACGGCGTTGACGGTGACCCCACGGCTGGCCAGCTCGGCGGCAGTGCTGCGGGTGAAGCCGATCACCCCGGCCTTGGCGGCGCTGTAGTTGGCCTGGCCGGGGTTGCCCATCAGCCCCACCACTGAAGTGATGTTGATGATCCGGCCGCTGCGGGCCTTGAGCATGGTGCGGCAGACAGCTCGGGTGCAGAAGAAGACGCCGCTGAGGTTGAGGTCAATCACGCTCTGCCAGTCGGTGGTCTTCATGCGCATCAGCAGCCCGTCACGGGTGATGCCGGCGTTGTTCACCAGCACGTCGAGTCGGCCGCTGCGCTCCAGCACCTGCTTGACCATGGCGTCCACCTCCGCCTCCTGGGAGACATCGGCGCGGTGACTCCAGGCCCGGCCGCCGGCGGCGGTGATGGCCGCCACCACCGCATCGGCGGCGTCAGCGGAGGCGGCAAAGTTCACCACCACCTCCGCTCCGCTGGCGGCCAGCTCAAGGGCGATGGCCCGTCCGATGCCACGGCTGGCTCCGGTGACGAGAGCCACCTGGCCCGTGAGTGGGGCAACAGCGGATCCGGTCATCGGCAAGCCAGCAGGGAGGGAGTGATCGTATGCGCCTCATGGCCGTACTCAGTTGGTCATCGCTTCGACCCCCTCCACGGCTGGGCCCAGCAGCTGGGCGAGGCGTTGGAGTTCCTCCTTGCTGCCCATCACCACCAGCAGCTGGCCCGGCAACAGCCTCACATCACCGTTGGGGTTGGCAATCAGCTTCGGGGGAAGGGGCGTGCTGGTGATGCCGCGGTACACAGATGGGTTGTTCACCTTCGGAGCGGGCATGCGCACGGCCAGCACCAGGGCACCGGTGCGCTTGCGCAGTTCCAGCTCGGCCAGGGTGCGGCCGTTGAGATCCCCCAGCAGCTGGCCGTTGCTGCTGATCTGAAACTCCTCCACCTCGCACTCCGATCCCGCCAGCAGGTCCATGAACTGCACCGCCAGGGGCCGCAGGGCCGTTGCTGCCATGCTGCGCCCGCCGGCCACGTAGGGACTCACCACCTGATCGGCCCCGGCCAGCCGCAGTTTGCGCGCCGCCTCATCGCTGTCGGAGCGGGCGATCAGGCGGCAGCGGGGGGCGATGCCCCGTGCACTGAGCACCACATAGAGATTGGCGGCGTTGCTGGGCAGGGCGGCCACCAGGCTGCGGCAGTGGTGAATGCCGGCTTCCAGCAGGGTTTCATCGAGGGTGGCATCGGCCTGAAGCACGGGAAGGCCGCTCTCCTCGGCGGCATCCTTGCGGGTCTGATCCATCTCCACCACCAGCAGCGGTACGCCCTCGGCGGTGATCTGGTCGGCGATCTCCCGGCCGATGCGGCCATAGCCGCAGAGAATCACATGGTCATTCATCGTGAGAAGCCAGCGGCGGAAGCGGAGTTCGCGCATCCGGCGGAAGTAGCCGGAATCGGTGAGCCCAAGCAGGCCCTGGATGGTCATCTGCACCACCACCAGCCCTCCGGCGATCGAGAGGGTGGTCACCACACGTCCGGCCCCCGAGAGGGGCTGGGTGGTGCCGTCGCTCCAGCCCAGGGTGGTGAGGATCACCAGCACCATCCAGTAGCAGTCGCCCCAGTCCCAGCCCTCGGTGAAGCGGTACCCCGCTGCCGAGAAATTCACCAGGGCCACCAGGGCGATCAGGGGGGTTCGCCAGGGTTGTCGGATCCGGGATGAGGGAGGCCTGGGGCGTCGGCGCCTGGTGAGTGGAGGCATCCGAGGGCCCGGGGTTGATGAGTGGACGCTTAGCCCAGGCCAAGGGCCTGCAGGACGTCAGCAACATCGAGCTCGTGCAGGGACGAGGCCAGACCGAGTCCTTGTACACCCGCTCTGACGGGCAGGCTGTCGCGACTGCGACCCAGGGCTACAAGGGGGGTGCCGCTGAGCAGGGCCAGTTCGGTGGTGATCGGGTCACGGCTGAGCACCACGTCGGCGGCGGCCACCTGGGCGGCCCGCTCAAGGGGGCTGCCATCACGGCGGGCCTGCTGCACGCGCAGCTGGGGAAGCCGGGTCCGGATCGCCTCCGGCAGCTCCTGCCAGCGCTGGGTCGGCCAGTCGGGTTCCGCCGCCGTGGGCTGGGGGTCAGGGGCCAGCAGCAGCAGCGGGCCATCGCCTGCCGGCGCGGCAGCCACCGCCTTCTCCAGGGCGGCTTTGGGCAGGCTGAGGCGGTAGCCGGCCGCATCGAGGGGCACACCGATCGGCCGCAGCCAGGCCTCGAGTGTCTGGTTGGGCCAACCCGGCTGGCGGCTGACGGTGGTGGTTGCTGAGAAGCCCCCTGTGGCGATACGGGTGGGGATGTGGCCGAGGGACAGCATCAGATCGATCGGCCAGCCGCTGCCCAGGTTCAGGCAGACCTGGAAATCGGGCTCGCGCACCCCCCCCAGCAGGTTGGCCCAGTCGGCCAGGCTCACCCCCTGATCGAAGCCGTAGCCAAGCACTTTCTCCACGGCCGGTACCAGCTTCCAGGCAGCAGCCACCCCAGCGCTGCAGGCAACCTGCACCTGGGCATGGAGGTGGCTGGCGACGGCGGCCACCGCCGGAACGGCCTGCAGCTGGGTTGCCATGCCGCCCGGGATCAGTACAAGTACACGCATCGGAGCGGTGGCTGGAAGGCGGCGGGCGGCCTGATTGTATGAATCTGGTCTGGTTTGTCCGCTGCGCGGGAGTCCCTTGTGCATTTGCTGATCGCCGCTGCAGGCAGTGGCCGCCGTATGGGCGGTGAGCGCAACAAGCTGCTGCTGCCCGTGGCAGGGCGCCCCGTCCTGGCATGGACCCTGGAGGCGGCCCTGGCCACGCCCGAAATCAGCTGGATCGGGGTGGTGGGCCAGAGCAGGGATCAGGCGGAGGTGGAGGCAGTGGTGGCGGCTGCGGGGCCTGAGTGCCCCGTGCACTGGATCGAGGGCGGGGACACCCGCCAGGAGTCGGTGCGCCTCGGTCTGGCTGCTCTGCCTCCAGACGCTGAAGCGGTGTTGATCCACGATGGTGCCCGCTGCCTGGTTGAGCCGGAGCTGATCAGCCGGTGCGCCGCCGCTGCCGCCCGGGGGGAGGCTGTGATCGCCGCGGTGCCGGTGTCGGACACGATCAAACGGGTGGCGGCCGATGGCTCCATCGAGGACACCCCCGATCGCCAGGTGCTCTGGGCGGCCCAGACCCCCCAGGGTTTTCCCCTGGCCCAGCTGCTCCTCGGCCATGCCACGGCAGCGGCCGAGGGCTGGAGCGTCACCGACGACGCCTCCTTGTTCGAGCGCCTGGGCTGGCCGGTGCGGGTGATCGAGGCCTCGGCCTCAAACATCAAGCTCACCACCCCCTTTGATCTCGTCATCGCCGGGGCGGTGTTGGCTGCCCGCAGCGGCGGGGCCTAGAGCAGCAGGCTCAGCTCCCCGCACTCCCCATCCAGGCGGCAGGGCACCCCCAGGGGCAGGGCGCCGTTGCCGGGCTCATGGCCTACGGGGAGGTCTGCGAGCACGGGGATGCCGAGATCCGCGGTGCGTTCGCGCAGCACCTGCTCGAGGCTGAACCGTTCACCGGCTGATACCCCCTCACCGTCGGGCTCCTCACATCCCTGAAAGCTGCCGAAGCCGATCCCGGCCAGCTGCTGCAGCGCGCCGCAGAGGCGCCAGTGGGTGAGCATGCGCTCGATCCGGTAGGGGGCCTCGCCCACGTCTTCCAGGATCAGCACCGCCCCCCTGAGGTCGGGCAGGTGCTGCGTGCCCAGGAGATGGGTGGCGACGGTGAGGTTCGCCACCAGCAGTGGTCCTTCGGCCCGCCCGCCCCGCCATGGGGTTCCCTGCAACGCTCCCGGCGCTTCCCCGAAGAGCAGCCGGCGCAGGCGATCCTGGCTCCAGGGCGGCTCGGCCGCCAGGGTGGTGACCATGGGGCCATGGACCGCGCCGCGCCGCCCCCGGGCCTGCTGGGCCAGCAGCAGGGAGGTCACATCAGAGAAACCCAGCAACCAGCACTCAGGCAGGGACAGCGACTGCTCCAGCAGGCGGGCCGCTCCCCAGCCGCCTCGCACACAGGCCAGCAGGGCCGCCGTTTCGCCATTGGTGGCAGAACCATCCGGGAGCAGGTCGGAAAGACGTTCATGGTCCCTGCCGGCCAGATACCCCCAGCGCCGCTCCGGGGCGAAGGGGAGCTCCACCTTCAGTCCCCAGCTCTCGAGCACGGCGATGCCCGTTTCCAGCCGCTGGCGTTCCGCCAGGGCAGAGCTGGCCGCCACCAGCCTCACCCGATCCCCCGGCCGCAGGGGGGGTGGCAACCAGTCGCTCATGCCCCTCGCCCCAGCACCAGGGCCAGCAGCAGCAGGGCGCCGAGTTGCACCTGGCGGCTGAAGTGCTCCCCGTAGCGGGAGCGCGGCGGTTGCCCCCGCAGGCGCTGGGCTTCCCGCTGCATGCCTGCGGCGGCGAGGGTCCACAGGGGCCAGAAGATCCAGCTCACCCCGGCGTTGGTTGCTGCCATCGCCAGCAGCAGGGCGGCTGCTCCATAGCTGAGGGCCACAGCGGTGGGGGCGCTATCCCCCAGGCTGAGGGCACTGCTGCGCACCCCCAGGGCGGCATCATCCGCCCGGTCGGCCATGGCGTAGACGGTGTCGAAGCCGAAGGTCCACAGCAGGGTGGCCAGCCAGGCGAGCGGCAGGGGCCAGCCTCCCCCCAGAGCGGCCGTGGCTGCGGCCCAGGGGATCAGCACCGCGAACCCCCAGCAGAAGGCCAGCACCAGCTGGGGATAGGCAAACCAGCGCTTGGCCGAGGGATAGAGCAGCACCGCTGGCAGGGTGGCCACCGCCAGGGTCAGGCAGAGGCCGCGGCTGGGCGCCGGCAGAGCCAGCACCACTGTCAGCGCGACCAGCAGACAGACCAGCAGCAGCAGCACCGCCTCGACCACGCCCACCTGGCCACTGGCCAGGGGGCGCGTGCGGGTGCGCTCCACCAGTGGATCGATGCGCCGGTCCCAGAGGTCATTGGCAACGCAGCCGGCACCGCTCACGGCCAGCCCGCCGGCCACGATCAGGCCCACCAGGTAGGGAGCTGGCGGGGCCTGGGGGGTGAGCCAGAGGGCCCAGCCGGCCGGGATCAGCAGGATCAGACGTCCGCTGGGCTTGTGCCAGCGCAGCAGCTCGAACCAACCCCGCAGGGAGGCGCGGATGTTCATCGGCGCAGGTTACGGCGCTTCGGGGCTGGGGATGCCTGGGGCAGCGACATGGGGCGAATGGTTGCGGGCTTCGGTGGCAAAGTGGCGCGGTCAGTGCCGGCTGGTCGCCCGATGGTCCCTCCCGACCCCGCCGTCACGGTGGTCGCTCCCGTCAGCCAGGGCTCAGGCACTGGGCTACGGCATGTGGCGGCCATCGACATCGGCTCGAACTCCATCCACCTGTTGATCGCGGCGGTGGACCCGGAGTTGCGCAGCTTCCGCCTGGTGCTGGCGGAGAAGTCGTCCACCCGGCTGGGAGAGCGGGATCCCGAAACGGGAGACCTCACCCCCGAGGCGATCGAGCGCGCCTTCATCGCCCTGCGACACTGCCGTCAGCTGGCCGAGAGCCACGGCGTTGAGCAGATTCTCACGGCCGCCACCAGCGCGGTGCGGGAGGCGCCCAACGGAAGACTGTTCGTGCAGGCAGTCCAGGAGCAACTGGGTCTGGAGGTGGATCTGGTCAGCGGCCAGGAGGAGGCTCGCCTCATCTATCTCGGGGTGCTCTCGGGCATGGCCTTCGGTGACACCCCCCACCTGATCCTCGACATCGGCGGTGGCTCCACCGAGCTGATCCTGGCTGACGGGGCTGATGCCCGTGAACTCACCAGCACCCGCATCGGTGCAGTGCGACTGCAGCGTGACTTCATCCGCGAGGACCCGATGCCGGCAGCCCGGCTCACCTTCCTGCGGGCGTTCATCCAGGGTTCCCTGGAGCCGGCTGTGGAGCGCGTGAAGCGTCAGCTGCGGCCGGGGGAGGTGCCGGTGATGGTGGGCACCAGCGGCACCGCCACGGCCCTGGCGGCACTGGTGGCCTCCGAACAGGAGCGCCCCCCCCTGCGCCTGCAGGGATTCCGCATGAGCCGGGAGCAGATCAATCAGCAGGTCAACCGGCTGACGACCCTGACGCCGGAGCAGCGGCGCTCCTTGCCGGCCATCAATGAGCGCCGCGCTGAGATCATTGTGCCGGGGGCGCTGGTGCTGCAGCAGGCGATGGCGATGCTGCAGGTCGGGGAAATGGTGATCAGCGAGCGGGCCTTGCGTGAAGGGCTGATCGTCGACTGGATGCTCCGCCACGACCTGATCGTGGATCGCTTTGCCTACCAGAGCAGCATCCGCCGTCGCACGGTGCTGCAGCTGGCCCAGCGCTACGGCGTCGTCCAGGCACGTGCGGATCGGGTGGCCCAGCATGCTCTCAGCCTCTACGACCGCTGTCGCGGGGTGCTGCACCACGACGAAGGAGAGGGGCGACAACTGCTCTGGGCCGCGGCGATGCTGCATGCCTCGGGCCAGCACATCAACATCGGGGCCTACCACAAGCACAGCTGGTATCTGATCCGCCATGGCGACCTGCTCGGTTACTCCGAAACCGAGCAGCTGATGGTGGCGGCGATTGCCCGCTATCACCGCCGCAGCCTCCCCAAGAAGCGCCACGAGGCCTGGCTTCTGCTGCCGGGCCGGGAGCAGAGGCGCACTGTCAATGCGATGGCGATGCTTCTGCGGCTGGCCGCTTCCCTCGATCGCCGTCCCACGCCTGCGGTGGCGGGCCTGCGGATCGCCTGCAGCACCAGTGAGCTGAGCATCGGGCTCGAGCCGGCCTCACCCCTGGATCTGAGCCTGGAGCGTTGGAGCCTGCAGGGGTGCGCCGAGCCCCTGGCGGAGGCAACAGGGGTGCGATTGCTGGTGGAATCCGACAGCCGGTAGCGACGACGACCGCATGATTGGTCCAGCTTTCGCCATGACATATGAAGGACATTCGAGCCGCCAGTTCCATGGATTCTCCGACCGCCTTCGTGGCCGTGGCCCTTGCCGCCGTGTCCTGGGATGGGGTGCTTACCCGCGCCGGTTCCCGGGCCCTGCGCCACTCCCTCGACTACCGCGTGCCCTTCAATCAGATGGGAGATGCGGTGATGATTCAGCTGTTCGACCAGTTGCTCGCTGACCTGCGCCGAGATGGTGCACCGATCCTGATGGCCCGCGCGGCTCTGCAACTCGATCCGCACGAGCGCCGCACCGCCTTTGCGGTGGCGGCTGAGATCATGCGCTCCGACGGGCCGTTGGTGCCCGAGGAACAACAGATCCTCTCCGATCTCGCTGCTCAGCTTGAGATACCTGACAGCGAAACAGCCCGGATTCTTGAGGTGATGGACATCCTGCATGCCGAACTGGTCTGCAGTCCGGTGGCGGCCTGATCCTGAGAGGCGGGCCTCGGCCCCGGCCTGAACTGAAGAATGGGCGATACTGGATTCGAACCAGTGACCCCTTCCGTGTGAAGGAAGTGCGCTACCGCTGTGCTAATCGCCCGCACCCGTTGATCCTAAAACACCGCGGTTCAGCTCACTGATCCCGCTGCCTGCACCGCTTCAGGCTCGGCTGAGTCTGAAGCGGTTGCAGCCCGGAACAGGTGATCATGGCTCGGGGAGTACAGCCGGGAGCGAGCCTGATCAGGCGCGGCCAAGGCTGGGCTCACCACATACAGGGTGGTGCGGATCAGCTGTCGCTCTCGGCTCACAGCCGCCATCTGCTCCAGCGGCACCACCTGCAGCCACTGATCCGGCCAGCTCACCCGGTAGCCGATAGCCACCGGGGTGTCGGCGGGGTAGTGCTCCAGTAACTCCTGCTGAACCGACTCCACATGGCGGGCGCTCAGGTACAGGCAGAGGGAAGCCCGCAAGGAAGCCAAGTGTGCCAGTGATTCCCGCTCCGGCACCCCGGTGCGCCCACCCGCACGGCTGAGCACGATGGTCTGGACCAGCCCCGGAATGGTGAGCTCGGCCTTGAGAGCGGCGGCGGTGGCCTGGTAGGCGCTCAGGCCAGGCACCACCTCCACCTCGAGCCCTGATTCGCTCAGGCGGCAGATCTGCTCCGCCAGGGCTCCGTAGAGGCAGGGATCGCCATCGTGCAGGCGCACCACCCGCAAGCCGGACCGTGCCCGCTCCACCACCAGATCGATCACCTCTTCCAGGGTGAGTGTGCTGGTGCGGATCCGTTCGCAGTGCGCTGGGGCCAGGGCGGCGATCTGGGGCGAAACCAGTGAATCCGTCCACACCAGGACATCAGCGGCTTCAACGGCGCGCGTTGCCCGCACGGTCATCAGATCGACGGCGCCGGGGCCTGCACCCACTATCAGTACAGGGCTGGTGGCACCTGGCGCTGGGGTCGACGGTTCGATCAAGAGGGGTTCCGCGGCAGGAGTGGAGCACCGCCCGGGTCTGGCAAGGGGCGGTCCTGGCCGTAGATCCGCCAGAGGCCGAAGCTGCCGAGAGTGATCAGCAGCAGGCTCATGAGCTGGGCCATGCGCAGGCCTCCCTCACAGAAGGGCGGCGTGGAGAAAAGACAGAGTGGGTCGGTGCGCAGCCCCTCAATCCAGACTCTGCCGAGGCTGTAGCTCACCAGATAGACGCAGCTCAGGGCGCCGGGCGGCAAGGGGATGCGGCCTTTGAGCCCTGCGCGGAACAGCGCCAGCAGCAAGGCAACCACAGCGAGGTTCCAGATGGATTCGTAGAGGAATGTGGGGTGGAAATACTGCTGATCGAGAAACTGTGCCGGCCTGTTGAGGGCGGGTATGTAGAGCTTCCAGGGGAGGTCGGTTGGAAGGCCGAAGGCCTCTGAATTGAAGAAATTGCCCCAGCGCCCGATCGCCTGGCCGAGGGCAACGGAGGGCACCAGCACATCCAGCAGGTTCCAGAACGCCAGCTTGCGCCAGCGGCAGTAGGCGATCACCGCAAGGGTGCCGGCGATCAGAGCCCCGTGGATTGCGATGCCGCCGCGCCAGATGGCCAGCGCCTCCAGCCAGTTGAGCTGATACTGACGCCACTCCAGCAACACGTAATAGAGGCGGGCGCCCAGCACAGCGGCCAGCACCAGCAGTGGCAGCAGGTCAGCGATCAGGGCGGGGTCGATGCCTCGGGCCTTGCCCAGCCGGGTGGCCAGCAGCAGACCTACCAGCACTGCCAAGGCGATCAGCAGGCCGTACCAGCGCAGGGAAAAGGGGCCCAGCTGAACAATCAGGGGACCCGGTGAGGTGAAAACAGCCAGGGCAGTGGCCGGGGAGAGAAACTCCAACGAATGCACTCAGGCGAACGGCATGGTGAACAACGCTCAGATGCCCTCGGCGGCCTGGACTTTCTCCACCTGCTTCTTCTTCAGCACCAGCATGATCTGGGCCAGAGCCACCGCCGCGAAGAAGGCGAGCATCCCGTAGATACGGAAAGGATTCTGGAGGACGATTTCAGCATCGAGCTGACCGAAGCCACCCACGTTGGGGTCATCTGAGATAGGGGCACCTGCGCTGACGCTGTCACCCACCGCCACGGTGAGGGTTGGGCCGGCGGGAATGGTTTCGCTCACGCTCTGACCATCGGCGGTGCTGATCTCCACCACGGAAGCACCGTTCTCTCCAGGGGTGATGGCGGCCACTGTGCCGTCCACGGAAGCGTTGAAGACGCCGTTATTGCTCTTCTCACCAGTGGGATACACCTGGCCACGGCCTCGATTGCCCCCAACGTGGATCGAATACTTGCCGAAGTGAATGGAGCTGTCGCTGCCGGGATCAGGCGAGAGGATCGGGAAGACGATCTCCTGGTGCTGGTCGCCAGGCAGGGGGCCCACCAGAAGAATGTTGGGATCGTTGTCGCTGTACTGGGTGAAGTAAACACCAGCGGTTTCTTCCTTCAGCTCCTCGCTCAGTCGCTCAGGAGGAGCGAGCTTGAAGCCATCTGGGAGCATCACCACCGCCCCCACGTTCAGGCCGGAACGGCTGCCGTCGGCTCCCACCTGCTGCACCGAGGTGTCGTAGGGAATCTTGACCACCGCCTTGAAGACGGTGTCGGGCATCACAGCCTGGGGCACCTCCACCTGGGTGGCCTTCTTGGCCAGGTGGCAGTTCGCGCAAACGATCTTGCCGGTGGCTTCGCGGGGGCTGGCGTAATTCTGCTGGGCCCAGAACGGGTAGGCCCAGCTGGCCTGGGGAGCGACCAGGAGGGCAGAAGCGACGAGCAGGGAGCTCAGCAGCAGGGAGAGGGAACGACGCATGGTGGGTGGGCGAACGGGCGACGAAGGAAAGGGAGAACGGGGTGGATCAGGCCCACCAGGGCTTGTCGCCGGTCCGGAAGTCGGTGTCGCTCCACTGGCTCAGGAACACGGTGTCGTTCTCGACCGTGACGTTGGCCAGAGCCAGGGAGAGGGGTGCCGGCCCGCGCACCACCTTGCCGGTGGCGTCGTACTGACTGCCGTGACAGGGGCACATGAACTTGTTGGCGCCGCTGTTCCAGGGCACGACGCAGCCCAGGTGGGTGCAGATGGCGTTGATGCCGTAGCTGCCGATCGCTTCGGGACCTTCCACCAGCAGGTAGGTGGGATCACCCTTGAGCCCCTGCACCAGGCTGCGGTCTCCTTCCTTGTGGGTGGAGAGCCAGCCGGTGGCGGTGACGGTGTTGCCCAGCTCATCCTTGGCTGTGGTGCCGCCGCCACTGCCAGCGGCCCTGGGGGGGATGAAGTAGTTGACCACCGGGTAGAGAGCGCCAAGGGCAACCCCTGTGACCGTGCCGAAGGTGAGCAGATTCATGAACTGCCGACGACCCATTCCGGGCACATCGCTCACAGGGATCTGGGTCATACGAGGCGTTCCTTGGTGCCGAAGCAACGTGCCGATCATTATGACCGTTGCACCTCCGGCCCCAGGCGGCCAGATCGGGCGTCTGATCAGCTGCCGCAACATGCTGTTGTGACTTCCACCGCTGCGCTCCTCCTCGCCGTCCTCGCCGTTGTCCGATCCCGCCGCTCCCTTCGCCCCGGCGCCTCTTCGTTATGAGGAGGTGATCACGTTGCTGCGCTCCCGCTGGCAGGCCTCCTACGACCTGCAGCTGGTCCAGCGCCGCGGTCGCTTGTACCTGCAGGTGATGTGGGCTTATCTAGAGCAGCAGTCTTTCCCGCTCGATGCCGCCGGCTACGAAGCCCGTCTGCGGGAGCTGGTGGAGGTGCTCAACAACCTGCAGGTGGCGGAGCAGGTGAGGGAGTGGCTGAGCACCACGAGAGATCGGCCGCGGCTCGGCAAGGCGATGAGCCTGGCTCTGGAGCCGGCAGCGGATGGGCGCAGCAGTGAATTCCTGCTCTGACCTCAGAGCGTTTCAGGAAGGCTCAGGCCTCACCTGCTCCACCAGGGCCACAAGCGCCACCCCGATCAGGAACAGGGCCGTGATTGCTCCAGTGAGAAGCAACATCGTCACCGGGTCGGTGGAGGGGGTGAGGACGGCACCGGCCAGGGCCGAGCCCAGGACCACCCAGCGCCAGGCACCCAGCATGGTGCGGGATCCCACCAGCCCGAAGGCCCCGAGCAGCAGCTGCAACACCGGCAGCTCGAAGGCCAGTCCGGTGGCCACCATCAGCAGCAGTACGAAGTCGAGGTAGCGCTCGATCGACCAGATCGGCTCCACCACATCGGCCCCGTAGTTCACCAGGAAGCGCAGGGCAGCGGGTACCAGAGCCCACCAGGCGAAGGCCAGGCCAGCCATGAACAGCACCGCCGATGCCGCCACTGCCGGGGCCACCAGTCGTCGCTCGCGCCGGGTGAGCCCGGGCAGCACGAAGGAGAGCAGCTCATAGAGGATGTAGGGGAGCACCAGGGTGAGTCCGGCGTAGCCGGCCACCTTCAGGGAGACGAACAGGAATTCGCCAGGTGCCAGCTGCAGAAAGCGCATGCCTACCGCCGGCACCTGCAGCACACGCACCAGGGGGCGCACCAGCACCAGGCAGACGGCCGCCGAAACCACCAGGGCCAGCAGGCTGCGCAGCACGCGCCACCGCAGCTCCTCCAGGTGTTCCACCAGGGTCATCTCCACTTCTGCGGGGAACTCATCCGGGCGGCTGACGCGGATGGGTGCCGGCGCGGGCAGAGCGGTTCCGGATGCTCCGCCGCTGGCTGTGGATGGGGTTGGTTCGCTCATGGCCCTGGCTCCGCTGGGACCTTAGGCACAGATTCCGCCGCCGCGAGCCAGTGGGCGGCCCGCTGGGGCGAGGCCCAGACCACCTCCCCGCCCTTGTGGGTCACGGTGCCGGCGGCAGCCCCGGCAAGGCGTTGCAGTTGATCGCAGGGCACCTTCAGCACCGGCACGCGCCCATTGTGACGAGCTCGGCTGAAGTGGGCGGCCAGATCAGCGGCCAGCTGGAGGTCGGCGTCGGCTGCCACACATGCCGAGGCCTTGAGCATCACGTGACTGCCCGGGCATTCCTGGGCGTGGAACCAGAGATCGCCACGGCGGGCCTGGCGCAGGCTGATCCACTCGTTCTGGCGGTGGTTGCGGCCCACCTGCACCCGCAGGCCCCCGGGGGTGAGCAGCTCCAGGGGGGACGGGGTGCTGGCAGGGCCTGGGCGGGGCGGACCGCGGCGGCCGGAGCGGCGCCCTTCAGCAACTCCCCTGGCCAGCAGCTCCTCGCTCTCCTGCTCAAGGGCCTCCAGCTGGCTGAGGGCGTCCTCCAGATCCACGACATGGTTGCCTTGGCCGGGGCTGATCTCCAGGCTGTGCAGGGCGAGGAAGGCCAGGCTGGCGTCGATTCGCTCCAGCTGGCGCTGATGCAGCTCCAGCCGGGGGGTGATCGAGACCACCGAGCGCCGCAGCCGCCGGGCCCGCCGGTAGAGGGCCTGGGCCTCGGCCACCTGCTCGCGGCTGGGGGCCTCCAGACAGAGCAGGGCGTCGGCTTGCCGGCTCAGTTCATCCCCGCTCTCCACCTCATCGAGCAGGGCCTGCTGCTGCTGCCGCTGGCGTTCCTCCCGCTCCCGGGCCGCCAGCAGTTTCAGCTCCAGGCTGGCCCGGCGTCGCTGCAGTTCCCCCTGGCCGAGCCTATTGCGGTAGTAAGCCGCCAGGGGGGCGTTCACGGGCCCACGGCTGGCGGTCCCCCAGCAGCGGTAGTGGCTGGAGCCGCCAGAGCCAGTCGTTGAGTCACATTCTTCCCAGCCGAAGCGCTCCTGCTCCAGGTCCTGCAGCCAGCGCTGCCAGCGCGCCCAGAGGTGATCCCAGTGCTCTTGCCTGAGTTCGCCCACCGGTTGGGCCAGCAACTCCACCGCCGGCACCGGCGCCCCATCGGCAAGCTGCAGCGCCAGGGCTGGACTGATCCCCTGGTAACTCTGTTGCAGGGCCTGACGCAAGGACACCGGCACCAGCTGCAGCCGCCGCAGCCAGCGTTCCTGGGGCTCCTTGAGGCTGGGTGGATCCGACTGCAGGGCCGGCGGGCGCACATAGCTGGAGCCACTGGCGATCGGCCGCAGCCGTGACTGCTGCTCCCGCACCTGGCGGGCCAGGCTCACCACCCGTCCCTGGGCATCGAGCAGGAACACGTTGCTGTGGCGGCCCATCAGCTCAACCACCAGACGGCGGCCACTTGGTTCCCCGGGCCGGGGGGCGAAATGCAGATCCACCACCCGCTCGAAGCCCTCCTGCTCGATCGCCACCAGGGCCAGTCCCGCCAGGCCGTGCTGCAGAACGCGGGCCAGGGTGCTGCCATCCCCGTGCTTGGGCGGCGGATCGATCGCCAGCAATCGGGGGGCCGTCGCCAGCCAGCTGATCTCCAGCCAGCGCATCCCGCTCAGGCCGCGCAGCCCCAGCTGCAGGGTGTGAGGATTGGGCTGCTGAGCCTTCTCGAAGCGGGCCGGCACCAGCAGGGGACGCAGCTCCGCCAGCACCGCCCGCAGGGTGGTGAGATCCATGGCCTGGATGGCCGGGTTTGGCTGTGTCTGGGGCGCCATGGGCGGCCGCTCCACGCCGGAGCGTGCGGTTGGATCCCTCTACTCTGCTGGCCAGCCGATGACCCCCATGGGATCGCCTTCAACGCCAGGACGGCTCACCGTGATCAGCGGCCCCAGCGGTGTGGGCAAGGGGACGCTCGTGGCGGCTCTTCTGCAGCGCCATCCCGACCTCTGGCTGTCGGTGTCGGCCACCACCCGTGCGCCCAGGCCCGGTGAGATCGATGCAGCCACCTATCACTTTCTCGATCGCGAGCGCTTCGAGTCCCAGGTGCAGATGGGTGGTTTTCTGGAGTGGGCCGAGTTTGCCGGCAACCTCTATGGCACGCCGCGCCTTCCTGTCGAGCAGCATCTGGCCAAGGGACAACCGGTGTTGCTGGAGATCGAGCTTGAGGGGGCCCGTCAGGTGCGGCGCAGCTTTCCGGCCGGGTTTCAGGTGTTCATCAAGCCCCCCAGTTTTGAGGAACTGGAGCGGCGCATCCGTGGGCGGGGCACCGACAACGAGGAGGCCATCAAGCGGCGGCTGGCGCGCGCACGCCAGGAACTCCTGGCCGAGTCTGAGTTTGACGCCGTGTTGGTGAACGCCGACCTTGGCATGGCCCTGCAGGAGCTGGAGCTGCTGCTGGGGTTCGGTGACCCCGTCTGATATACCTGCCATGAAGGAGGGAGCAACAGACATGAAAAAAGCGGCCGGTTGAAGGGCCGCTTTGAGCGATCAATGAGGCCTGATGCAGGCTTCAGAGAGGGTGGAAGATCAGATCAGGGAAGAAGCGGAAAATCTCGATTGTGATCCCGGCTGTGAGCGTGAACCAGACGGCGGCCACAACGGGGGCGGTGGTGAGGAATTTCTTCATGGTTCCAGGAATCAGCGGGGGGAAACGGTCACTTTGGCGTCGGCTTCCACCATTTTTCCGCCGGTGAACTCACTGAAGGCTGCCAGGGGCCAGACGGCGGCGGAGAGGGTGGATTTGAACGCCAGCGGCAGATCGATCTGGATTTCACGCATGGTGGCGTCCTTGCTGCCGCGGATGGCAATCAGGTAGCTACGGCCGGCCCAGCCGATCGTGCCAGCGATGTACAGGAAGAGGAGGCCCGGGATCAGGAAATCACCGGCATGGCTGAAGCGGCCATCGACGATCAGACGGGGCAGTCCATCGGTGCCACAGAGGGCCTGGCTGTAGTTCGCGAACCGGGCCTTGGCCTGGTCGGTGGTGGCTTGGCTTGCCCGCTGCTGGAAGCGGGGGCTTTCAGCACAGGGGGTCAGCCCCGCCAGATCGGCGTGCGCCATGGGGGCGAAGCCGAAAATCAGGAAGGCTGAAATCAGAACAGCAAAGAGACGGCGCATCGTGTCCGGTGCTGGGATTAAGACCTGCGGGAAGGCAGGATGTCACACGCGGACAGTAGGGGACTTCCCTGGAGCCCATGCCCACCGTTCTGGCCGTCGAAACAAGTTGTGACGAGTCCGCCGCCGCCGTCGTGCGCGATCGCCAGGTGCTCGCCAGCGCTGTGGCCTCCCAGGTGGAGGAGCACGCCCGCTGGGGGGGTGTGGTGCCGGAAATCGCCTCCCGGCGCCATGTGGAGGCCCTGCCCCAGCTGGTGGAGAGGGTGATGGCGGAGTCTGGGCTGAACTACGCCGATCTCGACGCAATCGCCGCCACGGTGGCGCCGGGGCTGGTGGGGGCCCTGCTGGTGGGATCGATCACCGGTCGCACCCTTGCCCGCCTGCACGGCCTGCCCTTTCTGGGGGTGCACCACCTTGAGGGGCACCTCTGCTCGGTGCAGCTGGGGGAGCCGCTTCCACCAGGCCCTTACCTGGTGCTGCTGGTCAGCGGCGGCCACACGGAGCTGGTGCGGGTCGATGGGGTCGGCTCGTACCAGCGGCTTGGACGCAGCCATGACGACGCGGCCGGGGAGGCCTTCGACAAGGTGGCGCGGCTGCTGGGACTGGGCTACCCAGGCGGCCCCGCCATCCAGGCGGCGGCCGCCGCCGGCGATTCCCAACGCTTCCCCTTGCCCAAGGGCCGGGTGTCCAGGCCAGAGGGTGGGTTCCATCCTTACGACTTCAGCTTCAGTGGTCTCAAGACCGCGGTGCTGCGGCTGGTGCAGCGCCTCGAGCAGGAGCCGCAGGAGCTTCCTGTGGCCGACATCGCCGCCAGTTTCGAGCGGGTGGTGGCGGAGGTGCTGGTGGAGCGCAGCTGCCGCTGCGCTCTGGATCAGGGGCTGGACACGGTGGTGCTGGTGGGCGGAGTGGCTGCCAACCGCCGCCTGCGCCAGGCCATGGAGGAGCGCTGCGCCGTCCTCGGCCTGCAGTGGCGCGTGGCTCCCCTGGCCTACTGCACCGACAACGCCGCCATGATCGGCGTGGCAGGCGCGGCCCGACTGGCCAGCGGGGACCGCAGCGGCTGCGATCTGGGGGTGATGGCACGCCTTCCGCTCGAGCAGGCCGGCAGCCTTTACGAAACGCGGTCCGGATATAAGTCGCCTTAGAGTATTGGTAACTCTGTCTTGGGACGAGAACAGATGGCCCCTGCTGAGATCAGCGAGAACCTGCTCGAGCCCGTCGATGTCGACCCACAGGAACTGAATGCCTGGCGCCGTGGTTTCACTCCCCAGGCTGAGATCTGGAACGGGCGCCTGGCCATGCTTGGCCTGTCCCTGGGCTTGGCGAGTCTGCTGCTGATCCGGCTGGTCACCCGCTCCTGAGCAGCGTCGGCTCCCTCAGCTGATCCGACCGCGCAGGGTCTGGGCCAGTTCATTCGGTTTGAGGCTGTGGGAGAGGGCTTCGCGGGGATCCACCTGACCCTCTTCCACAAGTGCGGCCAATGATTGATTGATGGTCTGCATTCCGTCAAAGGCACTGCGGGCCATGATCTGCTCCACCTCGTCGAGATCCCCGCGCTGGATGTAGTCGCGGCAGGCTTCAGTGTTCACCAGCAGATCGTGATAGGCCCTGCGCTTCCCGTCCACGGTGCGGATCAGCCCCTGGGAGATCACCGCCAGCAGGGATTCCGCCAGCTCGCGGCGCATCTGTTCCTTGCTGGCCGGATCGAACAGTCCCATGACCCGGTCCACCGTGCGAACGGCTGAATTGGTGTGGAGGGTTCCGAAGACCAGGTGGCCGGTCTGGGCGGCTTCAAGGGCAGTGGTAAGGGTGTCGCGGTCGCGGATTTCACCGATCAGGATCACATCGGGATCCTCCCTCAGCGCAGCTCTCAGGGCGGTGTGGAAGTGCTTGGTGTGATGCCCCACCTCCCGCTGTCGAATCAGGCAGGTGCGGCTGGTGTGCACGAACTCCACCGGATCTTCGATCGTGATGACGTGCTTGGCGGCGGTTCGGTTGATCCAGTCGATCATCGCGGCCAGTGTGGTGCTCTTGCCGCAGCCCGTGGGGCCGGTCATCAGCACCAGCCCCTTCGGATAGTTGGCCAGCTGCTTCATCACCGGTGGCATCGCCAATTGATCCAGGGTTGGTGCCTCTAAAGGGATGAGCCGCAGCACCATCGCGGGGCCGCGCACGCTCTCCAGCAGGTTGATGCGTACGCGCGCGAAGGGGAATGCGTAAGCCCCGTCGAAGTCCAGGTCGCGACGGAAACGATCCAGGTCGGCTGGCTCGATGATCTCCTCCAGCCAGAGCCGGAATTGCTCCCGGTCGGTGGCAGGCCAGCCCGTGTTCACCATCACCCCCTGGTCGCGATAGCGAGGCGTTTCGCCCACGCCGATGTGCACGTCGGAGAAGTCCCTGGCTTCGGCGATTGCCACTATCGCTTCAAGGCTTGGAGGCAGATCGCCGAAGGTCGGGCGCACGGATTCCGGCGTTGGATGGACCGAATCCACAGGGGCCGGAGCCGGCGGAGGTGGGGGCGGCAGCCTGATTGCTGCGGCATCGACCAGGGCCTGGGGAGCGTTGCTGCTCTCGAGCGGGTTCACGGGTTGGCTGCGGCCAGTGCAAGCAGCATTGCTCGAAACTGAGCCCCTGTCACGGAAGAGCCTGCGGGCCCCCTTCCCTAGGATCCGAGCCACCGCCTCGCCCCCTTGTCCGCCACCGCACCGCTCGTGAGCATCGTGCTGGGCACCCGGCCTGAAGCGATCAAGCTGGCGCCGGTGATCCTGGCTTTTCAGCGCGATCCGGGCTTCCGCACCCGGGTGGTGCTCACGGGTCAGCACCGGGAGATGGTGGCCCAGGTGATGGATCTGTTCGGGCTCACCCCTGACCGCGACCTGGCCCTGATGGCCCCGAAGCAAACCCTCACCCATGTCACCTGCGCGGCACTGCAGGGACTGCGCGAGGAGTTCCTGGAGCATCGCCCCGATCTGGTGCTGGTGCAGGGCGACACCACCACCGCCTTCGCTTCGGCCCTGGCGGCCTTCTACGAGCAGATCCCCGTGGGCCACGTGGAGGCCGGGCTGCGCACCGACAACCTGCTCGATCCCTTCCCGGAGGAGGCGAACCGGCGCCTGATCTCCCAGGTGGCCCAGCTGCACTTCGCCCCCACCAGCGTCTCCGAGGCGAACCTGAAGGCGTCGGGCGTGGTGGGGCAGATCCTGGTCACGGGCAACACGGTGATCGATGCTCTGCTGCTGATGGCCGCTTCGGCACCCCTGCCCCAGGTTCCAGGTCTCGACTGGGAGCGGCAGCGGGTGATTCTGGCCACTGTCCACCGCCGAGAGAACTGGGGGGAGCGTCTCACCAGCATCGGAGAGGGATTCCGTCAGCTGCTGGACCGCCACCCCGACACGGCCCTGCTGTTGCCTTTGCACCGCAACCCCACGGTGCGGGAGCCCCTCCAGGAGCTGCTGGGCGACCATCCCCGCGCTCACCTCTGCGAACCGCTCGACTACGACGAGCTGGTGGGGGCGATCAGGGGCTGCACCCTGCTGCTCTCCGATTCCGGCGGTCTGCAGGAGGAGGCTCCGGCCCTGGGCAAGCCGGTGCTGGTGCTGCGGAGAACCACGGAACGGCCAGAAGCGGTCACGGCCGGAACGGCACGCCTGATCGGCACCGACAGGGAGTCGATCGTGGACGAAGCCAGCCGGCTACTGGACGATCCCCAGGCCTATGCCGCCATGGCCCAGGCCCATAACCCCTTCGGCGATGGCCAGGCCAGTGGCCGGATCCTCGAGGCCAGCCGGAACTTCCTGAGCGGAGGCCGCAGCTGATCGGGCATCCGGCCGCCGTCAGGAATCCCGTTTCTTGGCCCAGGGGGGCAGGTCGATGAACACCCGGGTGCCTTCCTTGAGACCCGTGATGATCTGTGTGTTGCGACCGCTGCTCGATCCCAGGGTCACCGGCTGAAAGCGGGGCTGGTTGTCCTTGCCCACCAGCAGGACGCCCGGCCGACCTTCCTCCGTCACCACCGCCACGGTGGGTACCAGGGTCTGTGGGGGAAGGCTGCCGGTCTGAAAGTCGATGTCGGCGGTCATGCCGATGCGCAGCAGGTTGTTGGGATCGCTGAGTGAGAGTTTCACCTCGAACGACGTGACGTTGTTGTTTTTCACCGCCCGCGGTGCCACCTGAATCACCCGTGCGGCGAATCTCTTGTCGGGGAAGGCATCCACTCGCACGCTGGCGCTCTGGCCGATGCTGATTCGGCCGATGTCGTTCTCGGGCACCTTGGCGACCACCTCCAGCCCCTGGGCCAGCTCCACCACAGAGGAGCTTGAGGCGCCGGCGTTGGCCGAGGCGGAGGTGGTGGGAGTCACGAAAGCGCCGGGGTCGGCGAAACGCTGGGTGATCACCCCATCGAAGGGGGCCCGGATCGTGAGCTCAGCGCGTTCCACAGTGCGCTGGTTGAAGCGCTTGCGGGCCACGTCCAGTGAGGCCCTGGCCGTGAGTGCACGGGTGCGGAAGGACACGATGTCGTCCTCGCTGATGGCCCCCTGCTCAAACAGCTTGAGTCGGCGTTCGTAGTCGGAGCGAGCTCGGTTCTCCTCAGCTTCCGCCAGGCGCACCTGGGCCTCCAGTTCCAGCTCACGTTGGCGCAGGTCACCGCTGTCCATCAGGGCGATGGGCTGGCCCTCGCTGACCCGGTCGCCTTCATCCACGTACAGCGACTCGAGCACACCGCCGCGCTTGGGGCTCACGTTGACGCTGCGACCTGCCTCCAGCTCGCCGCTGGCGCTCACCACTCCCGGGAGGGTGCCGCGCTGGGCCACCACGGTGAAATCGGCCAGGTTGCTGCGTTTGGCGGCCTGGCGCTGGCGTTGCCAGATGGTCACACCGCCCACCACCACCAGCAAGGCCACGGCCCCGGCCGCCAGTCGCCGCCAGCGGCGTCGCGGAGCCAGGCCGAAAGCCCCCTCTCCAGCCGGTGTGGACACGCTGGGTGAGAGCGGAGCCTGGGGTGGCTTCGGGGCTGGGGGTTGTTCGAGCATCCGCGTGGCGATGGCCGTGCTCCATTCACTGCGACCAGTCTTCCTGGTGTTGCTCCCAACTGTGGCCCTGCCCCCGGAGGAGCCCCCGTCTAGATTTCGCCCCATGCTCAAAGCCGGAATCGTGGGGCTGCCCAACGTGGGCAAATCCACCTTGTTCAACGCCCTGGTGGCCAACGCCCAGGCCCAGGCGGCCAATTTCCCCTTCTGCACGATCGAGCCGAATGTGGGCGTCGTGGCAGTGCCTGATGCGCGTCTGCAGAGGCTTTCGGATGTGTCCAGCTCTCGCGAGATCGTCCCCACCCGGGTGGAGTTCGTCGACATCGCCGGTCTGGTGAAGGGGGCCAGTCAGGGGGAGGGCCTGGGCAACAAGTTCCTCGCCAACATCCGCGAGGTGGACGCGATCGTGCACGTGGTCCGCTGCTTCGAAGACGACGACGTCATCCACGTGTCGGGTGATGTGGATCCGGTGCGTGACGCCGAAGTGATCAATCTGGAGCTGGGCCTGGCGGATCTGGGCCAGATCGAGAAGCGCCGTGAGCGGCTGAAGAAGCAGGCGCGCACCAGCAAGGAGGCCCAGGCCGAGGATGCAGCCCTGGCGCGGATCCAGGCGGAGCTCGAGCAGGGAGGTGCCGCCCGCAACGTGGAGCTGGGGGAGGAGGAGGTGCCCATGGTGAAGCCCCTGGGGCTGCTCACCGCCAAGCCGATCATCTACGCCACCAACGTCTCGGAAGACGATCTGGCCGAGGGCAATGCCCATAGCCGAGCCGTGGAGGAGCTGGCTTTGAAGGAAGGAGCCGAGGCCGTGCGCATCTCGGCCCAGGTGGAGGCGGAACTGATTGAGCTGGGCGAGGCTGAGCGCGCTGATTACCTGGAGGGCCTGGGGGTCAGCGAGGGCGGGCTGCAGAGCCTGATCCACGCCACCTACCGCCTGCTGGGCCTGCGCACTTACTTCACCACCGGCGAGAAGGAAACCCGCGCCTGGACGATCACCGCCGGTATGACTGCCCCCCAGGCTGCCGGTGTGATCCACACCGACTTCGAGCGGGGATTTATCCGTGCCCAGACCGTGGCCTACTCCCAGCTGGTGGAGGCCGGCTCCCTGCCGGAAGCCCGCAACCGCGGCTGGCTGCGCAGTGAGGGTAAGGATTATGTGGTCCAGGAAGGAGACGTGATGGAGTTTCTGTTCAACGTCTGAAGAGATAAGCCTCAGCCTCCCGCCGCTCACAGCGGGAGCATCTGAACATGGCGTGATCTCAAGAGATTGGAACTGTCATTGAGCCGACGCTTCAGCCAGCAGGTTGTGCCAATTTTTTCTGCAGGTTCAGGCTGGCTACTTCATATCCAGCTGTTGCATAAAGCTGCTGAGCAGTCTTGTTGGAGTTGAACACGTGCAAGACAATAGCTGCAACCCCCTGCGCCAGGAGGGCGGCCTCTAACGCTTCCAATGTTGCTCGGGCATGCCCCTTGCGTCTGTGCTGGGGATAGATGAATAGCTGATGAATGAATGCGATCTGCTCAGATCCTCTGCTGCCAAGGCTGACCCAGATGAAGCCGATTGCCAATTTGCTGTCGTTTTCAACGATCTCCAAAAAGATGTTGTTAGGCGTTGACAGGCCCTGGGGGAGAAGCCTTTTGATCTCGGCTTGTGCAAGTTCGAGAGATTCTGTTTTGGGCCATCGATTCAAGCCTTCGATATCGTCAAGAGAGCTCTCGATTGCTTGTTTGATGAAGCCAGAGAAGGCTTCTGCGCGCATTCTCAGAAGGCGGATCATGGGGTGTTGGCATGGCTGTGTGGTTTCCAGGGCTCAGGTCACGGCTCTGGATAGTTGAAGGCCACCCCCTGCGGCAGCCACTGGCAGTGGGTGCTTGCGTCATAGACATACCAGGGGTCGGTGCGGGCGTAATCCTCCAGAGGGGTGTCCAGCAGTACCCAGGCGATGAAAGCCACGGCCAGTTCCGTGGGGATCAAGTTGGGCTGGTTCATGCGGAAGAAGGCCGCCATCTTGAAGTCGGCCGGATCGGGAGTGCGCAGGTCCGCCTGCATGTCCGTATCCACTTCCCCGGGGATGAGCTCGGCCACCGCCATGGTGGCCGGGCACTCAAGCTGCAGGGAGCGGCTCACGGAATGCAGGGCGTGTTTGCTCATGCAGTACAGAGAGAGCCCTGGGAAGGTTTCGTGGGCTGAGCGGGTGGAGAGATTCAGCACCCGGGCTGCGGGCACCATGCGCTGTGCCAAGGCCACACTCAGCCGCGCGGGGGCAATGGCCATGAGCGTCAGCGCCGCCGTCATGGCGTTGCTGGAGTGAGCCACCAGCGGACCGACCGGCGTTACCGCCCCGGCTCCATTGACCAGGGCGGCGAGGCTACGGGCGCCCAGGGCAAGCTCGATGCCCTCGATGGCGGCCTCGATTCCGGCGGGGGTGGAAAGATCAGCTTCTACCAATTGCAGGTCGTCGTCGTGGGCCGGCAGGGTGCAGCTCCCGATCCTGCGCACCACAGCAATCACGGGCCGCCCGCGCTGGCGGAGCTGATTCACAAGCTCGAGCCCCAGGCCGCGACTGGCACCGGTGACCACGACGACGCCCGCTGGCAGTTGGTCCATCTGTGACATGGGAAAACATGATGGCTGGAATTCTGATCAGAGGTCAGGCTCCGCTTAGCCCATCAGTCTGCAGCCGGATCGAGGCTGAACCGGCCACGCTGGCCCGTACTCGGTCACTTGATCGCGATCGGCGCCGGTGTAGTCGAAGCCGCCCGGTGTTTCGATGAGCATGTTCAGACTCATCAGCAGTCCAAAAGTATTCTGGGATCGATTGTCGTCGATGATGGCCTCGTAGACCACGAGAGCACGACCATCAGGCAATGCGTTAAATGCCTTCTGGATGAGCATGCGTTTCGTGGACAGGTCCCAGTCGTGCAGGATGTGACCCATCAGAATGACATCAGCTTTGGGTAACTCCTGTTTGAAACATCACCAGGTTCAAGCCTGAGCCGAGTCGACAGGCCATGAGATGAAACGTAGTCATTATAAATCAGCGCCACCTCCGGCAAGTCAAAGCCGATACCCTCCAGATGGGGGTTGGTGAGAGCAATCTGGACGGCCAGGTCTCACTGAGCGGTGCCGACATCCACAAATGTGAGCTGTTCGTTCCATGGGAACATTCTGGCAATGGCCATGTTGGCGCCTCCGCTGATCCCGCTCATGGCAGCCAGGAACTCCATGAGGCGCGCGGGATCGGCGTAGAGGGTTTCAAATAGGGCTGGTCCTCCAGACCTGAGCTCATTCTGCGGCAGGCCCGTGCGCAGACCCTCGTTGAGATGGCCGCAGAAGGGATAGAGACGTGAGTTGGCCAACTCAAGAGTGCAGCCCATGTATGACGGCTTCCCGGGATCCAGGAAAGCGTCGGATTCGGGGGTGTTGCTGTAGATCTCTGCCTTTCGCTTCAGGAAGCCAAGGGTCACGAGGGCATCCAGAAAATCCCTGGCCGCGCGCGGGTGCAGCCCCAGGCCTTCGCGCAGGGCTTCCAACGACTGAGGCCCCCGGCCAGTTCCGTGACACACCGATCTCGATCGCGCTCATCAGGGCTTTCGAGGCCCAGAAGGCCATCCCGGTCTGCAGGATTATTTCAGGGTTCACGGCTGGTGCATGGATGTCTGGTTGTCTGACTCGCTCACTCTGAATGCAGGGCTCAGGACCAGTCCAGAGCGGGAAGTCCTCGGAAGGCCTGGCGTACGCCTGTGCTCCAGCCTGTGCTCAGGGCTGAGAAGTATGGGTCGCCCTCGAGGAAGCGGCGCCTGTGGCGAATGGCCAGGCTGTCGCGCTCGTACCAGATCAGGTCGATCGGCATGCCCACCGACAGATTGCTGCGCATGGTGGAATCAAAGGACACCAGTACGCACTTGGTGGCGTCGGCCAATGTCGTGGCTGGGGTGATCACACGGTCGATGATCGGCTTGCCGTATTTCGCTTCGCCGGTCTGCAGGAAGGGTGTGTCCTCGCCAGCCTCGATGAAGTTGCCTTCGGCGTAGATGCGGAACAGCCGCGGGGCTTCTCCCCTGATCTGGCCGCCCAGAATGAAGGAGGCGTTGAATTTCAGTGCACTGCCCTCCAGGAAGGGGGCATCGCGATGTTCGATGTCGCGCATCGCATCCGACACCAGCATGGCCACATCGAACAGGGTCTGGGCGGTCCACAGGGTGGAGCTGCCGTCGTTGCGATTGGCACGCTGTTGCAGCAGGCTCACCACCGCCTGGGTGCCGGCCAGGCTGCCGGAACTGAGCAGAACGATCACCCGATCACCTGGCCGCTCAAAGGTGGTCATCTTGCAGAACCTGGCGAAATCATCGACGCCGGCATTGGTACGCGAATCGGAGGCCATCACCAGACCCTCCTGCAGCAGCATGCCCACGCAATACGTCACAGTCGGATTTTTCGCTTTGGCGGCTCCATTTTTACGGCGGACCCGCTCCAGCGTCTGTCCCGGCGGTGCCCCCGCTGAGGGGGGACAATTGAACCAGCTGCAGTGGCCGGTGATGCCCACATCCCAGACGTCTCCCGCCAACGATCCGGAAGCGCCAATCGATCCGGCCGCTCCCGCCGATCACCCCCACAACTTCGAGGTTCAGAAGGAACTGCACCAGCGGATCCGTAACGACCCCGACTACGACGACTGGGAATACGGCACCGAGCCGCTCCCCCATGAGTCGGAAGCCTGGATCCGTGCCCAGCAGGCCAATGCCAACGCCCAGGTCGAGGGCCCCTGAGGGCGGGCCATCGCTCAGGGGCCTGCTTGGATCCGCCGCTGACCGGGGTGGGGATGGAAGCGGTTCAGCTCCCCCACCAGCAGCAGACCCAGCAGGCTCAGCATCGTCATCATCAGCCAGAGGCCGGCTCCGTGCCGTTGGTTTTCCAGCAGCCAGCCCCCCACCAGGGGAGCCACGAACGAGCTGATCGCGAAGCACTGGGAGAACAGGGCCAGAGCCATCCCCTGGTGCGTTGCCGGAGTGATTTCGATCACTGCTTCACTGGCGGTGGGAAGAAAGGCCGCCGCCGCTGCCGCCAGGGGCACCTGGGCCAGCACCAGCAGGGGCAGGCTCTGCCAGCCCAGGGCTGAGAGGGCCAGCAGCAGGCTGCCGAGCGCAAAGCCCAGCAGGCTCCAGCCCAGCCCAAAGGCCACCGGCCGCTCCGACAGCCAGCGCCCCAGGGGCCACTGGAACAGCAGCAGCAAGCTGAGCTGCAGGCCCAGCAGCAGGGCCCCGAGGCTCTCGCTCAGCGGTGCCCGCTCCAGCCCACCCCGCACCAGATCCAGCGGCAAGGCGCTCTGCAGGAGCGACACCATGGCCGTGGCCAGCAGAGTCACCCCCAGCAGGGGCAGCAGGGGCTTCACCCACTGGCGCCAGGCAAGCCGGCGATCCCCGTCGCTGGTGGCGGCTGCCACGGCCAGAGGTGAGCGCAGCAGCAGGGTGATCACCACCACCATGCAGGCGATGTCCACCAGATAGATGCCGCGCAGGTGTCGGCTGCTCGCCAGCAGGGCTCCCAGCAGCACCCCCAGGGCCACGCCCAGGGCGTCACCGGTTCTGACCAGCGCATAGGCACGGCTGCTGGGCAGGGGCGGCGCACTCAGGGGCACCGCCAGCTCGATCGCCGGCCAGTAGATCCCCATCGCTGTGCCCAGCAGCACCTGCCCCAGCACGAAGGCGGCGAAGGTTTCCGCGTTGAACAGCTGGCTGTCGGCCAGCACTGAGATCAGTGCCGCCAGTAGCACCGGCCGGGTGGTGCTGAGGCCATGGTCGAGCCACCAGCCGCTCAGCAGCCGCCCCAGGGTGCCGGCCAGTGCCGCGGCGGCCAGGCCCTGACCCACCTCCAGGGCCGAGAACTGAGCCTGGTGGAACACCACCGGGGTGAGATAGAGAATCCCCCCAGCCCCGAAGCTGCCCACCAGGCGGATCACGGTCAGTTCGCGCAGCGGCGCGGGAAACTGGAGCCACCAGATTGTTTGGCTTGCTCCTGCCTGCGGCTCAGTCACAACACGTTCGCCGGGGGCTGGCACTCCTGACCAGTCTGCTGGTGGGCTCGGTGACGCCGCTGCTGGCAGCTTCGGCTCGGGCCGCCGACCGGCTGGATGTGCAGCTCGATGGCCTCTCGCTGCCCCTCGACCTGCACCAGCTCGATGCCTGGAGCCGGGACCCGAAGGGCAGCCGTAATGAGCTGGCTATCTGGTTCGAGCTGCTCGACGAACGCAGTCGCGACGATCTGGTGTCATTGCTGCGGGCGCCCCTGCTGCCTGACCGGGGCTTCGCTCTGCAGCTGCTGCAGAGCTGGGCTGGCCGCCAGGTGCTGCAGGAGGTGGGGGAACTGTTCGCCGGAGGAAAGCCCGGGAGCGGTGTGCTGTTGCTCACCACTCTGCGGGAGCGCCTGCAGCGGCCTGAGCCGATTCGGTTCGTGGAACTGCTGCTGGCGGTGCCCACGCCCCAGCTCACCCTCGATCTCGATGGTCTGCTGCAGCTCGCGGGTCTCTGGCGGCAGCAGCTGGAGGAGCAGACTCTGGCGCTGGAGAGATTGCGGGACCTGCCGCTGAGCTTCCGGGAGGATTCAGGGACCAGGGGACGGCTCTCGGCGATTCAGCCTGACCTCAGGCCCAGATCCATCGCCCTGAAGGTGGCCCACCGGTCAGCCCCGCTGGAGCTGGAACTCTGGCCGGCCGTGGCGCCCCGCCAGGGCTCATGGGTGGTGCTGATGCCGGGACTGGGGGGCAGCAGTGCCCAGCTCGGCTGGATGGCCCAGGGCCTGGCAGCCCGGGGCTGGCCGGTGGTGCTGATCGAACACCCAGGCAGCAACGAGACGGCGGTGCGCCAGATGCTCGATGGCCAGCGCCCCCCGCCCGGAGCTGAAACCCTGCCTGATCGTCTGGCCGATGTGGAGGCGGTCCTGGCGGCGGAACGGCAGGGGCAGATTCCCCGGCTTGGCCACTCGGTGGTGCTGATGGGCCACTCCCTGGGGGGGCTTTCGGCGCTGCTGGCGGCCGGTCTGCGCCCGCTCCCGGGCCTGGCCCGCCGCTGCGACCGGGCTCTGGATGTGATCCCCCTGATCAACATTTCAAGGTTGCTGCAATGTCAGCTTCAGGAGGTGCCCCTGCCTGAGCCGGCGAGCGGCCAGCCGAGAACCCTGGCTGCCGTGGTGAGCCTGAACGGCTTCGGCAGCCTGCTCTGGCCTGCCCGTGGTCTGGAGCGCCTCAAGGCCCCGCTGCTGATCACAGGCGGCGGGCTGGATCTGGTCACCCCGCCGGTGAGCGAGCAGCTGGCACTGTTCCTGCAGCACCCGGATCCACGCAGCCGTCTGGTGATGGTGGAGGGCGGCAGCCACTTTTCCGTGGTGCGCGTCAAGGAGCATGAGCAGGCGCTCTGGCGGCTCGGTGATGGCCTGGTGGGAGTGGAGCCGGTGCGGGTGCAGGAGCTGCTGCTCAGCCTCACCACCGAGTTCCTGACGTCGGTGGATACGGCCATGACGATGGCCCCGCAGCGCCGCAGCCGCGATGGTGTGACGGCCTATGTGCTCGACGGCCGCAATGCCCGGCGCTGGCGTGACCGCATCGGCCGCTGAAGGCGTGGCTCAGAAGCGGATGCGTGGATCCAGCACCGCCACCAGCATGTCCACCGTCACGCTCACCAGCACCACCAGGGCCGCCACCACCACCACAATCCCCTGCACCAGGGGGTAGTCGCGCTGGCCGATGGCCTCCTGCAGTCGGAAGGCGATGCCGGGCCAGGAGTAGGTGACCTCGATCAGCAGGGCGCCGCCGATAAGTGACGCCACGGTGATACCGGTGATCGTGAGCACAGGTAGCAGTGCATTCGGCATGGCATGGCGCAGCACCACCCGGGTTTCACTCAGCCCGCGGCTCCTGGCCGCTTCCACGTAGTCGGAGCGCAGCACCCTGCGGAGGTTGAGTCGCAGGGCGTTGGCGAAGATGCCGCTGAGCAGCAGGCCCAGGGTGCTGGCGGGCAGCACCAGGTGCCGCAGGCTTCCGGCCAGCTGCTGGGGATTGGCGGCACGCAGGCTGTCGAGCAGATAGAAGCCGCTGCCGCTCGGGGGCATCAGGGTTGCGGGGAAGCGCCCCCCCACCGGCAGCCAGCCCAGCCAGACGGCGAAGATCAGCTGGATCACCATCGCCGCCCAGAACGGCGGCAGGGCATAGGTGCCGATGCCATAGAGCCTGCCTGCCAGATCGAGCCTGCCCTCGGGGCGAGCGATGCCGCTGAAGCCCACCGCCAACCCCAGCACTGCGGCGATCAGCAGCGCACACAGTCCCAGTTCGAGGCTGGCCGGCAGGCTCTGGCGGATCACCTCCAGCACCGGGGTCTGGTTGGTGAGCGATTCCCCCAGATTCCCCTTGACCAGATCGGCCAGGAAATGGCCGTATTGAGCCGGCAGGGGCTGATCGAGCCCCAGCTGCTGGCGCAGGGCCTGACGCGCCGCCTCCGGTGCCCGTGTGCCCAGCAGGGCGTCGATGGGATCCCCAGGCGCCAGCCGCAGCAGCAGAAACACCAGAGTGGCGATCAGCCAGAGCATCACAGGAGCGAGCAGCAGCCGGCTGCCCAGGTAGCCCAGCAGCTGACGGCGGCGGCTCATGGCGCAGGCCTCGAAGCGGCAGGCCGCTGCTGAAGCTGGCTGAGCACCACGCGGCCGGAACCATCGAACACCGGAGTGCTCAGCCTGGCCTGGGCCCAGGCCCGCGGCGCCACGAGCCAGACAGGGATGTAGGGGGCGGCGGCGGCGGTGTCCCGCTGCAGACGCTGCAGCAGCTCGATTCGCTTGCTTCCCTCCAGGCTCTGGCTGAGGAGCAGCTCCTCGTTCAGGCCCGGGCGGGTCCAGAAGCTGCCGCTGGAGGCACTGGGCCCTTCCAGGCAGCGATAGCCCACGGCCTTGTCGCAGCCCAGCAGCGGCTGCAGATAATTATCGGCGTCGGGGTAGTCGCCCATCCACTCCAGCAGGATCGAGGCGAAAGCCCCCTCGCCGAGCTGACGGTAGGCCGTGGTGGATTCCATGCCGCTCACCTCCAGAACGATGCAGTCACCCAGATCCCTGCGCAGCTGTTCCTTCCAGATCAGGGCGAAGAGTTTGTCGGCGGGGATGTTGGAGCGGAAGGTGAAAGGCAGGTTCAGCGTGCGGCCCCGGCAGTAGCCGGCCTGCTCGAACAGCCGCCGCGCCTGCACAGGGTCGTAGGCCGGCCAGGCTGTCGGTTCGGAGCCGCTCAGGCTGGGGGGCACCAGATCACGCAGCGGCGGCCGAAGGCCATGGGTCACCCGCTGGCTGATCAGGTCGTGGTCAAGGCTGTGGGCAATGGCACGGCGCACCAGCGGGTTCTTCAGGGGCGGCTGGTCGCTGAGCAGGGTCAGGTACCCGATCTCCAGCGCCGGACCGACTCCTTCCAGCAAACGCCCCCGTTGGGCGTCCTGGTGCAGGGAGAGCTGCTGGTCGCCTTCAAGGCTGGTGGACAGCAGCACATCCACCTCGCCGCTGCGCAGGGCTCCGTAGAGGGCCGTGGAGTTGCTGAGGTTGACCAGGTCAAGCCCGTTGTTGGCTGGCCGCTCGCCCCAGTAGTCGCTGAAGGGCTCCAGCCGCTGCTGCTGATCGGCGAAGAAGGTGAGCTTGTAGGGGCCGGTGCCCACGAAGCGGTCGTTGAGGAAGCGCTTGTCGTGGCTTCGGTAGGCAGTGGGGGACAGGGGCGTGAGACTGACGGCGCTCAGCAGCTGGGGCAGAGCGGTGAAGGGGCGCCGCAGCTTCAGTTCCAGCTCATGGCTGCCGCTGGCTCGCACCGAAACGATGCGATCACCCAGCAGATAGCTGAGCTTGCCGATGGCCAGAAACCGCTCCAGGGTGAACACCATGGCGGCGGCATCGAAGCTGGTGCCGTCGTGGAAGCGCACTCCCTGCCGCAACGGCACCCAGGCGGTGAGCCGATCCGGACTCAGCTTCGGCAGGGCCGTGGCCAGCCGTGGTTCCAGTTGACCCTTGGCATCGATCGCGTAGAGCGGATCGCCGATCGCGCTGATCAGCTGGAGAGCACCGAAGCTGTAGGTGGCGGCCGGGTCAACCGAGTCGATTCGGGTGCGGCTGCCCACGACCAGCCGCCCCCCGGGGCCTTGGGTCTGACAACCCAGCAGCGCCCCCATCAGCATGGCCAGCAAGGACACCGTGCGCAGCCGCTTCAAGCCAGGCAAAGCGTTCAGGAGGCTCCTGGGTGCTCAGAGGCTCCCATTCAAGACCGTGACGGGCAGCTCTGGGAATGGGGCAGGTGATGAAGTTCCACCTGGCGGATCGACACCTCGAACACCGGAGAGCCGTGCCGCGCCAGGGGCCAGCGACGCACCCAGCAGCGGTCACGGGGTGCATCGACACCGATCACCTGGTACACCGTGTCCTGAGCTGTCTTGCCGATGGTCCAGGTGGAGGGGCTCTCGCCGCCAGGTGGACCGGCGCTAATGGCCAGATCGGCGGCGAGGTGAACGCAGTCACCCTGATGGAGGGTCATGGCGGTCGCTGGGTGGTGGGGCGAACGGCAGCCCTGATCAGGGCTGGCAGGGACGGCGGTCAGGGCTGGGTACCAGGAAGCAGAGGAGTGGGAAGAGGCCGTTGTCGGCTCAGGATTTCGCAGGGGTGGCTCAGGTGGCGTTCAACCTGGACAACGTGCGGTGCCAGGTGAGCGGATGAGCATCCGAATGCTGATGAAGGAATGTTTACATATTGGCCCTGCTCTGCCCCTGCTCGTCAACCGCTGCGGCATGAGCACTCATTTTGGCCACCAGCAGCTCTGCTGATGGCCTCAGGGCCTCAGAGGGTGCGCAGGCAGGCTGCCACGCTCTGGACCCCTGAGAGGGCCTGGATCGCGGCGAGGGCCGCCTGGAATCGGGCCTCCTCCACCTCGTGGGTGATCACCACGATTTCAGCCTGTCCGCCGCTGGCCTCCAGCTGCACGATCGACTGGATCGAGACGTCTTCGTGACCGAAGCAAGTGCCGATGCGGCCGATCACTCCAGCCTGGTCGCTGGTCTGCAGGCGCACGTAATTCCTGTGGCTGGTGCGGGAAGTCTCCACCAGACTGCAGCGGCGCCAGCGGCTGGCCGCCAGCAGGGGATCCAGCCCTCCGCCGATGCCTCCCACCTGGCGGATGCCGGCGATGTTGAGGATGTCAGCCACCACGGCCGAAGCGGTGGGGCCTGCCCCTGCCCCCGGCCCGTAGAACATCACCCGCCCTACGGGATCTCCCTCCACCAGGATCGCGTTGTTGACCCCATTGACCACCGCCAGTGGATGGTCAGAGGGGACGAGCGTCGGGTGCACACGCACATCTAGGCACTCGCTGCCATCTGCCGCAGTGCCAAGGTGCTGGGCCACAGCCAGCAGTTTCACCCGGTAGCCCAGCTGGTTGGCGTAGCTCACATCCCTCGCCTGCAGGTCACTGATGCCGACGGTGGGAATCAAGGAACGCTCCACCGAACCGCCGTAGGCCAGCCCGGCGAGAATCGCGATTTTGTCTGCCGCATCATGGCCCTCCACATCGGCGGCGGGATCGGCTTCGGCGTAACCCAGCTTCTGGGCCTCAGCCAGGACCTCGGCGTACGCAGCCCCCTCATCCGTCATGCGGCTGAGGATGTAATTGGTGGTGCCGTTGATGATGCCGCTCACCCGTTGGATGCGGTTGCCTCCAAGGGATTGCTTGAGGGGTTCGATGATGGGAATGCCTCCGCCCACCGCCGCTTCGATCAGCACGTAAACCCCTTGGCGGGCTGCGGCATCGGCGATTTCCTCGCCATGGCGGGCGATCACGGCCTTGTTGGCCGTCACCACCGACTTGCCGGCGGCAATGGCAGCGAGGATCAGGCTGCGGGCCGGCTCCAGCCCACCCATCACCTCCACGACGATCTCCACCGAGGGATCGTTCACCACCTCCGCCGGGTCGGTGCTGAGCAGCTCGGGAGGCAGGGCCACGGGCCGGGGGCGGCTCGGATCGCGCACGGCGATGCGCCGCAGCTCCAGCTCCGCCACCAGTGGATGGCGCCCGCCTGGGGAGGTGAGGATCTCGGCGACACCGGCTCCCACCGTGCCCAGACCGAGCAAGCCGATGCCGATGGTCATACCGATTACAGCGCGAAACCGATGATCCTAGAAATCATTCCGCCGCCAGGCTCCTGGCCTGGGCCTGCATCATCTTCAGAATGTTCAGGAAGCCATTGGCTCGGGAGGGGGTGAGGCTGGCCTGAAGGCCAGTCTCGGCCAGAAAGCCAGGGTCCAGACCAGCGGCCTGTTCAGGCGCCAGGCCCTCCAGCCCGGCGATCAGCAGTGCCAGCAGCCCCTTTGTGATCTGGGCGTCGGAATCCCCCTGCCAGTGGAGCTTGCCGTCGACCAGTTGCCCCACCACATACACCTGGGAGACACAGCCTTTCACCTTGAACACCTCCTGCCGGAACTCCTCGGGCAGGGGGGCGAGCTTCTTGGCCAGCCACAGCACGTACTCGTAGCGGCGCTTGGGGTCGCTGGTGCCCCGCAGGCGCTCCACGATCGCGTCGAGGCTGTCGCTGCCGGTGCTCATGGACGGGGTCAGGGTGTGAGAAGTGGCCCCAGTGTGGCGCTTGCTCTCAGCCGCGGCGGCGCTGCTGGATCGCCAACCCACCCACCAGAGCGCCCAGCCCGGTGATTCCGCCAATCAGCAGCAGCGATCGGTGTTGATGCACTGAGAGCAGCGTTGGCTTCAGCACCGGATCGGCACTGCTCACCTGATCAAGCTGGGCCTGGCCCGCCTGGGTGGGCACCTCAAGGAAATCCCGGTGTCCGGGACCGGCATCCACCTGCAACTCCCAGTTGCCATCGGCGCCCTTGGGCATGTTGAAGCTGAGGCGCCCCTTGGCATCGATCTGACCCACCTCCACGGGCTGGCCCCCATTGGGGGGCACCAGCCTCACTGTGGCCCCCTCCACGGGTTCACCATTGGAGAAGTGACTTTCGAGCATCAGCCCGTCCCGCAGGGATTCCAGCCGATCCAGGCTGGATTCGATCGCGTGAGCCTCGACCCTGCCTGGAGCCGCGATCAAGCCAACCAATGCCGCCAGGGCCGCCAGGGCGAGCTGGCTGGACAGCCCGGTGAAACGTGGAGTCGTCATCGGCAGGGCGTGGTCGCGTCCGAGGGAAGTGGCTCCAAAACTAAGGCGACTTCAGGAGGCTGACCAGCGGCTGCCGGCAGCCTGACCCTTGCCGGCCTGGACCATGCGCACCATCGAGCTGACCATCATCGAGAGAGCTTCACTCGGCTGGGAGCGGTGGCCCAGCTCAGCGGCCATCACCCGCTCGGGCACCGTGCCGGCCCCGATTGCGGTGGCACCGACCCGACGGGCGGGAGAGGGGCGGGAGTGATCGAAGCTGAGGTCCAAGGAAGTAGGGGCTCGAACCCGGGGATCCTGGCAAAGGATCGGCGCTGGGACGATCAATGCCCTGACCTCTCAACAGGTTGCAACCATTCAATCCCCCCCTCGCTGAGCCAGCCATCGAAGGGAACATCCCACGGGTCCACCGGCAATTGCTCCACCGCGCAGCTGGCTGGGGCCACGATCAGGGCCGGCACTGCCCGCCAGGAGGGATCGGCTCGCAGCCGATCGAACCAACCACCGCCGTAGCCCAGCCGGAAGCCGCGGCGGTCGAAGGCGAGGGCCGGCACCAGCAGCAGGCCAAGGGCCGCGGCTGGTAAAGATGTGCCTGCCGGCACCGGCGCCGGCACCCCCGTGGCATCGGGCCGGAGAGGATCCGTGCTCCCCCAGACCTCGTAGCCGAGCCTCTTCTTGTCTGCCAGAGCCCGGATGGCGGGGAGTGCCAGCCGGCCTGGAAGCGCCCGGGTCAGCTCACGCAGATCCGGCTCACCCGCCAGGGGCCAGTAGAGCCCAAGCCGCTGGTCTGCCCCGAGCAGGGGCGGCACCCCGGTCAGGGCCTGAGCCAGCAGCCGCTTCCGCTGCGCCTCGGGCTGATCAGCCCGCCGCTGGCGAAAATGCCGGCGCCAGACGGGTTTGGGGTCGCCCAGCCCCGGTTCGCCCGCCATCAGCGCTGAAACCAGCCGGTGAGAGCCACGGCGAGGGCATCAGCGGCGTCATCGGGGCGGGGGGGATGCTCCAGCTCCAGTTCCCGCATGACGGCGTCCAGCACGTCGTTCTTGTCGGCATGGCCTGAGCCCGTGAGGGCCAGCTTGATCTGCATCGGCGGGAACTCCACCACCGGCACCTTCAGCCGGGCCAGGGTCATCATCACCACACCCCTGGCCTGCACAACCGAAATCGTGGTGCTGGAGCGGTAGAAGAAGAACTTCTCGACGGAGGCCAGCTCAGGGCTCCAGCGGCGCACCAGCCAGCGCAGATCGCGGGCGATCTCCACCAGCCGCTCACCTTCGGGAGTTCCGGCCTCGGTGCGGATCATCCCGCAATCCAGCAGTCGCTGCGGCGGGCCGGTTTCGATCAGGCCATAGCCGACGCGGGCCAGGCCTGGATCGATGCCGAGGATGCGCAAGGATTCAGGCCGCCAATGCCAGCTGGAAGGCGTCGCGGGCGGTGTCCGCCATCTCGAAGATCTTGCAGAACACCTTGATCACGCGATCGCCGGAGTCGATCTGCTCCAGCGGATCCTTGCGCAGCCGGTGACGCAGGCAGCAGGCCACCACCCGGGCCACGTCCTCGTCGCTCACTTCGGTGCGGCCTTCGAAAGCGGCCAGGGCCCTGGCCGCCCGGTTGGTGACGATGTCGCCGCGCAGTCCGTCCACGTCCAGCTCGCCGCACACAGCCGAGATGCGGATGCGCAGATCAGGGTCGATCATTACCTGGGGGAGCCGATGCTGGGCCTGCACCACCCGCTCCTGCAGCGCCTCCTGGGCGCCCTGGTGATGGCTGTTGAAGCCGTCAGGATCGCTGTCATAGCCAGTGCGCTGATCCACCACCTGCACCCGCAGCTCCGGATCGCGCACCGTGCGCACCTCCACGCTCATGCCGAAGCGGTCCAGGAGCTGGGGGCGCAGTTCCCCTTCCTCGGGGTTGCCGGAGCCGATCAGCACGAAGCGAGCCGGATGGCGCACCGACACCCCCTCCCGCTCCACCGTGTTCCACCCGGACGCGGCCGAATCCAGAAGCACGTCCACCAGGTGGTCGTCGAGCAGGTTCACTTCATCGACGTAGAGCAGGCCCCGGTTGGCCTTGGCCAGCAGGCCCGGCTCGAAGGCCCTAACCCCTTCGCTCAGGGCTTTCTCGATGTCGATCGTGCCGCAGAGGCGGTCTTCGGTGGCGCCCAGGGGCAGATCCACCATCGGCACCTGGCGCCGCTCCACCGGCAGCGTTTCGCCGTTTTCAGCCCGCTGGCGCACCTCGGCGCTCTGGAGGTCGGGGTCGCTGGGGGAGCTGTTGTAAGGGTCGCCGGCAACGACATCGATCTCCGGCAGCAGATCCGCAAGGGCGCGGATAGCGGTGGACTTGCCCGTGCCCCGGTCGCCCATGATCATCACCCCACCGATGCGGGGATCGATCACGTTCAACAGCAGTGCGAGCTTCATCTCCTCCTGGCCGACGATGGCGGTGAAGGGGAACGCCCTGCGTTTGCGGGTCTGACTCACGGACGGGGGGCCGGCACGGATTCGGATTGTTTCACAGCTGCCTGTGGGAGCGCAGGAGCGGGCAGCAGGCTCAGCACCTGAGGGGGGGTGGCGTCGGCGGGGTAGATCAGCCGCACCCTCACCTGCCGCTGCTGTCCGGGGGCCAGGCTGATGCGCCCAAGACTCGGGCCCTTCTCTCCCTGGCGCTGAACAAGATGGAACCAGCGCCGGCCGGCGGGTCGGCCTGCCGGCCCATCGAGTCCACTCACCTCCACCGTGCCGCGGAAGACCACGGCCCGCGGCGGGGTGACGTTGAAGCGCAGGCCACCTTCGGCCTTGTCGGTCTTGCGAGGGGATTCCAGGGCCAGATCGAGGGCCACTGGCCCCTTGCTGTCGTTCACCAGGGGGAGTGTCAGGTCGTATTCCACTCCGTAGTTGCCGTGGGCGGCCCAGGCGGTTCCCGGGTAGAAGGCCTGGAGCTCGGCGGTCTGGACCTGACCGCTGCCCAGGCTGCCCCGCTCCAGCGAAGCGATCGGCCACGACACGGGCGCACTGCGGACGGAGAGCAGCTTGGTGCCTGGATCGGTGAGTCTGGCGATCCAGCGGCTGCCGGTCTGCACCCCGCTCACCCTCGAGTAGATGATGCCCCCGGTCTGCCCCCTGGGCGTGGGCACATGCTCTTTGGCGCTGAGCCCTGCGCGCAGCAGGCCGCTCCAGACGTCCGGCCCCGGCGCCTGCTCGCCCCCGAAGGCGGCCAGTGTGGCCATCTGCACGGGGCCGTCACTCTCCAGCCGCAGTTGCAGGTTGCGGCCATTGAGCAGGGGATCCAGCCCTTTCACGGGAATCGGCAGGGCCAGCAGGGTGGTGAGCTGGCCCGGGGCCAGGGTCCATTCCTGGGGAATCCCGTCGCCTCGGCGGTTCTGGAGCAGTTCAGCCGCCACCCGTGAGCCGGGACCAGCGAATACCGAACTGCCGTCGTGGGACATCAGCGCAGGCAGGGGCAGGAAGGGGGCCGCAGGTTGGCTTGGATCGCTCGACTGGGAGAGGGCCGTGGATCCGCCCAGCACGCGCAGCCGCACCGGCTTGCTGTTCACAGGGGCCGCCACCACCCCCAGCCAGAGCACCGAGTCGAGGGTTTCGGGACGCCCGGCATAGACGTGGTGGCTGAACAGGTCGAAGCGCCCTTGCAGGGGAACGTTCAGGTGCGCGTCGGGGCTCGAGAAGGGCTGACCGGAGAGGGTCCCGCGGCCGTTGAAGGTGGAGAGCAGAATGCCGGGCTGGATGATCAGCTCGGGGTTGTTGTCGTTGACGACCGCCACCCGGTCGAGCCCGCCGCTGAGTGGACGTACCTGCTGAGCCCTCAGCTCGGTACTGGGGGGCTGTGCCGCTGCAGGGGCCGTTGCCGGGGCTTGGGCCTGGGCCGCGCCGGCCGAGAGCAGCAGCCCGGCGGCCATGGTCAGGAAAGGCATCAGGGCTCAGCGCGGTTGGGATGAGGGGTCGCTGCGACCCACGAGGGTCTGGCTCACGGCGGCGGCCATCGCGCGGATCAGATCGGTGGAGCGGGGATCGTTGAACGGTCCTTTGACCATGAACCCTGCTACGGCTCTCTTGCCGTTGGGCAGTTCGATCAGCCCGGCGTCGGAGTAGGCGATGCCGATGTCGCCGGTTTTGTTGAGCACGGTCACTCCCCGGGCCATCAGCTCGCTGTCGGGGTCGCTGGAGGTGCCCCCCAGACCCTTGAGCAGACCTGCGGGCAGCAGGGTGTTGGTGCGGGAGGTCGCCATGATCGTGCGGAAATGGTCGCGGGCCCGGGGGCTGAGTTTCTCGCCGATGTCAACCAGAGCGATCGAGCGGGCCAGGTCGCGGGGGCTGGTGGTGTTGGTGCCTTCGAGATCGGGCAGCCAATTGTTGATCACCGTGGCGGGAAGGCCAAGGGCCTGGAAATGGGCATTGGTGGCGGCCTTGCCCCCGAGACGTTTGATCAGAAGATTGGTGGCGCTGTTGTCGCTCACCCGGATCATCTCGGTGGCGGCCTCATAAAAGGGGAAGCGGGTGCCCAGCGGCCGGCTGGCCATCCAGCCGGCTCCCCCACCCATCACCTCCTTTGTGAGGGGCAGCGGCTCGTTCCAGCGAAGCTTGCCGGCGTCCAGGTCGTCGAGCGCCGCCAGCAGGATGGGGGTCTTGATCGAGCTGGCCGCTGGCAGGGGTGTGTCGGGATTGAGCTGGGCGAAACGGCCGTCATCGAGAACCAGCAGGAAGCCGCCCACCTTGAGATCCTTCTGCTCGGCGGCCAGGGCCTTCCAGCTCTGGCTGAGCTTGGTGAGCTCCACCCTGGGCTCGAAGCGGCCCAGGGCCAGCCCCCCCCTGGGGGTGGGCACTGGTGAGCTGGCGCTGCTTGCCTTGGGGGCTTCCATCGCCCCCTGGGCCAGCTTCGGAGCCAGTTGTTTCAAGGCGGTGCCGGTGAGCACACCGAGGCCGAGGCCCATCACCAGCAGACGCAGGATGAGGGCGAGGGGTTGGAACCAGCCGGGGGATCCGGAACGGGGGGAGCGGCCCGTACGCACGATGCAGCCAGGGGCGACGGAGATGGCAGGACCTTAGGGGGTTCCCCGCTGGCTGGCCCAGCGCAGCTGACGGACCATGCCCCTGACCAGGGCCACTTCCTCGGCGCTGATCTGGGCACGCTGCAGCAGCGCCCGCAGCTTGGCCATCCGGGCATGGGCCGTGTGAGGGAGCACAAACCCCACTTCCAGCAGCAGTTCCTCGGCATCGGCGAGGGCGGCTTCGAGCAGCTCCCGAGCAGCGGGTTCTGGCCCGATCGACTGGGCCGGGCCGCCTGGTCGGCGTTCACTGTCTCCCTGCTGGCAGCGGCGCAGTTCGTGCAGGGTGATGGCAACCGCATGGGACAGGTTGAGTGAGGGGTAGCAGGCGTCGGTGCCGATCCGCAGGATGCGGCCCGCCTGGAGCAGTTCGTCGGTGCTCAGGCCCCGGTCCTCCCGCCCGAAGACCAGCGCCCCGGCGCTGTCCCGTCGCGCTGGCTCAGGCCGGCTCGGGCTCGGGTGACCCAGCAACCAGGGGATGGCCTGGGCTGGCCCTTCGATTGGCACCGCCTGGGAGTCCACCCGTCCGTTGGCAGCGACCACCCGGGTGCGGTCGGCGATGGCTGACGCCAGATCCGGATAGACCCGGGCACCTTCAAGCAACGCTCCAGCGTGGACAGCCATGCGCCGGGCTTCCTCGCCGAGGTGATCGCAGCGGGGGGCCACCAGCCGCAGGTCGTGAAGCGCGAAATTGGCGCAGAGCCTGGCCACACTGCCCACATTCAGGGGGCCGGCGGGCTCCACCAGCACCAAGGCCAGCTCTGGGCACTCGGGCGCCGAACCGGCCCTCACTCCAGGCTGTGCAGATGGGCCAGCAGGTCGGCCATGGCCTGGGGTTCGGGCTGGAAGCGCGGCATCGGCGGAGTGCGGCCGCTCACCACCTGGCGGATCAGCTGGCGGTCGCTGCGGCGCTTGCTGACCCCATGCAGGCTGGGACCCACCAGCCCCTGGGCGGCGATGCCGTGACAGCCGGCGCAGTTCATCCGAAACAGCCGACCACCAGTTTCAGCGGAGCCCGAGAGTTCAAGAGTGCGGCGGGTGTACGGGTCGCTGCGGGCCGCCGGAAGGATGAGCAGCAGCAGCAGGATGCAGCCGGCTGCTGCCAGCAGCACCAGGGCGGTGATCAGGCCCTGGCGCTGAACCGGCGCCTGGGTGGTCTCCAGGATGGTGGAAGGATCGCCGGTCACGGATCACTCGGAAGACCCTCCCAGCCTGCCTTGGCCGTGGGAGAATTGCGGAAGGCAAATCTTCCGGCTCTCGATGATTGAACCCCTCCTCTGCGGCATCGTTCTGGGTTTGATCCCGATCACCCTGGTGGGACTGTTCGTGGCGGCCTGGAACCAGTACCGCCGTGGCAGCGCTCTGGGCGGCTGAGTCAGGCCGCAGGCACCAGGATCATCAGGCCGCAACTGCCATAGCGCCGCTGGTCGCTGAGCTGCCAGCCGTAAGGCACCTCCGGATAAGTCTGGCTTGAGCATTCCCACAGCAGCCGTCCCCCCTCGGCCAGCCAGCCGGACGCGGCCACAGCCTCGGCGATCGGCGCATAAAGACCTGACGCGTAGGGGGGATCTGCGTAGATCAGATCGAAGCCGCCCTCTGCTTCCTCCCCCAGTTGTTGCGCTGGGCCATGCATCAGCCATTGCGGCAGGTCGGCTCTGATCACGCGTAGGTCGCTGGCCGGATTCATACCAGCGTTGACGGCCTCCAGATTGCGCCGGGCGATGCCGAGGGTTGTCCGGTCGTGATCGATGGCCACCACCAGCCTGGCGCCCCTTTGCAGGACCTCGCAGCCCATCACCCCGCTGCCGCAGCAGAGATCGAGCCAGCGGCAACCACTCAGTTCACTCGCCAGCAGGTTGAGCACCGCCAACCGCACCCTGGAGCTGGTCGGGCGGGTGTGCTGCCCTGTCGGGCTGAGCAATTTGCGACCGCCACTCAGCCGCAGGCTCATGCCCCGTCCTTTCCCACCCAGGCCAGCCAGCGCTCAAGCATGCGCTGCCCTTGGGGACCAGACTTTTCGGGGTGAAACTGGCAGGCCGCCAGGGCTCCCTGCCACACCGCCGCGGTCACAGGCTGATCGGCGAACAGCACCTCTGCCGTGGTGCAGGCCGGGTCATCGGGAGCGGCGGCGTAGGAGTGCACGAAATAGACCCAGGCGGCTGAATGGCCCTCTGGCAGCAAGGGGCTCGGATTGGTGGAGATCAGGGGGGCCCAGCCCATGTGGGGGATCGGATGCCCCGGAGTGGACGGTAGGGACCGCACCCTGCCCTTGAGCAGTCCGAGGCCTGGCGCTTCTCCCTCCTCGCTCCCCTCGAACAGCAACTGCAGCCCCAGGCAGATCCCCAGCAGGGGGCGCTCCCTGGCGCTCCATTCCCGCACTGGATCCGCCAGTCCGGCCTGGTGGAGGCGCTCCATGGCCGGGTCGAATGAACCCACCCCCGGCAGGATCAGGGCGGTGCAGGTCTCCATCGCGGGGGCGTCCAGTACGGGAATCAGCTCGGCGCCAAGACGCTCCACAGCCCGGGCCACCGAATGCAGGTTGCCCATCCCGTAATCGATCAGGCCGATCCGCAGGCTCATGGCTGTGGCTCCAGGCAGCTGCGTTGCTCCGGATGGATCAGGTCGTCGCAACGGGGCAGATCGAGGGCGTTGATGGCGGCGATGAGCTGGTAGAGGCGGCCGACGCGGCGTTGATCAAAGTCGAACTGGAGGCAGGGCCGCAGGCGATCGTTGTCGTCGCAGCTTTCCCCCAGCTCGAAATCGCCGCTTCGCAGCAGATCCCGGAAGCCGGAGCGGATGGTCAGCAGATCAGCCTCCGCCAGAGGCACGTGCAGCAGCAGCTCCAGCCCATCGTCGGTGACGCGGGTGGTGTGGAACACCCGATAGAAGTGGCGGATCAGCTCGATCGCCTCGCGGGCACAGCTGGCGTGGCTGAGCAGGCCCCTGTCGTCTGGACCGATCAACCCATCGCGCTCGAGGCCGGTGAGGAGGTCCTGAGGCCAGTCCTGCCATAGCTCATGGCCCGGCGGTGCCAGCAGCACCACCGGAATCGGAGCGGTGCGTCCTGTCTGGATCAGGGTGAGTGCTTCGAACAGTTCATCGAGGGTGCCGAAGCCGCCGGGGAGCACCACCAGGGCATCGCTCTCACGCAGGAAGAAGAGTTTGCGTGTGAAAAAGTAACGAAAATGAACCAGGCGGTCGCCTGCTGCTGCGACGTAGGGGTTGGGTTCCTGCTCAAAGGGCAGCTGGATGTTGAGCCCGAAGCTGTGCTCCGCCCCCGCTCCCCGGTTCGCCGCTTCCATCACCCCGCCGCCAGCGCCGGTGATCACATCGAAGCCGCTGGCCATGGCCTCACGACCGACTTCCTCGGCCAGCTGGTAGGTGGAGCTCTCCGGCAGGCTGCGGGCCGATCCGAACACCGCCACCTTGCGGGTGGTGCGGTGGGGGTGGAAGGCAGCCAGAGCCTCATGCAGATCGCTGAGGGCACCGGAGATCAGCTGCCAGTCGTCGGTTTCATCGGCGATGCTGGCCATCTCCAGGATCGAGTGGAGCGAGCGCTCGATCAGCAGGCGATGGGGGTTGTTAACCAGGGAATGGCCCAACCGCTCCAGTGAGGGAGAGGCTGGGGTCATCAATGACGCTGAGGCGGGGGAAGTGGAGGGAATGCTCAGAGGTATTTGGCGATCGTGCCGGAAAGGGTGTTCTTGGGAACCGCGCCCACAACGGTGTCCACTTTCTGCCCACCCTTGAAGATCATCAGGGTGGGGATGCTGCGGATGCCGTACTGGCTGGCGACGTTGGGGTTCTCGTCGGTGTTGAGCTTGTAGACCTTCAGCTTGCCCTCGAATTCCTTGGCGATTTCGTCGACGATCGGGGCCACCATGCGGCAGGGACCGCACCAGGGGGCCCAGAAATCGACCAGCACGGGCACGTCACTCTTGAGCACATCCAGCTCAAAGGAAGCATCGGTGACGGCAGTGGCGCTGGACATTCGAGGGAGGAGACAAGGTACCTGGAATCTAGCAACGAGGACCCGGAATCCCCGCTGACGGCGGAGCAACCGTAGGAAGACAAAATGCCCGGACGCGCCGGGCGGGTTGGTGTGAGGAGTGTGCGAGCCGGAGCCCCCACACCTTGAGGTTAACGCCCATCTTCGCCGGGATTCTGTCGTTTCGGGCTGGAATCAAGAGCCCAGGTGTGGAGGACTACTTGCCCATGCCCAGCTGCTGGGCTTTCTGGTACACCTTCCCCTCGGTGAGCAGGGATGGGGCCACCACCACCTCGACCTGCTGCATTTCCTTGATGGTGCGCGCGCCAAGAGTGCCCATCGAGGTTCGCAGGGCCCCGAGGAGGTTCTGGGTGCCGTCGTCGAGGCTGGCAGGCCCGCGCAGAATCTTCTCCAGACTGCCGGTGGTTCCCACGCTGATCCTGGTGCCCCTGGGCAGCACCGGACTGGGGGTGGCCATGCCCCAGTGGAAGCCACGCCCGGGGGCTTCGCTGGCCCGGGCGATCGGTGAGCCGATCATCACCGCATCGGCTCCGCAGGCGATGCATTTGCAGATGTCACCACCGGTGACGATGCCGCCGTCGGCGACGATCGGCACGTAAATACCTGTCTCCCGCTCGTGATCGTCGCGCGCGGCAGCGCAATCGGCGACCGCCGTGGCCTGAGGGATGCCCACGCCCAGCACACCCCGCGACGTGCAGGCGGCGCCGGGGCCGATGCCCACCATCACGGCTGCCGCGCCCGCGCGCATCAGCTCGAGAGCCACGTCATAGGTGACACAGTTGCCGATCACCACGGGAATGCCGAAATCGCGGCAGAGCGTGGCCAGATCGAGGGTCTCGCGTCCGGCAGGGCCGATGTGATCGGTGGAGACGACGGTGGCCTGGACAAAGAAGAGGTCGGCGCCAGCTTCTGCCACCACCTGGCCGAAGCGCAGAGCCGCGGCTGGGGTGGCGCTGACGGCGGCGATGCCACCAGCGCTCTTGATCGCTGCGATGCGCTGGCGGATCAGGTCCTCCCGCACGGGCTGGGCGTAGAGCTCCTGCATCAGGGGCACGAAGGCCTCCTTGCCCACCTCAGCAATGCGATCGAGGATCGGGTTCGGGTCGTCGTAGCGGCACTGGACCCCCTCCAGGTTCAGCACCCCCAGGGCCCCGAGTCGGGAGAGTTCCACCGCCATTGATACATCCACCACACCGTCCATGGCGCTGGCGATGATCGGGATTTCCCTATCGATGCCGCCGATGCTCCAGCGGCTATCGGTCACCTCGGGATCCACGGTGCGACCGCCGGGCACCAGGGCGATCTCGTCGATCCCATAGGCGCGGCGGACGGTTCGGGATCGACCTAACTGAATGGACACCACTGGGGTTTCTGCAGTCGGGACAAGCTATCAACCGGTCTGGCCCGGTCCAGGCTGCAACGGACCTGGCCTCAGGGCTGGCCGCGGAACGACGCCCAGCGCTCCTTCCACGAGGCCAGCAGCGTCTGACGGTCGCTGCTGCGCACCAGGCGGGTGAGCACGAAGCGGCTCAACCAGATCACCCCGGCCAGCTCCAGCAGGCCGGGAACCAGGGGCAGGCTCTCAATCGCTCCGAGCAGGGCTGCGTAGATCCTGAGCAGAAGCAGCAGGACCACAAAGCCCGCCAGCAGCTTCAGGGGGCCGCTGTACTGCTTCAGCTGCTGCTGGAAGTCACCGCGACTGAACCAGTCACGGACCTTGCCCATGAGCAGATCCCACTCTCCACCTCCGTCCCCGTCGATGCCTGCTTCGCTGGCCGGGATGTGCAGGGTTGTGGCCACGGCTGGATCGGCCGAGGGCTCAACAAACGATGCGGGCGCAGGTTCAGGATCAGGTGGCGATGGAGTTTCATGCTCCTGGACTGGTTGCGGTTCTGTTTCTTGCTCGGGGACCGCTGTGGGCTCGGGTTCTGGAGCTGGTTGCGGTTCAGGCTCCATGGCGGACTCGGTACCAGCGCTCGGCTCGCCATCAGCGCTCGGCTCGGCTTCAGCGGTCACTGCTTCGTCCGGGGCTGATGGACTGGGACCAGGCTGAGCGATGAGCTCAGCCTCACTGAGTTGGGGCGTTGATGGCAGGTCCTGGCTCTCTTCGGGCTCATGGGACGCAGCAGAGGACTCGACCACCGAATTAATGCGCGAAAACGCGGGTGGAGCTTACGCCGTTTCTTCCGGCTTGTCCCTGCCGCTGCTGCGCTCAGCCTTCGAGCGGGATCAGGCCCGGGCGATCACTCAAGGGGAGCAGGGGAAGCCTCAGGGGAAACGAGCCATCGCGCAGGCGCTGGATCAGCCCGGAGCTGATCTCCTCTGCCAGGCGAGGGCTGTGGGCAGGTGCGCAGCGCAGGCGGCGGGCGTCCACCTGGATCTCGCCGGCGAGCAGGTGGCTGTAGGGAACGAAGCCGAAGCTTGGTCGGATGCGGCGGGGAATCGAGAAATCCAGCACTGGGGCCTCGAGCTGGTCGTCGCGGCAGGCTGCCTGGCGGGCCACCGCCAGGTTGATCAGGGGAACCGGTGCCGCGATCGCCACCAGCAGGGCACTGCCATGGCCTTCGAAGTGGCAGGGGCGGATCCACTCAGCCCTGAGCTCCGCCAGATCGACGCTCACCGCCGCCACGGCCCCCGGCCCGCGGGCATGGCCGCTCGGCAACCGCCTGATCTGGGGCTGGTGGCCGCTGCCGGCACCGATCACCCAGCCGATCGCTCCTCCCACCAGCACGGGCGAGCCGGGGCCGAGCAAGCTGAGGCCAGGCATGGTCAGACCGATGCTGCGGCAGCCGCCACTGCTGTAGAGGGCGCTGCCGTAAGGGCCCAGCAGGGGGCCGTAGGGGCTGTGGGTGACCCCTTCGGCGCTGCTCACCGCCACGATGCCGTTTTCGCTGATGGCGCGATGCAGCAGCAGGCGTGCCACGCCAAGGCGTTCGAGCTGGAGGCGGGTCTGGAGCTCACGGCGAGGGTGCAGGGCCGTGCCTTCACCGCTGGCCACCAGCTCCACCTCCTGGCCAGCCAGCAGCTTGCCCAGCACCTGGGCGCCGCCCCGGCGCTCCGGGTCCGAGATCCCGCCCCCGATCGGCAGGGTCAGGCCACCGCTGCCGCTGGCTCCCAGGGCTGTGACCCCGTCCAGCCGCGCTTCGCGCAGGCGCATGGGGGGATCACAGGGGCCAAGGCTGAGCTGGAGCGTGGCCTGGTCGGTGAACTCGGCGTTGGCCGCCACCACCACGTCGGTGCAGGCGTAGGCCGCCTCCAGTCCCTCGGCGGCCACCAGGGCACGGAAGTCCATGCCGCTGAGCACCGCCAGGTCGCCGGCGTTCTGGCGCTCCCGCAGCTGAGCTTCTGTGCGGGAGCGGGGGGGGGCGGAGCCCATCGGCGCTGGCAACCACGAGGGGGTGGACCCAGCCTCGCTTAACCTGGCCTTCGGCATTGTGGTGCGAGATGGCGGATCCAACGGGTCCCGGCGAGTCCGACGGACGGATCATCCAGACCGACCTGCGCAATGAGATGTCGCGCTCCTATCTGGAGTACGCGATGAGCGTGATCGTGGGCCGGGCTCTGCCCGACGCCCGCGACGGGCTCAAACCGGTGCACCGGCGCATCCTCTACGCGATGTACGAGCTCGGCCTCACCAGCGACCGGCCTTACCGCAAATGCGCCCGGGTGGTGGGCGAGGTGCTTGGCAAATACCACCCCCATGGAGATACGGCCGTCTACGACGCCCTGGTGCGCATGGCCCAGGACTTCTCGATGCGCATGCCGCTCATCGACGGCCACGGCAACTTCGGCTCGGTCGACAACGATCCCCCGGCCGCAATGCGGTATACCGAATCGCGGCTGCAGGCACTTACCACAGACAGCCTGCTCGAAGACATCGAAGCGGAAACCGTCGATTACATCGACAATTTCGACGGCTCCCAGCAGGAACCCACGGTGATGCCGGCGCGGGTGCCGCACCTGCTGCTGAATGGCTCTTCGGGCATCGCGGTGGGCATGGCCACCAACATCCCGCCCCACAACCTCACCGAACTGATCAATGGTCTGCTGGCCCTGATCGCCGATCCGGAGATCGAGGACCGGGCCTTGCTGGCCCTGATTCCCGGTCCTGATTTTCCCACCGGCGGTCAGATTCTTGGTCGCCGCGGCATCCGCGAGACCTACACCACCGGCCGCGGCTCGGTGACGATGCGCGGTGTGGCATCGATCGAAACTCTGGAAGTCCCCGGTCGGCCGGATCGCGATGCGGTGATCATCACCGAGCTGCCCTATCAGACCAACAAGGCGGCGCTGATCGAGCGCATCGCCGAGATGGTGAACGACAAGAAGCTCGACGGCATCTCCGACATCCGCGACGAGAGCGATCGCGACGGCATGCGCATCGTGATCGAACTGCGCCGGGATGCCTATCCCCAGGTGGTGCTCAACAACCTGTTCAAGCTCACGCCCCTGCAGAGCAACTTCAGCGCCCACATGCTGGCGCTGGTCAATAGCGAACCGGTGTTGCTCACCCTGCGGCGAATGCTGGAGGTGTTCCTCGAGTTCCGCATCGAGACGATCGAGCGGCGCACTCGCTACCTGCTGCGCAAGGCGGAGGAACGGGATCACATCCTGCTGGGTCTGCTGCTCGCCCTGGATCAGCTTGATCCAATCATCGCTCTGATCCGGGCGGCCTCGGATGCGGCCACGGCGCGGTTGCAGTTGCAGGAGCGCCATGGACTCAGTGAGATCCAGTCCGATGCAATTCTGCAGATGCAGCTGCGGCGGCTCACGGCTCTTGAAGCCGACAAGATTCGCCTGGAGCATGAAGATCTTGTCACCAAGATCGCCGACTACAAAGATATTCTGGGCCGGCGCGAGCGGGTGCTTGGACTGATCGAAGCCGAGTTGATTCAGCTGCGGGAGCGCTATCCGTCGGAACGTCGCACCGAGATTCTGGATCTTGAGGGTGGGCTTGAAGACATCGACTTGATCGCCAACGAGCGTTCTGTGGTTTTGCTCACTGAGAACGGCTATCTCAAGCGTATGCCGGTGAGTGAGTTCGAAGCAACCAGTCGCGGCACCCGCGGCAAGGCAGGAACCCGCAGCCAGGGTGAGGAGGCCGTGCGCCTGTTCATCAGCTGCAATGACCACGACACCCTGCTGTTGTTCAGCGATCGCGGCGTGGTCTATGCCGTTCCTGCCTACCGGGTGCCGGTCGGCAGCCGCGGCGCGAAGGGCACCCCGGTGGTGCAGTTGCTGCCGATTCCCCGTGAAGAGCAGATCACTTCGCTGGTGGCGGTGAGTGCTTTCGACGACGATGTTCAACTGCTGATGCTCACCAGCGGCGGCTATATCAAGCGCACTCGGCTTTCGGCTTTCGCCAACATCCGATCCAACGGGCTGATCGCCATCAGCCTTGAAGACGGTGACGCCCTGCGCTGGGCGCGGCTAGCCCTGCCGGGCGACAGCGTGCTGATCGGCTCGCTGAAGGGGATGACCATCCACTTCCGCCTTGTCGATGGCGAACTGCGGCCCCTGGGCCGCACTGCCCGGGGTGTGCGCGCGATGGCCCTGCGGCCGGGAGATGAGCTGGTGAGCATGGACGTGCTGCCGGCTGAACTGGCCGATCAGGTGGCCAGTTCAGCCGCGGTCGAGAGCGACGAGGAGGAGGAGGCTCCGGAAGCTGGCGTCAGCGCCGAGGGCCCCTGGGTGCTGGTGGCGTCCGCCAGTGGGCTGGGCAAGCGGGTGCCGGTGACCCAGTTCCGTCTGCAGCGCCGGGCCGGCCTCGGCCTGCGCGCCATCAAGTTCCGCCGCGACGGGGACGTGCTGGTGGGGTTGACGGTGATGGGCCCCGGGGAGGAATTACTGCTGGTGAGTGAGCGGGGCGTGATCGTGCGCATGCAGGCCGATGCGATACCCCAGCAGTCGCGGGCCGCCACGGGTGTGCGCCTGCAGAAGCTCGACAGCGGTGATCGTCTCAGTGAGGTGGTGCTCGTGCCGCCGGCCCCTGAGGACGAGGAGCTTGAAGGCACCCCTGATGCCTCCACGACACCGGAGTCCCCCTGACGCTTCCCGCCGCGGCCGATGTGCTGGTTCTCGGTGCCGGGCCGGCGGGACTGGCGATCGCCAGTGAGCTCGTCCCTCTCGGACTGAGGGTGATGGGGCTGGCGGCTGACGATCCCGCCAGCCCCTGGCAGAACACCTACGGCATCTGGGCCGCCGAGCTTGACCAGCGCGATATCGCCCATCTCCTTGAGCATCGCTGGTCGAACTGCGTCAGTTATTTCGGTGCTGATCCAGTGGCCCACAGCCACGACTATGGCCTTTTTGATCGCGCGAAACTCCAGACTTACTGGCTGGAGCGCTGCTCCGGCATGGACTGGCGGCGGGGACTGGCTGCTGAGCTGATCCACGACGCAGAGGGCTCCCAGGTGACCACCCGGGAGGGGGAGGTGCTGAGGGCCCGCCTGGTGATCGACACCACCGGCCACGACCCGGTGTTCGTGCGCCGGCCGGCCCTTGGACCCGTGGCCGCCCAGGCTGCTTACGGAATCGTGGGCAGCTTCACGGCGGATCCCGTGCCTCCAGGCCAGTTCGTGCTGATGGACTACCGCAGCGACCACCTGAGCCTTGAGGACCGCCAGGGGCCACCAACCTTCCTGTACGCCATGGACCTGGGCGGGGGGCGCTTTTTCGTGGAGGAAACCTCCCTGGCCCTGGCACCGCCGGTGCCGATCGAGGTGCTCCGTGATCGCCTGCTGAGGAGGCTGGCCCACCGGGGCGTGGCGGTACTGCAGGTGGAGCACGAGGAGCGCTGCCTGTTCCCGATGAACCTGCCGCTGCCCGATCTCAGCCAGAGGGTGCTGGGCTTCGGAGGAGCCGCCAGCCTGGTACACCCCGCTTCGGGCTACATGGTGGGCTCCCTGCTGCGGCGTGCCCCGGGCCTGGCGGCGGCGATCTTCGCCGCCCTGGCCCGGCCTGAGCTCTCCGCCGCCCAGGTGGCTGAGACGGCCTGGGGCGCCCTGTGGACCCCGGAGCTGGTGCGTAAGCACGGCATCTACCAGTTCGGCCTGGAGAAGCTGATGCGTTTCTCCGAGCAGGATCTGCGCGCGTTCTTCAGCACCTTTTTCGCCCTGCCCGAGCAGCAGTGGTACGGCTTTCTGACCAACACCCTCAGTCTCAGCGAATTGGTGTCGGCGATGGTGCGCCTGTTTGCTGCGGCGCCAGCCGATGTGCGCTGGGGGCTGATGCAGCCGAAGGGGCGCGAAGCGGGGTTGCTCTGGCGAGCCCTGCGGGGTTAGCCGCCCCGCGGACGTTCAGCGGAACACCAGGACCGGCAGGGTGGCATGGATCAGCACCCTCTGAGTCTGGCTGCCCAGCAACAATCCACTCAGGCCCCGGCGCCCATGGGAAGCCATGAAGATCAGGTCACAGCCGTGGTGAGTGGCCGCCTCGATGATGGCCTCATGGGGGAGATCGTTGATCACTCCCTCACTGCTGCATGGCACACCGGCGCTTTCGGCCACAGCTTGGGCGTCCGCCAGAATCCGCTCGGCATTTTCCCGTGCCACCAGGCTGAGGTGCTCCAGTGTGCTGGCATCGAGCATGGTTCCGGTGCCCACCATCGACACCGGCAGAACACTGCGGGCATTCAGGAAGGTGATACGGGCACCCATCTCCTTGGCGAATGCCACGGCCCCATGAACAGCCTTCAGGGAGACGTCGGATCCGTCGATGGGAACGAGCAGATGTGAGTACATGGCTGGAGGCCTGGGGTATGGCAAGCCCGAGGAAGTCCTTGTCAAGGAGCGTACGCGGGCTGGTGCCCGAGCTCTTCAGCCAGGGGCGGTGGCTGGCCGCTGAAGCCTTTTCACAGCGGCGTCGTAGAGGGCTTGCCCCGTCCAGGAGACCGCCACGATCACCGGCAGGGCCAGCAGGAGCAGCACGGCGAGCTGAGGGCTTGCGCTGCTGGGGAAACCGCGGCTGGTGAAGAGCAGGAAAATGGGCCGGTGAAAGAGGTACATGAAGAAACTGGCGGTGCTGATCGCCAGGATCAGGGGGGGCAGACGCAGATGGCGGCCCCAGCGTTCACAGACCAGAAAGGTCAGCAGTGGACCGAACACGGCCAGGGGGATGGCATTCAGGCTCTCGTCGATCCGGGCCTGGTGGTGGAAGGAGAACAGGGTGGCCGCCACGGTGGCCAGGGCCGTGAGGGTGATGTTGCGGCCGCTCACCCGCGGCTCCACCAGCGAAGGGGAGAGCACCAGGCCTGCAATGAAGGACGGGAAGTAGAGGAACAGGCGCGGATCCACCCCATCGAGCAGTTTGCCGAGCAGCACGTTGAGGCCGATGATCCCGGCACACACCACCAGCCGGTTCGATGTCCAGCGCCAGGGCGTCTTGCTCAGGCTGTGCACCAGCAGCAGCAGCAACGGGGCGAGCAGATAGAACACCACGATCATCGAGATGTACCAGAGGGTCAGGGGTGGCTCCAGGCTGAAACTCGCAGTCAGCAGCGCTGCCCCGGCGAACTGCCCCGGCTTGAGCAGTCCGCAGAGATCGAAGAGCAGCAGGGCCGCCAGGTAGGGGGGATAGATCCGGATCATCCGTCGCCGGTAGAACCGCCAGACCTCGGCTGCGTTGGTGATCCGGGCCCTGCCGATCAGATGCCCCGAGATGAATACGAACAGCCCCAGCACCACCACTGTCAGCCGGTAGGTGAGGTCGTTTTTGTAGCCATCGATCGAGGGGGCATAACCCAGCAGGTGCCAGAAGCCAACGATCCAGAGGATGCAGGTGGCGCGCATCAGATCGATGGCCTGGTCGCGCCGACGCGGTGCGGGTGAGTTAGGCATGGGTGATGGGACGCTCGTCGGTTGGTGGAGAGGGCTGCTGGCCGCTGACACTGGCCCAGTCCGCCGCGTTCAGCTGGGGAAAGAGACCATCGTCGGTCTCAATGCTCTCGAGCCAGCCAGCGGGCAACGCCGCGCCGGTGTCGATGGCATGCATCAGCCGCCAGAAACGATCGAGATGACGGTGGATCCTCTCCCGGGCCAGTCCGGTGGTGGTGCCGGCCCGAAGGATGAAACTCCAGTCTGAGCTCTGGGCCAGCAGCAGCTCCCGTCCCGCCTGAGTAAGCAGCCTCTTCTGGTGATCCGAGGCCACGCCGCCATTCACCCGCTTCACCATCGCCGCGGAGGCGCGATGCCACTCCGGCACGACCCAGGCATTGCTCTGGTGGAGCCAGTAGTGGTGGTAGCCGCCCTGCCCCCAGCTCGATGGGGAAGGGCGGCAGATCTGCAGGGGCTCCTCCCGCATGAGCGAGCCGCGCAGGCTGCTGAACTCCACCCCTGCGGCAGGCGCCTGGCGGAACAGTTCGGCGAGAAACTGGGGACCCTCGTACCACCAGTGGCCGAACAACTCCGCGTCGAACGGTGCCACCAGCAGGGGGGGACGGGCCATGGCCGCAGCCAGGCTTTCCAGCTCCTCGCTGCGGCCGGCCAGGTAGGCGCTGGCATGCTCCACCGCCCGCTGGGCGGCTGCCTCCGGGTCGTAGGGCAGCTTCTGATCGAGAGCAGAGCCCTGGCTGCTGACTCTGTGCAGTTTCAGCCCCAGGGGCCTGGCGGTGCTGATGCCATGGGCGTGCAGCTCCGCTTCGGGCAGATCCCAGCCCAGGTCGCGGTGAAATTCCCTGTAGTTGCCATCGCCTGGATAGCCTTCCGATGCCGACCACACCGGCAGGGTGGCGGCGCCATCGCGGGCAAAGAAGGCAATGCCGGCAGGCGAGCAGATCGGCGCGTAGACCCCGTAGCGCGGCCGCGGCAATGCATGCAGCAGGCCATGGGCATCGAGCACCGAGTAGCGCAGGCCGCACTGGCGCAGGAGCAGATCAAGACCTTCGTAGTACGCGCACTCCGGCAGCCAGATCCCGAGCGGCCGCTCCCCCAGCAACCGTTGGTGCTCGCGTACGGCATTGATCAGCTGGGCCCGCACGGCTTCGGGGCTGTGGCGCAGCAGCGGCAGGTAGCCGTGGGTGGCTGCGCAGGTGAGCAGGTCGAGCACTCCGTCCTGCTGCAGCTGCCGGAAGCGGTGCAGCAGCTGGCCGCCGCTCTCAATCCAGCTCTGGCGGGTGCTCTCCAGGGTCTCGGCCAGGGCGGTGGCAGCGCTGCGGTGGCTGGATGGGGCCTGCCGCAGTAACAGTTGGCGCTGGGCGAGCCAGGCGGGGAAGCGCGCGATCAGCACTGGATCGCTGATCAGGCTCAGCAGGGTGGGCGAAAGCCCGAGGCTGAGGCAGGGCCGCTGGTCGGGATCATCCCGGCTGTCTTCCAGCACCTGCAGCAGCGGCAGATAGCTCTCCAGCAGGGCCTGGAAGTACCAGTCTTCCTCCAGGGAGCCGGGCTGGCTGTCCCGAACAAAGGGGAGATGGGCATGAAGGACCAGGGCCAGGGTGCCTGTGGCCATCGACCATCCATCAATGAAGCCACCTTACGGGGCACCCTTCTGTGAGTCCTGAAGAACACACGTCTCTACGCTGAAGCGATGAGGCGAGATGGGTTGCAGGTGGATCAAGGCAAGATTCGGCGCGTGGTGATCGTGGATGGCCACGGCATGTTCTATGCCCAGCAGAAGCTGGGCTGGTTCTTCGATCCACGCCGGCTGCTGGAGTTGGCCACCTCCGACGCCGGCGTGGAACTCGATGGCGCCTACTGGTACACGGGCCTGAAGGATCCTGCCGATCAGCGGCCCTTCCGTGATGCGCTCACCAGCCTCGGCTACACGGTTCGCAGCAAACCCCTGCGGGAGTTCGGCGCGGATCCCGACCACCGCCAGTTCGCCCGGGCGAACCTGGATGTGGAGATCTGCCTGGATCTGATGATGGTGGCCCACCGCCTCGATGAGGTCTGGCTGCTGAGCGGCAGCCGGGATCTGGAGCGGGTTGTTGAAACCCTGCGGGCGAAGGGAATCCGGATCACGCTGCTCAACGCCGATGGGATGGTGCCCAGGGAGCTGCGCAACGCCGTGGATGTCTTCCTGGATCTGGCCGGCTGGCGCAAGCAACTGGAGAAGGCCGAAGCGGTCCAGCCGCCGGTGTTTCAGCGTGGCCTGGAGAGCCCGGTGAGGGTCGAGCCGCTCAGCCGGGAGCTGGTGCGCCGTCCGCAGGAGTCTGGGGAGAGCCGTGCCAGCCAGGTGGTGATCTCCCCGCCCCTCTAGGATCGATTCAACTCATAGTCACATCGACTTGCAACGGTCATGGCCAAGGACCCGGGCCGCGTACTGATCTTCGACACCACCCTGCGGGATGGTGAACAGTCCCCCGGTGCCAGCCTCAACCTGGAGGAGAAGCTGGCGATTGCCCACCAGCTCGCCCGCCTTCGCGTCGACATCATCGAAGCCGGCTTCCCCTTTGCCAGCCCTGGTGATTTCAATGCTGTCCAGCGCATCGCCGCCGCCGTCGGCACCCCAGATGGACCGGTGATCTGTGGTCTCGCCCGGGCAGCCCGCGGCGATATCAAGGCCTGTGCCGAGGCGGTGGCCCCCGCAGCCAATCGGCGCATCCATACCTTCATCGCCACCAGCGACATCCATCTGGAGCACAAGCTGCGCAAAAGTCGTGCCGAGGTGGTGGCGATCACCGCGGAGATGGTTGCCTATGCCCGCTCCCTGGTCGATGACGTGGAATTCTCCTGCGAAGATGCGGGCCGCTCTGATCCCCACTACCTCTATGAGGTGATTGAGGCCGCCATCGCTGCTGGCGCCACCACGATCAACATCCCCGACACCGTGGGCTACGCCACCCCGGCCGAATTCGGGAGCCTGATCGCCGGCATCAACCGGCATGTGCCCAACATCGATCAGGCGGTGATCTCCGTGCACGGTCATAACGACCTCGGCCTGGCGGTGGCCAACTTCCTCGAGGCTGTCAAGAACGGAGCCCGCCAGCTGGAGTGCACGATCAACGGCATCGGCGAGCGGGCCGGCAATGCCTCGCTCGAGGAGCTGGTGATGGCGCTGCACGTGCGCCGCGCCTACTTCAACCCCTTCCTCGGCCGAGAGGCCGGCAGCAGTGAGCCGCTGACGGGGGTGCGCACCGAAGAGATCTACAAGACCTCCCGCCTGGTGAGCAACCTCACCGGCATGGTGGTGCAGCCAAACAAAGCGATCGTGGGTGCCAACGCCTTTGCCCATGAATCGGGCATTCATCAGGACGGTGTCCTCAAGAACCGCCTCACCTACGAGATCGTCGATGCCCGCACCATCGGCCTGGCCGACAACCGCATCTCCCTGGGCAAGCTGAGCGGCCGCAGTGCCTTCCGGGCACGCCTGGAGGATCTGGGTTACAGCCTCGATCGCGACGACCTAGACGAGGCCTTCGCCCGCTTCAAGGAACTGGCTGATCGCAAGCGGGAAATCACCGACCGGGATCTGGAGGCGATCGTCAGCGATCAGGCCCAGCAGCCCGAGGCCCGCTACGTGCTCAAGCTGGTTCAGGTGAGCACCGGCACCAACCTGCGGCCCACGGCCACCGTCACCCTCACCACCAGTGATGGCGCCGAGCTGACCGAAGCCGCCATCGGCACCGGTCCGGTCGATGCCGTCTGCCAGGCCCTCAACAGCCTGGCGCGGGTGCCCAACGAGCTGGTGGAGTTCAGCGTCAAGTCGGTCACAGGCGGCATCGATGCCATGGGTGAGGTCACGATCCGCCTGCGCCATCAAGGAGTGCTCTACGCCGGCCATGCCGCCGACACCGACATCGTGGTGGCCGCGGCCCAGGCCTTCGTCAACGCCCTCAACCGGCTGGTGCATGGCATGGAGCGCCAGCCCCTGCATCCCCAGATGGCGTCTGTGCCGGTGGCGGAGCTGCCGCGGCTGTGAAGGAGCAGCGGCCTCTCTGGGCGAGCGCCCTGCAACTGGGTGCCCTGCTGCTGCTGGCCCTGCTGATGCTCGTGCCCCTGCTCTGGCTGGTGAGCACCTCGCTCAAGGGGCCCGCCGAAGACATCTTCTCAACCCCGCCGTCCCTGATTCCGGCCCAGCCGAGCCTGGAGGCCTACGGCCGCCTCTTCGCCGACCATCCCCTGGGCCTCTACCTGTTCAACAGCACGGTGGTCAGCCTGCTGGCGGTTCTGGGCAACCTGCTGTTCTGTTCGCTGGCGGCCTATCCGCTGGCGCGGATGCGCTTCGCCGGTCGGGGCCTGGTGCTTGCCCTGGTGGTGGCCACCATCCTGATTCCCTTCCAGGTGGTGATGATTCCGCTCTATCTGATGATGGTTCAACTGGGCCTGAGAAACACCCTGTGGGCTTTGATTGTGCCCCAGGCAGCCACGGCCTTCGGCATCTTTCTGCTGCGTCAGAGTTTTCTCGGTGTGCCGGTGGAGCTGGAGGAGGCGGCCCGCATCGATGGCTGTACCCCGGCGGGGGAATGGTGGAACGTGATGATCCCCGCCGCCCGGGCCGACCTGATCACCCTTGCGATGTTTGTGTTCATCGGCACCTGGAGTGATTTCCTCTGGCCCCTGGTGATCCTCGATGACCCCAGGCTCTACACACTTCCCCTGGGATTGCAGCAACTGGCCAGCAGCTTCTCCCTCGACTGGCGGCTGGTGGCGGCAGGATCGGTGGTTTCGATTCTGCCGGTGCTTGTGCTGTTCGTACTGCTGCAGCGCTACATCCTCCCCAGCGCCAGCGGCGATGCGGTGAAGGGCTGAGGCGCCTGTCCAGTACACGGTCAAACCCTCTGCCTCTGGCGCTGCCGAGGGTCCCTGTCGTTTCGATCTGTGCTGATCCCATCGGTCGTCCGGCCCCTTCCAGGCCGCGCCGATAGTCTCCCGGTCACGTTCAGCAGGTAGCCGGGCCGCCGATGGAGACCAGCCTGGTTCTGCAGAACCTGCTCTCGCCACCGGTGCTGTTCTTTGCGCTCGGGGTGATCGCGGTGCTGGTGGGATCCGACCTGGAGATCCCGGCACCTCTGCCGAAGCTGTTCTCCCTTTATCTGCTGTTGGCGATTGGCTTCAAGGGGGGTGTGGAGCTGCTGCACAGCGGCCTCGGCCCCCAGGTGATCAGCACGATCGCGGCGGCGATGCTGATGTCGGCTCTGGTGCCCCTCTACAGCTTCCTGGTGCTCAAGCGGCAGCTCGACACCTACAACGCAGCCGCGATCGCCGCCACCTACGGCTCCATCAGTGCCGTCACCTTCATCACGGCGGAGAGCTTCCTGGGCCTCACCGGCATGCCCCACGACGGCTTCATGGTGGCGGCCCTGGCGCTGATGGAATCCCCGGCGATCATCGTCGGCCTGCTGCTGGTGAAGCTGGCTGGGGGGAAGCCGTCGCCGGGAGAGGGGCAGGGCATGCGCTGGGGCGCGCTGCTGCACGAAGCGTTCCTGAACAGCTCTGTGTTCCTGCTTGTGGGCAGTCTGGTGATCGGTGTGCTGGTGGCGGCCTACAGCCCCTCGGGTCTGGAGAAGATGGAGCCCTTCACAGGCAAGCTCTTCTACGGAGCACTCAGTTTCTTCCTGCTCGACATGGGCATCGTGGCGGCCCAGCGGGTGGGAGATCTCAAGCGGGCCGGGGCCTTCCTGATCGGCTTCGCCGTGCTCATGCCCCTGTTCAATGCCGGTGTTGGGCTGGCGGTCTCGTGGCTGCTGGGGCTGCCCCAGGGGGATGCACTCCTGTTCATCGTGCTCAGCGCCAGCGCCTCTTACATCGCGGTGCCAGCAGCGATGCGGATGACCGTGCCCCAGGCCAGCCCGAGCCTCTACATCTCCACGGCCCTGGGGGTGACCTTTCCGTTCAACATCATCGTGGGCATCCCGCTTTATATGGCGATGGTGAGGCTGGTCATCCCTGCCGTCTGATTCCCTGTCTGACTGTCCGGCAATTGCCATGCAACGTCTTGATCTGATCTGCAGCGAACGGGAACTTGAGAAGGTGGTGCACCTGATCGATGCCGCCGGCGCTCCCGGTTACTCGGTTGTCCGTCATGTCACGGGGCGGGGGCCCCATGGCTCGGTCTCGGAATCGATGGAATTCAGTGGCCTGGGCGCCAATGTCCACGTCATGGTGTTCTGCGAGAACGAGGCGATCGAGACCCTCCGCCAGGGGCTGCGGCCGATCCTGGAGTACTACGGAGGAGTTGGCTTCGTCTCCCAGGCCGAGCCGCTCTGAGCACCAGCCCCAAACACTCCATGGCCAGCGATCCCGCCATCGCCGCGTTCGGCTCCAGCTTCACGGCGATCACCCTGGCGGAGCTGGGGGACAAGACCTTTTTCGTGGCCTTTCTGCTGGCCGCCCGCCACCGGGCCCGCTGGGTATTCATCGGGGCATTCGCCGCCCTGGCGGCCGTCACGCTGATTTCACTGGCCCTGGGTCTGGGGCTGCGCAGTTTGCTGCCGCCTGAGCTGGTGCCCTGGCTGGCGGCCCTGCTCTTCGGTGGGTTCGGTCTGAAGCTGCTGATCGATGCCCAGGCCATGGGTGCCCAGGCCGCCGAGCAGGAAGCCCAGGAGGCCGAGGATCTGGTCAATGCCGCCGAAGCCAGCCAGGACCAGAGCCGGGCGGGGGGCTGGCTGGTAGTGCGTGAAGCTTTCCTGCTGGTGTTCATGGCCGAACTGGGCGATCGCACCCAGTTCGCCACCGTCTTTCTGGCCACGGCGCCGGGATTCACCTTCAACGCCCTGCTGGCGGGAACCCTGGCGGGTCATGCCCTGGTCACGGGTCTGGCGGTTGGGGCGGGCAAATGGATCGGCCAGCTCCTCTCCGAGCGTCTGCTTTACCGGCTCAGCGGTGGCCTGTTCCTGGCGTTTGCCGCGGTGGCCCTGCGCCAGGCCCTGGGCTGAGGGCGTACCGGTGGCTGAGCCGCTTCAGTTCTGCCGCCCGCTGTAATGGGCGCAACGCTCGCAGGGGCCCTCTGGGAGCACGGCACAGCGCAACAGCGGTGAACGGGCGTTGAAGCGGCAGCTGGGGTCGCCGATCACCCAGCCTCCGTTCCACCAGCGAGCCTCCCTGGGCTGGCGCTCCGCTTTCACCTGCAGGGCCACCGTGGCCAGTTCATAGCGTCCGTTGCGCAGCTGGTAGCGGTGGTGCCGCTGCAGCACCAGGAAACTGCGGCTTCCATGCAGAAACCAACGGCCGGGCTGGGGAATCTCACCCAGCTCATCAAGCTCGAGCTGAGCAAGCAGCAGGCCACTGCCGGCCTGGCGAAGTTCGATGCGTAAGGGCTTCAGGGGTTCACCTCACCGGCCTCGCCGCTCACTCGTCTGGAGAACCCCCAGAGGAACAGACACGCCACCAGCAGCAGCAGGGTCCACTCAGGCGGCACCAACTGGGGCAGCCCGAGGCGGAGCAGCAGGCGCAGCCCCACCAGTCCGACAGCAAGGTACCCGGCCCGCTCCAGGTTGGTGTACACACTCAGCCAACGGATGAACAGCTCGGCGGTGAGGCGCAGGGCGATCACCCCGATCACCCCGCCTGTCATCACCAGCCAGAGCCGATCACTGACGGCCACCGCGGCGGACACGCTGTCGAGGGAGAAGGCGAGGTCGGTGACCGCCAGGGTGATCACCACGGACCCCAGCCCGCCAGCGCCGTGATGGCTGCCTGAGTCCTTGGCTGCCTGGGCATGAAGCGCCGTGGTGGCAGCAGCGTCGACGGCCGGCTCCGGCCCGTCACCGCCGGTTTCATCGCCGGGTTGCAGCAGGTTGCTGCCGCACAGCCAGAGCAGATAGCCGGCGGCGGCCAGCTGCAGGGGCCAGAAGTTCAGCACCCAGCGGGCCAGCAGGATCAACCCCAGGCGAAAGACCAGGGCCAGACCCAGTCCGAGGTTGAGGGCCTGACGCTGGCGTTGCGGATCATGCAGCCGCCGGGAGATGGCGGCCAGGGCGATGGCGTTGTCGGCGGAGAGCACCGCTTCGAGAGCCACCAGCAGTGGCAGCAGCAGCAGCAGCTCCCCCCACTGATCCGCCCCTTCAAGCAGGGGAGTGAGGGAGGGGATCGACTCCGCTTCCATTGGCGTGCAGCGGGTTCGGTGGCGCCACTCTAGAAAGTCACTGTCACCGGCCACCCCCGCCATGCTGCTTCGGGCACGACTCGCCCATGCCGACTCCGGCCAGCGGGTCGTGGAGGTTAGTGCCTGGGACGACGGCCGTTGCCTGGGCAGCGCCCTCGGGGAGGCGCCAACGGCCGAGGCCGCTGAAGACCGTGCGCTGCAGCGGCTGCTGCGGCGGCTGCAGGACCCTGCCCGGCTGTCACAACCGATCGGTGCTCACCAGCCGGCAGCTCAGCCCGATGAGCAACCTGCTCCACCAGCCAGTCCACCAGCCGTTCCAGCACCAGCACCAGCACAAACACCAGCACCAGCACCACCACCATCGGCATCTTCAGCGCCTGCTCCGGCCCTCGAAACCACCGCGCCTCCTGGTCGGCCGGCTGCTGCGGAAGCCGAACCGCTGGCTGATCCCGACGACTGGAGCGAGGAACTGGCCGAGCTGGAGCGGCTGCTGAGACAGCTGGGCTGGGAGCGGGAGCAGGAGTCGATCTACCTGGAGCGGGCCTTCGGTCATCCCAGCCGCAGCCGTCTGATCCGCTACGCCGATCTGCTCGCCTACCTCGGCGCCTTGCGAAGGCTGGAGCCTGGGGTGGATCCGGTCCAGGCCGCCCTGCCCCTGCGCCGCGCCGACCTCCTGCGGAGCTCCGATGTGCTGCTGGCGCGGCTGGGCTGGGGAGCGGCGGAGGGACGCGCCCTGCTGGAGCGCGACTTCAACCTGGCCAGCCGCCAGCAGCTCAGCGACGACGATCTGCTGCGCTTCAACGCACTTCTGGCCCAGCGGCTGGAAGCCCCCACCGCGCCCTGCCCGGAGCACGACATTCCTTCGCCAGCAGGGCCGGCCCCAGGCTGAGCTGGTTCTGGTTGGCATAGGCCTCCTGCTCCAGTCGGATCTCAGCGGGGCTCGCGTTGGCATAGACGGGATCCTCCAGATGGCGCTGGCTGATCGGATCCAGCACGATCGAAAGACCGAGCAGGCTGGGCCGGGCTCCCAGACCGCCACGACGGCAGCTCTGGGCCACGTGAATCGCCTCGTGGTTGAGCACTCTGGCGAACTCCACGCTCCCCTTCTCGATCACGTCGGGGCGGATGCGCAGGGTGCGGGCTGCCGGTTCCCACTCCCCAGCGGCCCGAGCTTTGCGAGGCGGTCCGATCACCACCTGTACCCCTGCCCGCTCGAGCATGGTCAGCAGGCTGGCGATGGCGTCGTGTTCGGCCTGGTAGCTGGGGGGATTGCGGCGCAGCTCCTCGATCTGGGCGATGGTCAGCGGGGGATCATCGAGGCGCCGTTTGTAGACATAACGGATGCGGCCGTTGCCGAGGGGCTCGGCTCGTGGCAGCCAGCTCTGATCGGCTGTCCTCAGCTGGGCCAGAAGCTCAGGCAGATCAACGCCGGTGAGCACCCGATCGCCGGGCCGCGGCGGCTGCGGACGGCTGGCAAGCACCACCTCCTGCAGCTGGATGGTGAGGTCCTGCAGAGCCAGGAGAGTGTCGTCGCGGCCTGGCTGGGGGGAGAGCAGTGCCAGGGCGGCCATGGCGCCCCCGGCGCTGAGGATCATGCCCATCAGCAGAGCACTGAGCCCCCCCGTGGATCTTCGGGGCCTCTGGCCACGGGAGCGGCGGGCTGGGCGAGATCGGCGCGAGGGACGGCGGGCGTTGCTCATGACGGCGCCAGGCGCACGGACGGAGGCTGGAGCTGATGGCCTCAGATTCTGGTCATAGCGCGTGGGAAGGCCGCTGGCGGCAGGCCGCGGCCGAGGCCTCCGCTTGCGAAGATCAATTCTTCTGCCCGCCTGCTCTCCGATGCCCCTCACCGCCCTGGTGCGCCAGCTCGAGCAGGTGCCCCTCACCGGGGAGGTGCTTGAGCGCAGTGGGCGGCCCGAGCGCTTGCGGCTGAGTGGGGCGGCCCGGGCTGCCCGGGCGTTGATCGCCAGTGCCCTGGCCCGTCGCGGCGGCAGGCCCCTGGTGGTGATCGTGCCCACCCTGGAGGAGGCCGGCCGCTGGGCCGCCCTGCTGGAGCTGATGGGCTGGCCCACAGCCCAGCTGTATCCCACCAGCGAAGGATCCCCCTATGAACCCTTCGATCCCACCAGCGAGATCACCTGGGGCCAGCTGCAGGTGCTCAGTGAGTTGCTCGACGCCACGGGCCGCTCCTGGTCGGGAGCGATCGTGGCCACGGAGCGCGCCCTGCAGCCCCACCTGCCGCCGCCTGCCGCCCTGGCCGCCCGCTGCCTGAGCCTGCGCAAAGGCAGCACGATCGACCTCGAGCAACTGGCCGACACCCTCACCCGCCTGGGCTACGAGCGGGTGCCGACGATCGAGCAGGAGGGAAGCTGGAGCCGTCGCGGCGACATCGTCGATGTGTATCCGGTGAGTGCCGAGCTGCCGGTGCGGCTGGAATTTTTCGGGGAAGACCTGGAGAAGTTGCGGGAGTTCGATCCCGCCACCCAGCGCTCCCTCGACTCGATCGAGGCAGTGCGGCTCACCCCCACGGGCTATGCCCCGCTGATCGCAGACGCCTTGCGCGAGTCGATGCCGGAGGCGCTCACGGAGCTGCTGGGCGCTGAGGCCCTCGAGCAGTTGCTGGAGGGGGGTACGCCCGAGGGGATGCGTCGCCTGATGGGGTTGGCCTGGGAGCAGCCCGCCTCCCTGCTCGACTACCTGCCAGGCGCCACCCTGATCGCCGTGGATGAACGCCGGCAGGGACTGGCCCACGGCCAGCAGTGGTTCGACCACGCCAGCGACCACCACGCCGAGGTGACTGCCCCGCTGCCACCGGACGCCCTGCCACCGTCGTTGCACCGGCCGGTGGCGGAAGCCCTGGCGGCGGCCGATCGCTTTGCCGGCTTCGATCTGGCTGAGCTGCACGAGAGCGACCGCCACCCCAACGCCTTCGATCTATCCAGCCGTCCGGTGCCGGCCCACCCCAATCAGTTCGGCCGCCTGGCTGCGCTGGTGAAGGGGTATCAGCTGGAGAAGGCGCGGGTGTGGCTGGTGTCGGCCCAGCCTTCGCGGGCGGTGGCGCTGCTGGAGGAGCACGACTGCATCGCCCGCTTCGTGCCCAACCCCCACGATGTCCCGGCGATCGAGCGCCTGATCGAGCAGGCCACGCCGGTGGCGCTGAAGCTCAAGGGCACCGCCGAGCTGGAGGGTCTGCAGCTGCCGGCCTGGAAGCTGGTGCTGCTCACCGACCGGGAATTCTTCGGCCAGCACAGCCTGGCTGCCTCGGGCTACGTGCGCCGGCGCCGTAAGGCGGCCAGCCGCACTGTGGACCCCAACAAGATGCGTCCCGGCGACTTCGTGGTGCACCGCAACCATGGCATCGGCCGCTTCCTGAAGCTGGAGAAGCTGGCGATCAGCGGTGAGTCGCGCGACTACCTGGTGGTGCAGTACGCCGATGGGCTGCTGCGGGTGGCGGCCGACCAGCTGGGCAGTCTGGGGCGTTTCCGCGCCAGCACCGACAGTCCGCCGGAGCTGAACCGCATGGGCGGGGTGGCCTGGACCAGGGCCAAGGAGCGCGCCCGCAAGGCGGTGCGCAAGGTGGCGATGGACCTGGTGAAGCTCTACGCGGAGCGTCAGCAGGCGGCCGGCTTCCCGTTCCCTCCCGATGGCCCCTGGCAGGGAGAGCTCGAAGATTCCTTCCCCTACGAGCCCACGCCCGATCAGGTGAAAGCGATCGCCGAAGTGAAGCGCGACATGGAGAAGCCCGAGCCGATGGACAGGCTGGTCTGCGGCGATGTGGGCTTCGGCAAGACGGAAGTGGCGATCCGGGCCGTGTTCAAGGCGGTGACCGCCGGTAAGCAATGTGCCCTGCTGGCGCCCACCACCGTGCTGGCCCAGCAGCACTGGCGCACGCTCAGCGAACGCTTCGCTCCCTATCCGCTCAAGGTGGCCCTGCTCAACCGCTTCCGCACCACCACCGAGCGCAAGACGATTCTCGATGGCCTCAGGAATGGAACGGTGGATGTGGTGGTGGGCACCCACCAGCTGCTGAGCAAGGGCACCCACTTCGAGAAGCTCGGTCTGCTGGTGGTGGATGAGGAGCAGCGCTTCGGGGTGAACCAGAAGGAGAAGATCAAGGCGCTGCGTAAAGACGTGGATGTGCTCACTCTCTCCGCCACACCGATTCCGCGCACCCTCTACATGAGCCTCTCAGGGGTGCGGGAGATGAGCCTGATCACCACCCCACCGCCCCTGCGCCGCCCGATCAAGACCCACCTGGCCGCCCGCGATGAGGAGGCGGTGCGCAGCGCCATCCGCCAGGAGCTCGACCGCGGCGGCCAGGTGTTCTATGTCGTGCCGCGGGTGGAGGGGATCGAGGAGGTGGCGGGCCAGTTGCGCGAGATGCTGCCGGGCCTGAAGCTGCTGGTGGCGCACGGCCAGATGGCGGAGGGGGAACTGGAGAGCGCGATGGTGGCCTTCAACGCCGGTGAGGCCGATGTGATGCTCTGCACCACGATCATCGAATCGGGCCTCGATATACCGCGCGTGAACACGATTCTGGTGGAGGACGCCCACCGCTTCGGTCTCGCCCAGCTGTATCAGTTGCGCGGCCGGGTGGGCCGCAGCGGTATCCAGGCCCATGCCTGGCTGTTCTATCCCGGTGATGCCTCCCTGAGTGAGGCGGCGCGGCAACGGTTGCGGGCGATTCAGGAATTCGCCCAGCTGGGCAGCGGCTACCAGCTGGCCATGCGCGACATGGAGATCCGCGGCGTGGGCAACCTGCTGGGGGTGGAGCAGAGCGGCCAGATGGAGGTGATCGGCTTCGATCTCTACATGGAGATGCTGCAGGAATCGCTGGCTGAGATCCAGGGGCAGGACATCCCCGTGGTGGAAGAGACCCAGATCGATCTGCCGATCACCGCCTTCATCCCCGCCGACTGGATTCCCGAAAGCGACGAAAAGATGGCCGCTTACCGCGCCGCCGCCGACTGCCGCGCCCGCGAGGAGCTGGTGCAGCTGGCCGCCGACTGGGTGGACCGCTACGGCGCCTTGCCCTCGCCGGTGGCGAGCCTGCTGCAGCTGATGGAGCTGAAGCTGCTGGCACGGCGTTGCGGCTTCTCGCGCATCCGGCTGGAGAAGCCCAACCTCGTGCTGGAAACCCCGATGGAGGAACCCGCCTTCCGCCTGCTGCGCCAGGGTCTGCCCCAGCATCTGCACGGTCGGCTGGTGTATCAGGGGGGCGGCGGAAGCACCGCCAAGGTGCTGGCCCGGGGGCTGAATGTGCTGGCTGCCGACCGCCAGCTCGACACCCTCAAGGAGTGGCTCACGGCCATGGCCGAGCAGATCCCCGGAGCCGATGGCCTCACCGACGCCCAGCGGATCGAGCAGCTCAGGGTGAAGAACGAGGCGGTGCTGGTGGTGTAACCCGGAAGGGGTGCTGCTGAAGGGTTCCTTTCCATGCGCCATCGGCTGCTGAGGGAGGGAGAAAATGCATCGGAGGAAACTGCGTCGGAGACAATTCGCTCGGTTCCCGCCCCAGCCATGACCCAGCCCCTGCCCGTGACGCTTCTGGGCTACGGAGCCGCCACCCTCACGACGTTGAGCTTCTTCCCTCAGGCGATCAAGACCGTCCGCAGCGGCGATACCCGCGGCATCTCGCTGCGCATGTACCTGCTGTTCACGCTTGGGATCACGGCTTGGGGGATCTATGGACTGATCACCGGTGATGGCCCCCTGATCGTCGCCAATGCCCTCACCCTGGTGCCGGCCTTGGTGGTGCTGGAGAGGAAGGTGCAGTCCCTGCGGCGTGGGGACGACCGGTTGTGGTGAAGAGCGGCTGAGCCTCTGGTGCTGGGCCTCGCCCCAACCTGGGCGGGTTAAGGAAGGCTTCAGATTGTCTTCTGTCTCATCTCCGCAAAAGTTCGTTACAGTGCGAAGAATTGAAACGCGAACATGGGTGAATTGGTGGGTGGATACGGCGGTGTCACGGCTGGTGTTCAGAGCGGGTATGCGCTCGCTTCAGCTCTGATCAGCGTGCTGGCCCTCGGCCTCTTCGCCCTGTTCCAGAACGACCAGGAGAACGACGACGACGATTCCAACCCTGGTGGCGGTCTGATGCAGCCGGTCAGCGGCGCGGCCTGAGTCTTGCCTGTTTAAGAGGCGCTGGGTCTCCAACAAGCCGGACACATCCGGTCAGAACCTGGCGGAACCCTGGTCATCTTTTGGCACTCTCTCGGCGTCATGGTTAATGGGTGATATGTCACTCCCGTGGCTCGTTCAACGCTCGCCCTAAGCCTTGATCGTCTGCTCCATGGCCAGTGGCCCGGATTTGTTGGTCTTGCCTGTCTTGCCGCCCCGCTGATGTGCCTGGCACCGGCACCGGCAGGAGCTCTCGATTACTGGCAGTCCATCGACGTCTTGCGACAGCGGCTTTCCGCCACCGGTGTGCGCGTGATGCAGCGAGATTGCGGGCAGCGTGGCCTCCAAGGTCTTTATCACCCGAGCAGCGACACGATCCTGGTGTGCCGCGTGCACCGGGATCCGGTCTCGGTGTGGAACACCCTGGCCCATGAAGCCACCCATCGGATGCAGGCCTGCCGCGGCGGTCTGATCACGGATCCGGGTCATCACAGAGCGATGGCGGCCACTCTGGCCAGCCGGGCGCCGCTGGAGTGGCGCTCCCTGCAGAGCTACCCAGCCCGGGAGCGCCTCAGCGAACTGGAGGCGCGCTACACCGCCCAGCTGCCTCCCGAGCAGGTGATCCAGCTGTTCGACCGCTACTGCGGTCGGCGTACCTCTGCCGGCCTCGCCCTTCGCACCCCTTCCCTGCGATGAACAACGTTCTTCTTTCACTTCTGTTGAGCGCACTCGGCCAGTTCGGCGGGGTGGGAGGTCTCGGCGGGGGTTTCGGTGGTGGCTTCGGTGGCGGTCTGCCGGCACCGGGCTATGGCTCCAGCCAGGGTTCCGGTTCACTGCCGGCCGACACACTGGCCGTGGTCCAGTGCCTCTATGAGGAGGGCCGCCTCGGTGAAGGCGACGCCCGTGCCCTGATTGAGCAGCAGGGTCGCCGCCGCGGCTGGCCGGCGAGTTGGGAACGCTCGATCGACCCTCGCCGCGTGGGGCAAGCCATCGGCGCTGCCGGCGGCTGTCGCTCCCTGATGACCCGCCTCGATCGCAGCGGCAGCCGTACCTTCCCCCGCCCTGTGCAAGTTGCCCCCTGGCCTGGAAGCTCCGGCAGGAGCCCCAGCCAGAGCGAGGGTTTCGGGCTGGCGCCCTATCGCTGAATGGGTAAGGCGGCCGGCAGATTGGCGCTGGTGGGGTTGAAGGTGGTGCGGGAGGCGCTGGTTTCACGCAACTTCTTCACCAGGGTGGATTCAGCCGCCCGGTACTGCACATCCTTGGCGGTGCCCAGATCTTCCAGCTTGAGCTTGGCGGCCTCCGCTTCGCTCAGCTTCACCGACACATCCGGGGCGATGCCGTGCTTGTGGATGTCGCGGCCGCTGGGGGTGAGGTACTTGGCGATGGTCACGGTCATGCCGGAGCCATCGGAGAGTCCCCGCACCGATTGCACCAGCCCCTTGCCGAAGGTTTTCTGGCCCACCAATGTGGCCCGCTTGTTGTCCTGAAGAGCGCCGGAGAGAATCTCGCTGGCACTGGCCGAGCCTTCGTTGACCAGCACCACGATCGGTGATCTGGTCAGGGCGCGGCCATTGGCGCGGCGCACGTCCTGGATGCCGTCACGGGTGCGGGTGGAGACAATGATGCCCTCATCCAGCAACTGGCGGGCAATTTCCACGCTGGCCATCAGGAGACCACCGGGGTTGCTGCGCAGGTCGAGGACGTAGCCCTGCACCCCCTTCTGCTCGAGATCGCGCAGGGCAGCGCGCATGTCCTTGGCGGCGTTGGCGTTGAACTGTTTCAGGCGGATGTAGCCCACCTTCACGCCGTCGGGGCCGGTATTGATCTGGTGCTCGACCGCATGCAGCTCGATGCGAGCGCGGGTGAGTGGCACGGTGACCACCTGGCTGCGGCGGCGCAGCTCCAGGGTGACCTTGGTGCCGGCCTGGCCGCGGATCAACTTGACTGCATCCTCGGTGCTCATCCCCTTGGTGCTCTTGCCGTCGATCGAGACGATCACGTCTTTCGGCTGCACGCCGGCTTCAGAGGCGGGGGAGCCGTCGATCGGTGAGACCACCACCAGCTCCTTGGTCTCCTTGTCGAGGCTCAGCTGGATGCCCACCCCGGAGAGTTCTCCCGAGGTGTCGATCTGCATCTCCTTGAACTCCCGCGGATCCATGAAGCGGGTGTAGGGATCATCAAGGGTGCCAAGCATCCCCCTGATCGCCTCATAGCTTTCCTTGGTGCTGCCGTAGCTCTTGGCCAGCAAGTCGCGTCGCAGCTTGCGCCATTGATCAGGCGTGTATTTGCCGGTGGTGTCGAGGTAGTCGCGGAAGACGATCTGCCAGGCCTGATCCATCACCTCCTTCGGACTGTCGGTGATCAGCGAGGCGGCGCTCGGGGATCCCAGCCAGTCGGTGCCGACGATCACGGCGGTGGCGCAGGCTCCCAGTCCGGCGAGAACGGCGATGCCGGTGCGACCCCTGCCCATTGGCTGATTCCCTGGAGTTTGACTGTCCCTACAAACTAGCCCGAGCTGCAGGGCTGGGCGAGGGATCGGAGACGGTCACAGGCAAGTCAGGATGTGACTGGTCAGGGATCGACCCAGCGACCGTCCTCCTTGATCAGGGCGATCAGGGCCTCCACACCTTCGGCTTCCGGTACCCGGCGGATCTCATCGCGGCCGCGGTAGAGGGAGATGGTGCCAGGGGTTTTGCCCACGTAGCCGTAGTCGGCGTCGGCCATCTCGCCGGGACCATTCACGATGCAGCCCATCACGGCGATGTCGAGGCCGGTGAGGTGGGCGGTGGCGTTGCGCACCACGTGCAGCACCTCCTCCAGGTTGAAGAGGGTGCGGCCGCAGCTGGGGCAGGCCACGTATTCGACCATCGTTTTGCGCAGGCCCAGGGCCTGCAGGATCGAGTAGCAGACCGGAATCTCCTTCTCGGGCGCCTCGGTGAGCGATACCCGGATCGTGTCACCCAGGCCTTCGGCCAGCAGGGTGGCGATGCCGGCGGTGCTCTTGATGCGGCCGTAGTCGCCGTCGCCAGCTTCGGTGACGCCCAGGTGCAGGGGGTAGTGGAAGCCGGCGGCGTCCATGCGGTCGGCCATCATCCGGTAGGCGGCCAGCATCACAGGCGCCCGCGAGGCTTTCATCGACACCACGATGTTGTGGAAGTCGAGGCGATCGCAGATCTGGATGAACTCCATGGCGCTCTCCACCATCCCCAGGGGGGTGTCGCCATAGGTGAACAGCATCCGCTCGGCCAGGGAGCCGTGGTTCACGCCGATGCGCAGGCCCTTGTCCTGCTCCTTGAGCAGGCTCACCAGCGGTTCGAGTGTGGCCTGGATGCGCGCGCCGATCGCCGCCACTTCCTCGGGCGTGAACTCGGTGCGGTTTGGATCGGGCTTGTCGAACACATACAGGCCCGGGTTGATCCGCACCTTGTCGACGTGCTGGGCCACCTCCAGGGCAATCTTCATGCCGTTGTGGTGCACATCTGCCACCAGAGGAACGGGCTGGTAGCTGTCTTCGAGGCGTTTGCGGATCTCCCCCACCGCTCTGGCGTGGCCCAGGCTCGGCACCGTGAGCCGCACGATCTCGCAGCCCGCTTCGTGCAGGCGGCGGATGCCGGCAGTGGCGCCTTCGATGTCGAGGGTGTCCTCGTTGATCATCGACTGCACCACCACCGGGTGCTCGCTGCCCACCCAGATGTCGCCCACGCGCACGCTGCGTGTCTTGCGGCGGCGGATCAGGGTGTCGTAGCGGGGGTTGCTGGCCCAGTCGGCGGGGAGACCCGGAAGGCTGGTGTCGGGGCGGGCGAGGGTGCCGGTCATCGCCAGGGGGCCGGGAAGTGGGCTCACCCTGCCACAGATCAGGGGTCGCCTGACGAATCCAGAGCGGGGTCCGGGGCGGCCCTGAGTTGCTCAAGCCGACCCCTGACCGCCTTGAGGTCCTGCCAGGTGTGCCACTTGGGGGTGTCCGGTTCCCGCGAGGGATTGCGCAGGAGATAGGAGGGGTGAAAGATCGGCAGGCACCAGCGCCCCTGCCAGGACCGCCACTGGCCCCGCAGGCGGGTGATGCCGCCTTTGATTCCCAGCACCCCTTCCACCGCGGTGGCGCCAGCCAGCAGAACCACCTGCGGTTGCACCAGCTCCACCTGCTTCAGCAGCCAGGGCAGGCACGCGGCCATCTCCTGGGGGGTGGGTTTGCGGTTATCAGGTGGACGGCACTTCACCACATTGCAGATGTAGGCGTCGCGGTTGCTGTCGATGCCGACGCTGGCGAGCATCCGATCGAGCAGCTGCCCGGCCCGGCCCACGAAGGGGGAGCCACTGGCGTCTTCCTGGGCGCCGGGCCCCTCGCCGATCACCATCAGGGCGGCACGGGGGTACCCCCGACTCACCACCACCTGTTGGCGGCCTTCCGCCAGGGGGCAGCGGCGGCATTCGGAGCAGTCTTGGGCCAGTTGCTGCAGCGCCGCTTCCTGCAGGGCTGCATCCTGCCGTGCCGTGCCGGAATCACCCTCCACGCTGTTTCTCCCCTGTGGCTGAGCGCCCACGCTGGCCGCAGCGGGGGGCACCTGTCCAGGTGCCTGGCGCGACGGTGCCCGCTTGAACCTTTCCCTGGAAGGGCGTCAGGCAGGATGCAAGATCTCCCAGGCGCTTCTTTCGGAGCGCCACGGCCCCAGCGGCCGCTTCGCGCTGCGGCCGTCGGCCGCGCCCCCGCCGATGCCCCGTCCGTTGAAGCTCTCGGCCCGGGCCGAAGCCCTGCAGCCTTCGCTCACCCTGGCCATAGCCGCCCGCGCCAAGCAGTTGCGCGCCGAGGGCCAGGACATCTGCAGCCTGAGCGCCGGCGAACCCGACTTCGACACACCGCCCTTCATCCGCCAGGCGGCCATCGATGCCCTCGAGGCCGGCGCCACCCGCTATGGCCCGGCCGCCGGCGAGCCGGCCCTGCGCGAGGCGATCGCCGTAAAGCTGAGTGAGGAAAACGGGGTTGCCACCAAGGCCGAGCAGGTGCTGGTCACCAATGGCGGCAAGCAGGCTCTGTTCAACCTCTTCCAGGTGTTGCTGGGCCCCGGCGATGAGGTGCTCCTGCCAGCCCCCTACTGGCTCAGCTACCCGGAGATGGTGCAGCTGGCCGGGGCCACGGTGCGGCTGCTGCCCAGCGACGCCGAGCACGGCTTCCGCCTGGATCCCCAGCAGCTGGAGGCCGCGATCACCCCGGCTTCCCGCCTGCTGGTGCTCAACAGCCCGTCCAATCCCACCGGGATGGTGCTCAGCCGCCCGGAGCTGGAGGCCATCGCCGTGGTGCTGCGCCGTCATCCCCAGGTGGCGGTGGTCTGCGACGAGATCTACGAGTTTCTGCTGGCCCCGGGCCATGAGCACCACAGCTTCGCGGCGGTGGCGCCCGACCTCAGCGATCGGGTGTTCATCGTCAATGGCTTCGCCAAGGGCTGGGCCATGACGGGCTGGCGGCTGGGTTTTCTGGCCGGCCCCAGTGCGGTGGTGAGTGCCGCGATCGCCCTGCAGAGCCAGAGCACGAGCAACGTCTGCTCCTTCGCCCAGTTCGGTGCCCTGGCGGCGGTGAAGGGACCGCGCGACTGCGTTGTGGAGATGGCACGGCAGTTCAGTGAACGGCGCGCCCTGCTCCATCAGGGTCTAGCCGCCCTGCCTGGGCTCACCCTGCAGCCACCTGAGGGGGCCTTCTACGCCTTCCCGGATGTGAGCGCTCACGGGCTCGATTCGATGACCTTCTGCAACCGTCTGCTCAACGAGGTGGGCCTGGCCGTGGTGCCTGGGATCGCCTTCGGTGACGACCGCTGCGTACGCCTTTCCTGCGCCGCCTCCCCCGCCACCCTGCGCGACGGCCTGGGTCGGCTCGGCCACTTCCTCACATCCCTGTAAATCGAAGCACCACCGATGTTCTCCTTGCCCCTCCTTCGCCCACGCCTTCCGCGTGGCGGTGTTCGCCTGGCTCTGCTGGCGGGCCTCGCCCTGGTCCTCACGCCAGCGGCCCTGCCGCCCCAGCTGCAGCAGGCCGCACCCCAGCTCGCCGGCGCCCAGGCCCAGCAGAAGCTGCTGCGCATCAGCGCCATTCCTGACCAGAAACCCGAAACCCTCAACCGCCTCTACCCCCTGCTGGCGAATGAGCTGAGCCGCAGCCTCGGCGTGCCGGTGAAGTACGTGCCGGTGACCGATTACACCGCCGCCGTGAGTGCCTTCCGCCGCGGCGATCTGGATCTGGTCTGGTTCGGAGCCCTCACCGGCGTTCAGGCCCGGCTGCAGAAGCCCGGCGCCAAGGTGATCGCCCAGCGCGACATCGACCCCTCCTTCCAGAGCTTCTTCATCGCCAACACCGCCAGTGGAATCAAGCCCATCGCCAATCAGAAGGGGCTGAGCGTGCTCAAGGGCAAGCGCTTCACCTTCGGTTCGGAGAGCTCCACCTCCGGTCGGCTGATGCCCCAGTACTTCCTCGGCCAGGCCGGCGTGCGGCTGAGTGATTTCGCCGGCGGCGCCCCGGGCTTCAGCAGCAGCCACGACGCCACGATCGCCCTCGTGCAGAGCGGCGCCTACCAGGCGGGGGTGGTGAACGAGGAGGTGTGGCAGAGCAGCCTCAGCTCCGGCAAGACCGACCCGAAGAAGGTGATCGTGATCTGGCGCACCCCCGGTTACGCCAACTACCACTGGCTCGCCCAGCCGAATCTCGACCAGCGCTTCGGCAAGGGCTTCACCACCAGGCTTCAATCCACCTTCCTGAATCTGCGCGCCAGCAATCCCAAACAGGCCCAGATCCTCGACCTCTTCGGAGCGAAGCGATTCATTCCTGCGCCTCCGCGTCTGTACGACCCGATCGAGAAGGTGGGCCGCGAAATCGGCAAGATCCGCTGAGACACGCCCCTGGGCCCCCCTTAGCGTGGGGTCTGGTCCGAGCGGTTGCATGCGCTTCAACGGCAGTCTGGAGGAGCTTCAGGCCCTCGTCGCCCAGCTGGGGGAACCCGGCCACTGGGTGCATCAGGGGGCCTTTGAGATGTACGTTCTCGATGACGAGGACACCAACATCCGCCTGAACTGGTGGCCCCGCAGCGGGGAGATCCGCCTTGTGGGTGATCCGGCCGAGCGCGTGGGTCTGGAAGCTGCCCTGAAAGCCCTGCTTGCCTGAGGCCATGCCTGCCTGAGGTCCATGATGCCGGGTGCTGGAAGTTCCCTGTCCTGTCCCGGCCAGATTTCTCTGTCTTGAGCAGCTCCCCCGACCGTCTTCTGCTGGAGCTGCGCTCCGTCCGGGTGCCGGGCCGCAACGCCCCGCGGCTGGATGATGTGTCGTTGCAGCTGCGGCCGGGTGAGCGGGTGGCACTGGTGGGCCCCAGCGGTGCGGGCAAAAGCACCCTGCTGGCCGTGGCCAACGGCCTGATCAGACCTGTAGCCGGCGAGGTGCTCTGGAACGGTGCCGCCCCGGCGCGCTCCAGGCGCAGGCGCAGGCTTCAGCAGGCTTTGATCGGCACCCTCTGGCAGGACCTGCGCCTGATCGAAGAGCTGACGGTGCAGCAGAACCTCAACGCGGCGCGGCTGGCCCGCTGGGGCTGGCCGCGGGCCCTGCTCAACCTGATGCTGCCCGTCGAGACCACCGCCAACGCGGAGGTTCTCGCCCGGGTGGACCTCAGCGCCGATCTGCTGGCGCAGCCTGTGACCGCCCTCTCCGGCGGCCAGCGCCAGCGGCTGGCTCTGGCCCGCCTGCTGCGGCAGGACCCGTTGCTGCTACTGGCGGATGAACCCCTGGCCCATCTGGATCCGCGACTGGCGCGTGACCTGCTGGATCTGCTGCTGAAGCAGGCCAGCGGCCGTCGGGCCCTGCTGCTCAGCCTGCACCGCCCCGACCTGCTCGCTGGCTTCGATCGGGTGGTGGCTCTGCGCCAGGGCCGGGTGGTGCTGGATGCCGCGCCCTCGGCGCTGGCTGGCCACCAGCTGGCGGCCCTCTACCGCTCGGAAGCATGACGGCCACGTCTGCCTGGAGCTGGCGGTCGCTGCGCCTGGCCCCGCCGCTGCTGCCGCTGCTGCCAGCTCTGGCCTGGTTGCCGGTGCTGCTGGTGCTGCCTGGCCTCAGCCACGGCGGCGGCTGGGATCTGATCGGCCAGTTCGCCTGGTCGGCCTTCAACCCCTCGCTGGATCCCCTGGTGCTGGGCTCGGTCCTCTCCGGTCTGGGGGTCACGGTGGGGATCGCCCTGCTGGGCTGGGCCCTGAGCCTGGCGCTGGGGCTGCTGGGGGGAGTGCTCAGCTCCCGCACGGTGTGGCGCACGGCCATCGGCAGCGCCCTGCCGGCGGAGTTGATCCGGCGGTTGCTGGCGGTGCCGCGGGCGATGCATGAGCTGCTCTGGGGCCTGCTGCTGCTGCAACTGCTGGGTCTGCAACCGGTTGTTGCCGTGCTGGCGATCACGATTCCCTACGCCGCCCTGGTGGCGCGGGTGGTGAGTGATCTGCTCGACGCTCTCCCCACCCAGGGACTGGAGGCCCTGCGCCTGGGTGGAGCTCCGGCGGTCCCAGCCCTGCTCACCGCCCTGGGGCCGGCACTGCAGCCCGGGGTGATCAGCTATGGCGGTTACCGGCTGGAGTGCGCTCTGCGCAGCGCCACCCTGCTGGGAGTGTTCGGTCTCGGCGGGCTGGGCACCGATCTGCGCCTCACGCTCCAGTCGCTGCAGTTCAGTGAGCTCTGGAGTGGGCTGTGGGTCCTGCTGCTGGTGATGCTGGCTCTGGAGGCCCTGCTGCGGGCGCTGCGCAAGCGCTGGGCGATGCCTGCCCGCTTCGGCCTGACGCGCCGCTCCGTCGGGCGCGGTGGCCGGGAGGTGGCTCTGGGCCTGGTGCTGTTGCTGCCGCTGCTGGTGCTGGTGGCCGCGGCCCTGGGAGTCAGCCCGCTGCAGCTGGGGCAACTCCAGCCCCTGCCCCCCTGGACGGCCGACTGGCCAGCGGTGGCGGCCTTGCCCTGGCCCTCACTGATCGGCTCCACCCTCGGGCTCACCCTGCTGGCGGCCGCCCTGGCGGTGGGCAGCGCACCGCTGCTGTTGCTGTTGCTGGCCCCCTGGCGATGGGGCCGGGTGCTGATCCAGGCCGTCTGGGCCCTGGGACGCCTCTGGCCGCCGCCGCTCACTGCCCTGCTGCTGCTGTTCGTGCTGCAGCCGGGGGTGCTCACGGCTGCCCTCGCCCTGGCGTTCCACAACCTGGGCATCCTCGGCCGCCTGCTGCTGGAGGCGGAGGAGTCGGCCCCGATGCAGGCGGAGGAAGCCCTGGCCGCAGCCGGCACTGGCCCCAGGCTGGCCCTGCTCTACGGCCGCTTCAGTGCCCTGGCCCGCTCGTACCTTGCCTACGGCGCCTACCGCGCCGATGTGATCCTGCGCGAGACGGTGGTGGTGGGCCTGGTGGGTGCCGCCGGACTGGGCAGCCTGCTGCTGGAGGCCCTCAGCTCCTTCGCGATCGATCAGCTGGTCGCCCTGGTGGGGGTCTATGTACTGCTCACCCTGATGGGGGAAGATCTCAGCGACCGCCTCCGCCGGCGCCTGCTGGCGGCCTGACGCCCGAGCCCATGGCCGTGACAGCGACGCCGCGCAAGCTGATCGTGCTGGGGGACAGCGGTGTCTATGGCTGGGGCGATCCAGATGGCGGCGGCTGGTGCGAGCGGCTGCGGCGCCACTGGATGGGGCTGCCCGATGGACCGGTGCTCTACAACCTGGGGGTGCGCGGTGATGGCCTGGAGCGACTGGCGGCGCGACTGCATGGGGAGGTGGGCTCCCGGGGTGAGCTGCGCCGTCAGGCTCCCCAGGGGATCGTGATCAGCGTGGGCCTGAACGACACGGCCCGGGTCGGGCGGCCCGACGGTCGCCACCAGCTGGCACCGGAGGCCTTCCTGTTCGGGGTGCAGCAGCTGTTGCGGGAGGCGGTGCGGCTGGCGCCGGTGCTGGTGATCGGGCTCACGCCCGTGGACGAAGCGGTGATGCCCTTCGCGGGCTGTCTCTGGTATGAGCTGGCCGCCGTGCACCACTACGAGCGCCTGCTGGAGGAGGCATGCCTGGAGGCCGATGTGCCCTTCCTGCCCCTGCTGGAGCCCCTGCTGCAGGACCCCAACTGGAGCCGGCTGCTCGGTGCCGACGGCCTGCATCTCAATGCCGACGGCCATGTCCGGGTGTACGAGCGGGTGCGCCAGTGGCCAGCCCTGCAGAGCTGGGCGGGTCTGGAGTTGGGTCTGGCCCGCACGCTGGCCCGCTGAGCCCGCCGGCCTGGTGTTGATCAACGACAAGTCACCCATCTGGGGGAGGGGAGTTCCCCGGTTGGGGTGAAGCGCCAGCGGTGCCGGGAGACAGAGGGTGGAAACACGGACCCACCGCTGTCCCCGCCATGCCCGATTCACGCCCCCAGCCCCATCAGGACCAGGACCTGCGCAGCCTCAATGCCGAGTTGCTGCAGCGTTTCCGCAGCAGCGGCGACCACCGCCTGCGCAACCGGTTGGTGGAGCTGAATCTGCCCCTGGTGCGCCGGGTGGCCGTGCGCCAGAGCGCGAGCACTGCAGTGCCGCTCGACGACCTGGTGCAGCTGGGCTGCCTTGGGCTGATCCGGGCGATCGAGGCCTTCGATCCGTCTCGATCCACCGCCCTGAGCAGCTTTGCGGTGCCCTACATCCGCGGGGCGATGCAGCACCACCTGCGCGATCACGGCCATCCCCTGCGCTGCTCCCGCCAGCTGCGCGAGCTGCACCGCCGCGGCCAGGACCTGCAGCAACAGCGCCAGCATCTTCAGTTGCCTGCCCTGGGGGAGGCGGAGCTGGCGGCTGCCCTGGGCTGCTCGAGCCAGCGCTGGCGCGAGGCACTGGAGCTGCATCAGGCCCTGCGGCTGCGCAGCCTCGATGCCCCCACCGCCGAAGGGGAGGAGCGGGGCGGCACGCTGCTGGATCGCCTGCCGGCCAGGGAGCGGACGGAGTCGCGCCGGGCTGAGCATGAGGGGGAGGACGAGTCGCTCTGTTGCGAAGGCGAGAACCAGCGCTGGATGAACCGCCGGCTGGATCGGCTCGATCCCTGCCAGCGCCAGCTGCTGCTGGAGCGGGTGCTGCATGGCGCCTCCTGGCGGCGGCTGGGGGCGGATCAGGGGCTGCCGGCCCGGGTCATCCAGCGGCGCTTCGATGCGCTGGTGCTGCTGTTGCGCGCAGAGATCCAGGAGCTGGTGCGGACCCGCCAGGCTCCGCCGGTCTGGCCGGTGCTCAGAGCCCCAGCAGCGGGGCCAGGCCCATCGCCAGCAGGGCGGCGATCAAGGTCTGCAGGCCGTTCACCAGTTCATTGCTGAGCCAGACCAGGCGCCCCTGCAGGGTGGCGCCGATCAGGCTCTCGATCAGCGTGGCCACCAGCCCCACCGCGGTCACCAGCAGGGCCGCGCTGGCAGTGGGCAGCAGGCCGAGGGCCAGCAGCACCGCGGCCATCACGGTGCTGCCAGCGAGGCTGGCGAGGGAGCCCTCCAGGCTGATGGCCCCTTCGCTGCCTGGGGGCACCGGCCGCAGGGTGGTGATCAGCACGGTGGTGCGGCCCCAGCGCTTGCCGATCTCGCTGCCGCAGGTGTCGGCCAATTTGGCGGCGAAGCTGGCGGCAAAGCCCAGCATCAACAGTTCATCAGGCGCCCCCGGCAGGGTGGTGAGCAGGGCCAGCACGGCGCCTGTGGCCGCCGATCCCCAGACGTTTTCAGGGCCGCGCCGGCCGCCGCGGCCCTCCGCCAGCCCCTGCTCCTGCTTGCGCCGGATTCCCAGCCGGGTCACGGCCGAGCCCAGGGCCAGATAGAGCACCACCGCCAGCCAGCCACGCCAGCCCAGGGAGCCCCAGAGCAGGGTGCCGAGGATGCCGGCGTGCACCCAGCCGGCCCTGGTGAGCAGCGGCAGCCGCTGGACCAGGGCGATCAACACGGTGTTGATCGCGAAGGCCAGCAGCCACTGGGCCGCAGGCGGCGGGGCGGGAGGCATGGCGGACACACAGCGACCACCAGTTTCCCCGGCGCCGATGGTGCTGCCGTTGCTGGCAGCGCTGCAGGCCTCTGTTGCGCTCCCCTAAGGGCTGGCGGTGGCGGAGCCGTCGCGGCGGATAATCAGCCCACACGTCCTGGCTGGCCGGCGTCATGATCTTCAAGCCCAAGAAGTTCTTCCTCAACCTCGACAAGGACGCGGCCGCCAAGCCAGCGGTGGTGGCTCCCGTGGCGGCAACGCCAGCCAAGGACAAGGGTGGCAAGGGCAAGGCCGCCACGGCTGAACCAGCTGCGCCTGTGGCCGCTCCTGCAGCAGCTGCCACCTCAGCCGCTGCAGGTGCCACCTCAGCCGCCCCGGTGTTGACCACCGCCGAGGCGATCGCCGCTGAGCTGCGTCTTGAGCAGGAGAACCGTCCGGCCCCCAGCGTCATCACCTTCTCCCCCGAGCGCCTGAGCCCTTCCGGAGCGCTGCCCAGGGCCCGCCGCCGCGCCGGCGCCAACCTGGGGATGTTCAAGGAAATGGCGAGCGGCATGCTCGGCCGCTGAGCTGTTGGCCCCTGGCATCCCGCCACTGCACCAGTGAGGCCAGACCCGCCACGGCCGCTGTGGAGGTGCGCAGGATGTGGGGGCCGAGGCTCACGGCCTGCCAGCCGGCAGCCTGAGCTGCCGCTGTTTCGGGGGTGCTCCAGCCGCCCTCCGCTCCGATCGCCAGCGCCACTCCAGCTGCGGCAAATGATGCTCCTTGTGCCAGGGCAGCACCCACCAAAGGCAACTGCGCGTCGCGGGTGCTGGCCAGCAGCGATAGCCCTGAGCGCAGTTCGCTCAGGTAGGTGATCGCCTCCAGCGGCTCCAGCAGCTGGGGCAGCCAGAGGCGTTCGCACTGCTCGCAGGCCTCCCGCAGGATCGTCTGCCAGCGGTTTGCCTTCCAGCTGCCGCGGTTTGCCCCATGCTCGGCAACAAGGGGCTGGAGGCGGTCCACCCCCAGCTCGCAGGCCATGCGGACCACCACATCGAAATCCAGCCGGGGCACAGCCACCGCCAGCTCCAGCCAGGGGCTGGCGGCTTCCTGGCGCTGCAGGGGCTGGTCGAGCGGTTGCTCAAGCCGGGCCTCGGACCCAGCGAGCAGCACGGCGCTCCAGAGCTGCCCCCGGCCATCGGCCACGGCGAAGCGCTGGCCGGGGCCGTAGCGCAGCACGCGGCTGAGGTAGCGGCTCTCTTCAGCGACCAGCGCCAGGGTGGGGCCAGCCGCCAGCCGCTCGGGGGCGATCAGCAGGCGGCGCAGCTCACGCACCACCGGCTTCAGTTGGCCCCGTGGGGAAAGAGGGCCTCGGGCACCTCCTCCACGGGCCAGTCGTCATTGACGCCGCCGATCACGATCTCCTCGATCTCCACCACGTCGTTGTCGAGCTGACGCAGGGCGTTGATGAGTACATCGAGGGCCACCCCATCGCTGGTGCCCAGGTCGACCCAGCAACGGCACCAGTCGTCGCGGTATTCCGGTTCACCCATGCTGTGCATCAGCGCGGGGAGGGTCGCCTCGGCGGCCTCGATGTCGTAGTTCATGGCGCTGAGGTCGATCCCCTCCTCATGCACCTGCAGGCTTTCGGCGTTGAAGCCACCCAGCTTGCCCAGGAAGAACCAGCTGTCGAACACGGTGTCGACATAGCCCCGCTCCCCCTGACCGGGGGGATTGGGGAAGCGCAGCCAGATCCAGCAGTTGAACGGATCAACCTCGCGGAAGCGTATTTCCATGGGCGTTGCTCCTTCCAGCATCGACTGGTGACCCCCATCAAACACGGTGGCGGCTGCTGCAAGCTGGTGCGGTCCGTAGTCCCCCATGCTGGAGCTCCGATCGGTCCGCTACCACCCGGCCACCACGCCTGAGCCGGTGCTGCGCGACGTCACTCTGACGCTGCCCATGGGTGAGCCGGTGCTGGTGGCGGGCCGCAGCGGCAGTGGCAAGAGCACCCTGCTGGAGCTGATCAGCGGGCTGGCGGAACCCAGTGGCGGCAAGATCCTCTGGCAGGGCCAGCCGGTGACGGCCCGCCAGCGGCGCTGGCTCAGCGGCTTGGTGTTCCAGTTCCCCGAACGCCATTTCCTCGGATTGAGTGTGGGCCAGGAGCTGAAGCTGGGGCAGCGCCGGCTGGGCAGCGAGCGGTTGGAAGCGGTGCTGGGCCAGGTGGGCCTGCAGGGGGTGTCGTTGCAGCAGGCGCCGGAGCGGCTCAGCGGTGGCCAGCAGCGGCGCCTGGCGCTGGCGGTGCAGCTGCTGCGCGACCCGAAGGTGCTGCTGCTGGATGAGCCCACCGCTGGGCTGGACTGGTCGGTGCGCCACGAGGTGCTGCAGCTGATCGCCCAGCTCGGCCGCCAGCGGGCCCTGCTGGTGGTCACCCATGAGCCGGAGGTGTTCCAGGGGGTGGTGGGGCAGGCCTGGCGGCTGAGCGACGGGGGCCTTCAGGCCCTGCCGGCACTCCGTACGATGCCCTGAGTTGGCGGAGGGCGCAGCGATGCCCGATCAGTTGGTGCGGGCCACGGCGGCCGATGGGGGAATCCGCCTGGTGGCGGCGCTCACCACGGTCACCAGCCGCTATGCCCGGCGGCGTCATGGGCTCTCGTACCTGACCACAGCCCTGCTCGGGCGGGCGATGACGGCCGGCTTGCTGCTGGCCAGCTCGATGAAGGTGGCCCACGGGCGGGTGAACCTGCGCATCCAGTCGGACGGACCCCTGCGCGGGCTGATGGTTGATGCGGGCCGCGACGGCAGCGTGCGCGGCTACGTGGGCAATCCCGGCCTGGAACTCGACCTGATCGAGGAGGACGACGGCCAGCATCAGTTCGACTTCCGCCAGGCCACCGGCACCGGCTACCTGCACGTGGTGCGCGACCAGGGCAAGGGGGAGCCGTTCAGCAGCACGGTGGAACTGGTGAGCGGCGGCATCGGCGACGACGTGGCCTCCTACCTGCTCCATTCCGAGCAGACCCCCTCGGCGGTGTTCGTGGGCGAGCAGATCGACAGCAGCGGGGTGCGTTGCGCCGGCGGCGTGCTGGTGCAGGTGCTGCCCAAGGCGGCGAGAGAGCCTGCGCTGGTGGCGCTGCTGGAGGATCGTTGCCGGGAGATCAGCGGCTTCAGCGCTCGCCTGGCCGCCTGCAAGGACGACCTCAAACTGCTGCTGGAAGACATCTTCCCCGACCTCGATCCCCAGCTGCTGGAGGACGCCGAGGCCCGTCAGGATGTGACCTTCCATTGCCCCTGCACCCGCCGCCGCAGCGTCAATGCGCTGCGAATGCTGGGTGAGCAGGAGCTCGCCTCGATCCTGCGCGAGGACGGCCGCGCTGAACTCACCTGCCACTTCTGCAATGAGGTGTATGGAGTGGAGGAAGGAGAGCTGCGGGAGCTGATCGCCGAGTTCTCGCTGGCTTAGGCGATCAGCAGTGCACCGAGCAGCAGCAGGATCAGGGCCGGCAGGCTCTGCACCTGCTGCAATGACAGGGGCAGCCCGAGCGGCAGGGCCGGATCAAGCCCCAGGGTGAGCAGACCGCCCAGGAGCAGGCCAACGCTCAGCAAGGCGAAACTCCAGCCAACAGCGGCAAGGAAGCGACCGTTGCGGCGCCTGAGATTGACCACCGTGACGCCGGTGGCCAGGGCCAGCAGCACTTCGGCTGAGCCAGGCGGCGTGACCAGCAGCAGCAGCAGGAGCAAGCCATCCGCCACCAGGGGAAACCAGCGCTCACGGCCTTCGGCCAGGGAGAAGCTGGGCATGGAGAAGCTGGGTGCCTGCAGCTTGTTGCCGCCGCTGAACTGGGGCAGTGAGGGCAACTGGGGCAGGGAAGGCCGGGAGGGGACCCTCGCCGCCGGTGGTTTGATCTCCTCCCGCTTGGAGGCGGTGGCCGCAGCGCTGCTCACCTTGCCCTGCTGCCGCTCCCGCAGCCGCTCCATCAGCACCGCGTCGTAGGCGGCTTCCACCTGGGCGCGGGCCTGGGGGTCGTCAGCGACCGCATCGAGCTGATGCTGGCGAGCCGCCTGCACCTCATCGAAGCTGGCGTCGGGGGTGACACCGAGCCTTTCGTAGGGACTGCCGCTGGGGGCAGGTTCAGAACCGATGGTCATGGCCTCCGCTGCGTGGGGCTGGGTCGTGGCCCGAGCGTATCGAGGCGCGGGGCGAGGCGCTGTGCATCAGGGGCTTAATGAGACCTGACGGCCCGGTGGCGGCGGCTCAGAACAGGGGTTCGCTGCAGTGGTAGCCCGCGTCCTGCTGCAGCTCAAGGCGCCGGGCTTCCGCTTCCTCGATCGCCAGCCAGTGACGGCGCTTGAGCAGAGGCATCTGGGGGGGCAGGTGGCTGCCTTCGCGGATCTCCACGGCTTCATGGCTGGGCAGGAAGCGGACGTAATCAGACCCTCCATCCCGGCGGGGGCGAACCAGCCAGATCGGCTGAGGCATGGCCGTCACCTTGACCTTTCGTTGCAATTGATTCTGGCGAGGCCAGCGGCGGGCTGTGGCTCAGATCGCGATCGGCTCCACGCCGCTCACCACCGGCGCCACGGCGCTGAGTTCGAGTTCGGGGTGATCCTCCTTGAGCTGGTTGAGGTTCCACTCGTTCTTGAACAGCAGCACCGGCCGGTCCCAGGCATCGCGCACGGTCTTGCAGTTGAAGATGCGGCCCACCTTCTCCAGCGCCGGCCAGCCGCCCGCCACCCAGCGCGCCACGCTGAAGCCAAGCGGTTCCAGGCGTGTCTCCACCCCGTATTCGTTCTCCAGCCGGTACTGCACCACCTCCATCTGCAGCTGACCGACGGCCGCCAGGATCGGATCGCGCTTGCTGGCGTCGGTGTCGTAGAGGATCTGCACCGCCCCCTCCTCGCGCAGCTCATTGACCCCCTTGCGGAAGCTCTTGAAGGCCGAAGGGTTGGGGTTGCGCAACCAGGCGAAGATTTCCGGGCTGAAGCAGGGAATGCCCTCGTATTCCACCTTCTGGCCCACGTAGAGGGTGTCGCCGATGGCGAACATGCCGGGGTTGTTCAGGCCGATCACATCACCGGGGTAGGCGGTTTCGACCACCTCGCGGTCCTGGCCGAACAGCTTCTGGGGGCGTGAGAGGCGGATGGTGCGGCCGCTGCGGGCATGGCGCACACTCATGTCCTTGTCGAAGCGGCCTGAGCAGACCCGCACGAAGGCGATGCGGTCGCGGTGGCGGGGGTCCATGTTGGCCTGCAGCTTGAACACGAAGCCGCTGAACTCGGGCCGCAGCGGATCGACGGGGCCGTCGTGGCTGGTGCGGGCCACCGGCCGCTGGGCCAGCTCAAGGAAGGCATCGAGGAAGGGATGCACACCGAAGTTGGTCATCGCCGAACCGAAGAACACCGGGCTGAGCTCACCTGCATGCACCAGCTCCAGGTCGAGGTCGGCACCGGCGCCATCCAGCAGCTCCAGTTCCTCAAGGGCCTGAGCCAGGAGTTCCGGCTCCACCAGGTCGGCCAGTTCGGGGCTGCCGGCAGCCAGGCGCCGCTCGGCGGCCTGTCGACCCCTCTCGGCCCGGGTGAACAGGATCACGTCGCGGCTGCGGCGATCGATCACACCGCGGAAGCGGTCGCCGCTGCCGATCGGCCAGTTCACCGGCCAGCAGGTGAGGCCCAGCTCGCTCTCGATCTCATCGATCAGCTCCAGCGGGTCACGCCCGGGCCGATCCATCTTGTTGATGAAGGTGAAGATCGGAATCCGCCGCATGCGGCAGACCTCGAACAGCTTGCGGGTCTGGGGCTCGAGGCCCTTGGCGGCGTCTTCCAGCATCACCGCGTTATCGGCGGCGGCCAGGGTGCGGTAGGTGTCTTCCGAGAAGTCCTGGTGGCCGGGGGTATCGAGCAGGTTGATCGTGCTGCCGTCGTAGTCGAACTGGAGCACGGTGGAGGTGATCGAGATGCCGCGCTGCTTCTCCAGCTCCATCCAGTCGGAGGTCACCTTGCGCTGTTCGCCCTTGGCCTTCACCGCCCCGGCCTGCTGAATGGCACCGCCGTAGAGCAACAGCTTCTCGGTGAGGGTGGTCTTGCCCGCGTCGGGGTGGGAAATGATCGCGAAATTGCGGCGCCGGGCCACGGCATCAGCCAGGGCCTGCTGCTCGGGGTCCACGGCCCCGCTCTGTGGTGCCCTGGTGCTGGTGCTGCTGGTCATGGAGCCAGCCTGACAGGCCACGCCAGGGCGCTGCCACTGGTGGCCGCCAGAGCTTGCAGACCCCATTGGTGGCGGTAGCCTTGATGATGCGTTTGGGGGAACCCACGCGAAAAAGCTCAAGGCGCTGCAACGCCTTGAGCTTGAAACTGTTTCTTGGAGGTCAAACCAAGTGGATCAAAGCTTCTTCCTCAGCCCAGACCAATCCAAATTATCATCCCAAAATCTTCCAATCGATGGGAAGGAAAGCAGCCATTTTGAAAATCGACACAAAGACCAAGCTCAGCTGTTCACGACTGAAGAGCGTAATCTCATTATGATTCTTGAACGGTTTCGCTTAGACCCCTCAAGTGATGAGCATCCTGCCTGCCCAGGTTGAAAGAGGTGTGGATTCCCCTTGGCGATAGGGGCTTGTTGCGCGAATGGCCAGTTCGATGGAGGCCCACCAGCTTCTCGAATGGAACGGTAAGGCTGGCTACAATTCACACAATCTGTGGGGTTAGCCCCTGGTCTGGCCGCTAGCCCTGGCGTAAGTTGCCGCTCAAGCTCCGAGATTCTTTGTTGTGACCCTCTCAGCCAAGCCGCTTCCAAAGGTCGAACAAGTTGATTTTGTAAATCTCGTGGCAACGCATGCCAGTGGCACCGGCTCGGGCCGGCTGCAGGGCGGCCAGATCGGCGCCAACGGCCTGCTGGAGCCTGATTTCCCGCCCACGGCCCCGGCGGCTAACCCCGTTTTTTACCGCACCTATTCCCGCCGCACCCCAGGCGGCCGCGAGAGCTGGCTCCAGGTGGCCGAGCGCAACCTGGAGGGTCTGCGCCAGCTGGGCCAGCTCAATGCCGAGGAAGTGGAGCTGATCCGGCGCATGCAGAAGCACCAGCAGGCGCTGCCGTCGGGGCGCTGGCTGTGGATTGGTGGCACCCCCTGGATCGAGCAGCGCCATAACTTCTCCGGCGCCTACAACTGCACCTCCACCAACCTGATCGACTGGGAAGCCTTCGGTCTGATGATGGACCTGGCGATGATGGGCTGCGGAACCGGCGCCATCATCGAGCCGCACCTGATCGAGCGGCTGCCGCTGGTGCGCAACCGGCTGGTGATCGAGAGCGTCAGCCCGATCGGCCTCACCCCCGCCGGAGCGCGCCAGGAGGCCACCAGCCACAGCATCGATGGCAACCGGGTGTCGATCAAGGTGGGCGACACCCGCCGCGGCTGGGTCGACAGCTACCAGCTGCTGCTGGAGCTCAGCAGTGATGAGCGCTTCGACGCCGAGACGCCGATCACGGTGAGCGTGGACCTTTCCGATGTGCGGCCGGTGGGCGAAACGCTCAAGGGCTTCGGCGGCATGGCCAACCCCGTGAAGCTGGGCGACCTGTACGGCCGCGTGGCCCAGATCCTCAACAAGGCGATCGGCCGCCGGCTCAGCTCGGTGGAGTGCTGCCTGCTGATCGATGAGGCGGCGGTCACGATCGTGGCCGGCAATATCCGCCGCAGCGCCGGCATGCGCCAGTTCTCCGCGGAGGATTCCTCTGCTGCCGGCGCCAAGGAGAACCTCTGGCAACAGGACGCCGAGGGCAACTGGAGCATTGACCCCGAGCGCGATGCGCTGCGGATGGCCAACCACACCCGGGTGTTCCACAGCCGCCCTTCAAAAGAAGTGGTGCTGGAGGCGGTGGTCAAGCAGTTCCAGAGCGGCGAAGGGGCAATCCAGTTCGCGCCCGAAGCGATTGCCCGCTCCAATGCCGACCTGCTGACCACCCCGGAGCTGCGCAGCGAGTTCATCGACATCTATGTGGACCAGGGCCGCGAGGAAGCCGGCCGCTGGTTGCAGCTGAATCATCCAGAGATCAGTGCCGCCGAGCTGGAGCACCGTCTAGGGCGCTATGGGCTGAATCCATGCGGTGAAATATTGGGTGCTGATTTCCACTGCAACCTGGCGGAAGTTCATCTGAACCGGATCGATCCGGCTGACCACCAGGCCCAGGCCGATGCGTTCAAGGCTGGCGGCCTGGCGGTGGCCTGCCTGCTCAACCACGACTTCGAAGTGGAGCGCTACCGCCAGAGCCGCGCCTGGGATCCGATTGTGGGGGTGAGCTTCACCGGCCTGTTCGACTTCTTCGTGCATGCCTTCGGCACCCCTTGGTTGAACTGGTGGGAGCAGGGCCGCCCTGAAACGGAGCAGGGGCTGAAGTTCAAGGCCCAGGAAGCGGAGTATCTGGGCCGCTGGAAGCAGATCGTGAATGAAGCGGTGTGGGACTACTGCGACCGCCACGGTCTGCGTCGCCCCAACCGCTGCACCACCGTGCAACCGGCCGGCACCAAGAGCCTGCTCACGGGCGCCAGCCCCGGCTGGCATCCGCCCAAGGCGCAGCGCTTCATCCGCCGCATCACCTTCCGCAAGAACGATCCGGTGGCGCTGGCCTGTATGGACTACGGCTACACGATCGTTCCCAGCCAATCCGACAAGGACGAGCAGGGGCGATTGCTGGATGATCCCTTTGATCCCCGCTGCGGCGAATGGCTGGTGGAGATTCCCACTGAGGTGAGCTGGGCGAACATCCCGGGCGCCGATGCGGTGGAGATCAACAACTTCTCGGCCCTGGCCCAGTTCGACTTCTACATGCAGGTGCAGAAGCACTACACGGCCCATAACACCTCCGCCACGGTGGAGTTCCGCGAGAACGAGATCGAGCCACTGGCCGAGGCGATCCACCAGGCGATCGATGGAGGGGAGGGTTACATCTCGGCGGCGCTGCTGGCCCGCTTCGATGCCAATGCCACCTTCCCGCGGCTGCCGTTCGAGCCGATCGACCAGGCCACTTACACGCGCCTGCAGCAGGAAGTGGCCGCCCGCTGCCGCACCGCAGATTTCTTTGAAGCGCTGCAGCGTTACGACCAGGGCGAACTGGTGGAAGCTGGACCCGCCGGCTGTGATTCCGACAAGTGCCTGATGCCCCTGGCCAAACCCGCCTCATGAGCTGCCGCAGCTGGCCTGCGGGCGTGGTGATCAGTCTGCTGTGCCTGAGCCTGCCTGCCCGGGCCAGCAGTGATCTCAACCCTGACATCGAGAAGATGTGCCAGGGGCTGGCGGTGATCAACACCGAGCTGGGGGCTACTGCAGCCCCGGGCACACCGATGGGCAAGCGCATGCAGAACGAGTTGTCGCTCAGCCAGGCTCAATACGGCGCGCTGTGGTCGCTGATGAAGCTCACGCCCACCAGCACCTGCTCCTCTTTGTATTGAGTGAATATCTGCTGGGAGGTGGGTTTGCAGACCACGGCTACGGTTGAATAGTCGGTAACTAAAACCTTCGCCCCAGAGGGATTCTTATCTCATCATCCAAACCGCCATCGACTGGTTCACGGGAAGGAAAGCCCGTCAGGGATGGTTCACGGAAACCATCCAATATCAAGGTAGGCCTATATTGAGCAATGCTCATCGCAACAGAGTGAAGATGTCAGCGAATCCCCTCCAGGATGCAAAAGACGGGCTTGTACTGGCTGGGGAGCTGATCAGGCTTGCCGGCGAGGACCCAAAGGCACGTGAAGCGGCTGCGCATCTAGGCGAAGCGGCAGTAACAATTTCACAAACGATCAACAATGCACTTCTGCCACTCGCGGCTGTAAACTTCGCAATCGAAAAGGCACGAATATACTTTTCAGAAAGATTTGGAGATGAGCTTTCTGCAAAGGCAGCAAATATACCTGTTGATCAGCTTGTCGAGCCCAAGGCGTCAATTGCTGGACCAGCGCTTCAAGGCCTCGCATTTTGCTTTGAAGAAGCAGATCTTAAGGAGATGTATCTGAATCTCCTTGCTACTTCCATGGACAAGCAAGTTGCTTCAAACGCACACCCAGCTTTTGTAGAAGTCATAAGGCAGTTAAGTGCTGAAGATGCAGCGCTTCTTAAGTCGGTGCTTGCTGGAAAAGCTGGCTCAATCGGTATTGTTCGGGCAATTCTTAAAACCGAAGGTAAAGATGGATTTAGTGTACTTCAGAATCATATTCTTAGAACAGCTGATTCTGATGATGATGCTCTAGTGGCAATTCCTGGCTTAGCGGCAATCGTCGAGAACTGGCAGCGGCTGGGGTTGATCGTGGTTGACTATGCAATAATGCTCGTCGGTGACACGTTGTATGACTGGGCTGATGACCACCCAGACGTCATACGGTTGAGGGAGGGCAACACACAGAGTGGAAAGGTTGTTGAGTTGGGATTAGGCGTGATGTATCGCACTGATTGGGGAGAACGATTCGCTAAGGCAGTTGGCCTTTCTGATTCATAAGAAGCAAGGCCAACCAGTCCACTCCAGCAGGCGGGAAATGCCACTTTCCGGAACCTAGGAGGAGATCCTCCAAAACACTTTCGCCCGCTGCTGAGAGAGCGTTAGGCTTCACAAAAAAACCGCCCGTCAGAGAGGCACGCCAATGGCAATCTTGCTTGATTCGGTCGAGATCTCGAACTTCAGATCGGTCTCTAGTTGCGCCCTTCCGCTAAGCACTTACACGCCGATCATCGGCTATAACAACTCGGGCAAGAGCAACTCAATCACCGCTATTCAGTGGCTGCTTCGGCGATCGTTGCTTGCGAAAGCAGATTTTCATAGTGCCGCACTGCCCATCGAGGTCGTTGGAACAATCACTGGCGTTACGGCGGCGCATGTGGCGGAAATGCCTCCCCCTCAGCAGCGGCAGATCACACCTTACATAGCAGGAGAGACGCTGAAGGTGAAGCGCACACAGCCACCTACTGCTAGCAAAGCCGGCGAGATCACCCTATCGGTATGGGATCCGACAACATTGTCTTGGAACGCCAATCCAACAGGAATCGACAACGCGCTGGGCGCCCTACTTCCAGAGCCAATCCGTATTGGCGCGATGGAGAACGCTGCAGAAGACGCGGCAAAGTCGAAGACAACGACCACTATCGGCAAGTTGCTCGCTGAGTTCATTGCACCGGTCAGAGCGGCCCACGCCGTAGAGCTGTCCGGCTTCCTTCAGGAGATCTCCCGTCGTGTCAGCGCAGATGGCGACATGCGCTTTGCCGAGCTAGTCACGATCGAGAATCAGATCACAGTCAAGGTCAACGACCTCTTTCCTGGTATTGGCGCGAAGCTGCACTTTCCGGTCCCCGAGCTTGAAGACCTCGTCAAGGGCGGCACACTGCGACTTCAAGAGGGCACAAACTCTCCCCGTGACTTTGGCTCGTATGGTCACGGAACCCAGCGTTCAGTGCAGATGGCATTGGTCCGGCACTTGGCAGAGGTCCGCCGTGGCGCTGGACCTGGGCTTGGCACGACGCTTCTACTTATCGATGAACCAGAGCTCTACCTCCACCCGTTCGCTGTAGAGCAAATTCGTGCCGCACTCAAGTCTCTTGGAAGGACAGGATACCAAGTTATCTTTTCGACGCACTCGGCTCAGCTCGTGCCTGCGTCCGATGCGCAGTTCGCCCTGCTCATGAGGAAAGATGCTGCGCGGGGTACGTATGCCAGGAGTAGGTTGCGTGACGCCATCCAGAGAGCAGTGCCGAACTCGGTTCATCAGATGGAGCAACTCTTCACTCTTGGGAACTCAAGCCAAGTTCTCTTTGCCGACCGAGTGTTGCTAACTGAAGGAAAGACCGAATTGCGCCTGCTTCCTGCCATCTATGAGGCCATAGCCGGCCGCAGCCTCGGCCAAGAGCGCTGCGCGCTTGTTGCTCAGAGCGGCGTCAACGACACTAGGAAGTCGACTGAAATCCTCGCCGCAATGGACGTACCTTGCAAAGCAATTGTCGACTTGGACTACGCGTTCAGTGGAGCAGTCCGCGATGGATACCTGGTAGCTACCGATCCCGACATATCTGCATTGAAGCTGGAGTTGGCGTCACTAGCCGCCGCCGGTAGGGTCTCGGTTGGCCCTAACGGCCTGCCTCAGGGCGGAGTCGTTACCTCGGCGCAGGCATTCGTTCTTTTAGCACAACATATCGGCGCTCAGCCGCACATAGTTTCTCTTCACTCGAAACTTCTCGCGCAGAACATCTGGCTTTGGCAGCTCGGCGACATTGAGGCGCACTTGGGCCTTGCCGAAAAGTCAGAGCGTGAGTGGGCGCGTTTCAACGTCGATCTAAATACAAGAGGACTGCATGCGGCATGTCCACACCCTGCATCTATCCAACAAATGCTCGCGTGGGCAATTATGTGAATTCTAACCCTTCGTAGGAGTCGACTCGCATCAGCATGGCAATTGGCCCACCTCTCGGAGTGGTCCTTCATCCGTCCAGCGGGCCGAGCGCCACACCGGCGCTCGCGCCTCAGCTCAATCGTTCGGCAGGAGGACGATGAAAACTCATGCTGGTTTCCGCTCGGCAAAGTTTGCGCCCTACGAAGGCGAGGAAGAGAAGATCAATCCGGGTCTCTGGGACCAACGACTTGCCGAATATCTCCTGGCAAAGCTCAAGGACCATGGAATCGAAACTCATGAGATGATCCCATAAGACTGGGGACTGTACATCCCCATCAAGAACGACGGATTCCGTCTTGCTCTTTGCTGTGGCCACCAGAGCGGAGACGCTGACGAGTTCCTGTGTTTTACTAATCCTTGCAAATCGACAATCAGGAAATGGTTCAAAAAGATTGACACGACATCCCAGGTCCGGCGCGTGGCGGAAGCACTTGAGAAGATTCTTGGGTCCGACCCGGATATCCGAGACGTCAATTGGTGAACAGAACAATCAAACTGATTCTCGATGAACCGCCTGGAATGCTATGGCTCGTTCCATGCCAGTGTCTAGGCGGGGATAAACACATTTCAATTCCCCGAAACCCAGACTGCTGATCTACTCCGAGAAGCTCAAGCCTGCGTGCATCTCCTTGCCGCAACCTCTGGGCGGAGTTCATCGTCGATCAGCCTTGCCCAGCTCGTAAGCCTGCTGGCATCCTGAGAGAACAGAACTCCTCTCCCCGTTGACCTACGCCGCTGAGAACCCACTGAGCGACGCCGGACGCAACGACGACCTCGCCGACGAGTTCCTCGGCGCCCTCGAAGCCCTGGGCGGATCCGCTGGCAACGGCCGCCTCCGCGAAACCCTGGAGTGGGACGAAGCCAGCTACGAAGCGGTGAAGGCTGATCTGTTGAGCCGACGGCTGATCGTGCCTGGCCGGGGTCGCGGTGGCTCGGTGGCCCTGGCGGATGGGTCGGCAGTGGAAGCCTCAGGCAACGGCCAAGCCGCCAGCCGCGCCCCCCGCACCCGCGCTCCCAACGGTTCCCGCGCCGCCTCGGCCCCCAGCTCCTTCGAGCAGGCGTTCCGCGCCATCGACGACTGCCTGCGCAAGGAGGCCGGCTGCGGCACCGAGCTCGACTACACCGAGCAGACCTCCTGGCTGCTGTTCCTCAAGTACCTCGACGGGCTCGAAGACGACAAGGCCGCCGTGGCTGCCCTGGAGGGCCGCAGCTACGCTCCCATCCTGGAAGAGCCCTACCGCTGGAACAGCTGGGCGGCACCGAAGACCGCCAGCGGCCAGCTGGATCACCACGCCGCCCTCACCGGCGACGACCTGCGCGACTTCGTGAACCAGCGCCTGTTCCCTTACCTGGAGCGCTTCAAGCAGCGCGCCAGCGGGCCGAACACGATTGAGTACAAGATCGGCGAGATCTTCGGTGAACTGCGCAACAAGATCAGCAGCGGCTACAACCTGCGCGAAATCATCGATGTGATCGATGGTCTGCGCTTCCGCTCCCAGGCCGAGAAGCACGAGCTCTCGATGCTCTATGAGGAAAAGATCAAGCGCATGGGCAACGCCGGCCGCAACGGCGGTGAGTACTACACGCCCCGGCCGCTGATTCGCGCCATCGTGCAGGTGGTGAACCCGCAGATCGGCGAGTCGGTCTACGACCCGGCGGTGGGTTCCGCCGGCTTCCTGTGCGAAGCGTTTGAGTTCATGCGCAAGGGCGGTGCCGAGGGGCGCGAACTGAGCACGGAGGATCTGGAGACGCTGCAGTCGCGCACCTTCACCGGCAAGGAGAAGAAGAGCCTCGCCTATGTGATCGCGATCATGAACATGATCCTCCATGGCATCGAGGCGCCCAAGGTGCTGCACACCAACACCCTCACCGAAAACCTCAGCGATGTGCAGGAGCGCGACCGCTTCGATGTGATCCTCGCCAATCCGCCGTTTGGCGGCAGTGAACGCAAGGAGGTGCAGCAGAACTTCGAGATCCGCACCGGCGAAACCGCTTTTTTATTTTTGCAGCACTTCATCCGCCTGTTGCGCGCGGGCGGCCGCGCCGGCGTGGTGATCAAAAACACGTTTCTCTCCAACACCGACAACGCCTCGGTGGCCCTGCGCCAGAAGCTGCTGTCCGATTGCAACCTGCACACGGTGCTCGACTGCCCCGGCGGCACCTTCCAGGGCGCGGGTGTGAAAACGGTGGTGCTGTTCTTCGAGAAGGGTGCGCCCAGCCACAAGGTGTGGTTCTACCAGCTCGATCCCGGCCGCAACCTTGGCAAAACGAACCCCCTTAACGACCGCGACCTGGCGGAGTTCGTGGAGCTGCAGAAGTCGTTTGCCGACTCGCCCAAGAGTTGGAGCGTGGCGATGGACTCCATTGATCCAGAGAGCTGGGATCTTTCGGTGAAGAACCCCCATGGGGGAGAGGCGGTGGCGCTGCGGAGCCCGCAGGAGATCATGGCAGAGATCGTGTCGCTGGATGCGGAAAGTGCGGAGGTGCTGGGGAGGATCAGGGCGTGGGTATGAAGGAAGGATGGCAGACAAGGCAGCTGGGTGAAATCTGCGAAATCGAACGGGGAGGTTCACCTCGCCCAATTCAGAATTACCTATCTGCTGACTCGAATGGCATCAACTGGATCAAGATTGGAGACGCGACAGCGAGCGGCAAATACATCTACAAAACAGAAGAGAAGATAAAGCCTGAGGGCGCTAGGCGTTCGCGAGTTGTTTACGAAGGCGATTTCATCCTATCGAACTCGATGAGTTTCGGCCGGCCATACATCATGAAAACCACGGGTTGCATTCATGATGGATGGCTTGTGTTGCGCCAACCAAAAGTCGATCCAGAATACCTTTATTACGTTCTTAGTTCTGATCTGGTGTTTAGCCAGTTTGATCGACTTGCGGCGGGCAGCACCGTTAGGAATCTCAACATCGGATTGGCAATGTCCGTTGAGATTCCATACCCCCCACTTCCCGAACAGCAGCGAATCGTCGCCCTGCTCGACGAAGCGTTTGCGGGCCTCGCCACCGCCAAAGCCAACGCCGAGCGGAACCTTCAGAACGCCCGCGCGCTCTTTGAGAGCCATCTTCAATCCGTATTCAGCCGGCGCGGGGAGGGGTGGGAGGAGAAACAACTTAGAAACTTCTGTGCTTTTGAGAATGGAGATAGAGGCTCGAACTATCCATCAAAGAAGGCCAGAAGTGCAACGGGGATTCCCTTCATTAATGCAGGCCATCTGACAGACGATGGACTTGATCTCGCAAATATGGACTACATTCCGAGAGAGCGTTTCGACCTGCTGAGCAATGGCAAGATACGTGCAGGAGACATCCTCTTCTGCCTGCGCGGTTCGCTCGGAAAGTTTGCATGCGTCGGTGATTTGACCGAAGGCGCAATCGCCTCATCTTTGGTTATCGTGCGCCCTGATGAAACAGCCTTGAATGAGTATCTCATCGCATACTTCAGAAGCTCACTTTGTGCAAGTATGATCAATGAATTTAAGAATGGTACTGCTCAGCCTAATTTGTCCGCCCGAAGCCTTGGCGATTTCGTTGCGCCCCTTCCACCACTTGCCGACCAGAAGTTGATTGTTAAGGAGCTCGCCGACCTCCGTCAAGAAACCCAGCGCCTCGCCAGCATCTACGAACTCAAACTCGCCGCCCTGGAGGAACTCAAGAAGACCCTCCTGCACCAGGCGTTCAACGGCGAACTCTGAGCCCCAGGCTTTGGCCTCCAGTTCATCGCGCCTTCAGCCCTCCAACCAGTTCAGACGCTGCCATGACGGCTGCGTAGGCGACCTGCTGGCACCTCGCCGCGCTGTCTTACCGGTCGTGAACCCTGCAGGCCAGGATCACAAGAAGCTCGCCATCCAACCGATAAACCAGCCGGCGCTCTTCATCGATGCGGCGCGACCAGCAGCCGGCCAGGTTTTCCCGCAGGGGCTCGGGTTTGCCGATGCCAGCGAAGGGATCGCGCAGGCAAGCCTGGATCAGCTGGTTGATGCGTCGCAGCTGCCTGCGGTCCTGGCTCTGCCAGTGGAGGGTGTCGTCCCAGGCGGCAGCCGTCCAGGCCAGCCGCTCAATCGCCGGCATCGGCCAGATCCGGATCGATCAGCCCATGGGAAAGGAGCTCCCCACGCCCGGCCTGCTCCAGCGACCGCTGCAGATGGGCCGCATTGGCCGGGGAACGCAGCAGGTGCACGGTTTCCATCAGGCTGTTGTATGTGTCGAGCGACATCACCACCGCCCCCTTGGCGTGCCGCCGGGTGATCAGGGTCACGTCTGCATCGGCCTCCACCCGATCCAGCACGGCCTTGAAGCTCTCCCGGGCCTCCGAAAAGCTGACCACCTGCATGGTGTTGTCCAATAACCTGTACATCAGGCTAGCTGGGTGGAGGGCGTGGCCGCTGTGACCGTCCCCACCCTGACCGTCCCCACCGTGATCGGCATCGACGTGGGCGGCCCCCGCAAGGGCTTCCACGCCGTGGCACTCACCGCTGGCGCCTATGGCGGCCAGAAGCGCGGGCTCGGCTTTTCCTGCATCCGCCGGCCTACTTTTCCTGCATTGGAGGTGCCACATCCCTGGGCTGAACTGCCTTGGGGCGATGTTCTCCCTAGCCTGAGTCGATGGCCGATGCAGACGTCCGCTGGCGCCAGCGGTTCGACAACTTCGAGCGGGCCCTCCAGGTGCTGGAGCGTGGCGTGGCTCTGGCGCGCCAACGGCCGCTGACTGAGCTGGAGCAGCAGGGCCTGATCCAGAGTTTTGAGTTCACCCATGAACTCGCCTGGAATCTGCTGAAGGACTATCTGCAGCACCAGGGGATCACCGGCCTCATCGGCTCGCGGGATGCCACCCGTCTGGCGTTCCAGAACGCACTGATCAGCGACGGCGAGGGTTGGATGGCGATGATCAAGGCCCGCAATCAGTCTTCGCACACCTACAACCTCGAGCAGGCCCAGGCGATCGCCCGCGATGTGATCGATTGCTATGCGCCGTTGTTCGGTGCCCTACGGAATCGGTTCTCGGCCTTGAGCCAGCTGCCGTCATGACCGTGCGTCCTCCCCCGGCCACAGCGCAGGCGATCGGCCTGCCGGAAGCGGCGGTTGGGGCCATCCAACAGGTGCTCGCCAGCCACCCCGAGGTGGAAGCCGCGATCCTCTACGGCTCCCGCGCCCTCGCTCGCCACCGCCCCGCCTCCGACATCGATCTCACCCTGATCGGCCCCGCCATCAACGCCGCCGCCCTGGCCCGCATCGATGCCGATCTCGACGACCTGCTGCTGCCCTGGATGATCGATCTCTCCGCTTACAGCGCGATTCGTCATCCCGCCCTGCTGGAGCACATCCAGCGGGCCGGCCTGGAGCTATACCGCCGGCCGGATGGGCCAGACTGATCCCATGGCGCCCTCGGCCTCCCTGCTGCCATGAACGAGGCCGAAACCCGCGCCGAGCTGATTGATCCGCTGCTCGCTGCCGCTGGTTGGGGCGTGGTGGAGGGCAGCCGCATCCGCCGCGAGTTTTCGATCACCCAGGGGCGCCTGCAGGGCGGTGGCCGGCGCGGTAAGTCCCTCAGCGCCGACTACGTGCTGATCCACCGCAACACCAAGCTGGCGGTGGTGGAGGCCAAGGCCGATTCCCTGCCGCTCAGCGAAGGCGTGGGCCAGGCCAAGGAGTATGCCGCCAAGCTCCAGATCCGCTTCACCTACGCCAGCAACGGCAAGGGCGTCTACGCCATCGATCGCGCCACGGGCGAGGAGGGGGAAGTCGATGGCTTCCCCAGCCCCCAGGAGCTGTGGCAGCGCACCTTCGCGGTCGAGAACGCCTGGCGCGATCGCTTCGCCGCCATCCCCTACCCCGACAAGGGCGGCAGCTGGCAGATCCGCTTCTACCAGGAGATCGCCGTCACCCAGGTGCTGGAGGCGATCGCCGCCGGCCGCAACCGCATCCTGCTCACCCTGGCCACCGGCACCGGCAAAACCTCGATCGCCTTCCAGATCCTCTGGAAGCTGTTTGCCGCCCGCTGGAACCTCTCCGGCGCACCCACGCGCCGACCCCGCATCCTGTTTCTGGCCGATCGCAACAACCTCGCCGATCAGGCCTTCAACGACTTCACCGCCTTTGCCGCCTTCGAAGAGAACGCCCTGGCGCGGATCGAACCGGGCGACCTGCGCAAGAGGGGCCGCGTGCCCACCAACGCCAGCGTGTTCCTCACCATCTTCCAGACCTTCATGAGCGGCCCGCCGGTGGACGGCAAGCCCTCCCCCTGGTTCGGCCAGTACCCGCCCGATTTCTTCGACTTCATCGTGATCGACGAATGCCATCGTGGCGGTGCCAACAACGAATCCACCTGGCGCGGCATCCTCGAATACTTCGCCCCCGCCGTGCAGCTGGGCCTCACCGCCACCCCCCGCCGCCAAGGCAACACAGACACCTACGCCTACTTCGGCGAGCCGGTGTACAGCTACTCGCTCAAGGAGGGCATCAACGACGGCTTCCTCACGCCCTTCCGCGTCAAGCAGATCAGCACCACCCTCGATGAATACATCTACACCCCCGACGACACGGTGGTGGAAGGGGAGATCGAGGCCGGCAAGCTCTACAAGGAGGCCGATTTCAACAAGATCATCGAGATCGAGCGGCGCGAGCGGGAACGGGTGCGCATCTTCATGGAGCAGATCGATCAGCGCCAGAAGGCGATCGTGTTCTGCGCCACCCAGGACCACGCCCTGGCGATCCGCGACCTGATCAACCAGCTCAAAAGCAGCACGGATCCCAACTACTGCCAGCGGGTCACTGCCAACGACGGCGAGCTGGGCAACACCTGGCTGCGCGCCTTCCAGGACAACGAAAAGACGATCCCCACCATCCTCACCACCTCTCAGAAGCTCTCCACCGGTGTGGACGCCCGCAATGTGCGCGCCATCGTGCTGCTGCGGCCCGTGAACTCGATGATCGAGTTCAAGCAGATCATCGGCCGCGGCACCCGCCTGTTCGATGGCAAGGACTATTTCACGATCTACGACTTCGTGAAGGCCCATCACCACTTCAGCGATCCGGAGTGGGATGGGGTGGTGGAGCCTGATGTGATTGATCGCCGTTCGCCGTCTCCTGCTGATCCCACTGAGGCCAAGGCGGACGTCAGCGCGGAGACCGAGGAACCCGAGGGGCGCCCGCCCCGCCCCGCCAAGGTCTGCATCAAACTCGGCGATGGCAAGGAGCGCTCGATCCAGCACATGCTGGTCACCTCCTTCTGGCATCCCGATGGCCGGCCGATGAGCTCCCAGCAGTTCATCGAGTGCCTCTATGGCCAGCTGCCGGAATTCGTGAAGGATGAGGCCGAGCTGCGTGAGCTCTGGAGTGCGCCCGACACCCGCCGCCGCCTGCTGCAGGGGCTGGAGGAAAAGGGCTTCGGCGCCGAGCAGCTGGCGGAGATGCAGCGCATCATCGATGCCGAAAACAGCGATCTGTTCGATGTGCTCGCCCACGTGGCCTATGCCCTGCCGCCCATTCCCCGCGAGCAGCGGGCCGGCAACGCCCGCCTCTACATCCACTCCCGTTTCACCAGCAAGCAGCAGGTGTTCCTCAACTTCGTGCTGCAGCACTACGTGAGCACGGGGGTGCAGGAGCTGGCCCAGGAAAAGCTCACGCCATTGCTGCGTCTCCGCTATCAGAACAGCATCGCCGATGCCGTTGCAGATCTCGGCAGGCCAGAAGACATCGGCCAGCTCTTTTCAGGCTTCCAGAGGTATCTTTATGAGGCCACTGCCTGATGCGCCTGACGCGCCAGCCATGGCTTGCTTACACTTACATGTAGACAGAATCGAGCAGAACATGAACAGAATCCTTGTCGTTCTCACGTCACACAACCAGCTTGGAGACACGGGCCGCCCCACGGGGTTCTGGCTGGAAGAACTTGCAGCTCCCTACTACGTGTTCAAAGACGCAGGAGCAGAGCTCACATTGGCTTCCCCCAACGGCGGGCAGCCGCCGCTCGACCCCAAGAGTGACGATCCCGACGCTCAGACCGAAGCGACCCGTCGGTTCAAGGCTGACAGCGCCGCGAATGCTGCTCTTGCCGCCACCGTCAGGCTCGACTCGCTCTCGCCTGGCGACTTTGACGCGGTCTTCTACCCCGGAGGCCACGGTCCGCTCTGGGACCTTGTCGACAGCAAAGTGTCCATTCAGCTGATTGAAGACTTCTGGGCGACAAACAAGATCGTATCCGCCGTCTGCCATGCTCCGATTGCTCTCGTCAATGCAATTGACGAAAACGGTGAGCACATTGTGAAGGGGCGAGAAGTTACTGGCTTCACGAACTCTGAAGAGGAAGCTGTCGGCCTCACCAAGGTTGTTCCTCTCCTCGTTGAGGACACGATGATTGCTCGTGGCGCCAAGTACTCCAAAGCCGACGACTGGCAGCCCTACACATGCCAGGACGGCAATCTCATCACCGGTCAGAACCCGGCCTCGTCAGAGGCGGTGGCAAAACTCGTTCTCACAGCGCTTGAGAAGCGGCGCTGAGCGGATCAGCTGGCCAGCCGCGCCGCAGCCAGGGGATCGGCGCAGCGCTGCTGGTCGAGGTGGCTGATGTGTCGACGTTCGTTGTAGTACAGCTCCTGGAAGCGCAGGGCATCGCCGTTCAGTTCGGCAAACATCAGGTCGATCCGGCTTTCCATGCTCAGGGCGGCGGCGGCGCTGGCTTCCGCCTCGCTTTCTTCCAGCAGCCGGGCGATGCAGCGCTCCAGTGTTTCCAGCCGCTGGGAGCCCCAGGCATCGAGCAGGTGGCGGCAGCGCTTGAGGCTGCGCTGACGTTCCAGCACGGCCGTGGTGCCGCGCAGCTGGAGCAGGGGTTCAGCCAGGGCCATGCGCTGCAGTTCGCTTGGCTCCAGCAGCGGGGTGAGCCGGTTGAGCAGGTCGCTTTCCTCCACCAGCAGGCGGTCGCTCAACAGTCGCGGCAGGTCCAGATCGGCCAGGTCGTCGCCCGGATCACTGCCCCGGTTGATCGCTTCCAGCCGTCCCACGCCCAGGTTGTCCTCCTCCAGGTCGCTGATGCTCGCCCAGAGCAGACGGTGGTGGGCGATGGCGAAATCCTCCAGCTCCCGCTGGCGCAGTTCCCGCCGGATCGCGCCCCGGTGGCGGCCTGCATGCAGGTAAAGCCGCAGCAGCTCCGCTTCGGCGCGCTCACGCAGGCCGATCTCGCCGGGTTGCTCCCAGCGGCTTGCCCTGCCATGCCAGCGCTCGCCCTTCACCTGCTGGCGCAGGTCTTCCTCCAGCTTCTGCGCCAACCGCGCCTGACCGCCACTCAGCCGCTCGGCCACCTGCTGCAGGTAGTGGCTGCGCACAGCGCTCTGGGGCAGCTTGCCCAGCAGTTCCACCAGCGATGCCACCGCCTGCTGGAACTGGTCGGAGCGGGCCAGATCCTTGCCTTCCAGCGCCTGCTCGATCTGCCAGTCGAGCCAGACGGGCGCCTGATCCAGCAGGGCCCGGTACTCCCCGGCGCCGTGCTGCCGCAGGAACTCATCGGGGTCCTTGCCGGCGGGCAGGTGCAGCACCCGCAGCTCCAGCTGGCCCTGCAGCGCCAGCTGCTCCACCTCGCCGATCGCCCGCTGGGCGGCGCGCACGCCCGCACCGTCGGTGTCGAAATTGAGCACCAGGCGGCGGCTGTCGCAGCAGCGGCACAGCTGGGTGATCTGCTGGCTGCTCAGGGCCGTGCCCAGCGACGCCACCGCATTGGTGATGCCGGCGGCATGGAGGGCGATCACATCGAAGTAGCCCTCCACCACCACCGCCCGGTCGTCCTTGCGGATGGCGTTGCTGGCCCGATCCAGGCCGAACAGGTGCTTGCCCTTCTCGAACACCTCCGTTTCCGGGGAGTTGAGGTATTTCGGTTCGCCGCCATCAAGGCTGCGGCCGCCGAAGCCGATCACCCGGCCCTGGCGGTCGCGGATCGGCACCATCACCCGGTGACGAAAGCGGTCGTAGAAGCCATCTCCGCCCTTGCGCGGCACCACCAACCCGGCCGCTTCCAGCAGTTCCGGCGCCAGGTTCTCCACCTGGCCGAGGTGATTGAGCAGTCCATCCCAGCGCTCGGGCGCATAGCCCAGGTCGAAGGCATCGATCGTGCCTTCGCTCAAGCCCCGCTCAGCGGTGAGGTAGGCCAGGGCGCCGGCGCCTTCGGGGCTGCGCAGCTGGCTGCGGAACCAACCCGCCGCCAGGCCCAGGGCGCGCAGCAGCGCCTCGCGGCGGGAGAGCTGCTTGCGCAGCCGCTCCTGCTGGGGCCCATCCACCGTTTCCACCGGCAGCTGGTACTTCCTCGCCAGATCCAGCACCACCTCGCTGAAGCTGGTGCGCTGAAGTTCCATCAGGAACTTGATGGCGTTGCCGCCGGCTCCGCAGGAGAAGCAGTAGTAGAACTGCTTGGCGGGTGACACCGTCATCGACGGCGATTTGTCGTCGTGGAAGGGGCAGATCCCCACGAACTCCCGCCCCTTCTTCTTGAGCACCACGTGCTCGCCCACCACATCAACGATGTCAGCGCGCTCCTTCACCGCTTCGATCGTGCGGGGATGGAGGCGCGCGTGGGGCTGGGACTGGCTCAAGGGCTGGCGCTACCGCTGGGGTCGCTATGGCCGCCATTCTGCCGCACCACACCAGAAGTGGTGCAACTCCGATCAGGTGCAGCCCCCGGCCTGGCGGGCGGGCCTGTGGATGGTCGCCAGTGCCCTGGCCTTCAGCCTGATGGGCGTGTGCGTCAAGGCCCTGGGCGGCCGCCTGCCGGTGGCGGAGGTGGTGCTGGCCCGGTCGGTGGTGAGCCTGCTGATCAGCTGGTGGATGCTGCGGCGTGCCGGTCTCAATCCCTGGGGTCAACGGCGGGGATTGCTGGTGGGGCGCGGCATCCTCGGCACCGCCGGTCTCTACTGCGTCTATCTGGCCCTGATCGGACTGCCGCTGGCGGTGGCCACGGTGCTGCAGTACCTCCACCCCACCTTCACGGCCCTGCTGGCCTGGCCGCTGCTGGCCGAGAGGCCGGGCTGGCGGGTATGGGGCGCTGTGCTGCTCGGCTTTATGGGGGTGGCGGTGCTGGCCGCCCCGGGCGGATTGGGCGCGGCGGCTGGAGCTGGCGCTGGCCTGCCGGCCCTGCCGCTGCTGTTCGCCCTGGCCGGTGCCCTGCTCTCGGCCCTGGCCTACGTGAGTGTGCGCGCCCTTCGCAACAGCGAGCATCCCCTGGTGGTGGTGTTCTATTTCCCGCTGATGGCCCTGCCGCTCAGCCTGCCGCTGGTGCTGCTGCAACCGGTGGCCCCCACGGCCGCTGAGTTCGGCTGGTTGCTGGGGGTGGGGGTCTTCACCCAGCTGGGGCAGATCGCCCTCACCTACGGATTGATGGGAATGGCGGCCGCCCGGGCCACGGCAATCAGCTACGTGCAGGTGCCGCTGGCGGCGCTGTGGGGTGTGTGGTGGTTCGGGGAGTCCGTGCCGGCCCTTGCCGGGCTGTCGGCGCTGCTGGTGCTGCTGGCCACGCTCTTGAGCCTGCGGGCCGGCGTTGCCCCGGCCGTTGCAGGCCCCAGACCCACGCAATAACAATCAGCCGAACATTGAGCCCCGCCGGTTGTTGAGCCGATGTTCAGCTGGCGCGGTCGCCCTTCAGCGGCAGGGGATCCACCAGCCACTCCTGGCTGAGGCTGTCGTCGTCGCCGCCGATCGGGCGGGCCAGCCGCCAGCTCTCGCCCCTCTCTCCCCGCAGCAGGTACAGCTCGAAGGGGCTGTCCACCCGGTAGGGGTCCTCCGCCAGCCGCCAGTCGAACTGGCCGGTGAGGTGCAGGCCCTTGCCCAGGCCGATCGGAATCGCCTCCTGCCGATCGACACGCACCCGGCTGACCTGGGGCCGTCCAGCGCTGCTCTCCAGATCGAGGGCCTCGGCGATCGCCTGCTGGGTGAGCTCGATCTGCAGGCCCAGAGCCTGCAGCAGCACGGCCCGGGGCGGCTGGCCCGCCGCCTGGCAGCCGCCCAGGCCCAGCAGGCCCAGCCCGATCGACACCACCAGCAGCATGGAGAGCAGGGGGCGCTGCCAGGCAGGTTGCGGCCGGCTGATGGTCGCAGACCGGCTGGCGGGGGTTGGCGGACCGGGCAGCATGGGTCGGATCGGTAGTGATCTCCATGATCGGCTGGCTGCAAGGCCATGTGGCGGAGCCGTGGCAGCAGGGCACCCGTTGCGGGCTGCTGCTGGCCTGCGCCGGCGTGGGCTACGAAGTCCAACTGACCCGTCGCCACTGGGAGCTGCTGCCCCCGGCGGGCAGCCCGCTGTGCCTGTACACGCACCAGTCGATCCGTGAGGACGGCTGGACCCTGTTCGGCTTCGGGGCCCGCCACGAGCGGGATCTGTTCCGCCTGCTGGTGGCTGTGAGCGGTGTGGGCCCGCAGATGGCCCTGGCCCTGCTCGGGACCATGCCCTGCGAGGAGCTGGTGCGGGCGATCGTGCAGGCCGACCTGCGCCGCCTCTGCCGGGCGCCTGGGGTGGGCAAGCGCACGGCCGAGCGGCTGGCCGTGGAGCTGCGCGGCAAATTGGCGGAAAGTTTCGGGGCGGCCGCCAGCGGTTTCGACGACGACAGCCTCGATGGCTCGGCTGACGGCTCCAGCGGCGATCCCGGCCCGGCCGCCTCCACCCGGGAGGAGGTGCAGCTCACTCTCACCGCCCTGGGCTACGAGCCCCTGGAGATCAGCCGGGCCCTGCGTGCCCTTGGCCGTGAGGGCATCGAGCCGAGCCTCGATGCCGAGGCCTGGCTGAGTGCCTGCCTGCGCTGGCTCTCGCGTGAGGTGGTCTGAGCTTGGAGGCCAGCACCCCGAGGCGTTAGGTTGTCTGTTTGCACCGTCAGGGCCCGACGCCGGCATGCCGCTCGATACCACCAAGAAGCAGGAACTGATCAATTCCCACCAGACCCACGGCACCGACACTGGTTCGGTCGAGGTTCAGGTGGCGATGCTGAGCGAGCGGGTGACCCAGCTCACCGGCCACCTGCAGAAGAACAAGCACGACTTCTCCTCCCGCCAGGGGCTGCTGAAGATGATCGGTCGCCGCAAGCGGTTGCTCGGTTACCTGCGCGCCGAGAGCGAGGAGCGCTACGGCCAGCTGATCGCCAAGCTCGGCATCCGGGGCTGATCACAGCCATGGCGGCCAAGCGCAAGCCCCTGGCATTCGAGCCTGAGCATTCGCCCAAGGCTGGCGCCAAAGCCAAAGCAAAAGACAAGCCGAAGGCCAGCGACAAGCCAAAGGCCACTGCCAAGCCAAAGCCCGGCTCAAAGCCCAGGGGATCTCAGGTCATTCCAAGGGAGGTGGCCAACCGCATGGCCCGTCGTATCGGTGTGGCCACCGGGGTTCCTTCCGTGCTGGGCATGGGTGTGTTCATCGGCAGCTATCTGCTGGTGAGCCGCGGCATCCTCGATGTTCCCCCCGTGGTCACCCTGGCCTGTTCCGGTGGCCTGTTTCTGCTGGGCGTGCTCGGTCTTACCTACGGCGTGCTCTCCGCCAGCTGGGAGCCGGCGCCAGGCAGCCTGCTTGGCTCCGAGCAGATCGGCGTCAACATCGCCCGCATGAAGGCCTCGATCAGGGCGATCCGTCAGGGCGGCAGCGGCGCCTGACGCTTCAGGCGTTCTGCAGCGCCGAGTGCAGCCTGGCGGTGAAGTCGGCCTCGGTAAGCGTGGTCAGGGCGGCGGCCCCGTCGCGCACGCAGAACTGGTGTCCGAGGCGCACGTAGCGGGCCTGATCGTGGAGCCGCACCTTGGCCACCACCGGCACCCGCACCCCGGCTTCCTCCTGCTCCGGCCGATGCCGCACCAGGCATTCGCGCAGGCGGTGCTGCACCGTGATGTCGCTGGCCTGATCGGCCATCAGCTCCACCAGCAGCACATCGAGATCGTCGATGGCGCGGCAATCATCCAGGATCAGCTGCACCCGGTCGTCGCGCCGGTCCACCGATCCCCAGATCATCAGCCTGGCATCCACCATCAGGTGGTCACTGAGGCGGGCGAAGGCCTTGGGGAACACCACGCACTCGGCGCTGCCGCTGAGGTCTTCGAGCTGCAGCACGGCCATCCGATCGCCCTTGCGCGTGGTCACCTGGCGCACCTCCGGCAGCATGGCCACCACACTCACCCTGGCCTTGTCGGCCTGCTCCTCCAGCCGCCCCAGGCTGATCGGCGAGAGCATCTGGATGGGGCGGGCCAGTTGCCGCAGGGGGTGATCCGAGAGGTAGAAGCCCACCAGTTCCTTTTCCAGGCGCAGCTTTTCCTTGGGCGGATAGTCGGCCACCGGAGCAGCCTTCGGGGCCGTGCTCTGAACGGCAGGGGTTGATCCGGCGGTTTCTGTGGGGGCGGCGAAGAGATCGAAGAGGTTGCCCTGGCCGTTCAGCCGGTCCCTGGCACGGGAGCTGGCCCAGTCGAGCACCAGATCGAGGTCGGCCATCAGCTGGGCGCGGTTGGCGTTGGGCTCCAGCCCATCAAGGGCACCGCAGTGGATCAGCGACTCCAGGGCCCGCCGGTTCATCAGCGTGGTGGGGATCCGGTCACAGAGATCGGCCAGGGAGGCGAAGGCACCGTCCTGGACGCGGGCCTCCAGCAGCTGGCGAATGGCGCCGTCGCCGAGGTTGCGCACGGCTGAAAGTCCGAAGAGAATCTTTTCTCCTTTCGGGGTGAAATCAATGCCGGAGGCATTGAGATCGGGGGGCATCACCTCGATGCCCATCGCCTGGCAGTTGGCGATGTAACGCTGCACCTTCTCCGTACTGCTGGCATTCACCGTCAGCAGGGCGGCCATGTACGCCACCGGGTAATGGGCCTTGAGGTAGGCCGTCTGATACGTCACCGCGCCGTAGGCGGTGGAGTGGCTCTTGTTGAAGCAGTATTCGGCGAACAGCACCATCTGCTCAAACAGTGCTTCGGCCACCGTGGCAGTCACACCCCGCGCCGTGGCACCTTCCACGAACTGGTGGCGATGCTTTTGCATCTCCGACACCTTCTTCTTACCCATCGCCCGCCGCAGCAGATCCGCTTCTCCGAGCGAATAGCCGGCCAGATCCTGCGCGATGCGCATGATCTGTTCCTGGTACACCATGATCCCGTAGGTTTCCTTCAGGATCGGCTCCAGGGCCGGGCAGGCGAAGTCGATCGCTTCGCGGCCATGCTTGCGGTTGATGAATTTCGGGATCAGCCCGGCATCGAGCGGCCCTGGCCGGTAAAGCGCCAGGATCGAGGAGATGTCCTCCAGCGACGAGGGTTTGAGGTCGCGCACGATCTGGCGCATGCCGCTGGATTCCAGCTGAAAGATGCCCTCGAGATCACCGCGGGCCAGCAGCTCGTAGGTGCCTGGATCGTTGGCCGGCAATGTATCGGGGTCGATGCGTTCACCGCTTCCCTGCTCCACCAGATCCACGGTCTTGTCGATCATCGTCAGGTTCTTGAGGCCGAGGAAGTCCATCTTCAGCAGCCCCATCGCCTCCACGTCCTCCATGAAGTACTGGGTGATCACCTGGCCGTCGTTGTTGCGTTGCAGCGGTACCAGTGAATCCAGCGGTTCAGCCGCAATCACCACACCGGCGGCGTGCACACCAAAGGTCTTGTTGGTGCCCTCAATGCGGCGGGCCATGTCGACCCAGCGGCGCACCTGCTCATCATTCTCGTATTTCTCGCGGAATTCAGCTGCCGGCGAATCGGGGCCGATCATCTCCGCCAGCTTGGCGGGCTTGCCCCGCACGACGGGAATCAGCTTGGCCAGGCGGTCGGCATCGCCGTAGGGGATGTCCAGCACGCGGGCCACATCCTTGAGCACCGCCTTGGAGGTCATCCGGTTGAAGGTGATGATCTGCGCCACCTTGTCCTCGCCGTAGCGCTGGGTGACGTACTCGATCACCTCGCCGCGGCGCTCGATGCAGAAATCGGTGTCGATGTCAGGCATCGACTTGCGTTCCGGGTTGAGGAAGCGCTCGAACAGCAGCCCGTGCTCCACCGGATCGAGGGCGGTGATGCCGAGCGCGTAGGCCACCAGGGAGCCGGCAGCCGAGCCCCGGCCAGGCCCCACCGGAATGCCCTGCTCCCGGGCGAAGCGGATGTAGTCCCACACCACCAGGAAGTAGGTGGGGAAGCCCATCTGCTCCATCACCTGCAGCTCGAAGGCCAGCCGCTCGCCATAGAGCGGATCGATCGGATCACTGCTGCCAAGGTGCAGGCGCTGGCGCAGCCCCGCCTCCGACACCTCAGCCAGATAGCTCACGGCCGTGTGCCCATCCGGGATGGGGAAACGGGGCATCTGCTGGCGGCCGAGGATGTCGTAGGCCTCCACCTTCTCGGCCACCGACGCCGTGTTGGCGATCGCTGCGGCCACCACTTCCGGCTCGAGGTGATCGGCGAAGAGGCGGCCCATCTCCGCCTCGCTCTTGATGTATTCGGTGCCGGTGTACCGCAGCCGTTTCTCGTCGGTCACGAGCTTGCCGGTGAGCACGCAGAGCAGGGCGTCATGGGCCTCCACATCGGCGCTGCTGAGGTAGTGGGCATCGTTGGTGGCGATCAGCTCGATGCCCAGCTCCCGGGCGATCCGCACCAGCTCCACGTTCACGATCCGGTCTTCCGGCGAGCCGTGGTCCTGGATCTCCAGGTAGAAGTCGGCGCCGAAACGCTCCTGATACCAGCGGGCCACGTCGCGGGCCACATCGGGGCGGCCCCGCAGGATCGCCTGGGGAATCTCACCGCCCAGACAGGCGGTGGCCAGGATCAGTCCCTCGCGGTGCTGCTCCAGCAGCTGCTTGTCGATGCAGGCCCGCGAGAAGATGCCGCGGCCGCGCATGCCGCGCAGGTGGCTGAGGCTGGTGAGCTTCACCAGATTGCGGTAACCGGTGTCGTTCTTGGCGAGCACCACCAGGTGATATCGCCGCTCGCCCTTGACCCACGGATCGTCGATCGTGCCGTTGATCACGTACATCTCATTGCCGATGATCGGCTTGATGCCGGCTGCGGTGCAGAGCTTCAGCAGCTCGATCGCGCCATACATCACGCCGTGATCGGTGAGTGCCAGGGCCGGCATGCCCAGTGCCACGGCCCGCTTCACCATCTGCGGCAGCTGGCTGGCGCCGTCGAGAAGGCTGTAATCGCTGTGGTTGTGGAGGGGGACGAAGGCCAAAGGCTCAGGCGTCAGACGCCACCACGGGGTGATGCCACGTTACCGGCCACCAGATGTGGTGTCAGCTGGCCGCTGGCTCAGGGCACCAGGGCCGCGGTTGGCCTGGTGTCCATCACCCGGGCGGCCTGCTCGTAGTTGTGGGCCACCTGCAGGAGGAGGGGCTCCTCGAGCACGCCGGTGATCAGCTGCAGACCGATCGGCAGGCCGCTGTCGTCGAAGCCGCAGGGCAGGCTGATCGCCGGCAGGCCGGCCATGTTCGCCGGGATCGTCAGCAGATCGGCCAGGTACATCGCCAGAGGATCCTCGGCGTGGGCGCCGAAGCGGAAGGCGGTGGTGGGGGAGGTCGGCGTGAGCAGCACGTCCACCTTGGTGAAGGCGGCGTCGAAGTCGCGCCGGATCAGGGTGCGCACCTGCTGGGCTTTCTTGTAGTAGGCATCCACATAGCCAGCCGAGAGGGCATAGGTGCCGATCAGGATGCGGCGCTGCACCTCATCACCGAAGCCCTCGGCGCGGCTGCGGGCCGTCATCTCCGCCAGGCTGCCGGCCTGCTCGGAGCGGTAGCCGTATTTCACGCCGTCGTATCGGGCCAGGTTGGCCGACGCCTCCGAGGGGGCGATCACGTAGTACGTGGCGATGCCGTCGTTGAAGCGGGGGCAGCTCACCTCCACCAGCTCGCAGCCCATGGCCTCCAGCTGGGCGGCGGCCGCCAGCACCGAGGCCTTCACCTGGGGATCGAGACCGTCGGCCTCGAAGCATTCCTTCACCAGCCCCACCCGCAGGCCCTTCACAGGCTTCTGGAGCGCAGCGCGGTAGTCGGGAACCGGTGCCTTGAGGCAGGTGCCATCACGGCGGTCCTCACCGGCAATCACCTGCAGCAGCTCGGCGGCATCGGCCACGCTGGTGCTGAATGGCCCCACCTGATCCAGGGAGCTGGCGAAGGCCACCAGGCCCCAGCGGCTCACCCGGCCGTAGGTGGGTTTGAGGCCCACCACACCGCAGAAGGCGGCCGGCTGACGGATCGAGCCGCCGGTGTCGGAGCCCAGCGAGGCGACGCATTCGCCGGCGGCCACGGCCGCGGCACTGCCACCGGAACTGCCGCCCGGCACCCGCTCAGGGTTCCAGGGGTTGCGGCTGGGACCGAAGGCGGAGGTTTCCGTCGAGCTGCCCATGGCGAACTCGTCGAGGTTGGTCTTGCCGATCAGGATTCCGCCGGCCTGCCAGAGCCGCTCGGTGACGGTGGACTCATACGGGGGCACGAAGTGCTCCAGCATCCGGCTGGAGCAGGTGGTGCGGATGCCCTTGGTGCAGAGGTTGTCCTTGATCGCCAGGGGGACGCCGGCCAGGGGCGGCAGGGTGTCGCCAGCCGCCCGGGCTGCATCGATGCGGTCAGCATCAGCGCGGGCCCGCTCCGCGGTCACTTCCAGGAAGGAATGCAGCTCTGCGTCGACGGCCTCGATCCGGGCCAGATGCTGGTCGGTGAGCTCCCGGGCCGACACCTCGCCACGCACCAGTTGCCCACGCCACTCGGCGATCCCCATCAGCCCTTGCCTTGCATCGAGCGACGCTATCAGCCAGGGTCCAGGTCTTCGGTGAGGGGTTCGCCGCGGCGGACCTGCAGCAGTTGGTGCTCCATCGAGCCCGGTTGCTCATTGCTCACATCGCCCAGAAAAACAGGAAGCTTCGCCTCCAGATCCTCCCGGCGCACGAACGGCCCGAACCAGTAGACGACGTGCGGTGCCTGGGTTTCCACCCGTGCCCACCAGGCCACCCCAAGACCGTTGGCCATGCCTCTGAGCAGCCGAATCAAGGGGTTCATCGAACCGTGGCGAACCGCACCATTGTGCCGATCGAAGGGCCCCGTTCCCGTATCGAATCCGGCGCATGCAGGGGCCGATGCATCACAGGCGGATGTCCCCCTGGAACGGCGAGCCAGGGGCGGGGGTGAAGCCCAGCTCGATCGCCTCCGGGAGGGACACCCGCAGGTCCAGCTCAGGTGCGGGTTCCTCTGCAGCAGCCTCCGGACTCTCGTCCTGGATCACGTCCTCGGTTAGCTCCTGAATCAAGCCTTCGGTTGCTTCCTGGAGCACTTGTTGTATCTCCGCCTGAATCTCCTGACCAGTCACGTCCTCGACGACATCCTTGGTTACCTCCTCGGTCTCGCCCACGCTGCTCGCATCCGGAGCTGGATTGAAGGAGTCGTCGGGCTCCGCGGTTGGCTGGAAAGAAGCGTCGGCCTGAGGGGTTGGCTCAAACGCAGTGTCGGCCTCTGCGGTTGGAACGATCTGAGCTTCTGGTTCCGGATCTGGGCTTGTGGTGGAGGGTGCTGGTTCGATCGAGGCATCGGTTGTGGTGCCTGATTCGCTGTCGCTCAGGGCGGCCTCCAGCTCCTGAGATGTTTCCAGGGCCGGGCTGCTGCTGGCGGCTGCGGTGGTGGGCACCTGGGGCCGCACCAGCCGCGGAGCCGGGGCGTTGCCGCGGATGGTCTTCATCCAGCCCCGTCGGGCGATTTCGTAGAGCAGCAGCGCGGTGGCTACCGAGGCATTCAGGCTGGGGGTGGCGCCGCGCAGGGGGATGCGGATCAGCTGATCGCAGTGTTTGCGGGTGAGCATCGAGAGGCCATCGGCCTCCGAGCCGGTGACCACCACCAGGGGGCCATCGAGATCCGCTTCGATCAGGCTCACATTGCCTTCCTCGGCCAGACCCACCACGCGGTAGCCCGCGTCCTTGAGCTGCTCGATCGAGCGGTTGAGATTCACTACCCGGGCCACGGGCAGGTGCTCAAGGGCGCCTGCCGCCACCTTGGCCACCGAGCCTGTGAGGCCCGCGTTGCGCCGCTGGGGCAGCACCAAGCCATGGGCACCAAGGGCCTCGGCGCTGCGCACGATTGCCCCCAGGTTGTGGGGATCGGTGAGGCCGTCCACCGCCATCAGCAGCGGCGCTTCGCCGATGGCGCTGCAGCCGTCGATCAGGCTGGCCAGATCCAGGGTTTCTGCCGCCGCGGCCTGCAGCACGATCCCCTGGTGGACGGCGCCGCCGCTGATCTGTCCCAGGCGCGCCCAGGTGACTTCCTCCACCAGCACGCCACTGGCCTTGGCATCGCGCAGCAGTTGCAGGAAGCGTGGAGCGAAGCGCAGCTCCGGGGTACACCAGATGCGGTGGATCGGACGATCACCCTCCAGGGCGGCCTGGGTGGAGTGGCGGCCCCAGATCAGGTCGTCGGCGGGCTCGGCGCCGAACCGCTCGGAGCTGCCGCTGCTCTCGGGTCCTGGCGCCTCCGGTTCGCTGAAGCGGGCCGTGCGGGCTGGGGGTCGCCCCGGCTGAAAGCGGGGCCTGTCCCCATCTGGTCGGCTGAAGCGCGGTGCTCCGAAGCTGGGGCGACGGCCTTCAGGGCGGCCCTCTGGACGACCCTCCGGGCGCCCTTCAGGACGGCCCGAGGGCGATGGGCGGCGCTCGGGTTTGCCTTCGTAGCGACCCTCAGGCCGCCGTCCTGCTCCCGGGCGCTGGTCGTCGAAGCGCCGTGCCGCGGGGCGGGTGCCGATCACGCGAGTGGGACGGCCGGATGGACGTGCTTCCCCCTGGGGGCGCTGGAAACTCTCACGCCGTGGGGCGTCCGGCCGGTAGCCGCCACGGCTGTCCTGGGGCTGCCCCGCACGCCCGTCACGGCTGTCGCGCTCGGAGCTGCCACCGGAGCCTCCCCCGGAGCCGCTGCCGGCGTTACCGCGCCATTCGGGGCGGGGACTGCCGAAGCGGGAGGGTTTGCCTCCCCTGGCTCCGCCGGAAGGGCGATCACCGGAGCCGGCACCCTTTGGCCTGCGGCCCTCAAAACGTTGGCTCATGGGTCGCTCGGCAAAGGGTCAGAAAGGTCGGTCTCGTCCAGATGATCCAGAAGCTGGGCAAGCCGCTCGGGATTCCGCAAAAAGAGCCAGCCCACCATTGTCTCAAATCCCGTGGCCCGGCCGTAGCTGGCCGGATCACCGCCGCGAGGGCCGCGGCCGGCCCGGTTGCGGCCGCGGCGTACCAGTTCCCGTTCCCGTTCATCCAGCAGCGGCTCCAGCCGCTCCAGTGCGCGGGCCTGGGCGCGGGCCCGCACCTGGGCCACCACCGCCTGGTGCAGCTCATCGGGGCGCCCCGCCTGGTGGCAGTGGCGCAGGCGCTGGTGCAGCTCCCACACCGCATCCCCCAGCCAGGCGAGCTGGAGGGCACCGAGGCGCTCGGGCTGGAGCTGATGCCGGGGATCGGGTTGGATCTGGCGCAGCCAGGCCCGGCCTTCGGGGTCAGGGTTTGGCAAGGGCGGCCAGGGCCGTCTCCAGATCGGGTTGGAGGTGCAGGAACTGCTCCAACCGCACCAGTTTCACCGTCTGGATCACCCGGGCATTGCCCACCATCACAAAGGCGACCTTGGCATCGGCGCACTGCTTGGCCAGTTGGACCAGCACACCCAGTCCGGAGGAATCGATGAAATCGATGTGGGTGAGATCCAGCAGCACCGCCCGCTGATCGCTGCCGCGGTGTTCGGTGATGAACTCGCGGAACTGCTTGTCGGAGTAGGCGTCGAGTTGGCCGGTGAAGCTGAACAGCAGACAATTCTCCCGTCGCTCGAAGCCGCCCCGCAGGGATACGGTCAACCGTTGCAGTTCAGGAATCGTTCCAGCCCTCGCGGGAATCAAGACGCTGAAGTGTAAGCAGTGATGGGAGCTTCAACACCTGGGCCCTGAGTTCAGGGGCGCCGCTCGGCCATCAGGCGCACGAACCGGCCGAAGTGGTGATCCGCGTCGTGGGGGCCGGGGCTGGCCTCGGGGTGGTACTGCACTCCGAATACCGGCTGATGGCGATGGCGCAGGGCCGCCACGGTGCGGTCGTTGAGGTTGTGGTGGGTGATCTCCACCAGGTCCTGGGGCAGGGAGCTGGCATCGAGCGCGAAGCCGTGGTTCTGGCTGGTGATCTCCACCAGGCCATCGCCGCCACAGGGATGGTTCAGGCCGCGGTGTCCGTAGGCGAGCTTGAAGGTGCGCCCGCCCAGGGCCAGGCCCAGAATCTGGTGGCCCAGGCAGATGCCGAACACCGGCAGATCGGCGTGCCCGAGCAGATCCCTGGCCAGGGCGATGCCTTCCGCCACCGCCGCCGGATCGCCAGGGCCATTGGAGAGGAACACCCCCTCCGGCTCCAGCGCCAGTACTTCGCAGAGGCTGGCGCTGGCTGGAAGCACCGTGACCGCGCAGCCATGGGCCGTGAGCCGCTCGAGGATGGCCCGTTTGATGCCGAAATCGATGGCCACCACCTGATAGGGCTTCTCCGGCGAGGGTTGCAGGCGCTGATCGAAACCGGTGGCGCAGAGTTGCTGCCAGGGGTAGGCGCTGGGGGTGCTCACCTGCGCAGCCAGGTTGAGTCCCTCCATCGAGGGGCTGCGCCGCACCAGCTCCAGCAGCTCGCGGGCAGAGGTGCCATCGCTGCAGATCACGCCGTTCATGGCACCCCGCTCACGCAGGTGGCGCACCAGGGCGCGGGTGTCCACCCCGGCGATGCCCACCACCCCGTGGGAGGCGAGCCAGCTGGGCAGGTCACCCCGGCTGCGCCAGCTGCTGGGGGTGGGCGCCAGCTGGCGGGCGATCACGCCGCGCACGTGGGGGGCATCGGCCTCCTGATCCTCCGGGTTGACGCCGGTGTTGCCCAGTTCCGGGTAGGTGAAAGTCACCAGCTGACCGGAGTAGCTGGGATCGGTCATCACCTCCTGATACCCCGTCATGCCGGTGTTGAACACCACTTCGCCGATGGCGGTGCCCCGCGCCCCGAAGGCCGTGCCCCGCAGCAGGGTGCCATCGGCCAGCACCAGCACGGCCTCGTTGGCAGCCGGGCTGGCGCCGGCAGGGTCGGTGGTGCTGGCCGAAGCCGGGGCTGCAGCGCTCAAGGGGGAATGCTCAGGTGAATCGATCATCTCCCAGGCGGCGCTCAGCTGTCTGAAGACGGCCCCTGCAGGGCCGCTCTGAGCTGCTCGAGCCGTTGCCAGGGGGCCTCGCCGCTGAGGGCCACGAGGGCCTGCTCCAGCCCCTCCGGCACTGAGTCGGCCAGCCCGGCAGCCCAGAGCACCAGGGCCGTGTTCAGGGCCACCACCTCACGTTGGGGGGCGCTGCCCTGGCCGCGCAGCACGGCTTCGAGGATGCGGCGGTTGGTCTCGAGATCTCCGCCGGCCAGTGCCGAGAGCGGGGCCAGCTCCAGGCCCAGCTCCTGGGGGTCGACCTCCAGGGCACGCACCGTGCCCCCCTCCACCAGCCGCAGCTGATTGACCCCCGCCAGGGAGGCCTCATCCAGGCCGCCGTGGCCATGCACCACCACCGCTCGCTCCAGCCCCAGCCGCGCGAGGGCATCGGCCATCGGCTCCAGCAACTCCGCTTTGGCCACCCCCAGCACCTGCGCTTCCGGCCGCATGGGATTCACCAGCGGGCCGAGCAGGTTGAAGACGGTGCGCACTCCCAGGCGCCGGCGCACGGGGGCAAGTTCCACCAGCGCCGGATGCCAGCCAGGGGCAAACAGGAAGGTGACCCCGCTGCTGGGCAGGGCGGCCACCACCGTATGGGGATCGGCCTTGAGATTGAGGCCGATCGCTTCGAGCACATCGGCCGAGCCCACCTTGCCGCTGGCACTGCGGTTGCCATGCTTGGCCACCGTCGCGCCACAGGCAGCCGCTACGAACGCCACGGCCGTGGAGATATTGAAGGTGTCGGCCCCGTCGCCGCCGGTGCCGCAGGTGTCGACCAGCTTCAGGGGCGGGCGCTCGCCGGGCAGGCAGGCGGCCTCCCGCAGCACCCGTGCCATCGCCGCCAGTTCCTCGCCGCTCAGCCCCTTGCAGCGCAGCGCCGCCAGCAGGGCACCGGTGAGTTCGGGTTCCAGGCTCCCCGACAACCAGCCCTGCATCAAGGCCGTGGCCTGCGGCTCCGAGAGCGCCTGGCCCTGCAGCAGCTGCTCCAGCAGGGTGGGCCAGGGGGAGGGAGCAGCCATCGGTGCGAGAGGGAGGTAAAAGAGGCGCGGTTAGGGAGGCCCGGTCAGAAAAAAGCCCGGGTGCGAGGCACGCCGGGCCGGGTGATGGGGAATCTCCACTATCTCCCCCTGCGCCGCTCGGTTGCGGCCAGCCACGGCACTGACCGGGCCCTTGCTCACCGTTCGTTACCCCTCGGTCGAGGCGGTGTCGAAGCCACTGCCCACCGCCTCGGCACCCACCACGGCTCCAGGCCTGTAGCCCTTCGCCCAGATGGCGCGAGTGCGCTGATGCAGCTCCTCCAGGCTCAGGCCCCAGAGACGCAGGGTCTTGCTGAGATCCTCCTGCAGGTCATCGGCGCCGGGAAAGCCGTCGTATCGGTTCAGCAGCCTGGCCAGATCCGTCAGCTGGCCGTCGCTGGGCTGCTGGGCCGCCAGCAGGCCGTCCACCAGCTCACGGTCGGTGGCATAGAGGGGATGGGCCTGGGAGCGGGCGGCGGAGCCGTCGGACGGGGCCATGAGGCAAATCCTTAGGTTGGGTCCATCTGCTCCGCATCATGGCCGCCATTCGTCTGGGCCTGATCTGGCGCTACCTCCGCCCCCACCGGCGCGAGGTCTACTTCGGTGTCATCGCCCTGGTGGTGGTGAACCTGCTGAGCGTCAGTATTCCGCTGCTTGTCAGAGGCGTCATCGACGACCTCCAGGACGGTTTCGCCGCCTCGATGGTGCTGCGTCAGGCAGGGCTGATCGTGCTGCTCGCCAGCGTGATGGCGGCCGCCCGCCAGACCTCGCGCATGCTGGTTTTCGGCGTCGGCCGGCAGGTGGAGGCCAACCTGCGCCAGCGCCTGTTCGATCACATGCTGCGCCAGGAGCCGGGCTGGGTTCAGGCCACCGGCAGCGGTGAAGTGATCAGCCGCGCCACCAGCGATGTGGAGAACGTGCGCCGGCTGCTGGGCTTCGCCGTGCTCAGCCTCTCCAACACGGCTCTGGCCTATGCCCTCACCCTGCCGGCGATGCTGGCGATCGACCCTTTGCTCACCCTGGCGGCGGTTGGGCTCTATCCGGTGATGCTGATGGTGGTGCGCCTGTTCGGCGGCCGGATGATGCGTCAGCAGAGGCGCCAGCAGGAGGCGCTCGGCAGCCTCAGCGACCTGATCCAGGAAGACCTCTCCGGCATCAGCGCCATCAAGATCTATGGGCAGGAGGACCACGAGCAGGGGGCCTTCTCCCGCCGCAACGACCTCTACCGCGATGCGGCGTTGTCCCTGGCCCGGACCCGCAGCACGCTCTTCCCGCTGCTGGAGGGCATTTCCTCGATCAGCCTGCTGCTGTTGCTGGCCCTCGGCAGCGGCCAGCTCGAGAGCGGTCGGCTCAGCATCGGCAATCTGGTGGCCCTGATCCTGTTCGTGGAGCGGCTGGTGTTCCCAACCGCCCTGCTGGGCTTCACTCTCAACACCTTCCAGACCGGCCAGGTGAGCCTGGAGCGGGTGGAGGAGCTGCTGGCGCGGCAGCCGCGGGTGGTTTCGCCGCCCGTGCCCCAGGCGCCGGCCAGGGTCGGCCGCGGGGCGGTGGAGGCCCGGGGGCTGAGCGTGCGCTACGACGGCGCCCAGCGCGATGCCATCAAGGAGGTGAGTTTCCAGTTGCGGCCAGGAGAACTGGTGGCGCTGGTGGGCCCGGTGGGCTGCGGCAAGACCACCCTGGCCCGGGCCCTGGGGCGGATGGTGGAGGTGCCCGAGGGGCAGCTGTTCCTCGATGGGGTCGATGTCACGGCCCTCAGCCTCGATGACCTCCGCCGCCAGGTGGCTCTGGTGCCCCAGGAGGGCTATCTGTTCACCGCCACCCTGGCCGACAACCTGCGCTACGGCGACCCGGAGGCCGACGACGCCCGGGTGGAGGCGGCCGCCCAGCAGGCCCGCCTCGCCGGCGACATCCGCGGGTTCCCCGATGGCTACCAGACCCTGGTGGGGGAGCGGGGCATCACCCTCAGCGGCGGTCAACGCCAGCGGGCGGCTCTTGGCCGGGCCCTGCTGGTCTCAGCTCCCCTGCTGGTGCTTGACGACGCCCTGGCCAGCGTCGATAACAACACGGCCGCAGCGATTCTTGATTCGATCCGTGCAGAAAAAGGGCGCACGATTCTGATGATCAGCCACCAGCTCTCAGCCGCCGCCGCCTGTGACCGGGTGCTGGTGATGGAGGACGGCCGTCTGGTGCAGCAGGGCCATCACCAGGAGCTGGTGGCGATCCCCGGCACTTACCGGCGCCTGTGGGAGCGGGAGCAGGCGGAGGAGAGGCTGCAGCAGGTGGTCTGATTCGCACGAGTTGTTGAACAGCACAGACAAGCTCACGGGGAGGGGCTTAGCTGAGGCAGATCCCGCGAGGACGATGGAGAACCCCAAGGGCTACAACCTGCGCTGCACGCTCACCTTCGGCGACATCTACGGCCAGGTGCTGGTCTGGATGCTGGTGATTTTCGTGAGTCTGGCGGCGGGGCTGGCTCTGATGGGCTCCAGCAAGCCGATCTTCGCCCTGGTGGGGGTGGGCGTGATCCTGGTGCTCTCTCTGCCCTTCCTGCTGTTCGCTTTCACCACCACCCTGCTCAACCACATCGCCCTCGATCCTTCACCGGCCACGGATCGCGCTGCTTAGGCTCTGAGTCTTGATCAAGCGGCAATGTTCGGACTCTTCAACCAGGCCCTCGGCGGGGCCAAGGGCCGAATCGTTTCGGCTGATGAGGCCCTGCCGGGGCGCGACACCCCGATCCCCACGGCCCGCACGCACGTAGTCCTGGGAACCCCCCTGCAGGCGCCGCTGCAGCCCGGCCAGGAGGAGGCCTTTTTCGGCTGCGGTTGCTTCTGGGGGGCGGAAAAGGGCTTCTGGCGACTGCCCGGTGTGATCACCACAGCCGTGGGCTACTGCGGCGGCCACACCCCCAATCCCACCTATGAGGAGGTCTGCTCCGGCCGGACCGGCCATACCGAAGCGGTGCGGGTGGTGTGGGACACCGATCAGGTGGGCTTCGCCGATCTGCTCAAGCTGTTCTGGGAATGTCACGACCCAACCCAGGGCATGGCCCAGGGGAACGACAGCGGCAGCCAGTACCGCTCGGCGATCGTGACCAGCACCGAGGCCCAGGCCGAGCTGGCCCGCGCCAGCCGCGATCACTACCAGCAGCAGCTCAGCGCCGCCGGCTTCCCGGCGATCACCACCGAACTGCTGGCCGGCAAACCCTTCTACTTCGCCGAAACCCACCACCAGCAGTACCTGGCCCGCCCCGGCTGCCGTCCTTACTGCTCCGCCCGCCCCAGTGGTGTGCGCCTCACCCCCTTCCCTGGTGCCAGCTTCCTGTTGCCCGAAACGGTCTGGGCGCAGTACGACTGGAGCATTCAGCACTGCGTGCTGCGCAGCTCCAACGAACCGATCCTGGTCTGAGCTAAGGAATCACCCCCCCCTGGCGTCGCGCAGCATCATCGCCATCCGCTGCAGCAGCTTCCAGCCGATCACGCCGTTGGCTTCCACGAGCGGCCTGAAGTCCCAGTAAGTGAGCCCCCAGCAATCGAGGCGGCTGGCGGCGGTGATGGTCGCCATGCGCGGGCCCTCGTCGATCAGGGCGATTTCACCGAAGTAATCCCCCTGCCGCAGGACCGAATGGGGTTTGCCCCGAATCGTGACGCTGGCCTCGCCCGCCTCGATCACGTAGAAGGCTGCGCCGCCCGAGCCCTCCTGGATGATCGTTTCCCCGGCCTCGAAATCCCGTTCCTTGAACAGCAGGGCGATCTGGCCGATCTCGCCTTGGTCGAGGTCGTGGAACAGGGGGACGCGCTTGAGCACATCGATCGGGGCACCGCGCATTCAGGATCCGGCTGTGGTGATCGCACGGCACTGAAGCAGATGGAGCGTGCCGCGCTCGAAGGCCCACTCCAGATCGCGTCCGGGCCCGAACACCTGCTCGCAGAGGCCGGCCAGGCGGCTGAGGGCCTCCAGCTGGCTGTCCTCAAGGCAGAAGCGCTCCACCAGCTCGGGAGGAAGTTCCACCTCCACGGTGCCGCCGCCGGCGACGGGACGGATCGCCACTGTCTTGTATCCCGCTCGGCGCTCGCGCACCTGGCCCTGACGGCTCAGGCAGACGTGGTCGGGAATCACCAGGCCGGCCACCACCGCTTCCCCCAGACCCCAGCTCGCCTCGATCACCCGTTCATCGGCACCGCTGATGGGATTGCGTGTGAACAGCACACCGGCCGTGTCGGGGGCCAGCAGCTTCTGCACCACCACCCCCACGCTCGGGCGGGAGAACAGCCCCACCTTCTTGCGGTATGTGATGGCGGCGTCGGAATTCGCCGACCACCAGATCTCGCGCAGAGCCTCCACCAGCTCGCCCACTGAGGGCACATTGAGCAGGGTCTGGTGCTGGCCGGCAAAACTGGCGGAGGCTCCGTCCTCGTCGATGGCGGAGGAGCGCACCGCCAGCGGACCGGTCAACGGCGCCAGGTCCCGCACCAGTGTGGCGATGGCGGTGTCATCGGCGGCGGCCACCGCATCCACGAACGCTCCGGAGAGGGCGAAGCCCGGGGGCACCGGCAGGCCATCCCGCAGGGCCTGACCCAGGCTCACGGCCTTGGCACCGAAGGCGGCCAGCTCGCTGGCCTGCTCGAGCGCGACGACTCCGTTCATGGCAGGACCGTGACCTCGCCGGCCGTGCCGTCGACCCGCACCCGCTGGCCATCGTTGAGGCGCCGGCTGGCTTCGCGGGTTCCGACCACCCCGGGGATTCCGTACTCCCGTGCCACGATCGCCGAGTGGGACAGCAGTCCGCCCCTGTCGGTCACGATCCCGCCGAGCAGGGGCAGCAGGATGTTGAAGGCCTCCGTGGTGGATTGGGTCACAAGCACGTCACCCTTCTGGATCCGATCGAACTCCGAGGGGTGCGACACCCGCCGGACCGGGCCCTCGTAGATGCCGGGACTGGCAGCCAGGCCCCGTAGCAGGTGCTGCTCGTGGCTGGCCTCGGAACTTCCGAACAAGGCCTGCAGCGCCAGGCCGCTGGCCTGCATCATCCGTGCGGCGGCCGGTGGCAGGGTGGAGGGATCCGGCGGTGGCGGTGGCGTGGGCCCCAGGCTGGGGGGAGCATCGTGCGCGTCGTGGGCCCCGCGATAGGCAGCGCGCTCCGCCAGGTCATCAGCCGACGGAGCGCCGTCGCCCTCGGCTGAAGGCGCTCCCAGGAGGGCAAGCATCTCGGTGAAACCGGCATCCACGATATGGCCCGGATCGTGCAGCAGCCCCCTTTCCGCCAGGCGGCGTCCGGCCGCCTGGGCGGCCCGGCGCATCAGTCCCGACGCCCAGATGTCGCTGAACACGCCCCGTTCATCCCGGATCGGATAGGTGAGGCGAGCCTCGGCCAGCAGCGCATCGAATGCGTCGCGGTGGGCTTCAGGCACCAGGGCGCGCACCTCGGCGCTGCGATCGGTGCGGGTGGACGGGGAGGCAGCGGCCGTCAGGGCGGCGCGGATGGCCCGCAGCAGCACGTCGGGCAACTCCAGAGCACGGGGGTTGGTGATGTCGAAGCCATCGAGCAGGCGATTGCCCACCAGATCCAGATAGGCCGCCATCGCGAGGCCCGTACGCCCATCGCGCGTCCGCAGTGCCGCCATGGTGGCGGTGGGATCGTCCGTGGACTCGAGGGCTTCGCGGGCCGGGGGATCCAGTTGCAGCGCGGCGATCAGCTCGGCCAGCTCATCGGACGCCCCGGCCGACACTGGCGAGCTGCCACGCATCAGTCCGAGCAGTTCCCCGGCGGGCAGTCCGGTCCAGGCTCCGGCGTGGGCCAGGAAGTCGCCGGTGGGAACGATGGCTGCCGCTGTGTAGCGCATGTGCTGGGCCAGCATCGCGGCGTGGTGGTCGCGGCAGCGCTGCAGGTACCCGGCGAGGTCGTCGTCGCTGAGCGCGTCCGGGTCCACCGTCTGGATCTGTCGGTGGGCCGCGATCGCCGCCGGCTTCACGGTGTCGTTCCACTCCTCCAGCTGCTGGCGCCAGAACTTCTCTCCGAACACCTCCTCGGCGCGCCGGAAACGTCCTGGCAGCTCGGCTTCGGCCAGGGGGGTCACCCTCCGGTAGGCGAAGCCATGCACATAGGCCATCTCCAGAGCCTCGAACAGCAGGCCGTAGGCGCTGGCGAAGTCGGCGGTGCCGCTGCGGAATGCGGCCGGATGGATCTCCCTCCAGTAGCGGCTCACGGGGCGGGGGAAATGAACGGGGTCGAGTTCCCAGAACCCTTCCCCCGGCAGCGAGAAGACAAGCTCTCTGGCGTGTGCTGGAGACATCGGTGAACCGGTTGGATCAGGCGAAGGCATCAGTTTCACCCAGTCATCAACCCTTCATGCCGGTGACGCCAGCATGAGCCACGGTCGGTTGGTAGCCCCACGTTGAGCTTGAGTTCCGGGCGCACCCACAGCTGTTCCCTCTCCCGGCAGATCCCAGAGCAGGTGCCAGAGCTCCGCCGGTGCCGCTGCCCGAGGAATCGGTAGACAGTCCGGACACCAGCAGTTGGAGAATGCGTCCCGGCACCTGGGCCATGGCCTGCAGGAGAGTCAGGGCGCTACTTCCTCCCTTTTTGCTGTTCAGCAGGCGGACGATCAGCACCACCCCGAAGCTCAGCCGGATCAATCTCGTCATGAGAAAGACGCCACGCCGTGCTGCAGCCAGCAGCTGTCACCGCCAGAAGCGGGCCAGCAGCCGACCTCCGGCTTCCACAGCCAGAGCCAGCAGCTATGTGGTGATGCTCACGCAACATGCTTTCAGAACGAAGCCAGATCTGGAGTCCGAATGAGCTGGCTGGAGCCAAGCAACCTGCTGCTGCTGGCCTGCGCCCTGATCTACGCCCTGATCGGGGAATGGGTCGACGCCGGCATCCTGCTGGTGTTCGTGCTGGGCATCAGCCTGCTCGATGCCGTCCAGCAGCAACGCAGCAGCCGCGCCCTGGCTGAACTGGCCAGGCTTTCGGCGCCCCGCGCCCGGGTGCTCCGGGCTGGCAGGACGCTCGAGCTGCCGGTCGAGCAGGTGCGTCTGGGTGATCTGCTCCGCCTTGAGGAAGGCGATCGGGTGGCAGCCGATGCCGAGCTCACCGAGGGGGTGGGGTTGTGGCTGGATGAGTCCCTGCTGACGGGTGAATCCCTGCCGGTCGCCCGCTCCATTCCCGGTGAGCGGATCCTGGCGGGTTCACTGGTGGCGGGCGGCCGCGGCTGGGCGGAGGTGACGGCCGTGGCCGATGCCACCGAACTGGGCCGGCTCGGCAGCAGCCTGGCCACGGTGCAACCGCCGCCGACCCGTCTGCAGCGCCAGACCCGTCGCCTCACCGGGCGCCTCACGGTTCTGGCGCTGGGGCTCTGCGCGGCCCTGGCGGTGATCCAGGGAGCGATCAGCGGCGACTGGCCCCAGGCCCTGCTCGCAGCCCTGGCCCTGGCCCTGGCGGTGCTGCCCAACGAAATTCCCGTGGTGCTGGCTCTGTTCCTGGCCCTCGGCGCCCTGCGCCTGGCCCGGATCGGGGTGCTGGCCCGCTGGCCGGCGGCGGTGGAGAGCCTCGGCAGCGCCACGGTGCTCGCCGTCGACAAGACCGGCACCCTCACCGAGAACCGGATGGGGGTGCAGCAACTTCTTACCTGGCCAGGGCTGGAGGGCTGGAGTGCCGGGGAGACCCTGGAGGAACCCTTTCACGGTCTGGTGGAACTGGCGGTGCTGGCCAGCCGCGGCGATCCTGTGGATGCGATGGAACTGGCGATCCAGCGCCTGGCTGCCTACCATCTCGGCGGCACCGAACACCTCCATCCCGACTGGCCCCTAGAGCGCGAATACCCGCTGCAGAGTGATCTGCTGGTGTTCTCCCGCCTGTGGCGGGACGGCAAGGGCTGCCTGCAGCTGGCGGCCAAGGGGGCACCCGAGGCGATCGCCGATCTCTGCCACCTCGATGGTGGGCAGAGCTCCGCACTGCTGGCCGCTGCCGATGCACTCGCCGCCAGGGGGCTGCGGGTGCTGGCGGTGGCACGAGGGCTCGATGGCGCGCCGGTGCACGACGGGCAGCCGTTGGCGAGCAGCGGTGCTCTGCCAGACGATGCGCATGGCTACCTGTTCGAGCCGGTGGGGTTTCTGGCTCTGGCGGACCCGCTGCGCTCGGATGTGCCGGCGGCGATCGCCACCGCGCGGAGTGCCGGCGTTCGCGTGGTGATGATCACGGGAGACAGCCCCGTGACGGCCCGCTCGATCGCCGATCAGGCTGGCTTGCCGCGGGGTCCGGTGCTGAGTGGTCAGGAACTGGAAGCCCTTTCACCGCAGGCGCTGGCTGCCTCCATCCGCGAGGTGTCGGTGTTTGCCCGGGTGATGCCCCAGCAGAAGCTGCAGCTGGTGCGCGCCCTGCAGGCTGCCGGTGAGGTGGTGGCGATGACCGGCGATGGCGTCAATGACGCTTCGGCCCTCAAGGCCGCCGACATCGGCGTGGCGATGGGCAAACGCGGCACCGCCGTAGCGCGTGAATCCGCCGATCTGGTGCTGCTGGGCGACGACTTCAGCGATCTGGTTGGGGCCCTGGAACTGGGCCGCCGCGTCGACGCCAACCTGCACCGGGCCCTCGGCTACACCCTCGCCATTCACCTGCCGATCGCAGCCCTGGGCCTTGTGCCGCTGCTCAGTGGCCAGGCGCTGATCCTGCTGCCGGTGCACATCGCCCTGCTGCATCTGGTGATCGATCCGGCCTGCACGGTGGTGTTCGAGGCGCTGCCGCCCGCTCCGGGCCTGATGCGGCAACCGCCCCGCCCGCCGGAGGCGCCCCTGTTCGGTCCTGAGATCTGGCACCGGGCCCTCAGCCAGGGAACGGTGCTGGTGGTGGCCGCCCTGGTGCTGGCCTTCTGGCCCGACACCGACGCCGAATCACGCCGCAGCCTGGTGTTCTCGCTGCTGCTGCTCGCCGGTGGGGGTCTGGTGTGGCTCAACGGTGATCCCAGTGAAGCGATCACCGCCGTCGGTCCCTGCATCGGCATCGGCCTGTGGCTGTTGGTGCTGGCTCTCCCGAGCCTTCAGCAGCTGCTGAACCTGGCGCCCCTGCTGCCGGCCCAGATCCTCATACTGTTGGCCATCACGGTGATCGCCCTGCTGCTGGCCTGGCAGCTGGCCCCCCATCCAGCCGCTGAGCATTCGCCTTGAACCGGCCATGGCCCGTCCCTACCAACCCTCCCTGCTGCGGCTGCTGCATGGAACCACCGCCGCCGGCGTGCTGCTGCCGCTGGCCATGGCGATCGGCACCGGCAAGCTGATGCAGGAGGACTGGTTGCGGCAGGGAAACCTGAGCCAGCTCGTCTACAGCCTCCATCTGATCGCCTGGGGCGTGATGGCGATGGCGGTTCTGGCCCATCTGGCCGGGGTGCTGGCCCGAGGTGGTTGGCCGCTGGCCGGCTCGATGGCCAGCCTGAGGCTCAAGGCCGGTGATCGACCCGCTGACTGGCCCCGTCAGCTGGCGAAGGCAGTTCGGCGCTCTGACCCACCAGCTCGGCGCTGATCTCCCAGAGTGCCTCGGCCAGGCTGTCATCTAGGGCTTCAGCGCTTGGTTCGGTCAACTCGAAGCGCAGGCGGCCCAGACCCACCACCCGGTTGCTGCGGTAGCTGAAGCCTGGGCTGCTGTGGACATCAGCGCTGGCGAGCTCTGCCAGCAGCCCTCCGGCGAGCTCAACCGTTGCGGTGATGCGCAGCAGGTCACGGGCCACCAGGGCAAACAGGCGTTGGCCCCATTCGTTATGGCGGCGGCTGTAGCGGAAAAAGCCGCCGCTCCCTGGCGGGATCACCAGGCCCGGGCTCCAGGCAAGCACCGGCATCGGTGTGCCGCGCCCCCGCAGGCGCCGCTCCAGTTCGCGCGCGAACAGGAGGTTGCAGAGCTTGCTGTCCTTGTAGGCCTTGTCCGCATCAAACGGCAGGCCGCCAGCCACCATCTCGAAGCCCGAGCCAGCCCTGAGGCCGGCCAGATCGCCCAGGCCAGCTGGCTGGCCGACCCGGCCACCGGCTGCGGCGGGGTCATGCACCTCCGAGGCGGTGACCACCAGCCGAGGGGCCTGGCTGCCATCGAGCAGGGGAAGCAGCTGCTGGGCAAGGGCCTGGTGGGCGAGGTGGTTCACCGCGATGGTGAGTTCATGGCCCTGGGCCGATCGCCTCGGCTCGGAGCCGCCGCTGTACTGGAGACCGGCGTTGAGCACGAGGCTGTCGATCGGTTCACCGAGCCCGAGCAGTTCGGCGGCGCAGCGCTCGACGCTGGCCAGATCGGCCAGGTCACAGACCGGCGTGCGCGGTGATGGCCCCGCAGGCTCGTCTTGCTCGAGTCGCGCCAGCGTGGCCTCAGCCGTGGCCGGATCCCGGCACGGCAAGGTGAGCTGGTGGCCGGCGCGGCGCAGCTGCAGGGCAGCCTGATAGCCGATGCCGGAGCTGGCGCCGGTTAGCAGGATGCGCCTGGAGGTGTGGGCGGGAGTGGAGCTGGGCGTCATGCCTTTCACCCTATGCAGATCATGCCGCGGGCTCCGCCGCACGCAGCGATCGAGCCTGCTGGAGTGATCAGCTCTCAGTGATCGGTGCCATCCCGATAGCGTTGATTGAGGGGTTGCTTTCGCCCTGTTCGGTGCCATCCTCCGTTCGCTGATCCATGGCTGAACCTGCCCTCACCCTCCTTTTCGACGGGGCCTGCCCCCTCTGCCGGCGCGAGGTGGAGAGCCTGCGGGCCCGTGATCAGGGGCGGGGCCTGATCCGCTTCGTCGATATCGATGCGGCCGACTACGACCCGGTGGCCCATGCAGGGATCAGCTACCGGGAGGCCATGGGACGCATCCGCGCCATCAGCGCTGACGGCCGTGTGATCAAGGATGTGGCCGTCTTCCGGGAGGCCTACCGGGTGGTGGGCTGGGGCTGGCTTTACGCCCCCACCGCCTGGCCGTTGATCGGGCCGCTGGTCGATGCGCTCTATGGGCTCTGGGCCCATTGGCGGCTGCGGCTGACCGGCCGGGGCGACCTCAACGCGCTCTGCGATCTGCGGGGGTGCTGAAGCGCTTCAATCCCGTGCTCGAGCCGGTGCAGATCGTCTGGTTCAAACGGGATCTGCGGGTGGCCGATCACCAGCCGCTGCTCCAGGCCAGCCGCCTTGGTCCGGTGCTGCCGCTGCTGGTGGTGGAACCAGAGCTGTGGCAGCAGAGCGATGCCTCGGCGCGCCAGTGGGCCTTCTGCGCCGAGAGCCTGGCGGAGCTCAGGCAGGCCCTGGCGGAGCTGGGTCAGCCGCTGGTGGTGAGGATCGGGCCGGCGCTGGAAGTGCTGGAGCGGGCCCGCCGCCAGTTCGCCATTGCCGGGCTCTGGAGCCATCAGGAAACCGGCAACGGCTGGACCTATGCCCGCGACCGGCAGGTGGCCCAGTGGGCCCTGAGCCATGGCATCACCTGGACCCAGATTCCCCCATTCGGTGTGATCCGCCGCTTGCGCAGCCGCAACGGCTGGGCGCGCCGCTGGGAGGAGCGCATGGCCGAGCCGCTGGCGCCGCCGCCGCCGGATCTGCCGTGCCTGGGGGGCCTGGATCCCGGTCCCATTCCCGCCGCCGCCGAGCTGGGTCTGGCGCCTGACCCCTGCCCGGGCCGTCAGCTCGGGGGGCGGCAGCAGGGACTGGCCGTTCTGGAGAGTTTTCTGAGCGAGCGCGGCTCTCGCTACCACCGTGAGCTCTCCAGCCCGCTCACGGCCTATGAGAGCTGCTCGCGCCTGTCGCCCCACCTCAGCTGGGGCACCCTGTCGATGCGGGAGGTGGTGCAGCGCAGCCGCCGCCTCCGCAAGGCGCCCCTGGGCTTCGAGGCGCGGCTGCACTGGCACTGCCATTTCATCCAGAAGCTCGAATGCCAGCCGGATCTGGAGTTTCGCGAGCTCCATCCGCTCACCGCCGGCCTGCGCAGCAGCGACCCCGAGCGCCTGGCGGCCTGGGCCGAGGGGCGTACCGGACTGCCGTTCGTGGATGCCTGCATGCGGGCCCTGATCGCCAGCGGCTGGATCAATTTCCGCATGCGGGCGATGCTGATGTCGGTGGCCAGCTACCAGCTGTGGTTGCCGTGGCGCCAGAGCGGGCTGCACCTGGCCCGCCTGTTCGTCGATTACGAACCGGGCATCCACTGGAGCCAGTGCCAGATGCAGTCGGGCACAACGGGCATCAACACGATCCGGATCTACAACCCGATCAAGCAGGGTCTCGAGCACGATCCCAACGGTGATTTCATCCGCCGCTGGCTGCCGGAACTGCGCAACGTGCCGGCCGTTCACATTCATGAGCCGTGGACGATGGCGCTGGTCACCCAGCAGCGCGTCGGCTGCGTGCTCGGGCTGCACTACCCGCTGCCGATCGTGGAGCCCGCCGCCGCAGCCCGCCAGGCCAGGGAGAGGATCTGGGCGCGGCGTCAGGAGCAGGGCTTCAAGGAGCTGGCCGATGCGATCCAGAGCAGGCACGGCTCCCGCCGCTCCGGCCTGGCGGCCAGTGGCGGGCGGCGGCAGCGGCCAGTGGCGGCCAATGCCGCCGGTGATCAACAGCTGCAGCTCAGCCTGCAGCTCGAACCTGATTCGGCCTGACCCTGTGCAGCTGAAGCGGCCGTCGCTTCGCCGGGATCAGCCCAGAAAGGGATCCAGGAAGCTGAGCGGCCTGGCCATCGTTTCGGAGAATCCGAGAATGCCGCGGTCCCGGTAGCTGTACAGAAGCCTGTCATCGGCCTCCAGCAGGAAGGTGCCGCCCCGCTGGGTGAGGAAGTCGTCGCGGGGCACGTAGGTGCGCCAGTGGCCCAGCACTTCGCTCATGTTGCGCAGCCGCACCGTGGCCAGCTCGAAGGGCCGCTGGAAGCCACGGCCGCCCGCCTTGGCAAAGAAGGAACCCTGGATCGGCGGCAGGGGCCCCGCCTGGATGGTCTCGTCGTCGGCGATGCGCTGGGGCGCGCTGCGATCGCCCGTGTAGCCCCGCAGCACCTCGGTCAGGGTGCCGGGGGAGCCGATCCCGGCGCACATCAGCAGCAGGTTCGGCCAGGGGCCGCCGATCTGCCGCAGGCCTTCGTAGAGCCCCAGGGCCCGATGCAGCTGCGGTTCGGCGTCCACCTGCAGCCGCTCGCTCGGAAAGCCTGTGAAGGCGCAGAAGCGCTGACGGCTGGCCTCATCACCGATGCCGATCGCCAGCACGGCGATGCCGGCGGCCTCCAGCTGCGGCCAAGCGGCCACCAGGGCCTGGGCGTATTCAATGCTGTCGAAATCGCCCAGCTGGGGGAACAGCAGCACCAGGCGACGGCGGCCCATCCCCATCCCCTCCACCTCCGCCAGCCGCTCCAGCAGCGCGGCGGGTGCAGCCGGCCGGGGCCGGGGCTCACTCTCCGTTGGTTTGGTCACAGGCAAGGGCTCGCTCACAGGGAGGGGTCGGTCACGGTTGGAACCATCGTCGCCCGCTCCAGGAACGCCTCCGCGGCGGAGTTCAACCCCTGCCGCCGCTGGGGATCCATCCGCTCCAGCAGGCGCACCATCATCGAGAGCCGGGGGTTGGCACGAAAGAACTCCTGGTTCCGGTCGATGAAGCGCCAGTAGAGACCGTCCCAGATCGCGCACCAGGGCCCCTTCCTGAAATCGCCCATCTTCAGGATGTAGTTGGAGCCGCAGATGTAGGGCTTGGTGGCGAAGAGGCCGCCATCGCTCATCAGACCCATGCCATAGACGTTCGGGCCCATCACCCACTCATAGGAATCCAGATAGCGCTCCATGAACCAGCGGTGCACCTCGCCGGGATGGATCTCGCAGAGCAGCATCAGGTTGCTGATCACCATCAGCCGCTCGATGTGGTGGTTGTAGCCGAGGCGGTTCAGCCGCTCGATCGCGGCATCCAGAGGCGGCAGGCCGGTGTTGCCCTCGCTCCAGCAGGGGGCCAGGCGGCGCCGATGGTTCCAGAAGTTGCTGCTCGCCTGGCGCTGGCCGTGCACCAGGTCGATGCCGCGCACGAACTCGCGCCAGCCGATCACCTGGCGCAGGAAGCCCTCCAGCGAGGCGATCGGCAGCGGTTGAGCGCTCTCCTGCCGGGTCTTGGCATGGTGAAGCGTGGCCTCGATCACCTCGGCGGGCGTGAGCAGGCCGATGTTGAGCAGGGGAGAGAGCAGGGAGTGATTCAGGGTCCCGTGCTGCACACTCAGCGCGTCTTCGTAGGGGCCGAAGTCATCGAGCCGCTCGATCAGAAACTGCTGCAGCCAGGCTTGGGCCCCGGCGTGGTCGAAGGGAATCCAGAGCGGCCCCAGCTCTCCGGGGTGATCGGCGAAGTGGTTGGCGATCAGCGCCCGCACCGCAGGTTCATGGGGGCTGGCCGCCATCACCGGCAGAGGTGGTTCCCTGTAACCCTTCGGCAGCTTCCGGCGGTTGTCCACGTCGAAGCTCCAGCGGCCGCCGCTGGGGCTGCCGTCGGCTTCGAGCAGCAGCCCCAGGCGCCGCCGCTGGCGCTCGTAGAAGGTTTTCATGAAGGGGCGCCGCCGTCCCTCGAACCAGGCCCGGCTCTCGGCCCCAGATTCCAGGAAGGCGGGTGACGGCAGCACCGTGAGCTCCAGCGCCTGCTCCTGGCAGAACCGCTCCAATCTCACCGCGAAGCTCCGGTCGGCGATCTCCGCCACCCGCAGCTGCTTGGCCCCGTCCAGTTCAAGCGCCAGCCGCTCCCAGAAGGGCACCGCCGCCGAGACCGGCAGCTCGAAGTAATGCACCAAGACACCCCGCTCGATCAGGGCGTCGCGGAAGCTGCGCATCGCCACGAAGGTGTGCAGCAGGCGCAGCTGGTGGTAGCGGTAAGCGGACGCCACCGCCAGGTCTTCGATCATCAGCACTTTGCTGCCGGCAGCCAGTTCCAGCGGCGAGGCGGTGAACCACTGGCGGTGCAGTTGGTCGCCAAGGATCAGGGTGAAAGTCACAGGGTCATGGCCATGACGTCGGTGCCAGCGTCAGCGCAAGGCACTGGGCTCAATCCCGTTGGCCAGGGATGAACCACGGCAATTCCGTCAGGAGCTTTCGGGCGTGAGCGATGAATTCCAGAGGCAAAGACACACGAAAGCCCGGACGGCTTAAGTCGTCCGGGCTTGAGCAGCTCGACTTGTAAGCCTGGGTTCAGCCCAGACCAATCTGGGAAAGAATGCTCTGGCCTGTGAGCAATTCAGTTGCAAGGCCGATGACGAAGCCGAGCATGGCCATGCGGCCATTCCAGGTTTCAGCAAAGGCAACGAAACCAAAACGGGAGGTGGAGTCAGCCATGGGTGGAATGGAACTTCTTGAAACTTAACACAATTTTGACTGTGTGCTGGGTTCAGTGGTGGCGGTTGCGACCCAGGGGCTCGATCCACTGCTCGCGGACCGTGTCGTGGCGCAGCTTGGCTGCGGGGAGCCTGCAGCCAAGCTGGATGTCGCCCTGATCGAGCAGGCGCCCAAGCCGCAGCGCGGTGGCTTCCTCCACCCGGGAGAAGTGATCCTGCTGATGGGTGAGCCAGGAGAGCTCGTTAGGCGTGATGACTCCGCTGGAGAGCGATTCGAGAAAGAGCTGGCCGACCGTCATGGCTCTTGTAACGGAACATGAACATCCTGTCGCGTCCATGGGCCGCCTGTGGGGGAGCCGAGAGCAGTTGGGGCTTCCACGATCGCGCCATTCAGCCTTGGCACTCACAGCCACAGCCGGAATGGCAGGGTTCACCGTTTGGATGTCCGTTGGCGCAGACGTCGCTGCAGAACAGCAAGCTGCCACGGCGAAGCGCTGTTTCCGCTTGCACTGTGCAGTGACAGCCCGGGCATGCGCATTTGAGAGTGGTGGGCTTCTCAAGAGTCGTGGTCATGGGCACTCCTGAAGCAGGATGACATCACCATTCTGATGCCGTAAGCGCTGGACAGGACCGTGAGAACCATATCCAGCAGCGGGCACAAACTTTGTTGATCACTTGTCGCAGAAGATTCACCCCTCTGCTAGCGCCAGTTCACACTTCCCCGTGAATCGGCCATTCACAGCTGATCAGGCCGTTTTCTGTTGCCTGAAGCTATGGATCAGGCTGCGCTATCCAGCCGTTTCCTCCATCGAAGCTGAGCAGCTCTAGCAGATCCTGGCCGGAGATGATGCTGCCGACTGGTTGATCCTCGATGCGAGATCACCGGCCGAATTCGAGTTCAGTCACCTGGGCGGTGCAACTCTGGTCGAGGCAGACGGTTCGATTGCGGATATGGAATCGTTCACGACACGGCCCAGGGACAGGTTGATCGTCGTCTACTGCTCGGTGGGAGTGCGCAGCGCCGTGCGGGCGGCTGAACTGCGTAGGGAAGGGTTTTCGCGTGCTTTCAATCTGGAAGGTGGCCTGTTCCAGTGGGTTCGTGATGGGCGCTCTCTGTTGCGTGATGGGGAGCCCACCCTGCTGGTTCACCCATACAATCGCCTCTGGGGAAGGCTGCTGACGGCAAAGAACCGTGGAAGGGAAGAGTGCTGAAGTCCATGACCCATCAGCTCCGTTCCCATGATCTGGATTGGCTGCGGTTGCTGGCCATCGTGCTGCTGATCCCCTTTCACTCGGCCGCTGTCTTCTACGAGGGTGAACTGGGCAGTTTCTACGTTGTCAATGCGGAGAGAAGTGCCGGCCTCAGCACGTTCATTCAGTTCGTGCATCAGTGGCACATGCCACTGTTCTTTTTTCTGGCCGGCGCCGCCAGTTGGTATTCCCTGCAGGCACGCTCCCAAGGGGAGTACCTGCGGCAACGGCTGCGGAGGCTTCTGCTGCCTCTGCTGATAGGAATCCTGGTGCTTGTTCCACCACAGGTGTATATCCATGAGCTCCAGAATGGCAGAGAGAGCAGTAACTTCCTGCAGTTCTACCCCCTGTTCTTTGATGGAATCCGACCACTAGGCCATTTCGAGTGGGCTCATCTCTGGTTTCTGGCCTACTTGCTTGTGATCTCGATCGCGTGCATCCCGGTGATGCTGAGGCTGCGAGTTGACGCCACTGCCAGCCATTCCATTTCATTCTTTTCGATGACCCCTGGCCTGGGATCGCTGATCAATCTGGCCGTGCCGTTGATGGCGGTTGAGGCCCTGTTGCGCCCACACTGGATCGGCTTTCAGAACCTCTACGACGACTGGGCCAATCTTCTCCTCTATCTGCTGTATTTTCTCTATGGCTTTCTCTTCTGCCGTGACACTGGGTTGTGGTCGGCTCTGGATCAGCACAGGTTGCTCATCTGCGCCACAGCAGGGCTTGGAATGGTGCTCCTGCTGACTCTCGGCATCACACACAGGGTGCCGGAGCGAGCCTATTCAGCGCCCTGCATGGCCTATCAGGCCTTTCGAGGTTTCAACAGTTGGTGCTGGGTCCTGGCTCTGCTGGCTCTGGCACGGCCCTATCGGAGCTATAGCCACCCCATCTTGAGTTACGGCAACCAGGCGGCCTTCTCCGTCTATCTGCTCCACCAACCCCTGATCGTGATCATCGCGTTCTTCGTGGTGCCGCTTTCTCTTGCCATTCCGGCAAAATTCGTGTTGATCAGCATTGCTTCTCTGCTGGGAAGTCTGGGCCTCCATCAGGGCCTGATGCGGCGCTGAGGCTCACCCAGGATGGCATCGATGGCACAGCTATCAATCATCATTCCCACCCTGAATGAAGGCACCACTCTGGCGCGCACGTTGCGGCAGGTGAAGGCCTTGTACCCGCCTGCCTGGCAGGTGCTGGTGGTGGATGGAGGCAGCAGCGACCACACCGTGCAGATCGCCGCCGATGCCGGCGTGATGGTGCTCCGAAGCGAGGGGGCAGGCCGGGCCATCCAGATGAACCATGGAGCCAGAGCGGCTACGGGTGATCTGCTCTGCTTTCTGCATGCGGACACCCTGATCCCCGACGACCTGGTCGATCTGGCCGAGCGCACTTTGGCGGATGCCTCAATTGCCTGCGCTGGCTTCATTTCGCTGATGGGCCATGGCGACCAAACCCGCTGGGACATCTCGGCCCTGAATCTGCTGAAAACCTATCTGGCACCTCTGCTGTTTCGGCCCCATCTTTACCTGAAAGGATTGCGTCTGCTCTTTGGTGATCAGGTGATGATCTGTCGCCGACGAGATTTCTGGTTGTGCGGTGGATTTGATGTGAAGCTTCCGATCATGGAAGACGGAGATCTGTGCCTGCGAATGCTGAGGCAGGGGCGAATCGTGCTGATCAATCGTGTGGTCGAAAGTTCGGATCGCCGTGTTCAGCAATGGGGAAGATGGAAAGCGATCACCACCTATCTCTCGATCGGCATTCTCTGGGGGCTTGGTGTAGCGCCGAGCCGCCTGAAGCGATTCTATGAGGACATCCGCTGATTGAGGCTCCAGTCGTAGGGAAGAAAAGTCAGCCGCAGTTCAGCTTTCAAATCGGCCGAGCCCCGAAGCTTGGGCAAGATATAGGCAGAGATGGAGGGTGATGCGGCCAGAAAATCGGCCCGATACCACTGGAAGATTCGGCTGCAGTGAAGGATGCCCGCTTCAGCATCGAGGCGCACTTTCTGGGGGTTGTTGACGAATCGCACCAGGTCTTCCTGGAGTTGCTGTTCAACGCGCTCCGGCGTGTAGGCCTCGCCGCGCAGCAGCGGACACCCCAGTGAGGCACAGACGATCGCGAAATGAATGCGTGGGTCTTTGCTTTGCTCACGCAGCATCCGATTCTCGATCTGCGCCAGGCTGAACAACTGCGAGCCGAGGCGATGCACCGGCTGTTGAAAGAAGCGCAGAAAGCCGATCCAGTTGGGCAGGCCGAGCAGTCTGGGTCGGATCGAGGCGATGGGATAGCGGCTGAGCACCGCCTGGATCGTGAAGGCGTTGTAGAGGTTGATCCAATGGGCCAGGTGATCGCGGTGTCCCTTCGTTTCGCAGGATTGCTTGGCCAGCCAGTCGGCGAGGATGGTCGGTTCTCTGGTCAGCCAGGATCGATAATCCACCCAGCCGTCAGCATCGACGTAGGTGCGGAGCAGTCCATCCCAGGTGGTGAGATCAACCATCGGTTGGAAGCGTAGTGGACTGCTGCTGCAGCGAGACAAGGCCTGGCCCGCAGCTGTTGCTGCTCTCCCGCCAGGGACTTCGCATTTCTTTACGGAGGTTGCCAGACTTTTTCCATCAACTCTCCTGCCATGACCACCCTTTTGCTTCTGGAGCTCTTCGCCGGTTTCCTCGCTGCCGGCATGGCCCTCTGGTTCATCGTGCTCAGCCGGCCCTCGCCCCGAATCGAACGAGGTCTTTCCTCCGCAGCGGTTGTTAGCTCTGCCGCGAGTGGCAGTAGCAGGCTCCGTCAAGCTCTGGGCGGCTATTTCCTGAGAAAGGGCTTGACGGTGAACATCGCGCTGCTGGTGCTGCGCCTGGCCATCGGTGGTCTGATGATTCACCACGGCCAGGAGAAACTCGCCGATCCCCAGCAGTTCGCCAATACCTACGTGGCCTCGCTGCATCTCCCATTCCCGCTGTTCTTCGCCTACGCGGCTGGATTCTCCGAGCTGATCGGCAGCTGGCTGTTGATCCTCGGTCTGCTCACTCCCATTGGAGCTCTCGCCATCACCGGCACCATGACAGTGGCGGCCTACCAGCACATCCTCACCGCCGGCCTCAACATCTATGTGCTTGAACTGGTCCTGCTCTACCTGGGCGGAAGCCTTGCCCTGCTGCTGATCGGTCCAGGCCGCTTCTCCTTCGACGCCGCCATGGTGAATGACCTGATTGCCGAGCCTTCTCAGGATGATTCAGACGACTTTGCAGCCGGTTCCATGGCTCCTGTCTCCTGAACGCTCACGCTCTGATTCTTGATCACTGTCACAAGTTCCAGCAGATCCAGTCTGCTGGAACTTTCTTTGTTGATGCTATGAACCAGGCCAGAACTCCATTGCCACCGCCTGGCATTCTATCTTCCTTAAGAAGGATAGGCATCTGCGAGTCTAATCAACTGTGCTCGTTAATTGTTCTCCTTGTCTGTGTTCATTAACTCTGCTCATCAACTGAGCAAGTGACCTGCTTTCAAGCGGCCAGCTCCGGGATAGACATTGTCAAGCAGTGGAGATGTGTTTATGGTGGTTATCGAGAAGGACTCCCTATCATGTCTTCGCGATCCTGTTGGCTCCCTCTCTGGATGGTATGCGGCTTGCTCCCCATGGCACTGCCAGTGGTCGTTGTGCCAGCAGCCTCTGCGGCCAGTGATGACCTAGCGGCGCAGTGCAGAGCACGGATCAAAGCTTCTGATTGGCAGAAAGCCGTGAAGATGTGCACCCAGGCGATCGAGCTGAACCCGAAGCTCACCGCAGTCTGGATCCACCGTTGTCAGGCCCAGCTTGCACTCGCCAAGGTGAGCGAAGCGATGGCGGATTGTCGTCGTGCCGTTGAGCTGGAACCGGAGAATTCAAACGCCTATCTTCGCCTTGCCGATGTCAAGGCAGCATCCATGCCTGTTGATTATTCCGGTGCGCTTGATGATTACGCTAAGTCCATTGCGCTCAATCCCAGGAATGGATTAGCTTATAATAACCGTGGTGTGACCCGAAGCTCCTTGAAAGATTACAAGGGAGCGCTTGCCGATTACAGCATGGCTATTGAGTTAGAGCCTAGTGATTCACGGGCGTACTTCAACCGCGGCGAAACACTTTTCCTCCTGGGGCAACGCGAGCTCGCCTGTGCCAACTTCCGTCAGGGTCGTGCCCTGAATCCCGACTTCAAGCCGATGTCCGAGGATTTCGATGCCACCTATCTCAGGACTTGCCGCTGAAGCAGCATCAGTTCCTTGAGGGCTCTGCAGGACCGGCGATGTCATGACTGGCCCCTGTCATGACCGGCCCCTGTCATGACGTCATGATCCTGATCCGGAGGTAGGGTTCGCCCGACCATCTTTTCTGCTGCCAGCTCCGCCAAGGCCATGAACGTTCTGTTGTTCCTGCTTGTGGGCGTGATCGCCGGATGGCTGGCGGGTGGTCTGGTGATGCATCTGGTGGCCGGGATCATCGGTGCTCTGATCGGTGGCCTGGCCCTGGCTGGCTGGGGGCCTTCCTTCGGTGATGCTCTCCTGGGCAGCGTCCTCAAGGCGGCGATTGGTGCTGCGCTTGCAGTGCTGATCCTGAGGCTGATCAAGCGGTCTTGAGCTGGTTGGGGAGTGCCGTGCCAGCTTGGAGTTGGGAGCGCATCACGCGCTGCCCAGTCCCTGGCTGCACCAGCAGGAGATGTCCCCATGCGTGTTCAATCCCTGGATTTGCCCGAAGCCCTGACCCTGCTCGGGTTGGAGCAGTTGCCTGAGGATTTCGGCGAGCTCTCACGCCAGGTGGCCTGGCATCAACCCGCCGTCCAGGCCTGGAGTGAATCTCAGAGCCTCGCCTATCGCGTGGTCTGGGAGGCCGTGGAGCAGCGGATCGAGCACCCCGGCGAGCCCCTCAGCGGTTGAGGCTTTCCATCCGCCAGGTCACGAAGCTGCCCACCGGGCTCCAGAGCAGAAACGGGATCAGCAGCAGAGCCGCTGGCCGCGACAGCTGCAGCACCACCACCGCCAGCGCCACCCCCCAGGCCCAGCCGGCCAGGCCGATCACGGTGCCATTGCGCAGGCTGCGGCTTCGGCAGATCAACAAGGTGTAGCTCTGAACCAGCACCACCATCCCCAGGTAACCGGCCATCAGTGCCAGGTTGGTGGTGGATTGCCACACCAGCAGGGCCGAGGCATAGAAGCAGAGGTAGATCGCCAGCCAGATCGCCGGGATCCAGCGCTCGAAGCTGAGCCAGCTTGGGCGGCGAAGCCGCAGAAACCAGCGGAAGTCGTCCTGGGACGGGTTGAGCAGTGCTCCAACCGCCACGATCACCGCCAGGATCACCAGGGCCGCCACCATCGAGCATCAGTGCATGGCTCTCCAGGCTGATCGCCCGAGGGGCGCCGATGCTGCGCTTTTTCTCGTGCCGTCATCAATCCGTACCTCGGGAAGGTTCTGCCCATGGCCAGTGCCGACAACCTCCAGCGCCTGTTGCGTGAGCGCCACTCCGGCCTCGAGGAGGCCCTGGCCGTCTTCGACGATCTGGCGCCGGTTGACCCCGCCATGCTCTGGGGCAGCTGGCAGGGCAGCGAGATCCGCACTGGCCATCCCATGGAGGGCTGGCTGGAGGTCTGCGGCTGGTATGGCAAGCAGTTCCTCGATTCCGAGACCGTGCATCCGCTGCTGATGCGCATCGGAGCGGGCGACCCCTTCCCGATCCGGCCGCTGCCGGGAGCGCTGGAGCTGGCTCGCCGCGTGTCCCCCCAGGCGTTTCACCTGCCGGGGCCGCTGCTGCGCCGGTCGCTGCTGCTGTTGCGCACCAGCCGTTCCCAGGCCCGCCTGCGGCGCATGGAGGTGCGTGGCGTGGTCAGCGCCACGATGCTCTACGACCACCTGCCGGTGCATGACACCTTTCGCCTCGTTGACGACGACACCGTGCTCGGGTTGATGCAGGCCAAGGGGGACCCCCGGCCCTATCTGTTCCTGTTGGAGCGCAGGCCCTGAAGACTGGATTACGTTGACGCCTTGCCGCTGAAGTCAGTTGGTGCTGGAGGTGGCCCTGGCGATGCTCGAGCGTGATGGCCGCTGGCTGGTGCAGCTGCGTGATGACATTCCCGGCATCGTCGCCCCAGGTTGCTGGGGCCTCTTCGGCGGTCACCTCGATCCTGGTGAGAGCCCTGATCAGGCCCTGAGGCGGGAGCTGCAGGAGGAAATCAACTGGTGTGCCGGCGAACTTCCCTTCTGGTTCCGCCACAGCACGCCGCAGCGGACTGCCCACTTCTTTCGCTCCAGCCTGCCGCTGCCCCTTGAAGATCTTCAGTTGCTGGAAGGTCAGGACATGGTCCTTGCCGGCATCGAGGAGCTGGTTACGGGCCAGGTCTGGAGCCCCAGGCTGCAGCAGGCCCGTCCCCTGGCCCATTCTCTGCAACTGGCGCTGGAGAACCTGCGCCGGATCCCATGACTGCGGCCGAGGCCTACCTCGACCTGCGCGCCGTGGAGGCCTACCTGGGGACCCGGCGGGTGTTCGACAACCTCAGCCTGCGGCTGCACCTGGGCGAGAACAGCGTGATTCTGGGGCCCAACGGGGCCGGCAAGAGCGCCCTGATCAAGCTGCTCAGCCGCGAGATCTACCCCGTGGTCAAGCCGGGTTCACACCTGCGCCTGTTCGGCCGTGAAACGGTCAACCTCTGGGATCTGCGTGCCCGCATCGGCCTGGTCTCCCGCGACCTCCTGACTGGATACGTTGGCGCGGTTCCAGCCCGTGACGTGGTGCTCTCGGGTTTCTTCGGTTCGGTGGGGATCGGTCCGAGCCAGCACCCCAGCCCCGGGCAGCGCCAGCGGGTGCAGGAGCTGATGATCAGGCTGGGGCTGGAGGATCTGGCCACTCGTTCCTACCGCCAGCTCTCAGATGGCCAGCGAATGCGCCTGCTGCTGGCCCGTGCCCTTGTGCACAATCCCCAGGTGCTGGTGCTGGATGAACCCACCACCGGCCTTGACCTGCGCGCCAAGCACCAGCTGCTGCAGATCCTGCGCGAGCTGGCCCAGTCAGGCACCACCCTGCTGCTGGTCACTCACCAGATCGAGGCGATCATCCCCGAGATCAGCCGTTGTCTGATGCTCCGCCAGGGATCGCTGGTGGCTGATGGCCCAGTCGACGAGCTGCTGGCCGATGGCCCCCTCAGCGAGCTGTTCGAAACGCCCCTGCAGGTCTGCAGCGCCGGTGGGTACCGCCAGGTGCTGCCGGCCCCCTCCCCGTGAGCAGGGCCTGACTCTGCCCCACCCTGGCTCACCAGTCGTGGCGTTCCCCGCGAGGCTGGTGCAAACTCAGTCCAGGCAGGTCATGGGCATGGCGTCGACCAAGCAGCACCGCAGGCCGCTCTGGCTTGGGCTTCTGGCCCTGGCCCCCCTGCTGGGCCTTTCCCTCTCTGGCGCCGCTGTGGCGATGTCCTCGCCCTGGTGGGAAAACTATGAGGTGCGTGAAACCTTCCTCTGCAACGACACCAATCAGGTGGTGGTGGAGCGCAACGACGCCCAGGCCTCTCTCCTGGCTGGCCGCTCCCGCACCACCCTCTTCCGCGAAGACTCCCCGCTGCCAGGCCTGCGCTACGGCACCGATCGGCTGCGCCTGATCCTGCGCGGCGATGAACTCACCCTGGAGAGGCTGCCGCAGAGGATGCTTTGCCTGCGCACTGATCAGGTCTGATGGCATGACGCCCTTACCCGATCGCACCGTGCTGCTGCTGATGGCCATCACCCTCGGAGCGGTGGCGGCCCTGGTGTTCTGGAGTGTGCGGATCCAGCCGGCCCGCGAGACCCCGCTGCTCTGGAAGGAGACCCCCGGCCGCTCCATTCCTGCCGCCCCGGCGGCCCAGCCGAAAGGCACCCTGCTCTGAAACCCTTGGCATCCCCCGACGACGGCTCGGAGAGAAAACGACAACTTCACCCCTTGCCGAAGGGGCTGGTGGAGCTCTACGGGCTGCTGGCGGTGCTGTTCGTGCTCGTGCCTGAGTGGATGGCCGGCGGCGCCATGCGCTCGATTCCCGGGGTGAACCAGGGCAACCCCCTGCCGGTCACGGCCAGTGCCTGGCGACGGTTGCCGGAGTTGCGCCTGGCGGCTCTGAACCTGGCCCAGCTGCGTCAGCTGGCCCGGCGCCTGCGGCTCTGGGGTTACGCCAGCTTGAGCCGCGAACGGCTCACGATCCAGATCCTGCGGCGACTCAAACGGGTACGTGCCTGGGAGTCGTGGCTGCCACGGGGGCTGTGATAGCTTCCATTCCGACGGGGCGTAGCGCAGCTTGGTAGCGCACCACTTTGGGGTAGTGGGGGTCGTGGGTTCAAATCCCGCCGCTCCGATTCATCAACCGTTCATCACCTCTTCACCGGCTTCCCCAGCCGGTTTTTTTGTGTCCTGATGAACCTCCAGCATCACCGGCTGCAGGCGGCCCAAGCGCCTGGTCTGCTTCTGGATCAGCACATCAGCAGAGCGTTGCCGTCTTCTCTGTTGTTGTCATCACGGCTGGCATCACGACAGCTGGCATCACCACTGAGGGAGTTTTCCATGTTTCCCTTCAACGCTGCGCTGAACGAAGCGAAGCAGCCTGCTTCCAGCACTCGATACAGGTGTTTCTGATCGCCAGACCCCATAGGCTTCGTCACAAGACGTTCGGATGTTCAAGGCGGATGGATCCTGGCTGGAGTGACGAGCCCGCCTTTGATGACCGGCTGGGCGATCAACCGCTGGAGCAGCGGGCCGAACTGGTGCGTCAGCGGCGACGCTGGTTCTGGGGGGAGGGATATGCGCTGGTGCGGATGTTGCAGCGCTTTCTGCTTGAGGCCCCAGGCCTGGCTGAGAGCCTGGGCTACGCCGACACCGAGAGCCTGTTGCGGGAGGGCTATGGCCTCGATCTGGTGCTGGGTGAACGCATCGGCCTGCGCCTCACTAAGGAGCCAGGTGTGCCAAGTGCCCGGCTTTGCAGCTTCTGCGGAGAGGCCTTCAGCGCCCGTCGCCGCGATGCCCGCTATTGCTCCAACACCTGCCGCTCCCGGGCGAGCCGCCAGCGCCGGCGCCTTGATCAGCGACCCTGACCCTGACTCAGCCAGCCCAGCTCTTGAGAGACCAGAGCAGCTCGCCGGCATCCCAACCCTGTCCATCAAACAGTGCTACGGCTCTTTCGTCCTCGCTCTCCAGCAGCAGGTGAGCGAAACTCTTTGCCAGTTCCGCCGCCGTGAAACTGAATCCCGCTTTGCCAGCCAGGGCCGAAATTTCTTCGGCTTTGAGGGCCAGTTTCACCTTGTACTGCAGATCCTCGTCGGCCTTGAGGCACTCGATGAACTGTTCAACGGATGGAACCATTGGTGGGAAGGATCTGAGCTGACTCGCCAGCATCATGCAGCGCCAATGATCTGTCAATCAAACCCAATTCACTGTCGCGCAGAGGTGATTGGTTAAGAACAAGTTAATCAGTGGATGATGAAGACTCGCTCAGCTTGCCTCATTCCAGTCGAGCCTTCACAGCGCAGATCAGCGCCCGAACATTGTCCAGTCCTGGAACCAGCCACGGCGCCATAGCCAGAAGCTCTGCAGCAGTGCCACCAGCCCCATCAGGAGCAGAATAATGAAGTAGCCATACTTCAAGCTGAGTTCGGGCATGTTGATGAAATTCATGCCATAGATCCCTGCAATGAAAGTCAGCGGAGCAAAGATCGTCGACACGATCGTGAGCGTTTTCATCACCTGGTTCATGCGATTGCTGATGCTGGCCATGTAGGCATCGGTCACCGAGTCGCACTGGTGCCGCAGCAGCTCACAGGCCTCGAAGATCAGCACCACCCGCTGCTCCATGTCGTGAAAACCGTGCAGGGCATCGGGCCCGAGCAACCGCTGGTTCTGGCGCAGGAGCACCATGATCTGGTGGCGCAGGGGCCACACCTGTCCCCGGATGTCCCGCAGGCTGCTTCGGGTCTGGTACGTGCGACTGAGCAGCCGTGGCTTGGGCCGCAGCAGGGCTGCCTCCTCCAGTTGCTCCAGCAGTTCCGCCAGATGTTCCAGCAGTGGAAAGAAACCGTCGAGCAGTTCATCGATCAGGAAATGGAGAATGTCATCGAGGTCCTCCCTCGTAGGCGCTGGATCCAGGTAGGAGAGCCACTGGGTGAGCTGCGGGAACGACCCGGCGCTGGGAACCTCCTCAAGGCTGATCAGGAGGTCGGGCAACAGCAGGAATCCCACCTGCTCGCCGATCAGGCGGTCGGGCGTCTCGGAGAAACTGAAGCGGTGCAGCACCGCCAGCACCACATCGCCGATCGAATCGACACGGGGGCGCTGGGGATGCTCCAGCAGCGGAGCCTGCACGTGGGGCGGCACCCCGAGGGTGTCGAGCACGGTGCGGATCATGGTCATGTCGGCCATGCCCTGGAGGCGGACCCAGAGCGGCACCCCGCGGCTCAGCAGGGGCCCGAGTTCCTGGGCTCCCGCCAGCTCGCGCTCCTCGATCCCCGTTGGCTCAAAGCAGAGCACCGAGAGCCGCGTGGGTGCCCGGCCGCCATGGATGAAGAGCTGGCTTGGCAGATCACCGGGCCGCTCCGCAAGTCGTCTGGAGCGGAGGGTGCCCGGATCAAAGCGCGTCATCCACGCGTTGTAGCCACACTCGCTCCCCGGGGGGAGGGGGTGGTGCGCTGGAGCAGGTGCTCGAGCACCAGGCCCGTAGTCAGCAGGGTTCCCTGCAGCAGCAGGCAGCCGCCGATCTGTGCGCGGCGTTCCCAGAGCAGGCCTGTCATCACATCAGCGGAAGGGTTCTGCAGTTGAGACGACCTGCCCCCGCCGCGGTGCTATCTGGGCGACATCGTTGGGCATGGGGGATCACCCGAGGCCTTCGTCAGGGCTGCGGCTTCGAGATGGCCGCTGATTCGGCCGAGGTGCTGGCTGACCCGCCGCAGCCAGCGGATTGCCTCCAGCAGCTGGCTCGCCAGCTCCACCTCGACGCCGCCGCTGGCCACATCGGTCAACACCCCCTGCCTCAGGGGTTTCACCCGCCGGTGCAGACTGTGGCCGGTGGCCTGGCTCAGCCTTACCACCTCACTCCACTGCTGCATCTCCACCAGGGGCTCCAGCTGCTCCAGGGCTGCCAGCAGGTCATGGCGCTCCTGTTGCAGGGTGTCGCTCCGGCGCACGGTGCTGGCCCGCTCCGGTTCTTCCTCACAGCGTTCATGCAGGCGCTGCAGGTGGTCGAGGCTGTGCAGGAGGTGCAGCAGCCGCTGGGCGTCGGGTTCCTCCATGCGACGCAGGTGGATCTGATCGAGGAACTGCTCGATCCTGGCCAGGTCGGCCTCCAGGTCTTCGAGCCCCCTCCCCCGATGCTGGCCGTTGCTGGCGGAGGCGCCGAGGGCCTGGCGCAGATGGCGCATCAGCTCCAGCAGGCCCCGGTGCTGGGCGGCCTGGGCCAGGTCCAGAGCCCGACCGGTGTCGGCGCTTGGAGGCTCATCGAGATCATCGGCCGCACGCCCGTCCGGGGAGGGCAGGAGCGCCTGGATCAGGCGGGCAAAAGGCTGGGTGAAGGGCAGCAGCAGGGCCACCCCCAGCAGGTTGAACCCCGTGTGGAAGGCGGTGAGCGCGAATTCGGGATCTGCGGCGATCGGCCCCGCCAGCCAGCGCTGGCCCAGGCCCAGGTAGGCCGGCAGCAGCAGGAAGGCCATCACCGCCGTGAACAGGTTGAAGACCAGGTGGGCCGCAGCCGTCCGCCGGGCGCTGAGGTTGGCGCCAAGGGCGGCGATCTGGGCGGTGATCGTGGTGCCAACGTCCATGCCGATCACCAGCGCACCGGCCTGGCCCAGATCGATCGCTCCTGCGGTGAGTGCCGTGAGCGCGGTGGCCACCCCCGCCCCCGATGACTGGGTGATCACTGTGGTCAGCAGACCTAGCAGCACCAGCTGAAAGCGCCCGGCCACGCTGGCTCCATCGAAGCGCTCCGGTTGCAGCAGCACCCCATGGCCCGCCATGGCCTCCTGCAGGGTGCCGATCCCCAGGAAGAGCACCCCGAAGCCCGCCAGGGCGAAGCCGATCTGGGCCAGCCGCCCCCGCCCGAGCAGCCGCAGGCAGGCGCCGATCGCGATCAGGGGTGGCATCAGCCCGGCCAGGTCGAGCTTCAGACCCAGCAGGGCCACCAGCCAGCCCAGGCCGGTGCTGCCCACGTTGGCTCCAAAAATGATGCCCAGGGAGCTGGGAAAGCTGATCAGCCCGGCCTGAACGAATCCCACCGTGGCCACGGTGGTGGCCGATGATGACTGCAGCGCCGCGGTGCTGGCGGCGCCGATCAGGGCACCGGACCAGGGTGTGCGCGTGAAGCGCAGCAGCCAGGCCCGCAGTCGGCTGCCGGCCAGGGCGCGCAGGGCCTCGCACATCACGGTCATGCCCATCAGGAACAGACCGAGCCCCCCGAGGGCATGGATGGCGGGGCCGCCATCCATGCTCAGGCCAGCCTGGTGAGCGCTCCATACCCCACCAGCCAGCGGTTCACCCGGGGCCGGATCGAGGGGGGCACTTCCTGCAGCAACTGGTCGAGCTCAAGCGCCCCCAGGCGGCGCAGATCCCGCACGTTCACCCTCCAGAGGGCCTCTGCCTCACGGATCAGTCGGGCCCAGGTGCGCGCCTTCTGCCAGCGGCGCAACTGCTGCTGATGGCGGCGCCTCTCCGGCCGGACTGGCCCCGCCCGCTGCTCCATTGCCATGGCTGCCCTCAGAAATTGCGCCGCTGCCCACAGCTTGCGTCTGGCGGCTGCGCTTGACAGCCCTTGGCAGGAATGAAGTCGTGATCGGATGCAATCGAGGCGTGCCACCTTGGTGGTGGCTTCAGGCGGCGTGGCGCCCGGCTGCATCAGGCTCCACCGGCCGGACGGGGAAATCGAGCTCATTGACCTCCCGCTCGCTCAGTCGGCGGCTCCAGGCCTTCGCCACCGGCTCGTTCCAGCGGAATCCCGCTTCCCGTGCCCGATGGCGCTGCTCGTAGGGCAGCTCGGCCCGGTAGAGGCGCCGTGGCTCCAGCCCCGCCAGCAGCAGAGATTCCAGAGCCTCGCAGCGCTCGAACACCTGGGCCAGGTAGATGCAATCGGTGAGTGCCCGGTGAGCTGCCCAGACCGGGATGCCGTATGCCAGGGCCAGATCACGCACCGAAGGGGTGGCCTTCAGGCGGCACTCGCTCGGCCAGCGCAGGTCTTCCATGCTGCAGATCCAGGGTTTCTCGATTCCAGGCAGGTGGCCACGGCCGAACCAGGCCCGGTCGAAGGCGGCGTTGTGGGCCACCATTGCATCGGCGCTGGCCACCAGCTCCTGGAAATAGATGAGCCCGGCCTGCCATGGCTGCTCCAGCCGGCTCACGGCGGCATCGATGCCGTTGATGGCCTTCGCCGGGTTGCTCTGGCAGGGCAGCAGCAGCGAAAGCTGGCTGAGCACGGCGCGGCTGGGGACATGAAACAGCACCGCTCCCACTTCGATGCAGTGGTCGCGCTCGGGATCAAGGCCCGTGGTCTCCGTGTCGAGGATCAGCAGCTGCTGAGGGCAGGCCGGTTCAGAAGAGGCCGTCTCAGAACGGGCCGGTTCAATGCAGGCTGGTTCAGAAAATGCTGGTTCAGCAAGCCCCGCTTCAGCGGCAGCCGGCACGAGGCTGAGCAGGCTGGTCTGCTGCCAGCGGTGGGTCGGTTGGGCCATGGGCCGGCTCACCCCTGCGTGGTTTGGTCCCATGATCCCAGCTCCTGCAAGCAGATGGCATGGATGGCGCGATCGCTGGGCCCCTCACGCTGCCTAGGCTGGCCTCCACTGCAATCGATGTACCCGTGGGTAAGGCCATCCAGGTTGGTGACAGGGCACCCCTGATCGACCTGAAGGATCAGCACGGGACCGAGCGCCGCAGCGATCAGCTCGCAGGCAGGCCGCTGGTGCTCTTTTTCTATCCCAAGGACGACACCCCTGGCTGCACGATGGAGGCCTGCGCATTCCGCGACAGCTACGGCGAGTTGCAGGCCCTCGGCGCCGAGGTGTGGGGTGTGAGCGGCGACGACGGCGCCAGCCATGGGCGCTTCTCCCAACGGCATCAGCTCCCTTACCCCCTGCTGGTGGACCAGGGCAACAGCCTGCGTCAGGCCTTCGGGGTACCCGGCGCCCTGCTCAACCTGCTGCCGGGCCGCGTCACCTACGTGATCGATGCTGACGGGGTGGTGCGCCACATTTTCAACAACCTGCTGGATGGACCGGCCCATGCCCGCGAGGCCATGGCCGCCCTGCAGCGGCTGGTTCCCCAGGCCTGAAGGCGGTGAGTCGTTGGCGTCAGCAGGGGAGTCTCTGGTGTCTCGAGCCGCCCGGTTCAACAGGTGTGATCGAGTTCATCGGTGGCAGTGTCCTCGCTGCCACCCCCCAGATCAGCTATCGGCGCCTGCTGGAGGCTCTCTCTCGGCGGGGGCTCAGCCTGCGGGCCTGGAGTTACGTGCCCGGCTTCGACCATCAGGCCCAGGCCACTGAGGCCTGGCGAGCCTTCCGCAGGGCGCGGCAAGACAGCGTGGCGGGGGCGTCTGTGCAGCCGGTGCTGCGCCTCGGCCACAGCCTCGGCTGCAAGCTGCACCTGCTGGCCCCGGATGGGGGACGGGGCAGCAGTGCCCTGGTGGCCATGAGCTTCAACAACTTCTCCGCCGACCGCTCGATCCCCCTGCTGGCTGACCTGGCGCCCCGGCTGGGGGTTCGCACTGAATTCAGCCCATCGCCGCAGGAAACCCTGCGCCTGGTGAGCCAGCTCTACGGCGTGCCCCGCAACCTGCTGATTCGTTTCGGCAGCGATGCCCTCGACCAGAGCACCCCGTTGCTGGAGGTGCTGCAGCAGCGCCCCGGTGACAGCAGCTCCCTGCTGCAGCTCGGAGGTGATCACCTCACCCCCGCCAGCGCCGGCCTGCGCCAGAACCTGCTGGGCACCTGGGCCGACGATCCGGCCCGCCAGCGCCAGATCGACCGGCTGGCTGCTGCTATCGACAACTGGTGGCGGCAGCTCGAACCCGGGAGCCGTGATGCGCATAACGCAAAGGTTCCCGCCTATTGATTGACACCGGCTGAAAGGGCGGACACTCTTTGTGCGAACAGATACTCCCCCAGGACCGCCAGGACATGATTGATGCTTACATCTCCGGCTGGAAGCGCGCGTTCGATTACAGCAGTCGATCCAATCGTGGTGACTACTGGTGGTTTTTCCTGGCCAACATCATCGTGGCCTTGGTTCTTGGTCTTGTCGCCCAGCTGATCAGCCAGTTGAGTGTGCTGCAAAATCTCTACGCCATTGCAGCGATCGTGCCAGGCCTTCCACTCTGCGTGCGCCGGCTGCGCGACGCCGGCAAGGCCTGGCCGTGGATCTTCATTGCTCTGGTGCCGATCATCGGCGCGATCTGGTTGATCGTGCTGCTGGTGATGCCGTCAGTGCCTGGTTGATCCAGAGCAAGCGGCTGTCGCCATCCGGCGTCAGACCCGCAGCGCGTCGAGCACCGAGCGGTCCTCCAGGGTGCTGGTGTCGCCGCTCACTTCTTCACCGGCCGCCAGGGCCCGCAGGATGCGGCGCATTATTTTGCCGCTGCGGGTCTTGGGTAGGGCGTCGCTGAAGCGGATCTCATCGGGTCTGGCGATCGGACCTATCTCGGCGCCCACGTGCTTGCGCAGTTCGGCGCCAAGGGCTGCGTCACCGCTGAGCCCCGTCTGAAGGGTCACGAAGGCCACGATGCCCTCCCCCTTGAGGTCGTCAGGCCGGCCCACCACGGCGGCTTCGGCCACGGACGGATGGCTCACCAGGGCTGATTCGATCTCCATCGAACCCAGGCGGTGGCCCGAGACACTGATGACGTCATCGACCCGGCCCATCACCCAGAAGTAGCCGTCGGCGTCGCGGCGGGCGCCATCACCGGCGAAATACAGCGGGCGGCCATCGGCGCCGAGGATGTGCTCCCAGTAGCTCTTGCGGAAGCGCTCGGGATCACCGTGCACGGTGCGCATCATCCCCGGCCAGGGGCGGCGCACCGCCAGGTAACCCCCTTCATCCACGCCCACGCTGTGGCCTTCGTTGTCGACGATGTCGGCGGCAATGCCGGGCAGGGGCAGGGTGGCGGATCCCGGCTTGGTGGGGGTGGCGCCGGGCAGGGGGCTGATCATCACGCCGCCGGTTTCTGTCTGCCACCAGGTGTCGATCACAGGGCAGCGGCCATGTCCGATCACCTCCCGATACCACATCCAGGCCTCGGGATTGATCGGCTCTCCCACCGTTCCCAGGATGCGCAGTGTGCTCATGTCGTACTGATCAGGCACCTCGCGTCCGCTCTTCATGAAGGCGCGGATCGCCGTGGGTGCGGTGTAGAAGATGCTGACCTTGTGTTTCTGGATCACCTCCCAGAACGCACCGGGTTTGGATGGCCTTGGCGCACCCTCGTACATCACGGTGGTGGCGCCATTGGAGAGCGGGCCATACACGATGTAGCTGTGGCCGGTGATCCAGCCCACATCGGCGGTGCACCAGTGAATGTCGTCGTCGCGGATGTCGAAGATCCACTGGAAGGTGAGGTGGGCCCAGAGGTTGTAGCCGGCGGTGGTGTGCACCACGCCCTTGGGTTTGCCGGTGGAACCTGAGGTGTAGAGAACGAACAGGCGGTCTTCGCTGGCCATCGGCACGGCCGGGCAATCGCTGCTCTGGCTGTCCACCAGCTCATGCCACCAGCGGTCGCGGCCCTGCTCCATTGGGGTGGCCTCCCCGGTGCGGCGCACCACCAGCACCTGCTCCACCGTGGGGCAGGCGCCACCGGCAAGGGCCTGATCCACGGCGGGTTTGAGCGCCACGGCCTTGTCCTTGCGGAAGCCCCCGTCGGCGGTGATCACAACCTTGACGCCGCCATCGATCAGCCGGTCCCGCAGGGCCTCAGCGGAGAAGCCGCCGAACACCACCGAGTGGGGAGCGCCGATGCGGGCGCAGGCCAGCATGGCAATGGCCGCTTCCGGCACCATCGGCATGTAGAGGGCCACCAGGTCGCCCTTGCCGACCCCGAGGGCCTTGAGGGCATTGGCGGCCTTGCAGACCTCAGCCTGCAATTCCCGGTAGGTGAAGCGGCGGCTGTCCCCGGGCTCCCCTTCCCAGATCAGGGCGGTCTTCTCAGCCCTGGGGCCATCCAGATGGCGATCGAGGCAGTTGTACGCAAGGTTGGTGGTGCCCCCCTCGAACCAGCGGGCAAAGGGCGGGTTGCTCCAATCGAGCACGGTGTGGAAGGGCTCGAACCAGTGCAGCTGCTCCCGTGCATGCTCGCCCCAGAAGGCATCGGGGTCGGCCTCCGCCCGCGCGACCAGTTCGCGATAGGCCTCCATCGAACCGATCCGCGCCCGGGCTGCCAGTTCGGCGGGGGGCTGGAAGATCCTCCCCTCCTGGAGCACCGATTCGATCGTGGCGTCGGGCATCGCGGTGAAGAGGCGGGCAGGTCCATTGTGAAGGGGAAGGCCACCGGCATCCGCGGCTTGTGAACGAGTTGCCAGACCGTTGGGGGCAGCCTGATCCGCTAGGACGGAGTTTCACCAACAGCTGATCCGTGACCAGGACCTGGCTGGCCGCGGTCGTGCTGCTCACAGCTGTCGCCATGCCGAGCGATGGCCGCTCCGACGTCCCGCGATCGATGCTCCCCACCGGCGCTCCGCTCGAACACGCCCGCGGGGCAGGGTTCTCCACCCATGGGGACAGACCCGTTCCGCACTGCTCCTGGCGGTTCTGGTACCTACAGCACAGCAAGAAGGTGTGGTTCCGGATCAACGAACCTGCGGTCGTCGGTCTTCAGCCGGTCTTCACCTACGACGGCAGACCGATCCTGCACAGGAGCGAGATCGATGCTGTGCGGGTCCGCAGCCATTACTCAGGCCGCACCCCCGTGGTCTGGGGAGACTTCCCCGGCGTGGGCCGAGGCCAGGGACCCGACGGCAGCCAGTTGTATCTGGAACTGTGGACCCGCTGGACCTGGTTGCATCCGGAAGCCTGTGGCCATCCCGAGCGTTTCGGCGTCGACTTCTTCCGGCCCGGCAGGTCAAGGGCGGGCCAGGGCTGATCCAGGCGTATGGATGGCTCAGGACAGTGCCCGCTGGAGCACCAGTTCGTTGCCGCCTCCAGGGAGACGTTCGTAGCTGATTGCCCAGCCGAAGTCGCGGCGGAGCCTGCCCAGCATGATCAACCCCCAATGGGCTTCCCGATAGGGCAGTGCCGGCAGGCCATCCCCATCCGGCGCCGGTGGGGTAGGCGGATCGCCACCGGGCTGCCCCTCTCCCAGAGGCTCTTCCGCCCCGGCCAAGGCGGCACTGATGTCGAAGGGTGCGCCGTGATCGCGGATCCGGAGTTGCAGGTGCTCCGGCGTGACATCCAGCGCAACCTCCACCGGCGGCGGGTTCGTCAGGTGAGCATTTGCATGGCGCACGGCGTTGGTGAACCCCTCCACCAGAACCGTCTGGGCCTGGATCCACAGCATCGGGTCCAGGCCGGGAGGGCTGGTCAGCTCGAACCAGTCGAGCAGGGCCTGGATTTCTTCCAGCCGGCTGGGGAAACTGGCCAGGCCGCCACGATGGGGAAGCTGGTCAGACATCGTCAGGAGGCCCCAGAGCGTGTGCTGAAGATCACTGCGAGGGTCTTGAGAATCAGCCTCAGGTCATAGGCGAAACTCCAGTTCTCCTGGTAACGCAGGTCGAGCCGGATCACATCCTCAAAGTCGAGCACCCTGGAGCGTCCGTTCACCTGCCATTCACCGGTGAGTCCCGGCCGCACATCCAAACGCTGCCAATTGGGAACGGCGTAGCGATCCACCTCATCCGGCGTAGGCGGCCGGGTCCCCACCAGGCTCATGTCGCCGATCAGCACGTTCCAGAACTGGGGCAGCTCGTCGAGGCTGGTGCGGCGCAGGAACCTCCCCACCCTGGTGATGCGGGGGTCGTTGGCGTTCTTGAAGAATGCGCCAGTGGCCTCATTCCGCACCGAGGTGCGCAGCGCTTCGGCGTTCACCACCATCGAGCGCAGTTTCCAGAGCCGGAACCGTCGCCCCATCCAGCCCAGGCGCACCTGGCCGAACAGGATCGGCCCGGGGCTGTCCAGCCGTATCGCCAGGGCGAGGAAGGGAAACAGCAGCAGCGTGATCGCCAGGCCGACCAGGGCCCCGACGATGTCTAGCAGGCGTTTGGGCAGGGATCGCACCGAGGGGTGAGTGATGGCGGGCCGCTCCTTGGTGTTCACCGCCTGAGCTGGATTCAGCCCCTCGCTGCCGGCCACCACCGGCAGCGCCTGCTCCAGGCCCATCAGCGAGAGTGCCAGCTTCACCTGGGCCCCAGCGCTCCAGGCCTCCAGGGGAATTTGCCGGGCGCGTGCCAGCTTCAGGTTGGGGATCAAGGAGCCCAGGCCGCTGCTGTCGATCAGCTCGGTGCGGCAGAAATCCAGCACTATGCGCCTCGTGTCGGGGTAACGGGGCAACAGCTCCTCCAGGCCTTGCCGGAAGCGCACCGCCTCGGTGACGGTGAAGCGACGCGGGAAACCGAGCAGAAGCAGCCCCCGATGCGAGGTCACCGTGACACCAGAGCTCGTCATCGGGTCATGGGTGGGGGTAACAGCGGTTCTGGCGATGGGGATCCGGCCGGAAAGAGCTGGTCCAGCCGATGGCATACCGCCCGGGCTGCCGCCACAGAGAGATCGCCGATCGACACTTTGGAGGGCTCCGCCAGGAAGCGCACCAGATCGGCTGGTCCCCAGGCGATCGGCACTCCGATCGAAGCCAGCGCCTGGGCCAGTTCCAGCTGATGGTCGTCGACGTGCTCCTGATAGCGCTGGCTGCGGGGTACCAGCAGGAACGGAGTGTCCATGTTGTCGAGGAGCAACACGGTGCCCTCGCCGCAGTGAGCGATCACCAGCCGGGCCCGGCGCACCAGGTCCTGGAAGTCCTGCTCTTTCAGCAGGCGATAGACCCTCGCGCCGCCCGGCAGGAAGGTGCAGGTGCCGTACTGCACGACCACCTCCTCGTCGCCGATCAGATCGTGCTGAAGAAGCAGATCCACCCAGCGCATCAGGCGGTTGAAGGGAAACTTTTCTGTGCCCACCGTGATCAGGATCATCGGGAGTCCTCCCCGGCACCGGCCGGCTGCACCTCTGACGCAGCGCTGATCAGCTCCGCTCGTGGGTAGCGGATCTGCAGCTGGGGCCAGTGCACGTAGAGCACATCGAGGAAGGGCAGAGCCAGCCGGGCCGAGAGGCTGAGCGTCTCGATGCGGGTGATCGATTCAACGAACACCGTGCGGCAGCCCAGGAGCTTGCCGAGGATCAGGAAGGGAACGCCCACCCCGGCACCTGTGGAGAGGACCACGTCGGGCCTGGGTCGCTGCAGCACCTGCCAGGAGAGCAGGGCGTTGCGGATGAGGTTGGGAATGTTGCGGTTGGTGGGGCTGTGGGCCCAGATCACGGGTTCCCCCTCCAGGGCTGCCCGGGTGGTAGCCGTGTCAAAGGTCACCCAGCTGCGCTGGTGCTGGCTCCAGAACGGTTGCAGCTGGAGAAGACCCTTGAAGTGACCACCGGAGGAGCACACGAGCAGCAGACGCATCAGCTCACTTCTCTCCTGATTCCGCCAGCGAGCCTGAGAGGGGTGACAGTGCACGGGCCTGGAGCCCCATCTTCAGGCGCTGCATCAGACCGGTGATCTTCATCATCAGCTTCTCCAGAAGTCTGTAGAGACTCTGAGGCAGCAGTACCCCGAGATGCGCTGCCGACAGGGTGATCACGGTGCGGATCGGTTCCTCGCGCCACAGGCGTGGGTAGTGGTTCAGTGCCTGATGGGCAAGCTTCACTCCGAGGCGTGGCTGGCCTTCGCGGATGGAGCGGCGGGCCAGATAGCGCAGTTGGTAGCCCAAGGCCCTCTCGCCCTGGCGGCGGATCAGCTCCGGGGCGTAGTGCGCCGTCTTGTCGAGCACGCGTTGCCAGCTGGCGAACTGCTTCTCGATGTTGGCCGAGAGTCCGCCACTGCTCACCCGATAGAGGGTTAGCGCCTCGGGGATGCCCTCGATCCGCCACTGGGTCAGCAGGGCGATGCGCAGCCAGCATTCGATGTCCTCCGACTGGCGAAAGCTGTCGTCGAACCAGTAGCTCTCGGGACTGCCGTAGAGGTTGGCCTCGAAGCGGATCCCGTCGAGCACCTCCCGACGCATCACCACGCACGACCCGTTGCTGATCGGATTGCGGCAGAGGATCAGCTCCGGGGTGATCCCGTCCAGCGGTGGGGTCTGGTAGATGCCCAGCGGTCGTCCGGCGGCGTCGATGAAAGCCGAGCGCGAATAGCTCACCCCCACCACTGGATTGGCCTGCAGGTGCTGCACATGCCGCTCGACCTTTTCAGGCAGCCAGAGATCGTCACTGTCGAGAAAGGCCAGAATCGACCCGGTGGCGTGTCGGATGCCGGTGTTCCGAGCACCCGCCAGGCCCCGATTCTTCTGCTGGACGATTCGAAGGCGAGCATCGTTGTACTGGCGGCAGAGTCCCACCCCATCGTCCGTTGAACCGTCGTCCACCACCAGGATCTCGATGTTGGGATAGGTCTGCGCCAGGACCGAGTCCAGGCTGGCGGCCACGGTGCTGGCCGAGTTGTAGAGCGGGATGACCACCGACACCAGGGGTTCGGTGGAGGAATCGGCAGTGTGCACGGCGAGCGGTTCGGCAGCAAGGGCAGGCGGGGCGGCATGGCTGCCGGTCCGGCGCCGTCGCAGTGGTTCCAGGATGGAACGGCCGAAGACCCCGAGCGCCGTGAGGCCGGTGCGCCGTGGTTCGCGCAGCAGCAGCCACGGATCCGAGCGCAGGGACCGGGCCATGAACGCGCTGCCCATCTCCGGCGGAATCTTCAACCGCAGGGAACGGCGAGCCAGATAACGCAGATGCGTTGCCTGGGCCCTGGCGAAATGCTCCTCCACCAGAGACGGCGCATAGCGGCGAGCTTCCTCCACCAGCCGCAGCCAGCCACTTTCCATTCGCTCCAGTCTGGCCGAGAGCCCTCCATCGCTGGTGCGGTAGTAGGTGAGCACCCGATTGATGAGCTCGATCCGCCAACTCCCCTGGCAGGCCACTCGCAGCAGCCACTCCAGATCCTCCGAATAGCTCATCTCCGGGATGAAGCCGCCCACCGCCTCGAACACCTCCCGTCGCAGCACCCAGTTGGAGGTGGTGATGGTGGGGTTCTCGTAAAGGAAGTCCGCGGGGGTGAGGGCTCGGCAGGAATGGGAAGCGATGGTCCCTGTGTGCCTTCCTTCGGGGCTGAGAAACTCCACCCGCGCAAAGCTGACCCCCAGCCCGGTATCGCTCCGGTGTCGCTCCACATGGCAAAGCAGTTTGTCCGGATGCCAGAGGTCGTCCGAGTCGAGGAAGGCGATCAGCGGGGCACGGCCGGCGGCCACTCCACGGTTGCGGGCCACAGAAACGCCTGCGTTGGGCTGGCGCAGCAGCCGCAGTCGTGGATCCCGCTCGGCCAGCTCCACCACGATCCGGGCACTGGCGTCGGTGGAGCCATCGTCAACGGCAATCAGCTCCCAGGCCGTCAGGCTCTGCTCCAGCACCGTCTGCAGGGTGCCGCTCAGGTGGGCCGCGGCGTTGTAGATCGGCATCACCACCGAGATCAGCGGCTCCGGGGCATTCACGGTTTCCGTCGGCTGCAACTCGGCCATCGTGCGCTCCCGGTTCTGCTCAGGGGCTCGGCATGGACGCAGGTAAAGCTCACGGGACTTCCTCCAGCAGCTGGCTCCAGGCGTCCACGTAGTCACTCCAGGCGCTCCGCGCGGAGCTTCGACCCTCCTCGGACCAGGACCTGCGCTGCTGGTCCGAGCTGCTCAGCAGAGCTTCAAGGGCGGCGGCCAGGGCGGAGTCCGAATCACCGTTAACCACCAGGCCGCATGGTCCATGGTGCGGGGCTGCGGCTCCGTTCTCCGAAGCCACCACCTGTTCGGGCAGGCCATCCACTTCGCTCACAATCACTGGTCTCCCAGCCGCCCGTGCCTCCAGACAGACATTCCCCCAGGGTTCCCAGCGGGAGGGAATCACCACTGCATCGACCTGGGCAAGAAGGGCGGGGATGTCCCTGCTGGCTCCCACGAGTTCGACCCGCGGGTCGGCAGCGGCCAGTGCTTCAAGCTCCCTTTGCTGGGGACCACTACCAACCAGCAGCAGTCGCAGCCTGGCCCGGGGCAGGTGGCGCAAGGCCAGCAGCAGACGGTCGAACCCCTTCTGAGGGGTGAGCCGGCCGTAGGCCAGCAGGGTGAGAGGCCTGCCGCCTGCAGGAGCTGGTGCGGGAATAACCAGGAAGTCGTCGACCGTGCGGGAGGAGAGCAGAACACGAGTTCTGGAAGGGGGTATCAGCTGGGCTTCCTCAATCCAGCTGCGCTGGGCACGGGAGACGGCCACCACCCGTTCCATGGCGGCGTAGGAGAGTTTCAGCATGGCGCGGAAGCGGAACGTAGAGGGCACGTTGTGCCGCTCAAAGCCTGCGCAGTAGTGGTGCTCAAACAGAATTTGCCTCTGACCCCGATGGCGCAGCAGGCTCGGTAACCCCTTCCAGGAGCAGGCTCTGTGCCAGACCAGCAGATCTGGATTCCAGTCCAACAGGGTGCTGTTGAGTTCCTCCGGACCTACCATTGCAAAGCTGTGCCGTTCAGCCAGGGGAGAGTCAGAAAGCATCTGCAGGCTGGGCCGAATCCCGCAGATCCCTCCTGCGCCTCCGGCAGCAAGAACATGGAGCACCCTCATGATCAGGTCGGTGCATTGAGGGTGGGCCGCGGCATCAGAGTCGCCATAAAGCATCCCAGTTGATGAACGGTGCAAGGCCGTTCAGCTCTGGGAAGGATGAGGTTTGCGCTGCGCAGCTTGGCCAGCCTGGACCATCTCCACAGCAACGCGACAACCGGACAGGTTGGAACGTTCGCAAGGTCAGCCTGCTCGCTCTGGGTGTGCGTACGCGGATCTGCGCTCCACTCCAGGTTCACGGCAACAAAACCCAGGTACGGGAACAGAGACGATATCAGGTGCAGATCGCGATTCCCACTCCTAAATGGTCTCACGAAACCGCGAGGTGGTGTGCTCCGCAAACCGCGGACGCAATACGAAACATTAAAGGATTCGGCATCAGAAATTCTCCGCCAGGGAGCCAGGGACAACGCAAATGGTTATGGGCTCTGGGTTTGGGCGAGGTGCTTGAAGGCAAAGCGAGAGGAAAAAAGCGTAAAGAGGGGCAGGCAGAGCCAGTGACTGACCAATACGGCGATCGCAACGCCGAGGGCTTGCCACTGCACTCCAATAAAAAGGGCAGCAGCAAAAATAGAGGTGAAAAGAATATTCCAGGCCAAATCCCAATTGGTCTTGTTAATGGCGATGAGCAGTTGGGATGCTGAATCAGCAAAGGGACGGGGAATGACTGATAGGCAGATCAGAATCAGGATAGGTATGGCGCTGGTCCATCTTTCTCCAAAGACAATCGGTACATAAAGTGGCGCCAATGTGGACTGCACTAAGACAAGAGGCACGATCAATGAGCCCATCACTCTAAGGCTCTGGAAATAGCGATTTCTGAACTGCCTGATGTTGTCACGTGCCTCACTTAAATGAGACAGAATTGATGCTTTGGTTGAGTTGATAATGCCCAGGCTGATTCCAGCGCCTGCGTTGAAGGCAAAATAGTAAACCCCTAGGGATTCAAGACTGAGAAAGCGACCTACTATCAAATAATCGAGGTTATTGCGCAGGGTTTGCAATAGTTCTACCCCAAGGATTGAGCTGCCAAAACCCATGAGCTCGCCCCAGTGCTTTGAGGTCAACTTTCCTTGTGGTCTCCACGAATGGTTTTTTAACATCAAGAAAAGCCATATTGGTGCGACTAATACTTTCGGCAGCACGATGGCCCAAAGGCCTAGTCCAGCAATCGCAAACAAGGCTGAAAGGATGTTGTCGGTGGACACTTGAGCAAGTTGGGCCAGGGCGATGACTTTGAAGCGACCTTCTCGTTGGATTAATGCTGCTTGCACCAGCCCGATTGGCATTATCAGTAACACCAATCCAAGTACGCAAATTGGCAATATTAGCCGTTGATCATGATAGATCCAGCTGACCCCAAATGCCGTCAGAATCTGGGCTAAGAACAACCCTATAAAAAATAGCCAATTCAGCCAATAGGCTTCCCGCGATAAGATATCCACATGATCCGCATCAGCCTGAATCAGTTTAGTTCCCACTCCGTTGCGAGTAAAAACCAAAATGAATTCATTTATTGTGATCACCAAGGCTGCCAAGCCGTAGTCTGATTTGGTCAGAAACCGAGCTAGAATGATAGTGGCTAAGAGGCGAGAAATGCGAATCAACGCCGTTGACCCTCCCAGCCAGCCCACATTGCGTAAAAATGGGCTATCGGCAGCCTTTAGCTTTCCCTTGATCCAACTGAACGGCATTGAATTTACGGAAGAATCTAAATCATGAATAGTTGGAGAATTAGCTTAAGAACTTGGCATAAGGAGTGTGAGTTAATTCTTGGTGTAACTCATCATAGTTCTCAACCAAATCTTGCAAATTATCGGAGGAGAGCTTGCGCTGACGACTAGTGATGGGAATCGCTTCAACGCCTAAGAACTCAAAAGCTTGTTGCCGGAAATGTGCTTGAGACTCTGGAGAGGAAAACAGTTCCTCATAGGAAATGCTCAATAGGTGGTCAGTATCTACGTGACTTAGAATCTCTTGTTGCTGCATGACCTCCTTTTCGGCGTTGGTCAGCATTTCAAGAATTTCTGGAAGATCGACTCGAATTCTTGATTGCCGCGTTTGTGTAACTAACTTTCCATCCTGAGTCATTTCCGAGGATACAATTCGGGTTTTTCGCATCAGCTCCAGAGATATGTGCTGCTTGAGGTGATTCTCGCGATAAAGGTAAATGATGTGAAGGTCGGGGTGATCCCGGAAAAAATCCAGCAAATGATACTTCAGCATGGTGTGGTGGAAGTCCTTGACGCCAACGGAGCGGATCTGAGAGTATCGTTTGAATTGAATTGGCTTATGTCGTAGGAGGTTCTGGTAGGCGTAGTATAACTGAGAAAAGTAAAAGAATAAACGACTTGAGTATATGAAGTTAAGATAGGCTTTGCTTGGTCTTCTTCTGGTGAGTGCCCGAAATATCTTGTGGGGCTTTGTCCAGTCTCCGAGCACCTCTCCATAGTTTACCAAGTGGGGGTGTTGGTTGAATAAGTCTACCAAGAAGTTGCTGCCACTTCTGGCTTCGGTGTAGATAAAGTGCTGTTTCATCATGTATGGCAATGGAGAAAGAGAGGCTCAGATCAAAGCCGGAAGATCAAGCGGGGTGTGGTCCTTGAGCCTTTGAGGCTGGGTTCAATCTGAGCATAGCGGCACTAGGTAATCCTGCTAACTCTAATTGCATCCGATGTCCTCAAGATGGGCAAATTTGTCTGGGACATGTCGAAGCATGCTGATTTTCTTGCTGTTGAGCCCGGTCAACTGGCGATGTCGACCCTTATGTTAGCCGGTGGCATCACGGTGATGGCAGATGATATCAACGTACTTGGGGATTTTCTCACTCTCTAGGACCTGTGCGTCTGTGGCTTGAGACTTGTCGCCAAGTGAGTATCGGGAATATTGTCATCCACCTTGAGGAGTCGGTTTAGGCTCCGGACGATGTGACGATCCATGGTGGGCAGTCAGCTTGGCGAAGCCGAGCCACATGCCCAAATTGGGTGAGGCCACTCATGGCTGTTCAATTCGTCCCAAAGCAGCTTCGTCCCAAAGCAGCGTGAATTGAGCGTGCTCAATGAGTGGATCAATATCGGCTGAAGCGGTGGCGCCCAAGACATAGATCCTAGATCCCTAGGCATCAGAGCCGAATTGCTAAGCCGTGCCTGCACGGCCATCTCACTTCGAAGGGGAACTGATTCAATCGTGTGGCTAGCATGGTGAACCATTGCAGGCTGCGCTAGGGTATGAAACTACGAGGCATCGTGCAGATTCCTCAATCGAGACGTGTGCCGAAGACCCCGCAAACTGGCATTCATGCCTGGCAGATCGCTCGCATGTCGAGAGGTCTGATCAACAGCTTGCTGCTGCTCTTGATTCTGTTCCTTCCAGCGGCTGGTGTGAAGGCTCTCCCCCTTTCGCCTGGCGATCGGGTGAAGGTCACAATTCCGGAGGGTGAAGAATTCAGCGGGATATTTGAGGTAAATCTGAATGGGGAGCTAGAGCTACCCTACATTCGCGGGATTCCGGTTACTGGACTCGAGCCCTATCAGCTACAAGATCGTATCTATCAGGCACTGGTAAAGGGTGGTTATTTTCAGCCCTCCTATCTCAAAGTCAGTGTCAACGTGATCCAGTGGGCTCCAGTGGAGGTATTTGTCAGCGGGTCAACCTTCGCGCCTGGTCGAGTGTTGATCAATGAATGGACCCCCGCAGAACAGACCCTTGCGCCTGTGGCCCAAGGCGGTCAGGGCGCCTTCAATCGCTTTCTCTCAGCCGCGATCCGTTCTGCAGGCGGCTTGCTACCTACAGCTGATGTGACGGCGGTTGAGATGATCCGAAACCAGGAGCGACTAGTGGTTGATCTTAGTGGGGCCTTTACCGGTGAGCCCTTCAAGGATATTCCTCTTGTTGCTGGCGATCGGGTCATCGTGCCCGATACCGGCCAGGTCAATCCTCTGATCATTCGACCTTCCCAGATCACACCTGTGGGGGTGAAAATCTACATTTCCAATCTCACCGTACCGGCTACCAGCAATGCCACCTCTGCAATTGGCAGGGATGCCACCTCCTTCCCCTATGGATCCCGCTTCTCCCATGCTGTAGTTTCGGGCAACTGCGCTGGTGGCACAGTGATCACCAATGCCTATCGCCGTGCCGTGTTGGTGAGGGTGGATGCCACCACCGGCAAGACCACCACCCTCGACAAGGGCGTGGAGCAACTGCTGCGACGCTCCAGCAGCAGCGAGAACAATCCCTATCTCATGCCGAATGATGCGGTAGCTTGTTATGATTCTGCTGTGACCAACGTCAGAGACGTTCTCAGAATATTCTCGGAGATCATAGGCCCAGGGGTTCTCCTCTACGACCGCTTCACACCCTGAGGGCCCAGTGAAGTTCCAGCCCACATTGCGTGATCGTGCCCGCACATTGATTTCGCCATTGTCTGTGCCGATTGCCAAAGGCGCACGCCTGTTGACTGACCAATTTCAGAATATCCCTCTGCCGAGACTTGCCCATCCAAAGGCATGGTGGAGTTCCCTGAGTAGAACGGACAAACTCCGCTGGAGCCGCTATTTCATGGTGAGTGGAGCGACGAATGGATTGATCTGGGGTTCGAGCCTTCTCTTTCTGGCGACGGCTAAACCAGTTTATACAAGCTCCTGGGCGCTGATCCTACCTGGCAACATCAATGCAGTGAGTTTGAACCTTCCTGAGATTGGTCAGGCATCCGCCTCCAGCGGATCATCCGGTGGTGCCAGTTCCAGTTTTGATCCACGTGCCAACTATGAATATATCTTTACCAGTGAGCAGGTGATTCGTCAGGCGGCTAAAAATGCCCAACTTCCGTTTAAAAAATTTGATGAGCCTCGAATAAAAAACATTGATAACACTACAATCATGCAAATTGAGGTCACTGGTCCAGCGCCAGAAGAGGCCCGCCGTAAGTCCTATGCCCTCTACGATGCCCTACGGCAGCGGCTCAACGAGCTCCGTGCTAGTGAGATCCAACAGAGGGAAGTTCCCACCCAGACCATTCTTCGTGATACTCAGGCCAAGCTGGCTGCCGCTCAGAGAAAGGTTTCGGCCTACAAGCTCAAATCCGGAATCAATTCGATCGAGCAAGTGGAGGCTCTCTCCACGAACATCGAGCAACTCCGTCGAGATCGTGCTCAGTTCGCCTCCCAACAGGCCCAGGCCGATGGGAAGGTGCAGAAGCTAAGCAGCAGCCTTGGTATCACAGCTGCTGAGGCGGCCGATGCCTTCAAGCTACAGGTGGATCAGATCTTCCAGCAGAATCTTAAAGACTACAGCGAGGCCACTGCAATCCTCAAGGTTGAAAGCTCAAAGTTCGGTCCCAACAACCCTCGCATCCGTAAGGAGGTGAAGCGTCAGCAGGCAGCCCAGCAAGCCCTGCAGAGTCGTGCCAGTCAGCTGCTCGGCCGTCCACCTCTGGCCAGCATCCTCACTCGCCTTGCCCTCGGCTCCAGTGGCTCTGGTCGCGACGCTCTTTTCCAGTCCCTGGTGACGGATCAGTCCACGGCTTCCGGCGCTGCCGCTAAGGTGCGCAAGCTGGATCAGCAGATCGCCTCCCTTGAGGATCGGCTGCGCTGGATGTCCCAGCGGCAGTCAACTCTGGAGAGCCTCCAGCGGGACGAGCAGATCGCCCAGGCTGTGTTCGCTTCCACCCTCGCGAAGCTGGATCTTGGCCAGGGAGATCTGTTCGCTGCCTTTCCGCTTGTGCAGATTGCTGTGGAGCCGAGTCTGGCTGAGAGGGCCACCTTCCCCAAGAGGGGCCTCGTGCTGGCCGGTTCTGCTATCGGATCGATCCTCACCACAGCAGGACTGTGGATTCTCTGGATCCGCAAGCCCTGGATTAAGCGGATCGCCAACATGATCTCCACCTAGGCGGCGCAGTCGGCGATGGGGATCAAGTTCTGGAAAATGCGGCGAGAACCTTCCGATCTCCAGCCTGAAAACTGGCCGGAGCGTTTGGTGTGGTGGTCGATTATAAGTACCTATTTTGTCTGGCTGTTCGGTGGGCTCTATGTGGTGGGCTCTGTTCTGGGCTGGTTGCTGCTGGGATGCCTGATCGTGATGATCCTGGCGAGAACTGACCATCCGGATGAGTTTGATCCAATCGTGATTTCACCTGTCATCTGGCTTTGGATTGTGGGCATGCTTCTGATGGAGGTTGCCCTGATTGCAGGCCATGTGGATTTTAATCTCGGCACAGGGATGATCATTAAGTCGTCGATTGGCTGGGCCAAGGGTTGGGCGGGTCTGGCCCTCTATCCCTTGGCAGGTTGCCTGAAGATTCGTAGCGGCATCATAAGCAGGGCTGTCTGCATTGTGGGACTCCACACCCTCATCGTTGTTCCAGTTCTTCTTGTTACGCCATATCTTCATCTGCCTGAGATTCTTTATGTTTCGCCTTTGCGAGCTATCGGCGGCCCGGGTGATTCTTTCTTTGATGTTCCACTTTATGAGATTGATCACACGACTGGAGATCTGCGCTGGCGTCTGTTCACTCCTTGGGGGCCTGCCCTCGGCTTTGTGGGCAACGTGAACTTCATGCTTTGCCTGCAGGAAAGGGATCGGAACTGGAAGCTTATTGGCTTAGCGGGCTCCATCGTGATGTGCTTTGTTTGCAAGTCGCGACTGGCTCAAGTCTGTATTGTCCTCATCCCTCTGGTTGTCACCGTGATTGCCAGGATTCGCCGCCCACTTACACTGATTTGCCTTGGGTTTGTCTCCTATCTGGGTGGCATCTTTGCGCCAATGCTGCTGACGGCGGCCAGCAACTTCTGGGAAGATTTCAAGGGCGCACGTGCCGACTCAACTCGGGTGCGCTTTGCTCTCAAGCGCATCGCTTTTCGCCGTTGGGAGGAGGAGGCACCCATCTGGGGGCATGGCATCGTGGAATCCGGCCCACACCTGGTTGAGTTTATGCCGATCGGGTCTCACCACACCTGGGCTGGGCTGCTGTTTGTGAAGGGGCTTGTTGGCATGTTGGCCCTGATCGTGCCAATGGCAGCCACGATCATCACCCTGATCCTACGAGCTTCCAATCCCCGCTATAAGTTGGGTTCGGTGGGCCTCAGCATGATCGTGATTCTTCTTCTCTATACCTTTGGTGAAAACCTCGAAATTCTGGTCTATCTCTATTGGCCAGGAATGATCATGATGGGGTTGGCCTTACAGGAGCCCAAGGCCCCATTGCCGCTTGGCTCTGGGGGAGCCCAGCTCCATCTGCCCTCCACTTGAAATGCCTTGGCCTCTCAGCTGGAGTCTCGGCTGGGCGATGGAGTGGCCCGCGTGGTTGGAGATGAAGGCTTCAGGCGCTGTGTTCACCTGAACTGGCTGGCTTGGCTAGATTTTTGATTGCAGCGAGTTTTCCTCATGTACGGGCTTGTCAACCGTGCCATCCAGCAGATGGTCACCTCGCATCATGGAGACGATGTCTGGAGACGGATCAAGGAGAAGGCAGATCTGGAAGACCTGGATTTTTTCTCCACTTTCCAGGCCTATCCCGACGATGTGACGCATCGACTGGTTGCCGCTGCCTCAGAAGAGCTTGGCTTATCCGGCGACCAGATCATGCAGGCCTTTGGGGAGTACTGGATTACCTATACCGCTTCGGAAGGCTATGAACAGCTACTGGAGAGCACCGGTGAGACATTGCCGGAATTCCTTGATCATCTGGACAATCTCCATGCCAGGGCAGGGCTTTCCTTTCCGCAGTTGCAACCGCCATCGTTCCGCTGTGAGCATGCTGCCGACCAGTCGATGGATCTGGAGTATCGCTCCAAGCGCTATGGGCTTGCCCCCATGGTGATAGGGCTTCTGCATGGTCTGGGCAAGAGATTCCGCACTTCCGTCACGGTGGTTCAGACAGCGTCCCGGGATCGGGGAGACGCCAGAGATCTCTTCCATGTACGATATTCTGATCTCCCGCTATCTTCTGAAACCAATTCAGAGGCTGATTCCGACGGTGGTATCTCATGACCCTGCATCGAGGTGATGGCCTCATCACTTGAGCTATCGGTTGAGCATTTCAACCGGCTATTCCCCTTTTATCTCATACTCGATGCTGAGCTTCGTATTCTTGCGGCAGGATCTGTTTTGGAGCGGATTCTGCAGAGAGAGTCCCTGCTTGGTGATCCGCTGCAACAACACTTTCGGCTGAAGCGTCCTGAAGGCCCCTTAAGCTTCGCCGGCCTGCGCCGATCCACCGATCAGCTGGTGATGCTGGAATCGCACTCGATCGCGCTTCAACTCAAGTGTCAGATCTGCTGTCTGGTTGAACATGAGCGGCTGCTCGTCGTGGGGACCCCCTGGGTGCTGAAGCTGGATGATCTCAGCTCCTTAGGTCTGAAGATCAACGACTTTCCTTTTCAGGATTCTCTCGTTGACTATCTCTTTCTGTTACAGGCTCGGAATGTTGCTCTTGAAGAGAGCCAGAAGCTGAATGAAGTTCTAATTTCACAGCGTCGCGAGTTGCGGCAAAGCACCCAGCGCCTGTCCGCGCTTAATGAGGAGCTGGAAGCTGCCAAGCGGGCGGCTGAGGATGCCAACTCCGCCAAGGATACCTTCCTGGCCACGATGAGCCATGAGATCAGAACTCCGATGAACGCCATCATGGGGATGGCCGGTCTCCTCCAGGAATCTCAGCTTGGGCCTGTAGAGAGCGACTATGTAGAGATCATCAACAGCAGCACGGACTCACTCCTGACTATTATCAATGACATCCTCGACTTTTCGAAGATTGAGTCGGGGGCGATGCATCTCGACGAGCAGCACTTTGATCTTCGCATCTGCATAGAAGAGGCACTTGATCTGATCGGGTCCCGGATGGTCGGCAAGGATCTGGATTTGATCCTGGATCTCGAACCCGGATTCCCCAGCGCGGTCATCGGTGATCTCACCCGTCTGCGTCAGATTCTCTGGAACCTGCTCAGCAATGCTGTCAAGTTCACCTCCGCTGGTGAGATCGTCGTTGTGGGTTCCGCCGAGGTTCTAGACGCTGAACCTGGCCTCCCCACCCGGTGCCGATTCACGATTCAGATCCGTGACAGCGGTATCGGGATCCCATCTGAGCTGATCTCCCAGCTTTTCGAACCCTTTCGCCAGGCCGACCCGTCGATGGCTCGACGCTTTGGCGGGACGGGGCTCGGTCTGGCCATCACCCGACGGTTGTGCGAACTGATGGGGGGCACGATCGAGGTGGCCAGCGCCGAAGGAGAAGGCAGCGCGTTCACCTTCAACCTGTTGCTGCGACTGGACCCTGCCGCACCTGCAGTCCCTGTCGGGGTTGATGGCACCGTCTCGTTCCCCTTCTCGGCTGCGTCGATCTTGCTCCTGATCCCCAATGCCAGTCTGCGTCAGGTCTTGGCCCGGCAGCTGGGTCAACTGGGCTTTGACGTGACTGCCCCTGATGCTTCTCAGGATGGCTGGTGGGCCCAACTTCCAAGTCTTGATCGGTTGAGCCGTGTGGTGGTTGTCATTGATGCTCGGTTACTTGCTGCTGCCCATGCTTCGAATCACCCGCACCTCTGGCAGCTGCCGCTCCTGAGCCGGTATCCCTGGATCGTCCTGGCCTACAGACATGAGGAGCTGGAGCCGGGGCTTTTCCCCGACAGAATCCCTGTGGTGATCGGCAAGCCCGTGAGGTTCGATCAGCTCTGCTCTGCCCTCGTACGTCAGCTTCAAGGCCCGTCAGATCCGGTGAAGGCGAGCGTCCCTTCCTCTGCGCTGAAGCCTCCTCTTCCCCCCTGGTCCGCCTCTGTAGACAGTGTTAGCCGTCTGGCCGACCGCCTTCCACTGCGAATCCTTGTGGTTGATGACATTCCAGTGAACCGCAAGCTGGCGCTCAAGTTGCTGGATCGCCTCGGCTACCGGGCCGACGCTGTTCCTTCAGGTGCTGAGGCGGTGCGGGCCGTTCAGGAGCACCCCTTCGACGTGCTCTTCATGGACGTTCAGATGCCCGGACTCGACGGCTACGAGGCAACGAGGGCCATCCGCAGGTTGCCCCTGCCGGTGGTGCAACCCTGGATCATCGCCATGACCGCCCATGTCAGCCCTGAGGACCGGAAGAGTTGTCAGAGTGCCGGCATGGATGATTTTCTCGGCAAACCGATCGTTCCATCTGACTTGGTCCATGCCCTGGAGCACTATCAACCCCGCCAGAATCAGACGATCCTTGATGGTGAGCCGATGAGTGGGAGTCCTCAGTCAAGCCAGGCCATTTTCGGGGACGGTGCCGATCCGATCGATGAGGCCGCCTGGCAGGAGCTCCAGCAGGTTCTAGGAGCGGATGGGGATGAAGTGCTCAGAGAGCTGATCGATCTGTACATGCAGGATGCCATGCGACTGGTTTCCTTGATCGTGATGGCCCATCAGCTCCAGGATTCGCAGGGGATGATCACGGCAGCCCATGCCCTGCGGTCTCCCAGTGCCAGCCTCGGTGCGCAGCTGTTGGCCTCACACTGTGGAGAGGTTGAGGAATCTCTGCGATCCGATCCTTTCCACTGGCCCCAGGAGACGGTCGATCGCTTGCTCGTTGAGGCCGGCAGGGTGAGCGAAGCCCTGCGTAGTCGACGCCCCTTGGAGTCCTGATTCCTGATTCATTTGCGTATCGCTCCGCTATCTGCCATGGACCTGTGTTCCACCCTGATCACGATCCTGCTCGTGGATGACGATCGCATCCATCCCCGCATCCTTGAGGCCCGTCTCAAGGGACAGGGCTACCAGGTCCTGATTGCCCATTCAGGTGAAAGTGCTCTGGAGCAGGCGCGTCAGAGCCCTCCCAACCTGATTCTCTGCGATTGGCTGATGGATGGCATGGATGGTCTGGAAGTCTGCCGGGCAATCAAGGAGGATCCTGCTCTTGAGGCGACCCATTTCATTCTGCTGACGTCACGATCCCGGGTGGAGGATCGCGTGATTGGGCTGGATTGCGGAGCAGATGATTTTCTCAGCAAGCCGGTCGATCCCGACGAGCTACTGGCACGTGTCCGCTCCGGCATTCGACTGAACCAGGCCAATGAACGCCTGAAGCTTCTGGCCGAAGAGCTTCGCAGGCAGAAGGAGCGAATGGATCAGGAGTTGGCGGAGGCGGCCTGTTATGTGCGGACCCTTCTGCCGGTGGAAGTCAGAGGCACGGTGGTGGTCGATTCGCGTTTCGTTCCTTCCCATGAGCTGGGTGGAGATTCGTTCGACTACTTCTGGTTGGACGATGATCACTTCGTGATTTATCTTGCCGACGCTTCCGGCCATGGCCTTGCGGCGGCATTCCCTTCGATCTCACTTCATAACCAGCTACGTTCCCGCTCGCTGAGCGTTGATCTTCATGATCCGGCAGAGGTTCTTAAAGCCCTGAATTCTGGATTTCAGATGGAGCGTCAGCAGGGGCGCTATCTGACCATGTGGTACGGAGTGTATCAATCCTCTTCCCGGACACTTCGGTTCGCCAGTGCGGGCCATCCCCCTGCTCTGATCTGGTCGGAAGATGGATGCACTCCTACCAGCTGGCTGAAGGGACAGGGCATGGCCGTTGGCCTGTTCGAAGACTCGATCTACATCACGGAGAGCCATGCTGTGGATCATGGAGCCTGCCTGTTGGTCTACAGCGATGGGCTTTATGAAGTGGCAAGGCAGGATGCACCGATGTGGTCACTGCCTGAATTCGTGGATGTGGTTGAGGACTGCCGAGAACTTCTCCGTGCCGAAGATGGTCTGGATCGTCTGTTGGCACGCATAAAAACTATCAATGCTAATGCTCGTTTCACTGACGACTACTCGGTGATCCGAGCAATTTTCCCATGAATCAGCTAATGGTGCCTGTGTATTTAGGCTTTGGACGATCGCTCTGAGATAATCGTAAAACATTCATGGCTGCTGGGAAAGATGGTGAAAACCCGGTCGGTACCGGTGAGTTCAAGAACTAGCCGTAACTGGCTGTTGAGGCTGCACAGGTATAGCTGCCTTCCATGTTCTCTTACTCGCTTAAGCGTCGACACCAGGGCGCCGAACCCGCTGCTGTCCATGAATTCGACATCCTGACAATCAATCAGAAAGTCCTTGGGCTTCTCGGCAAGAACGGAACAAATCTGGGCCCTCAAGTCTCCTCCGTTCTGGGCGTCAATGAAACCTCTGGGCCTAAGGATGTAGAGATCATCCATTTAGTGTGCTTACAAATTCTGTGATCTTACCACCTGGTATGGGCACGCACATCGCTGAATCCATGAGTTTGGAGAGGGTTGCTGGTCGTGCGGGCTGAGCCGACGTGATGGACATGGCATTGCCGACCCCCAGCCCTTCGCTAGGTTGGTGGTTAGTGGATGACGTGTATGGTCACGATTGAAGAGCTTCGTCAGAGATCGTTGCCCTTTGTCGCCGCAGACAAGGAAGGGTTGATCGTAGAGATCAACGGGTTGTTCGAGTCTGTCTACGGTTGGACGTTGGCTGACCTGAGAGGCCAGTCGCTATCCATGATCCTTCCGGATTCCTTTAAGGACGCCCACCATCTGGGGTTCTCTCGATTTCGTATTTTTGGTGAATCCCAGATTCTCAATCATCCGCTTGAACTGATGACAATCTGCAAAGATCAGAGAGAAATCAACTCCGAGCATTTCATTGTTGCTGAACGCAGTGGTGACAGCTGGGTTTTCGCAGCAACGCTGCGCCCTCTGTCGTGACCTGTGGATGGACGATCTGAAGCTCGTCACCCAGCTGCGGACCACCCTAGGCAGGTTGGAGGCGGCACTCGGCGCCGTCGACGAAGCCCTTGCCTTCACTGATCTCGAAGGAATTGTTGAATGGACGAATGCGTCCTTTGATCGATTCGTTGGACGATCTCGTTTGCAGTGTCTTGGTGTCTCTCTGCCACGGCTTCTACCTACGCGTTACCAAGCCGGCCGTCCCGAAACGTCAGACTGTCTGTTGTTCTGGGCCAGAAGCGGGCCAGGAAAGGCTACCTGGGACCTGTCCCCTCTGCCTCCGCGGCGGGTCGTCGCAGTGTCCTGGGCGATGGTCAATGTGCCAGGCAAGCCATCTCTGGTCTTTACCTTCCGCGATCAGAGCGAGATCGTTCAGTCGCAGGACGCCTTGACCGAGGCTCGCGATCAGCTCGAGCTGAAAGTGGATCAGCGTACAGACGAGCTCAAGCAGGCACGTGACCAGGCAATGGCTGCCAACCAGTCTAAAACCAGATTTCTGGCAAGTATGAGCCATGAGATCCGAACACCCATGAATGCGGTGATCGGGATGACTGAGCTGTTACTAGACAGCCCATTGGAGCCCAGACAGAGGGAGATGGTTAGCACGATTCAAAGCAGCGGTGAGCATCTCCTCAGCGTCATCAACGACATACTTGACATATCACAGATCGAGACTGGCCGTATTCATCTGAATGTCAGAGCATTCAACCTTCTTGCTTTGCTCGACGACTGCAAGATTCTTTTTCAGAACCAGGCTACTGCCAGGAATCTCAAAATGGAGGTGTATGTTCCTGCGGGCGTGCCGAAATGGCTGAATGGTGATGACCTGAAGCTACGACAGATTCTCTTCAATCTGTTGGGCAATGCCTGCAAATATACAAACGAAGGGTCGATCTGTCTCTCGGTCGAGCCTGTGGTGGGGGATGGGAACAACGTGACGTTGCACTTTCGTGTTGTCGACACAGGTATCGGCATACCCGTCGATGTTCTCCCAACAATCTTCGAGGAATTCACCAGATATTCCGATCCTTCGCAGACCACTCAGAGTGCAGGTCTAGGACTGGCGATCTGCCATCGTCTCAGTCACCTGATGGGTGGCGAGATCTCCGTGGAATCGAGAGTCGGCCAGGGCAGTTGCTTCTCGGTCCATCTCCCCTTCGGGTTAACCCAGGAGCCTGCCCAGGCAGTGCCCCTAGTGGACTCCGGCGCTGATCGTGAGGCGGCTGTCGCAGACAATATTCAGATTCTCGTTGCTGATGACAGCCGTGTGAATCAACGGGTTCTGGAGTTGATGCTGGCCAGGTTGGGCCTCAAGGCGGAGGTGGTGGGAGATGGCCAGGCGGCCCTTGATCGGATTGAGTGCGGAGGAATCGATCTGGTCTTTATGGACGTCGAAATGCCTAAGCTCGACGGGCTGGCGGCGACACGGCTGCTGCGTTCTGATGGCTTCCTTGAAGTATATATTATCGCTTTGACAGCATATTCTTACAGCTCTCATCGTCAGGATTGTGAGGCTGCTGGGATGAACGACTTTCTTGCAAAGCCGCTTCGTCATGACGACCTCTCTGCCGCACTCAGCCGTTTTCGGGACTACCGCCGCAGGCAGGATGATGGTCTCACATGACCACTATCGATCTTCGTCTTGCGGAATTGTCCCCGACTGAGGCTAGCGTTTATTGATGGGACAACCGAGATGGTCGAGTTATCACAGCTACAGCATGGGCCGAGATGAACCGCCCCGGGGAGACCAGATGAGCAAGGCGGTGGGTATGTCCTTTGGCAAGCCAATTCGTGATGCGGGTGTCATTGGAATAGCCGTCTTCGCGATCTCCAGTACGGCCCTGATCTTCACCTATCGGGCAGCCCATGATCTGTTGCTGAGCACAATCAGGGATCGCCTAAGGGATGTGGCAGTGATCACGGCGTCAGAGATAAATCCTGATCTGCATTCCACGATCGCGGCATCCAGTCAGACGGGCAGCATGGCCTACCGCCAAGCCTCGGAACCACTGCTTCGATTGCGTAAGTCAGTGCCCGATATCTTTTATGCTTATACTCTCAGGATGCGGCAAAAAGATCTTCATTTCGTTCTGGATAGCTCATACTACATCAAGAATCATGGCGACGAGACCGTCGTTGCATCCACTGGCCAGCGCTACGTTGATGCTCCGCCTGCTGCGTTTCTGGCCGCTCGAACAGGTCGTGTCGCTGTTAGTGAAACTCCCTATACCGATGAATGGGGATCATTTCTGAGCAGCTTCGCGCCCATTCGTGGCGCAGATGGCAAGACCATTGGTCTGGTTGGAGTTGATCTATCCCTTGCCTCACTCAGCCGCCAGCTTTTCCCGCTGCGTCTGAGCCTTGGGCTGTCTCTGGCTGGGACTGGCCTTCTCTCCACTCTCGTCGCCAGTCTCGTGTGGCGCTCCCAGCGATTACGAGGCCAAGCGATCGAGCAGATTCTTCGAGCCAGTGATCTGGCCCAACGTGCGGCCGCAGATTCAGAAGCAGCCAGCCGCGCCAAGAGCACTTTTTTCACGACGATGGGCCATGAGATTCGTACGCCGCTCAATGGTGTGATTGGGCTCACCAACATCCTGTTATCAACCAATCTAACTTCCGAGCAGATCCAGTGCCTGCGAACTGTGAAGAATGCTGGTGAGTCCCTGCTGCTCTCGCTCAACCAGCTTCTTGACTTCGCTGCTCTTGAAAGTGGTTCAATTGTCGTGGACCACACCCCTGTTCGTATCTGGCAATTGGTTCAGGAGGTCGTAGATCTGTTCGCGTCGTTGGCTGAGTCGAAATCATTGCGGCTTTCATTTGATTTGTCTGCCGAAGTACCTGATACTGTGCTTACCGACCAATTCCACCTCCGGCAGATTCTCATCAATCTGGTTGGTAACGCGATCAAGTTCACCTCCAGTGGAGATGTGAGCGTGTCAGTTTCGCCCCAGGCTCCCTACCCGGACGGGAAGTTTCACCTAGTCTTCACGGTCCGGGATTCGGGCCCCGGTCTCAGCGCGTGCCAGATCCAGAACCTCTTCCAGCCATTCATAATGGGCGACTCCTCCAGTACCAGTGTCCATAGTGGCCTGGGCCTGGGTCTGGCCATCTCCCGCGGACTGGTTACGTCTCTGGGAGGCACTATTCATGTGGAGAGCGAGCTCGGCAAAGGCTCGACGTTCCAGGTCATGATCCCTGTAGAGCCTTCGTCCGAGCCTGAATCCAGCTCTTTGGCGCCTGCCGTTACGCCCTCTGAAAGCACCGACGATTTTGCGGCCTTTCACCCCCTACGTATTTTGCTGGCAGATGATAATCCCGTGAATGTACGCGTCTGCGAGCTGATGCTGAGCCGCCTTGGCTATGGCGTGAGTGTGGCCTTTGACGGAGAGGATGCCATTAACCAGCAGCGGAGCCTCGACCCTGATCTCATCTTGATGGATCTGCGCATGCCGAAACTTGATGGGCTGGAGGCTACACGCAGAATCCGTGCCATTCGCGGTAACGAACTTCGTCCGTGGATCGTGGCGATTACCGCCAATGTACGGGAAAGCGATCGTGAGACAGCTTTGAATAGTGGTATGAACGACTTTGTCAGCAAGCCAATCCAGGCCGAACGGCTCCGTTCAGTCCTGTTGCGGGCCCACGCAGCGATCAAGATCGGATAGATCGTTCGCGACCGTCCGATTGCGTCCCGACATCCAGGCTTGCCTCAGTGCCGTATCGGCACGCTGGTACAGATCGGTGAATCCAATGTCCTGCGCATCCCGGCTTGAGACCCCGGCACTGATGCTCAGAACGTGACGTGAACCATCCACGATCACCCCCTGCTGTGCGATTTGGCAGCGGATCCGCTCCGCAACCGCCAAGGCGGCCTGGACGTCCTGTCTGTAGAGCATCACTGCAAACTCCGCACTTGCCACCCGAGCAGCAAGATCACCGTTCCCGAGTTCCGACCGGATAGCGACTGCAACGTCCTGAATCAGCCGATCCCCTTGGCCATCAGCGAAACGCTCGTTCAGGTTGGTGAAGTCATCAAGCCCGATCAGCAGAAGCGTGAGAGGCTCCTGGTGGAGGAGTGACTGTTGAAACTCCCGCTGGCCAGATTCGAAGAAGGGCCGTCGGTTGTGGAGCCCAGTTAGAGGGCAGAGATAACGGTCGCGCCGTGATTCAAGGGTGTGGATCACCATGCCGGCGAGTTCCTCGAGCAACTGGCGCTCATGCTCCTGGAGGCGCCTGGGCTCTGGACCGATCACACAGAGCGTCCCGAGAGCATGTCCTTCCCGGGTGCGCAGCGGAGCCCCTGCGTAAAAGCGAATGTGGGGATCCCCTTTGACCAGAGGATTGTCCCGGAAGCGATCATCAGCCTGGGCATCACTGACGACCATCACTTTATCGGAACAGATGGTGTGAGCACAGAAAGCAACCTCCCGTGCCGTTTCACTCGCCTGCAGACCCACACGGGAGAGAAACCACTGGCGATTGTGATCGACGAGGGAGACCAGTGCTATCGGCATTCCCAGCATCTGGCTCGCGATCCGGGTAATGCGATCAAAGTCCTCGTCTGGCTCTGAGTCGAGAATGTGGAACGAATCCAGCTCATCTTGACGCTCAGCCTCGTCCTCTGGAACGGGATAGGAACTCATCGCAGGTTCAGGGAACTGGACTGTGCCCATGGGCCGCTACTGATCAGCATGGATGACCCTTCAGGCACGACATGCAGACGGTGTCCAATTCCTCTGATTCCAACCCTAGGCGTGAGGCGTTGCCTCCGGCTGAGAGGATGCGGCAATGTCCCGTCCTGCGGCCTGTCTGTTCGACCTCGATGGTCTGTTGCTGGACACTGAGCCTCTGCATGGCCGTGCCTGGCGGCAGGCGGCCCGGGAGTTCGGCCTCGAGCTCAGTGATCAGCAGCTGCTGGCGCTGCGCGGGCGCCGGCGGCTCGACAACGCCAGCCGCGTGATTGGCTGGATTGGGGCGGCTGGCCGTCAGCCCCCCACCAGTGAGCAGTTGCTGGCGGTGCAGCAGCCGATCGCCAGGCAGCTCCTGCCCGGAGCAAGGGCGATGCCCGGGGCGCCTGAGCTGGTGCGGCGCTGCCAGGAGCTGGCGATCCCCATGGCCCTGGCCACCAGTAGCAGCCACGACTCGGTGGGGATCAAGTGCGCTCCCCACCCCTGGCTGGAGCTGATCGAGCTGATCGTCTGCGGTGACGATCCCGAGCTGGCGGCCGGCAAGCCAGCCCCTGACATCTTTCTGCTGGCGGCCCGCCGGCTGGGGGTGGCCGCTAGCGCCTGCTGGGCCTTCGAGGATTCCATCGCCGGCGCCCAGGCGGCTCTGGCGGCGGGTGCCCTGGTGCACGTGCTGCTCCCCGACGGCCTCGGGCGGGAGCATTACCCCGAGGAGGTGCGCTGTCTGCGCTCTCTGGCTGAGCTGGAGCTCAGCGGTCCTGGCCTGAGCCGGTGAAGCGCTGGTAGAGGCGAAAGCCCAGCCCTCCCCACAGCAGCGTCCAGACCGTGAAGGTTGCCAGGGTGCCCAGCTGGTTGGTCTCGATCGAGTACACCCCGGCATGGATGAAGCCGGCATCGATCAGCGAACCACCGATCCCCCAACCCAGCACCCAGCTGATCATGAAGCCAATGGCCTGGAGGTTGCCGGTCATTGCAGCGCCGCGGAACACCAGCGGCATTCTCCTGCTCCCGCCGTCTGGCCAGGGCGATCTGGTTAGGGTCGCGCCGCTTCTGGCGCCCTTGGCCCGTTCTCTCCTGTTGTGCGTCAGCTTCCTTGATTCGTTCCACCTCCCCCAAGCCCTTCCCACTCGCATTGAGTCCCGCCCGTCCTCTGGAGACGGTTTCCCTGCAAGAGCCCGGTTATCCGTCCAAAGCCGAGCTGCTGGCCTGCCTGCCACCTGAGCTGCTCAAGATCGACACCACCAAGGCCTGGGGCAGCCTCGCCTTCTCCCTCGGCTTCTCTCTGCTGGCCTACGCGGTTGGCACCCAGCTTCCTCTTCAGCCGAACGCGGCCCCGCTCTGGCTGCTCTACGCCCTGGTCACCGGCACCGTGGCCGGTGGCTGCTGGGTGATTGCCCACGAGTGTGGCCACCAGGCCTTTCACCCCAACCGACAGCTGGAGGCAGCGGTGGGATTCGTGCTGCACAGCCTGCTTTTGGTGCCTTACTTCAGCTGGCAGCGCAGCCATGCGGTGCACCATGCCAACTGCAACCACCTCGAGGGTGGCGAAACCCATGTGCCCCCTCGCGCTGGCTCAGCCGTTGGCCAGGTGGTGCAGCGATGGGCTACTGGCTTGGGCCCCATGGTCTACGGGGTGTTCTCCCTGGTCACCCACCTGCTCCTGGGCTGGCCGCTTTATCTCCTATTCGGCGTGGCCGGTGGCGAGGACCATGGCGCCCCCACCTCTCACTTCTGGCACGGTGCCCCGTTCCGCAACGGCCGCCGGCTCCTTTTCCCCGACTCCAGCCGCCGCGGGATGCTGCACTCCAATCTCGGCCTGGTGCTGATGTTGCTGGCCCTTGCTCTGGCCGCGCATCACACCTCCCTGGCCCGGGTGCTCGCCGTCTATGGGTTGCCCTATCTGGTGATCAACGCCTGGCTGGTGGGTTACACCTGGCTGCAGCACACCGACACCACTATTCCCCACTTTGCAACGGCCGAGTGGACCTGGGCCAAAGGCGCTCTGCAGACGGTCGACCGGCCCTACGGACCCCTGCTCAACCTGCTGCACCATGGCATCGGCTCCACCCACGTCTGCCATCACGTCAACCCCAGGATTCCCCACTACAACGCCTGGCGGGGCACGGCGTTGCTCAGCCGCCAGTACCCCGATCTGGTCCGTTTCGATCCCACTCCCATTCACCGGGCGCTGTGGCGCATCGCCAGCGGCTGTGCCGTGGTGAGCCAGGAGGGCTCAGGGGCTGGGTTCTATTACCAGGCCCCGGTTGCTGCCACCGAACCTTCAGCCTGAACTGAGCTCGGCTGCTGGGTCTTCTGGACCGCAGCCACCGTCACCGAGGCCACTGTCACTGACGCCTCAATTGTCTGCTGGCGATAGCGACGCAGGCAGTATTTGCAGCCGCCAGTGGTCTGCAGATGACGCTCCGGGGTGATCACGATCAGGCGAACGGGATGTTCAGTGCAGCGGATCTTCACCGGGGTGCGATAGCTGCGGTAATCAATCTCCTCGTAGCTGTAGTGATGGCCAAACCGTTCCATCGCCCGCTTCAGAAAGGTTTCGCGATCGATCCTCACAGCCATGTACTTCCTCTTGCAACAGACGACACGCCACCTCATCAGCCTGGTACTAAAACTATGTGAAGAGCAGGGGGGTTCCCCAGGATTTCCATCTTTCTGAAGATTGATGGCCAGGGGAACCCTTTGGCAGTCTTCAGCTCACCACCACGTTCGTGACCCGTCCACCTAGGCGGTTGACCCGTTGCAGGGCCTCATTCATGCGGCTGAAGGGCACGCGCATCACATAGGCGCCACTGCGGACGTAGTCGTTGTTGACCAGGCCCGTGGCGGAGATGGTGACCACCCGGCCACTGCCGCTGCTGCTCTCACCGGCCGACACGCGCAGGGCGTCGACCCGGTGCTCCTGGGAGGGAGCGCGCAGGGGTGCCTCCGGGGCGAACTCGGAGGAAATCCCCGTCTCGTTGCTCACCAGCGCCTTGAACGGTCCTTCGGTGGAGACGATCACCACCCGGCCACCGGCACCACGAACAGGTACCGCTTTGTCCTGGTGGAGCGCCTTGCCCAGGCGGAACTGGGTGCCGCTGGAATCTCCCTTCACCGAGGCCGCAGCTCCGCGAGCGAGCTGCATCAACCAGGAGAACTGACGTCCCTCATGGCCTTTGGAGTAATCCCAGCCGTGCAGGTACGGCACAACATCAAGACCGAAGCGTTCCTGGTATTCGTCGCTGTCGATGTAGGAGTCGATCTCTGCGTCGTAACCCTGCTCCTGCAGGATCGTGAAGTGATGCAGCATCTCCGCCTTGTTCTGGGGTGCCCGACCCAGCAGATGCTTGTGATTCAGTTCAATGAAGCGATAGGGATTGCAGTTCTCAAAGAATCTGGATCGATAGAGGCCACTCTTGGCCACGGTCCGCACCAGTTCCCGGACGTTGAGAACGCCGTTGCGGAAAAGGGACTCAGCCCCATTGAGCCGCTCACTGGCCATCACATACTGCTGACCGAGCACCTGCTGATAAACAGCCCGAACGATCGCTTTGGTGTCCTGTTCGGAGCCGTATGACCAGCTTTCCCTGTTGCGATCATTGGCGAAGCGATCAATACCTAAGGCGGACGCCTGGACCAGTGCCATGGGTAGGAATTCGAGTGGGACAGGAGGAAGAGAAGGGCGACCAGTAGAAACCGAAGCCAGTCGACATGCTGGGAATCGAGGCTTGAATGACGAGCCCTTAGTTCTTGGTGCCTGGCAGACTCTACGCTGAGTTAGCGTTTCCGCGCATTACTCCATAAGCCTTCAACCATCGCAAGATCTCTTCACGATATGGAGCGGCCTGTGGCCATCGCTCCGCGTCACGTCTGGCGGGTTGCTGCAATCCATGGCAATCCATGGGTCTTGCCTGATTGATCACCTCTTTCAGGGCATCAAGGCTGAACTTATCAGGCCCGAAATTACCGTATGTTGATGAGGGGATGTATAGCCAAGATCTGCTTTTCTGCTGTCGCTACTGCTCCACGGAGCCTGAGTGGATTCCCTGGTGAGGGGCAGGACCAGCCTGCCTGGATATCACTCCTCTGCGGCGTGATAACTGCTGCGCACCAGGGGGCCACTGCGTACCTGGCGGAAGCCGAGTTCCCTCGCGATCGCCCCGAAACGCTCGAATTCGGCGGGCTCCCAATACCGGGCCACCGGCAGGTGGGCCAGAGATGGACGCATGTACTGGCCGAGGGTGAGGCGCTGGCAGTCGGCCCGCCGCAGGTCTGCCAGGGCGGCCACCACCTCCTCAACGGTTTCGCCCAGCCCCAGCATCAGCCCGGATTTCGTCGGGATGTGGGGGGCCAGCTCCCGGGCCGCCGCCAGCAGGGCCAGCGAGCGTTCATAGGTGGCGCCCCGCCGCACTTCCCCCTGCAGCCGTTGCACCGTCTCGAGATTGTGGTTGAAGCAGACCGGCTCGGCGGCCAGCACGGTGGCGAGCCGATGGCGCTGGGCGGCTTCGCCCTCAGTCCGGAGGGCATGACCACCCCAGAAATCCGGGGTCAGCACCTCAATCGCGATCAGAGGGTTGCGACGTCTGATCGCCGCCATGGTGCCGGTGAACAGCCCGGCGCCGTGGTCGGCCAGATCGTCGCGGGCCACAGCGGTGAGCACCACGTAGCGCAGGCCGAGCTGCTCTACCGCCTCAGCCACCCGCTCCGCTTCCTGGGCATCAAGCGGCGCGGGCGCGCGGCCCTTCTCCACCTGACAGAAGGCGCAGCTGCGGGTGCAGACCGGTCCGCCCAGCAGAAAGGTGGCGGTGCCGGCGGCGTAGCACTCACCTCGGTTGGGGCAGCGCCCCTCCTCGCAGATGGTATGCAGCCGCTGCCCCTTGACCACGGCCTGCACCGTTTCCAGGGCTGAGGCATTGCCGATCGGACGGCGCAACCAGGCGGGCAGCCGCTCAGCGGGGGCGACCTGGCTGTAACGGCTGATCGGGCGAACCATGGCGCTCACTCCATCCGGCGCCGGCCCTCGAGGGCCCGCGCCAGAGTGACTTCATCGGCGTACTCCAGCTCGCTGCCCACCGGCAGCCCATAGGCGATGCGGCTCACCAGACAGAACGGACGCAGCAGCCGGGCCAGATAGAGGCTGGTGGTGTCTCCTTCCACGCTCGGCGGCAGGGCCAGGATCACCTCCGTCGTCGTCTCCTGGTCCACCCGGTTCACCAGGGGTTGGATCTGCAGCAGTTCAGGCCCGATGCCATCCATCGGCGAAATCAGCCCGCCGAGCACGTGGTAGCTCCCCTTGTATTCGCGGGTGCGCTCCAGGGCCAGCAGGTCGCGGGAGTCGGACACCACACAGAGCTGGCCATTGCGCCTTTCCTCATTGCGGCAGATGTCACAGAGCTGCTCGGCCGAAAGGTGGAAGCAGCGGCTGCATTGACCCACCTGGCGGCGGGCCGCGATCAGGGCGTCGGCGAAGGCGTGCACCTGTTCTTCGGGCTGGCGCAGCAGATGCAGGGCCAGGCGCTGGGCGGTGCGCGGACCGATCCCAGGCAGGCGCTCGAACTGATCGATCAGCCGCGCCAGGGGCCTGGTGAAGCCGCTCAGGAATCCGCCGCAAGTAAGTGCAATCTAGGAGCGAGGCCACCGGCAACAATGGTTGCGGTGTGATCCCACCCTTCCCGCTTGCTCGGTACCCCATGGCGCAGCGCCCTTCGTTCTCCTGGCTTCTCTCTGCGCAACGGGGCATGCTCGGCCTGCTGCTGGGAACCCTGCTGCTGCTGGGTGGCCTGAGCGGTTGCAGCGCGGCGGCGGCCGGGCTGAACTCCTTTCAGAGCCCGGACGGGCGCTATGCCTTCCTCTATCCAACCGGCTGGACCCGGGTGGCGGTGAGCAACGGCCCCCAGGTCGTGTTTCACGATCTGATCAACAGCGATGAGACCCTCAGCCTGGTGATCTCGGACGTGAACGCCACCAACGAACTGGAATCTCTAGGAAGTGCCGTTGCGGTGGGCGAGAAGCTCGGTCGCATCGTGATCGCCCCGGAGGGCAGCGGCCGTGAGGCCGAGCTTGTGGAGGCAAGCGAGCGCGAGGACGGCGGCCATACCTTCTATGACCTCGAATATGCGGTTCACCTCTCCGACCGCGACCGCCATGAGCTGGCCACTGTGGTGGTCGACCGCGGTCGCCTCTACACGCTCGCGGCAAGCACCAATGAACTGCGCTGGCCGAAAGTGAAGGACCTTTTCCGCAATGTGATCACCTCCTTCACCCTGCAGATCTGACGCCTTGGCCGATGTGCTGGTGATCGGCGCTGGCCTGGCCGGCTCCCTGGTGGCCCTGGCCCTGGCCGATCGAGGTGCAGCTGTGGAGCTGCTGGATCCAGGTCAAGGGTGTTCTGCCACCAACCTGAGCTATGGCGGAGTGCCCTGGTGGGCCGGAGCCCCAGGCCCGATGGACCAGCTGATGGCTTCAGCCCCAGCGGCCTGGCGGCACTTGGAGCAGCGCCATGGTCCCCTGGGCTGGAGCCCTTGTTCGCTGCGGCTGCACTGGAGCGATGCCGAAACCGAAGCAGCGGCGGCTGCAGGGGAAGTGGCTTTCGCTAATTCAGGGCTGGATCAGACCCTGGCCCGGGTGGAGGCTCTGGCGCGCCGCCATCTGGGGGCCGACCAGGTGGAGCGGCTGGAGGCCTCGCCTGCCTCGGGGGGGCGGAGGGTGCTGCGGCTGGACTACGGCCGCATCGACAGCCGCCAGCTGTCGCTGACCCTGCCCCAGGCCCTGGAGCGGGCCGGGGTGCGGCGGCGATGGGGCCGTTGCGAGCCGCTGCAGGCCGGAAAGCTGCCAGCAAGTCAGGTGGTGCTGGCCGCCGGGGCCGGCTGCCGGGCCCTCTGGCCGGCCTTGCCGGATCGGCTGAGGGTGAGCTGGGCCGGGGTGCTGCAGCTGGATGACGGCTCACTCAGCCGCGAGCTGCTGAACACCTCCGCGCTTACCCAGCCCAACGACATCCTCATGCCGCTCTTCGCCCAGCGTCAGGGTCTCGAGCAACGGGCTGATCAGATCGAGCGGCCGGAATGGGTCGTCGATGCGGGCCTGGCCCCCTGCGGTGAGGGGCTGCTGCTGGGGCAGACCAGCCTGATCAGGCCGGGAACGGCCTGTGGTGCCTCGCCTCAGGCGGCATCACTGGAGCTGGGGCTGCGCCAGGCTCTGGGACGGATCGATCCCCGACTTGGCCAGGTGCCAGCCAGCTTCCATCAGGTGCCAGTGAGCTTCAGCAGCAGCGGATCGCCACTGGCTGGGCCAGTGGCGGGGGCCGCTGGCCTCTGGTTGTTCGCCGGTCTGAGCAGCCCCTTCGCCCTGGCACCTGGCCTGGCTGGGGTGCTGGCGGAAGCCCTCAGCGGCGATCCTGGGGCGCTTGAGCGGCTGCCGGGGGCCACAGAGGAGGCCAATCCCGGCTGGGACTGAGACTCAGAACAGGAAGCGCTGGCGGCCCTGGCTTTCAACCGGCGTGGCGTTGATCGCTTCCACATCGCCGGGTGGCCAGTCAGCCTCCCAGTAGCTGATGCCGTTCAGATCGAAGGGCCGGCCGCTCAGGCGCTCCGCATCGAAGCGGGTGGTGGCCATGGCCGTGATCAGCCCGCCGATCTCCATCGGCCCCAGATCCGTTTGGAGGTCCTGGCCGGCAGCTGCGATCAGGCTGGGCAGACGCACCAGGTTCTCGGGGCGCGTCAGTTTGCTGAACAGGGCGGTCAGCACGAGCTTCTGGCGATCGATCCGGCCGATGTCACCCTCCTCATCGTGGCGCCAGCGCAGGAAGCCCTCCAGATCGCGGCCCTTGAGGGTCTGCAGGCCCGGCTGAAGGTCGATGTAGAGGCCCTGGCTGTTGTCGACGTAGTACATGCGCTTGGGCACGTTCACCTCGACACCGCCGAGCACATCGCCCATGCGGCGGATCGCCCCCAGATTCACCACCAGGTGATGGTTGATCGGACGTCCCAGGCGCTCAGAGAGTTCCTGCTTGACCGCATCGGCTCCCCCGTAGGCGTAAAGGGCGTTGGCTTTGATGCCGCCGTAACGAGCTGAGTCGATGTAGGTGTCTCTCGGCACCTGGGTGACATGAGTGACCCCGTTCTCGATGCGGATCGAGAACATCACATCGGTGTTGCCGCCGCCAACGTCGCTGCCAAGCACCAGAACATCGGTTCCCGGTGCCCCCCAGGCGGCGAAGGGATTGCTGAGCTGGCCGGTGAGCTTGGCGGTATGGGAGGCCCAGTCATCGGGCAGGAACGAAGCCAAAGGGCCGGAGAGGGCCAGACCGCCTCCCAGACCCAGCAGCATCGCCAGAACGATGGGCAGAGGGCGGGATCGTTGGCTGGAGGTCATCGGGACCGAAGGGTGTTGGCGCTTCAAGATCACAGCGGCGAAACTGTCGTTGAGACGACGGGGAGCCGGTTGGGGGCGTGGTCTGAAGCGCAGGGCATGAACGTTGGCGACGAAGGGGAAGGCCCTTTGTCACGTTGATGAAACCTTATTTCATCTTGGCCGATCGGATCTCTTTTGCCCCAGGGCGGCTTGTTCCAGTTTCCTGGCTGGAAGAGCTCAGGTCGCGGGCGGTCCCCCCTGGCCAGTCTGGCCGCGCACGAGCCGTCTTGCCTCGGGCAGGGCGGGGCTCAGGTCCATGGAACCGAAGGCGGGCAGATTCTGGCGACGCAACCAGCTGCCCCAATGGAACTCGAGGAAGGGCACCTGGGGCTGGGCGCGGATCAGCCCCTCCTGCTTCAGTTTCCAGACCAGGCTGCGGAAGGGGTCGTCCTGCAGGCCGCCCAGGTCCATCGGCAGGCGCTCGGGCGGCAGGGGCCCCCGGCCTTCGCTGTCACGCAGATAGAGCCAACCGCGGCGGTTCAGTTCCTCCAGACAGTGGGTGCGACTGGCTCCCTCCAGTTCCAGCACGACCGAGCAGAAGGCCGTGGAGCAGGAATCCACTTCAACCAGGGCCCGCAGCCGGTGGTGACGATCGATCATCCAGTACTCCCCGGCACTGCTGACCGCCACAGGCACTGGCCGGGTGCGCAGGTAGCGGAGCCGCTCTGCCGCCGTTTCCCTGGCGAAATCCCTGGCCCTGGAGCGTACTTCCGCCAGACCAAGGCAGAGCTGGGTGGGCTGCAGCCTGCTGATCGGCAGCTCCAGCAGATCCTGCCGGGCCAGCGGCGGCAACTCGAAGGGACCGGATGTCTGGGCCATGGGCGAGGGCCCGCCGCCGCTGGCGACCTGAAATCAATTCACCCCATGCTGGTGCATTCAGGCCAGGAGTGCCTCGTCTTCACGGAGGCCGGCCTGGACCCGCCAGAGCCGGGCGTAGGCTCCGCCGCGTCGCAGCAGCTCGTCGTGGCGACCTTGCTCGACGATCCGGCCTTGCTCCATCACCACGATTTGATCGGCGTGACGCACGGTGCTGAGTCGGTGGGCGATCACCAGGGTGGTGCGCTCAGCGGTGATCAGTTCCAGTGAGCGCTGGATCGCCGCCTCCGTTTCGTTGTCGACGGCGGCGGTGGCTTCATCGAGGATCAGGACGGGCGGATTCTTGAGAATGGCCCGGGCCAGGGCGATGCGTTGGCGTTGGCCTCCCGAGAGCCTCTGCCCCCGCTCCCCCACCACGGTGTCGTACCCCTGGGGAAGCGCTTCGATGAAGCCACTGGCTTCGGCCAGGGCCGCGGCTCGCGCAATCGCGGTGTGGCTGGCGGCAAAACTGCCGTAGGCGATGTTCTCTCTCACGGTGCCGTGAAAGAGGAACACCTCCTGGCTCACCAGGCCGATGGCATGGCGCAGGTCGCCCAGCTGCAGCTCCTGAATCGGCTGCTCATCCAGCAGGATCTCGCCCTGCTGCACGTCATAAAGCCGCAACAGCAGTTTCACCAGGGTGCTCTTCCCGGAGCCGGTGGCACCGACGATGCCCACCGTGTTTCCAGCTGGAACCGCCAGGGAGAAGTTGACCAGCAGGGGCTCCCGGCCCGCGTAGCCAAAGCTCACCGAGCGGAACTCGATGGCGCCGCGCACGCCGGCCAGGGGGAGGGGCCTCTCGCCGCCTGGGATCGTGATCGGGGTTTCCAGCAGATCCATCACCCGGTTGCTTGAGGCCATGGCCCGCTGATAGTCGTCAAGCGTGCGGCCCAGGGTGGTGAGGGGCCACAACAGCCGCTGGGTGATGAACACCAGAAAGCTGTAGGAACCTACGGCGATTGTGCCCCTCCAGGCCTGAAGTCCACCAATCACCAGGATCGCCAGGAAGGCGAAAAGTATGGCGAATCGGATCAGGGGAATGAAGGCAGCCGACAGACGGATGGCCCGCTGGTTGCTTATTCTGTAGGCCGCACTCTGGCCCCGGATTCTCTCCAGTTCCCAGGCCTCGGCGGCATAACTCTTGATCGTGAGCATGCCGCCGAGATTGTTAGAGAGGCTGCTGTTGAGATCGCCAGCTCGTTCGCGGACGTCGCGGTAGCGGGGAGCCAAGCGTTTCTGGAACAGAATCGAGCCCCAGAGAATCACTGGAATGGGCAGAAAGGCCACACCTGCCACACCAGGAGAGATGGCCGTCATCACACCACCAACGGCCAGCACCGTGGTGATCAGCTGCAGCAGTTCGTTGGCGCCGTGGTCGAGAAAACGCTCGAGTTGATTGATGTCGTCGTTCAGGACTGCCATCAGCCGGCCGCTGCTGCCGGCCTCGAAGAACGCCATCTCCAACTGCTGCAGGTGGCCATAGGTCTCCAACCTCAGCTCGTGTTGCATGGTCTGGGCAAGGTTGCGCCAGAGCACCCCGTAGAGGTACTCGAACAGAGATTCGGCGCTCCAGATCACAAAGGAGGCCACCGCCAGGGCCGTGAGCTGGGAGGGGACCGTCCTGAGCCCCAGGTCCGCCAGCCAGGAGGTCTGCTGACGTACCACCACATCCACTGCCAGGCCGATCAGCACCGGTGGGGCCAGATCGAACAGTTTGTTCAGCACCGAGCAGCTTGAGGCCAGCCAGATGAGCCGGCGGTGGGGCCTCAGGGCCTGCAGAAGGCGGCTGATCGGTGTGCGCACACTCTGGTGGGCCATGAATTCAGGCGGCTGGGCGGCGGCCGGAAGGGCCAGAGGCCATTAAAAGGGGCCAGCCGCCCGAATTGATGGGACCCATCCCTTCCGTGCGGCTTGGAAGGAAGGAGTGATCGCCGACGTCAATGCCTTGGGCTTTTCAGGGACTGCCCCGCTCCGGAGTGGATCGGATGCGGGTCCCACGGGGCTGAGGGTTGTATGCCCTGAAGCCTCGAATGGGCGGAGATGATACATCGGTGAGACACCCACAAACGCTGTCTCCATTGCAGTGCTGTGGTCCAGGACACAGGTTGAGGCTTGCGCTGCAGCCCCTTTGGCCTGGTGATGGGTGATCAGGTCTTGATGGCGAAGCGTGAAGTGAAGTGGAAGCAAATCCAAGGGATGGAGCTGGGCATGGTGGGATGACCCAATGTCATGAAATCAAGACGAAATGATCCCGAAGCAATGGCTGCCCCCATTCCCTGGAGCCTCGCCTGGTGTGAGGACGGTGAGCTCGCTCCCCAAGATCGCTTCGATCTCCTGCAGACCCTGGTGCTCTGCGAGACCCCGGAGGTTCAACTCAGTCTGATCAGCGCCATCGAGACGCTCTCCTTGCAGCAGGTGAGCGTTCTGGGGACCGATGGAGTCACCGGTCTGTGCTCCTGAGCCTGGATCCGGGTTCCTGAGGCTGGATCTTTGTCGGACCTCAGAGGCTGTAGCGAGCCATGGTGCGCTGGCGGCAGGTGCTCTGGGCCACATCAAGGCCAGCACCCTGGTTGACCTGATCCACGAAACAGGAGCAGGCGAAGGTGCCAAGCCCTGGCGGGGGAACTTTGCGTGCGGCCTGAAAGGCGGCACTGACGGTGGCCAGACAGAATTTGCTTACCTGCTCATCCTTCTGGCCGCTGCTGGCAGAGGCCTTAAGCAGCGTCTCAGCCCCCACAGCCCCCGCGAGGGTCAGATCGACCAGACCTGCGAGGGCGAGGCTGGCCAGACGCGACATCATCCCGATTGAGCTGGAGAGAGTGCGCTGGCCGTTGGCCGCAGTGCTGGAGATCAATGACATGGAGGGGCAAAGAGAACGCCGGATCGACGTGCGGGCCTTGCTCAGGCGTTGTGCCGGGTGATCTGAAGCTCTTTGTTCATCACACGCAGGCAGCGCAGAGCGCTGAAGACATCCTCGGGCATCCCACTGGGAAGATCCACAGTGCTGTGCGTGTCGAAGATCTGGATGCGGCCGATGCTGCGGCCGTTCAGGCCAGCTTCGTTGGCGATGGCACCAACGATGTTGCCGGGCTTGACCCTGTCTTGCCAGCCCACCTCAATCCGGAACCTCTCCATGTCGGCATCCGGAGGTGTGGAGGCTTCCATGCGGCTGCCGCCAGCACGGGATGGTGAGCGGCGATCACCGTGGCGGTCGTCTTCGCCGCTGCGCTGGCGTTCCCGGCTGGGGGTGGGTTGGCGCCAGGTTTCGGTGCCTTGCACCAGCAAGGGGCGGTCGCCCACGGCCAGTTGCAGGGCGGCCAGGGCCAGCTGCTCGGGGGTGGCGCTGATCTCGCTGCCCACTCGCTGCAGGATCTCGCTGAGAAGGGCCAGTTCCTGCTCCTCGGAGCGAGGTGTTGCCACCAGGGCGGTAAGGCGCTCGCGCAGGCGGTCGAGCCGGCTCTGGTTGATGTCGGAGTTGGTGGGCACCTCCATGGGGGTGATGGCTTTGCCCACGGCCCGCTCCAGTCCGCCCAGGAAACGGCGCTCCCGGGGGGTGAGGAAGAGGATCGCGTCCCCCTTGCGGCCCGCACGGCCGGTGCGGCCGATGCGGTGGACATAGGCTTCGGTGTCGAAGGGGATGTCGTAGTTGATCACCAGAGTGATCCGATCCACATCCAGCCCCCGGGCAGCCACGTCAGTGGCCACGAGCACGTTCACCTGACCGCTGCGCAGCCGCTCCACCGTGCGCTCCCGCTGGTTCTGGGGCACATCCCCGTTGAGCACGGCCACGTCGTAGCCCTGCTGCTCGAGAGCCTCGGAGACGGTGAGGGTGATCGCCTTGGTGCGGGCGAAAATGATCACCCCTTCGCTGCTCTCAGCCTCCAGCACTCGCGTGAGGGCCTCCAGCTTCTGGGCGCCATGCACCACCAGATGGCGCTGGCGGATTGTGCTGTTTTCCGCACCCTTCTGCTGGATGGTGACTTCAGCGGGGTTCTGCAGATACTTGCGCGAGAGTCTGCGGATCTCAGAAGGCATGGTGGCTGAGAAGAGCACAACCTGCCGCTGCTCCGGCAGCTGCTCAAGCACCCACTCAACGTCATCGATGAAGCCCATGCGCAGCATTTCATCGGCCTCGTCGAGCACCAGGCAGCGCAGTCCGGAGAGATCCAGAGTTCCCTGGCGCATGTGATCCATCACCCTCCCCGGGGTGCCCACCACGATCTGCACGCCCCGCTTGAGGCGAACGATCTGGTCACGGAAATCAGCACCGCCGTAGATCGGCAGCACCCGCACCTGGGGGAGCTTGGCGGCGTAGCCGTTGAAGGCTTCTGCCACCTGAAGCGCCAGTTCACGGGTGGGGGTGAGCACCAGCACCTGAGGGGTGCGCTGCTGGGGATCGAGTCGCGCCAGCAGAGGCAGGGCGAAGGCGGCTGTCTTGCCGGTGCCGGTCTGGGCCTGGCCCACCAGGTCGCGGCCGAGCATCAGCTCAGGAATCGCGGCCTTCTGAATGGGAGAAGGGTTGCTGTAGCCGCACTCGGCGATGGCACTCAGAAGTTCAGCTCCCAGGCCAAATCCGGCGAACCCACCAGTGGCCGGTGCCTCCTCAGCAGCTTCGTCGGGCTGATCGAGCGGGCCGATCAAGGTCGATTCGACGGCAGTGGCTTCGGCTGACGGTTGCCCTTCGAGGGCACTCAGATCGACACAGCTGGAGAGTGGGCTGGGTTGGATGGAAGGGGTTGTGGTGATGGGATCGCTCGCGATGGGTCGGATTGGGGATTGGGCGGGATGGTCGCTCAGGTCGATGGAGCACGCAAAGCTCTCGCTCGCGTAGTACTGGGTCACGATGAGTTGATGGGGCCTTGGCCTGGGAGTTCCTTCAACGCAGGCCGGCAGGTACCCGTATCTCGCGGCCACAGGGCCTGAAAAAAGACTGCCTTGCCCTTTATCAAAGGGTGAGTAGTTATCGTAACACCACGCCTGGAAGCTCACATTCGAGGCGGGTGCTCGACCAGGTGATCAACCAGGTGTTCAACCGATCGCCCGTAGTCATCCGCGAAGCGCTCGATGTCCTCGTCAGTGAGGTCGATGCCCCGTTGCACTTCCACGATCATCAGCCCCAGGTCTCCGGCGCTGGCCCGGTGCATGGCCAGGGTGGGGATCGTCAGGCTGACGCCTGGAGCAGCGTTCAGCTGATTGCCCTCGCATTCCAGGATTCCGTCACCCTCGACGACCACCCAGTGTTCGCTGCGGTGGTGATGGCGTTGAAGACTGATGCGGCTGGAGGGATTCAGCCACAGTCGCTTGATCAGGTAACCCTGGGCAGTGGCGAGGGTTTCGAACCAGCCCCAGGGGCGTTCGCTGCGTAGCTCGCCTCCTGCGCCGGATTCGGTCATCGCTGATCAGCCAAAGGCGGCTGGTTTCCAGGCCTGAGCTCTGGCCTGGCTGATTTCTGCGATCTTGTCGTGGGCGTGCAGACGGCGCTGAATCTGGTTGGTGCAGCCCTGCCAGGTGGGTGGGGTGGTGCTGGCGTCGAAGCAGGCTTCGCTGCGGTCATCGAGCATGCGGCCCAGAGTCGGCTCCTCTCCCTGGGGTCCCGGCAACAGAAGGTAGTAGCGGATCATCCGGACCGGGCTTGGGACAGTTCCAGTCTGTCTCATGGCGGCGGGGGTGTGAGTGTCGAGGTGCCTGGCTCAACGCTCCGCAGCAACGGACGCCTGGCGCCTCTGTAGCAACGGCTTCATCTAAGGGGATGCCTGCCTACTTGGATGACTGCCAGAAACATGGTTCTTCATGCCCAGCCCCAACCGTCTCGCCGCCATTCAGCGCACCCAGGAACGCCCAGCGGCGGTCACTGCCCCCATCGCTTCCCTTGATGAGATCTGGGCTGCGGACGTCTTCAACCTCTCCAAGATGAAGTCGTCCTTGCCCAAGGACATCTTCAAGTCGGTTCAGAAAACCGTCCAGGAGGGAGGCAAGCTCGACGTCACCGTCGCCAACGTGGTGGCTCAGGCGATGAAGGACTGGGCCGTGGGCCGCGGTGCCCTGTACTACGCCCACGTCTTCTACCCGCTCACCAACTCCACCGCTGAGAAGCACGACGGTTTCATCTCCACCCAGAGCGACGGATCCGCCATCTGCGAATTCACCGGCAAGGTGCTGGTGCAGGGTGAACCGGATGGTTCCTCCTTTCCCAACGGCGGCATCCGCTCCACCTTCGAGGCCCGCGGCTACACCGCCTGGGACATCACCAGTCCGGCCTTCCTGATGTCGACGCCCAATGGCGTCACCCTCTGCATCCCCACGGTTTTCGTGTCGTGGACAGGTGAGGCCCTCGACAAGAAAACGCCTCTGCTGCGCTCCAACGCGGCCATGAACAAGCAGGCCCAGCGTCTGCTCAGGCTTCTCGGCAACACCGACGTGGCTCCGGTGAACTCCAGCTGCGGCGCTGAGCAGGAGTATTTCCTGGTGGACAGCGCTTTCGTGAGCCTGCGCCCCGACCTGCTGCTCTCGGGCCGCACCCTGTTCGGCAACCCGTCACCCAAGGGTCAGCAGTTCGACGACCATTATTTCGGTGCCATCCCCCAGCGGGTCCAGGTCTTCATGCAGGACGTGGAGCACCAGATGTACCGGTTGGGCATCCCTGCCAAGACCCGTCACAACGAAGTGGCGCCCGGCCAGTTCGAGTTGGCCCCCTTCTTCGAGGCGGCCAACGTGGCCACCGATCACCAGCAGCTGACCATGACGCTGCTCAAGAACACTGCTCGCAAGCACGGCATGAATTGCCTGCTGCATGAGAAGCCTTTCGAGGGCATCAACGGCTCCGGCAAGCACGTGAACTGGTCGGTGGGTAACGCCACCCAGGGCAACCTGCTGGATCCCGGCAGCAGCCCCGAGGAGAACATGCAGTTCCTGCTGTTCTGCGGTGCGGTGATCCGTGGCGTTCATCTCTACGGGCCGCTGCTGCGTGCCGTGGTGGCCACGGCTGGCAATGATCACCGCCTGGGTGCCAACGAAGCCCCTCCGGCGATCATCTCCGTCTACCTCGGCAGCCAGCTGGAAGAGGTGTACACGATGATCAAGAACGGCAACCTCGGCAGCACCGATCACGGTGGTCTGATGCAACTGGGTGTCGACACCCTGCCGGAGTTCCCCAAGGATCCCGGCGATCGCAACCGCACCTCCCCCTTTGCCTTCACCGGCAATCGCTTTGAGTTCAGGGCAGTGGGTTCGAACCAGTCGGTGGCCGGTCCGCTGGTGGCCATGAACACGATGCTGGCGGACTCGCTCCAATACATCTGCGATGAGATGGAGGCGAAGATGGCTGCCGGAGCCACTCTTCAGGATGCTGCCACCGCGGTGCTCAAGTCGATCATGGAGCAGCACGGTGACGTCGTCTTCGGCGGAGACGGCTACTCCAGCGAGTGGCACCAGATGGCCGTCAACGAGCGGGGGCTGGAGAACCTGCCCACAACCGCCGATGCCCTGCTCGTGCTCGAACGGGACAACGTCAAGGACCTGTTTGCGCGCATGGGGGTGCTCACCCCGGTGGAACTGCAGAGCCGCTTTGAGGTGTACGCCGAGCAGTACGTTCTCGCGGTGGAAGTGGAGGCCAAGCTGGCCCTGCAGATCGCCCGCACTCAGGTTTATCCCGCGGTCATGGAGTATCTCGGCGGTCTGGCCAATTCCCTGCGCTATCAGGAAGATCTGGGCCTTCCCCCCGATCGCGCCATGGCTGGCCGTATCGCCAGCCTCAACCAGGAGCTCCTGGCCAACTGCACGGCACTGGAGGCGGCCGTGAAGAATCCACCCCACGGCCCCGTGGCCCACATGCGCCACTGTGCAGACACCCTGCTGCCACTGATGCACAAGATCCGTGAGGCCGTCGACGGACTGGAGACCCTGGTGGACGACAAAACCTGGCCGCTGCCCACCTACCAGGAGATGCTCTTCGTCCGCTGAGTCTCCGCGGCAGTCATCAGGCGGGGAGCCAGCCCTGGCCTTCGGGGGTGATCAGCACCGCCTGCTGCCGGGCCCTTGTCAATGCTGTGTAGAGAAGCCGCTGGTCCCAGTGGCCTTCCCTCTCCGGCATCAGGACCAGCACCTGTTGGTACTGGCTGCCTTGCGACTTGTGGATGGTGATCGCGAAAGCCGCCTCTGCTGCGGCCATGCGGCTGGGATGGACCAGCCGCGACCTTCCGCCGGCGGCGCCGTTGCCGCCACTGCTTTCCTCGCCAGGATCCTGGCTTCCCCAGAACAGCAGCCTGCGCTGGCCCTCCACCATCACCACCACCCCCACATCGCCATTGGCGAGCCCCTGCTCCGGCAGGTTGCGCTGACACAGCACGGGAGTGCCGGGGGGCCAGCCGGCGGGTCCCCGGCTCCAGTCAGCTCCGAGCAGCCGCTGGTTCAGTGATTCCACACCCCAGCGTCCGCGCCTGGTGGGGGCCAGCACCACGCAGCGCTCCACCTCCTCCAGCAGCTCCATGGTCAGGCCCTCAGAATCCTCACTCCAGCGGGCGGCCAGCTGAGCCAGCTGCTGCTGATGGGCCCTGAGCCGCGCCAGTAACTCGACTGGTAATCGTCCTGGTGCGCAGCGCCACCAGCTGAGGTTGTCGGAGGCCTCGAGCAGGCTGAGCTGTTGCAGAAATCCAGGGGTGTCACCACGCCGCAACCGGCCGGCAGCCAGGGCCACGGCCCCGTCATTGCGATAGGTGGTGCTCAGCTCGATCGACGCGTCACCCAGGGCATGGCGCCTGGCCGGGGCCTGCAGTTCCTGCAGCACAGCCCCTGGGCCCACTGGTGCCAGCTGATCGGGATCTCCAACCAGCAGCAGCTGGGCTTCGGCCGGCAAGGCCTCCAGCAGGGCGGCCATCAGGGGGAGATCCAGCATCGACACCTCATCCACCACCAGCAGATCCAGCTCCAGGGGCCGCTCCCGGTTGCGTCCGAACCCCTCGCCGCGGCTCTCCAGCAGGCGATGCAGGGTGGTGCAGGGACTGGCCGTCAGCTGAGCGGCCAGATCCGGCGACAGGGTGGAGCCTCCGGCGGCGATGGCCTGGCGCAGGCGGGCGGCGGCCTTGCCGGTGGGTGCCGCCAGGTGCAGCCGCCAACCAGGGCGTTCCTCCAGCACCGCTGCGAGCATCTGCACGATCGTGCTGGTTTTGCCGGTGCCGGGTCCGCCTCCGAGCAGCACCAGGCCCTGCCTGAGCAAGGCCGCCACCGCTGCCTGCTGATGGGAATCCAGCCCACCCCGCCGCTGGGCCAGCAGCGCAGCGGCCTCCAGGCGCTTTGGGCTCAGGGGTGGCTGGACGCAAGCTGTGGCCCGCTGCTCCAGCTCGGCCATCGTGCTCTCCAGCAGCAACAGCCAGCGCCGCCAGCCCACACCCCGTTCGCTGAGCATCAGCGGGGGCGGGGAGTCGTCCGCTGGCGGCGCCGGCTGCTGCGGGCCCTGGATCCAGCCGCAGCGCATCAGGGCCTGGCGGTGGCCTTCAGGCCAGTGCTCCAAGCTGACGATGCCCTCGGGAACTGGTCCGTCCAGGGGCAGGTGCAACTCACCGCGCACCAGGGCGGCACTCAGCGCCTCGATCAGCTCGGCCAGCAACGGATCGCTCTTGATGCCGTAGAGCCTGGGCAGGGCTTCCGCCAGGGCTCGCCCCAGCGGGCTGAGGGCGGGCGGCTGGGGAGTCATCCGCAGAGTCATCGCTGGCCCTCCCGCAGCAGAGCATCAAGGGCCAGGAGGCGATCCAGCGGTGCTGGCTCCACGAACATCCCGGGCACAGACGGCTCCGCCATGGCCAGGCCCGGCGGCGGGCTGACGGCACCGGGGACGCCCCGCAGGAACACATACAGGTAGCCGCCGAGATCGCGCTGGGGGGTGTACCCCGGCAGACGCCAGCCCAGATAGCGGTGCAGGGCCACCAGATAGAGGTGGGCCTGGAGCGGGTAATGGTGGCTTTCCATCAGTGCTGCCATCTCGGCTTGTCCGTAGTCGAGAGGGCCACAGGCGAGGGGTTGGCCCTGGGGGTCACGCTGTCCCAGCCAGTTGCTTTTCCAGTCCGCCACCCACCAACGCTCCCGCCCGTCCGGCCCCGGTGCGGTGAAGACCAGATCGATCGAGCCGGTGAGGAAGCCGCGGCTGGCCACGTTCAGTTGCGCCAGCCGTTGGGCGTAAGCCCCGCCGAAGCACCCCTGTGGATGCCGGCTGAACACCTCGGCCAACCCCTGGGCCCTCACCAGAGCACGCCCAGTTGAGGTCTCCGCTCCCAGGGCCAGGGGCAGATCGAAGGGCATTTCGCGCAGCTGTCGGCGCGGATTCAGCTGGGCCAGAGACACATTCCCCAGTGCCCCTCCCATGGGTGTGTGACGCAGCTGCTCGAGGAACTTGAGGGTGGCCTGGGCATGCTCCAGATCCAGTCCAGCCCGCTCCAGCTCCAGCTCCACCAGCTTCTGGTGGAGCGGGTCGTCGCCGGGCTGGCGGTGATCGATCCGCTCCAGGATGCGGTGCAGGCAATCCCCGGCAGCGGCGCCGCGGGGAAACATCGCCAGAGGTCCGCTGCGGGGACCCCAGGCATCCGGTCCCTGCTCCGGGCTGACGGGCCCAGTGGCCTGAGGATCAGAGTCGTCCGCATCGACGGCGGCACGATCGATGCCATCGGTTTCGCGGCCCTCTTCCATCGCCTCCGGCGCCAGGGGTTCCCCGTGGGCACCCTGGGTCCAGCTGGAGTAGCTGCTGCGCCCCCAGCCCGACAGCAGGGGCCAGCGGGGCACCGGACCGGTGTCCAGATCTCCGGCCTCTGCAGGGGTTTGCCAGCGCACGGAGTTCTGCTGCCAGGGCTCGCCGCTGATCAAGGTGATCGGCAGGGCTCGCCGCTGGATCTCTGAGTCGAGATGGTCAAGCCACTCCTGATCGGAGCAAGCGGTGTAAAGGTCGTCCTCGTCGTTGTTGGGGCCAAGGGGCGGCAGGGGGTGCCTGCTGAACAGCCACGGGATCAGGGGATTGCTCGCCTGGCCCAGGGCCGGACCGAAGCCGAGCACCAGCAGCTCCCGCGCGCGGGTGAGGGCCACGTAGGCCAGCCGTTCCCGCTCTGCCGCCAGCGCGGCCTGCTCCTGCTCCGCCGCCACCTGCCCCGGCCCCCAGCGCTGATCGAGATGCACATCCAGCTGCGGCCCGCCGGCGTGCTCCGAGGTCCAGCGACGCCCGATTCGGCGGCTGCCCCGGCGGCTGGCATTGCTCACCCCCTGCCAGAAATAGGGGCAGATCACCACGGGGAATTCCAGTCCCTTGCTGCGATGCACCGTCACCACCCCCACGGCGGATGTCACCGCATCGCTGTGGGGCAACTGGTTCTCCGGCACGGTTTCGGGCGGGTGCAATCGCCGCCGCCTCAACCAGTCGGCGCTGGCGGCCGCCCCGAGCCTCTGCTGGTGCAGCCGCTCCTGTACCAGCTCCGCGCACTGCTGGAGGTCGGCCAGCCAGCGACCTTGCAGGGAGAGCTGTGCCAGCTCCTCACTGCGCAGCATCTGCCCCAGGGTGGCGAGCAAGCCGTCGCTGGGCAGGCGCTCGGCCAGGCGGGCCAGCTGGCCGGACAGGCGATCCCACTCCTGGCTGCCGGCTTCCGCCAGCTGGCGCGGACTCCAGCCCATCAGGGGGGAGGCGGCCAGCAGCCGCAGGCGTGCGCCGCTGCCGGGCTCCGCCAGGGCATCGAGCAACCGCTGCAGCAGGGCGGCCCCCTCGCCGGCGAACACATCCCCCTGGCTGAGCAGGCGGCTGGGCAGGCCGCGGCGCTCCAGTGCCTCGCGCAGTTGTTCGGCTTGCTGGTGCCGGTCCACCAACAGGCAGATGTCGGCGGGTTGCAGGGGCCGGCTCAGCTCTGCTCCGCCCATCCGCCATCCGCTCAGCAGCAGATCCAGGACCAGGGCCGCCACCCGATCAGCCGTTCGGCTCTCCAGTTCGCTGCGACTGGGGGGAGCTTCGCCAGCGGCGCGATCGTTTCCGAGCCAGAGCAGCTGCAGGGGCTGCTGCCCCGCCGGCAGGATCAACGGCTCCCCCCCATCCGGCCGGGCGGACCGCAGGGGCGGCACCGGCAGGGCAGAGCGAGGCAGGCCCGGGGCCATCAGTCGGTTCAGCGCCTCCAGCAGGGGAGGTGAGGAGCGGAAGTTGCGCATGAGCCGGTGGCTGGCTGTGGCGGTCCTGCTGGCGGCGCGGTAGGTGTCGAGATCGCCGCCCCGGAAGCGGTAAATGGCCTGCTTGGGATCTCCCACCAGCACCAACAGCTGCCGGGGCCTGCCATCACCGGCCGGGAAGACCCGCTGGAGGATGCGCCACTGCAGGGGATCGGTGTCCTGGAACTCATCGATCAGCGCGGCCTCGTAGCGCTGGGAGAGGGCCTCGATCAGAGTTGGACGCTGGCTGCCGTCGGCACCGGGATCGAGGCTGCTCAGCAGGTCGCCATAGCTCATGCGTCCTCCGCGCTGCCGTCGCCGCGCCAGTTCCGCCCGGGCCCAGTGGCAGAAATGGCTGAGCACCGCCTCGGCAGGAGCGTCCACCAGGGCCGCCGCCGCTGCCAGCAATCGGGGTTGGGGCAGCCGCGGCACCGGCCCCGCCAGTGCCGTCGCCTGGCTGATCGGCCCTGGGTGGAAGTAGTCGGGAATCCAGCTGGTCCTGTCCTCCAGCAGCTCTGCGTAGGAGCCCGGGCACGGCTGTGCCTGCAGCCAGGCGCTGAGCAGCTCGACGCGATTGTGGCGGGGCTTGGCGCTGTAGGGCCCCTTGCTCTTGATGCCTGCCTGCTTGCGCTCTGCCGCTGCCGCGCGGAGAGCCTGTTCCAGGCCCTCACCCTCCTGCTCCCAGAGGGCCTGGAAACGGAGCCAGTCGGTCTCCCACTGGCCGAGCCACTGGGGGGGCAGGGGCTGCTCAGGGTCCCAGCCGGGTGGCAGATCCGGGCTTGCCAGGGTCGGATCCCCCTCCAGGCTGGCCAGCAGGGTTTGCAGTCCTTTGATCTCGACACCCCGGCTGATCAGTCCCCGCAGGGCATGGGCCGGCAGGGGCAACACCTGCTGCTGCCAGTAGTCGTGCACCACCTGTTCCTGCAGGAGCGCACCGTCCTCCTCCAGTTCCACCTCAGGGGCCAGGCCCGCTTCCAGGGCCTGACGCTGCAGGCTGCGGTGGCAGAACCCGTGGATCGTGGTGATGTCGGCGGCGTCAAGCTCCTCAAGGGCCAGCAGCAGTTGGGCGCGCAACCGTTCGCAGTCCTCCGGGAGGATGGTCCCAAGCCAATCCTTCAGTTCCTGATCAAGTCCCTCATGGCGGGCAGGATCTGGGGTCTGCAGCAACTGCTGGGCCTGCTGCAGCCGCCGGCCGATCCGGTCCCTGAGCTCGGCGGCGGCAGCCTTGGTGAAGGTGACCACCAGCAGCGATCGCAGCGACAGCTGCCGCTCCCCCACCAGCCGCAGCACCAGATGGGCGAGGGTGAAGGTCTTGCCGGTGCCGGCACTGGCTTCAATCAGGTGCACCCCTGGATCCAGCGGGAATCCGTTGGCCGCCAGCTCCCCAGCCGCTGCCGCTGACTGGGTTTTGGTGACACTCATGGCTTCAGCTGCTGAAGCAGCAGCGGTTCATGCAGGGCCATGGCCAGGGCGGAGAAAGCTCCGAAATCGCCCCGGAGGAGGGATTCGGCCGGGCAGTCGCGACCGAAACAGAGGGCCATCGCCTCCTGCTCCCGTTCGCCATCGGTCCAGGGGGGAGCCCCCTCCCAGCACTGCAACGCCTTGGTGGAGCCATCGCCGGGGCGTTTGTGCTCTGCCTGGGCATAGGCCCAGCCGGTTTCAGGTGGCACCGGCCAGCAGTGGTGGCGGTGGATCTGCCGCCAGCGGAGCAACTGCTGGAGCTGCTCTGCCGCGGCCCCCGCTGCGATCGCCTGCAGCCGCTGCGCCACCACGAAATGGTTCTTGTCGCGGGCGATCAGGACGGCCTGCCGCGGGGCCTGGCCGCTGGCAGCCGCCAGCAACAGCCGCAGCCAGAGATCGAGACGGTGGGGGATGCGGGCCCGGGCGGTGTGCACCAGCACCAGCAGATCGTCGCGCCAGTCGAGATCAGCCTCCAGGTCCCAGCCCAGACCTGGGTCCTGCCGCTCCTGCCACCGGTGCCGCTGACGCCGGGGTTCCCCCAGTCGCTCGAGGAGCTGCTGCAGCGACGACCAGCGCTGGCTGAGGGCGTCAGCCTCCAGCACCCCAGCAGTCAGTGGAGGCGCCAGGCCCCGCCCCCGCCACAGCCAGGGCCAGTCGGGCGGGGCGGGCTCATGGCCGCCGCGGGCGAGCTGATCCCGCAGCAGCCGGGAGCGCCGCAGCTCATCGAGGCTGAGGTCTTCGAGGTCCTCCAGCGGCTCGGACCATTCCCGCGGCCTCAGGCCCAGTTGCTGCAGCCAGCTCTCCTGGGGCGCCATCAACCAGCGGCGCAGATCCTCAAAAGGATCGTTGCAGGACTCCCGCGCCCATCCTGTGGTGCCGGCCGCAGCCCCGGGCTCAGCTGGCTCCCGTCGGGCGAGGGGTTGAAGTGGTCGCGCTGCCATGGCCGGATCCTCGAGGCGCTGGCGGGCCTGGCGCAGGCGCTGGTCACAGCTGGGGGGCGGTCGCTGACCTGCCGCCAGGAAATTGCGGCGATCGAGCGGACTGACGGGGTGGTCCACCACCAGCCCCTCGAAGCCCTCCGCGCCGAGCTCCGCCCGGAGCTGATCCAGCCACTGGCTGACCGGGGCCGGCGGTGGCAGGGGGTCGCCCCTGCGCTCGTCCCGGCTGCTCCAGCTGACCAGCAGATGATCGCGGGCCGAGAGCAGGGCCTCAAGCAGCACATAGCGATCCTGGTCGGCCGGATCGGGGTCCCCCAGCAGGCGCTGGTGCTCCATCGGATGGAAGTTGGGCCGCTGGCGCCGGCGCGGGAACACCTCCGCGTCGAGGCCCATCAGCACGATCACCCGGTAGGGGATGGCCCGCATCGGTTCGAGGGCGCTGATCGTCAGGGCGCCGCTGCGGTGGCCGAAGCGGCCGCTGTCTGCGGCCAGCCGCTCCTGCAGCACCGCTGCCAGCACCGTGGCCGGGATCGTCAGGCTGCACCCGGCTGCCCCGGCTGTCCACTCGGCGATGGCCTGGTGAATTGAGATCAGCTCCCAGGCCCTCTCGCCGCCGTCGCCGAACAGATCCTCGAGCAGTTCCCTGAGGCACGGGCCCCAGTCTTCGGCGCGGCGGCTGCGGCGTAGCTGGATCAACCACCGCTTGATGCGGGTGAGCAGCAGGATCCAGCGCCCCTGGCTCTCCGGCGTGCCGGAAAGGCGATGGGGCGCGCAGGCGCCGATGGCCAGTCCGGGCTGGTCGGGGAGCACCAGGCCCAGTAAAAGTCGGTCGATCGCCCAGCTCAGGCTGTGTTGCTCGCTGCCGCCCCGCTCGGCCCCGTCCAGCCCCCAGCGGAAGCCACTGGCCTGGAGCGCCCTGGTGATGGCGGCCGCCTCCTGGGGCTCCAGTTGATGGTGCTCCTGCAGGGCAGTGCTTTCCAGCAGGCCCTCCAGTCCCGAGGCCGTCAGGCGCTCTCCGGCCAGGCGCAGCAACTGCAACAGGGACTGGGCAATGCCGGCGTCATCGAGCTGGCTGCGGTCGGTGAGCCGCCAGGGCAGTTCAACGCCTGTGGCGTCGCTGTCGGAGAAGACCGAGGCCAGGAGAGGTGCCAGCTGGTCCACCTGGGGAGTCATCACCAGGATGTGGCGCGGCTCGAGGCTGGGGTCAGCGGCCAGCAGCTGCAGCAAGCGATCACGCACGATCTGCACCTGCCGCAGCTTTCCCGGACAGGGGTGGAACTCCAGGGAGTGGTCCTCCGGAGCGCGCTGCAGGGGATTGCCTTCCGCCGGCTGGGCAAGCTGCTCCTGGAGCTGCTCCAGCAGGGTGGGGCTGCGCTGGCTGCTAGACGCTGCCGTGGCCGGCAACAGAAACAGATCCCGCTCCTGGGCCTCGCCCAGCTCCGACTCCCCGGTGCCCTCCAGCAACTGCTGGAATTCCCCGCCCAGGCGGCCAAAGCGAGCCTCGAGTCCAGGGGTCTGCAGCAACCAGTCGAGGCCGAAGGGCTGCTCCAGGGCCAGAGCGTCCTGCAGCTCGCGGCGGCGCTCGATGCAGCGCTGCCAGAGGTCGGCGCAGGGGGTGAGCAGGTAGAGGTCCACGGTGACCACCAGGGCCAGGGCCTGGAGCAGCTGCACCTGCACGGGCGGGGCGCTGCTGAGGCCGAAGAGGCGCAGGGGGGAGGGGATCGCTTCGACGTTGATGCGGCCCTGGCGCAGACGCTCGATCAACTCCAGGGCCTGGAGCCCGAAGGGTTTCCGTCCCAGCCGATCCCGCAGGCGCTGAACCAGCAGGGGCTGCCAGGCCAGCGACTCCGGCAGGGGGTTGCCGCGGTTGTCGCCACAGCCGCCCTGCCACCAGGCCAGGGCCATGGCGGGCCTGTAGAGGCAGAGGTCGTCGAGGCCATCGGCGATGGCGCGGGCCAGTTGCCAGAGAGGGGTATCCAGCTCGCCCGCGTCGTCGCGGTGCTCCAGCCAGCGCCGCAGCGGCGCGGCTTCAGGGGCCTCCACCAGCTGGGGCAGCAACTCCAGCACAGGCCAGACCAGGTCGCTGGCTCGCCATGGGTCGCTGTCCTCGTTGCTGTCTCCCAGCAGCTGCTGGACAATGGTGCGCAGCTGGCTGCCTGGAAAGGGGAAGCGGATGTTGGCGGCGATTCCCCCCAGCTCGAGGGCCAGCTGCTCCCCCAGCCATCGGCTGGTGGGCCAGGTGTTCACCACCACCGAGACCGTTTCAAAGAGGTCTGGAGGGGCCAGAAGCAGGTGTTGTCCCAGGAGCTGGGCGAGCAGGTCGGCCCTGTTGCTGCGATAGACCGTCAGCATCGAGCTGCTCTCAGCAGGAGCCGGCCACCGCTTTGCCAGAACGCCGTCGGCTCAGGGCCGGCAGCTGGGAGTGGATGCTGCGCAGGCCGGGGACGCTGATCAACTCGGCGGTTTCCGGGCAGTAGGCACTGAGCCGACCGCCGTAACAGGCACCGGTATCGATCTTGACGATGCCGTTGGCACTGCGCTCGACCCGGGCCACGGGGGTGTGCCCGATGATCACATCCCCGAAGCGGCCGTCGTACTGGCTCCAGAAGGGCTGGCGGATGGAGAGATGGGGCAACCAGGTGCTGGGATCGAAGCCAGCATGGGTGGCGACCCAGTCTTCCCCCCAGTAGGCCAGGGGCAGGCCCTCCAGGCGCTCCCGCCAGAGGCGGCATTGACGGCTGCCCAGCTGCCGGTAGGTGTCGGACCCCTCCAGGGCAGGGTCGCTGGTGCTGGTGCCGCGCCGCCTGCTGAGAGCCTTGAGCAGGCTCTGCTCGTGGTTGCCCCGAAGCCATACGGCCCGACCCTGTCCGACCAGATCCCAGGCCAGGATCAAGGTGCGCTCGATCTGGGGTCCTCGATTGATCAGATCACCACAGAAGATCAAACGGTCGCTGAGCGGCAGTCGGGTGATCAGGTCCTGGAGAGCCGTGGCGCAGCCATGAACGTCACCGATCACCCAGTGACGGGGGGGCTGCGGTGTGGACGCCATGCAAAGGATGCGCCGAAGTGGAACTGCGCTACGACCAGTGTGGCCTCTGATCTCCACTTCTGTCAGCCCGATCGCGATCAGTCCTGGCGCAGAGCCTTCACCTGCAGCCTCGGACTGGTACGGTCCGACTCATGCGGCTGGGGTCTGATGAATCCTGCTTCCCTTCCGGTGTCCCAGAGAGTTCAGGCGCTGGTGAAGGCCCTGAACGGGGCAAAGCGCACCAATGAAGCGCTTGCTCGCTGTAGTGACGGTGAAGCGATGATCGAGGTGCTGGTGGATGCCTCGCGCAAGCTTGGTCTGGGGCTCAGCCGCGATGATCTCTTGGCGACACCGCCCATCCGCGACTGGATCTGGTGGAAGAACAAGGAAGCGCTGCTCACCGTCGGTGACAACGTTCCCCGCTATCACCAGGACGGAGGCCGGGGGCGTGCCCCGAAGGCCAGCGAGGCAGAAACGCAACCCCGCCGCCGCTTTCTAGGGCTGTTCTGAACCAGAGCTCGCTGGCAGGTCGAAAGGGCCCGGCCAGAGGCGGAAGCCCAAGCGATCTGCAGTCTCTGTCCAGGGATCTCTCAAGGAAATCATCGGATTTCAGCCGGGTTAGGGCGGGTGCCAACTGACACCATGGACCAAGAAAGACGTCAGCACCTCAACACCTTGATGACCACGGATCTCCACTGGCAAAAGAATGGAGAGCTGCATCCTGAGGATCTCGCTCGTCTGAGGGAACGGCTTCTCGCTGATGCCGCCCTCAATCCAGTGCAGGTTCAATTACTTGATGGCTGGATGCTCACCAAGCAGAAACAGGCGGCCTGACAAGCAGGAGCAGTCGGCCTGATCGGTTCAGATAGTCTGCTGAGCCAGTGGATCCTCAATGGTGCTGCTGGGGGCTTGAAAGCTTCCCTTGGCTACAAATTCCAGCCGTAGCTTCAGAAAATCGATGAATTTCGGGTCGGTCGACACCACGGCTGCAGCTGGGTTTGGCACCGTGGTGGCCAGGGCCGAGAGCTCGGGAGCGTTCAGAAAGGCCGGGCGCTTGAGCAGCCAGAAATCGATCGCTTTGCCCACCTCGCCGTAGTTGCGCACCCGCTCGCGCAGAACCTCCTCAAGGGGTTCCTCCACTGTCAGAAATTGCTCACTGGCGGCGATGAAGTGATACGTGGTGGACGGGGAGGCGCTCATGGGGTGCTGCCGCTGAACAGGGGGTCGCGACGTGGATTCTGAATCAGGGCGCGCATCTCCCTCACCGCGCTCTGCAATCCCACCGCAAGGGCTCTGGCCACGATCGTGTGGCCGATGTTCAGCTCCTCCATCCCCTCGATCGCGGCGATCGGCTCCACGTTCTGATACGTGAGGCCATGGCCGGCATTGACCCTCAGCCCCAGGGAGCGGGCCACGAAGCTGCCTTCCTCGAGGCGGGCCAGTTCCCGTGGTTGCCCATCCCAGTGGGCTTCGGCGTAGGCGCCGGTGTGCAGCTCCACCCAGCGGGCGCCGCTGGCACGGCTGGCCTCCAGCTGAGAGACCTCCGGGTCCACGAACAGGCTGACGGGAATGCCTGAGCCCTGCAGTCGGCCCACCAGTCCCTGCAGCGTGCTGAGCTGGCTCAACACGTCGAGCCCTCCTTCGGTGGTGACTTCCTGGCGATGTTCCGGCACCAGGGTCACCATGTCCGGGCGGATCCGCAGGGCGATCGCCTCCATCTCAGAGGTGGCCGCCATCTCCAGGTTGAGGCGGCTGCGCACGGTGGCTCGCAGTAACTCCACGTCACGCTCCTGGATGTGGCGCCGGTCCTCGCGCAGGTGAACGGTGATTCCATCGGCGCCCCCCAGCTCAGCCAGCAGCGCCAGGGTGACCGGATCGGGTTCGAGCGCCCGGCGGGCCTGACGCACGTTGGCGATGTGATCGATATTCACGCCAAGGCTGGCCATGGCTCGCGCAGGGACTCGTTGGCCTTTGATCCTATGGATCAGCTCAGGCCCAACAGGGGACTTGGCAGGGTCGCGCTCAACCGCAGAGGCAACTGCCCGTGCCCTGAAACGAAGCACTGCCGCTCCCTCTAGCTTGCATCGATTGGCGAATGCGGCTTCAGGTGACGGCCGAGACGACGCAAGTGATCGAGGGACCAGCGAGGACCGAGCCGAAGCCCAGCTCCAACCTGGTGGCCAGGGAGAGCAGTGTCTGTCGCGGCATCAGTCCCGTTCTGTCCCCGCTGGCGATGCTGGTGACCCAGGACCTCGCCCTGCCCGGCTTCTTCAGCTCGATCGAGGTGCTGGGATCGGAGCACCTGCCTCTGCAGGGGCCGGTGTTGCTGGCCCCCACCCACCGGGCCCGCTGGGACGCCCTGCTCCTGCCCCATGCCGCCGGCCGCCGTATCAGTGGCCGCGATTGCCGCTTCATGGTCACCGTCACGGAGATGAAGGGAATTCAGGGCTGGTTTCTCGACCGCCTCGGCTGCTTCCCGATCGACCAGGGACGGCCGGGCACCAGTTCCCTTCGCTACGCCGTCGACCTGCTGGCCGCCTCGGAGCAGCTGGTGGTGTTTCCGGAGGGCCAGATCCGCCGTCAGGATGGGCCGATTCGGGTGCATCAGGGCCTGGGACGGCTGGCGGTCCTTGCTGCCAGCCAGGGCGTTGATGTGCGAGTGGTTCCGATCGGGATCGGCTACAGCCAGGGGCCCCCGCGCTGCCGGGGCCGGGCTGCTCTGGTCTTTGCCCCCGCCATGGCCGTGGATGGAGATGGCGGCCGCTCCGAGGTCCGGGCGCTCAACGACCGGCTGGCGGTGGCGATGCAATCAGCTGAGGAAGCGGCCCGCCTCGCAGTGGGCCGTCCCATCACTCCCCCGTAGAGTCCAACTGCATTTCTGTGTTGTCCCCCGTGCGCCGGCCCCACCTAGCCCTCGGGCTTGCCCTGGCGGCAACCCTGCTGTCTGCTGCCCCGATCCTGCCCCTTCAGGCCCAGGGTGAGCCCCCGAAGGTGCTTGAGGGTTCGGCTGGAACCTTCAACCTCCAGGCCGTCAAGGATCTGCTGAGCCGTGGTGATGCGGCCGTGGCCCGCGGTGATCTGGCTGCCGCCCGCAAGGACTATGACCAGGCCAGGGATGCCAGCCTGCGCCTGCTCGGCTTCTACCGGGATCTGAGCGGATCCTTCCGCGGCCTTGATGCGCGCATTCCCAGGGAGATGGATCAGAAAGGCCGTGAGTCGCTGGAACTGCTCGCCCAGTCCAATCTCCGTCTGGCAGCCCTGCTCCGCCGCCAGAACCAGCCTGAGGTGGCCGTCCCCCTGCTGGTGGAGGTGGTGAAGGTGATGACCCCGACCCGTGAGGAAGGACGCCGCGCTTACCAGACTCTGGTGGAACTCGGCTTCGCCACCATCCCTTACACCGCCGTGAGCGATGCCCCGGCATCGCCGTAAGGCAGCTGGACGTTCCGGCTTCTAGATTCCGTCCTGAGTGGATGGAATCTCGGACATGGTGCAATCGGAGCAGGTGAAAGAAGCGATCTGCGCCAGCCTTCCCGATGCCGAGGTGGAGGTCGAGGATCTCACCGGTGGTGGCGACCATCTCCAGGTGAAAGTGGTGTCCTCAGCCTTTGCCGGTCTCTCGAGGATCAAGCAGCACCAGTTGGTTTACGCGGCCCTGCGCCGTGAGCTGGCCAGTGAGGCCATCCATGCCCTCGCATTGCAGACCACAACCCCCGTTGGTGTGGGCTGATTTTGCCGCTCCTTCCCCCCTTCAATCGTTTTACCCCTGGCATCCATGGACAGCGCCGTCAAGCAACGCATCGACAGCCTTCTGAGCAGCAGCCCGATCGTGGTGTTCATGAAGGGCTCGAAGCTGATGCCCCAGTGTGGGTTTTCCAACAACGTGGTTCAGATCCTCAATTCCCTGGGCATGCCGTTCGAAACTTTTGATGTGCTCTCCGATCCGGAGATTCGTCAGGGCATCAAGGAGTTTTCGGAATGGCCCACCATTCCCCAGGTGTATGTGAATGGCGAGTTCATCGGTGGCTCAGACATCCTGATCGAGATGTACAACTCCGGCGAGCTGCGTGAAACCCTCACGGTGGCCCTGGCCAGCTAGGGATCCAGACGGACGCCTTCTTCAGATATTCCATCCAGTCGGTGCCCGGCCGTTTTTCCTGATAAGTTGCGGCTCGTCTGGAATTCAGTTGCGGCTGTTCTCGAACAGGGTGCTGACATTGCCGTCCGGCCCGATGAAGCTGGAGGGATCCATGATCCAACGCTCGATCAGGTCTTCAAGGCGACGTTGATCCAGAGGTTGCAGCACGGAACCGCGGCGTAGGGCATGCAGGTAGCCATCCGCATAGAGCCTGAGTTCCGAGGGGCTGTGGTAGCGGCTGGCCAGATCCTGGCAGGCGTCACAGATTGACTGGAAGTGACGGATGGCGTCAGGATTCTGCAGCGCGGTCATGGGGCACAGGCTGTCTGGGCGGGCGTGGCATCGATGGATACCGACTGCTCCCGGCGTGTATCAGGTAGCCTAGAGACTCACCCGTGGCCGCGTGTGGAGCTCACACCCAAGCCGGATTCCGTTGATCCAACCCCCGCCAAGCTGACGCTTGAGCCACGTACCGGCGGGGCCTCCATGCTGAAGCGGGTTCTGGTCGTCGATCCCCATCCGACCCTGCGAACGGTCCTGGCCCAGCGCCTCCGTCAGGATGGATATCTGGCAGCAGCCGTGGCCACGGCTGCTGAAGCCCTCCAGCTCTGCGACGACCAGACTCCCGACCTGCTGGTGAGCGCCGAACTGCTAGAGGAGAGCACGGCCCTGCGCCTGGCGGCCCATCTGCGTTCCCCGGTGATGGTGCTCACGGCCCGCACCGGTGCTGATTCGTTGGTGGCCCTGCTTGATGCTGGCGCCGACGACGTCCTGCGCAAGCCCTTCGGTCTGGAGGAACTGGCTGCCCGCTGTCGCAGCCTGCTGCGTCGCAGCGGCACCGGCCTGCAGGAGCGGGTCTGCGTTGGTCCGCTGGAGGTGCACCTGCTGCTGCGCCAGGTGACCCTGCGCGATCAGCCAGTGGAGCTCAGCCCCCGTGAATTCGCCCTGCTCTGTGCCCTGCTGATGCCACCGGGGATGGTTCGCAGTCGCCAGGAGCTGCTGCGCATGGCCTGGCCTCCGTTCAGTGGGGGTCCCCGCTCGGTCGACACCCAGGTACTCACCCTGCGCCGCAAGCTTGAACTGGCTGGCCTTGGCGAGGGCGGTGGCATCGAAACGGTGCGCCAGCAGGGATACCGCTTCAGCCTGGAAACTCTTCCCGAAGCGCCTGAGCCTTCCCTAAGCCCGGCTGGCGGTGTCCGTCCCCAGAGCGCGAGCGCCAGCTGAAGAACCGGTTCTGCTCAGTTCAGGCCTGGGACACTGACTGTGGGCAAGGCCGAGAGCACGACCAGCTCCCCCAGAAGCATGGCCAGGGTGAGAGCCGCCAGGGCCCAGTAGGTCCATGGCGGGGATAGACGGCCGACTGTTGATAGATCCAGGCCGGTGGTGCGTTGCACCTGCAGCAGGAAGGAAGGGAAGCGGTCCACCCGCTGCGGCAGCAGCAGTCGGCGGCCATCCTGAGCATGAAGGTAGTAGACACGCCCGCCCTGGCTCGTACCCAGGCTGGTGAGACCCTCCACCTGCTTCCAGGGAAGCTGCCAGCCCCGGCGCAGCAGCCAGGCGCACCAGCGGGGATGGCCCACCGTGATGCCATCTTGATCGAGCCTGACCCGCTCACTCAGCAAGGCGGCCACCAGCACAAATCCGACCGGCAGGGCAGCGATCAGCCACGGACGCAGCGTTGGTGTGGCCAGCAGCGGCAGGGGCAGAACCAGGGAGAGATAAAGCCCCAGCAGGGTGAAGCGAATCAATGGTGCCACCGGGTAGGTCTGGGGCTGATCCGGTGCCGCTACAGGCGGATTGGAGGCCATGGGGCTCAGCTCAGGCCGAACAGTTCTGCTTCACGGCCACGCCAGAAGCTGCCCAGTCGCATCAGGTCGTTGTGGGCATCCTGCACCCGGCGCAGATACTCATCGGGACCAAGCGAATCCTTCTCTTCCTTGAGACGGCTCATACGCAATTGCAGCATCAGCCAGGGCTTGCTGAGAGCGTCGTTCTGCTCCAGGTAGCGAGCTAGATCCTCGTGGTTCGGGGTGGGGACGGGACCCATGGGGACATGACCATCAATGGCGCTCACCCTATGGAGCGTGAACGATGGGCGCGAGGATGCCGGGGTCGGGTTACCGCTCGGCGCCTTGGCGGGGCCTTCGTGGTGGCTCACGCGGGCAGGGCCCAGGGGTTCAGGCCCAGGTCTGCACCCACCCGATGGGCGCAGGCGAAGCCGCTGAAGGCCACCGCGTTCAACCCCTGACCCGGGAAGCAGGAATCACCCACGAGGTACAGCCCGGGGATGCCGCTGCGGTTGAAGGGCATCGGCAGCAGCCCCGGCAGGCGCATGGCTGGCACCGGGCCATAGCTGCCCTGGTGACGGCCGAGGAAGCGTCGATGACTGCGGGGGGTGCCCACCTCCCGATGGACGATCGCTCCACTCAGGCCGGGCAGGATCTGCTCCAGCCGGTGGATCAGGCGATCGGCTGCGGCTTGCTTTGTCGTGCGGTAGTCGCTGGGGGAGAGTCCCTGCCAGGCCTCCAGGGTCGATGGGGTGAAGGCATGGACGATGTGCCTGCCCTCCGGCGCCAGGTCCGGATCGAGCAGGGTGGGAATCGAGACGAAAACCGTGCCCTGCTCCGCCTCCATGGCGCTCCACTCCTCCAGCAGCAGGTGGTGGCAGTGGCTGCCGGCAGGAATGGCCTCAGCCTTCACTCCCAGATGCAGTGAAAGGAAGGAGGGCGAGGGCTTGTAGCGCCGCCGCCAGGTGTGCTCGGCTGCCGGCACCTGGGCCTCCGCCACCAGCCCGCCGAAAGTGTCCCAGCGGGTGGCGTTGGAGATCACCCGGCTGGCACGGATCGTTTCGCCGGCCGCCAGCTCGACCCCCACAGCCTTGCCTCCCTCGATCAGCACCCGGGTCACCCGGGAGCGGTAGCGGATCGTGCCGCCGTGGCGTTCCAGGCCCCGAACCAGGTGGCGCGCGATTGAGCCCACACCTCCGCGGGGGTAGTTGATGCCGCCGGCATGACGGTCGGAGAAGACCATGCCGGCGTTGATCATCGGCGTCAGGTCCGCTGGCATCACCGACCAGCAGAAGCACTCCATGTCGATGAACTTCAGCAGCGCAGGATCCTTGATATGCCGGCGGGCCACATCGCCCACATTCACCGGCAGCCAGCGGGCCAGGCCAAGGCAGGCCAGTGGTGCCCGCACAAACACCTTCGCCAGGTAGGCCGGATCCTCGAGCGAGAGCAAGGGCATCGCGTCGAGACATCGAAAGACGCTCCAGCAGGTGTCGTAGAAGCGACGGATGCCGGTGGCCTCATGGGGGAACAGAGCCGAAAGCCGGTCGATGAAGCTGTCGTAGTCACGGTCGACCGCCACGGTCAGACCGCCGGGGAGGTGGTACTCGAGCTGGGCCGGATCGGGGATGGTCTCCTGGCGCTCGCCCACATCGGCCAGGGCGCGGGTCAGCAGGTTGGTGTGCCCTTTCTCGCCGAAGCCGAAGATCATCGAGGCGCCCACGTCGAAGGTGTAGCCCTCACGCTTGAAGCTCCCGCCCGAACCGCCCGGGATCAGGTAGCTCTCCAGCACCAGCACCCGCGCCCCCTTTGCGGCGAGCTGGGTGGCCGTCACCAGACCGCCGATCCCGGAGCCGATCACCACGGCGTCCCAGTCCTGGGAGGACGCCTGGCTGGTGGCTGCCGCATTGGCGGGGCTGGAGATGACGCTCACGGGGGTGGGCCTGCTGGCAGGCTTGACCCTAGGCAAAGGTCAGGGCAGCACTGCGGGCTGCAGGCCTGAACGGTGCCAGATCAGCCAGGGCACGGTCGCGGTAGGCGCCGTAGCGGGCCCGCTTCTCCCGGACCCGCACGCTCAGCTCGGGCATCAGGCCGAAGTTGGGGGGCATCGGCTGGAACTTCGCGCTGGTGGCTTCGGCGATGAAGTGGGTGAGGGCGCCGATCATGGTGGTGGGCGGCAGGACGATCGGGCTCTGGCCATGGGCGAGCCGGGCGGCGTTGGTGCCTGCCAGCCAGCCCCCGGCGACGGCGGCGGCATAGCCCTCGGTGCCGGTGATCTGGCCCGCCGCCAGCAGGCTGGGCCGCTGCCGGAACTGCAGGGTGGGATCCAGCAGCTGTGGCGACTGCAGGAAGGTGTTGCGGTGCATCACTCCGAAGCGCACGAACTCGGCGCTCTCCAGGCCTGGAATCAGACGCAGCACCCGTTTCTGCTCACTCCACTTCAGGTTGGTCTGGAAGCCCACCAGGTTCCAGAGACGGCCGCCTTTATCTTCCTGGCGCAGCTGCACCACGGCATGGGCCCTTCTGGCGCGGCGCACGTCGCGGTCCTGCAGGTCGCCCCAGCGCGGATCCCAGAGGCCGATTGGCTTGAGCGGGCCGTAGCGCATGGTGTCGTCGCCGCGACGGGCCAGCTCCTCGATCGGCAGGCAGCCCTCGAAGAAGCTGGCACTCTCCTGCTCGAAATCCTTGAGCTCGGCCTGCTCCGCCGCCAGCAGTGCCTCCCGGAACAGCTCGTACTGCTCCCGGTTCATGGGGCAGTTGATGTAGTCGGCGTCGCCCTTGTCGTAGCGGCTGGCGCGGAAGGCCACCTCCAGGTCGATGCTCTCGCCCGCCACGATCGGACTGGCTGCATCAAAGAAATGGCAGTCGTCACGGCCGGTGAAACGGCGCAGATCCTCGGCCAGGGCATCACTGGTGAGGGGTCCCGTGGCCAGGACGGTGATCTCTCCTGGCTCGGGCAGACGCAGCAGCTCCGCCCGCTCCACCTGGATCAGAGGATGGGTTTCAAGGGTGCGGGTGAGTGTGGCGCTGAACTGGCCGCGATCCACCGCCAGCGCACCTCCGGCCGGAACCGCGTGGCCGTCGGCTGTGCTGATCACCAGTGAACCCAGCTGGCGCAGTTCCTCCTGCAGCAGACCGGCAGCCCGATCACTGGAGAGGGCACCGAAGCTGTTGCTGCAGACCAGTTCGGCGAATTCAGCGCTGTGGTGAGCAGGAGAGGGCCGCACGGGCCGCATCTCCACCAGCCGCACCGGCAGACCTGCCTGGGCTATCTGCCAGGCCGCTTCAGTGCCGGCCAGGCCGGCACCGATCACCAGGACCATCAGGCGCGGGAACGCTTGAGCATCAGTTGCAACTGACCTACGGCCGCCCGGCCGATGTTGAACACAGCCCAGGCAACGGCGAGCAGGATGGGAGCAGTAACCAGCAGCAGCCGAGCGTCCATCGAGGAAGAATCATCGTTTGCCAATCTTACGGACACCACACGCCTGCCCAGAAGTGCTCCTGAGCCGGTTGATCCAAATCGCAGCATTCAGCCACCGCGGCCGGCATGGGAGGCGGCCAGCTGGCTGTAGCGCAAGGCGTGCTGGATCTGCTCGGCGGCCTCTTGCTCGCTGAGCGTTCGCTTCGCCTGTGCAGGGATGCCCGCCACCAGAGTGCGGGCCGGCACGTCCCGAGTCACCACCGCCCCTGCCGCCACCAGGGCGCCCTCCCCAACCCGCACCCCATTGAGAACGATGGCGCCGATGCCGATCAGGCAGCCATCCTCAAGGGTGGCCCCATGCACCACAGCCCGGTGGCCGATGGTCACCCCCGCGCCGATCAGCACCGGCTGGCCTGGATCCCCGTGCAGCACGGCCCCGTCCTGGACGTTGCTGTTGGCCCCGATCTGGATGCTGCAGAGATCGCCCCGGGCCACGGCCAGCGGCCAGATGCTCGCTCCGGCGCTGATGGCCACATCCCCGATCACCACGGCCGAGGGGGCCACCCAGGCTGCGGGGTGAACGCTGGGCTCGGGCCAGGGGGAGGAGGACATGGCAGCGCGCGGGCAACCGGGGGATCAGCACCCCCTGATGACTCAACCATGCTCTCTTGGAGGAGGTGCCCCCTGGGTGATACGTTCCAGGGGTGCCCGCGAGGGCAGCCCACCAGGGCGGGTCGCTAGCTCAGCGGTAGAGCACTCGGCTTTTAACCGATTGGTCCTGAGTTCGAATCTCAGGCGACCCATACCCTCTCCTATCCGGCTGGCCGACGCCACACCCCTGCCGGCTGAGCCAGGACCGATTGAGCTGATCCAGCTAGGGATCCGCAGGCGCTGAAGAGCTGATCATGGATTGATGTTTTCCAGCGCATCCAGGCCCTTGCGCAACAGCTTTTCAGATTGCTCACGCAGCCGTTGCTGGTCTGTTTTTCTGATGCAATTCTGGGTCAGGTAGTTGATGCTGCGAGTGGCCGGATGATAGCCAACTGAGCGCAATCCACAGAGCTCGCGCCCTGGCTTGCCGGCTTCCCGCCGGAGCACTTCTCCCTGCAGGCATCGATAGCCACTTGACCCATCACGCCGGCACAGGGCGAGGTTGCGGAAGACCACATCTTTACCCTGAGCTTTCATGCGGCTGTTGGCAAAGCTTGTGAACGAGACAGGGTCGTAGCTGAAGGGTGCAGCAATGGCCAGGTCAGCCAGCAGCAGTTTGGCCAGTCCCAGCGACGAAGCTGCGGTCCAGCTGAACCATCTGCGCAACCCAGGTGAGTTTCCCATGACTGAATGGCGTCTGAAACTCAACGGTACAGTCGGAAACTGCATTGATTTCATGCTGCATGGCTGAACCCTTGGCTCACTCGGCCTCCATGGATGACAGCGTCCCTCAGGCGCCCAACTGCAGCAACGAGGACTGGCGGCGGATCCGTGATGCCCTGCGCTATCTGGGTCGGGATCTACACCGGCGCTCCTACGCTGTCGAGGCTCAGAGGCGGAAGTTGCTCTGGGCCGAGATGGACGCCTGTCTGCTGCTGGCGGAGCAGATTGACGCCACGCTGTCCGAGGCAGAACCCTGACCGAGTTGAGTCTCCTTCAGGAGCTACCCCACGCTGTGGAGTTCAGACGGAGCCGAAGGCCACCTGACAGGCTGCATTCACCAGCTCTGCTTCAGCAGCATTGCTTGGTTCGCGGCCATCCAGAAGGCCCTGGTTGCAATCGGCCGAGAGCTGGTAAGTGCTGCCATCGCTAGTGACGGCGAAGCTGACTCCCTGGGAGCCGGAGGGCTGAATCGAGCCGTAGAGCAGCTGGTAGTCGGTGTTGGGAACAACGATGTAGGTGGCGTTGCTGCTGATTGCATTGTCGACAGCATTGTTGATGACGGCTGCAGTGGCCAGGGAGGCCACACCCCAAGTTGCGGCTCTTGCCCCCCACCATCCCCAGGAGGGAGAGGACCAGCCGCCATACCAGCCGGCATTCCATGGCCGGGCCACCCCCCAGCCCGGACGAGCCCAGCCTGGGCTGACATTCACATTGCCGATGTTGACGCGCCGATTCGTATTCCAATTCACGTTTCGGTTGATATTTCTATTCACGTCCCGACTGATATTCCTATTTATATCCCGATTGATGTTCCGGTTCACATCCCGATTCACGTCCCGGTTGATGGACCTGTTGCCGTCGAAATTTCCGCTTCTATTGAAGTCGCGGTTGCCGCTGCGATTGAGATCGCGGCTGATGTTGTTCGATCCGGAGGGCCGTTGGATTGATGGCCGCGCTGAGGGTGACGACACCCTGTTGCTCCAGCCGCCATTGGGTCGGCTGTTGCCGCGGTTCAGGCTCGCGCCTCCGCCGCTCATGCCTGTGCGAACACGGTTGCTTCCACCACCGCCACGGCTACCGCCACCGCCACGGCTCCCACCGCCACCACGACTGCCGCCGCCACGGCTTCCACCGCCTCCTCCCCTGGCCAGCAGCTCAGTGGTGATGGGGTTCTGGCTGTCTCCAGGCCATCTGTCCAGTGCCAGTGCTGAGCTTGCCGGGAAGGCGAGCACGCCGGAGAGTAATAGGCTTAATCCAGGGATTCCTTTCATTTGCGCACCACGTCGCAGCCTTCGTCGTAGCAGCTGGCATCGACGCGGCCGTCGCTGCCGAAGTGGACCATCACGTGGTCACGGCCCTTCATGGCAGATGTCTGGTTCTGAAGGACGCTGTTGAGATAGTTGGGGTTGACGACACACAGATCCGTGCCGTTGAAGCAAACCGTGTTGGTGGAGAAACGGGCTTCGGCTCGCTTCAGAGATGTCCAGGCTTTCAATTCCTTGGACCAGAGGTCCATGCGAACGGGTTGATCTCTTACCCGGACAGTCATTACGTCACCGCCGATCTTGTGGCGGTACAGGGTTGATTGACCCTCATTGACCGCTTCGACGATGCAGGCTTTGGCGGGCTCGCCATTGAGGCTGCACTGGGTGGTGAGGGTGTACATAACCTCGCTTTTGCCCCCACCGGCGTTCAGAACGACCAAGGAGGTGGCTGTCGCTATGGCAAGGCCGCCGTGCAGCAGATGGTGACGTAATGACATGAAGCGTGATTGCCGTCGTGGTGACATCAGGGTCGAAGGACGCGAAGAGCTGCAATCAACCTTCTTTCAACGTACCAGCATGTTTCCCGTCAGGCCGCGACGGGATCGCTTATTCCTTCATCAACTGAAGTCTCGGTAACTGATGCCAGCGGCTAGTCCCCGGCGCCCTGGTCCCCCATCAGTGTCTGCATGAGCTGATCCAGATCGCGGCTCTCGAGCAGGACCTTGCCGGCATGGTCGTCCAGCCGGGCGGCATCGATCGGTGAGATCAGCAATTCAAGTAGGCCTGAATTCATGGAGGGCTGACTGAAGAACTTCTGGACGATGCCAACGCGCTAACGGAGGGCCTCCGTTTGCCAGGTCGTGATCACCGGCAGGATCGTGACGGGCAGAACTGCCAGAGCAGCCGCTCAATCCGTTGCTCACAGCGCTTGAGGCAGCTTTTGCAGGACGCGCAGACCCCCTACGATTCAGAAATGCCTGAAGCACAGTCCCTTCCCGAGATCACCCATTGGCTTGAACCTGAAGAACCCAGCCAACGGGGCAACATTCCCAGCCACCGCCGCGACGAGCCCGGCGCCTCTGCTCAACGCAAGCGATACCTCGCCTCCCTGGATGCGGCTGATCCAGCTGGCTGAGTACTCAAGGCCGGTTTCTTCAGCCTGGCGGTGCACTGAAGAATCCAAGCGAATTCAGCCATATCCCCAGCAGCAGCAGCGGCAGCAACACCGCACCGGCGATCTGGAGTTTCACGGTGGTGGCGGACCGTTCCTTGGGGGCCATGGCAGCGGCGAAGCTGACGTGAGCCGTCATCCTGGAGCACCCGCTCAGCCTGGATGTCTGCTGCTGCCCCAGCTGAGCTGCCAGGTCCGCCTCCCTTGCCCCCGCTGCGCCTGGCAGTGGTGGGTCACGTGGAGTGGGTCAGCTTCGTGATGGTGGAGCGGCTGCCGTCTGCCGGTCAGATCCAGCACGCGCTCGAAACCCTGGAGCAACCCGCCGGTGGCGGCGCTGTGGTGGCAGCCCAGTTCAGCCGGCTCACAAATCAGCCGGTGGCCTTCTACACAGCCCTGGGCCGCGATGCCCTCGGAGAGCGGGCGGCTGCCGAGCTGCGGGCCATGGGGCTGGAACTGCATGTGGCCTGGCGAGAGAGCCCCACCCGTCGGGCGATCACCTTCGTGGAGGCGAGCGGGGAGCGCACCATCACGGTGATTGGCGAAAGGCTCTCTCCTGCCGCCAGCGATCCTTTGCCCTGGGCCGAGCTGGCTGGCTGCGACGGGGTGTTCGTGACCGCCGCCGATGAAGCCGCCCTGCGGCTGGCCCGTCGGGCGCGAGTGCTGGCGGCTACGCCCCGGGTCCGTTTGCCGGTTCTGCAGGCGGCCGCCGTGGAGCTTGACGCACTGATCGGTAGTGCCCGCGACCCCGGGGAGAAATTCCGGGATGGGGATCTCTTTCCCGCACCTCGCATTTATGTGGCCACGGAGGCCGAGCAGGGGGGATTCACTGTCCCTGGAGGTCGCTTCAGAGCGATCGAGCGACGCCACCCCCCGGTGGATGCTTACGGGGCTGGCGACAGCTTTGCTGCCGGCTTCACAGCGGGCCTGGCGGCCGGCTGGGAGCGCCCAGACGCCCTGGCGCTGGCCTGCCGCTGCGGCGCCTCTGCCCTTGATGGCCGCGGCGCCTATGCCTCCCAGTGGGGTGTGCCACAGCCCCTCTGAGCCAGGCTGGGTTCCGCTCCAGTCCCCGCACAGCGCTTTCAGATGGACCCGACACTCCCTGGCACTCCCGACGGGGCGGACCTGCTCCGGATGGAGGCGATCGTCCGCAAGCATGGAGGTGCTGTTGAGGCTGCCCAGCTGATCGGCAGCTGGCGTCTGCAGCGCACCTGGCCGCGGGGATCCCAGCGGCCGGCTGAGCTGGTCAGTGGACTCCTGCGGGCCCTGGGCGCAAGGCTGGTGATCGAAGCCCCTGGGGGGGAGGGCGAGGAGCTGGTGATCCGCAACAGCGTGCAGCTCGGGGAACTTGGGCTCACATTTGCTGGCCAGGCCAGGCTCGAGGGCAAGCGGCCCCTGCTGCTGTTTCGTTTTGAGCGTCTGTATCTGGCACTGGGCGCCTGGCGGCCCCTCGATCGCCCACTACCCCAGCCGCTTCCGTTTGGCCAGCAACGGGCCGGGGAGCTGCCCTTCTTCGCCCTGATCGGTGGCGGGGCCAGCCATGGCTGGCTGGCGGCCAGGGGCCGTGGCGGGGGTCTGGCGCTCTGGACCATCGATCCCTCTGATGACAGAGCCCATGGGGCTGCCTAAATTCAATTCAGAGCCCGGTCCTCCCGACCCTGAAACCCTTCCTGCAGGTTCTGTTCCTCACCTGGGTGCTGTTCCGTTGCCTCGACTGGTACGGCCGCTGGCATGCCTTTCGGGCCAGGAACCGACTCGCCAGTGAATTCGCCCGGGAACTGCGGCGTCGCGGGCTGATCAGCACCCTGCGCTGAGGCAACGCCCGCGCCATGGTCCCTGGCTGATTCGCTTTTGGTGTTCTTGATTTCGGGTTGATGTCGGGCAGGTCAACATTGGCGAAGCTCTGTCACATCTCCCTGCTGCCTGAGGCGTGACTCGTCGGCCGCGGCCACGCTGGAGGCAGCCGATGAACCCACTCATGCATACCCATGATCTTGAAAACCACGACAACCTCTATGCCCAGGAGGTGCCGATCCATGGCCGTGAATCGGCCGAGGAGGCCCGTCACCATGTCTCCTGGGCTGTCGCAGCCCTGATCGCCGCCGTGGGTGTGCTGACCGGGGTGGCCTCCATGGGTCATGGTGGGCCATTGGGCTGACTTGCCGTGACGATCGCCCCCCTTGCCGGGCTCATCACCCTGCTGGCTGTGATCACCTTTCAGGCCACCGCCATGCAGGTGGGTCGGGCGCGCATGCGCTACGGGGTGAAGCCACCGCTGATGAGCGGTCCGCCGGCCTTTGAGCGGGCCATGCGGGTGCAGCAGAACACCCTGGAGCAGATCGTGGTGTTCCTGCCAGCCTTCTGGCTGGCAGTGCTGTTCTCCAACGCCACTGCGGCCTCGGTGCTGGGGGCTGTCTGGGTGCTGGGTCGGGTGCTCTATGCGGTCGGCTATCTGCGAGCTCCTGAGCAGCGGGGATTGGGATTCGCCATCAGCTTCATCGCTACGACGGTGCTGCTGGTGATGGCCCTGGTGGGCAGCGTGATGCGTCTGCTCTGAGCCCCTGGCCTACGCTCCGCTGCCAGGTTGCTGAATCCTCCTGGCCAGCCCAACGTTTCCCCAGAGCACCCGCCTGCGGGGCCGCGATCTTCTCGCCGATCCCTGCCTCAACAAGGGCACGGCCTTCAGCCGCCAGGAACGCCAGGCGTTCGGGCTCGATGGCCTTCTGCCCCACGCCGTGGAGAGCCTGGATACCCAGGTGGAGCGCCACTGGCAGGCATTCCTCACTCTGGGGAGCGACCTGGAGAAGTTCCGCTTCGCTGCGGCCCTGCGCCAGGCGAATCTCACCCTGTTCCATCGCTTCCTGGCCGATCACATCGAGGCGGTGATGCCGATCGTCTACACCCCCACGGTGGGGGCGGCGATCCAGCGCTTCAGCCTCGATTACCGCACCCCCTCAGGCGGTGTGTTCCTGGCGGCACCGGATCTGGAGCGGATCGATTCGGTGCTGAGCCAGGCGGCGACCGGGCCGGTGGATCTGATCCTGATCACTGATTCGCAGGGAATCCTCGGCATCGGCGATCAGGGCATCGGCGGAATCGAGATCTGTCTTGGCAAGCTGGCGGTGTACACCCTCTGCGCCGGGCTGGATCCCTCCCGGGTGCTGCCCTTGGTGCTTGATGTGGGCACTGACCGCCCGCAGCTGCTGGACGACCCTCTCTACCCCGGTTGGCGCCACCCGCGCCTCGATGGCCCCGACTATGATTACTTCCTGGCCAGAACCGTGGAGGCCCTGCAGCGCCAGTTCCCGGGAGCGCTGCTGCACTGGGAAGACTTCGGCACCGGCCATGCCCACCAGCTGCTGGCGGAGTACCGCGAGCGCGTGCCCAGCTTCAACGACGACATCCAGGGCACCCGCGGAGTGGCTTGCGCGGTGGTGCAGGCGGCCTCCCACGGTGCTGGCCTGCCTCTGGAAGACCACCGCATCGTGGTTTTCGGGGCGGGCACCGCGGGTTGTGGCATCGCCGAAGGTCTGGTGCGCCTGCTCACCAGGGCAGGCTTGAGCGAGCCAGAGGCGCGCCGCCGTATCTGGGCGATCGATCGGGAGGGCCTGGTGCTGGCCGATCAGCCCGATCTTTCCCCCATGGCCCAGGCCCTGGCCAGGGATCCTTCCGAGCGCTCGGCATTCGAGCCCGACGTGCAGGGCCGGATCGGCCTGCTGCAGGTGGTGCGGACGGTGCGACCCACCGTGCTGATCGGCACCTCCACCGTGGCGGGGGCCTTCAGTCGCGAGGTGGTGGAAACGATGGCTGCGACGGTGGATCGGCCGATCATCCTGCCCCTCTCCAATCCCACCAGTCTGGCGGAGGCCACTCCCGCCGATCTCTATGCCTGGACAGGCGGAAAGGCCCTGGTGGCCAGCGGCAGCCCGTTCGAGCCGGTGAGCTGGCAGGGCAGCCTGCGCCGGATCGGGCAGTGCAACAACTGCTTCCTGTTCCCCGGCCTGGGCTTCGCCAGCGTGGCGGTGGGAGCCACCCAGGTGAGCGAGGGAATGATCGATGCGGGACTTGATGCCCTGGCCGACCGAATTCCGGCTTACCGGGATCCGGATGCTCCCTTGATGCCTGAGCTCACCCAGGTGCAGTCGGTGTCGCGGGCGGTGGCGGAAGCGGTGGCGCTGGCGGCAGTGCACGAAGGCCTCGCCAGCCGAGCCGCCAGCGCCGAGGAGGCGATCGAGCGGCTCGATCAGGCCACCTGGATGGCGGTCTACAGGGAGCTGGAAGCGCTCTGAAGGCATGGGGGCCGCGCCCCCGTGCCGGCTTCAGAGGTCGTCCTCGACGTTGGGCTTGATCGTGCAGTCGGAGAGGGGGTAGCTGACGCAAAGCAGCGCAAAGCCCTCGGCGATCTGCTCGTCATCGAGGAAGCTCTGATCGGATTGATCAACGCTGCCGGAGAGGATCTTGCCGGCGCAGGTGCTGCAGGCCCCGGCGCGGCAGGAGTAGGGCAGATCGATTGACTGCTCCTCGGCGGCATCGAGGATGTACTGATCGTCGGGGCAACTGAACGACTTGCCGTCTTCCAGGGTGATGGTGAAGGAGGCCATGGCTGGGGATCAGCGCAGGATTGCCCACACTTGCTAGGCAACGCGTGCCCGCTTTGGGGTAGCCCTCGTGACAGTGGGCTGCCATCGCCACGGCAGACGGGTCCGAACCAGCGTCTGTGTGGTGGCTTGAACACAACGTTCAGTGCTGACTTGCGCCCCTCCCGCGCTCTGTCCATCAATGGGGATAGTGAGGATCGCCGGAGTCGTCTGTGGTCAGGGTCTTGGTTCCTGCGGAAAGCCGGGGAGGGGAGAGGCGTGTCGCCGCCACACCGGAGACGGTGCGCCGCCTGGTGGCGAAGAACTCCGAGGTGTTCATCGAATCGGGCGCCGGCCTGGAGGCCGGATTCAACGACGAGGTCTTCATCGAAGCCGGCGCCTCGATCGTGGTCAAGGGCTGCTCAGACACCTGGAGCGCCGCCGAAGTGGTGCTCTGCGTGCAACCGCCCCTTCAGGACACTGAAGGCGGCAGTGGCGGGCTCGAGCGGCTGGCGTCCGGCTCCCTGCTGGTGGGTCTGCTGGATCCCTACCTGAACCGGGCCCTGATCGAGCGCCTCAACAGCCGTGGGCTCTCGACCCTGGCCCTTGAGCTGCTGCCGCGCATCAGCCGCGCCCAGTCGATGGATGTTCTCTCTTCCCAGGCCAACATCGCCGGCTACAAGGCGGTGCTCCTGGCGGCCGCTGAACTGGATCGCTTCTTCCCGATGCTGATGACCGCCGCCGGCACGGTTCAGCCCGCAAAGGTGTTGGTGCTCGGGGCCGGTGTGGCCGGTCTGCAGGCCGTCGCCACAGCCCGCCGCCTCGGCGCGATGGTGAAGGTGAGCGATGTGCGGGCGGCCGCGAAGGAACAGGTGGAATCCCTGGGCGCGCGCTTCATCGATCCCCCCAGCCGTGAAGCCCCAGGTGAAACCGGCGGCTATGCCCGCGAGGCCGGCGCCGCCTTCCTGGAGGCTCAGCGCCAGCAGCTCACCACACACCTGTCCGAAGCCGACGCGGTGATCACCACCGCCCAGGTGCCTGGGCGGCCGGCGCCACTGCTGATCACCGAGGAGATGCTCAAGGCGCTGCGCCCCGGATCGGTGGTGGTCGATCTGGCCGTGTCGACCGGAGGAAACTGCGCCGGCAGCCAGCCTGATCGCACGGTAGAGATCGGCGGAGTGCGCATCATCGGCTCCTCCAACCTGCCCGCTTCGGTGCCCCACCACGCCAGCGCCCTCTACGCGCGCAACCTGGCGGCCTTCCTCGAGCCCCTGTTTTCCGATGACGGCCTCCAACTCAACCCCGAGGACCCATTGCTTGACCCCTGCCTGATTTCCCATCAGGGCGCCTGCCGCCGACCTGAACTGTGGCCCAGCCTCGAGGAGGTGACGGCATGAGCGTTCCTCTCAGTGGCACCTCCGCCCTCTGGGTGCTGGTGCTCGGCAGCCTGCTGGGGCTTGAACTGATCGGCAAGGTGCCCCCCACCCTCCACACTCCGTTGATGTCCGGAGCCAATGCCATCAGTGGCATCACGCTGCTGGCAGCCCTGGCCCTGATCGGTGAAGCCCCCACCCCGGCCCTGAAGCTGATCGGTGCGGTGGCCCTGGGTTTTGCCCTCTTCAACGTGGTGGGCGGCTTTCTCGTGACTGACCGGATGCTGGCGATGTTCCGTCGCAGGGAGGCGAACTGATGGTTGAACTCTCGATCGAACTGGGCTCAGTGCTGCTGCTGGCCTTCGGGCTCAAGGGCCTGGCCAAGATCCGTACGGCCCGCACAGCCAACGGCCTCGCAGCCCTGGCCATCGGCCTGGCGGTTGTCGGACTGCTGCTGCAGCAGGGTCTGGACGGCTGGCCCTGGATGCTGCTGGGGCTGGGCATCGGCGGAGGCCTCGGGGCTGTGCTTGCCCTGAGGGTGGCGATGACATCGATGCCCGAAACGGTGGCACTCTTCAATGGCTGCGGCGGCATGTCGTCGCTTCTGGTGGCGATCGGTGCGGTGCAGCTGCCCACACCCCTGAACCTGGTTGGCCAGGTGTCGGTGCTGGTGTCGGTCCTGGTGGGTGCGATCACGTTCAGTGGCTCGCTTGTGGCGATGGGCAAGCTTCAGGAGTGGCTGGGCACACCCGGCTGGACCCTGAGGCCCCAGCGCCATGCAGTGAACATCATGCTGGCAGTGGCCTGCCTGGTCTGCTGCGTCCTGGTCCTCAAGGGAATGGCGGTGACCCTGATTCCCCTCACCGTGCTGTCACTGCTCCTCGGAGTGGGCCTCACCCTTCCAGTTGGCGGCGCCGACATGCCGGTGGTGATCTCCCTGCTCAATTCCTATTCGGGGGTGGCTGCGGCTGCCGCTGGTTTCGTGGTGGGCAGTGAGCTGCTGATCGTGGCAGGCGCCATGGTTGGAGCGGCCGGTCTGATTCTCACCCAGGTGATGTGCACGGCCATGAACCGCTCACTCACTTCGGTGCTGTTCGGCGGAGCCCTGGGCGCTGGCTCGAGCGAGGCCGGTGATGGCGCCGGCGGACGCGAGGAGTACACCAACGTCACCTCCTGCAGCCCCGAGGAATGTGCCCTCACCCTCGAAGCTGCTGAGCGGGTAATCTTCGTGCCCGGCTATGGACTCGCCGTAGCTCAGGCCCAGCACAGCCTCAAGGAGCTCGCCCGCCTGCTCGAGCAGCACGGCATCGAGGTGCGCTACGCCATCCACCCTGTGGCCGGCCGGATGCCAGGGCACATGAACGTGCTGCTGGCTGAGGCCGATGTGCCTTACGACCAGCTGGTGGAGATGGATGACATCAACCCTGACTTCCCGCGCACCGATGTGGTGATCGTGCTGGGGGCCAATGATGTGGTCAACCCTCGAGCCAAGAGCGACCCGGCCAGCCCTCTCTACGGCATGCCCGTCCTGGAGGTGGATCAGGCCCGCACGGTGTTTGTGGTCAAGCGCAGCCTCGGCTCCGGATACGCCGGCATCCGCAACGATCTATTCGAGCTGCCCCAGACCTCAATGGTGTTCGGGGACGCCAAGCAGGTGCTTCAGAGCCTGCTCCAGGAGCTGCGCTCCCTTGGAGTGGGCAAGGTTGCTGTCGGCTCTGGCAGTGCACGCTGAGCGGGAGGCACTTCGCCTCTGGACTCAGGGCAGGCCGGCCGCCTGGGCCTGCCAGCTCCCTCTGATTGCCCCGTGGGTCCGCCTTTGCCAGCGGCTCCACGGGGCTTTGTCTTGCAGGAGTGCAGCCCAAGGCTCAGCCAGTTCCTTCAGGGCCATGGCCGCATCGATCAGCACGACCGCAGCCCAGACCAGCAGCATGAGCAACTCTCTGCCGGTGTCTTCGCTCAGCTGTGGCTGCCTGGCCGGTGCGGGTGTCGGCAGAACAGCTGTCGCCTGAACTTCTGAATCCTGAACTGGTCGAGGAACCATCGAACTCTCCGCTCCCACTTCAATCACAACTCCCGTGGTCAGCAGGGCCTGGCTGGCTTTCCAGGACGTTGGCGGATGCCGCCGCCAGTAGGCCGCCTCTGCAGTGCCCGGACGACCACGGCTGGAGAAGGTGGGAATCATCGCCGCATCAAGACATGGATCCCAGGGCCTGGTCGCTGTTCTCATCGTCACAGCCCCGTTCTCTTAGGGTAGGGCTCTTCCGAGGACTGCTCCGATTTCCCGTCTGACCCACCCAGCTCCGGGAGAGGAGCAGATCAGCCCGACCGTTTCAGGGGCCGATCCAGCCGCCTCCGGAAGCCCGGTCCAGGATTTCGCCTCCTTCGGGTTGTCCGAGCCACTGCTCAAGGCCATCGCGCTCAAGGGCTACACCTGCCCGTCGCCGATCCAGGTGCAGTCGATTCCGGCTGTGCTCAGCGGCCGTGATGTGATGGCCGCCGCCCAGACCGGCACCGGCAAGACGGCCGGGTTCACGTTGCCGATGCTGGAGCGCCTGCGCCACGGGCCCCATGCCCGCAACAATCAGGTGCGCGCCCTTGTGCTCACTCCCACTCGCGAGCTGGCGGCCCAGGTTGCGGAGAGCGTCCAGGCCTATGGCCGCTTCCTCGACCTGCGTGGCGATGTGGTGTTCGGCGGCGTCAAGGTCAACCCCCAGATGCAGCGGCTGCGCCGCGGCGCCGATGTGCTGGTGGCCACCCCCGGCCGCCTGATGGACCTCTACCAGCAGAACGCGATCCGCTTCGACCGGCTCGAGATCCTGGTGCTTGATGAAGCCGATCGCATGCTCGACATGGGCTTCATCCGCGACATCCAGAAGATCCTGGCCCTGCTGCCGCCCAAGCGCCAGAACCTGCTGTTCTCCGCCACCTTCAACCCCTCGATCCGCAAGCTCGCCCACGGCCTGCTCCACCAGCCCGTACAGCTCCAGGCCACACCCGAGAACAGGGCGGCCCCCCTTGTGGAGCAGGTGATGCACCCCTGTGACATGGCGCGCAAGGGCGATCTGCTCTCCCACCTGATCCGCAGCAACGACTGGCAGCAGGTGTTGGTGTTCTCGCGCACCAAGCACGGCGCCAACCGGCTGGCGGAACGCCTGAGCCAGGAGGGCGTGGCCGCTATGGCCATCCACGGCAACAAGAGCCAGGGTGCCCGCACCCGGGCCCTGGCCAGCTTCAAGAGCGGTGAGCTGCGGGTGCTGGTGGCCACCGATCTTGCCGCTCGCGGCCTCGACATCGAGCAGCTGCCCCATGTGGTGAACCTGGATCTTCCCAACGTGGCCGAGGACTACGTGCACCGCATCGGACGCACCGGGCGGGCCGGCCAGAGCGGCCATGCCCTCTCCCTGGTGGCTGCCGAGGAACACGAACTGCTGCGGGCGATCGAGAAAGTGATCGGCAACGCTCTGCCCCGGGCGGAGATCCCCGGCTTCGAGCCCACCATCCTGTCAGCCCCCCCCCTCGACCTCAGCGGCGGTCGCGGCAAGGGCGGCGGCCGTCGTGGTTCCGGATCCCCAGCCCCCAGACGCAACAGTCCCCGCAGCGGCTCTCCCCGCAGTCAGCCCCTCTCGCGCGAAAGCCGGCCCCGGGGTCGGGGCTGATCAGGGGGTGGATCTGACTGACTCCAGCAACTTTCTGAGGGTTGGCAGACTCCCCAGATCTGAGCTGATTGACCAGCCCGATTTCTCCCGGTGCCCGGCATCAGCTTCGCCAAGGGGAGTTTTAGTGTGCCGGCCTCAATCGACGACGACAGTCCGCTGATTCTCGACCTGTTCGAACAGCCCTGATACGGATCTTGCTGGACACCCATGCCTTCCTCTTGGCAATAGCGGACGACGCACGGTTTGGTCCGATCAGCCGAGAGCTGATCGATTTCTGCCTGTAGGGCCTGCCGCCACCCCACCACCGCGATCCTTTCGACCGCCTGCTCATCGCCCAGGCGATCAGCGAGGACCACACCCTCCTCAGCGCCGATGCAGTCTTCAGCTCCTACGCAGCTCAGTTTCAACCCAGCCTCTCCCCTACAGATGCACTCAGCTGTTGGAGAAACGCCTGCCCCTCGCTGGCCCCCTTCCCCTCAAGCTGGGCCCCGCGGATCAGCAGCGGGCAACCGGCCGTGGCCACCACCACGCCAGTCCGTTCAACCAGCTCCAGCACCGTGCCGGGCGCAACTGCCGCGCTATCAGCTGAAGCCTCGCCACCAGAGGCAGCCTCCGCCGGCAGGCCCCAGCGCTCCGCTAATGCGGCTCCTTCGGGGCTGAGCTGATCGGCCAGTCGCCGAACCAGGGGTTCGGTGGCCAGCAGCTTGAGCCGCTTGCCTCTCCAGGTGGTGTGCGCGCCGGGATGCAGTCCCATCACCCGCCGATGGATGGCCAGGCACGGAGCGTTCCAGCTGATCGCATAGTCGTCCTTCTGCAGTAGCCGGGCATGGGTGAAGCCCACCTGCGGCTGGGGATCCAGGCCAAGCCGCCGCCAGCGCTCCGCCTCAGGGCCAGGACCGGCCGCGGCAATCAGGGGCATGGCCTCCACCATCAACTGAGCGGTTAGCTGGCTCAGACGCGCCCCCAGTTGCGTCGCGTTCTCGAGCAGGCCGATCGTCAGACGCCGCTCCAGCAGCACCGGTCCTGTGTCGAGGCCTTCCTCCATGGCCATGATCCCCACGCCGGTCTCAGCGTCGCCTTCGATCAGGCACCACTGAATCGGGGCGGCGCCGCGCCAGCGGGGCAGCAGCGAACCATGCCCGTTCCAGCAGCCCAGCGGCGGCACGGCCAGCACTTCGGGGGGCAGCAGTTGTCCGAAGGCCACCACCACTGAGGCCTCTGCCCCCAGGGCCGCCAGCTTGGCCTGCAGCTCGGGTTCACGCCGGATCCTGCTGGGGGTGAACACCGGCACCCCCAGCTCCAGGGCCCGGGCCTTCACCGCCGAGGGCATCAGGGCCGCGCCGCGCCCCCGGCGGCGATCGGGCTGGCTCACCACCCCCACCAGCTCATTGCCCGCCGCCACCAGCGCCTCAAGGCTTGGCACCGCGTAGGCCGGGGTGCCCCAGAACAGGATCTTCATCCCCTGATCCTCAGGCCTCAGCCCTCAGGCGTCGCCGGTGATCGAGAGTTCGTCCACCCACACCAGTGGGCAGATCCCATCGGGGGTGACCTTGGCTTGCCCCTCGAAGCCCACCAGGCCCTTGAGCACGGCGCGAATGTCGCCTGCCACGGTGGCTGCTTCGATCGAGCGGGCTTCACCACCCTGGATCAACCAGCCATCGAAGGGAAGGGAGAACGATCCCTGACTGGCCTTGACGCCGGCGTGCAGGGCCGAGAGGGAATCAATCCAGACGATGCCGTCCTGGCTGAAGCGATCGAGGTTGGCCGCTCCCGCCAGCTCGCCTGTGCTGCCCGCCGGGCCGATCTCGAACCAGTGCGGTCCCACCGACACCTTGGCACCCAGGCCGGCATGGCCGGTGGGGGGCACACCGAAGGCGCGGGCGGTGGCTTCCGAATGCAGGAAGTGCCGCAGGATGCCGCCCTCCACCAGAGGCAGCCGTGCCACGGGTGTGCCCTCACCATCGAAGCTTGTGGCGCCGATGTTGCCGGGGTGCAGACCGTTGTCGTGGATGGAGAGGAAGGGCACTGCCAGCTGGCTGCCGAGGGAGTCGCGCTGGCTGAGGCTGACGCCATCGAGCACGGCGCGGGCATTGAACAGACCGCTGAAGGCGCCGACCAGATCGAGGAAGGCCTCTGGGCTGAACACGCAGGTGTAGCGGCCGGTGGCGATCGGGGCGTAATCGAGATGCTGGATCGTGCGTTCCGCCGCCTCTTCGATGCAGCCGGCCACGTCCAGCTGCTCGGCGCCGTAGGCCAGCCTGACGGCGCCACTGCTGCGGGGTTTGCGGCCGTCTTCCTCGGCGCGGGCGTAAAGGTAGAGGCTGGCCGTGCTCAGCTGCTGCTCGCGACAGGCCCCCTCGCTGTTGAGGTAGATCCGCTGGCTGCTGCGCTGGGCCAGACCGTTATACGGAACGGTGCTGATGGCGGGATGGCGGCCCAGCAGATCTGCTTCGGCTTGCTTGAGGGTGTCCAGCAGCTCCAGGATGCCCCTGGGTTCACTGATGGGCTGCTCCAGCTGGGCCAGGGGAGCCGTGGCCAGGGGCGAAAAACCGGGGCTGTCGTCGGGATTGCCATAGGTGCTTGCCTCACTGGCACCTGCCAGGGCGCGGGCCAGGCCAGCGGGGGAGAGATCGGAGGTGCTGGTGATGCCCACCAGACCGTCGCTGTTCCAGGCCCTGACGGTGATCGAGCTGCGCTGGGCTCCCTTGAGCTGCTTGGCTTCACCCCGGTCCACCTGCACGGAGGTGTCGGTGCTGCAGGCCGCGCCCAGGTCCCAGCGGCTCACTCCCAGTTCCTTGGCCAGGGATTGCAACTGTCCGGCCAGATCACTGGCATGAAGGGCGCTGGGGCGGGCGGTGATGATGTTGGCTCCCATGATCAGCGGCCCCCCACGGTGATGGTGTCCACCTTGATGTGGGGCTGGCCGACGGTCACGAAGATGCTGCCGCTTACCGAACCGCAGAAGCCCGCGGCCAGCTCCAGATCGTTGGCGCACATCGAGATGCGAGGCATCACCTCCTTGGCCTCGCCGATCAGGGTGGCCCCCTTCACCGGTTTGGTGAGCTGGCCGTCTTCGATCAGGTAGCCCTCTTCCACGGCGAAGTTGAACTGGCCGGTGGGCCCCACGCTGCCTCCCCCCATCGACTTGCAGTAGAGCCCACGGTCCACCGAGCCGATCAGCTGCTCGGGGGTATGGGGGCCGGCGGCGATGAAGGTGTTGCGCATACGGCTGGCGGCGGCGAAGTTATGGCTCTGGCGCCGCCCGCTGCCGGTGCGGGCATGGCCGGTGCGCAGCTCGCCGGCGCGGTCGGAGATGAACCGCTGCAGCACGCCGTTCTCGATCAGCACCGTGCGCTGGGGCTCCATGCCCTCGTCGTCCATCGAGAGGCTGCCGAAGGCCCCGTCACTCAGGCCTTCATCCACGGCGGTGACCGCCTCATGGGCGATGGTGTCGCCCACCTTGTCGGCGAAGGGGGTGGTGCCCCGCTCCACCTGGGTGGTTTCCAGCAGGTGGCCGCAGGCTTCGTGGAAGATCACCCCACCGAAGCGGTTGGCGAGTACCACGGGGTAGTTGCCGGCCTCCACGTAGTCGGCGTAGAGCATCGAGCGGGCGCTGCTGCAGAGATCGATCGCCGAGGCTTCCGCATCCCACTGGCGCAGATCGTCCGGACGGCCGGAGCTGCCGTAGCGGCGACCCAGGCTGGCGCGATGATCGCCATCGGCCGCCAGAGCGTTGATCCCCACCGACTGGTGCAGCCGGATGTCACGGGCGAAGGTGCCGTCGCTGGCGGCCACCAGCACCTCCTGCCAGTCGCGGGCATAGCTGCCGCGGCGGGCCTGGAGATGATCTCCGTGGCGATTGAGCAGGGCCGTGGCCTCCAGCAGCCGTGCCGTGGATTCATCCAGGCCTGGGCAGTTGCGTAACCAGTTCTCCTTGCTTGCCCCGTGGTCGCGCAGGGCGGCCAGGCCGGCGAAGCCATGGGCGCCGAAGTTGGCGCGAGTGAGGCCGAGCATGCCCAGGGCTTGATCCAGGGCTTGCAGCAGGCCGGCCTCACTCAGGTCGTTGGTGGAGACGAAGCCGTCTTTGTCGCCCAGGAAAACCCGCAGGCCAACACCGCGACCGAAAGCCGGACTGACGTTGGTGATCCGCTCCTGCTCAGCCAGCAGCCCGATGTGGTCGGTGCTCTCGATGAACACCTCCACCAGACTGGCTCCGGCGGCCGCCCCTGCGGCCAGCACTGTTTCAAGCCGGTCACGCCAGCGTTGATCGAGGCTGTCGCCTGTCAGGGACGTGGTTGGAGTGGCGAGCAAGACGGGTTAAGTGAGGGGTGCCAGGCTAGCCAGGCAGAGCCTCAACGCACGGCGGGTTGGAACTGCTCGCTGCGGATCGGTGCCATCAGGAACAGCTTGGCCATCTCCAGCCCATTGGCCATCCAGTAGGGGAGCTTGCGCAGGGCCCTGATCGGTGCCGGGCCGCCGCTCGCATCGGCATCACTGAGGGCGGCGTTGTTGGTGACGATCCGCTCGAGGCGCGTATAGAACTTGGGATGCTCCACGTTGAGCACCACAGGAAACACGCGCGCCGATGTTTCGTTGGTCTTGGCGATCACCATCTTGTCGTACTCGCGTGCATCCAGGCCGAGTGCCTCGTAGAACTCCTTGCGGGCCACATCGCGCACATACATGGTGGCGAACACTGCCAGCAGGAAGAAGCGGCACCACAGCCTGGCCTGCAGTCCACGGACGGTGTCTGGCTGGGCCTTCATCAGGGCATCGAAGAAGTCGCCGTGGCGGTTCTCGTCCTGGCACCAGTTCTCGAAGAAGTTGAAGATCGGGAAGATCTTGCTCTCCGGATGCTTCTGCAGGTGGCGATAGATGGCGATGTAGCGCCAGTAGCCAATCTTCTCCGAGAGGTAGGTGGCGTAGAAGATGAACTTGGGCTTGAAGAAGGTGTATGACTTGTTGGCTGTGAGGAAGCCGAGATCCAACTGCAGGCCGAAATCACCCATCGCCTTGTTCAGGAAGCCGGCATGGCGGGCTTCATCGCGGGCCATGTGGGCAAAGCACTCAGCCAGCAGCGGATTCTTTTCCTTGATCCGGCGGCTCAGCTCCTTGTAGAGGAGGAATCCAGAGAACTCGGAGGTGCAGCTCTGCTCGAGGAACTCAACGAACACCTTGCGGGTGTCGGGATCCAGCTTGTCGGCGGCGCCCTCGAACTCCTCGTTGCGCACGAAGTGGTGGCGGTTGTAGTCCTTGCGGAACTCCTCGCAGATCGCTTCAAGCTCCTGCTCGTTGGGCCGCAGATCCATGGCGGCCATCGCCTCGAAATCCGTGGTGTAGAAGCGCGGGGTGAGGATCGTGTCCTTCACCGGCTCCTTGAAGGCCTTGGCCTCGGCGGCATTGGTGCCACGGGTGGCGGTGGGCGCAGCGACGGGGGGCACCATGCGTGCAGGACAGTGGATTGGTCAGCCCATCGTAGGTGGGCTTTCCGCGCACCCGGCCTGGATGTAAAGCCCCCGCAGGCAGGTCGTTGCGCTTGAGGTGAGCAGTTCAGTTAGGGCCAAGCCACTTCTGGCTGTTGAGCCTGGAGACCACACGCGAGACCAGCAGGGCCAGGGTCGTCTTCTTCTCGTCGATCAGGAACGACTCCAGCAGGCTGGGATCGCTGCCCGTCTCCGCCAGGGCGAAGGTCTTGGCTGAGCTGATGCCGGCCTCGGTGAAACAGAGCCAGAAACGCCGGCCACCAGGGAAGGTTCCCAGCACCATCCAGCAGGGGCTGCCCACCACCGGCATCGGCCCCTGCTCAAAGCTCAGCTGGGGGGCGTCTCCGCCGAAAGCATTGATCTCCTTGATCAGGGCCGGAAGGAACAGCTGGGGGATGAATTCGCCGAACGGCTTGTCTTCTGGAGCCGGTGGCTTGACCTTGACGGCCGCCGGGGCTGGATTGCTGGCGGCGTCGGCCTTGGTGGGATTCGGTTCGGGGCTGGCGGAATCGCTCACGGGCTGGAGCCTCAGCTCGAAACACTGCAGACGACTTTAGGCATCTCCTGTTGCGGATCTGTCCAGTTACCCAGCTTCACCAGTCGTCGCTTGAAGGTGTGTCCCAGCCCTCGGCGTCGCCGTTGCCGGGGCTGGGCGTTGCGGCCGCTGCTGCTGGTCCAGCCGCTGCGGCCGGTGCAGCTTCACCACTGCCGGTGCGCAGGATCCTGAAGGGCACCGAGAGGGTGGGAGGTGGGTCCTGGGGCGCGCGCTCGGGGCCCGCGTACCAAGCGGGGGCTTCCTGCCGCGCAGGCCTGGCCCGTGGCTCAGGCATTCCCTCCCAGGGTTCCGGTTCACGCCGGTCGCCGGCGCCGAAACTCTCAACTGATCGACGCCTCAGCAGCTGATCCCCCGGTTGCTGCAGGGCCAGGGCCGTGAGTCCGGCGCTCACGGCGGCTCCGCCGCTGGCGGCCAGAGCCATCCAGACCCCGATCGGCAGGGCCGGGGAGGTCCAGATCAACAGCCGCAGGCGGTTTGCGGGGGTGGGGTTCAGGGCCGCCACCAGCAGAACGACCAGCAGCGGGGCCAGCAGAGGCAGGAGCAGGAGGCGTTGCAGCACGGCGGGGATCAGTCCGGGAATCAGACCGGCGGGCGGGCTCAGAGGCTGGCCGCGGCGGCCACCGGGCCATCCCAGCGGCGCAGGGAGCCGAGGTCGTAGCCCAGGCCATCGAACACCCGGATCACCAGAAAGTCGACCATCTCCTCCAGGGTGGTGGGGCGGTGATACCAGGCGGGAATCGGTGGAGCGATGCGTGCACCCGCCTCCGCCAGGGCCGTGAGGTTGCGCAGGTGAACCAGGCTCCAGGGCATTTCCCGGGGGGAGATCACCAGGGGCCGTCCCTCCTTGAGGTGTACATCGGCCACCCGCTCCACCAGATCGAGGGCCACGCCGCTGGCGATCCGCCCCACCGTTCCCATGCTCGCCGGCAGGATCACCATGCCGCGGGTGCGAAAGCTGCCACTGGCGATCGCCGCCGCCTGATCGTTCCAGCGGTGACAGCGCAGCTGGCCTGTTGCCACGCCAGTGCGATCCCGCCAGAAGCGGGCCTGGAGGTCGGGTTCGGCTGGAATGCGAACCCCCTGCTCTGCCAGCCAGACCCCCAAGGCACCGCGACTGGCCACCAGCTCAACCGTTTCACCGGCCTCCAGCAGCAACTGCAGACCCCGCTCCGCCAGCGGCATGGCGGAGGCACCCGTTACCGCCAGTACCACCGGATCCATCGCTCAGGCCTCCCCCTCGCCGCTCTCCTCGTCGAGCTCAGGCAGGAGCACCACCAGATCGATCTGATGGCGCAGCGCATCGACGTTCTGGATCTGCACGTCCACCTGATCGCCAAGCATGTAAGTGCGGCGGTTCTTGCGGCCCACCAGGCGGTTCTGGCGCGAGCGGTATTCGTACCAGTCGTCCTTGAGTGAACTCACGTGCACCAGCCCCTCCACCTGGGAGGGGGGAATCTCCACGAAGAACCCGTAGCTCTGTACGCCGCTGATCACACCGGTGAGGGTCTGACCCACCAGGGGTTCTGCCGCCCGGGCCTGGGCCATGGCCAGCAGGTCGGACTCCACCTCGGCGACAAAACGGACCCGGCCGTTCAGCCGCTGCAGCATCGAATCACTGCGCCCCTGCTGCAGCTCGGAGAGCTGGGTGGGGGTGAGCAGGGGCCAGTCGATGGCACCGTGGCAGCTGGCGCTAGCCAGGTCGACCCGGGTCTTGTGTCGAACGCTGGGCCGGTCCTTGCCCTCTGTGAGCAGCAGCACCAGCAGCTGCTGATTCCAGAGATCGGCGTAGTGCAGCGAGGGCAGGCACCAGGGTGCGTAAGCCGTCGGTTCGCCAGCCAGCACGTGGACCTCGGCGCTGGCGCTCAGCTGGATCGGGGAGGTCACCTCACTGAGCTGGCGCTGCAGCACGCGGCTGCGATCGGTGGCAGCGAACGTGGCTGCCAGCTCACTCGGGGCGGGGGCATTGCCGTCGTCGCTGAGCTCGACTGGGATGTCGAGGCCCAGGGCCGCCTTGGCCACCTCGTTGATCTCGGTGCCATCGGCCGGCGGGTTGACCGCAAACAGGGCCGGCAGCCCCAGGGCAAAGAGATGGGCGCCGAGAGCGCGATTCGCCAGGATCACCAGCTCCCGCAGCAAGGCGGTGGGCTGGTGGTCGGGCAGCTGCACCATCCAGCCCTGGCGACGTTCCTCAGGAGCGGGGATGCTGAGGTCGCCTAGGGAGTCGAGGCTGGGCCGCGGCAGATCCAGTTCAAGGGAGCCGCGCTCCAGTCGCTGCTGGCGCAGCAGGGCCGCGACTTCCAGCAGCCGCTCAAGCTGGGGCAGCTGATCCTTGAGGGGCTTGAGCGCCGCCGGCACGGTTCGGGACTTGGGCTTGCGCTCCGCCAGGGCCTGCAGGGCGCTCCCATCGACAACGGCGTCAACCTGGATGCGAGTGAGCGCAAATCGATAGTCGCTCAGCTCACCTTGTTCGTTGCAGCGCAGCCCCACCGAGACAGCGGCCTGAGCTTCACCGGGTTTGAACGCAGCGGCCTTGCTCAAGGCCGGGCTGAGCAGGGGCAGCCAGCGGCGGCCCAGGCAGATCGACTCCCCCTGCTCCCGTAGCCAGAGGTCGAGGCTGCCGCCGGTGGTGAAGCGTTCCGCCAGTGCCGGCACGTGAATCCACAGGCGCAAGCCCTCATCGCCGTCCTCCAGGGAGATGGCGGGCAGGATCGGGGCGTCGGCGCCGCTCCAGCAATTGATCACGAGGGTCGGCAGAGCCGTCAGGTCGGTGCGCTCCTTCTCACTGGGGGCCTTGAGGCTGGAGCGCGGCGCTGCCGGCCGCTGGCGCAGACCATGCTTGGTGAGCAGCAGATCCAGGTCGGCTTCCTCGCCGCCGTTGATGGGCAGGCGCCGCTCCACGTGGCCCAGGGGCGGGAACTGCGCCACTGGATAGCGGTCGAGCAGCACTTCCACCACCGACTGCTTCTCGGGGTCGAGGTAGCTGGCGTCGGAGCTTGGCAGCTCCACCGAGGTCAGCAGACGGTCGTCCAGGGGCACGGCCAGGAGCCGTTCGTCCTGCTGCTCCACCTGGGCCAGGAGGTGGGTGGTGGCCCGCTCCAGGATGCATTGAACGCCACCCTCCGGGGAGCGGCGGCGGCCACCCTCCCGGGTGATGCGCACCAGCACCCGATCGCCGTTCCAGGCGTGGTTGAGCTGGTGATCGCGGATGTAGATGTCCTCACCACCGTCTTCGCGCAGGGCGAAACAGAAACCCTTGCTGGAGCAGCGCAGGCGAGCTTCGATCAGGGTGTCGTCCTGCCGCCGCTGGATGCCGTCCTCTGTTTCCACCAGCACCCCCAGCCGGCTCAGGCCCTCCAGGGCGATGCGCAGCTGCGACTTGTCCGGCTTGAGGCTCAGGCCCAGCGCTTTCTCGAGCTTGGCCACCGGCAGGGCATCGGCGGCAGGGAGCTGGTCGAGCAGATGGGCGACCGTGAACTTCATTAATGGCAACGCGGAGTTGGAGGTGAGGCGCGCGGCATGATGCCGGCAGGGGCGTGCAGCGAAGCCCCGGGGCATCGATGTCTCCGTCGATAACTTTACGGAGCGTCGGTTCCTGAGCGCAGGATCAGCCTCAGGCCGATCACCAGGAAGCCCAGGGAGGCAGCCAGCTGCAGGGCATCGGCGGGAATCACAGTGGACAGGGAGCCTCCCGCCAGGGCCCCCAGCAGGCTGGCGAGCACCAGGGCGCCAGCACTGCCCAGGAAGACGGCCAGCGTGTTGTTGGAGGTACCGCTGATCGTCACGATCGTGAGCTGGGTCTTGTCACCAAGTTCGGCCACGAACACGGTCAGGAAGGTGGAGGCAAGGAGAGGGAGCTGCATGGCTTGCCGCGGGGGCTCAGGGAGTCGAAAGATCGAGGACGGGCTGGAGCAGGCCGAAGGTGGCCTGACCCCCCAGCCAGAGGCCAAGGGACACCATCAACACCCCGGAGATCCGCTCCAGACGCTGGGCCGGCAGCACCGCCGCAAGCCAGCGTCCCAACAGCACCCCCGCCAGGCTGGAACAGATCAGGGCCAGGGCGGCCCCGGCGAACACCACGCCGGGCCGACCGGACTCAGCGGAGAGCAAAAGCGCCGCCAGCTGGGTCTTGTCGCCCAGCTCGGCGAGAAAAACCGTGGTGAAGGTGGTGGCGGCCACCGCCACAAAATCTGACGACTCCGGGGTCTCAATTTCATGGTTGGCGCTGGCCTCGGGGCTGCCGCTGGCCTCCGGGCTGGCGCTGGAATCGGGATCGACGGGGTCGCTCATGTCTGGTTCTGGAGCTCGCTGGGGATCGGGGCCGCAGGGTGGCCACCAGGCTGACGGGTGGCCCGCTCGAAGCGACGCATCACAACCGAGCGACCCCCATATTCCTCGCGGATCTGCTGCTGGCAGCAGGCGATCGCAAAGGCTTCCCCCTGCTCGAGCGGTATGGCGAACAGCTGGGCGAGGGCGCCCACCCGGCAGAACTCGGGCCGATCGGCGTAGATGCGGCAGGTTCTCGAGCCCGTGTTGAAGTGGCGGCACCAGCCGTCGGCCCCCACCATCGAGAGGTAGAGCTGGCGCTGCTCCTCACTGAGGGCGTCGAGCGCTTCGCCCCGTTGCTCCGGGTCAAGACGGCAGCAGGCGCCGCAGCCGCTGATGCAGCTCCAGTGGGATCCTGCGCCCATCCGATCTGCTCCAACGGCTGTGACAAGGCGTCACAGTGGCATGGGGACGGCGCTGCCGGGGGCCTGGGCGACCCGTACGCTGATTCCTCGAATTCCTTTATCCGAGCGCCGCATCCATGGGAATCGATTTCCATCTGATCGCCAACTTCCTGGCGCTGGCCCTGATCACCCTGGCGGGCCCGGCCGTGATCTTCATTCTCTTCTACAAACGCGGCGCCCTCTGATCGGGCTCAGGCCTGAAGCCCAAGGGCCAGGGCTGCCTCATCGATCAGTGCCCGCACATAAGCAGGCTGATCCAGCGCCGGGAGCTCCACTTGGAGTTCCCGGCCTTCTTGATTGCGGATCAACACGCCATCCCCCTGACGCCGGCACCAGTAGGAACGCTGGCGCCGTCTGAGCAGGACATCGCCGCCACCACTGCCGCGCAATCCCACCAGGTCCAGTTGCAGGCGCTCCTCTCCCTGCCAGCTGTCGCTACGCAGGCGGTAGGCCACATCCACCAATTCCGGCACAGTGCCCTCTCCCTGCCAGCGCCAGGCAATCGCCCGCAGGCGGCTGCCCTGTTGCTCCAGCTCCAGTTGAAGGTGGCCGCCACGCAGCAGCCGCTGGCTGATCACCCGGCAGGAGTTGCTCCAGAACGTTGGTGTCGGCAGCCCCGCCCCCAGGGGCTCCAGCCGCTGAAGGTCGCGCCAGAAGCCACGGCTGATTCGGTTCAGGGCCAGGCAGGCTTCCGGCTCCACCGGCGAGCCACCGCCCCGGTCGCCAAGCCAGCTGGCCGCCAGGCCGTTGAGCTGTTCATGCAGATCCGCCAGCCGTTCGGCTTTCACCGTGAAGCCGCCGGCGGCGGGATGGCCACCATGGCGCTCCAGCAAGGCGCCGCAATGGGTCAGGGCCTGATCGACAGCAAACCCCCTGGGTGCCCGCACCGAAGCCCTCAGCCTGCCGCCCCCTTCACCGGCGAGCAGGGCCACGGGCAAGCCGTAACGCTCCACGAGCCTGGCGGCCACGATGCCGATCACTCCGTGATGCCAGTGGGTCTGGGCGAGAAGGACAAAAGGGCTGGGCTCGGGGCCATCGGCCTCCACCAGGGCCACCGCCTCCGCCTCGATTGCCTCACAGAGCTCTCGCCGCTGACGGTTGAGGGCCTCGCAGTCCTGGGCCAGGGCCATGGCGCGCTCGCGGTCGGCGGTGGTGAGCAGATCCACCACGAGCGCCGGATCGCCAAGCCTCCCCACCGCATTGATACGCGGCGCCAGTTTGAAGGCCACCGCCGTGGCATCGAGGGGCTCCTCCCCCAGCCCCGCCAGCCGTTGCAGCGCCTGCAGGCCGGGCAGAGGTGATGCATGCAGATGCCTGAGGCCATCCCGCAGCCAGCGCCGGTTGACCCCCAGCAGAGGAGCCATGTCGGCCACCGTGCCGATGCAGAACAGATCCAGGGCCATGGCGGTGGCGTCGGCGCGACCCAGTTCCGTGGCCAGCACCATCGCCAGCAGATAGGCCAGCCCGACCCCTGCCAGGCCCCGGTAGGGGGAGCCCACAGGGGTGCAGGCGGGATGAAGCAACGCCAGATAAGGCGGGGGCTCGGCGGGCAGGCTGTGGTGATCGGTGAGGATCACCTCAAGCCCAAGATCCCGGGCTCGATCGAGGGCCTCCCGGGCGGCTATGCCGTTGTCGACCGTGACCAGCAGGCGCACCCCCTCCCCCCAGAGGCGTTCCACCATGCCGGCATTGAGGCCGTAACCCTCCTCCTGGCGGCTGGGGATGGCGGCTTGTGGCCGGGCCCCCAGTCGCTCCAGTACCCCCACCAGCAGTGCCGTGCTGGTCATGCCGTCGGCGTCGTAATCGCCGCAGATCGCCACCGGCTCCGCCACGGCGCAGGCTCGCACCAGCCGCTGCACCGCCACGGTCAGATCGGCGAAGTGCAGCCGGGGATCGGGAGCGGCGGGGGGCTCCAGCAGTTCGGCGATCGCTTCTGGGCTGTCGAAACCCCGCCGGCGCAGCACCGCCAGCAGTTCCGGCGGCAGGCCCAAGGCCGCCATCCCCCTGGCCTGGGCTTCATCCTCGATGGTCGGCAGGGGTGCTGGCAGTTGCCAGCGTTGCTCGGGCGGAGTGAAGGGCAGGGGAACCTCGGGGATCGGGACTCATTCTGATCGGCTGGCCCCAGCTCCTAGCCTGGGTCGATGCAAGTCCGTGCCGCCCAGGGTTCCCTGCGTGCCCTGCTCTGGGACGTGGACGGCACGCTGGCTGAAACTGAACTTGACGGCCACCGGGTCGCCTTCAACCGGGCCTTTGCGGAGCTGGGTCTCCCCTGGCAGTGGGACCGCTCCACCTACATCGAGCTGCTGGCGATCAGCGGCGGGCGTGAGCGCATGCGCTGGTTTTTCCTGCAGCAGCAGGGAAGGGAGCCTGAGGAGTCGTTGCTGGAAGCGTTGCACAAAAGTAAGCAGGGTCACTACCGCGAGCTTGTGGTGGCTGGCGAGGTGCGGCTGCGGCCAGGGGTGCGGCGCCTGATCGAGGCGGCGGCGGCGGCCGGCCTTCAGCAGGCGATCGTCACCACCAGCGGTCGCGAGGCGGTGGCGGCTCTGCTGGAGAACCAGCTCAGGGAGCAGAGCCGGCTGCTGCCGCTGCGGATCTGTGGAGACGAAGTGCGCACCAAGAAGCCCGATCCCGAGGCCTATGCCCTGGCTTTGCAGCGTCTGGGGCTGGACCCTGCCCAGGCGGTGGCCCTTGAGGATTCCCCTGCAGGCCTGGCGGCGGCCGCGGCAGCCGGTCTGCGCTGCCTGGTGACCCTCAGTGCCGCGTCCAGCCAGGCCTCAGCCTCGGTGTTCAGCGCCGCCTCCAGCCTCACCGATGGCCTGGGTGAGGTCACGGCGCCCGCGAGGGTGCTGCGTGGCCCCGCTTGTGCCGGCGGCCTGATCACGCTCTCCTACCTGGAGCAGTTGCCACCAGTGCCATGAGCCCGTTGCCCGTGCAATCCACCCGCCTGCAGCAGGCCCTGGAGAGCAGCGGCCGCACGGCCCTTTCCGGATGGCGTGGCAACTGGCGCCACCGCAGCCTGGCGCTGCTCGCGCTCCTGCTCGGCTTGTTTGCCGGCAACAACGTCACCTCATTTGTGCTCTACCAGTTCGGACCACGCCCCCTGGCGGTGCTGCTGCTGGTGGTGCTGGTGGAACTGGTGGCTCGCCTGCGCAGCCACTGGGTGCGCGGTGAACCCTCCCTGGGCTGGGTGCTCTGCGACAACCTGCGCATTGGTGTGGTCTACGCCGTGGTGCTGGAAGGGTTCAAGCTCGGCTCGTGAGCGGCCGCTCCTGGCCCTGGGGATTCCCGCCGGAGCCTCACCGCCAGCTGCTGAGCGGCTGCGGCGTGCGTGATCCCCTCGCCTGGGAGCAGGAGTGGCAGCAACGTCTAGGCGCCTGGCAGGGGCCGCCCCATCCCAGCCTGCTCTGGGGCCTCATCCTGCCCCTGCTCAGCTGCTGCTTCTCCAGGTCTGGAGGCGGGGAGGCGGGCTGGCGCCCCCCGCTGCTGATCGGTTTGAACGGGCCGGTGGGGGCAGGCAAGACCACCATCGGCCGGGTGCTGCAGCAGCTGGCCCCCAGCCTCGGCCTGCGCCTGGCGGTGGTCTCGATCGATGACGCCTACCTCCCCTTTGAGCTGAGGCTGCAGCGGCTGGCGGGCAATCCCTTCGGGGTGAGCCGCGTTCCGCCCGGCAGCCACGATCTGCCCCTGTTGCTGGAGTGCCTGAGGCGCTGGCGCTCGGGAGAGCCGTTGCAGCTGCCCCGTTTTGACAAACGCCTGAGAGCCGGCCAGGGGGATCGGGCCGGCTGGCAACGCTTCGAGGCCGTCGACGTGCTGGTGCTGGAGGGCTGGCTGGTGGGCTGCCGGGCTCTGGGGGAAAACGCTCTCTCCAGGGCGATGGCGAGGCCTTTGCAGGAGTGGAGCAGCCCCCTGAGTGCTGCTGAACTGGCCTGGCTTCCCCGCTGGGACCGGGAGTTGCAGGCCTATCAGCCGCTCTGGGATCAGCTTGATGGGCTCTGGCTGCTCAGGCCCAGCCGCTGGAGCCTGCCATTGCGCTGGCGTCTTCAGGCCGAAGCACATCAGCGCCGATCAGCCGGCCAGGCACTCCAGGCTTCAGAAGTGGCCTCGTTGGTGAGAGCAACCCTGGCTGCTCTGCCCCCTGAGCTCTATCAGGACTGTCTGTCCGGTGCACAGCCTGGATCCTCGGCTACCAACGCCTTGATCAGACTTGATGGCCAGCGACGCTGCATCTGGAGCGGGCCGGCGGAGCAAACGCAGTGGCCTGGATCTCGGACCAAGGGACACTGAACCAGGTGCAATGCAAATCAGGTCAGCTTTGGTGAAGTCGATCCAGCAGCCGCTGTGTTACTTACGTTGCCCGATCAAAGTGATCTTCGATCGGTGTGTTGTGCGGCGAGCGTGATCTGAGCAGGGCTCAGCTCTCGGCGTCTTCGGCGGATTCGTCGATCGGATAGACGAAGCCCTGGGCCCGGCCACTCAAGACTGCCTTGCCCAGAGACATGGCCTTTCGAGCGGCAACGGTTGCCTTCGCCTTCCAGTGGGCATGGCGCTGGTTGCGCTTGCCCTTGGAGGTTTTCTTCTTGGGAACAGCCATCCCGCACGATCAGCCAAACAACGATCTTCCGTTGTCGTGAGGCCTTTCGTCAAATCGCTAAGCTCATTCCAGAAGCAGAACCCTGTGAGCAGCCCGCGTCCGGTGCTCCCTCTTTGGCCAGAGGGTACCCCTGCTGTCCTGGCCGCGGCACCGGCCCAGCCGGAGGCCACTCCCTCCCCAACCCCCACCAGGGAGGGGGGTCTGATGGGCCGCCTGGTGCGACAGCCCGAACCGATTCCGTCTTACAGCGAGCTGCTCACCCTGATCAAGGGGGGCACGATCAAGGAGCTGGAGCTCTCACCACGGCAGCGGGAGGTGCAGGTCCAGTTCAAGGACGGCCGCAGCATCCGGGTGCCAGTATTCGCCAACGATTCGCTGTTGCTGCGCACGGCCGAGCAGAGCAGCGTTCCGCTCACGGTGCGCGATGACCGCCAGGACGACGCCACCGCCGGGCTGTTGGTGAACGTTCTGCTGGTGGTGCTGCTGCTGGGTGGACTCACCTTGCTGCTGCGACGCTCCTCCCAGGTGGCCAGCAAAGCTATGGGCTTCGGCCGCAGCCAGCCCCGCCTGCAGCCGGAGGGCTCCGTGGGCGTTCGCTTCGAAGATGTGGCCGGTATCAATGAGGCCAAGGCTGAACTTCAGGAGGTGGTGAGCTTCCTGCGTCAACCGGAGCGGTTCACCGCCCTTGGAGCCAAGATCCCCAAGGGGGTGCTCCTGGTGGGACCGCCTGGAACCGGCAAGACCCTGCTGGCCAAGGCGATCGCCGGCGAGGCCGGGGTTCCCTTCTTCTCGATGGCCGCATCGGAGTTCGTGGAGCTGTTCGTGGGGGTGGGTGCCAGCCGGGTGCGTGATCTGTTCAAACGGGCCAAGGAGAAAGCTCCCTGCATCATTTTCATTGATGAGGTGGACGCGGTGGGACGTCAGCGCGGTGCCGGCATCGGTGGCGGCAACGACGAGCGGGAGCAGACCCTCAACCAGTTGCTCACGGAGATGGATGGCTTCGAGCAGAACTCGGGCGTGATCCTGATTGCGGCCACCAACCGCCCGGATGTGCTCGATGCGGCCCTCACCCGCCCGGGACGCTTCGACCGCCAGATCCAGGTGGACCTGCCCGACCGCCTGGGCCGCGAAGCGATCCTGGCGGTTCATGCCCGCAGCCGCCCCCTCGATCCCTCAGTCTCGCTGAGCACCTGGGCGGCGCGCACCCCTGGCTTTTCCGGGGCCGATCTGGCCAATCTGCTCAATGAGGGTGCCATTCTCACCGCCCGCCGCCAGCGCAGCAGCATCGACGACCAGGCGCTCAGCGACGCCCTGGAGCGCATCACCATGGGCCTGGCGGTTGCCCCTCTGCAGGACAGTGCCAAGAAGCGCCTGATCGCCTACCACGAGATCGGTCACGCCCTGCTGAGCACTCTGGTGCCCCACGCCGACAAGCTCGACAAGGTGACCCTGCTGCCCCGCTCCGGTGGTGTCGGCGGCTTTGCCCGCACCATGCCGGATGAGGAGATCCTCGATTCAGGACTGATCAGCAAGGCCTACCTGCAGGCCCGGCTGGTGGTGGTCATGGGTGGCCGCGCCGCTGAACTGGTGGTCTTCGGTCCGAGTGAGATCACCCAGGGTGCCTCCGGTGATCTGCAGATGGCCACCCGTATCAGCCGGGAGATGGTGACTCGCTATGGCTTTTCTCCCCTCGGTCAGGTGGCCCTGGAGGGGGACGGCCATGAAGTGTTCCTGGGCCGTGATCTGATCCATACCCGCCCCAGCTACGCCGAATCCACCGGCAGTCAGATCGACCTTCAGGTGCGTCAGCTCTCCCAGCAGGCCCTGGACCAGGCGTTGGCTCTGCTGCGCCCCAGACGTGCCCTGATGGACGAGCTGGTCGACCGCCTCATTGAGCAGGAAACCCTCGGGGGCGACGATTTCCGCGCCATCGTTGACAGCTTCGAAGCCAGCGGGGCTTCCCCTGCTGAGGCTGGTTCCCAGGCGGCCCTGCCGGTGGCTGGCCACGCCTGAGCCAGAAACCGAGTCGGGCCAGTGCTGATCAGGTGAAGCGGATGTCGAGGCTGCGCAGATAGGTGTGCAGGGCGGCGTCCTGGATCGGCAGCAGCAGGGCGTCCTCACCGCTTTCGTTCACATGGCCGCGCCCGGCTCCCACTCCATCCTCAGCGGGTTGCGAATCGTGCCGTCAGGATTGAGCTCGGGTCCCGAGAGAGTGGCGCAGCCCGGGGCGCAGGCGATCACCAGGTCCAGGGCCACCGACTGGTGCCGATGGGGGGCCTGAACAGCCCCGGCAGGCACCAGCCCGTACATGGCCCAGAGGGTGTGGGTCACCGTGCGGCTGGCAGGGAGATCGCTGTTGGCCAGCAGCAGGCTGAGCCGGTTGCTGCGGGCGCTGCTGGGATCCGCTGCCAGGGCAGCCAGCTCCCGCCGCAGCCATTCGCCCGGGTAATGGGTGGCCTCGAAACGGGGCTGATCGGCGCTCACCCCCAGGTGGCTGAGCAGCGGGGCGTCATGGACCCAGTAGAGAACGCTCTCCTCGCTGGCTTCCAGCTGAGCCGCCTCGCCGCAGGGCAGCACGAACAGATCCCCCTGGCTCCAGTTCTGATCCACCGCACCGCCCAGGGCCCCCGCCGGCCGCCGGCAGCGGCCGGCGCCGCGCCAGACGTAGAACAGGAAGCTGGTGGCGTTGGCCCCGGCGCTGATCGACTCACCAGCCAGGATGCGGATGAAGTTGGCACTCAGGGCCGGGCTGGTGGCAGGACTGCGGCAACCCAGCTCCCGGCTCAGATCCAGAGGAAGAATGGCGCTGGGGCCGCTGGCGTGCAACTCCGGTCCCCAGCGCCCTTGGGGAATCGGCTCAGTGAGGCCCCGTCGCACCGGATTGGCCGCCTGACGGTAGTCAAAGAGCAGGGCCTTGCCGGCCGGAGCCATCGACAGGGCGGCGCTCTCATCAGGCCGCAAGGTCACCAGGGCTTCGGGAGCTTGGGTCATGGACACAGCCGCACGGAACGTGCGCTGAGCCTATGGAGGATGCCCACCCCATTGGGTGCCTGCGGTCACACCTGTGCTCGGGGGGGCTGTCGTGAACGGAGCCTGATCAGCCGCCGGCCACGGCGGGTACGATGCTCACCTCATCGCCGTCGGCGAGGGCCGTGGCCTGGTTGTCGAGGAAGCGGATGTCCTCGCTGTTCACGTAGACGTTGAGGAAGCGCCGAAGCTTGCCGCTCTCATCGGTGAGCCTGGCAAGGATGCCGGGGAAGCGTCCTTCCAGAGCCTCAAGCAGCCCGTCGACGCTGGTGGCCTCGAGCTCGACGCTGGATTGATCCGCGGTGAACTTCTGCAGGGGAGTGGGGATCAGAACCTGTATCGCCATGGCGTAAGGGAGAGCGGCTTAGCCGCAGGGAACGGGACGTGGATGGGAGCTGGAGAGATGGCTCAGGCGCCGATCGGCTCCCAGCTGGCGCGGTGCAGCGACTGGGCCCGCTCCCAGGCGGCATTGAAGCTGGCGAGCTGGGGTTCGATCGTGTGAGGTTCGCCCACTGAGGAGGCCACGGCTTCGGTGGTCTTGAGGCCGTTGCCGGTGATGTAGGCCACTGTTGTTTCGCCGGGATCGATCTTGCCCTGCTCCACCAGCTTCTTGAGCACCGCGATGGTGGTGCCTCCGGCGGTTTCGGTGAAGACGCCCTCGGTTTCGGCCAGCAGTTTGATGCCGTCGATGATCTCCTGGTCACTCACTGCCGCGATCGTGCCCTTGGTGCGGTTGGCCAGGTCGATGGCGTAAGGGCCATCGGCCGGGTTGCCGATGGCGATCGACTTGGCGATCGTGTTCGGCTTCACCGGGGTGATGAAGTCGCGGCCCTCGGCAAAGGCCTGGGCGATCGGGCTGCAACCTTCGGCCTGGGCGCCGCTGAAGCGCACGGGCTTTTCGTCGACCAGCCCCACCTTGATGAACTCGTCGAAGCCCTTGCGGATCTTGGTGAAGAGGGAACCGGAGGCCAGGGGCGCCACGATGTGGTCGGGCAATTGCCAGCCCAGCTGCTCGATTACCTCGTAGCCGAGGGTTTTCGAGCCCTCGGAGTAATAAGGGCGCAGGTTGATGTTGACGAAGCCCCAGCCGTAGGTGTTGGCCACCTCGGAGCAGAGGCGGTTCACCTGGTCGTAGTTGCCCTTCACCGCCATCAGGGTGGGGTTGTAGATGAGGGTGCCGAGCACCTTGCCCATCTCCAGATCGCTGGGGATGAAGACGCAGCACTCCATGCCGGCATGGGCGGCGATGGCGGCTGTGGAGTTGGCCAGGTTGCCGGTGGAGGCGCAGCTCACCGTGGTGAAGCCCAGTTCGCGGGCCCGGGTGAGTGCGACCGACACCACCCGATCCTTGAAGGAGAGCGTCGGCATGTTGACGCCGTCGTTCTTGATGTAGAGGTTCCTGAGGCCGAGGCGGCGAGCCAGCCGGTTGGCCTTGAGCAGAGGGGTGAAGCCGGTGCCCACATCGATCGGATCCCCCTCGATCGGCAGGAATTCGCGGTAACGCCAGATGGAGGTGGGGCCGGCTTCGATCGAGGCCCGGCTGACCCGGTTGCGGATGGCTTCGTAGTCGTAGACGACCTCGAGCGGGCCGAAACAGACGTCTTCACAGACGTGGCGGGCGCCCGCTTCATAGGGGTGGCCGCATTCCTTGCAGCGCAGGCCCGTGAAGGTGGAGCGGGAGAGGGTGGCGGTCAAGGCCCGACAACAGCTGTGGGTGAAAGCTAGCAGCGCCGGAAAGAACGCTCCATTAAAGCCGACTCGTGGGGTCGGGTATTGGGACAGGCTTGTGCTCCCCGCGATCAAGAGCGGAGCGGGCGTGGTTGCCTGCCGCTGTCTAGCCTCATGCCGTGGCCTCCCGTCTCCCGCGCCTGCTGTCGCTGCCTGCAGCCCTGGCTGTGCTGGCGCTCGTTCCTCTGGCGCTGGTGCTGATCTCCCGGCTGGGCCTGGAGCTCGACTGGTTTGCCCAGTTCGGCTTCGAATCGGTGCTGTGGCGCCGCTGGTGGCTGCAGATCGGGGCGTTCCTGCTGGTGATGGGGCTGGGGGTCCCCCTGCAGCTGCTGCAACTGCAGCGCTGCTGGCGCCTGCGCAGCGCCAGTGCCACCAAGGTGATGCCGAACCAGGCGATCCTGCGGCTTGAGCCCCTGCCCATGGTGCTGGTGTTGGCGGGTCTGGAGTTGCTCCTGGCCGCCGGGCTCACTTACCTGATCGTCCAGGCGTGGGGACTGATCAGCTCCCCTTTCAGTGGCGAGATCTTCAGTGGCTTTCGAGTGCTGGCCGACCTGCCGCTGCCGCTGCTGCTCGCCATGGCAGCCGGACTGCTGCTGCCGCTGCTGGTCAAGCCCCTGCCGACCCTGCAACTGGTGCTGGTGGCCGCCCTGGCCGGATCAGCCACCGCCCTGGCGCGGGGCTGGAGTCTGTGGTTGCCCGCCCTGCTGGCGGTGCCGTTCGGCGAGGGGGATCCGCTCACGGGTTTCGACATCAGCTTCACGGTGCTGCGACTGCCGGCGCTGCATCTGCTGCTGAGCATTCTTCTGGCCCAGGGAATCGTGGGGTTCGCCGCCTGCCTCTGGCTCACCTTCACCGAGGGATCCAGCCTGAGTGATCTTCGCTTCGTGGGTCTTAGCCGTGCCCAGCAGGGAGTGCTCAAGCCCCAGCTCGCGGTGCTCTGTCTGATTGCTGCCTTCAGCACCGCCCTGGCCCCCTTCGATCTGATGGTGCAGGGCAGCGGGGTGGCTTCCGGCGCCGGATTCGTCGATCTGCACGTGCGCCTGCCGTTGCGGCTGCTGCTTGCCGCCCTGCTGGTGCTCACCGCCACAGGTCTGCTGGCCTCCGTGCGCCGCCACTGGCTGAGGAGGCTGGCGCTGGTTCCCCTCCTGGCCACGGTGGCGCTGGTACCGATCACAGAGTTCCTGGTGGCTCCTCTGGTGCAGCGCTTTGTGGTGCAGCCGCGGGAGCTGGTGATGGAGGCGCCCTACATCGAGCGCAGCATCCGCGGCACGCGCCAGGCCTTTGGGCTGGGGGCGATCCAGGAGGGCACTCTCAATCCAGAGCAGAAGCTCACCCCTGGCGATCTTGAATCGGCGCCGGGAACCCTGGCCAACATTCGTCTGTGGGACAGCCGGCCGCTGCTGGCCGCTAACAGGCAGCTGCAGCAGTTACGGCTGTACTACACCTTCCCCTCCGCTGCGGTTGATCGCTACCCGCTGCTTGGGGATCCCCTACGCCGCGGGTCGCAGCAGGTGTTGATTGCGGCCCGGGAACTCGACAGCGGCGCCCTGCCGGCAGGCTCGCGCACCTGGCTGAACCGCCATCTCGTCTTCACCCACGGCTTCGGCTTCACCGTCTCGCCGGTGAACGTTTTCGGCCCTGACGGCCTGCCGCTGTTCTTCGTCAAGGACCTGGGCCGCAGCGGCCGGGTGCAGGGCATTCCCAAACTGGGAATCAGTGACGCCGCCGCCGAAGAGTCTCTGCCTTTGGGGCAACCGCGCCTCTACTACGCCTCGGCGCGGTCTCCTTATGTGATCGCCCCCACCAAGGTGCAGGAGTTCGACTTCCCCGACGGGGAACTGAACGTCTACACCCATTTCTCTGGACGGCTCGGGATCCGGCTCGACACTTCCTGGCAACGGTTCAAGGCAGCCGTCTATCTGCGCGAACCGCGGATGCTGTTCAGCGGCTCGTTCACGCCCGACTCGCTGCTGCTGATCCGCAGGCAGGTGAATGAACGGCTGGAGGCTCTGGCGCCGTTCCTGCACTTCGAGACTGAGCCCTATCTGGTGACGGCGCGGGTGGAGGGCTCGCCTGGCTTCGAGCCCTCCCAGCATCAGTACTGGATGCTCGACGGGTTCACCACCAGCCGCAGCTATCCCTACAGCGACGCCAATTCCAAGGGCATCCGCTACTTCCGCAACCCGGTGAAGGCGGTGGTGGACGCCCACGACGGGCGTCTCTGGCTCTACGTGAACGATCCCACCGATCCGGTGCTGAGCACCTGGCAGCGGGCGTTTCCCGAGCTGTTCAACCCGCTGCTGGAGATGCCGGCCGCTCTGCTCAGCCACATCCGCGTGCCGCTCAGCCAGTTCGCGATCCAGTCGGAGCGTCTGCTGAGATACCACGTCACGGATGTGCGCACCTTCTACAACGGCGATGATGTGTGGTCGGTTCCGCTCGAGATCTACGGCTCCAACAACGTGCCTCTGCAGCCGTATCACGCCACCCTGCAGCTGCCAGGAGAGAAGCGGCCGGAATTCGTGCTGCTGCTGCCTTTCTCGCCGGTGCGGCGCACCAACCTGGTGGGCTGGCTGGCGGCGCGCAACGATCCACCCCACTACGGCGAACTGGTGTTGGTTCGCTTCCCGCAGCAGCGGCTGCTGCTGGGTCCGCAGCAGATTTCGGCCCTGATCGAGCAGGACCCGGTGATCAGCTTTCAGTTCGGTCTGTGGAACCGCACAGGCTCGCAGCTGGTGCGAGGCAATCTGCTGCTGCTGCCTGTGGGCAAGGGGCTTCTCTATGTGGAGCCGATCTATCTGCAGTCGAAAAACAACGATCTGCCCACCCTGGTACGCGTGGTGGTCACCGACGGCCGCCGGTTCGTGATGGAGCCGGATCTCAACACGGCACTGGAGAAGCTGGTCTCCGGCGAGGAGAGTCCGGTGGGTGTGCCCGCAGGCGGAGGCGGACCCGGACCCGTTGTGCCCGGTCCGCTGGGGCTTCCTGGCCTGTCGACGTTCACGCCAGTTCCGTGAGCTGGCATGAAAAAAGGGAGCCTGGGGCTCCCTGGACAGATCGCGAGTGAGTGTCTGGTCTGAGCTGAAGAAAGACTCAGACGGCCACAGCGGTCTTGGGATCGAGGGCACCCTTGGCGTAGAGAGCGGCGTAGTAGTTGATGTTCTGCTGCTTGATCTTGCTGGCCTGGCCGGCGCACCAGAACTGCTGGTAGCGATCAAGGCACACCTTTTTCATGTAGGCCCGGGCCGGCTTGTTGAAGTGGCGGGGGTCGAAGTTGGCGGGATCCTTGAAGGCGGCTTCACGCACGGCGGCGGTGAAGGCCAGACGGTTGTCGGTGTCGATGTTGATCTTGCGAACGCCGTTCTTGATGCCGTTCTGAATCTCTTCCACCGGCACGCCATAGGTTTCGGGAATGGCACCGCCGTACTTGTTGATCATGTCCAGCCATTCCTGGGGCACAGAGCTGGAGCCGTGCATCACCAGGTGGGTATTGGGGATCGCCTTGTGGATCTCGGCAATGCGGGAAATGGCCAGCACTTCGCCGGTGGGCTTGCGGGTGAACTTGTAGGCGCCGTGGCTGGTGCCGATGGCGATAGCCAGGGCATCCACCTTCGTTTTGGCGACGAAGTCAGCGGCTTCGGCAGGATCGGTGAGCAGCTGTTCGCGGGAGAGGGCACCTTCGAAGCCGTGGCCGTCCTCGGCTTCACCCTTGCCGGTTTCCAGCGAGCCAAGGCAACCGAGTTCGCCTTCCACACTCACGCCGATGGCATGGGCCACATCCACCACTTCCTTGGTGACGGCCACGTTGTATTCGTAGCTGGCGGGAGTTTTGGCGTCGGCTTCCAGTGATCCATCCATCATCACGGAGGTGAAGCCATTGGCGGCGGCACCGAAGCAGGTGGCCGGGCTGTTGCCGTGGTCCTGGTGCATCACCACCGGGATGTCGGGATAGGTTTCGGTGGCGGCGATGATCAGGTGACGCAGGAAGATCTCACCGGCGTACTGGCGGGCTCCGCGGGAGGCCTGCAGGATCACAGGGCTGTCGGTTTCGTAGGCCGCCTCCATGATCGACTGGACCTGCTCCAGGTTGTTGACGTTGAACGCTGGAATGCCATAGCCGTTCTCAGCGGCGTGGTCGAGGAGCAGCCGAAGCGGAACGAGGGCCATGGGAAAAACCTCTGGAGGTTGGGTGGGTGATGCGTCAGGTTCGGCCCCGGAGGACCGGATCACCGGCGTCGGGACCTTGACGCGGGCTGGCAAGAATCTAGTCGATCCCCTGTAAATGAGGTCCCAGCGGCCTCGGCTCAATGCTCAAGCTCAGCCCCAGGCTCTCAGTTTTCACCTCGGAGTTCTCAGCTAGGAGTTCCCAGCTCCGAGTTCCCAGGATTCAGCTGCCGAGGTTCTGGCGCATGCCGCTGGCATCTGACTCAAGGGCCAGGTCGCAGCAGAGCTGGCTGCGTTCTCCTTCCGCCAGGCCCGGCATCATGGGGCGTCCTTCGCGCACGCTGTCGCTCCACCAGCCCTGCAGGCGCGCCACCGGGGCGATGCGGCCATCGGCCCAGGTGCGGCCAAAGGCCAGGGCTGGATCGGCTGGTACCGGCTGAAGCGCCTCCCCAGGCCGGGCCAGCCAGAGATGGAAGCCGTGCACATAGTCGGCCTGGTTGTCGCTGCCAAGAATCAGCGTGGCCTCGCTGCCATGGAACTCAAGCCAGCAGCCCCTTCCGGCGCGGGTGACCGAAGAGAGGCTGAGCTGGGCTGGCACCGAAGCCCCTGTGGATGTTTCGAGCTCAAGTTGAAGCAGGGCCACATCGTCGGCGTCGACGACTCCCGATCGTTCCGGGGTTGCGGGCAGGGGGCGCTGGTGGATGGCGGTGGAGAGGCTGGCGCTCAGCTGGCGCACCGGCCCCACCAGCCACTCCAGGCTGTCGAAGGCATGGGTGCCGAGGGAGCCGAGCACACCGCCACCTTCAGAGCGTTGGGACGCCCAGCTGAAGGCCCGGCCGGGATCGGCGCGGCTGCTCATCAGCCAGTCGAAGCGCACCAGCCAGGGGTCCCCCAGCACTCCCTGGGTCAGCAGCGCCTTCAGCTGCTGGAAGACCGGCACGGCCCGGTACTCGAAATCCACCGCCACGCTGAGGCCCCGCTCGATCGCCAGTCGTCTCAGCGCCCGGACCTGGGCCACCTCCAGGGCAACTGGTTTCTCCAGCAGCAGGTGCTTGCCGGCTTCCAGGGCGGCGCGGGCCAGCTCGAAGCGGGGACCTGGCGGGGTGGCGATCACGACAGCTTCCACAGCAGGATCTGCCAGCAGCGCTGCAAAATCGCTGTGGCCCGGCAGCTCAGCGGCACGGCAGGCTGCCTCCAGGCGTTCGGGCCTGGGGTGCCAGAGGGCCACCGGCTCCGTGCCCGGGCAGGCCCGCAAGGCGGGCAGGTGCACCTTCTCTCCGAAGCCGAGGCCGGCCAAGGCGACCTGGAGGGGCTGACTCATGGGAGGGGGGTTCAGTGGATCAACGGGACGCCAGCAGCTCGGAGCCGGCCGCACATGCCTGATCGAGCACATCGCTGATCAGAGAATCGCCGCCGGTGGGCTGCCACTCGGCCTTGAAGCGGGGCAAGCCGTTCACTGAGGTGTCGCGGTAGAGCCCCTGATCGCAGTCGAGCTCCATCACGTAGAGCTGCCCACGATCCTCGGAGGCCGGCTGGAACCGGGTGAGCACCGAAAGCTCACCGCCACGGCTGAGGCGCAGGCTGCCCGTATCCCACCACTGGCGGCCTGCCGGGCTCTCGGGGACCTCCTGCCAGTTCACCGGACCCGCCCAGGCAGTGGCAGGCCTTGCCGCCAGGACGATCACCAGCAGCGCCACCGCCACCACAGAGGCACGCAGAAACCGCTGCAGTCCGCTCATGCCGCCACCGGAACGCTGACGCCGTGCAGTCTCAACAGGCTGGCGAGAGTGCTGCGCAGTCGGGTTCGCGGCACGATCAGATCCACGAACCCATGCTCCTGCAGGTATTCGGCGGTCTGGAAGCCTTCAGGCAGTTTTTCGCGCAGGGTTTGCTCGATCACCCGGCGCCCGGCAAAGCCGATCAGTGCCTTGGGCTCGGCCAGGATCAGATCACCAAGCATGGCGAAGCTGGCCGTGACCCCGCCGGTGGTCGGGTGGGTGAGCAGGGGGACATAAAGCAGGTTCTGCTGGCGGTGGCGTTGCAGGGCACCGGAGACCTTGGCCATCTGCATCAGGCTGAGCATCCCCTCCTGCATGCGGGCGCCGCCGGAGGCGCATACGATCAGCAGAGGCTGGCGGAGTTCGGTGGCCTGCTCGATCAGCCGCGTGAGCTTCTCGCCCACCACCGAGCCCATCGAGCCCCCCATGAAGCGGAAATCCATCACCCCGAGGGAGAGAGGCATGCCCTCCAGGCGGCAGTGACCGGTGACAACGGCATCACGCAGCCCGGTGGATTGCTGGGTATCGCGCAAACGGTCGGCGTAGCTGCGACGGTCTTTGAAGGCGAGCGGATCAGTGGGAGCCAGCTCGGTGTCGATGGCGCTGAAGCTGCCCTCATCGGCGATCACCCGGATGCGGGCGTCGCTGTCGATGCGGTGGTGGTACGAGCAGCCACTGCAGACGCTGGCGTTGGCAATCAGGTCCTTGCGATAAACAACCAGCCCGCATTCCGGGCACTTGCTCCAGAGGCCGTCCCCATCGTCGACTTCCTGGGTGGCGCGCACGACCGGATTGGCTTTGCGACGATCGGCGAACCAGTCGAACAGGGACACGGGATGGGACCTGGCAACGGAGCGGTGAATCCATTAAAGGGTGGCGCCCCACCGGCTCCATTGCTGCAGCCACCAGCCCTCCCCCGCCAGCCATACCGCCACGCCACCAAGGGAGAGAAAGGGGCCGAAGGGAAAGGGTTGGGACGGCCCGAGCCTGCCGCTCAGGCGGCCCAGCACTCCCACGGCAGCTCCGCTGAAGACCGCCAGAGCCACCGCCAGACCCAGGCCCGTGAGTCCGAGCCACGCTCCCAGCAGGGCGGTCAGCTTGGCGTCGCCCAGCCCCAGGGCCGGTTTGCCCATCAACCTTTCGGCCAGGGCACTGAGCCCTTCGAAGGCGAGCAGGCCGAGGCAGGCGGCAAGCACGTGGTTGAAGAGCAGAGCCCGCCAAACCACCTCCGACTGGCTGAGGCCGGCGGCGAGGGTGACTCCCAGACCCAGCAGCAGACCCCAGCGGCAGAGGGGTTCCGGCAGCCAGAGATGGTCACAGTCGATCAGCACCAGCGGAATCAACCAGCTGATCAGCAGCCAGCCCGCGCCGATCTGCAGCCAGGCAGGCGACCCGGCCATGGCACTGGGGCTTGCCTGAAGGGCCGCCACCCACAGCCCGGAGCAGAGCAGTTCCACCAGGGGGTAACGGGGGGAGATCGGGGCCCGGCAGTTGCCGCAGCGACCCAGCAGCAGCAGCCAGCCCAGCACCGGTAGGTTCTGGTACCAGGCCAGGGGCACTCCGCAGCGGGGGCAGTGGCTGGAGGGCAGCACCAGTGACTCCCGCCGCGGCAGCCTCCAGGCCACCACGTTCAGAAAGCTGCCGACGCACGCCCCAAGCAGGGCCACCAGCAGGGGGATCAGGAGATGGGCGGCCGTGTCGGGCTCCACAGGCATGGCACTAGGACGCGGATGGCGTTCGCTCAGCCGCGCTGGGGACTGCGGAACGAGCGGGGTCGGCCGGCGCTGCGGCCACGGATCAGATCCAGGGGGACGAACTGCTCATCCGGCAGCAGCACGGGTGCCTCAAACACCACCCGGCCCAGGCCACCACTGGTCTCGAGCACGATCCCGATCGGTTCCACCCCCCCCGGGCATTGCTCCACGTAGTGGAAATACACACGCCGAGCCTGCTTGATGACCACACCGCTGTTGATCTGATCCCAGCGCACCGGAGGATTGCCCGGATTGGAGGCCCCGCGGATCTCGAAGGACGGCATGGTCGGCCTCCCTGAACCGGTGGAAGCCGCCGGGGAAACGGGGTCGAAGGATGGAGGTGTGGCGAAGGTAATCGGCCTCAGCCATTCCGATCGGCCCCTGCAGCTTAATCGCTCAGGCGAGTTTGTTCTTCTCCTCAATCATGCGGTGAATGATCGGGGTGAGGATCAGCTCCATGGCGAAGCCCATCTTGCCGCCGTTGACCACGATGCTGGTGGGGCTCGACATGAAGGAGCCGTTGATCATCCGTAGCAGATAGGAGAAATCGATCCCCCATTTCTCACGGGCTCCCTTGCGGAAGTGGATGATCACGAAGCTCTCGTCCGGGGTGGGGATGTTGCGGCAGATGAACGGGTTGGAGGTGTCCACCGTGGGCACCCGCTGGAAGTTGATGTCAGTGCGGCTGAACTGCGGGCAGATGTGGTTGATGTAGTCGGGCATGCGGCGCAGGATCGTGTCCACGATCGTCTCGGCCGAATAGCCCCGCTCGGCGTTGTCGCGGCTGATCTTCTGGATCCACTCCAGGTTGGCGATCGGCACCACGCCGATCAGCAGGTCCACCAGGGAGGCCACGTCGTAGCCATCGCCCACCACACCGCCGTGGAGACCTTCATAGAAGAGCAGGTCGGTGTTTGGGGGGATCGGCTCCCATGGGGTGAACTGGCCGGGCTCCAGCTGGGTACCGAGCCGGGCGTTGTGCTCGGCTGCCTCCTCCACAGAGTGGAGGTAGTAGCGCTTCTGGCCACCACCGGTTTCGCCGTAGGACTTGAATTGCTCGGCGAGCTTGTCGAACAGGTTGGCCTCGGGGCCGAAGTGGGAGAAATTGACCCCGGAGGCCTGGGCCTGGGCCATCTGCTCCTTCATCGGGCCGCGCTCGAAGCGGTGGAAGCTGTCACCTTCGACAACCGCTGGCTCGATCCCCTCCCGCTGGAAGATGTGCTCGAAGGCACGCTTGACGGTGCTGGTCCCCGCGCCCGAGGAACCGGTGACCGCTACAACCGGGTGACGCTTGGACATCGGCGCAGGGGGAAGAAGAGCGAACGCGAGTTTGGCAGGTCGCCGGTCCGGAGCCGCTCAGAGCTCCGCCAGAAGCTGCTCGCCCATGGCCGCGCAACCCAGCTGGGTGCAGCCCTCCGCCATCAGGTCGCCCGTGCGGTAGCCGGCGCTGAGCACCCGGTCGACCGCCGCTTCCAGCTCGCTGGCAGCGTTCTCCTGTTTCAGGCCCACCCTCAGCATCATTGCGGCGGAGAGCACCATCGCCATCGGGTTGGCCAGATCAGCCCCGGCGATGTCTGGGGCGGAGCCGTGCACCGGCTCGAACAGCCCGGGACCCTCGGCACCCAGCGAAGCGGAGGGCAGCATGCCGATCGAGCCGGTGAGCATCGCCGCCTCATCGCTGAGGATGTCACCGAAGAGGTTGCCGGTGAGCAGCACATCGAACTGGCGGGGGGAGCGCACCAGCTGCATCGCCGCGTTGTCGACGTAGAGGTGGCTGAGCTCCACCTGGGGGAATTCGGTGGCTATCTCCTCCACCCGGTCGCGCCATAGCTGGCTGACATCGAGCACATTGGCCTTGTCGACGCTGCAGAGTCTGCTGCTGCGCTCACTCGCCAGCTGGAAGGCCACCCGGGCGATCCGGTCGATTTCGAAGTCGCTGTAGACCATCGTGTTGAAGGCCCGTACGTGGCCATCGGCCACCACCCGTCCCTTGGGGGTGCCGAAGTAGATGCCGCCGGTGAGTTCACGCACCACCAGCAGATCCACCCCGGTGATCACCTCCGGTCGCAGGGTGCTGGCCCCGATCAGTGCCGGAATGATCTTCACCGGCCGCAGGTTGGCGAACAGGCCCAGGCCCGACCTGAGACCCAGCAGGCCGGTTTCGGGCCGCTGCTCCCGCGGCAGGGCATCGAAGCGGGGACTGCCGATCGCTGCCAGCAGAACGGCGTCTGAGCTGCGGCAGGCCGCCAGGGTGGTCTCCGGCAGCGGCACACCCGTGCGGTCGATGGCGTCGCCGCCGATGGGCTGCTCGTCGTAGGTGAGGCTGAAGCCATGGCGCGCGCTCACCGCATCGAGCAGGCGCCTTGCCACGGCTGTGATTTCCGGTCCGATGCCGTCGCCGGGGAGCAGGGTGATCCGGTAGCTGGTCATCGTGGAGGAAGCGCTGGGCGCGAGGCTACTTCTGCAGCTGGCGCAGAGTCTTTGCCATTTCCGGCAGCTTGCTGAAAGCGGCGGAGCAGCGCAGCCACAACCGGTTGGGGATGGCCGGGTAGCCGCTCACCACTTCGCCGGCGGCCACCTCGCCGTGGATCCCCGACTTGGAGGAGGCGATGGCGCGATCGCCGATCCTCGCCCGGTTTGCCACGCCCACCTGTCCGGCCAGGATCACCCCATCGCCGAGGGTGGCGCCGCCGGCGATGCCCACCTGGGAAGCCAGGGCACAGCCTCGGCCGGTGACAACTCCATGGCCGATCTGCACCAGGTTGTCGATCTTGGTGCCGGCGCCGATGCGGGTTTCACCCACAGAGGGACGATCGATAGTGGTGCCACAGCCCACCTCCACCGCCTCCTCCAGCACCACCAGGCCGGTCTGGGGCATCTTGCGCCAGCCGCTGGCGGTGGGCACGAAGCCGAACCCCTCCGAGCCCACCACCGCGGTGGAGTGCACGACACAGCCACGGCCCAGGCGGCTGCCGGGGTGCAGCACCGCATTGGCGTGAATTTCACAGCCCTCGGCAAGCTGCACGTCGTCGTAGAGCACGGCACCGGCGTGGAGGGTGGAGCCATCGCCGATCACGCAGCCCTCCCCCACCACAACGTGTGCGCCGATGTGCACATCAAGGCCCAGGCTGGCCCCTGGAGCGATCACGGCGCTGGGATGGATGCCCGGCGGCAGGCGGCGGGGTGGATACAGGGCCTCCAGGGCTTCAGCGAAGCCCAGCCGCGGATTCTTCAGGGCCACCCAGGCGATGCCGCGGGCACTGGCCAGCTCCTGCAGGGCGGCATCCGGAGGCAGAAGCAGCGCGCCCGCCGAGCAGGTCTCGAGGGCTGTGGCCAGGCTGTTGCCTGGCTCGAGAAAGGCCAGCTCCGTCGCAGTGGCCCGGTCCACGGCCGCCGCTGTGATCAGGTCGGGATCAGCGGCCAGGTCCCTGGGGCTGCCCTCGCTCAACTCGCTCAGGTGGGTGAGCAAGGTGCTGAAGCGCATTCCAGGGATCTCGGCCGGCGGCCGGATCGTAGGCCGGCTCCTCAGCCCCGGGCCGCCGCCGGCGTGGTGAGCACCAGGTGGTCGCGGTGAACCACTGCATCACCGGCGCCATGCTCAAGGGTGGTCTCGGCCGCCTGGCTGCGCAGCCCCAGCACCTGGGCCACTTCAGTGCTGCTGAGGGCACAGAGACCGCGGCCGATCTCCCGCCCCTCCAGCGACAGCAGCCGCACGGCATCCCGGCGCTCGAACTCTCCTTTGACGGCACGGATACCCACCGCCAGCAGGGACGCCCCCCGCTCGATCAGGGCCCGCTCGGCACCCGGATCGATCAGCAGCTCCCCCTTGGGCAGGAGGGCATGGGCCAGCCAGCCCTTGCGGTCGGGCAGGGGGCTGGGGCTGGGGCGGAAGAGGGTGCCGAGACGCTCGCCGGCAAGCAGGGCTTCGAGCACCGCTGGATCGCGGCCATCGGCCAGGCGCACGGCGATGCCGCTGGAGGTGGCGATGCGGGCCGCGGCCAGCTTGGTGGTCATGCCGCCGGTGCCCCAGCTCCCGCCACCCTGGGCGACGCCGCTGAGCCGCTCCAGTTCCAGCAGATCACGCACTTCCTCGATCGGCCTGGCACTGCTGTCGCTGCGGGGATCACCCGAATAGAGCCGATCCACGTCGGTGAGAAGCACAAGCTCATCTGCTCCGATCGCGACCGCCACCAGTGCCGAGAGAGTGTCGTTGTCGCCGAAGCGCAGCTCATCGGTGGCGAGGGTGTCGTTCTCGTTCACCACGGGCACTACGCCCCAGCTCAGCAGTTGCTCCAGGGTGCGGCAGGCATTCTGGTATCGGCGGCGCGAGGCCAGGTCGCCGCGGGTGAGCAGCACCTGGGCCACGGTGGTGTCGTGCTGGGCGAAGGCAGTTTCATAGAGGCGCATCAGCCGGCCCTGGCCCACGGCGGCGGCCGCCTGAAGGGCCACCACATCTTCTGGGCGCTCCCCGAATCCCAGGGCATGGCAGCCCAGACCCACGGCTCCGCTGGTGACCAGGGCGATGGCCTCCCCCTGCTGGCGCCTGCGGCTGAGGCTGGCGGCCAGACCTGCGATCACTGCTTCGGTGTTGCGCTGGCCCGTGCCACGCAGCAGGGAGGTGCCCACCTTGATCACACGGCGTGTCGGGGGCGTGGGAGGCGTCATCGGCTCAACTCGGTGCCCACCAGCCGTGCCAGACGCACCTCCAGTCGCTGGACCCGATCCTGCTGACAGGGTCGACCCTCCGGACCGATCGGTTTCACCAGAACGGTGAACAGACCGAGGCGATTGCCCACCAGGACGTCGGTGAAGAGGCGATCACCGGCCAGGGCCACCTGCGCGGGGGGAAGGTCGAGGTCGGCCAGCACCCGGCGCAGGGCGCTGCGTCGAGGTTTGCCCGCCGAGGTGGTGAAGGGCAGATCGAGGCGCTTAGCCACCGAGCCGATCCTTCGCCGCGAGGGATTGTTGCTGAACAGATGCAGCCGCAGCCGATCCTTGGCCTGCCGCAGCCACGCCTCCATCAGCGGGGGCATCTCGGCCTGGCGGCGGGGGAGCAGGGTGCGGTCCACATCAAGAACCAGGGCGCGGATTCCGCGATCGAGCAGGTTCTCCAGCGGCATATGGGCCAGCGTCGTGCTCAGCATCCAGTCAGGGCGCAACAGCTGCTGGAGCTTCACCCAACGCTCTCCCGATCGTCGAGCTCGGCCTCGATGCGCGGCTGCACCCGCTCGAATTCCTCGCCTTCCACCAGCACGGCTTCATTGTTCACCATGCGGGCCACCACGAAGAAGGGATCAAGGGGGATGTAAAGCCCGTATTCCCGGTCTTCGGCGCGGAACTGGATCAGCATCTCGTAGAGATCGGTCTCCTCATCGCCATCGCCGTCGCCCTGAAGGTCGTCTTCCAAGTCCTCAGGGTCCGGTTCCTCCAGCTCACCGCTCACGGTGAGAGTCACCGCCGAGCGCACCAGGGTCAGGTCGTGCTCCTGCAGCACCACATCGGCCACTGTGAGAATCGACTCGGCGGCATCAACCTCTTCGACCACCTCGTCCTCCTCGTCGTCGTCCTCGGCGATGCGCACCAGGCACACCGGGGTGTCCACCGGTGTCAGCAGGGCGTAGTCATGTCCATCGAGGGGGATCAGTTGCTCGAGAAAGCAGAGCAGCTGGCGGTTCTGGCCATCACGAACAAGCACCGTGGGCACGTCACCGGATCCGCTGATCGACGGTCCTTCGGCACTCATGGGGAATCAGCAGTTCGCATCAGAATGTCGTAGCGCCTGCCGGCTGGTCGAGTCTCGGTGTCGCTGGGCTGACCGGACGGGCTTCGGGGCCTTCCTGCAGCCACTGCTCCAGCAGCAGGGCCGCCGCGGCACTGTCGAGCTGGCCGCTGCGATCTCCATGCAGCCCGCGCCGCTCACCCGCCTCCCAGCTGCTGCCGTGTTCATCCACCCAGGCCAGGGGCAGAGCCAGAGCCTGGGCCAGGCGCTGGCCGTAGCGGCGGCAGTGCCTGGCCTGGGCGGTGAGCTGCTGGTTGGCATCAAGGGGTAGCCCCACCACCAGGGCCTGCACACGCCGCTGGGCCACCAGGGGGCGCAGCCGCTCGAGATCAGCAGGGAAGGCGCCCCGGGCCAGGGGGGGCAATGGTGTGACCGTCAGGCCGAGCGGGTCGCAGCCGGCCAGACCGATCCGCCGCCGGCCCACATCCAGCGCCAGCACCGAGCGGGGCGGCGGCTGCTGGCGGCTCAACGGTCGCTGCCCAGGGACTGGGGGCAACCGAGGGATTGGGGGCCATGGTGGCCTCCCACTCCCCGCTGCAGCGGGGTGGGAACAGGTCGGCGGCGGGGCTTGAAGGGGTCCAGCACGGTGTCGAGCCGCCAGGACTGGCGGCTGAGAACTCGGGAGTCCTGGCGTCGCCAGACGCTGCGCGCCATCAGCAGCTCCTCCCCCTCCGCCACCGCGCCAAGCAGGCTCAGCCAGCGCTCGCGCTCGTGGTCGTCAGTGTCACTGCGCAGGCGCAGGGGCGAAAATCCGCGCGCCTGCTGCCGCACCAGACGAGCCAGGGCGGGGCCATGCAGGTGGGCCCAACCGGGGTGGAGGGTCACCTCCAGCTCCGCTGGACCGAGGCGGTGGCTGCGCAGCCGTCGCACAGCCGCCACAGCCTGCTGGCGGCTGGGGTCGACCCAAAGCAGCCCCTGGCCTTCGCTCTGATCGAGCACGTCTTCGATGCGGCGATCCAGCAGCTGGCGCAACTGGGCCGGGCAGGTGGCCTGCTCCAGGTGCCAGAGCAGGGGAGCGCTGCGGCGGTTGAGGGGCCGCAGCTGCAGATCGTCGCCGGGTGGCGCAGCCGCCGGCTGGCTGGTGCCTGCATTGGCCGGATCGGGCTCCCAGTACCAGAGGGTTTCCTGGAGCAGCGGCTGGAACCCCTGCTCCCGCAGCAGGGCCAGGCGATCCTGATGTCCTGTCGGAACCCTGGTGATCCAGCTGGAGGCCCCGGGGCAGCGGTGCAGAGCCTCGCGCAGCAGGGCTCCCTCCACCTGTCTGGCGGTGGGGGAGCCTGGCTCGCTGAGGGCTTCGCGGCAGAGCCGCAATTCCTCCACTCCCCAGCAACTGCCGCTGCGGTTGAGACGCCGCACCACGCTGAGGCCCAGCAGGCGATCGCCGCCGCTGTGGGCCACCAGCACTTCAGGGGCCAGGGGTGGCCGGCGCACCAGGGTGCTCAGCAGCCGCTCCGGGGTCTGAAGCAGGAGGGCTTTCTGGAGCAGGGGTTGCAGATCGAGGACAGCTGCGTCCTGCAGGTGCGGCAGCATCCAACCCTGCAGGGGTTCAACCTGCACCTCTCCGGGGGCGATGGGTGAATCACCTCCCGGGGAACGGGATGACGTGGGGTGACGCACGGAAGAACCGCTGATGACCAACTGTATCGGGACGAGACAGGAGCCTTGAGGTCTCAGGCCGGTCGCACCAGCACCAGGGGTGTGCGTTCGTTGGCGTTGCCGGCCGGGTTGGGACGCAGGGCACGCTTCAGCAGGTTCTCGTCGCAGCCCGAGCTCGAAGCCAGCACCTTGACCCGGCCAAGATCGTTGACGTCGACCACGGCCACAGGCACCCCCAGGGCCTGGGCCAGCTCCTGGCAGCTGCGTTCGGGCTGATCGGGACCGAGCACGATCGTCTGGTCGTAGGGGGGAGTGGTGCCGGTGATGTCGTCGATCAGCCGGGCCTGGTCACCGGCGAGACGGTAGAAGCCGCCTTTGCTGCCCACCAGTTTCATCAGGCTGCCGGCCAGCCAGGCACAGAGCACCCGCGCCGGCCCCACCGTGTCGATCAGGCTCTGCAGGCCGCAGGCCGTGGCCAGGCTGCTGGTGGGATGGAAGACGCGGCAGAGCAGCCGGGCCAGGCAGGAGGGCTCCACCATCGACGGGTGTTGATAGCGCCCCTGGATCACCGCAAGGGGCGTTTCGCCGATGGTGAGGATGTCGCCGGGACGCAGCACGGGACCGGCATAGCGGCGCAGCACTTCAGCGGGATCATCCAGCACCCCCAGCAGGTGGGTGGGCACCGGCAGCACCTGGCAGCCGTCACCGTTGCGCCAGGCAGCGCTGGCCGGATCGAGCGGTGCGGGATGGCGAACCGGCACCAGGAAGCCCTGGCGGCGCTCCAGGCGCCCGAATGGTCCGTAGTTCACCCAGATCACCTCCAGCCAGAGGGTGTCCAGCAGCTCCTTCAGGAGGGTGTGGCGCTCTTCAGGGCCAGGTCCGCTTGCTCCGGCCGGCAAGCTGATGCTCACCTTGGCCTTGAGCTGGGTGCTCTTGTGCCCTTTGACGATGTAAGCCGCCCAGTAGCCATCGGGCCGGCTCGGCTCATCGGGATGGTCGGCGACGACGGTGGTGCTCACCCTCAGGCTTGAGAGGTCCTGGCGGCCGAGCACGGTGGGGCGCAGCTGAAGTTCCGGCACCATCACCTCCATGCGGGCATGGGGGTTGTCGATCCGGAAGCTGCCCTCCAGCGTCACTGCTCCCTCGTTGCTCCAGCTGGTGGTCCAGGGGCCCGCACTCAGACGAAGGGGGGAGGCCGGCCGCAGGCGGTGGCGCAACTCCAGCCAGAGCAGGGTGAGGCCGAAGAGCAGCGCCAGCAGAAGCAGCGCGCAGAGCGGTGGAGGCAGGGTCGGCAAGGGGCAGTGGCGCCGGGTCTGCGGGAGCGTAGGTCGTGTCTGGTGCCGGGGGCTGGTGGGGTGGACACCGCTGCGGCCTAGGTTCACGGACTGGCCATTGCGGCGTGGGTGATGAAGAAGACCTTCGTTCTCGACACGAACGTGCTGCTGCACGATCCCCAGGCCATCACCCGCTTCGAAGACAACACGGTCGTGATTCCGATCGAGGTGGTCGAGGAGATTGACCGCTTCAAGCGCGATTCTTCTGAGAAGGGCCGTAACGCCCGCCAGACCTCCCGTCTGCTCGATGAGCTGCGCAACAAGGGCAATCTCTCCGAAGGAGTGGAGATCGATCCCGAGCACCACGGCATGCTCAAGGTGGTGTTCTGCCGCAGCGAAACCCTCGCCCAACTCCCGCCGGAACTGAAATCCGGGAACGGCGACAACAACATCCTGGCGGTGGCGCTCGAGCAGCGCCTCCAGGACGTGATGGGTAACCATCCCCCCGTGGTGCTGGTCACCAAGGACACCAACCTGCGCATCAAGGCCGATGCGGTGGGCCTGATCGCCCAGGACTACAGCACCGACAAGGTGGCGATCGCCGACCTTTACCCGGGCTTCTGCGAGTGGGTGGTTACGGCGGAGCAGATGGAGCAGCTGCACAGCCAGGGATCGCTGGCCCTGGAGCAGCTTCCGCCAGGTGTGCCGCCCCAGGCGCCGCTGCTGGCAAACGAAGGGGTGACCCTGGTGGATGCGCTGCAACCCCAGCACACGTTGCTGGCGCGGGTGGATGCTTCCGCCAGGGGTCTGCGGCCCCTGCAGAAAGCAACGCGGATCAAGCTCGGGCGGGTGAGCCCCCGCAACCGGGAGCAGACCTTCGCTGTCGATCTGCTGTTGGATCCGGCCATCAGCCTGGTGACCCTGGTGGGCAAGGCCGGCACCGGCAAGACCCTGCTGGCCCTTGCCGCCGGCCTGCATCAGGTGGCCGATGAACACCTCTACGACCGCCTGCTGGTGACCCGGCCGGTGATTCCCCTGGGCAAGGACATCGGCTTCCTGCCTGGTGATCTGCAGGAGAAGATGGGTCCGTGGATGCAGCCGATCATCGACAACCTCGACTATCTGCTCGGTGGTGAGGACTCGTCACAGGGCAGCATGCGCTCCAGTCGTGGTCCTCGCAGCAACTGGTCGGACCTCAAGGGCATGGGTCTGCTGGAGGTGGAGGCGATCACCTACATCCGCGGCCGCTCGATTCCACGCCAGTTCATGGTGGTGGATGAGGCCCAGAACCTCACACCCCATGAAGTGAAGACGATCGTGACCCGGGTGGGGGAGGGCACGAAGATCGTGTTCACCGGCGATCCGTATCAGATCGACAACCCCTACGTGGATGCCGACAGCAACGGCCTCACCTGGCTGGTGGAGCGCTTCAAGGGTCAACGGCTGGCGGGCCACGTCACCCTGCTCAAGGGTGAACGCTCAGCCCTGGCGGAGCTGGCGGCGAACCTGCTCTGATGAGCTGTTACTACCCGCTGATCGGGTTGCCTCACGGCATCACCTCCAGCGTCACCTACTCCTCCCACACCCTCAACCAGCGTGCGGGCTCCAGCCGCGTTCCACACCAGCACGCCGTGGATCTCGCTCTCTTCGGCGTGTCGGCTGGCCGCTGGCAGCTGCGTGGCCGCCATCCGGTCGGAGCGCCGGGCGACGTGGTGGTGACCTCGGCCGACCAGGGCCTTGCCCCCGGGGAGCTTGAGGTCTGCGTTCCAGTCGCCCGCGACATCGTGCTGGAGCCCAGCCCCACGGAACTGCCATTGCCGCTCAGCAAGCGGATCGACCGTTCACCGGTGGCCGAACGCTGCAGCCTGAGTTTTGCCTGGCGTGGGATCAGCAGCGCTTACCAGGGGGAATATCCAGTGCGGATGGCCGAGCTGTCGCGAGGCACCCTGGTGAGCTTCGATCCTCTGCTCCAGAGCGATCCGGCGGTGGGAACCAATCTGGTCTGCGTGGTGAACATCTGCCGGCGGCTGGACGACGCGGTGCACAGCCTGGAGTGCTTCGACGCCTTGGCGCGCACCTTGATTCGAGCCGTTCCCTACCGGAGCAATACCTGCTGCCTGATCGAGTTCGATGCCGCCACGGCCGCAGCCGGGCCGGTGGTGTTCCGGACCACCGGTTCGGTGGGGATTCCGATCTTCCTGACGCTCTCCCGGCCGGATCTGCCGCCCTCAATGAGCGTCGAGCACACCCACCCTCCCACCGAGATGTTCTGGGACCACGACCGCCTGCCCGGCAGCCGGCGCATCAAGGCCACCTGGTTGAGCGCGGCGCTCCGATGACCTCCAGCCTCCGGACGGTGAAGGCTGCGATCGGGCGGATCCTGCATCGCGACAGCCTCCCCTACTCCGCCTTTCCCCGTGGCCTGGGCGGGACATCGATCTCTGATCAGTTCCTCTACCGCGGCGACATCGACGCCAGCAGGTTCGTGGCCGAGAACACAGCGGCCCTGCTGCGCGGCGAGCCGGTGGAGGTGATGCACAGGTTGCGGTTCTTCGATTCGCTGGGCAGGCATCTACGCGACCTCGAGATCCGCACTGACCGTTACTTCCAGACGATCGATCTCCGCCAGCTGAAGGAGACCATGCCCCAGCTTGAGATCGCCACATTCATCCACACCAGTGTCTACGACTCGGCGAGCGAGCCTGGGTATGTGCGGTTGCATCGGGGGTACTGCCAGTACCGGAGAACACCCGAATCGGTATGGGCCAGCGTGCACGGAAACTTCGGCGGCATCGTTGTCCGGCCTGGCGAAAGACCCGATCAGCACCAGCTGCTCGCCCGCCGCCGCAGGGCGTTCCTGTACACGCCCCAACACCGGTTCGAACCGAGCACCATTGCCACGCTCTACTTCATGAATGCCTGCCGCAGCCCCGAAACGGTGGAGGTGCTGGTCACACCCGACCAGTGCGGAGCACCCTCGCGGCCACATGCCACGCTGAGGATCGAGCCGCTGGGGGTGGGCTGTTGCAGCGTGGAGGGTCACTCCGGTTATCTCAGCTTCCGCTCCCAGCTGCCGATGTGCCGTCCGCAGGTGTTCATCGAAGACAGGCGACAGCCCCAGCACTTCGATGTGTTCCACACCTGAGAGCTCCGTGCCTCTGCTGGCTGCCGGCCGCGATCGGTACTTCCTTCATGACGAGCTAGGGCTGGCCCTCCACCAACTATCAGTCGTGTCCGGTCAGTGCTTGCGGCCCCAGCAGATCAGCATCAGAACGCCCGCATAGGCCTCACCCCGGCGGTAGGCCTCGAGCCAGGTGAGGGCCTCGGGGAGTTCGGCTGAGAGATCCCTGGCAGTGGCGTCGATTTCGAACAGCAGGTCCGACTCGGCGAACCCGTGGGTGGGCAGCCACAATCCTTCCCGGCGGATGTCGCCCACCCCGGCGTCAGCCAGGAGGCTTGACAACTCGCGCCCGATCCACGGATTCTGGAATGTCCGAATCCAGTCGTGCTGGATCCGTTGGTAGGAGGACTCGTTACACACCTGATCGGTGGCGACCCGCAGCCGCAACACCGATACCCGCTTCAAGGCCACCCCGTCGCTGGGTGATTACAGCACCGTATTGAGGCCGGCATGGGGTTCTCTCAAATCATCGCTTCCGGTTTCACCCACTGATCGAACTCTTTGGCGTTGATCTCACCGAGCACCAGGGCCGCTTCCTTGAGGCTCAGCCGGTGCTCGTGGGCATGTTTGGCGATGGCGCAGGCGCGGTCGTAGCCGATCGCCGGTGTGAGGGCGGTGACCAGCATCAGGCTCTGATCGAGCAGTTCACTGATGCGGCTTTCGTTGGCCATCAATCCATCGATGCAGAGGGTGCGGAAGCTGCTGCAGGCACCCTCGAGCAGATCGATGCTTTCGAGCACATTGTGGGCGATCAGGGGCTTGAACACGTTCAGTTCAAAATTGCCCTGGCTGGCCGCCATCTGCACGGCCGTGTTGTTGCCCATCACCTGTACCGCCACCATCGTGAGGCTCTCGCACTGGGTGGGATTCACCTTGCCCGGCATGATCGAGGAGCCCGGTTCGTTCTCCGGCAGGATCAGCTCCCCCAGTCCGCAGCGGGGGCCGCTGCCGAGCCAGCGGATGTCGTTGGCGATCTTCAACAGGCTGCCGGCCAGCACCGTGAGCGCGCCATGGGCGGCTGCCAGGGGTTCATGGCCTGCAAGGGCCTGGAACTTGTTCGGTGCAGCGGTGAACGGCATGCCGGTCCGTTCGCTCAGCCGCTCCGCCACCTTCTCACCGAAGCCGGCGGGGGCATTGAGGCCGGTACCCACCGCCGTGCCGCCGATCGCCAACTGGTGTACCTGCGGCTGGGCGTGGCGCAGGCTCTCCAGTCCCAGCTCCAGCTGGGCCACGTAGCCACCGAATTCCTGACCCAGGCTCAGCGGCACCGCGTCCTGCAGATGGGTGCGGCCGATCTTGATGATCGCCGCGAACGCCTCTGCCTTGCTGCGCAGGGCTTCGATCAGCGCCTCCACTGCTGGAATCAGCCGCTGCTCCAGTTCGATCGCCACCGCCACATGCAGCGCTGCGGGGAAGGTGTCGTTGCTCGACTGGCTCAGGTTCACATGGTCGTTCGGGTGCACCGGGCTCTTGCTGCCAAGCACACCGCCCGCTGCCTCGATCGCCCGGTTGGCAATCACCTCATTCACATTCATGTTCGTCTGGGTGCCGGAACCCGTCTGCCACACCTTCAGCGGAAATTCCTCATCCAGTGCCCCGCCCGCCACTTCCTCGGCAGCGGCCACGATCAGAGCAGTCAGCTCCGGTGCGAGCTTCCCTTCGGCCTGGTTCACTTCGGCGCAGGCGGCCTTGAGCTGGCCGAAGGCATGCACGATCGCCAGCGGCATCGTCGACCCGAAGGGGAAGTTGCTGATCGAGCGCTGGGTCTGGGCGCCCCAGTAGCGGTGAGCGGGCACCTCGATGGCACCGAGGCTGTCCGTTTCGCGCCGCGTGCTGGCATCCGGCTGGATCGTCATCAGCCTGCGGGCACCACTTCGCTGTTCAGCTCATTGAAGCTTCGGGTCGCGCTGGTGTCGGCGCTGCCGGCTGGATTCAGCCCTGTGGCCTTGCTCAGGGCCGCGCTGATGGTCTCGCTGCTCACCTGGCCCTTGCCGTCGAACACCACACGGCCGGCGGCATCGAGCACCACCACCTGGGGAATCAGCCCTTTCCAGTAGTGGGCGGGGTCGCTGGTGCCTTGATCGGGTCGGTTCTGGACCTGATCGGTGGTGAGTGGAATGATCTCGACCCGCGAGCCCCACAGCCGCTGCAGCTCTGAGACCACGGGGGCGAACTGCTTGCTGTCGGCACTGTCATCCAGATAGAAGATCAGCACCACTGGACGGTGATCGGCCATGGCCTGGGCCAGGCTGCTCCGGGGCGGCACCAGCGAGCCATTGCCGGCGTAGAGAGAATAGATGTTGCCGTCGTAGCTGTTGGTGGTGAGGGCAGCCGCCGCTGGAGACGCCGGGGCCAGCAGCAGCCAGACGCCGAGGATCAGGCTGAGAAGCCAGGCTCTGAGGGGCTGGAAGGGGCCGGCTTGGAAGCCGAGGCGGGCAGGAAGGCGCAACCGAACACCAGATGGGCTTGGGCCATTGTGACTCTCAGGGTCTGCTGATGCCTCGCCCCAGCCCCTGGAGGATCCCCCGTCCCACCAGGCCGATGGCACGACCGATCACCTGGGTGAGCACCACCACGATCAGATCGCCGACGCGCTGCAGCAGGGCCCGCAGCTGCGGTGCCAGGGCATCACGGGCCTCCAGCGCCAGGGTGACGCTCTGCTGGAGCCAGCCCAGCTGGCGCAGTTCCTCGTCGCGGGGTTCGGTGAGCAGCAGCGGGCAGATCGTTCCCCCCTGCTCGAGGCGGTAGAGGCGCCGCTGGCTTTCGTAGAGCTGGATCGGCTTCTCGAACCACTCGCTCCAGCGCTGCTGGGCATTGAGCTGGTTGCGCAGACGCTCCAGGCTGCGGGTGGCGATCAGCTCCTTCACCAGCAGGTAGCGGCGCAGCTCCGGCCAGTCGCCGCAACTGGCGAGCACATCAGCGCTGATTCGCTCGGCGCTGCGGATAACCCAGTTGCTCACCAGTGACTCCAGATAGAGCAGGGCCTGAGGTTCGTCAGGGGCCAGCAGGCGGCCGTCCACCAGCAGCGGCTGCGCCGAGAGCAGGGCCGCCAGCATCGGCTGGCTGGGGGGAAGCTCAGGGTCGTCGAGCTCGAAGCTCCCCTGGCTGGTGAGGGTGTCGGCCACGGGAAGCAGGGCCCCTTGCTGGGGCAGTTGCACATAGGGGCCTGCCATCTGGCGCAGGGCCTGGCGACGCAGTTCCGGCTGCAGGCTCTGCCAGCGCCCCTGCAGGTCGTCGCCGCGCAGGCGTTCCTGGCGCAGCTGGCGCAACAGCTGATCCAGCTGGGTCAGCAAGGCCACGAACAGATCGCGCCGCCGCTCAGGGCTCAGTCCTTCAAGGGCGAACAGCTCGGCACTGCCCTGGCGCAGCAGGGGTCCCTGGCTGGCCTGGCTCAACCGTTGATGGATCGTCTCCCACACCGCCACGGCGGTGCGCTGCCGCAGGGTGATGGCGGTGCTGCCCCCACTGGGCGGGCGGGGTTCGTCGGCAGGGCTCTTCGGCTCAGGGGGCAGGCCCGTGGCACTCCAGGCCATCGACACCGGCCCCCACAGCCAGATCAACAGGGTCCGGGCGGAGCGCAATTCCCTCAGCCGCCCCTCCAGGATCAACTGCAGCAGCAGGTTGGCGGGGGGAGGATCCAGCAGGCGGCTGCAGAGTTCCAGCTCCTGATCGATCTGCTGCAGGCCACTGATCAGCAGCCACTGGCCGAGCCCCATCGTTCCAGTTCCCCAGACGCCGCTGGCCTGGGGATTAACGCTGGAGCGGGTGCCGCCGTCCAGCGCCACCACCCGCCCCCCCTGCAGCAGGGTGGCCACCGCCTCCAGCAAGGCTTCCGGTTCGGGCTCCTGCAGCAGTCCGGCGGCCGGCAGCTGCAGGAGCCAGGCACTGCTGCAGCCGGGCTGGGCGGGGATCAGCAGCAGCAGGGGCGCCGGTAGCCAGCGCTGCTCCAGCCGCTCCAGCTCCAGCAGCAGGTTGCTGGGATGGATCGGGGCCTCCAGGCTCCAGATCACCAGCTGGGGGGCGCCTTCGAGTTCTGAGGGTTCGCCCGCCACCCGGCAGGGTGGGCTCATCTCCTTGAGCAAGCGGCTCAGGCCCTGATGCATCAGCGGCTGAGCCAGCAGCAGCACCTGGACACTGGGGATCCCGGCAGCCCCAAGGGCGGCCGCAGGCTCAGTCACGCGCCAATCCAGTTCATCGACTGAGGGTAACGAGCGCAGGCTGGAAACTCCAGGGTCTGGATCAGATCAGGGCCTGCGGCGGCCGAAGAGCTGAAGGGTGTACGACTCGATGCTGTAGCCAGTGAGATCCTCGATCTGCTGAACCAGCTCCTCGGGCAGCACCACATCGAGGTCCTGGATCTCGCCGCTGTTCAGGCAGGTGAGGTGGCTGTGGGGATCGCTGCGATATCCATAGAGCCTGCCGCTGGCGCGGTCGAGGCACTCGATCACACCAGCCGACTGGAGGGCCTCGAGGTTCTGGTAGACGGAGGTGTGGCCGATGTTGCGGCCCTGGGTATTGAGGCGTTCAAAGATGTCGCGGGCACTGAGGTGACGCCGATCGCTCCACAGCAGTTCCAGCACCATTCGCCGTTGGCGGCTCAGGCGCATGCCCAGATCACGACAGCGCCTGAACGCCTGGGCCACCGTGACGCGCAGGTCGGCCGGGGCTGATTCCAGCAGAGCACTCTCGCCGCCAGCTGAGGCTGAGGCTTCGCCGGCTGTTCGGGTTGCTCCGGAGCTCACCGGCACGCTTGTGGTGGTGAGGGCGACAGACACGGAGTGGAGGTCAACACGAGGTGATCTCTATGTTAAGGGCCACGATCGATCGGTTTGTGTCGCCTGGGGGTGAGCTCGCTTCGATCAGCAGTAGGAGGCATCAACGGGGTCCTGTAACCGCGCGGATCCCACCGCTTGCAGGGCTTCGCCCAGGTCGACACTGCCGTCGTACAGCGCTCGGCCCACGATCACCCCTTCCACCCCCAGTGGGGCCAGGCTGAGCAGGGCAAGCAGGTCGGTGACCGAGCCCACGCCGCCCGAGGCGATCACCGGCACGGAACTGGCTCTGGCCATGGCCCGCAAGGCCTCCAGGTTCGGCCCGGCCAGAGTGCCGTCGGTGGCGATGTCGGTGCTGATGATCGCCGCAACGCCGCTGCCTTCGAAGCTGGCCGCCAGCTCTGTGGCCACGGTGCGGCTCTCCTCGATCCAGCCCCGGGTGGCCACCAGGCCGTTGCGGGCATCGATTCCCACCACGATGCGGCCGGGATGGCGGTCCGCCAGTTCCCGCACCAGCTCCGGCTGCTCGATCGCCACGGTGCCGAGGATGACCCGATCGAGTCCGCAGGCCAGCAGGTCGTCGGCTCGCTCTGCAGTGCGCACACCTCCCCCCAGCTGCACCGGAATCGTGAGGGCAGCGGTGATGGCGCGCACCACGGCATCGTTGACGGGTTGGCCACTGCGGGCGCCATCGAGATCGACGAGATGCAGCCGCTCGGCGCCCTGTCTTTGCCACGCCAGCGCCTGGGCCACGGGGTCATCGCTGAAGCGGGTCACCTGGTCGTAATCGCCCTGATGCAGGCGCACGCAGTGGCCGTCGAGCAGGTCGATGGCAGGGATGATCTGCATGGCGGAGCGGTCTGAGCCGTGGTAGCGGCTCATCCTGGCTGGTTGGAGGCCACCGCCAGCCCATAGGACTCATGGTCGGCAGGATCGGTGATTCCCAGCTCCTGTCGCCAGTCGGCCACGGGCCGCTCCCATCCCTCCTCCCAGCGGGCCAGCGCCAGGCAGGAAGCGCTGTGGCCGATCGCCATTCCATGGGCCAGGGCGCGGCTGAGCAGTTCGAAGCGCTCCAGCTGCAGCCGGAAGCTGGCCAGCTGGCCGGCGGTGGTGAGCAGCACGTAGGCCGGGAAGCCGATCTGGCTGGCGGTGATCGCCAGTACGCCGCTCTCCCCCACCGCCGCGGTGCCGAAACCGCTCACCACGTGATGAATGTCGTGGGTGGTGGCGATGCGCTGGGTCAGCCAGCGGGCTTCGGTATCGACAGGACGTGGCCGGAAGAACTCGGGGTCGTAGTTGAGCTGCCGGATCAGGTGGGCGTAGCTGTGGCCGAGGCTGCCCTCAGGCAGCTGGATCAGTGAGTCGATATCGGGCTGGAGGGGTGGGTAGCGCCCATCCATCAGCTCAGCGCCGCCGGGCACAGCACGGAAGCGCCGAACGCAGTCAGCCATCTGGGGGCTGTCGATCAGGTTGTCGACCAGATCCGCCACCGAACCCAGATCGCCTCCGCTGCGACCGATGGCGGCCAGCAGCTTGAGGTTGTTCAGGGAACGCAGCAGTTCGGCGAAGCGCGTCATCAGATGTCGCTCAGGACCTCCTCCACTGTCGCTCCTTTGGGTAGGGCCTCCATGGCTCGCTTGAATGGCCCCAAGTACGGCCAGGCGCCCAATGAAGATCCTTGTGATGGGTGGCACCCGTTTCATCGGCAAGCCCCTGGTGGCCCAGTTGCAGGAGTCCGGCCATGCCATCACCCTGTTCACCCGCGGCCGCAATCCCGTGCCGACGGATCTGGAGCATCTGGTCGGCGACAGAACCTCCGCAGAGGACCTCGCCCAGCTGCAGGGCCGCAGCTTCAACGTGATCATCGACAGCAGCGGCCGCAGCGGCGCCGACAGCGAGGCCGTGGTGGAGCGCACCGGAGCACCCAGCCACCGCTTCGTCTACGTCAGCTCCGCCGGGGTCTATGCCGACAGCGAGCTCTGGCCCCTCGATGAGCAGGCCGCCACAGATCCGGCCAGTCGCCATGCCGGCAAGCTCGACACCGAGACGTGGCTGCGGCAACAGGCGATCCCCTTCACCAGCTTCCGCCCCACCTACATCTATGGACCCGGCAACTACAACCCGGTCGAGAGCTGGTTCTTCGATCGAATCGTCCACGGCCGGCCTGTGCCTCTGCCCGGTGATGGCACCACCATCACCCAACTGGGTCATGTGAGTGATCTGGCCACGGCGATGGCCCGCTGCCTGGATGTGGAGGCTGCGACCAACCGCATCTACAACTGCAGCGGGGCCCAGGGCGTCACCTTCCGGGGCCTGGTGGCCGCGGCGGCGCGGGCCTGCGGCGTCGATCCGGCGGCGGTGGAGATCCGCAGTTTCGATCCTTCTGGGCTCGACAAAAAGGCCAGAAAGGCTTTCCCCCTGCGCCTGGCCCATTTCCTCACCGACATCCACCGGGTGCAGAGGGAGCTGGCCTGGACGCCCGCCTTCGATCTCGAATCCGGCCTGGCCGACAGCTTCAGCAACGATTACGCACTTCGCGGCCCCACCACCCCCGACTTCAGCTCCGACGAGGCCCTGCTGGCCGGCTGAGGCCCACACCCAGGTAGCCGAACCCGGAGCTGAGCGCCAGCAGCAGCGACGGCCAGAACAGCCACCAGCCCAGGCTGCGCAGACTGCTGGCCAGGGGCCAGGCCTGGGGCCAGAGCAGCAGCAGCAGGGCGGCGAACTGGAGCACGGTCTTGGCCTTGCCAGCGGTGGAGGCCGGCCCGCCACTGTCCTGGCCGGCCCGCCAGCCGGAGATCAGCAGCTCCCGCGCCAGCAGCAGCCACACCGCCCAGAGAGGCAGAGTCCCCTCCCTGGCCAGCCAGAGCAGGGGAGCGCTGATCAGGATCTTGTCGGTGAGGGGGTCGAGCCGTGCTCCCCAGACCGAGCCGCCGCCCGAGCGCCGGGCCAGCCAGCCGTCGGCCCAGTCGCTGAACCCTCCCAGCAGCAGCAAGGCCCAGCCCAGGCCCGCCTGGCCGGCGCCGAGGGCCAACAGGATCGGCAGCCCCAGGAAGGCCCTGGCCACGGTGAGGGCGTCGGCCAGGCGCCGAGCCAGGGGCGCGGCGGGCTGCCCGCCATCGGATTCAGGTGCGAAAGGGGTCATCGCGGCCGTGCCTGGGCGTGCCCCCACGCTGGCCTAGAACCCTTGCAGACGCTCTGCACCGATGACCCCCGACACTCCAGGAACCGTACGGGTGGCCGACGCGATGTCCACACCCGTGCTGTCGGTGACACCGTCCACGCTGCTGCAGGAGGCGGTGAAGCTGATGAGTGATCACCACATCAGCGGCCTGCCCGTGCTTGACGAGCACGGGGCCCTGATCGGCGAGCTGAGCGAGCAGGACCTGATGGTGCGCGAGAGCGGCTTTGATGCCGGCCCTTACGTGATGCTGCTCGACGCCGTGATCTATCTGCGCAACCCCCTCGACTGGGACAAGCAGGTGCACCAGGTGCTGGGCAACACGGTGGCTGATGTGATGAACCGTCACCCCCATAGCTGCAACGCCGAGGTCTCGCTGGCCGCGGCCGCCAAGCTGCTGCACGACCGCTCCACCCAGCGGCTGTTCGTGCGTGAGGGCGAGGCCGTGGTGGGGGTGCTCACCCGCGGCGATGTGGTGCGCGCCCTGGCGGCTGAGGGCTGAGCGCCTGCCAGGGCACGATCGCCCCGTCAGCCACCAGCCAGATCTGCTCGCGCTGATCATAGGGGTGCCCGCCGGTGAGCTGCCCGAAGGAGGGCAGCACCAACCGCCCCTGTTCAGCGTCGTAGCTGAAGCAGGGCAGACGTAGTCGGTCGCCGCGGTCACCGATCAGCGCCACTGGGTGCAGGTGGCCGCAGACATGCAGACGATCGGTTGCCCCTGGTGGGGGCTGATCGTCGGGACCATGGCTCAGCCAGAGGCTTCCCCGGGTCATGGCCGGTTCCTGGGGCAGGCCCTCGATCCAGCTGCCCCGTTCGTGGTTGCCGCCGATCAGCCGCAGCCGGCAGCCCAGCAGCTGGGGCAGGGCCCTGAGCTTCTGGCGCAGCTCGGCGGTGAGGCCCAGTCGGCTGTGGATCAGGTCGCCCAGCACCACCACTTCCTGCGGGCGCCAGACGTGGGCCAGGCTCAGCAGGGCGTTGAGGGTGCCCGCATCCCCGTCGCTGGGCAGGGCGATGCCCTGGCTCTGGAAGGTCTCGGCCTTGCCCAGGTGCAGATCGGCCACCAGCAGCAGCTTTTGCTCGGGATCCCAGAGCGCCTTTGCCGCCAGCAGCTCCAGCCGCTGCCCGCGCCAGTGGAAGGAGGCCCGATCGAGAGGGTGATCCACCATCGCGCCACCGCTCAGTCCGTGGCCATCGCCGCCTGATAGGCGGGCCGGGCGCGGGTGGCCTCGATCGTGGCCTGAACCGCCGGGTAGGGGCTCAGATCGAGCTGGGGAAAAAAGACGGGCAGGTAGGCCAGGTGGGCGTTCACGGCGCAGTCGGCCACCCCCCAGGCCGCACCGATCAGGGGGCTCCCTTTGCCCAGGAGTTGGTCGAGAGCGGCCATCAGCCGCGGAAACTCCCGCTCCCGGGCCGATTCCACGAACAGGGCAGTGGCCAGGGTGGCATTGGCGAACAGCACCCACTGCTCGGCCAGGGCCCGCTGCTCGGCGCTGGTGAACTCCTGGCCGTAGCGATCGGCCAGGTAGAGCAGGATCGCGCCGCTCTCGAACAGGCGAAGGGGTCCGCCCAGAGGGGCGTGGGCGCTGGTGTCCTCCAGGGCTGGCACCTTGCCGAATGGATTGAGGGCCAGGAAGGCCTCCTGCCGGTGCTCTCCAGCCTGCATGTCGAGCAGGCGCCAGGTGTAGGGAATCTCCTTCTCGGCGAGATACCAGCGCGGCATTGAGGCCCGCGAGCGGGCTCCGCCATAAAGAGTCAGGGTCATGGATGGGTGCGGTGCAAATCCTCGCCGCAGAATGGAGCTTCACCAGCAGGAAGCGCCAGTGGCCGACAGCCTGCTCCATCTGGCGCCCCATCTGGTGGGCCGCGCTCGGCGCGGCATCGTCGGCGACAGCCGTTACGCGCGCACCCTCAGAGAGGCGGTGCGTAAGGCCTCCCAGGATCCGCTCGGCGGCCCGCTGCTGATCAGCGGCGAACCGGGGCTGGAGAAGGACAACATCGCCGCCCTGATCCACTTCGGCTCCCCTGCCAGGCGGCAGCTGATGGTTCGGCTCGACGGCGCGCTGCTGCGGGGCGATGGCGTAGAGCTCTTCGGTGCCGCCGGCCGTGGCGGTGAGGCCTCCTTCCTAAAGAATTCCGAGGTGGGTGCCCTGCTGATCGACAAGCTCGATCGGGTCGATCCCCAGTTGCTGCCTGCCCTGCTGGAACTGGCCAGCAGCGGCCACTGGCAGGCCCCGGATCCAGCCGAAGCCCCTCACCACTTCCCCGGCCGGGTGTTCTTCACCACCGAGGCGGTGGTGCCCGGCTTTGAGCGCGTCTGCACGCTGATCCGGGTACCGCCGCTACGGGTCCGGCGCCAGGACCTGGGCGACTGGCTGCGCTACGACCTGCGTCTCAAGAGTCGGGCCCTGGGCTGGCCGGTGGCGCCGGTTGTCGGCACGGAGCTGATCCGGCGCCTGCAGACCCGTGACTTCCCCGGCAATGTGCGCGAGCTTGAGGATCTGGTGGAGCGGGCCCTGCGCCAGCTGCCGGTTCCGGCAGAAGGCGAGCCGCCACCGGAGCTTCCGGAAGAGGTCTTCTGGCTCCCCTCCCGTCAGATCCGCCCGCGCTTGGATCTGTGGCGCTGGAAGCCGTCCCTGCGCCTGCGGATGCGCTCACCACGGCTGTGGAACGCCCTGCTCTTCGGCCTCGTGAGCTGGGTGTTCGTGCTGGTGAACCTGTGGCTGTGGCTGGGTCCCCAGGATCGTGCCCACAACGGGGCGCTGAACATGTTCTGGGCCTGGTGGTGGCCCCTGATCCTGCTGAGTTATCCCCTGGTGGGCCGCCTCTGGTGCTCCTTCTGTCCGTTCATGGTCTGGGGTGAGATCAGCCAGCGGCTGGCCGCAGCCCTTGGCTGGCAGCCCTCCCGCTGGCCGAGGGGGGAGACCGACCGCTGGGCCGCACCGGCCCTGGCCGCCGGCTTTGCCGCGATCCTGCTCTGGGAGGAACTGGCGGATCTGGAGAACAGCGCCCGTCTGAGCAGTTGCCTGCTGCTGCTGATCACCGCCGGTGCCGTGCTCGGTTCCCTGCGTTTCGAAAAGCGGTTCTGGTGCCGCTATCTCTGCCCGGTTGGGGGGATGAACGGCCTGTTCGCCAAGCTCTCAGTTCTGGAGCTGCGCGCCCAGGTGGGCACCTGCAGCGGCAGCTGCAGCACCTACGCCTGCTTCAAGGGCGGTCCCGCCGACGGGGAAGGCCTGGCCACGGCCGGCTGCCCGCTCGGCACCCACCCGGCCCACCTCGACGACAACCGCAACTGCGTGCTCTGTCTCACCTGCGCTCAGGCCTGTCCGCACCGCTCCGTGCAACTGAGCCTGAGGCCTCCCGCTGCCGATCTGCAGCGGGAGATGGCCCCACCCGACGGTGAGGCAGGGCTGATCCTGGTGCTGGCCGGCGGCGTCTGCCTGAAGTTCTGGGATCGGCTGCTGGGGGGGCTGCCCCTGGCCCCCGACAGCCTGCAGGCGGGCCCCTTGCTGCCGCGCCTGGCCTTTGCCGTCCTGGCTCTGGCGCTGCCTTCGGCCCTGGCCCTGCTTGCGTTTCGGATCGCAAGCTGGTTGACACTGCCGGAGCGGGTCGCCCGGCGTCTGCGCCTCGGGCTCTATGGCCTGCTGCCCCTGCTCTGGGCGCTGTTGCTGGCGCGGCACTTGCCGGTGGGGATGGCGGAAGCGGGCCGGTTGCTGCCGGTCAGCTTCCAGCAGCCGCTGCCCAGCTGGAGCGCCGATCATCACGTGATTGCCTTCTGCCAGAGCCTGGTGCTGCTGCTGGGGGTCGGCGGGTCGCTGGTGCTGCTGCGCCGCCTGCTGCTGAACAGCCGGACGGCTCTGTGGTGGGGCAGCGCCGCGGCCCTGGCCCTGGGTGCGGGGGGGCGCTGGCTGGTGGCGAGTTAGGCGGGCTCGCCAAGGCCGCAGGCTCCGCACTGGCGGCAGGATCCGGCTTGGCCTCACAGCAGCGCGCAGAGCCGTCGGATGTCGGAGCTGCTGTAAAGGCTTCGCGTTGCTCCTGGGGTTGCAACGGCGAAGTTGTGCTCTTTTGTGAGCAGGTTGGCGGCACCGAGGCGGTTGGCGATCTCCACCCGCTCGAGGCCGCGGCTGTTGCGCCAGAGCCGGCAGTCGTGGCGGGTGTCGTTGGTGACGCCAGTCGCCCACACCCCGTTTGGGCCCGCCAGCAGCGTGGTGATCACCAGGACAGGCCCGAGGCAACGGTGGCGCATCGACGACATCCAGCGGTGTCCAGTTTCCAACCAGATGTGTTCCGCTTGCTACACCAAACCTTCCACGCTCCGCCAGGATTCACCAACCGATGGAGAGCCCTGTGACCAGACGACGCCTCCAGCGCCAGCTTCCGGGCGAAACCCTCCACTGGCTTGAGTGCCGACTCCACGCTCTCGAGAGCAGAGATCAATTTGAAGAGGCCTATGCCCTGCGGATGGAAATGGCCGAGTGGCTGCTGGAGGGCGGCCACGATCAACCCGTAAGCAACCTCACCGTGGCTCGGCTGCTGCGGGATCGAACTGTATTGGTGGATTCCCTTCTCTGCGACCCGACATAATCACGCTAGACGGCCTCCCCCCATGACCATCGCCCTGCTGATTGCCCTGGTGGGCTCCCTGGTGCTGATGAGCTGGATCGTCAAGAAGCTCAGCAAGGCCTGATCCAGGCCTGAGCAACCCGCCAGCTGCTGCAGCTTCACGCCAGCGAACGTCCTCGCCAGGTCCAGCCCTGTCCGGTGCTGACCTTCCAGATCGAGACCGGAGCGATCGCGGCAATCACCAAACCCCCCAGCCAGCTCAGCCACCAGTAACGCAGGTCGAGCTTGAAGCGCCAGCGGATCCAAAGCCGTAGCGCCAGTTGCAGGCACACCCCCGCCAGCGCGGGCGAGAGTAGCGACGGCCAGACCAAGGGTTCCCGGATCGCCTGCAGCCCCGCCAACAGCAGCAGCAGCCAGGGGCTGCTGAACAGGCCCAGCACCACAACACCGCTGGCCAGGGTGAGCAGGGGGTTGCGGTTCAGGCCGAGATGCCAGTTCTTGGTCCAGCCCTCCCAGAGCGCACTGAAATCTTGGTACATGCGCAGCTCCAGCAGGTCGACGCCGAGCAGATAGCGCAGGGTGAAGCCCCGCTCCTTGATGGCCCTCGCCAGGGCAAGGTCTTCCACCACTTCCGCCGCCAGGGCTCGATGCCCGCCGATGGCCTCGTAGCTGGAGCGGCGGAAGAGCATGAACGGTCCGGCGGCGAAGGCGGTGGGGTCGCTGGGATCGTTGGCGCGGGCGATCGGAAAGCCCAGACCCAGCAGCGCCACCACGATCGGTTGCACCACCCATTCGGCCAGGCAGCTGCAGCGGATTCGCGGGGCGAGAGTGAGCAGATCGGCCCCGCTGCGGCGCGCCTCTGCCACGGCACTGGCCAGGGCAGCCGGGGCCACGGTCACATCGGCATCAACGAACAGCAGCCACTCCGTCGGGGGCGGACCAGCTTCGGAACTCGGGTGCTGGGGCAGCAGCCGTACCGCTTCGCTGCAGGGCCAGGTCTTGCCACTCCAGCGCTCGCCGGCTGGACGTGGCCCGCAGCGCAGCACCTGCAGGGGAGGAGATGGGAACGTTCCTGATGCGATGAGCGTCTCCAACCCCTCGGCGGTGCCGTCGCTGGAGTCGTCGTCGGCCACGATCAAGCGCCAGCTCTGCCCCTGCAGCTCGCTGGCGAGCAGGGCGCCCACGCAGCTCTGGATCCTGGAGGCCTCGTTGTAGGCGGGCACGATCACGCTCAGGAAGTCGCGACCGCTGGCCTCAGCTGCACTCGTGGAAGCTCCTGCGGGGGTGATTTCCGTGGCCCCCAGGCGTGGAGCACGCCCCATGGTGAGCTCCAGCGCCAACAGCAGCACCAGCAGCCCGAAGGCCGCCAGCCAGCCAGCCACCAGCAGCAGCTGGATTGTGATCGCCATGGTCATGGAGCCCAGCCCAGCGGCGCCCACTCTCGCCGCTGGGGCCGAGCTGGATGGGGTCAGGGGCCCTTACCAGCGTTCTGGATGGCAGCCCTTCCCGGCGGAGAGAGCGCGAAGCCGAGGAAGGCTTTCACGGGCTCCGTGGCGGGCTCGCGATAGACGTAGAACAGCTGGCGCTGGAAGGGGTAGGACTCCGCTTCCGGGGTGGCTCCGTCGATGGCGAGCACCCGCACCGTCTGTTGGTCGGCCACCTGGGCGTAGGTGGCGTAGCCGATCCCATCACGGCCGAGAAGGCGCAGCATCGGCGTGGTGGCGTCGCGCTCGAGTGTGGTGATGTTCAGGCTGCTGCCGAAGGGCTGGTCCTCAAGCACGATCTTGCGGAACGCGGAGTGGGTACCGCTGACGCTCGGGCGGTTGAGGACTCGAATGGAACGATCGCTGCCCCCCAGGGTGCTCCAGTTGGTGATCTCACCCCTGAAGATCTGCACCGTCTGGCTGCGGGAGAGCCCGCGGCGGAATGGGTTGTCGATGCCCACCACCAGGGCGATCCGGTCGCTGGCCAAGGGTACGGCCACCAGGCCGCGGCCCTGCTCCTCAGATGTGAGTGGTCGGGAGATCGCCGCGAGGTTGATGCTGCCCCCCAGCAGGGCCTGGATGCCGTTGTCGGTGCCCACTGCCGCTGTGCTCACCTCCGTACCGGGGAAGGAGGCCATGAAGCCCTGCTTGAGCGCCTCGTTGATCAACACCATGCTGGTGGAGCCGTCGATGCTGATGGTGGTGCCCGCCGCCACGGTGGTGGGTGGTGAAAAGGCCGCCGCCGTTGACCCCTGGCTCGGAAATCCCGGGATGCTCGGCGGGGCCTGGGAGAGGCTGGGCAGCCTGGGGCTGGAGCCCAGCAGGCCACTAAACTGATCCCTCCAGGTCCAGAGGGCGCCGGCCCCGATCAGGGCCAGCAGGATGAAAACGATCGGCGGTGGGCCGCTGCGCTTGCCTGTGGAGTTCTGGACGTTCATGGCTGCTGAGGTTTCGGCTGAGTCGCGGCTTCAAGGGCCTGGAGTCGCTGGGCCACCTCGGCATCGAGCGAGAGCTGCTCGAGATCCGCCGTCAACTTCTCCTGGGGGTTTTCCGAGAGTTCAGCCAGGGCGGTGCTGCGCAGGTGGCGTCCTTCCACAGCACTGCGGGCGGCCTCGAAAGACGAGCGGGCCGAGCCGATGTCGAAATCGTTGTTGACCTGGGCGATCGATTCGAGCGCCGCGTTCACCTCCGCCAGATCCTTCATGTTCTGCATGTCGGACTTGTAGCGCTCGAGCTTGAGGCGCTCCCGGTTGAGTTTGTCCTTGGACGCGGTCACGAAAGCTTCGGCCTGCTGCACCTGCTGCTCCAGTGCCGGTAACAGCTTCTCGATCTGGATGGCACGGCCCATCGCCAGTTTCGCGCCGTCCTCCTGGCCCGCTTTCTGAGCCAGCAGGGCCTGCTGCTCGAAGTTGCCCAGCTCGATGGTCTTCTCCTGGTACTTCTTCTTGGCCCGCTCGTAGGCGCCCACCTGCATGGCCACCGCCTTGGCCAGCTTCTGCACCGATTCCTGCATCGACTGCAGCGATTCCTCGGCCACCGCGACGGCCACCTTGCCGCCGGATTCCACCGGCAAGCCCCACAGCCAGCGCCAGCTCCCCACCACCACCCGTCCGGCCCGATCGCCCATCAACCAGTAGATGAATGACTTCACTGCAGGCCTGTGTGCGATGGGGTGGTCGCGCTCAGGCTAGGGATGGTGCCGGATCTTCTCCAGGTGCCCAGCGGGAACTTCAGCTGAAGTCATTGAACGGAGCAGTCAACCGTCGTCTTCTGCTTTTCTGGCTTCGGCCACCAACCGCTGCACCCGCTCCAGTACCGACTCGCTGCTCATGCGGTTGTTGAGGCGCTCCACGAGCAGAGGGAAGGCGAAGGGCCCTGGCCGCGGGGTGCGCACCAGCATGCGCTGAGCGCGGCTGAGGCGCTCGAGGGCCTGGCGCAGGCGGCCCAGTTCCAGCTGCTCGTCCATCACTTCGCGGCGGGCCTGCTCCAGCAGAAGGTTGCCGGGTTCATGCCGACTGAAGACATCGAAGAGCAGGGCAGCGCTGATCTGCAGCTGGCCGCCGCTTTTTTTCTGCCCCGGGAAGCCGTTCACCACCAGTCCGGCGATCTGGGCGATGGAGCGGAAGCGGCGGCGGCAGAGCTCGGAGAGGTTGATCGATGCCTCCAGATCCGCTTCGAGTCCCGCCTGATCGAGCAGGGCATCGCTCCAGTCCTCGTAGAGCGCTTCGAAGGGATAGCCGCGGGGAGCCAGCAGCTCGAAGCCGTAGTCGTTCACCGACACCGTGATCGTGGCCGACTGGATCCGGGTGAGGCGCCCGGCCCAGAGGAAGCCCAGACCCTCATGCACGAAGCGCCCCTCGAATGGGTAAGCGAACAGATGGCTGCCCTCACGGCTGCGGGTCACCTCCACCAGAAACTGATCCTCACGCGGCAGGCGCGAGAGGTCGGCCTGTCGGCGCAGCAGCGGCTCCAGAGCCCGCAGTTCGGCCGTGTCGAGCCCCTTTTCATCGGCGCCGTCAGCCGCGGCTTCAGCCGGATCGCCGGCCTGGATCGCACCGGCACAGCGGTGCACTTCCCGGCGCAGGTGGACGCTGAGCAGGTCGGAGAGGGCCATCTGGCCCCCGGCCCAGGCGGGCACTGTGCGGCTCTTTCGGGTACTGGCCTTCACCAGGGCGGTCATGTCGCGCAGTCGCACGAACTCCAGCTGCCGCCCGGCAAAAAAGAACACATCGCCGGGCTTCAGGCGCGAGACGAAGCCCTCCTCCACATGACCGAGGGTGGCGCCGCGCACCACCTTGACGCTGATCGAGCTGCTGGAGGTGATCGTGCCGATCCCCAGCCGGTGCAGGCGGGCGATGACGGGATCCTTGACCCGGAACAGAACGGGCGCGCCCGTGCCTGGGACGGCACCAGGGGGCTCCTCGAGCTCCAGCTTGCGGAAGCGGGGATAGGCGCCGAGGCAGTCGCCGCCGTGCTCCAGGAAGCGCAGGCACCACTGCCAGCTGGCCCCATCGAGGTGGCGGTAGCTCCAGGCGCTGCGCACCCGCTCCAACTCCCGCTCCGGCTCGAAGCCCGGACCACAGGCCAGGCTGGTGAGGTGCTGCAGCAGCACATCCAGCGGCGCCACCGGCGGGCGGCGGGTCTCCACCAGTCCCTCCGCCAGCCCCCGTCGCATCGCCGACACCTCCAGCAGCTCAAGGGCGTTGGTGGGCATGAACAGCACCTGGGAGGTGCCGCCGGGATTGTGGGCCGAGCGGCCGGCCCGCTGCAGCAGCCGCGCCAGGTTCTTGGCACTGCCGATCTGCACCACGCGCTCCACCGGCTGGAAGTCGACCCCCAGATCGAGAGAGCTGGTGCAGACCACCCAGCGCACCGCTCCCGATTTGACCCCCGCCTCGATCGCCTCCCGCTCGGTCCGGTCGATCGAGCCGTGGTGCAGGGCCAGCGATCCCTCCATCTCCGGGCAGGCGTAGCGCAGACATTGGTGCCAACGCTCCGACTGATTGCGCGTGTTGGTGAACAGCAGCGTGGAAATGGCTGGATCGAGGGCCGCCACCAGTTCCTCGTACATGCGCAGGCCCAGGTGCCCACCCCAGGGAAAGCCATCGATCGATTCGGGCAGCAGACTGCGGATCTCGGTGTGCCGCTTGACCCGCGCGCACACCAGCAGTGGGTCCTCGCCTGCGCCAACCCCCACCGCCGCATAGGCGGCCTCCTTCAGGTTGCCGATGGTGGCGCTGATCGCCCAGGTCCGCAGTCCCGGCCGCTGCCCTCGCAGCCAGCTCAGGGCCAGCTCCGTCTGGCTGCCGCGCTTGCTGCCCATCAGCTCGTGCCATTCATCCAGCACCACCGCCTCGAGGCCCGCAAACAGTTGCGGTGCCGCCCTGTTCGCCAGCAGCACCGAGAGCGATTCCGGCGTGGAGATCAGGATCTGGGGCGGCTGCCTGAGCTGTCGGCTGCGTTCGCCGCTGGCGGTGTCGCCGTTGCGGATGCCCAGCGTCAGCGGCCAGCCCATGGTCTCGATCGGCTCTCGGATCGCCAGGGCCAGATCGCGGCTGAGGGCCCGCAAGGGCGTGAGATAGAGCAGGCGCAGTCCGGCGCCCGGGTTCGCGAGCATCGCGGCGATCGGCCCCATCACCGCCGCATAGGTTTTGCCGGCGCCGGTGGGCACCTGGATCAGACCGTTCTCTCCGCGCAGGTACGCCTTCCAACACTGGCGCTGAAAGGGAAGGGGCCGCCAGCCCTTGTGGCGGAACCAGGCCTCGATCGGCTCAAGCGCAGTGCTCTGGGAGGCCAAGGCAGAGGTTGCCGTCTCAGGTGGTGAGGATGCCCACAACCACAGCGGCAATGGCCAGGATCACGGCCCCCTGCACCACGCCGGCGGCCACGTTGCCCTTGCGGATCTCGGCGCGGTAGTCGATCGGGGAGAGCTTGTCGAACAGCAACAGGCCGGCATAGATGAGGATGACTCCGATAACGGTCCACCCGACCGTCAGCAGGAGCTGGAGCAGGGGTTTGACCATGGCGGCATCCCAGAGCGCCTTTCAGGCTAAGGACCGGCCCGGATCACGCAGTGGCCAGTCGGATGTGCGGCGTTGGCCGCTGCTGCTGGGGCTGCTGCCCCTGATCCCCCTGCTGGTGCTGCTGCTCTCATGGCTGGAGCAGCCCCAGCGCCGGCAGATCGCGGTGGCGCCGGAGCAGCCGAGCACCAGTGAATCCCTGCGCCTGGAGTCAGGCTGGATCGGCAGTCCATTGATCAAGCTGCGGGCCGAGCTGCCGGTGAACAGCTCGATGGGGCTCGGTGTGGAGCTGCTTGATGCCGGCGGGGCCACCGTGCTCGAGCTGGCCAAGGATGGCTGGCGTGAAACCGGCACCTGGTCGGAGGGCGGCGAGAGCGGCAGCTGGGACGAGAGCGACAACGGCGTGGTTCTCTCGTTGCGGCCGCCGCGATCGGGGGAGTACCGCCTGCGGCTCACGCTCGAGGATCTGCTCGACACAGCCGGCCGTCCCCTGGAGAGCCCCTTGCTGGTGCGGGTGGAGGTGCGCAACCACAGCGTCAATGCGCCGTTGCTCTGGTTCACCGCCGTGGTGACGCAGCTGATGGCGGGAATCGCCATGAGGGCCACCTACCGCAACTGGCGCCTGCGCAAGGTGCTGCGGGTGGAGGACAGTCGCGTGCGGCTGCGCAGCCGCCTGGGGGGAACCGGCCTGGTGCGAGTGGCGGTGCGTGCCCGCTACGAACGGCCCAGCAGCGACGCCGGCCCCCTCGCCTCCCAGCTCAAGGCGGCGCTGGAGCTGGAGGTGAGCGATGCCCTCGGCCGCTCTCGCCTGAGCTTTCAGCGCAGCCTGCCGGTGACGGCCCACTCCAGCGACGGTGACCACTGGCTGACCGTGGAGGAGGTGCTCCATCTCAAGCTGCTTGAGCGAGCCAGCCTGGGGCTGCGGCTGACGCTGCCTGAAACCATCGCCGATGGCGGCGAGCCCTGGGAGATCGAGTGGTTGCGGCTGGTGCTGGAAGACGGCGTGCTCAGCCCACACCCGGTGGCCGTGCTGACGCTGGAGGCCTGAGATGGCGCCTGAACGCACCTTGATTCTCCTGCTCACGATCTCGGCGGTGACGGTGGGCACGGTCAGTGCGGTCCGCCGGCCGTTCCTGTTCCAGTTGGGGCAGGAGGGGGTACCGCCTGGATCCACTGGCGTCAGCTACCGCGGCAGCTACCGGGGCGGCTTGTGGGTTCCACGCAGTGGTCGCTCCAGCTGGCCTGGCTTCCAGGGGCGGGGCCCCGGGACGGCCAAGTAGGCATGCCGCCGTTTTCAGCGCTGCAGGTGCGGGTGCTGCTGGTCACCGCGGCGCTCTCCTCCAGCGTGGGGCTGGTGCTGGAGCTGATGCTGGTCACCCAGGCCAGCTATCTGCTCGGCGACGCGGCCCTGGCCACGGGGGTGGTGATCGGCACCTTTCTTGCGGCCATGGGGCTGGGGGCCTGGCTGAGTCAGTTCGTGGGTGGCGGCGAGCGGCCCATGCAGCGACTCCTGGGCGCGTTCCTGCTTGTGGAGATCTGCCTCTCGCCGCTCTGCCTGCTGGGCCCGCTGGCGTTGTTCGCTGTGTTCAGCGTCGATGGCCCGCTCTGGCTTGTCCTGGTGGTGGTGACGGTGATGGTGGGGGTGCTGGGGGGCATGGAGGTGCCTCTGCTCACCCGGCTGCTGGAGAGCCAGCAGCACCTGCGCACGGCCCTGGCCCGGGTGCTGGCCCTTGATTACCTCGGCGCCCTGCTCGGCTCCCTGCTCTTTCCGCTGCTGTTGCTGCCAGTCTTCGGCCTGCTGCCCACCGCGGGACTGCTGGCGATGGTGCCCCTGATCAGCAGTGCGGTGCTGTGCTGGGTGTTCCCGAGTTGCCGTCGCTGGCGCTGGCCGCTCAGCGGTGCCCTGCCCCTGGCCGCCCTGGCTGCCTGGGCGCTGGTGCCCCTCGGCAACCGGATCGAGGACGGCCTCTATGACGATCCGGTGGTGGGGCGGGTTCAGTCGCGCCATCAGCGCATCGTGCTCACCAGCCGTCGCGGTGATCTGCGCCTGTTTCTCGATGGGAACCTGCAGTTCTCAAGCCTGGATGAATACCGCTACCACGAGGCGCTGGTGCATCCTGCCCTGGCGCTGCACGGCCAGCCTGCGCGGGTACTGCTGCTGGGGGCAGGCGATGGGCTGGCGGCCCGGGAGATCCTGCGCTGGCCGGGGGTGCGCCAGCTCGATCTGGTGGAACTGGATCCGCAGATGCTGCAGCTGGCACGAGCCCATCCTTTCCTGCGCCGCCTCAACCAGGCGAGCCTTGAAGACCCGCGGGTGCACACGCACGTGGGTGATGCGTTCGAGCTGGTGCGACGCCTGAAGGACCCCTATGACGTGGTGATCGCCGACTTCCCCGACCCCGACAGCCCTGCCGTGGCGAGGCTCTACAGCGTCACGTTCTATGGGCGCCTGCTGGAGCGGCTGGCGCCCGGCGGCTTGCTGGTGACCCAGGCCTCCACCCCGTTCTTCACGCCGAAGGTGATGGCCTCGATTCAGGCCACCATGGCCGAGCTGAATCTGATCACGCGCCCGTACAGCGTCGATGTGCCCAGTTTCGGGCCGTGGGGTTTCGTGCTGGCCCATCGCCCCGGCCGGAGCCTGCAGCTGGCGACTCCGCCGTTTGAGGGGCGCTGGTTCGATCGCGCCCAGCTGGAGAGGCTGTTCGTGCTGCCCAGGGATCTGCGACCCCCGGAGGGTGCGGAGGTGCTGCCGAACCGACTGACGCGACCGGTGCTGGATCGATATCAGCGCCAGCCCCTCTGGCGGCAGGACTGATCCCCACCGGGTGGTGATCGATAGGCTGAACTACTCCGGACGTCAGGCTCCGGGCCGAGGCCATGCCCATGGGCGTCTGGGTTCTGCTGGTGCTGCTGCTGGTGGCGGCGTGGGGCCTGCGCCAGCTGCAGAAGCAACGCCAGCGGTCGGGGGCGAATCTGCCCCAGGAGTCCTTGGAGCGCACCCTCTTCGATCTGCGCACCGGCGACATCGTGCAGGCCGACGGCCGCGACTGGATGGTGGAAGACCGTCTGCTCTACGACGAGGATGGTTTTCAGTGGCTGGAGTATCTCCTGCGCGACGGCAGCGAGGGTCGCTGGCTCAGCGTCTGCGAAGACGACTGGCTGGAGGTGAGCTGGCTGGAGCGGGGGCCGGCTGAGCTGGCTCTGGAGCTGGATCGTCAGCCCCTGCCCTTCCCCGCGCAGATCACATGGGAGGGAGTGACCTACCAGCTCAAGGAGCAGGGCCACGCTGCGGTGAGCTCCAGTTCCCGGACGATGAACCGGAGGCTGAGCGGCTGCCGTTACGGCGATTACGAGGCCCCTGATGGCCTGGTGTTGTCCCTCGAGCGCTGGGACGGGGGCAGCCCCGGCACCCGCCCACCGGCCCCTGGCTCCGATCCCGGTCCGGCCGAGGCGGAGGTGACCCTCGGCCGCCTGCTCGATCCCGCCTCGCTGGTGCTGCTGCCGGGGGATGGGCGCTCGGTGTACCGGCTCAGCACCTAGTGCCCAGTCCCATGAGTAACCAAAAGAAACTGGAGTGTCTCTGCAGGGAGTCTTTCAATGGCCCTCGGTCGCTTTATGCCTCTGTTGGGGCTCTCGGCGGACGAGATTCAGCAACTCCAGAGCATCGCTCAATCCCTCGCCATTCCCTATTCGATCGTCCAGCGGACTCTGATCATACTGGCCTGCGGCGACGGTGATGCCAACACTTTCATTTCCCAGCGGATGGGTCTCACCGGCATGACAATTGGGAAGTGGCGCAAGCGCTATCGGCAGATTGACATCGAGGGACAACATGTCGAACTCCGGTCCGGCCGACCCTGCACCTACCAAGATGAGAAGGCTTCTGAGATGATCAACCGGCGCTGCAGAGCATGCCAAGGATGACATTATTCAATGGATGTTCGGTTCGTTGGCGGCCGCCACGGCAATCTCCAAAAGCATGCTGGCTGGCAATCTTCTCTCTGCAGCCACATCGGAATATGACCTTCGATCTCTCCACTGACCCATTCTTTGTTGAGATGGTTCGTTAAATCGTCAAACTATACCTTAAAGGCACCTCAAAAAATCCTCGCCACAACCTGAAAGCTTGTTAGATATTACATAGAATCCATTCAGCTCAGTACAGCTGAATGGGACAACGTAGATTCTGGGATGAGGAGAAGTGCATCCACAGGCTTCAGCAGAAGAAGCCCACGTTGGGACTCCTGAAAAAGCAGACTGCAGGCTCGATGCGAATGCTGCCAGCTAGAGGCGCGTAGGCTGCTCGCACACACATTTATACAGCGACCAGTGAATCAGCCATTTCAAGCTGCCAAATGTTCCTG
>NZ_JAGQCE010000020.1 GCF_024345995.1 Synechococcus sp. Cruz-7E5
ACTGGCCGGGATCCGCTCCTCGATCGAGACGTAGGAGAACAGTGAGCCGCTGCGCTCCTGCTGACCTCGCATCACGGCTGTGCGGTTGCCCCATTTTCGCAGGGTGGGCGGGTTTTTCAGCAAACTCTTAGGGGCTGACTCCAGCTCTGAGTCAGAAGGAGATCGCCACGATCAGCGGCCTGGTCAGGGGAACAACCTCTCAGATTCTCACCCGCTCGCGGGACGCTGGAGGAGTGCTCTGCCGGACTGCGGATCAACGTTCTCAAACCGTTGCGCAGGAGCGGACTGATCAGCTCTTGAGTGCTGTGGTCTCCGGCTGATTCCAGTCGCGGAGGGCGGCGATCAGTACGAAACAGGCCGGCCTCAGAGGTGCTTTGCCACCGCTGCGGCCGGCCTGTTCGGCGTACTTGGCCCGGCCGCACTCGGTCTTGATCCAACGGGGAGTCTGGCCTGGTGATCTGGAGCCCGGGATGTCCATGGTGGGTCCCCTGAGGTGCCGCTCACCGCGGCCGATACGTCCACCCTGGCGGCTCTGCTGGCGGCGGTGGGCCCGGAGCGATCTGTCTAGGTTGCGGCTATCGCTGTCCCATCCCACGGAGGGCCATGCCGCCTGCCACCCCCGCTGCGCCGCGCACCACTCTGGAGGCTTGCGAGCAGCCCCATTCCCAGGCTGCCGAGGCGGTGCTGAGCCAGTGGGGCAGCAACCCTGATGGCGGCCTCGGTGCCGCCGAGGTGGCCCACCGCCACGAGCGCCACGGCTGGAACGAACTGCCGGAGGTGGCCGGCCAGCCGGCCTTTCTGAAGCTGCTGCTGCAGTTTCACCAGCCCCTGATTTACATCCTGCTGGCAGCGGGCCTGGTCAAGGCCCTGCTGGCCGCCTGGACCAACGCCCTGGTGATCTGGGCGGTGGCGGTGATCAATGCCGTGATCGGTTATGTGCAGGAAGCCCGCGCCGAAGGGGCGATCGCCGCCCTGGCCCGCTCGGTGAGCACCGACACCACCGTGCTGCGCGATGGCCAGACCCTGACCATCCCCTCCCGGGAGCTGGTGCCCGGGGATGTGGTGCTGCTTGCGGCCGGTGACAAGGTGCCGGCCGATCTGCGCCTGCTGGCGTTGCGCGACCTGCAGATCGACGAGTCGGGGCTCACCGGCGAATCCCTGCCGGTGGCCAAGGACCCCGCCCCCATGCCGGCCGACACCCCCCTGGCCGATCGGCTGTGCATGGCCTATGCCGGCAGCTTCGTGACCTTCGGGCAGGGCCGGGGTGTGGTGGTGGCCACCGGTGAGGCCAGCGAGATGGGGGAGATCTCCCGCTCGCTGCAGAAGCGGGTGACGCTGAGCACCCCGCTCACCCGCCGCTTCGCCAGCTTCAGCAGGGTGCTGCTGTATTTCATCCTGGCGGTGGCGGCCCTCACCCTGGCCATCGGCCTGGGCCGCGGCCAGCCCTTCGCCGAGGTGTTCGAGGCGGCCGTGGCCCTGGCGGTGAGCGCCATCCCGGAGGGCCTGCCGGCGGTGGTCACGATCACCCTGGCCATCGGCGTGAACCGCATGGCCGCCCGCCACGCGATCATCCGCAAGCTGCCGGCCGTGGAGGCCCTGGGCAGCGCCACGGTGGTGTGCTCCGACAAGACCGGCACCCTCACCGAAAACCAGATGACGGTGCAGGTGGTGGTGGCTGGTGGCGTGAGCTACCAGGTGAGCGGCACCGGCTACAGCCCCCACGGCGATCTCCTCGATGGCGCCGGCGCCGTGGTGGATCCCCTGCCGCCGGCGCTGGAGCAGGTGCTGCGCTGCGGTGTGCTCTGCAACGACTCCCGCCTCAGGCAGCAGCACGGCGCCTGGACCATCGAGGGAGACCCCACCGAGGCGGCCCTGCTGGCGGCCGCCGAGAAGGGTGGTCTCACCCGGGCTGGGTTGGAGTCGGGCTTCCCGAGGCTTGATGCAATTCCCTTCGCCTCCGAATACCAGTACATGGCCAGCCTCCACGACGGCGAGGAGCGGTTGATGCAGGTGAAGGGATCGGTGGAGGCGCTGCTGCCACGCTGCCGCGGCATGCTCGCCGCCGATGGCGCAGTGGTGCCCCTCGATGCCGAGGCCATCCATCGCCGGGTGGATGGCCTGGCCGGGGAGGGGCTGCGGCTGATCGCCTTTGCATCGCGGGTGTTGCCCCATCACCGCCACGACCTCGACCATGCCGATCTCGACGGCGAGCTGGTGTTCCTGGGGCTCCAGGGCATGCTCGATCCGCCACGGCCGGAGGCGATCCGTGCCGTGGAGGCCTGCCAGCGGGCCGGCATCTCGGTGCGCATGATCACCGGCGATCACGCCGCCACCGCCGCCGCCATCGCCGCCCGCATGGGTATCGGCTCCGCCGGCGCCCAGGAACTGCGGGCCTACACCGGCAGGGAACTGGAGGCCATGGATGATGTCGCCTTTGCCCTGGCGGCCAGTGATGGCAAGGTGTTTGCCCGGGTGGCGCCGGCCCAGAAGTTGAAGTTGGTGGAGGCGCTGCAGGCCGGCGGCAACGTGGTGGCGATGACCGGCGATGGCGTCAACGACGCTCCGGCCCTGCGCCAGGCCGACATCGGCATCGCCATGGGCAAGGGCGGAACCGAGGTGGCCCGCGAGGCCTCCGACATGTTGCTCACCGACGACAACTTTGCCTCGATCGAGGCGGCGGTGGAGGAGGGGCGCACGGTGTACCGCAACCTGCGCAAGGCGATCGCCTTCCTGCTGGCAGTGAACGGTGGTGAGTCGATGACGATCCTGATCAGCGCCCTGCTGGCAAGAGATATGCCGATCCTGGCCCTGCAGGTGCTCTGGCTCAACATGATCAACTCGATCACGATGACGGTGCCGTTGTCGTTCGAGCCCAAGGCGCCCGACACGATGACCCAGCTGCCGCGGGATCCCAAAGAACCGCTGATCACGCCCCGGCTCCTTCGGCGCATCCTGGTGGTGTCCGCCTTCAACTGGGTGCTGATCTTCGGGGTGTTCGAGTGGGTTCGGATCGGCGGCGGCAGCCTCGAGTTGGCCCGCACGGCGGCGATTCAGGCCCTCGTTGCAGCCCGGATCATCTACTTGCTCAGCATTAGCCAGCTGGGCCGCAGCCTGGCGCTGCGGCTGTGGGATCCCTCCACCCACATAGCCCTAGCGCCCCAGCTGCTGCTGGGCGTGGGCCTGGCGGTGTTGTTGCAGGTGGTGTTCAGCCAGTGGGGGCCGATGAATGCGCTGTTCAGCACTGCGCCGATCGGCGGCCCGGAGCTGCTGATGTGCTCCCTGGCGATGGTGGCGATGCTGCCGGTGGCCTGGCTGGCCAACCATCTCGATCCCGACGCCTAAGCGCCCAGAAGCCCCAGTAACCCCGCTTCATCCAGCACCGGCACCCCCAGGCTTTCGGCCTTTGCCAGCTTGCTGCCGGCTTCCTCACCGGCCACGAGGTAGCTCGTCTTCTTGCTCACGGATCCGGTCACCTTGCCGCCGGCCGCTTCGATCAGCGCCTGGGCCTGGCTGCGGCTGAGGCTTGGAAGGGTTCCCGTGAGCACGAAGGTGTGGCCGGTGAGCGCTGAGCGACCATCGACGCCCGTGGCCTCCACGCCGCCGTTCGCACTGGCCGCCAGCTCCCCTTCGCCGGCGGCCATGGAGAAGCCCAGCTGCTTGAGCTGGTCCAGCAACCCCTGGTTGGAGGGGGTGGCGAACCACTGGCGCAGGGATTCAGCGATCTCCCCGCCGATGCCGAACACCGCCGTGATCGCCTCCGGCTTCTCCGCCGCGGCGACGCGCAGGTCGTCGGCCGATGGGAACACCCGCGCCAGCAGCTTGGCGTTCACCGCCCCCACATGGTGGATGCCGAGGCCGTAGAGCTGGCGATGCCAGGCCTGCTGCTTCGAGGCCTCCAGGGCCGCCACCAGATTCGCCGCCGACTTCTCCCCCATCCGCTCCAGGCTGGCGAGCAGGGCCGCATCGAGGCGGTAGAGATCGGCGATCGAGGCCACCAGGCCCCGGTCCACCAGCTGTTCAATCAGTTTGCCGCCGAGGCCGTCCACATCCAGGGCCCCCTTGCTCACCCAGTGGCGCAGCGAGCCGCGCAGGATCGCCGGGCAGCTGCTGTTCACGCAGCGGGTGGCGGCCTCACCCACCTCCCGCACCAGCGTTGAACCGCATTCAGGGCAGGTGTGGGGTAGCTGCAGCGGCGCGGCTCCCGGCGGCCGCAGTTCGCTCAGCACCTTCACCACCTCCGGGATGATCTCGCCGGCCTTGCGGACCACCACCGTGTCGCCGGCATGGAGATCGAGCTCCTCGAGCCGGTCGGCGTTGTGCAGCGTGGCGCGGCTCACCGTGGTGCCGGCCAGGGGCACCGGCTCGAATTCGGCCACCGGTGTCACCACCCCGGTTCGCCCCACCTGGGCCACCAGGCGCAGCAGCTTGCTTGGCGCCTCCTCGGCGGCGTACTTGAGCGCGATCGCCCAGCGCGGTGCCTTCTGGGTGAAGCCGGCATCGGCCTGCAGGCGCAGGTCGTCGAGCTTCACCACCACCCCGTCGGTGGCATAGGGGAGCTGCGCCCGCCGCGTCTCCCAGACGCTGAAGAAGGCCTCCACAGCCGCCAGATCGGGGCAGAGGTCGGCATTGGGATTCACCCGGAAGCCGGCGGCGGCCAGCCAGGCCAGCGATTCCCACTGACTGCGGGGCCGCGCTGGATCGGCCCCGACCGGACTCCAGTCGTCCGGCAGGTGGAGCGTGTAGGCGAAGAAATCGAGCCGCCGGCTGGCCACCACGCCCGGATCGAGCTGGCGCAGGGTGCCGGCGCAGGCATTGCGAGGGTTGGCGAACAGGGGTTCACCGCGGGCCTCCCGTTCGGCATTGATCGCCGCGAAGGTGCCGTCGGGGATGAAGGCCTCGCCGCGCACTTCCACCCATGCCGGCGGCCGCTCCAGCTGCAGCCGCAGCGGCACGGCCTGGATCGTGCGCACGTTGGCGGTGATCTCCTCGCCGCGCTCACCGTCGCCGCGGGTGGCGGCCCGCACCAGCACCCCCTGCTCATAGCTGAGCGCCAGGGCGTTGCCGTCGATCTTCAGCTCCCCAACCATCGGCAGGCGCGGCAGGGGCTCGCCGGCCTCCGGGGTACGGTCCAGGACCTTCAGCAGCCGGGCAAACCAGGCTTCGAGCTCTTGGCTGGAGAAGGCGTTGTCGAGGCTGAGCAGCGGGATTCGGTGTTCAACGCTGCGGAAGCCGTCGGCTGGCGCGCCACCCACCCTCTGGGTGGGGCTGTCGGGACTGGCCAGCTCCGGATGGGCCACCTCGAGATCGAGCAGCTCCCGGTAGAGCCGGTCGTAGACCGGATCCTCCAGCTCCGGGGCGTCGAGCACGTAGTAGGCGTGAGCGGCACGGTTGAGCATCCGACGGAGCTCCTCGGCCCGGCTCGACTCGGCGGCGGTGGGCGGCATGGCAGGCCGGCGCCCCGGTCTCAGGCCGCAGCCAGTTTCTGGATCCGCTCCACCCGCCAGTTTTCTTCCACCTTCACGAAGGTGAAATCCAGGGGCAGTTCATCCTTGGCTTCGGATTTGAGCTTCACGGTGAGGATGATCTGGCCCTCCTGCAGCCGGGGCCGGCCCGATTTGAGGTTGCGATACTTGTTGAGCTGCAGGCCCGCCAGGAAGCGGATGAACTGCTGCCGGTTCACGTGCGAGCGGTAGTTCTTGGTGGTGAGCAGATAGGCGCCGTCGATCTGGCCCGAGGCCACCTGGGTGAAGAACTGCTTGAGCAGGGGGTTGATGCCGCGGGCGCTGATCACCAGGCGCACCGCGGTGTAGGTCCAGTAGAGGAGCAGGGCGGTCGCTCCGGCCAGCAGGGCCTTGGTGCCGATCGTTTGGGCCAGACCCCAGTCCATCGTCTGCATGCGCACGTTCAGGTTGGAGAGTCTGACCGACGGCCCCGCCACCTCGGTGGCGAACCCTGCACACTGGGCGCACGGTTGAGCCACCCGTCTGCGGCATGCCCCTGGCGCCCCTGCTGCCCCTGTTCCATCGCCTCGACCGGGAACACTTCGGCGGCGCCCTGGCTCCTGGAGGCCGCGCCCTGCTGGATCTGCGCTGGAGCGACGGGCGCATGAGCCGCACCGCCGGTCTCTACCGCCGCGGCCGCCGACGTGATGGCTCCAGCCTGTGCGAGATCGTGCTCTCCCGGCCGGTGCTGGCGCCCCTGCCCGCCAGCGCCACCCTGGGCACCCTCTGCCACGAGATGATCCACGCCTGGATCGACCGGGTCTTGCAGGCGTCTGAGGTGCATGGTCCCCACTTCCGCGCGGCCATGGCCCGGATCAACGCCGCCCAGGGGGAGTTCAGGGTGAGCCTGCGCCACCACTACCCGCTGCCGCTGGCATCCGCCCCCTGGATCGCCCGTTGCCCCTGCTGCGGTGTCAGTGCGGCCTACCGTCGCCGGGTGCGGGGCCTGGCCTGCCGGCTCTGCTGCGAGCGGCTGCATGGCGGCCGCTGGGATGCCAGCTGTGCCCTGGTGTTCGAAGCGCGTGCGACCTAGGGTTCCGGCAACCGGCTGGGGCCCTTGGATCTGTTTCTTTGGGTGCTGCAGGGAGGGGGACTCTCGATCGCCCTGCTGGGCCTGGGGCGAGAGCGCTGGATGCGGGCCCACCGCCTGGGGCTGTCTGATTCGTGTGCGCGGCCGATCGTCGGCCGTTGAGTGGCCGTTAAGGTCGGATTACATCGATTGCGATGGCACACGCGAGGGCCATGAACGGTTCGGGTGATCCTCCCCGCCGGGGACGCCGCCGCAGCGGCGGTTCTCTGGATCAATGGATGTCGGCGGGCCGGCAACTGGTCGATGGAGTGGCAGGGGCTCGCCCAGGCTCGCGTCCCCAGGTCCGTGGAGCCGAGCGTCGAGCCGGTGGCCGCCCGGGCCTGGAGGGTCTGGGCCGCTGGGTGGAGAACCGCATCGACTGGTTCCTTGAAGGCGACGACGATTGGCCGGAGCCCTGGCAGGAGCGGGCTGAGATCCCGGAACGCAGGAGGCCACCGCTGAACTCAGACGTGGCGCCCTGGCAACTCCAGAGCGAGCGTCAACCGACATCGCCATCGCAACCGCAACCCCAGCCGCCGGCCCGGGCTTCGGCGCCTGTGGAAGGAACCCGCCGTCCCCTGGAGGCCATCTCCCGCCGCACTGCACCCCTGCTGCCTCCGTCCCGGGGTCAGTCCTCCGTTCAGTTGCCGCCAGTGCAGCTCGAGCCGCCACCGCAGCCGCAGACCAGCGGGGAGATCCCCCCTGGAGCCCGTCCTCTGCCTCGCTCCAGCCGGCGGCCCCGGCGTGAATGAAGCCCTAGCCTGAGCCCCAGTCCCGACATTCCCCAGCGTCCATGAGCAACCTGATCGTGGTGGGTTTTCCCAAGGTTGATGAGGCAGAAGCCGTGCGCAAGGAGCTGGTTGCCATCCAGCAGGAACATCTGATCTCCCTCGAAGACGCCGTGGTGGTGGAGCGTGATGCCGATGGCCAGGTGCAACTGCGTCAGGCTGTCAACCTCACCGCCGCTGGCGCCCTGGGCGGTGGTTTCTGGGGGTCGTTGGTGGGGCTGCTGTTCCTCAATCCCCTGCTCGGTGCCGCAGTCGGCGCCGGCATGGGTGCGGCTTCAGGGGCGCTCAGCGATCTGGGCATCAACGACGGCTTCCTGCGGGAGCTCGGTGAAACCTTGCCCAAGGGCAGTGCCGCTCTCTGCCTGCTGGTGCGCGATGCCACACCTGATCGCGTGGTTGAGCGCCTGCGCAGCTTCGCGCCCCACGCCAAGTTGCTGCGCACCAGCCTCAGCCACACTGATGAGGCCCAGCTCAACGAGCTGCTGGAGAACAGCCGCAAACAGGCCGAAGCCCTGCGCCTGGGCTGAGCGCCCCGGAGCAGGACGCTCAACGCTCAGTGGCTATGGCGCACCCTGCTGCGGCCAGGTGCCATCTGGCTGTGGTGCTGGGCGGTCTGCTGGGGCCTGGAGGGATGGTTTCTCACCTGGAAGTCCCAGCCTTTGTCCTGCAGCTGACGGTTCACGGCCCCCACCAGCTCATGGGGAAGATCTTCCGCCATCTGCTCGGCGGAGGTGATGATTGAGGGGGAGCCCTGCTTCAGGGCCCAGAGCAGTTCCGCCCACTGCTCCACCAGGGTGGGCTGAACGACCTGCCGTTGAGAGTCACCCTCAAGGACGGCAGCGCAGCCGCTCTGCTGCCAGAGGGTGGCACGACCCCTTTGCAGGCCCTGGCCACTGGCCCGCGCCAGACCCAGTTGCAGTGCCCGCTCGGTGGGGCGGCCATCAAGCTGGCGCAGCCCGGCCTGAATCAGCTGGCGGCCGCAGCTCACGGCTGAAAGGCCGAGGGAGCGCCCCAGGTCAGTGAGGGAGATCCAGCGATCCCCGGATTCGTCGGGGCCGTGCCCGCCTGTGGTCCCAGGCATGGTGGTCGTCATCGTTGAAGAGGTGAAACCGATGCCGCCATCCTGTTCAGATTGCCCGAAAGCGCAAGTTGTCAAGTGGAAACCGCCACAGGTTGCGACGATTTCATAAAACTTTATGGAGATCTGCATCGGGCTGGCTGGGGCCGAGCCAGCGCTCCAGTGCTGGTGAGAACACTTCCCGGATCACCGTGAGTTCCCGTCCCTGCCTGAAAAAGCGGTAGTGGCGGCTCCAGAAGGGACCCTTGGCGGCGAATCCCCGCTCCAACCAGTCGGCGTTCACCTGGGCCAGTCCGTCCACTTCCCGAAACAGTTCGGCCCGCTCACTGGTTAGGCTCAACCAGATGGGCTGCTGCCGGTCGCGCAGAGACTCTTCGGCCTCCGCCTGATTCCACCAGCTCTCGGCCCAGGCCAGGGCCTGGCCGTTGCAGCGCAGCCACACCTGCCGCAGCAGCAGGGGTGGGACCAGCTCCGCCACCTCGGCGGGCCGAGTCTGGGCGGTATCAGGGCCTGGTCCTGGGCGCCGGAGCTCCTGCTCTGGCCCCATGGCGATCAGATCGATCGTGACCGGCCTGCCGGTGAGCAGGTGCAGGTGGCGGGTGGGACTGCCGTCGCCCAGGAGCAGCAGTTTCCAGGCGCCGCTGAGCTGGGCTCCGGCCCGGGCGTTGAGCACCTCGCTGATCGGGGCTTCCCAGAGCGGTGTCGGGGAGACCGATGGCCTGGTGAGCAGGGAGTCAGCCATCAGGCTCAGCTCGGTTATTCAGGCTAAGGAGGTCCGAGAGGGCAACGGGAAGACGATCCAGGAGCCTTACCTACTACGTGGGGCTAGCCGGGAGCCTGACCCTCAGAAGCCTCCGCTGATGCTCACCCGTTGCTGCTGGCCGTTGCGCTCAATCACCACGGAGTTGCCGTTGGCCGAGCGCAGGCGCCAACCGGTGGAGCCGATCGCCTCCCCCACTGCTGCGCTGGTTGAGCTGCCGCCCATCTGGAAGATGGCGGAGCCACTCTGGCCAGGTACCTGTACGACCCCCACCAGCTCGGGGGAGCCACTCTCCGCTCCAGCACCGCCGCCATCATCTGACGGACCGGAACCGCTGGCTGCTCCAGCTGTCGGCATGGCGGGGGCTGGTGGAGCCCTCCGCGTGATCGTGCCACTGACTGGAACCCGCAGCGGGGCTGCGGATGAGGCACGGGAGGTGCTCTCCAGCGGCTCCAGTTCCTGCACCCAGGCTTCCTCCGGCGGCGGCGGCGGCAGGCCGTTGATGGCGCCATCGACAGCTTCGCCTGGAGGCTGGGAGGTGGCGGCGGCCGTGGTTCCAGGCTCGGCAGCCCCCAGGGGGCCCACCGAGCGCAACCGCTCCAGCAGTTGCAGGGTGCGCTCCTGTTGAAGGGCGATGCTCGCCTGGGTCCAGCCCCGCCACACCAGCAGGGTGCTGCCGGCCCCCAGCACCGACAGGAGCGCCATCGCTATCAGCATTGGCCGTTGCTGCTGGGGCCGTACCGCTGCCGAAGAGGGGGCTGTGGAGCTTCGGCCCCTTGCCACGGATCGGCTTCCAGGCCTGGCTGCCTGCCGCAAGCGCGGTGGTGCGTCGTGCACCACCACATCGATGGGTGCGGGATCGCAGCCAGGCTCCATGGCCAGGTTCGGCTCCGGCTGGTGCGGGTCGCGGCTGTAGCCCTCCAGGGTCAACCGCTCCCCAGAGCGGATCCCCAGGGTAGGCAGACCGGAGGAAAACACGCGGTCCATCACCTGCTCGGCCTTCAGCTCCCAGAACGCGCGGGAGGAGGAGATGGGACGCGGATCACCGCCCATGGCCGATGGGCTCAGGAGTCAAGTCCGGTGAGTGTACCGGCGGTTTGCTGATCGGACAATCGTTCCTGCTGGGACCCGCGGCGCCGGCGCAGCTCCAGCCACAGCAGCAGGGCGGTGGTATCCGCCGGGCTCACTCCAGGGATGCGGGAGGCCTGCCCGAGATTGAGCGGTTGCACGGCGGCGAGCTTCTCGCGGGCTTCCTTGGAGAGGGTGGCGATGTTGGTGTAATCGATTCCCCCCGGGATTGGCCTCTGGTCCTGCTTGCGCACCTGATCGATCTGTTGTTGCTGGCGGGCCAGGTAGCCGCTGTATTTGAGGTCGATCTCCGCACCCTCACGCACCCCATTCGGCAAGCTGGCCTCCGCCAGGCCCAGCTCCACCAGATCATTGCTGTGGAAGCCGGAACGGCGCAGCAGATCAGCGAGTGTGATCGATCCCTTGATAGGCGCGCCCGAGCGAGCCTCCACCTCAGGCGCCACCGGGTCACTGACCTTGAGCCGCACTGTCTCGAGGCGCTGCTTTTCGGCGGCGATGGCGGTCTGCTTGGCCTCGAACAACCCCCAGCGGCGGTCGTCGATCAAGCCCAGCTCACGGCCCAGCGGGGTGAGGCGTCGGTCGGCATTGTCACCGCGCAGCACCAGGCGGTATTCACTGCGGCTGGTGAGTACCCGGTAGGGCTCACGCAGGTCCTTGGTGACCAGGTCATCGATCAGGGTGCCGATGTAGCTGCCTTCCCGGGGGAAATGCACCGGTTCCTGGCCCCGCAGCAGCCGGGCGGCGTTGAGGCCGGCCACCAGCCCCTGGGCGGCGGCCTCCTCGTAGCCGGTGGTGCCATTGAGCTGGCCGGCGCTGAACAGACCGCGAACCCGCTTGGTCATCAGCGAGGGCAGGCACTGGGTGGCAGGTAGGTAGTCGTACTCGACTGCGTAGGCCGGACGCAGCATCACGCAGTGCTCCAGGCCGGGCAGGGTGCGCAGCAGCTCCAGCTGCAGCCGCTCCGGCAGGCCGGTGGAGAAGCCCTGGATATAGAGCTCAGGGGTGTCGCGCCCCTCTGGCTCCAGGAAGATCTGGTGGCTCTCCTTGTCTGTGAAGCGGACGATCTTGTCTTCGATCGAGGGGCAGTAACGCGGGCCCTTGCTGTCGATGAAGCCGCCGTAGATGGGGGTGAGGTGGAGGTTGTCGCGGATGAGCTGGTGGGTGGCGGCGGTGGTGCGGGTGAGATGGCAGGCCATCGGCTCACTGCTCACCCAGGCGGCAGGATCGAAGGAGAAGAAACGGCCATCGGCGTCGCTGGGCTGCTCTTCGAGCTGATCGAGGCGGACGCTGCGGCGATCCACCCGGGCTGGGGTGCCGGTCTTGAGGCGGTCGGTGTGGAAGCCGAGGGCCTGCAGCGCTTCGGTGAGCCCTTCAGCGGCCTGCTCGCCGGCTCGGCCGGCGCTCATCGACTGGTTGCCCACCCAGATCTGGCCCCCCAGGAAGGTGCCGGCAGTGAGGATCACGGCCGGCGCGGCATAGACGCTTCCGAAATAGGTGCGCACGCCGGTGATCCGGCCCACCGCTCCATGTCCTGGCTGGCTGGGGTCGTCTCCCTCCAGCTCCACCTCCAGCCCCGTGACCATCGCCTCGCGCAGCTGCAGGTTGGGCGTGTGCTGAAGCAGCTGCAGCATCTGGCGGGCGTACTGGCGCTTGTCGGTCTGGGCGCGCAGGGCCCAGACGGCCGGGCCGCGGCTGGCGTTGAGCACACGCTTCTGCAGGGTGGTGGCATCGGCGAGGCGGCCGATCACCCCGCCGAGGGCATCCACTTCATGCACCAGCTGGCTCTTGGCCGGACCACCTACCGCCGGGTTGCAGGGTTGCCAGGCGATGCGATCGATGTTGAGGCTGAACAGGGCCGTGGAGATCCCCAGCCGCGCCGCGGTGAGCGCCGCCTCGCAGCCGGCATGGCCGCCGCCGACCACGATCAGCTCGAATGTTTCGCTGGGGGCTGCACTGAGGGCCATCAGGTCAATGTATGGCGCTCAGATCGTTGGAGGGCTCCATGGCGGCGTCGTAGCTGGAATCTTCGGTGCCGCCGATCCGGTCCCAGAGCGTGAAGTAGAGCCCGAAGTGCACACCTGGGTGGCGATGGTGCAGCGAATGGTGGGCAGGTCCGATCACCCAGCGGCCCAGCCAGTGGTGGGGGAAGCCGCTGGGCAGACGGTCAAGGCCGAGGTGATTGACGATCGCCCAGATCGTCATGGTGCTCAGCACCGCCATCAGGGTGATCAGGTGCAGCGGCACCAGCATCACCAGGAGCACCAGCACCAGCGCCTGCAGGATGGCTTCAGGGGGATCGAAGGCGAAGGAGGTCCAGGGGGTGGGCTGGCGCGTGCGGTGGTGACCGTGGTGGCACCAGGGGTAGAGCCAGCGGTGGTGGATGAGACGATGAGTGGCGTAGTAGATCCCGTCCTGAAGGATCAGCACGGCGCCGTAGCTAAAAGCGAGGTACCACCAGCCGTAGGTGTCAGGCCTGGCATAGAGGCGGGTGAGCCCATGGCTCTGGAGCGCGAGCACGGTGACGGTGGCCAGAGCGAACACGGCGGCGGAGAGCACCGAAAGGCTGATGTCGGCGCCGATGCCATTGGAGTCGTTGTGCTTCAGACGTTGTGTGGATCCGGAAGATGTCGCGGGGGAGCGGGCATACAGCCACCACCAGGATCCACCGGCCAGCAGAAAGTAGCGGGCCAGGATGATACCGAAGAAAACAAGTCCGTAGAACACGAAGGAGTGATCACCGAGTGAACGGATCACTGTTTCGGTGTCGATCTGAGCGATCGGCATGGACTGGTTGTCCCATCGGCGGCATGAACCCCCAGCCTAGAGACCCTGCACCTCACCAGCCTGCGCATCACAGCTTCGACCAGGCTTGGATCTGGATCTGTTCGCCGGAGACTTTGGCTATCTGCCGCTGGACCCTGGTGCGCGCAGCCTTCTGTTTGAGCGCTGGCGTCCGGCTTGGCCGCGCCGCAGCTGAACCACGGCTGAATGTCTGCTCAGAAGCCGATCCGGATGCGCCGGTGCTCCAGCTGATTGATCACGTTGGCCTCCACTTTCCCCTGCACGGTGGCTCCCACGTCGCCACGCACGGTTGCCCCCACATCACCAGCCACCTGGGCGTTCACCGTGCCTCTGACCTCTGCTGTGACCGGGGTGTTGACTGTTGCTTCGACGGGACCCCTGACGGCGACGCCGATGCCTCGGCCCAGCTCCGGCACGTTCACGGCCAGAGGAGAGGCCACAGCGATCGGCTCCGCCACCGTCACCTTCGCGGTGATCGGAATTGTTTTGATCGGAGCGGTCCGGATCGGTGCCGTGATCTCCTCGACCACCAACGGCGACTGAATCGAGCCCAGATCCACCTGACCTGACACCGGCAACGGGCTCTTCATCACCAGTTCGATCTTGATCGGCTCCTGCAGGATCCTGCCCAGGGAGACTGCCCCGATTCCCACAGCGGCCACCACAGCGATGGGCCAGCGCAGGGCCAGCACCCAGCCCATCAGGGCCGGCGAAGGCCCGTGAGGGCCCGCTCCTCCTTCGCTTTGGAGGCTGGACTGGCTGGCTGGGGGCTCGCTCATCGGATGCGGGGGCGTTGGACCCATGTTGATGGGGCTGCGGGCGAGTGAGGGTCAGGGCGCCGCCAGGTTGCGGAAGCGGGTGAACTGGGGCTCGAACAGCAGCTTCACGGTGCCCACAGGGCCGTTGCGGTGCTTGGTGACGATCACTTCGGTGATGCCGCGATCGGCCGTTTCCGGGTTGTAGTACTCGTCCCGGTAGATCATCAGCACCAGGTCGGCGTCCTGCTCGATCGAGCCCGACTCGCGCAGATCGCTGAGCATCGGCCGCTTGTTGGTGCGGCTCTCCACGCCGCGGCTGAGCTGGGAAAGGGCAATCACCGGCACGTGCAGCTCCCGGGCCATGCCCTTGAGGCCGCGGGTGATGCGAGAGAGCTCCTGCACCCGGTTGTCGGGGGTGGATCCCTCCATCAACTGCAGGTAGTCGATCACGATCAGACCCAGTTCCTTGCCCTGCTCCGCCATCAGCCGGCGGCAGAGGGAGCGCATCTCCAGCACACCGGCATTGGGCTTGTCGTCGATGAACAGGGGCAGCTGGCCGAGGGTGTTGATGCCCTGGCCCAGCAACGGCCATTCCTCCTGCTGCAGCCGTCCGGTGCGCAGCCGGCCGCTCTCGATGCCCACCTCCATCGACAGCAGCCGGTAGGTGAGCTGCTCCTTGCTCATCTCCAGGGAGAACACACAGACCGGCAGCTGGTGGATCTGGGCCACGTTCTTGGCGATGTTGAGCACGATCGAGGTTTTGCCCATCGCCGGCCGGCCCGCCACGATGATCAGATCGCTGCGCTGCAGTCCCTGGGTGATGGCATCGAGGTCGTAGAAGTTCACCGGGATGCCCGCCACCGAGGTGCCGAGGGACCGGCTCTCGATTTCGTTGAAGGTGCTGGTGAGGATCTCGGCGGTGGGGGTGAGCCCTACGGAAGGTTTCTCCTGGCTGATCGCGAAGATCTGCTGCTCAGCCTCATCGAGCACCTGCTCCATCGGCTTGGCCTGATCGAAGCCGAGCTTGATCACCTCGTTGCCTGAGCGGATCAGCTGCCGGCGCAGGTATTTGTCCATCACCAGGCGGGCCACCTGGTCGATCGAGGCGGTACTGAGCGTGCGCTCCACCAGCTCCACCAGCCGATTGCTGCCGCCCACCTTGTCCAGCTGACCGGTGTCGGCCAGCCAGGCGGCCATGGCGGTGAGATCGGTGGGTTTGCCCTGGCTGTGCAGCATCAGGGCGGTGCGGTAGATCTCCCGGTGGGCATTCAGGTAGAAGGCTTCGGGCCGCAGCACGTCGGCGATGCGGCCGAGGGCGTCGGGGTCGAGCAGGATGCCGCCCAGCACGGCCTCCTCCGCCTCCAGGTTCTGGGGCGGCACCTGATCGGGCAGGGCCTCGAAGCGAGCCTCGTCCTGGTCCCGGCCGCGGCGGCGAAAGGCTGGTGTCAGAGCGGCGGCGGCAGCTGCCTGGTCGCTGCGCTCGCCAGCCGGCCCCCACTCGGGACCGCCATCAGGGGCCGGCAGGGGAACACTCACCATGGGCTGAGGCTAGGTCCAGGCTGGGAGAGCGGCGATGGGTGCGGGCGCCAAGAAAAACGCCGGCCCAACAAGGACCGACGTCGAAAGGTCTGAAGGTGCGAGCCGGAACGTTGTCAGTGGCTGACCACTTCCAGATTGATCTCGGCGGTTACCTCGGGATGGAGCTTGACCTGCACCTTGTAGGAGCCGGTGCGGTGGATTTCGGGTACCGCGATGTCGCGGCGGTCGAGTTCCTTTTTGGTGGCTGCTTCGATCGCTTCGGCCACATCGCCGTTGGTTACGGTTCCGAAGAGCACGTCGTCGCCGCCGGTCTGTTTTTTGACGGTGAAGCGGCCGATGGTGGTCAAGGCCGTGCGGAAGGCTTCAGCCTCCTGCTTCAGGGCTGCCTGGCGCTCGGCCTCCTTGGCGCGGCGGTGCTCCACCTGGCGCAGCACGGCTGGCGTGACAGCAACTGCCTTGCTCTGGGGCAGGAGGAAGTTGCGGGCATAACCGGGAGCCACCTCCACCAGGTCACCCTGTTTACCGAGGCTGTAAACGTCCTCGCTGAGGACGACGGAGACGCGCTTGGCCATGGAAACAGAACGGCGGGAACGAGGGATCGGGCAGGAGCCGTCGGCGTGACGGCCTGCATCCTGAGGCGATCAGCGATCCTAGATCACAGCTTGCGATGGCCTGGCAGCGGCCGCGGGCAGACGCACCTGGGTGGCCAGGCCCAGGGCTCGCAGCAGGCGGATGTGCTGCCAGGTGAGGTCGAACTGGCGGGCTCCGAAGCCGTGGCGGGCCGAATGGGGGAAGGCATGGTGGTTGTTGTGCCAGCCCTCACCGAAGGTGAGCGCCGCCACCCAGGGGTTGTTGCGCGACTGGTCGCCGCTCTGATGGGTCACGCTGCCCCAGCAATGGGTGGCGGAGTTCACCAGCCATGTGCAGTGGTAAAGCACCACCAGGCGCAGGGGGATGCCCCAAAGCACCAGGGCCCAGCCGCCGGCGCCGGTGGCCGTGCCGATCCAGAACAGCAGCAGGCCCACCGGGATCTGCAGCAGCAGGAAGTTGGTGTTCAGCCAGCGGTAGTAGGGATCGCGCTGCAGATCGCCGGTCAGGCGGGGCACGGCGGCCATGGCCGGAATCTCCTCGAACATCCAGCCCATGTGGCTCCACCAGAAGCCCCTGTGGCTGTTGTGGTGGTCGGCGTCGGTGTCGGAGAACTTGTGGTGGTGGCGGTGCAGGCCGGCCCAGTCGATCGGACCGTGCTGGCAGCTGAGGGCGCCGCAGGTGGCGAAGAATCGCTCCAGCCACTGGGGCACCCGCAGGGCCCGGTGGGCCAGCAGACGGTGGTACCCCAGGGTGACCCCCAGACAGCCGGTGACCCAATAGAGCACCAGCAGGCTCACCGCGGCCGGCAGGCTCCAGAACTGGGGCAGCAGGGCCACCAGTGCCAGCACGTGGACCACGGCCATGAAGCCGATCGTGGCCCAGCGGGTGCCCTTGGGCGCCTCAGGTGCTGGTTGGCCGGGCCGGGGCCGGTGCAGGGCGCGGGCCTGCTTCAGTGCCGCGGCAGCCGGTGCCAGGCGTGCCACGCCGGATGGGCGGGTGGCGGGTTGAGGGGTGACCGTCATGCGGGGGGCGACTCCTGATCGTTCCTTAGAATGGTAGCAGTACGAATCCAGATCAGGTGGGATATCAGGCAGAAATCGAATCAGGACGCGAAGCTTTTTCGTATCTGATCAGGGCCTGGCATGAGCGCAACGGCTGGTCTCACCGGGTGCTGCCCGGCCTGGCCGAGGTGCTGGATCTGGGCCGGATCCACAACTCCCAGGTCTCGATGCTGCGCAACCGCAAGCTCGCCTCCCCCGGCCCTGAGGTGTTCCTGGCCCTTGGTCGCATCAATCAATGGATGGCCGCCCCCGGCGGGGTTCAGGCTGGCCTCCTGGCCGGCCATCCCGATCTGATTGAGGCCCTGGGCCAGGGGGGGCGGCCCCTGCTCAGTGACAACGGGGTGCCGCTGGGGCCCGGTGATCTGCTCGAAATTTTTGTGGGCCTGGTTCCTCCACCGCGGGCCTTCGATCTGCGCATTGCCGAAGAGGAGGCCGCGGGCCTCAGCTTCGCTCTGGCGGACCTGCTCTGCGCCGGGCGGCCCTGGCGGCTCTGCCGCGACCAGGTGCTGGCTGCCTATCCAGTGGCCAAGGCCCAGCGCAGGGAGCGCTTCGCGGCGGTGATGAGCGGCCAGCGTGATTACAGCGCCAGCGAGCTCGACGCCGAGCTGATGGACCTGCACCGAACCCTGGAGGGGCTGGGGGTGGCGGCCGAGCAGGAGATCAGCGCCGACCGCTTCCTGGATGTCCTCCGCCAGAAAGCCCGCCTGCAGCAGCAGGCGGGCCTTGAGGATCTGGCAGCAGCCATCCGTCAGGAGCTGGTGGCCGATGGCAGTGGCTGACCCAGATGGGCCTCCCGGATTCGTTTGGCCAGCCCCAGGGCGCGCAGCACCTTGATGTGCTGCCAGGTCATGTCGAACTCGAACCAGCGCAGACCGTGGCGTGCACTGGCTGGATGGGCATGGTGGTTGTTGTGCCAGCCCTCTCCGAAGGAGAGAATCGCAACCCACCAGCAGTTACGCGAAAGATCAGGACTGTCGAAGTTGCGATAGCCGAAAGCGTGGGTGGCGCTGTTGACCAGCCAGGTGACGTGATAGACGATCGCCAGGCGCAGGGGAATGCCCCAGAGCACCAGCCCCAGTCCGCCACCAGGAACGCCGGCCCGCTCGCCATACCACCAGAGGGCAGCACCGAGGGGCACCTGCAAAAGCAGAAACCAGCGGTCGAGCCAGCGGTAGAAGGGATCGCGCTGCAGATCACCGGTGAAGCGAGACATCTGGCGCACGGCCGGAATGTCGTGAAGCATCCAATCACTGTGGCTCCACCACAGGCCACGGCCAGCGTCGTGGTGGTCGTTGGGCTGGTCGGAATATTTGTGGTGATGGCGGTGCAGCCCCACCCACTCGATCGGTCCGCTCTGGCAGGCCAGACTGCCCATCAGCACCAGTGTGCGCTCGAGCCATTTCGGCGCCACGAAGCTGCGGTGGGCCAGCAGGCGGTGCAGCCCCAGCGTCACGCCCAGAACCGTGGTCCAGTAGAGGACTGCCAGCACCACCACGGCCTGCCAGCTCCAGAAGCGGGGCAACAGGGCGAAAACGGCACCGACGTGAATCGCCAGCATGAAACTGGTGGTGCCGAACTTGTACTTGCGCTGGCTGGGCGGCAGGGGCTGACGACGGCCGCTCACCGAAGCGCGGATGGCGGCGTCCTGATGTTCGGCGGCGTGGCCACGCAGGGCCTGGCCCGCAGGCCCGACCTGGGGCAAAGCGGATGCTGGATCTGAAGCGGCAACCAAATGAACACTCGCGATGGTGGCGCAGGCTCGAGTCCTTCATCTCCCCTGCGGCGGGCTATCCCGTTGCAGGGAACCCATCAGGCTGAGGTGCGACCTTGACCTGGGATGTCGGCTGTTATGTAGCCGATGCATCGAACAGAAATCTAGCGGCGTGGGGGAAGCCCCAAGGCAGCATGGCGATGCGTGCCGGTTTCAGGCCATGGCGACAACAGCAGTGAGCGCTGGTGCCCATGCCGGCTGGGCCCGGCAGCGGGTGGCCGCCGCCGCTGAGCGGATCGCGCCCTTGGCAGCGGCCCGCACCGCTGCCGTTCAGCCGGCCCTGGAGCGTGTGCTGGCTGCCTTCGCGGCCGAGCGGCTCGGCACCCATCATTTCGCCTCCGTCAGCGGCTACGGCCACGGCGATCTGGGCCGCGAGGTGCTCGATCGGGTCTTTGCGCGGGTCCTCGGGGCCGAGGCCGCCGCCGTGCGCCTGCAGTTCGTGAGCGGCACCCATGCCATCGCCGCGGCCCTGTTCGGGGTGCTGCGGCCCGGAGATCGCCTGCTCGCCCTCACGGGCCGCCCCTACGACACCCTCGAGGAAGTGATCGGCCTGCGCGGCAGCGGCCAGGGCTCCCTGGCCGAGTTCGGCATCCACTACGAGGAGCTGCCCCTCACGGCCGCCGGTGCCGTGGATGCAGATGGCCTGGCTGCGGCCCTGGCGCAGCCCACCCGGATGGTGCTGATCCAACGGAGTTGCGGCTACAGCTGGCGGCCCTCCCTGAGCCTGGAGGCGATCGCTGGCCTCTGCGAGCGGGTGGCGGCCCTCCAGCCCGGCTGTATCCGCTTCGTCGACAACTGCTACGGCGAATTCGTCGAGCCCCTCGAGCCCCCGGCGGTGGGAGCCGACCTGATCGCTGGCTCGCTGATCAAGAATCCCGGCGGCACCATCGCCCCCACCGGTGGTTACGTGGCCGGCCGAGCCGATCTGGTGGAGCAGGCTTGCTGCCGGCTGACGGCACCGGGTATCGGCGGCGAGGGCGGCACCGGTTTCGATCTCTATCGCCTGCTGTTCCAGGGGTTGTTCCTGGCGCCCCAGATGGTGTCTGAGGCGTTGATCGGCGCCGAACTCACCGCCGCGGTGTTCAGCGATCTGGGCTATGCCGTCCAGCCCCGGGTGGGGGAGCATCGCAGTGATGTGATCCAGGCGGTGCGCTTCGGTGCCCCCGAGCCCCTGATCCGGGTGTGTCGGGCCTTCCAGTCGTGCTCGCCGGTGGGGAGCTATCTCGATCCGGTGCCGGCGCCGATGCCCGGCTATGCCAGTGAGCTGGTGATGGCCGGCGGCAGCTTCATCGACGGCAGCACCAGTGAGTTCTCCGCCGATGGCCCCCTGCGCGAGCCCTACGTGCTTTTCAGCCAGGGGGGCACCCACCGCGGCCACGTGGCCCTGGCGCTGGAGAAGGCCCTGGCGGCGCTCGGCCCCGGCTCCGCTCCCAGCTCCGCTCCGGGCTCCGCGCCAGGTGGCGGCTCCGGTGGGATTGGCTGAGCAAGCCGGTCCGCCGGGAGCCACACTGGTTCAAACCGTCTTTCGGTCCGCGATGGCCCTCCAGGTCCCCGACGACTGCCGCTTCGCCGACAGCCATGAGTACGTGCGCCCGGAGGGGGAGCTGGTGAGGGTGGGGGTGAGTGCCTTCGCTGTCGATCAGCTCGGCGACATCGTGTTCGTGGAGCTGCCCGAAATCGGCAGCCAGCTGGAGCGAGGCAATTGCTTCGGCACGGTGGAGTCTGTCAAGGCCGTCGAGGAGATCTACGCCCCGATCAGCGGCACCGTGGAGCTGCGCAACGAGGCGGTTATCTCCAGCCCCGAGGAACTGCAGAACGACCCCTACGGCGAAGGGTGGTTGCTGCTGCTCCGCCCCAGCGATCCCTCCCAGCTCGACGACCTGCTGGAGCCCGCCAGCTACCGCGCCAAGCTGGCGGGTTCCTGAGCGTCAGCCAGCCGGGCCGAAGTCCCTAGGATCCGGTCGCTAAGCCGGTTCGGGTGGCGTGAGCGTCGAGAGCAGCAGCGACAGCACTGACAGCAGCGTGGCCGGCCTCCCCCGGGATGTATCCCCTTTCCTGCAACGCCATCTGGGCCCATCCACCGCTGAGCAGGCCCGGATGCTGGAGCGCCTGGGCTGTGCCGATCTGGAGGGCTTCGTGGCCGAGGTGGTTCCCGGCGACATCCTGATCCCAGCCGCTGCCGCCGAGCAGGGTCTGCCCACAGGCGTGGGGGAAGCCGAGGCTCTCACGGAACTGCGCCGGATCGCCTCCCTCAACAAAGTGCGCCGCAGCCTGATCGGCCTGGGGTATTACGGAACCGCCACACCGGCCCTGATCCAGCGCCACGTGCTGGAGAACCCCTGCTGGTACACCGCCTACACCCCATACCAGGCGGAGATCGCTCAGGGGCGGCTGGAGGCCCTGCTCAATTTCCAGACCCTGATCAGCGAGCTCACGGCACTGCCGATCGCCAATGCGTCGCTGCTGGATGAGGCCACAGCCGCGGCCGAGGCGATGGCGCTCAGTGCCGGTGCCTGCCGCCGGAGTCAGGCGCGCCGCTTCCTGGTGGATGAGCAGGTGTTCCCCCAGACCCTGGAGGTGCTGCGCACCAGGGCCGAGCCCCTGGGAATCCTGATCGAGACCTTCGATCCCGCCAGGGTCGGCGCGGTCACTGCCGCTGGCTGTGAGCAGCCCGTTGCTGACGATGTCTTCGGAGTGTTGCTGCAACTGCCCGGCAGTCGTGGCCAGCTCTTCGATCCAACCACCGTGATCGAGGCGGCCCACCGGGCCGGAGCCATGGTGACCGTGGCGATCGATCCCATGGCCCAGGTGCTGCTGGCACCCGTGGGTGCTCTCGGTGCCGACATTGCCATCGGCAGCAGCCAGCGGTTCGGGGTGCCCCTGGGTTACGGCGGGCCCCATGCCGCCTTCTTTGCCACCAGCGAGGCCCACAAGCGCCAGATCCCCGGCCGCCTGGTGGGACGCTCGCTCGATGCAGAGGGCCGGCCAGCACTGCGCCTGGCTCTGCAGACCCGCGAGCAGCACATCCGTCGCGACAAGGCCACCAGCAACATCTGCACCGCCCAGGTGCTGCTGGCGGTGATGGCGGGGTTCTACGCCGTGCACCATGGCCCCGAGGGACTGACGTCCATTGCCAGCCGGGTGCTGCGTCTGCGCGCCGCCCTGGCCCTGGGGCTCGTGCGCCTCGGCTTTCAGCTCGACGCCGGCCCCGCCTTCGGGACCATCAGCGTGGTCACAGCCGATGCCGCCGCGCTGCTGGTGCGGGCGGAGGCTGCCGGCTTCAACCTCAGGCCGCTCGTTTCCCAGGGCGGTTCGCTGGAGGGGGTGGCTCTCAGCCTGGATGAGCGCAGCGATGCCGCCGAGCTCGACCAGCTGCTTGGGCTGTTCGCCGCTGGCTCCAGCCAGGGGGAGGGCGCTGCCGCCGCGATCTCCTCAGCCGAGGTCCTGCTGGCGGAGCTGCCGGCTGATCAGGAGCTGCTGGCAGGGCTGCCTCTGCGCCAGGGCCCCTGGCTCCGTCAGGAGGTGTTCCAGCGTTACCGCAGCGAATCCGAGCTGCTGCGCTACATCCAGCGCCTGGCCTCCCGCGACCTCTCCCTGGTGCACGGGATGATCCCGCTGGGCAGCTGCACGATGAAGCTCAACGCCGCTGCCGAGCTGGCACCGGTGAGTTGGAGCGAGTTCGCCGACCTGCATCCGCTGGTGCCCCCTGCCCAGGCCCGGGGTTATGCCCGGCTGATCGCGGATCTGGAGAGCTGGCTGGCCACGATCACGGGCTTTGCGGGGGTGTCGTTGCAGCCCAACGCCGGCTCCCAGGGTGAGTATGCGGGTCTGCTGGTGATCCGCGCCTGGCATCGCAGTCGCGGTGAAGATCATCGCGACATCTGCCTGATCCCCACCAGCGCCCATGGCACCAACCCGGCCAGCGCGGTGATGGCGGGCCTGCGGGTGGTGCCCGTTTCCTGTGATGCTCAGGGCAACATCGACCTGGAGGATCTGGAGGCCAAGGCCCAGACCCACGCTGCCTCCCTGGCGGCGGTGATGGTCACCTACCCCTCCACCCATGGAGTGTTCGAGCCCGGCATCCGCCGCCTCTGTGACGTGATCCATCGCCATGGCGGTCAGGTCTACCTGGACGGGGCCAACCTCAACGCCCAGGTGGGTCTGGCCAAGCCAGGCCTCTACGGCGCCGATGTCTGTCACCTCAACCTGCACAAGACTTTCTGCATCCCCCACGGCGGCGGCGGTCCCGGGGTGGGGCCGATCGGGGTGGCCGCTCACCTGGTCCCCTTCCTGCCTGGCCAGGCCCAGGGCATCGGCGCGGTGGCGGCGGCCCGCTGGGGCAGCGCCGGCATCCTGCCGATCAGCTGGATGTACATCCGCATGATGGGTGGCGCCGGCCTGCGCCAGGCAAGCGCCGTGGCTCTGCTGGCGGCGAATGTGATCGCCGAGCGCCTGCAGCCCCACTACCCCGTCCTCTTCCGCGGGCCGGGCGGGCGAGTTGCCCATGAGTGCATCCTTGATCTGCGCCCGCTCAAGCGCAGCGCAGGGGTTGAGGTGGATGATCTGGCCAAGCGGCTGATGGACTACGGCTTCCACGCCCCAACCGTGAGCTGGCCCGTGGCCGGCACCGTGATGGTGGAGCCCACGGAGAGTGAATCACTCGAAGAGATCGATCGGTTCTGTGAGGCGCTGATCGCGATCCGCTCCGAGGTCGCGGCGATCGAGGCCGGTCAGGTGGATCCGCTCGACAACCCGCTCAAGCGTGCGCCCCACACCCTGGGCGCCGTCACGGCTGATGACTGGGACCGTCCCTACAGCCGCCAGCAGGCCGCCTTCCCCGCCGGAGACACTCAGCGGGACAACAAGTTCTGGCCGGCGGTGGCCCGCATCGACAACGCCTACGGCGACCGTCACCTGGTCTGCACCTGTCCATCGGTTGAGGAGCTGGCAGCTGCCCTGCCGATCCAGGCCTTGGCTGATGAGGGAACCACAGCACCAGTAACCACGGCGCCAGTCCTGGCTGGTCAGGGGCGTTAAGATTCGGCCAAGTTAGATAATCCTTAGATTTTCTTTCGAATCCAGGGGTTGTTTCTTCCCGTCGATCAGCAAGTAATGCGCCCGGAAGTTCCGGCAACGCTGCTCCTTCCGATCTGCCCAATCGCTTCGCAGACCCATTCATGAACGGCAAAAACGACGACACTTCTGGCCCTGCGGCCATTCGTCGCCTGGTGATGGCTGACGCCCTGGCGGCCGGTCAATCGGGATTGCCGTCCCGGCAGGGTCCATCTTTGCCGCCAGTGCCCACCACCCTGTCCAGTTCCCACGACCGGGGAGAAATCTTCCGCGAGGAGGGCACCAACGTGCTGCGGGTTCCCTTCGGGGTGCGTCAGGCCAAGCTCCAGCGTGGTGTGCGCCCGGAGCGCTGGGCCACGCTGGTGCTTCCCTTCCAGGCCGCCGGCGGCCCCACCCCCACGCCACCTCAGGCCGCCTGAGCGAGCGGCTTTGGAGTGGACTTGGATCGGGTCAGGCGGCCCGGGTGAGCCGCCAGTCGACCAGGGCCTTGACATCCGCCAGCGAGCTGGCCGGGGTGCGGAAGGGCAGGACCGGCATCGGACTGCGCTCGGGTCGCACCAACCAGGTGAGATCAGCCTGGGGCATCAGCACGAAGCCGCGGTAACGCACGATCCAGCGCCTGGGTTCCAGATCGGGGACCACCCGCAGGACAGGAGCGTAGGGATCGTGGGTCGCCATGACCAGATGCGCGATGGTTCAGTCGAAAACCATTGCAGTTGTAAGCCCGATCAGCGGCAGCATCAGCCGCTGCCTTTCGAGTGAACGGTCATGAATTGTCATCAATTGCCCTGGCGGCGGCAGCGGCTGCTTCCGGGCTTGGAGGTGCCCTCAGAAGCGAGAGCCCGGTTGCTGCAGAAAGGCCAGTTCCTCGGCGCTGGAGCTGCGCCCGAGCGCTTCGTTGCGGTGCGGGAATCGGCCGAAGCGGGCGATCACATCGCGGTGGCGGACGGCGAACGCCGTGGTGTCTGCATCGCAGAAGCGCTCGAACAGCACCAGCCCCTGCTCCTGGACGGAGAGGTCTTCGCTGTGCATCAGCGGCATCAGCCAGAACTGGCGCCGACTGCGCTCAGGTTCTGCTTCGATCCAGCCCATGGCTAGGGCCCGCAGGCTCAGCTTCAGGGCCTCGCCATCCCCGGCGAAGGCCCCGGGCTGCTCACGCCAGAGTTGCCTCGGCAGCTGATCGAGCAGCAGCACCAGCGCCAGCGCCGAGCTCGGGTCGTTCGCCCACTCCTGAAGCTCTCCGGCCACGGCACGTTCGCAGAGCGCTCCGAAGCGCTCGCGCACCTGCTGGTCGAAGGCGGGATCTTTGCGGAACCACTGGTCTGGAGTGATCTCCTCGAACCAGAAGCGCAGCAAGTCGTGAGCGCTGGCCCCGTTCATGCCAGCTCGAACAGCAGCAGATCGGTGCCGGCAGCCGTGGCCGTGAGCTGCCCTGATCCCCCGGCCACAAAGCCGAGCCCGTCACCGGCACTCAGGGGCTGGGGCCCATCAGGGCCGCTCAGCGCCACGCTGCCATCGATCAGCTGCAGCCAGGCCTGGCGCCCCGCCGCGACGGGCAGATCGAGGCTGACACCTTCGCTGGGCTGGGCCCGCCACAACCGCACCGGCCGGTGGATCGCCATGGCCCCCTCCGCCTGCTGGGGATCAAGCAGCAGGGTCCAGTCTTCTCCGACGGTGAACAACTTCTGCTCATAGGCCGGTTCGATGCCTTTACTGCTGGGCTCGATCCAGATCTGCAGCAGCCGGCAGGGGCGGTTGGAGTTGTTGATTTCGCTGTGGACGACCCCGGTGCCTGCGCTCATGCGCTGCACTTCCCCCACCATCAGCACGGCGCCGTTGCCCATCGAATCGCGGTGGGTGAGTTCCCCCTCGACCATCACCGTGATGATCTCCATGTCGCTGTGGGGATGCATCCCGAAGCCGCGCCCAGGGGCGATGGTGTCCTCGTTGATCACCCGCAGGGGGCCATAGCCCATCCAGGCAGGGTCGTAGTGGTGGCCGAAGCTGAAGGTGTGACGGCTCTCGAGCCAGTCGAGCTGGCCATGGAAGCGCTCGGCGGCCGGCCGCAGCAGCGTGTCGCGGCGAGGGGTGGTGGTGGTCATGGCAGGGCGGGGTAGTCGGTGTAGCCGGCCGGGCCGGGGGTGTAGAAGGTGGCGGGATCGGGACTGTTGAGCGCCGCGCCGCGCCGCAGGCGCTCGGGCAGGTCGGGGTTGGCCAGGAAAGCGGTGCCGAAGGCCACCGCGTCGATGGCGCCAGCTGCGATGGCGGCGTTGGCCTCGCTGGCGCTGTAGCCCATGTTGGCAATCAGGGTGCCGCTGAAGCGCTCGCGGATCGGGGTGAGCAGATCCCCCTGCTGCTCGCCGAGCAGATCGCCGCGCATCACATGCAGAAAATCCAGGCCGGTGCCGCCCAGCCGCTCCGCCAGCCAGCTGGAGAGGCCGATCGGATCGGAATCGGCCATGGCGTTGTAGCTGTTGAGGGGGGAGATGCGTAGCCCTACCAGATCAACCTCCGCTTGCACCGCGGCGATCACCTCGAGCAGCAGCCGGGCCCGGTTCTCAAGCGGCCCGCCGTAGGGCCCTGTGCGCTGGTTACTGCCATCGCGCAGGAATTCATCGAGCAGGTAGCCGTTGGCGCCGTGGATCTCCACCCCATCGAAACCGGCGGCGATGGCGTTGCGGGCGGCAATGCGGAAGCCCTCCACGATGGCCGGCAGCTCCTCGTCGGCCAGCTCGCGCGGCACCACGTAGGGCTTCTTGCCCTCGGGGGTGTGGATCTCGTCGCCGCTGATGGCGATCGGGCTGGGGGCCACCGGTTGGCGGCCGCCATTGAGGAGCGGATGGCAGGCACGGCCGCCGTGCCAGATCTGCAGGATGATCCGGCCACCGGCTTTGTGGACTGCCTCGGTAACCAGCCGCCAGCCGGCCACCTGGGCGGGGGAATAGATACCGGGCTCACTGATGAACGATGAATGGCCTTCCATCGCCATGGTGGCCTCGGCGATGATCAGTCCGGCTGAGGCGCGCTGGGCGTAGTACTCGGCCATCAGCTGCCCGGGCACGTGATCCTCCTCGGCCCGCGAGCGGGTGAGGGGCGCCATCAACACCCGGTTGGGCAGCTCCAGGGTGCCGAGCGGCAAAGGCGTGAACAGGCTGGCGGTCATGGTGGATCAGGCGGCAAGCAGTTCGGGTTCGCGGTAGGGCTCGAAACTGACCTTGCGAGCGCCGCAGATCGGGCACTCCCAGTCGTCGGGGATGGCCTCGAAGGGGGTGCCGGCGGCGATGCCGGAATCGGGATCGCCGATGGCGGGGTCGTAGATCATCGAACAGACCTTGCAGATCCAGAGGCCGGGCAGCGGCTCACTGGCCTCGCCGGCCTTGCCCTCACCGGAGAGGGCCTTCAGGGCGATGCCGTAGCGGTCGGCGTGGTGGTTCTCGATGGGGGTGAGGAAGCCGAAGTTGCTGGCGGCCTTGCGGAAGAGGCCGGCGTGGTCTTTCGATTCCGCGATCTGCCCATTGAATTCGCTCTCGGCGCTGGCGTCATGATCGGCGCGGGCGGCTGCGGCGAACTCCGGATACATGGTGGTGTACTCGTAAGTTTCACCCTCGATCGCCAGCTCAAGGCAGCGGGTGAGCACCGTCTGCTTCTGCTCCTCGCTGAGGGATGCAGGATCCTCCACCACCAGCTCTGGATGGAGCAGGCGGAAGTGGGCGAAGGCGTGCTCTGTTTCCTGGGCGGCGGTGTCTCGGAAGAGCCTGGCCAGCTCGTGGTTGCCGAGTTTTTTGGCCACATCGGCGAAGAAGAGGTATTTGCGGTTGGCCATGCTCTCGCCACCGAAGGCGGCTTCGAGATTGGCAGTGGTGGCGGGGTTGGAGAGATCCATGGGCGAAGAGGGCTGAATGCGCCTGATTCACCACACGGTACCACTAAGTCGGAGTGAGTATGAGTTAGCCGACTCAGTAGTTGGCTCCGCTGCGCCGCTTGTGCACCGCCGTGGTGCCCGCAGGATCCAGCAGTGCGCCGTTGCTCACTTCGGCATAGATCAGCCAGTGATCGCCGCATTCCATCCGCTGGCTCACCCGGGCCTCCAGCCAGGCCAGGGCCTCCGGCAGCACCGGCTGCCCCCCCGGGCTGCTCTCCAGTTCCAGGCCGGCAAAGCGATCGGCGCCGGGGGGGAAGGGTTGCAGGAACTGCTTCATCGGGCCGCTCTCCCGGCCAGCGGCCAGCACGTTGAGGGCGAAGCCATCGCCCACATGCAGCAGCGCCTCGACGGCGCGGTCCTTGGCCACGGCCACCGTGAATCCCGGCGGACTGAAGCTGGCCTGGCTGACCCAGCTGGCCACCATCGCTCCTGCCAGGGCCTCCTCCCCCTCCCCCTTGCGGGTGGTGAGGACGCAGAGGGATCCCACCACCCGCCCGAGGGCCAGCACGGCCGGGTTGCTGCGGCTTTCGCTCAGGCCACCGCCGGCCACCCGCTTCTGGCGTTTGTGCTGCTGCTGCAGGTCCCGCCCCAGGGCCGTGCCGGTTTCCTCCAGCCGTTTGAGGGTGGCGCCATCGGGGCTGAACTTCACCCGGATCGGCTCAAAGGCGAAGCGGAAGCCGCCGTCGCGCAGCTTGCTCTCGAGCAGGTCGATTGCTTCCCCACTCCAGCCGAAGCTGCCGAACACGCCCACCGGCTTGTCCCGGTCGCCCTCTGCCAGCAGGGTGCCCAGGGCGGAGACGATCGGCGTGGGTGCATGGCCCCCGAGGGTGGGGGAGCCGATCATCAACGCGTCGCAGCCGCGGATGGTCTGCAGGAGTTGCTCCGGCGGCGCGAATTCACAGTTCAGGCTCTCGACCCTGACCCCCGTGCGCGCCACTCCCTGGGCCAGGGCATCGGCGATGGCGGCGGTGTTGCCATAGGCGCTGGCATACAGCAGGGCCACCGACAGCTGTGCCTTCTCCTGGCTCTCGCCCCAGCGGCGGTAGTCGGCCAGCAGGCTGCGCCAGCTTTCGCTGATTGCCGGGCCATGGCCCGGCGCGATCGTGCGGATCGGCAGCTCATCGAGGCGGTCGACCACCGTTTCCACCTGGCGTGCCATCGGCGCCATCAGGCAGTCGTAGAAATAACGGCGATCCTCCTCGGTGCTGTCGCGGTTGGCCTCGGCCCAGCTCTCGCTGCAGAGGTGGGCCGAGAAGAACTTTCCGCTCATCAGCAGGCCGGTGCTCTCCTCAAAAGCCACAAGGGCACTGGGCCAGCGGGGTGTGGGTGTGGGGATCAGGGTGAGGCGGTAACCGGCCGCCAGCTCCCGGCTCGCCTCCTGCTTCACCACGTCGATCGGGGGCAGGGGCGGCAGGGGTGGCTCCGGCTCCGCTCCTGCCGCCGCGGGCCGGCGCTGGCTCCAGAGTTCCTCCAGAAGCCGGGCACCGGCGTTGGAGGCCACCAGCATCAGCGCCGGCCAGCGCAACGCCAGCTGGTGCAGCAGTGCCACCCGGTTGGGGTTGAGGTGGCCCACCACCACCTTCAGGGCCGCCTCGCTGGGCACCAGCTCCGCGAGCTGATCCAGAAAGGGTTGCGCGAAAGATGCTCCAGGTGGATGGATCAATACCGGTGGCACCGGCTGGCCAGCGCTGGTGACGCCGGCGGTGAACAGATAGGCGTTGGCGGTGGTGCCGCGCTCGAGGCCGTACTCCACCTCGAAGCGCAGGCGCTTGGGGCTGAGGCCCCTCAGGCAGAGCAGACCCGGCTCGATCTGCAGGGCGATGACGCTGCGTTCGGTGCTCATCGGTGCTGCCCGGCGGAGTTGAGGTTGCTGCTGGTCAGTCTGGGATTGGCCAGCAGGGATTCGAAGGCCTCGTACAGGGTGAGCATGGCCTGAGCCGATAGGTGATCCGTGTCTCTGAGCATCTGGGTCACCATGGCGTTGCTGCAGCCATCGCTGCACAGCACCGGCATCGGATCAAACAGCTCGACCTGGGCGACGAGCCCCTCTCTGAGCAGGGAATTCATGCGCTTGGCGTTCGCCACTTCTCTGCCCACTTCCTGCTCACATTGCGTGACCGCCTGCAGGCTGAACCACTCCTGGAAGCAGATGTCGTAATCGAGGTTGCGTGGCGTTGCGCCGATCAGAATTGTTCTCACGCCTCTGGCGGAGGCCGCTTCGCCGAACGCATTGATCGCTCTGAGGTAACTAGCGCTCTTTTCTTCTCCCGTTGTCAGGGTCTGGCCATCGAGCCCGCGGAATTGGTCTCGGGTGTCCTTGAGATTCTCCCTGTCGCCCAGGTGGCTCAGCAGATAGCCGTTAATGACAACCACATCGCCTGGCCGCGCCTGGGACAGGATGAATTCCTCGGAGAGTTCCAAGAATCGCGAGCATCCTTCTCGGGTATTCCCGTAATCCGTGTCTGGGAAAGGGCAGCCTGGTCGGCCGAAGAGGGTGATCGATGCGTGCCCTCGCTTGAACAAGCGATTGGCCAAGGGCGAGAAGGCCATCGCATGGCTGTCGCCCACTACGAAGATATGCCGCTTATCGTTGGTACGAACGGCGCCTCCCTGATTAATGGGATGTCTGGCCGTGCAGAGCGTCGCATACTCATTGAACGACTCCTTGCTGGAGAGAATGGTTTTGTCATTCTTTCTGGAGGCGCAGTTTGGAGGGTTGATTTTCGATCCCTTGATCTTGAGTGGGCCTCCATCGCGGACGCCATCCATCATGCTTCGATCTCCCAGATAGAGGCTGCCCTTGAGGGGGCTGCTGAGTGCCCATAACGGCAGGGAGGTCGATACTGCACCGATGAGCCCTAATGCGATGGTGCGCCAGCTAAGGCCGGACCATTGGGCATAGCGAAGGGGTTGTTCGATGTAGCGATAGGAGGCGATGGCAAGCAGCCAGATCACGGCGATTTGCAGAGGGATGGTCCACCACTGGATGCCGATTGTCCAACGGCTGATCGCAAGAACGCTCCAGTGCCAGAGATAGAGTGAATAGGAGAGCAGCCCTATGCCCACAACTGCGGGGTTGGACAACCAGCTCTTTGCCAGCGATTTGGGCTGCAGGCAAGCGATCAGTGCGGCCGTCAGCACCACGACGGAAAGCGTTGCTATCACCTGCAGCCTTTGGGGAAGAAGGAACGAGGCGATCAGCAGAGCAAGAACGACCAACGGTGAGAGCCGCTCCGCGAATCCTCGACCCCGTCCTGCCGTAAGCATCAGAAACAGCAGGCATCCTGCGCCAATCTCCCAGAAGCGGGATGGCATAAGGAAGTAGGCTGCCGAAGGGTTGGTGTCACTAAGGCGGATGAAGGCGATCAGAGAAGCGACACTTGGAATGCCGACCAGCCAGATGAGTTTGTTGCACCTGGCTGAGGTCGATGTAATGAAGCCTGAAATAAGAATAAGAATCGGAAAGACGAGATAGAATTGCTCTTCGATCCCCAAGGACCAGGTATGGGTGAAGGCATTCAGCTCTGTTGTCCGCGCGAAGTAGTCGGTCGATTGCTGAAAAAGGTAGATATTGGAAAAACCGAACAGCGCGCTGATGCCGGTCGCCAGGGTGACCCCGGAATGGCGATCAAACAGTGAAATGAACAGGCTGGTGATGGCCACGCAGACAACCAATGCTGGCAGTAGGCGTTTGATGCGCCGCGCGTAGAACTCCAGCAGTAACTCCTTGTTGTTGGAGACTGGTCTGATCCTGGCGAAGGATGCTGTGATCACGAAGCCGGAGATCACAAAGAAAATATCGACACCCAGATAGCCGCTGGGAAGGATGTCTTTGTTGAAATGGTTTGCAATCACAGCGATCACAGCAACCGCCCGCAGCCCATCGATCTCGGGCCGGTAGAAGGATGATCCCTTGCCTGGTGACGTCTGGTCTGTCTGTTGAGCGGGGTGCGGCATCGTTCGATCATGCATAGGCTTCAAGGCTCGGTTGGGGGTGTTCCGTTGTCGTGCTCAGTAATGGTTGCCCACCTTGCGGTGGTGCACCGCGGTGGTGGCTTCACTGTCGGCCACGTTGCCCTCCTCCACCTCGGCGTAGATGATCCAGTGGTCGGGGCCCTCCATGCGCTGGGCCACCCGGCAGCCCAGGTAGGCCAGGGCATCGCCCAGCACGGGACCGCCCGCTGAGACCCCATCGAGGGTGGAGACTCCAGCGAAACGATCGGCCCCGGGCGGGAAGCGCCTGAGGAAATGGCGCAGCAGCTCCTGGTGGTTATCGTCCCGCAGGATGTTGAGCACGAAGCGGTCGCCCACCTGCATCAGGGCCTCGATCGCCCGGTCCTTGGCCACGGCGATCGAGAGGCCAGGAGGATCGAAACTGGCCTGACTCACCCAGCTGGCCACCATGGCGCTGCTGCGTTCCCCCTGGCGGGCGGTGACGATGTAGAGCCCCCCGCTGAGGCGTCCGAGGGCTTTGTCGAGGTCGCCATCAAGAGACTTCATCGCTGCGATCGTGCGGGCGCGGGTGAGCAGCTGGCCCAGGTCGGTCCCGGCTTCTTCGCAGCGCTGGTAGTCGTTGCCGTCAGGCACCTGGCGGATGCGCAGGGGCTCAAAGGCCTCCTTCTGGCCCACGCTGCGCAGCTGGGCGGCAACGCTGTCGATCGGCTGGTCATTGCCGCCGTAGGCGTCGTAGGCGGCAACCCACTGCTTGGGTTTGAGGGCGGCCAGCAGGGTGCCGATCGATTGCTGCAGCTCGGGGTCAGGGTTGGCGGGCCAGGTGGGCACCACCACGGCGCTGGCGTCCCCCACCAGGGCCGCCAGTTCCTGCGCATCGGTGGCGCGCAGATCCACCAGCTGCACCTGGGCCTCGGCCTTGCCGATGCCGCGGGCGATGGCCTGGCATAGGCGGTCGCAGAAGCCGTACTGGCTCACGTAACAGACGGCGGCATAGGTTTCGTCGGCGCTGCGCTGGCTGCTCCAGTCGCGGTAGTCGCCGGTCCAGAGGCTCAGGTGATCGCGCAACAGCGGGCCATGGCCGGTGGCGATCATGCGGATCGGCGGCAGGGCATCCATGCGCTTCAGGGCCTGCAGCACGCTGCGGGCGTTGGGCCCCATCAGGCAGTCGTAATAGAAGCGGTAATCGGGGGCGATGGCGCCGGGATCCACGTCGTAGATGTCGTCACCGCAGTAGTGCAGACCGAAGGCATCGCAGGTGTAAAGGATGCCGGTGCCGTGATCGAAGGAGAAGATCGTGTCGGGCCAGTGCAGGTTGGGCGCGCTCAGGAACTCGAAGCGGTGCTGCACCCCGCTGGTGGGATTCACCCCCAGGTCGAGCTCTTCGCCACTCTTCACGGCCCGGCTGCGGAAGGGCCTGTGTACCTGGTCGGCCAGGAACTGGATCGCCACCTTGGAAGCCACGATCTCGATCTCGGGGTTGCGCTCCAGCAGGTGGCCGATCAGGCCGCTGTGGTCGGGTTCGGTGTGGGACACGATCAGGTGATCGATCGCCAGCGGATCGATCTGCTCCTCCAGCAGGGGCAGCCAGGTGGCTTCGAACTTGAGGTGGCTGGTGTCGATCAGGGCGGTGCGCTCACCCCGCACCAGGAAGGCGTTGTAGGTGGTGCCGTTGCGCAGGCCGAACTCGATGTCGAAGCGGCTGCGGTCCCAATCGAGGGAGCGGATGGTGGTGGTGTCGGGCCCGATCGCGGCGCACTGGAGCGAGAGGCGAGGGGGTGCAGCGGTGGCGACAGTCATCGACGGCGTCTGCGAAGGCGACGACTCTAGAAAGGCCATTGGGATTTCCCTGGCTCCAGAGGCGCCAGAGAGGCGCCGGGTCGATTCGGCCCTCTGATGGCATTCATGGGCATGGCTTGGGCCACCGGAAGCCAATACGGCCAGCCGCGGGTGGTGCCGGCAAGCGCTGTGGCGTTCCCTTAGCTACGTCCATCAATTACCCGTCAGATAACCCACGCTTATCTGTAGGATTTGCAGCTCTTTACATAACTAGGCCCACCGCCATCGGGATGGAGTTAAGGTCTCCCGATCTTGACAATCACCAACCATGTTTCACTCCTGAGAACTCTTGATCGCTCAGGGGATTCACCCTTTGTGCTCCTGCCCAGACGCCAACTCCCGTGGCAATCTGCCCCTTATCCAGCGGTTGGTTGTACTGGGTATCTATCGCTTTCCTTGCCCTTCCGCTCAAAACCCATGACACTCGACTGAAGAGACATCGCTGGCTGGACTGTTCGTCTGAACTTTCTTGCCTGAGTACTGACGAGCAGCTGCAGTCCCCAGCACTCAACTTTGAATTGACGGGATGATCAGCGCACTTGTCACCAGCGTCAAGCGTGGAGTCAAACCCATGCTTGAGGTCTCTCACTCCGGTCACCCAGCAGAGCTGAGATCCCCGTGACATGTGATTTTCGCTGACGTTCTCTCAGCCCGAGCTCCTCCCAGGCATCGAAATATGGTTTGGCTACGTTCCTGCCTTTGGCGATGACAGCAGTTCCGGTTCCTGCCGATCTGCTGCTCTGAACGGGTCGAAACCCATCAATCTGGTTGCAAACTTAGGCCGTTTTCATCCCATGACCCCTGATCTTTCAGCGATCTAAATAATCAACACAACGGAGTATTTGCCTTGTCCGATTTCATCACACTGTTTCTTGAGCAGGTTCAGTCTCCAACGCTGGGCTTCCTGATCGGCGGCATCGTTGTTGCTGCATTAGGCAGCGAGCTGGCCATTCCAGACTCGATCTACAAGTTCATCAGCTTCTTCCTGTTGATGAAGATCGGCTTGACAGGTGGGATCGCCATTCGCAATTCCAATCCCACCGAGATCTTCCTCCCGGCGCTCGCGGCTGTGGGGATTGGCATCGCGATCGTGTACATCGGTCGTTACACCCTGGGGAAGCTGCCAGGCATCAGCGTGCCTGACGCCGTGGCCACCGGTGGTCTGTTCGGCGCGGTGAGTGGATCCACTCTGGCAGCGGTCCTGCCGCAGCTGGATTCCGCCAAGATCCCCTATGAGGCCTGGACGGCGGCACTCTATCCCTTCATGGACATCCCGGCCCTGGTGACGGCGATCGTGGTGGCCAGCGTTTACCTCAGAAAAAAGACCGGCAACGCTTCCGAGAAAGTCGAAGTATGGCCGATCATCAAGGAAAGCATGCAGAGCTCGGCCGTCACGTCGCTGCTGCTGGGCGTGGCCCTTGGCATTCTCACCAAGCCAGAGCCCGTCTGGGAGAGCTTCTTCAATCCTCTGTTCCGCGGCTTCCTCGCGGTTCTGATGATCATCATGGGGATGGAGGCCGCCCAGCGCATGAATGAGCTGCGCAAGGTGGCCCAGTGGTTCGCCATCTATGCCTTCTTTGCGCCCATCGTGCATGGTTTTCTAGCCTTCGGTCTTGGCCTGATCATCCACAAGCTCACCGGCTTCAGCATTGGTGGCGCGGTCGTGCTGGCGGTGATTGCTGCGTCGAGCTCGGATATCTCGGGCCCGCCGACCCTTCGTGCTGGCATCCCGTCGGCGAATCCCTCTGCCTACATCGGCGCCTCCACGGCCATCGGCACGCCAGTGGCGATCGCCATCTGTATCCCGCTCTTCATTGGGATTGCCGAGATGATGCTCGGTCGTTAAAATTTCAAAAACCTTTCAAAATCTCAACTAATTGGAGACTAAGTTCATGAGTCAACAAGTTTGGAAGCTGGTGATCGTTGCAGAGGAAATCCTCTCTAAAAAACTCATCAAGCTGATCAAGGCGGCAGGTGCAACCGGTTACACTGTGAATGCGGCCGGTGGGGAAGGAAGCCGCAATGTGCGCTCCACGGGGGAGCCAAGCGTGTCGCACACCCTCGCCAATGTGAAAATAGAGGTGCTCACCGGCACCCGCGAGCTCGCTGACAAGATCACCAGCGATATCGCAGCCAAGTTTTACGCGGACTACTCGATCATCACTTATATCTACCAGGTGGAAGCCCTGCGCGATCATAAGTTCTGACCTGTGATCTGATCCGAGCTGTTTTATGTCCCCGGCTGTGTGCCTGCACATGGCCGGGATTTTTTAGTTTCAGGTTGTCTTGACGGCGGTGCGGGCGGCCGCGCACACGGCGGTGGCACTCAGGGATTGCACAGCGGGCAGTGCTGCGGATCCGCCTCAGCCAGTCCATCCGGGCGGGGGTGCTCCTCGGTATGGGAGCAGCTGACGCAGCCGAACCGTTCACGGTGTGTCAGGGGCGTGGGCATGCCGCAACAGCTGCAGGGAAGGCCTGGCACCACCTCCAGTCGCCCCCAGCCAGGGGCCGCGCAGGCGGGGCAGGCCGTGGAGATCCGTTTCGCCAGCCTGGTGGCCAGGGTGCGTAGGCAGGCCATGCGCGTGGGGTTGCGGTGGGCGCGCATGTCGGTCTCCAGCAGGGCCCGGCCGTTGCTGGAGGCGGTCGCAGCGGCGTCGATCGCTCCGGCCAGTTGCGGGTGATCAGGCAAGTCTTTGAACAGAAGCGTTTCGGCGCCATTGCAGGGGTGTTCCGGGCGCACGATCAGGCCATGGGTGGGGAAGCCCACCTGCGTGAGCCAGCCCTCCAGCTCCGCCGGCTCTGCGGCGCAGCGGTGATTGAAGTTGGTGCGCCGGGCGATCAGCCGTTCCCAGATCTCCAGACCGCGCTCCTGATCCAGGAACACCATCACTTCCAGCCCGGCAGCGAGGAAGGGCATCTCCGGGTGGGGGCCGAAGCTGCCCTCACTGGCCAGGCCCAGTGGCAGGCCGAGATTCTCTATGCCCAGCCGGGCCTTGCGGAGGCAGGCTTGTTCGGCGCCGCCTGCGCGCGGCACGAGCCCGTCGAAGCTGCCCAGCTGATCGGTGTCGAGCCCCCTCGGGAGCTCCAGCTCGAGGCCAAGCAGGGAGCGGAAGGGGCGTGCGATGGCCCGCTCTTTGCCATGCATGGTGGCCAGGGCAACCTTGCTCCCTAGATAACACTCCATCACGGCAGGCGGATTTCAGCTGGAATCCATGGATTGGGCTGTACCAACCTAAGCAAAAGCACCATATCCAGAGTGCGAGTTTGTGGCAGACGACAAGGGCCTTGAGACAAAGACGATCAGTCTCGGTTTCATTCCAGTCCTTGAGGCCGCCCCACTTGTGGTGGCCGTCGAGAAGGGGTATTTCGCCACGCATGGTCTAGAGGTGAACCTCAGCAAGCTGGGCAGCTGGCCTTCTGCCCGCGACAACGTCGTGCTTGGTTCCGCCGGTGGCGGAATCGACGGCGGTCAGTGGCAGATGCCCATGCCCCAGATGATCAGCGAAGGTGCGATCACCGATGGCAAGAAAGTGCCGATCTATGGGTTGGAGATGCTGACGAACCAGAGCAACGGTATCGCCGCCTCCAATGCCGTCAAGAACGGCAGCAAGTTCAAGGCCTCCTACACCATCACGAAATCCAACCAGGAGATCTGAATCCTCTACTGGCTGGCCGCTGGCGGCGTGGACCCCGACGAGCAGGTGTAGCTGCTGACGATGCCCGCCACGGACACCCTCCTCGGAATGAACAACGGCAAGATGCAGGCGTTCTCCACCGGCGACCGCTGGCCCTCACGGATCGTCGAGGACGGGGCTGGCTTTCTGCCGGCAATCATCGCCCAGATCCATAGGTCCCACCCCGAGGAGTATCTGGCAGTACGGGCCGACTGGGTGGACAAATATCCCCGGCCCACGGTGGCCTTGCTCAAGGGGCTGATCGAAGCCCAGATGCGGATGAATCAGACCGAGCGGACTCCTTTCCTGACGCAGTGGAAGTGCACTGTGCTGATGATCACCCACGACATCGATGAGGCCCTGCTCCTGGCTGATCGGCTGGTGATGATGGCCAACGGCCCTGCCGCAGAGATCGGCGAAATCATGGAGGATCCGCTCTACTACGACCTGCGCAACCAGGCGCTGAATTTCCTCTACAGCCGCTTCGCCCACGACGACACGGCGGACTGACATCAAAAAAAGCCCCGACCGGAAGGCCGGGGCTTGCTCAGCTCTCCTCGTGTCGACTCCAGCGGGGGTCCGGTTCAGCCGGCCCCCGATTCCGTTCAGCTCTCCACTTTCACCACTACGGTGCTGTGGGTCTGGGCCTTCGGCGCCGTCACCGTCAGCAGGCCATCGCGGTAGCGGGCTTCGATGGCTTCCCGCTGCAGGCCGGCTGCAAAACGGAAGCTGCGGCTCCAGGTGCCATAGCGGAATTCGCTGTGGATGGGGCCTGCTTCCTTGGCGTTGTCGTTGCCGCTGCTGGTCTGGGAGCGGCGCTCGGCACTGATCAGCAAGGAGCGATCGGTGGCCTTGACTTCGATCGAATCCTTGTCGACTCCGGGCAGTTCCAGCACGACGACGTAGGCCTCAGCGGTTTCATGCACTTCGGCGGCAGGTACACGCTCGGCCTGATTGACCTGTTGCTCCAGACGCTCGAGCAGATCGAAGGGGGAATGGCGCAGGGTCAGCATGGTGATGTCCTTCACAGATAAATGATCAGGGTGTTTCCGGATCACCCGTCCAATCAATGTGGCTGATCTAGATGAGATCCTGGAGGGCAGAAACCGTCCATCTCGGTACGGGCTGCACGCCTGGGTCGGTCTCTACACCAGAGCAGGGGGGAGAACCGACAAAAGTTGCAGCCAGGAGTTGCAGCCAAGCGCTAAGTCGGAAGCCACCACCAGTTGGAGAAGGCAGCGGCCTGACCGCAATCGCGGCCGTCGCGATCGCGCAGGGTCCAGAGGCGGGCGCGGCTGATCACAAAGCGACGGCCGTGGCTGTCGATGCGGATGCCGGTGTAACCGCTGATCGCCTCCAGGGCCCGGGCGCTGGTCAGCAGGCGGGCTCGGCTTGAGCGCTCAGCTGGCTCCGCCGTGAGCCGGGAAGGCATGCCCACCATCTCGTGCCAGGGGCGGCGCCAGAGCGCCAGGGCGGAGCGATTGGCGTAGATCAGGCGGGGGTCGTGATCAGGCCGGTCCACACTGCCGTCGTGAGCGAGCACCACGGTGGCGGCGGCGAACAGCTCCTGGGCCCGCTGCCTCGCTTCACCGGGGGATGGCCCTGACGGGGCCGGGGTGAAGGTGGCGATCAGGGGCCGTCCGAAGGCCCGCTGGTGCGAGGCCAGCAGCCAGCGGGTCCGCTCGATCCCAGCGGGGCTGAGCCAGGGAGCTTCGCCGGGGGACGGCCCGGGCTCAGTCAGCGGCATCGCTGTTGCCGCCACCCATGGCCTGGGCCAGGGCCAGCTGGCTCACCCGGCTGGCCTGGGCCTGCAGCAGGGAGAGGAAGCGGCTGTTGGCGTCTGGGAAGAGGGGTTCGTGGGCCAGGGGCAGCTCACCAGCCTCATCGAGCCCGCTCTCCCCTTCCATGGCCGGCGTGATCACCACCAGATCCGGATCCAGGGCCGATGCGTACGACCACCAGCGGCTCGGGTCGCTCACGGCTGGGTGGACAGGGTGGAGCACGTGAACGGCGGCCTGGCGCCGGCCGCCTGCGGCTGCAGCCAGCTGTTTCCGTCTGCGCTTGGCCAGGTCGGAGAGCAGCTGGGTTCTGGAGCGGCCGCGCAGCTGGAAGAGCACGAAGGGGTCTTCGCTGAAGCGATCACCCATCAGGTAGTAGACGGCGCTGACGTGCTTGCAGGGGTTGGCCTTGTCGGGGCAGCTGCACTCGCTACGCACCTCCTGGAGCTTGAAGGGAAAAAGGCGGCGGCCGCTGGCGGCGAAGGCGCGCTCGATGTCCTGGGGCATCACCCCGGCCAGCAGCTGGGCCGACCAGCGGGCCTTCTGGCCGAGGGCCTCGAGTACGTAGCCCCAGTCGTCGTCGCTGAGCACATCCAGCCAGAGTTTCACCTTGTAGGGCTCCTCCTCGGTGCCCTGCACGCGGGCATGAACCCGCCTGCCCTCGAAGCGGATCGAGAGCACGTTGCCCTCACGCACATACGACCAGGCGCGCTCAAGTCGTTTCTTGTAGCGGTAGGAGTTGATCAGCTCCATCCACTGCTCCACCCACCAGGGCTGCTGCCCCAGGCCCTGCTGGCCCAGCTGGGTGGTGATGGGGCTGCCGCCGAAGGCGGCGCCGCTGCCGGAAATGGTCATGGAGAAAGTATGCCGAGCGACCGGATCAGCGGCCGCTGATGGTCCGCGCTCGCCAGGCTGGATTGGTCCTGGAGTCTGGCCATGGCCCGTGTCGCCGAGCGTCTGGCCGTCAATGTGGACGGTCCCTTCTATGTGGATCGCAGCTGCATCGACTGCGGCACCTGCTGGCAGTTCGATCCGGCCCATTTCGCTCCCAGCTGCAACACCTCGCATGTGTGGGCCCAGCCGGCCGGGGAGGAGGAGACCCGGGCAGCTCTGCTGGCGCTGCAGGCCTGTCCGGTAGCGGCCATCGGCGCCACCCGGGAGCTGCTGGCGCAGACGCCGGCTGATGGCTTCCCGACGCTGGTGGCGAGCCTGCCGCGGGGGGAGGTGCACTACTGCGGCTGGGCGTCGCGCAAGAGCTTCGGGGCCAGCAGCTGGCTGATCACGCGACGGCGACCAGATGGCAGCCCCGACAACGTGCTGATCGATTCCCCGCGCTGGAGCGCGGCCCTGGCCCGCCGGATCGAGGCCATGGGCGGCGTGGGCCGGATTCTGCTCAGCCACCGCGATGACGTGGCCGATCACCAGGCCTGGGCCCGGCGATTCGGCGCCGAGCGCTGGATTCACGGCGCCGATGCTTCGGCAGTGCCGCAGGCGGAGCACCGCTTCGAGGGCACGGAGCGCCTGCAGCTCGATGACGATCTGCTGGTGATTCCGGTGCCGGGACACACAGTCGGCTCTGTGGCGGTGCTGTTCGCCGATCAGGTGCTGTTCAGCGGCGACCACCTCTGGTGGGGTGTGGATCCGCCGGGTGTGGTGGCCTCCCGCCGCGTTTGCTGGTGGAACTGGGAGGAGCAGCTGCGGTCGGTGGAGCGGCTGCTCGATCTGGACGTGCGCTGGCTGCTCCCCGGCCATGGCCGCTGGCATTCATTCGCCCCGGGCGAGTGGCGGCGGGAGTTGGAGGCAACACTGACGCGGGCTCGGGAGGGACCGAGCGGTGAGCCCTGAAAGTGGATTTGCGTTGAACGCAGAACCAGGCGCTTTCGGCCTTGCTGTTTCTCTACCGGACGGTGCTGGGCGGAGATGTGGGGAACCTGGAGGGAGCAGCTCGTGGCGCAGCTGTTCTACGGCAGCGGTCTGCGGCTGATGCAAGTCCTGCGGCTACGGATCAAGGATGTGGACTGCCAGGCCCGGCAGCTGACCGTTCGCAGCGGCAAGGGTGACAAGGACCGGGTCACCGTGTTTCCAGCCAGTCTGGTGGAGCCTATGCAGGGCCATCTACTGGGCGTCCAGGAGATGCATCGGGCTGATCCGGCGGCCGGGTGGGGCCGTGTGATGTTGCCCCTGGCACTGGGACGCAAGGATCCGACCGCAGCTTCGGAGTGGGCCTGGCAATGGGTGTTTCCGCAGGCTCACCGCTGGCGCGATCAGAAGGAACGAACCGAAGGCAGGCACCACATCGACCCATCCCTGATCCAGAAGGCCGTGAAACGAGCCATGCTGAGCGCAGGAATCAACAAGCAGGCCAGTTGTCACACCTTTCGGCATTCGTTTGCCACACACCTCCTGGAGCGTGGCCATGACATTCGAACCATTCAGGAGTTGCTGGGTCACAGTGACGTGAAGACGACGATGATCTATACCCATGTGCTGAATCGCGGCCCCTGTGGGGTGACGAGCCCAGCAGACCTTTTGTAGCTGAACAAACATTTGTTTCGCGGACCCGCCTAAGTTCCCTTGAGCGATGGGGCAATGCCAGAAATGACCCTATGCTGTAAGCGATTTCAGTCATCGGCTGGGGAGTCTAAGCGTTCTTATACTGCCACACGGTCTTGTCAGGGAGTGGATACCGGACCCGTCGAAATACTGTCAGGCTGCATAGAGCGAACCCGGACAGTTCGGCAGTATATTGAAGAGGACAGAGCGTGGAGTTCCGAAGCATTGATAGAAAGTACAGTCAAGAGCTGGCGGATCTTTTCCGGTCCTGCTTTACGTCATCCGAAGGCGAAGCGGAGGGCGAATCAATTGCAGCACTCGCTGCGGAGCTTGCTGAGTCCATCGACGACGAAAGCGTTTTCTGCTTTGTTGCAATCGAAAGTGATGCCGCCGTAGGGGCAATATTCTTCTCCAAGCTCACCTTCGAATCGCCAGCGCGGGTTTACATGCTTTCCCCAGTTGCGGTTCTGACATCACGACAAGGGCAAGGGATTGGGAAGAAGCTAATTGAGTTTGGCCTCAACAGCATGCGGGCGCGCGGCGCCGAGATTGCTGTCACCTACGGTGATCCGGATTTCTATGGTGATGTTGGTTTCTTATCTTTGAGCGAGGATTGCCTCAAGGCTCCGATGAAACTGTCCATGCCATTTGGTTGGCTTGGGCAGTCGCTTACCGCATCGCCAATCCCGGTGTTCAAGGATCGCCCAACATGCGTCACTGCGTTCAAGAATCCAGCTTATTGGTAGCGGCTTCATGAAATATTTTCAGGCTAACTATTCGCTCAGCGAATAGTTGGCTGTACAGAAGGTGCGTGGTGGCTATCATTGATGTGGCGGTGGCGAACACGGATGCCGACAATCCTCAGAAGTGGCCCGTACAGGTTCTACTTTTTCAGTCACGAACCAAGTGAACCTCCCAATGTTCGCGTTGACAGAGATCAAGACTCCTGCAAAGTATGGCTCACGCCAGTCGGGCTTTCTTCAAGTCTTGGTTTTAGGGAAACCCTGGAAAACCCAGCCCGATCACGGGACAATGGTCCTGTGATCACTGACCAGGACTGGGCTGATGGGTGGCAAGCAGCTGGGATTCGGCGACTACGAGCAATCCACGGCCAAGAAGC
>NZ_JAGQCE010000021.1 GCF_024345995.1 Synechococcus sp. Cruz-7E5
GCAACCAGAAAGCGGGCGAAAAGCCTCTGAATGAACGCAGAGCTCTCCCTGAGCCCAACAGAACACTCAGGCGGGGATTTCTGGCCTCAGATGCCTTTAAAACCCCTGTAGACCAGAGCTTCCTTAGCGGTGCCACTGTAAGTAAAACCTACATTTGGAAAGGCCAGGTTGCTGTTAATTCTTTTACCCCACAGCAGTACAATAATCTAATTTTCAAGGAGCCCACAACAGGACCCTGGTTGGAAAAAGTTGGTCTTCCCTTTCCAGAAGCCCCAAAGCCCACGCCTAAGGATATATTTATATCTCTTTCTAATCAAGGCGGTTATGTTGCTAAATGGTCCTTAATTTATATTTTACTTGGGAAGGCGGCGCCTGTGTTTGAGGGGGGAACATTGGCTTTAGGCATGGATAAAGAAGTTTTCATCCAGCCAAACGCGGTAGGCATAGTATTCGCAGTTGATGCTCTTGGCAAGATTGGTGACCCAAATATATTCCGTCAAGTTATACCCTCAAACAGCAGAAATTGCTTTGTATTAACAGGCACAATCTTCAATCCTGCAAAATCCTTGAAGGCGGATAGCGATTGCTAGTTTCGCGTCCCGGAGATTTGTGAGTAAAGTTGCTTGTCCGGCGACAATCAGGTTGACCGGCGCATTGCATCGTTACTTGGGTTACTTGCGTAAGGTTGTTGCATCAATGTTTGGCGCAAGGAGGAGGTCATGCCGAGCGGTGCTGTGGCCGGGAGGCGTGAGGTTCGAGCGGCCGGCCCTGATCCGCAGCGCAGACGGGCCGCGATGGAGGCGGCCCGCCAGCGCTACGGGGGCCTGAGTGCTGCCGGTAAGCGGAGATTGCTGGACGAGCTGGAGGCGATCACGGGGTATCACCGCAAATCGCTGTTGCGGCTGCTCAATCGCCAGGCTGTTGCCCCCGCCGAATCAGAAGGGCCGCTCGATCAGGCGGCCCTCAAGCCCCATCCCCGGCGCCGCTATGGCCCGGAAGCAACAGCGGCATTGGTGCCGCTATGGGAGGCCAGTGATCGGCTGTGTGGCAAGCGCCTGGTGGCCCTGCTACCGCTGCTGGTGGAATCGCTGGAGCAACACGGCCATCTGAGCCTGGAGCCTGCGGTGCGTGAGCAGGTGCTGGTAATGAGCAGCGCCACGATCGATCGGCTGCTGGGACCGATCCGCAAGGCCAGCGCTGCCAACAACTGGCGGCGGCCGCCGCGGGCCTACAGCTCCGTGCGGCGGCGGGTGCCGGTGCGCACGTTCAAGGGCTGGAGCAATCACAGGGAGCCTGGCTGGCTGGAAATCGATCTGGTGGCCCACTGCGGCGGCCGCATGCAGGGCCCCTTTCTTTGGACTCTGATGGCCACGGATATCGCCACGGGCTGGAGCGAAAGCCTGCCGATCCTGGTGCGCGATGGCGCGGTGGTGCTCACGGCCCTGCAGCTGATCCGCCGGCAACTGCCGTTTCCACTACGGGGGATCGATGCCGACAACGACCCGGTGTTCATGAACAGCCTGATGGAGGCCTGGTGTGACCGGCCGGGCCACCAGATCGTGCTCACCCGATCGCGGGCGTACCAGAGCAATGACCAGGCCTGGGTGGAGCAGAAGAACGGGATGCTGGTGCGCCGGGTGGTGGGCTACCAGCGGCTGGAGGGTTTGGAGGCGGCCCAGGTGCTGGGCGAGCTGTACGGCGCGCTGCGGCTGTTCACCAACCTGTTCCAGCCATCGTTCAAGCTCAAAAGCAGTGAGCGCGACGGCGGCCGGATCAAGCGGCAGCACCACCCACCGCGAACGCCCCTGCAGCGGTTGCTGGCCAGTGGCGTGCTGAGCGAGGAGACGGCCGAACCCTGGCGGGAGCTACGGCGCCGCAGTGACCCGGTGGCCTTGCTCGCCACGATTCGCCGCTGCCAGGGCCAGTTGGCGGTGCTGGCCAGCGCTGAGGAGGGCTCTGCCTTGCAAGCCAGCCGAACGGAGAGGGATCTGGCTGCGGAGAACCGATCGCTGGAGGTGTTCCTGGGCGGCCTGCAGGACCTCTGGCAGAACAACCAGCCCAGGCGTCGCAAACCCAAGCCACGCATCGGCAAACGCAGCAGGCCCGATCCGTTTGAACCGGATGTGGAGCGGATCGAACAATGGCTGCAGGCCGAGCCCCAGCTCAGGGCCAAGACGCTGCTGGAGCGGCTGATCGATCACAACCCGGAGCGCTACAGCCCACGCCACCTGCGCACCCTGCAGCGGCGCCTGCGCGGTTACCGGCTGCAATGGATCGAGAACGAGATGGCCGCTCTGGCGGTGGCCGGGCCTCCAAGCCTGCAGGAAGGTGAAAGCGTGCAGAAGCCAGTGTTACCAGGCGTCAATTGAAATGGGTAACAAGTTGTTGATGCAAAGCGAGGGGCCAACTTGATTGACGCCTGGTGCCGATCAGCAGACAGTAATCAAGGCAGGGGATCTGCCCGGAGATGGGCAAGATTTCGTGTCGACGGAAAGAGGTTGTCGTCACAGGCAACCGCGGAGCAGCTCAGGGGGCCTCACCGGCCAACTTGATTGACGCCAAACGGCCAAGGGGCTTGACGCGAGACAGTTGCTGCAGCTTCTCCAGGATTGACTTCCCTGTGGCGGTCCAGTTCAACAAGACTAAGGCCCTGTTGAACTGGACCGCCACGAACTGCTCGATACGCGCTATCAAGCCCACAACGCTGGAGAAGCTGCCCCGTCGGATGGCCCGCTGAGTGATGATCCCAAACCAGCGCTCAACCTGGTTCAGCCAGGAGTCATAGGTGTGGATGGAGTGCACATGGAAGCAGGGACGCTGTGCCAGCCACGACCAACCTTGGTGTGCTTGTGAGTGCAGGTGTTGTTCACGATCAGGTTCAGTCCAGCATCTCGGGCATGGAGCTCTCGATCAGGGTGCAGGAACCCCAGGAACTCCTGATGCCGGGTTCCAGTGGCCTGACCTCAGATGCCTCTGGAAGCATTCTGCGTTGGCCGGGCATCATGAAAATTCTGAACTCAGCAATGCTTACCAACAGCGGTTGACGGTCAGGGAAGACGCCAACTGACCGGTTGAAAACGCCATGAGTCGATGTGTGGTCCTCTTGTAACGGATCATCCATGGCATCCTGATAGGCGCATCTTCAATCTCTGGATCACGAAGCGACTACCAGGTCTGCATGAGGCCGATTCTCAACATAGTGGCCGCTAGTCAATTGACTGAATGAAAGCCAACATTCCAAGAGACTCCCTGGCATGCATGCACTGCATAAGGATGTTGTCTCATTCGCAGTGATAGCCTCTGCTATTCCTTCCTAGTGCATCCATCTTATTGGCGTAAATTGCATCTGTACGCGTGAAACTCGGATTGAAGATTGTTCCATGAGTATATAGGCAGACACGATCACAAGGATTAAAGCTTAATTTGATGACTGGTTCTTTCCGGCCAACAGGGCGCACCGTGAGATTAACGTGTTTTGCTGTTTCTTCCGGGATGCTGAAAGTCTTTCTGCTCCACATTGCATTGGCGCCAACGAGCTGCCCACTACTTGATTCCGGCACCGGAATTGTTGCCCCCCCTGGTAATGCTATCTGTTTGGGTGATGCTGGAAAGTATGCGAACCCATATTCTACGGTATATCCTGCTTTATTAATGAGCTCTACGGATCCTTTGTCGCCAGCGATGGGTCCGCGCCCTCGTAAGTCGTAAGTGCATCCATTAGGCTTTATTCGTTGTCCGCTTGCATTCCTTTGAATTTGTTGGGCAATCGTAAAGCTCAAATCCTGATTGCTGGTATTGTTGCTATTTGCTTGGTGAGATAGGGATTCTTTGGGATTTGAGAAACTAGTGATGGGTAATGAAAGATTTGACTTGGCTTGGTAGGCAAGCCCAGGGTTGCCGCTCACGGTAGTCAAGCTAATAAAAAGAAAAGCTGCGGCAAGGTATTGATTTTTTTTTAGCTGATGCCATGACCCAAGCCAAGCCAGAATCCAATTTGAATGTAGCACATAGCAAGCTTTAAGTGTGGCCTCCTGCCAGGTTCTTTGGCTGTCACGGGGGCGAGTTCCGCTGGTTTCGCCGAATGAGCCTCTGAGCAACAAGTCTGCGGCAGTCCTTTAGACCTCCTAAGTGTTCGCAATGGACATTGTCGATGCCCGCGAAGAGGCTCTCCGCAAGCTGCTGCGCCTTGCCACAGCCTCGCTCGTGCAACCAACTGCACCTTCTACCGCCTCGTCCGTGATGGCGTGCCAGTGGCTATCCACCGACCCGATGGCAGCATCGCCGGCGACGATGTGCGGCTGGTGGATTTCGCTACCGCTCCTGCCATCGACTGGCTGGTTGTGAACCAGTTCTCGGTGAGCGACGGCCAGCACAACCGCCGGGCCAACCTGATGGTGTTCCTCAATGGTAGCGCCACCATCTGGAATGCCTACGCCCAGCTGCAGACCTACAAGGCCGAGATTCCCTCGCTCCTTCAGACCAACGCCGCCCTGGTGGTGAGCGATGGGTTGCAGGCTCGCATCGGCTCGATCACCGCTAACCAGGAGTGGTTCAAGGTGTGGCGCAGCATTGATGGCGAGGTGCACGCCCCCGCCACCGCTTTGGAGCTGGAAACGCTCATCCGTGGCGTGTTCGAGCCGCAGCGGTTTCTTGATCTGCTACAGCACTTCATCGTCTTCGAGGAAGACCCGGATTCGGGCGCCCTGCACAAGATCATCGCCGGCTATCACCAGTTCCATCGGCAGGGCGTGCTCGCCAAGCTGGACAACCAGGTGGAACTGCTCCAGGTCTATGAGTTCAAGTCGCCGTCCCAGGCGGCGAGACTGCTGCTCGCCCGCAGTGCCAACGGCCGGCTCGACTGGAAAGATGCCGCCGGGATCACCCTCATGGAGCACTTGGAGCGGGCGGCGGCGGCAGCCTCCGCAGACGCTGAGCCGTGAGGTCCCACCCTCACGTGCCAGCGAATCTGGCGGCACCGCTAACCTTGACTCATCACGGCTGGGCCATGACGGAACAGGAACGCCAGCATCAAGACCTCGAAAGCCGGTTGCCGCTGGCCTCCGGTGAAGCCTTCTCTGCTGCGCGCGCACAGGTGCTGGCCTCGGGGCAAAGCGTGCTGCAAAGCGAAGACGGCTTCATCGTCCGGGTCTTCCCCGACGGCCGCAAGCAAAAACTCAAGCCGGTCGAGCCTCCCACTCCGGTCATCCCTGGTACCACCTTCACCATTAGGTGACTGCGCTTACACCCAGGCTGCGGGTGTTCGCAGGGCCCAATGGCTCAGGGAAAAGCGTGCTCAAGGGTGTGCTGCCGCTGTCCTTGCTGGGCTGGGGGTGTTCTTGAACCCGGATGAAATCGAGGCGAGCATCCGCGAGAACGGCTTCCTGGATCTGGGAGCTTTTGGCATCAGCGCCGCCGCAGCGGAGATTTTGCCGGCCTTCACGGGCTCAGAGTTGCTGCGATCGGCAGGGTTGCTGGAGCCTGCTCAGATGTTGCGGTTGGAGGGCGGGCGGCTGGTCTTTGCTGGCGTGGTGGTCAACGCCTACTTCGCTTCGGTGGCGGCTGATGTACTACGCCAGCTTCTGCTGCAGCGCCGGGCCAGCTTCACCTGCGAAACCGTCATGTCCCATCCCGGCAAGGTGGCCCTTCTGGAGAAAGCGAAACAAATCGGCTATCCAATCTCCATCTCTACTTCGTGGCCACGGATGACCCCGAGATCAATGTTTCGCGGGTGCGCAACCGCGTCGGTCTGGGCGGGCATCCCGTGCCGGAAGACGAGATCATCAGCCGCTACCACCGCTTGCTGGCGCACTTGTTGGAGGCCATCAAGCACACAAACCGGGCCTTCATCTTCGACAACTCAACCGACAGCGCCGACCTACAGCTCGCCTGGATCGCAGAAATCACCGATGACTGGCGGCTGGAGTTGAAGACAGACCGGATCCCCGCCTGGTTCAACAGAGCAGTGATTGAGAAGATCGCTTGAGCTTATTCCTGCCAGGCCACACTTCTCCAGGTGCAGATCTACGTCACACTTGTGTCCCGGCGCCAGCCTCCCGCCCCCATGACCCTCAGCGAAGCCGACGTCGAGCAGGCGGCCCTCGGCTGGTTCCAGGAGCTGGGCTACACAATGCTCCCTGGCCCTCAGCTGACCCCCGGCGAACCGGCAGCGGAGCGGGAGTCGTTCAGCGAGGTGGTGCTGGTGGGCCGCCTGCGCGAGGCCATCGCCCGCATCAATCCCGCCATCCCTGACGGCGCCCTGGAAGAGGCCCTGCGCAAGCTCTTGCGCCTCGCTACGCCCTCGCTCGTACAAACCAATCGCGCCTTCCACCGCCTGCTGCGGGAGGGGGTGCCGGTGGAATACCCCCGGGCCGATGGCAGCATCGCCGGCGACCATGTGCGCCTGGTCGACTTCACAACCGTTGCCGCCAACGACTGGCTGGTGGTGAACCAGTTCGCCGTCAGCGACGGCCAGCACCACCGCCGGCCCGATCTGGTGGTGTTCCTCAATGGCCTGCCCCTGGGCCTGATCGAGCTCAAGAACGCCGCCGCTGAAGGGGCCACCATCTGGAGCGCCTACGCCCAGCTGCAGACCTATAAAGCCGAGATCCCCTCGCTCCTTCAGTTCAACGCCGCCCTGGTGGTGAGCGATGGCCTGCAGGCCCGCATCGGCTCGATCACCGCCAACCAGGAATGGTTCAAGGTATGGCGCAGCATCGAGGGCGAAGCCCTCGCACCAGCCTCGGCTCTGGAGCTGGAAACGCTCATCCGTGGCGTGTTCGAGCCGTCGCGCTTCCTCGATCTGCTGCAGCACTTCATCGTCTTCGAGGAAAACCCGGATTCCGGCGCCCTGAGCAAGATCATCGCCGGCTACCACCAGTTCCATGCCGTGAATGCGGCTGTGAAGGAAACCGTGCGCGCCAGCGGCTTGGGCCCGGCAGCCAGCAGCCTGGGCGGACGGCCGGGCGACCGCCGCGCCGGGGTGGTGTGGCACACCCAGGGCAGCGGCAAGAGCTTCTCGATGCTCTTCTATGCCGCCCGCATCGTGCGCCATCCGGCGATGCAGAACCCCACCCTGGTGGTGCTCACCGATCGCAACGATCTCGACGACCAGCTCTTCGGCCAGTTCCAGCGCTGCGCCGACCTTCTCGGCCAGACGCCAGTGCAGGCCGCCAGTCGCGAGCAGCTGCGGGAGCTGCTCAATCGGGCCAGTGGTGGCGTGGTGTTCACCACCATCCAGAAGTTCATGCCGGACAAGGGCGAACCCATGCCCGAGCTGAGCGCCCGGCAGAACATCGTGGTGATCGCCGATGAAGCGCACCGCAGCCAGTACGGCTTCGGCGGCAAGGTGAACGAGAAGACCGGTGAAATGTCTTACGGCTTCGGCAGCAACCTGCGCGATGCCCTGCCCAACGCCTCCTTCATCGGCTTCACCGGTACGCCAATCGAGCAGACCGACGCCAACACCCGCGCCGTGTTCGGCGATTACATCTCCATCTACGACATCCAACGCGCCGTGGCCGACAAGGCCACCGTGCCGATCTACTACGAGAGCCGCATCTCCAAGCTCTCCCTCAATGCCGCCGAGCTGCCCAGGCTCGATGCGGAGTTCGAGGAGATCACCGAAGGCGAGGAGTTCACGCAGAAGGAAAAGCTGAAAACCAAATGGGCTGCCCTCGAAGCGCTGGTGGGCGACCCCAAACGCCTCGCGCTCGTGGCCGCCGACTTGGTGGCGCACCTGGAGAAGCGCCTGGAGGCGATGGACGGCAAGGCGATGGTGGTGTGCATGAGCCGCCGCATCTGCGTGGATCTCTACAACGCCCTCATCCAGCTGCGGCCCGAATGGGCCACCGACACCCTCAAGGTGGTGATGACCGGCAGCGCCGAAGACGGGCCCGACTGGCAGCCCCACATCCGTAGCAAGGAAGCGCGCCGCCAGCTGGCCAACCGCTTCAAGGACGCCGCCGACCCCTTCAAGATCGTGATCGTGCGCGACATGTGGCTCACCGGCTTCGATGCGCCCTGCCTGCACACCATGTACGTCGACAAGCCGATGCAGGGCCACGGTCTGATGCAGGCCATCGCCCGCGTCAACCGGGTATTCCGCGACAAGCCCGGCGGCCTCGTGGTGGATTACCTCGGCCTCGCCGACCAGCTCAAACGCGCCCTGGCCACCTACACCGAAAGCGGCGGCCGGGGCGACCCCGCTCCGCTCGTTGCCCAGGCCATCGCCGTGATGCTCGAAAAGCACGGCATCGCCTCTGATCTGCTGCACGGTTTCGACTGGTCGGCCTGGACCAGCGGCACCCCCACCGAGCGCCTGCAGCTCCTACCCGCCGGCCAGGAGTTCATCCTCCAGCAGGAGAACGGCAAGCAACGTTGGCTGCAGGTGGTGGCCGAACTCTCCCGCGCCTTCGCTCTCTGCTCCGCCAGCGACGAGGCCACCGCCATTCGCGACGACGTGAGTTTCTTCCAGGCCCTGCAGGCCGCCCTCGCCAAGCAATCCAGCAGCACCAGCAAAACGCCCGAACAGATCGATGCCGCCATCCGCCAGCTTGTGAGCAAGGCGATCACCACCGAAGGCCAGGTGATCGATGTGTTCACCGCCGCCGGCCTGCCCAGGCCCGACATCTCGATCCTCAGCGATCAGTTCCTCGCCGAGGTGCGGGGCCTCAAGCACAAGAACGTGGCCGCCGAGCTGCTCGAGAAGTTACTAAAAGACGAGCTAAAAGTGCGCTCCAAGCGCAACCTGGTGCAGAGCCAGGTGTTCTCCGAGAAGCTCAAGAAAGCCCTCAACGCCTACCACAACCGCGCCATCACCACGGCCGAGGTGATCGATGACCTGATCGCCCTTGCCAAGGAACTCGATGCCGCCACCAAGCGCGGCGAGTCCTTAGGCCTCACCGACGACGAAGTGGCCTTCTACGACGCCCTTGCCGCCAACGACAGCGCCGCGGCGGCCATGGGCGACGCCAAGCTCAAAGTGATCGCCGCTGAACTGATCACCCAGGTGAAGAAGAGCGTGACGATCGACTGGACCTTGCGCGAAGGCGCCCGCGCCAAGATCCGCGTGCTGGTGAAACGCATCCTCAACAAATACGGCTACCCGCCCGATCTGCAGGAAGAGGCTGTCAAAACCGTGCTGGCCCAGGCGGAGCTGCTCTGTGCGGCGTGGGTATGAGGGCCTCCCCCAGGGGAGTCCCAACCAACCCCTCAGGGCCAGATCCAGCTCGATATCGATGTGGTGTTTGCCTTCGGAGCTACCGTTGATGGAGGGCGTGGACCGCTCCGCCCGGTTCAAGCGGCTGGCTTGCCCATCTCGCCGGTGTGGGGGCAGCCGGACGATCGCAACGCTCATGAGCAAGAAGCAACGACCATCGCCTGTCGAGACGATCGAGGAGATGCAGAACGATCTTCCCTACGACGAGGCGATCGACAAGAAGGACTACAAACGAGACCTCGTCTCGCTCCAGATCGAACTGCTCAAGGCGCAGCGTCACATCAAGGCTGTCGGACAGCGCGTGGTCATTCTGTTCGAAGGTCGCGATGCGGCGGGCAAGGGTGGATCGATCAAGCGCTTCCGCCAGCACCTGAACCCTCGCGGTAGTGAACATGTCGCGCTGGCGAAACCCAACGATGCCGAAGTGACCCAGTGGTACTTCCAGCGCTACGTCCCGCACCTGCCATCGGCCGGAGAAATCACGATGTTCGACAGGTCGTGGTACAACCGCGCCGGCGTCGAGAAAGTGATGGGCTTCTGCACACCGCAGGAGCATGCCCTGTTCCTCCGCCAGGTTCCCGCCTTCGAACAGTCACTCGTCAGCAGTGGAATCATGGTCTTCAAGATGTGGTTCACCGTGTCGCGGGGACGGCAGAAGCTGCGTTTCGACGCCCGCCGCGAGGATCCCCTCAAGCAGTGGAAGATATCGCCCATCGATGAGGCCAGCGTGACGAAGTACGACGCGTACACCCAGGCGCGCAACGAGATGCTGCTCGCCACCGACACCCTCGTGGCGCCATGGACGATCATCAACTCGAACGAGAAGAGGCGGGCCCGTCTCGGCGCCATCCGCAGCGTTCTCCACGCCCTGGACTACGAACACAAGGACCACGACATCGTCGGTGAGCCCGATCCACGGGTCGTGCGCACGGCACATTCGGTGTTCATCGACAACTGAGCTGCTCCGCGCAGCGTGGGTGTGAGGGCCTCACTCAGGGGAGTTCCAGCCAACCCCGCAGGGCCATATCCAGCCCGATCAGCCGCTGGGGCTCCAGGTGCCCCACCACCATGCCGAGGGAGATGAGACACCGGTGGCACTGGCTTGGATCAGCTGCCACACCCCCTTGGACACCGGCGCCGCCTGGCGCTTCGCCACCGCCCTGCGCCACAGCCCAGGGCGGATGCGCTCACCAGCTCGGAGCAGTCCGCCGATGCCGAGTACCGCTACCAGGTGCAGCTGCTGGACAGCGCCGAGGCCCGCCTGCAGGTGACGTGCTGGTGCCGGCTTCTGGGGGGCACCAGCTGGCAGCGCCGTTGCGGGCCCATGGCCCTGGCGGTGTTCATCCAGCGCTTCCTGCCTGGGGAGCTGCCGTGATCAGGCCACCTTCGCTGTTGCTCGCCAGTATGTGACCACATCAGCTGCAGATGCGATGACCGATGTGGTCGCAACCCAGGTACCCGTGCGGGAGCTCAAAACCCACCTCTCCCAGTGGCTTGCCCGTGTCGAGGCCGGCGAAGTACTGGAGATCACGTCCCATCGACGCCCCATTGCCCGCCTCACCGGCCTCTCCCGAGCCAGCAGCAGTCACTCCCCACTGCAGTCAGCCATCGAAGCAGGCCTCGTCAGTTGGGACGGCCAAAAACCTCACTTACCCACTCCTGTAAAACTCACAGGCGAAGGGCCCTCATTGAGTGCTCTGGTCCTGGAAGGCCGAGGCTGACACGTGCTCATCTTTTGTGACACCTCGGCTCTGGTGAAGCTCGTTGTGAAAGAGGAAGGCAGTGATCGGGTGGCTCAGGCAGCCGATCGCGCCGAAGGCCTCGCGGTCTGCCGAATTGCCTGGGCAGAAGCAATGGCGGCCCTGGCGCAACGCAGTCGTGTCAAGGGTGCCAACCAGCGGGAGTTGCAGCAGGCCCGCCACGCATTAATCCAGATCTGGAACCACTTCGCCATCGTGGAGATCAACCAGGCGCTGGTTGAGAAGGCCGGAACCTTCGCCGATGCCTTTGCTCTTCGGGGCTACGACAGCGTTCAGCTGGCCGCTGTCCACACCCTTCAGGAGCACGCCACCGATCGAGTCATCCTGGCCTGTTTCGATCGCAGGCTGAACCAGGCCCCTCTTCTGATGCAACTGGACGTGATCGAATGAAGGCTGCAACGGTTCATACACTCCTCAGGCCAAGCCTGCGCTCACAGCGCCGCAGACCCTCGGCGCACTCGCCCAGCATCAGCAGGCCCGCGCCGCCCCAGAGCAGCCGCTGCGGCAGATCGAGGGCGCCCGCGCCCAGCTCCCGCTTCGGCTCAAAGCCCAGCCGGCGGAAGTAGCGCACCAGGCGGCGGTGCTGGTGCTCGTCGTCGCGGATGGCCAGCAGCGCGGCGTGGCGGCAGGGGGTGTGCTCCAGCGCCCAGGCGAATGTGGCGGCCCAGATCAACGGACCCACTTGGGCGGCGGCCGGCTCGCCGCGCGGCACCTGGATCCGCAGGGTGTCGAGATGAAGGCCGCCGGGGGTGGGAATAGCCCAGCCCTTGAGGTCCCCCAGCAGCTGGGGGCCGCCCTCGGGCCCGCGGCGGGCCACCCCCACCCGCAACCCCCGCAGCGCCGCGGGTCCGCTCACCTGCAGACGCAGCTGCAATCCCTGCAGCGCACCCCACGTCTCCAGCTCCGCCAGGTGGCTCATGCGGGGAACGGCTCCCAGGCCAGCACCGCCGCCAGCGGCAGAGGGCCCCGGATGTGGGGGAAGAGCTCGCCACTCCCGGGGGCCGGCTCCTCCACCACGGCGATGCCGGACGCAGCCAGGCGCCCGGCATCGATCGTGAGCAGCAGCACATCGGCCGCATCGGCGTAGAAGCGCCGGTGGGTGGCCTCGAGCTGATGGCTGTGGCTGGCGTGGATGAAGCCCACCTCCTCCAGGCTCAGGCCGCGGCTGGAGCGGCGGTAGACCCCCTCGCTCCTGCCGGCGCGCCATTCCGGGGCCAGGGCCAGGTGATACAGCCAGCGCGGCGAGCGCCAGGCGGCTCGCTGTGCCCAGGGCGGGGCCATTACCGCCGCCAGCTCGTGGCTGGCGAGGAACCGCCCAAGCCACGCCTGCACCGTCGTGAGGCCCTCGGCGCTGTCGAACCCCTCCGGATCCGCCAGGCGGAACTGGCGCACGAAGGGCAGCAGGGCCAGATCCGCCAGGGAAGGCCGATCCCCCAGCTCGGGCAACCGGGCGTTCCAGTCGCGCAGGATCATCAGGGCCGCCGAACGATGCTCCTCGGGGTCGACGCCGGGGTGGCGGCCGGCGTACTTGAAGCGGTCGAGGTGGTGCTTGAAGGGGCCGTCGTTGCTGGCGATCAACGCCTCGATCAACGCCCGCCGGGCCGCCTGGCCAGCTGTGTCGGCCCGCCGTCGCAGATCGCCGGGGTCGTGGTGCTCCAGGGCCCAGCGCATCACCGCCAGGCTCTGATCGATCACGCGGCCCGCCGGCAGCACGAGCACCGGCACCGTGCCCTTCGCGGAGGCCTCCAGCAGTTCGGGGGGCTTGGCCTTGAGGTTCACCTCCCGCAGCTCCAGATCGCGGCCGGGCTGTAGACCCGCTGCCGCCAGGGCCAGCCGGGCCCGGATCGCATAGGGGCAGCGGCGGAAGCTGTAGAGGATCGGTCGATCCGTCCTGGGCACAGACCGCGTCACCAGGGGGTCCCATCCTTGTGGCTGAAGCGCCAGCCGCCGTCGAGCCACCGGGCCTGAAGGTCCTCGTTTGGATAGTCGACCTGCTCGCCGGGGGTGCGATCGCCGATCTCCAGCAGCACCACATCCACCGCCGTGCCGTTGATCAGGTGGTGAGCGTTCCCAGTCCCGGCAGCAAAGCCCGCCGCCAGTCCCGGTGCCAGTTCTCGTTCGCCGTCATCGGTGATCAAGGTCGGGTGACCCTCGAGCACGTAGACGAATTCGTCCTGTTGGCTGTGGGCATGGCGTAGGGCGGTGCGGGCCCCGGGCCTCAACCGGGTTTGGTTGACGCCGAAGTGGCGCAGACCGAAGGCCTCCCCCAGCACACGCTTCTCCCGGCCCTTCATCAGGGCAGCGAACGGGGCGGGGTAGTTGCTGGCCTGGTAGCGAGGTGGCCCCCCGGCGGCCCAGATGGCCATGGCGCCCCGGTCGGGCTCCAGCCAGTTGCGGCGCGCCTCAATCGACTCCAGACGTGCGCGGCTGTAGGCCGCCAGGGGCCAGTCGCGCTCCCCCAGGGGCGAGGCCAGCAAGGCGGCCAGGGAATCCATCAGGGGCCAGCCGGGGTGGCGAGCGATGTGCCCACTCACCCCCCGCAGGAAGTGGACGGTGAGGGTTTCGTGGTAGCCGGAGTGATCGGTGTTGCCGGAGCCTGTGGCGTCGTTGTAGGCGCGGATGCGGGAGCGCAGGTGTTCGAGAGCGGCGTTGAACGGCCGCTGCACGAGGGTCCAGAGGGCCACGGCCAGATGGGCTTCGTGGGTCCAACGGGCTCGGGGCAGGGTGGAAGCTTCGAAGGCCGTCACCAGCGCCTCGATTCCCTCTGCTGTGGTGGGCAAAGTCTGCTCGCTCATGGTTTGGCCTCCTACCGGCGGATGGCGCGAAAGCGCAGGCGCACATAATCCGCGCGCCAGCAGCCATCGGCTCCGAGCAACTGAGGCCGCAAGGCTTCCACCACCTCAGCCACCAAGGCCGGACGCTCCTCGGGGGGCAATGGTGCCAGGAATCCCTGGGCAAAGGTGGTGATCCAGTCGCCTGGATCGCCGGGCAGGGGCGTCGGGCGGGGAATCAGGGTGATCGATTCCACTCCAAAGCCTCCCGCCTCCAGCAGTGCGCCGTAGTGCTCGGGGGTGGGGAAGAAGGTGTCGTGGGGTGACCTCAGCCCCCTCGCATCCAAGGCCCGCTCAAGGGCGCCGTGGATCGCGGCTACGTTGCCGTGGCCTCCCATCTCGGCCACGAATCGCCCCCCCGGCAGCAGGGCTCGGTGCACCCCGGCGATCACGCGTTCGGGCTGCAGCATCCAATGCAGGGCGGCATTGGAGAAGACCGCCTCGAAGGCGGCCTCAAACGTCAACTCCTGGCCATCCAACACCTGGGCCTCCAGCCCCCGGGCGCGTGCGCCCGCCACCATCGCGGCGCTGGCGTCGACACCGATCACACGCGCCCCCAGTGCCACCAGCTGCTCGGTGAGCGCCCCATCGCCGCAGCCGAGATCCAGCACGCGCTCGTCGGGCTGAGGATCCAGCAGCGCCAGCACCGGGCCCCCCAGATCCGAGACGAAGCGGCCCATGGCCTCGTAGCTCTCAGGGTGCCACTGCTGCAGGGAGGGCTCGGCCATGGCGATCAGCTTGCGGGGCTGATGCCGAGGCTGACCCGCCTGGGCGCGGCGCTCCCTCTGCATCAGCATCTGGCGCTGACGCTCGGCAAAACGCCGGCGGTCGGAGTCGCTGAAGCGGCTGAGGCAGTGGCGGCAGCTCACTCCCTCCACGTAGCTCTCCAGGGCGCGATCCTCCGGGCCAAGGGGCAGACCGCAGGCGTGGCACTGGCTGTGGCTGCCGGGTTCGAGCCGGTGGTTGAGGGCCACGCGCCGATCGAACACATAGCACTCGCCCTGCCAGCGGCTGCGTGCTTCAGGGATGGCTTCGAGGTAGCGCAGGATGCCGCCCTGTAGCTGGTGCACGCCGCTGAAGCCCTGCTGGCGCAGGTAGGCGGTGGCCTTCTCGCAGCGGATGCCGCCAGTGCAGAAGAGGGCCAGGCGCTCGGGCCGTCGCTCCTTCACCAGGGGGCGCAGCTCCTTCTCCACCCAGGCCGGAAAGTCGCGGAAGCTTGCTGTGCCGGGATCGACTGCCCGATCGAAACTGCCGATCGCCACCTCGTAGGCGTTGCGCGTGTCGATCACCAAGGTGGTGGGATCGTCGATCAAGGCATTCCAGGCCTCGGGCGGCACGTTGGTTCCCGCCCCCTGGGTCGGATCGAGCCCCTCGATTCCCAGGGTGACGATCTCCCGCTTCAGGCGCACCTTGAGCCGCTCAAAGCTGGCCACGGTGCTCCAGCTGGTCTTCAGCTCCAATGCATCGAGGCCGGCGCCTGCCTGGAGCGCCGCCAGCAGGCTCGCGACCGCCGCTGGCGTACCACTGATCGTGCCGTTCACCCCCTCCTCGGCCAGCAGCACCGTGCCATGAACTCCGGCGGCGCGGCCTAGCTGCTGCAGCCGTTCGCGCAGGGCGGGGAGGATGTCGGCGTTCAGAGACGCGAAACGGTAGAAGGCCGTCACCTGCTGGACCGCTGGTGCTTCGCTCCGACCAGAGGCAGCCTCAGCCAGGGGGCACCTCCAGGGCGTTCACCCCCGCTGCCGCCAGCAGCGCCCGGTCGGAGTCCACATCAGGGTTGCCGGTGGTGAGCAGGGTGTCTCCGTAGAAAATTGAATCAGCCCCCGCCTGCAGGCAGAGGATCTGGGCCTCCCGGCTGAGCTGTTCACGGCCGGCGCTCAGGCGCACCCGGCTGAAGGGCATCAGGATGCGTGCGGTGGCCACCATCCGCACCAGCTCCAGTGGATCAATCGGCGGTTGTTGCTCCAGCGGTGTGCCCTCCACCGCCACCAGGGCGTTGATCGGCACGCTCTCGGGATGGGGGTCGAGGCTGGCGAGCACCTGCAGCAGGCCGGCGCGATCGCTGGTGGTCTCCCCAAGGCCGATGATGCCGCCGCAGCAGAGTGTGATCCCCGACCGCCGTACCCGGGCCAGGGTTTCCAGCCGCTCCTGGTAGGTGCGGGTGGTGATGATCCGCTCGTAGTGCTCCGGACTGGTGTCGAGGTTGTGGTTGTAGGCGGTGAGGCCAGCCGCCGCCAGGCGCTCGGCCTGGGCGTCGGTGAGCATGCCGGCGGTCACACAGGCCTCCAGCCCCAGCTCCCGCACGCCGCGCACCATCGCCAGCATCGCCTCGAAGGGGGCGCCATCGCGGATGTCGCGCCAGGCCCAGCCCATGCAGAAGCGATGGGCACCCACCGCCTTGGCGGCCCGCGCCCGCGCCAGCACAGGCTCCACCTCCAGCTCCGGCCGCCCGCTCACATCGCTGCTGTTGTGCATCGACTGGGGGCAGTAGGCGCAGTCCTCCTCGCAACCGCCGGTCTTGACACTGAGCAGCGAAGCGAGCTGTACCCGGTAGCCCGGATTGGCGGCCCGGTGCACGGTCTGGGCTCGCCAGAGCAGGTCGATCAGCGGCATCTCCAGCAGCTCCTGGATCTCGCCGCGGCTCCAGTCGTGGCGCAGGTCTGGGGCCGAAGCGGCGGCGGCCGTGGGGCGTGTCGTCGTGGTCAAAGGGGCAGGGAGTGGGAGAAGAGTGGGGGTCAGGCGCTGGGGGGAAGCAGGGGCTCGACCCCACCGAAGCGCCGTTGACGGCCCTGGTAATCCAGCACGGCCCGCAGCAGGGACTGCTCATTGAAATCGGGCCAGAGCACATCGGTGATGTGGATCTCGGCGTAGGCCAGTTGCCAGAGCAGGAAATTGCTGATGCGGTACTCGCCGCTGCTGCGGATCAGCAGATCGGGATCCACCTCGCCTGCGGTGAGCAGTTCGGCCTCGAAGTGGGCCTCATCGATCTGTGCGGGGTCGAGTTCACCGCGGGCTGCACGTTCAGCCAGGCGCCTGGCCGCATGCACCAGCTCCCGCCGTCCGCCGTAGTTCGTGCAGACGTTGAAGTGGATGCCGGTGTTGGCTGCGGTGCGGGCCTCGGCGGCGGCAATCCGTTCCTGCAGCCCCTCCGGTAACTGCTCCAGGTCGCCCAGGAAGCGGATGCGCACCCGCTCGCGCTCCAGGGCCTGGAGTTCACGGGCGAGCACCCGCTCGAACAGGTGCATCAGGAAGGTCACTTCCTCGCCGGGCCGGTTCCAGTTCTCGGTGGAGAAGGCGTAGACGGTGAGGGCACCAATGCCCCAGTCGCTGCAGAGACGCAGGGTGCGCTTGAGGGCTTCCACCCCCTCGCGGTGCCCCATCATCCGCGGCAGACAGCGCTGACGGGCCCAGCGGCCGTTGCCATCCATGATCACGGCCACATGGGCCGGCAACCGGGCGGGATCCAGGCAGGCCGGCAGCAGCTCGGAGGGCTGGGCTGAAACCTGGATCGGGTCGGTGGTCGCCGGAGAGCGACTCATGCGCGGGATTCGGGCGTGTCCTCGGCCACGGTACGTCCAGTGGGAAGCGGCACCACCGAACCTCCGGGACTCTTGGCCGGGCTTTTGGTGGAGGAGGGCGCCAGAGCGGCCGTCAACAGCTCACGCAGACGGCTGCTGGTGATCGGCCGCTCCAGCTTGCCCTGGCGGGCCAGGGAAAGGGTGCCGGTCTCCTCGGAAACCACGATGCAGAGGCAGCGATCGAAGCGTTCGGTGATGCCCAGGGCCGCCAGGTGGCGGGTGCCGTAGCGGGTGATGCCCTGGCGGGACAGGGGCAGGATCACCCCAGCCGAGAGGATCCGGCTGCCGCGAACGAGCAGGGCCCCATCGTGCAGGGGGGTATCGGCGGCGAACAGGTTCAGCACCAGATCCACCGAGAGCATGGCGTCGAGCTCGATGCCGGGGTTGAGAAAGTCTTCAGGGCGCAGATCGCTGCCCAGATCCACCAGGATCAAGGCGCCCCGGCGGCCCTGGGAGAGGAGGCCGGCCGCCTCAGTGAGCATCGCCACCGCGCCCGACATCTCCTGGTCGACAACCTGATTTCCCAGCAGCACGTCGAGGCGACCAGTGCCCAGCAGCTCCATCAGGCGCCTGAGCTCCCCCTGCCACAGGATCGCCAGGGCCAGGCTGCAGCCCAGAACAACCGCCTCCAGCAGGCGGGTGGTGAGGGGCAGGTTGGCGAAGCGCTGCACGACCCAGACGAGGGCCACCAGAAACAGCCAGCCCCGCAACAGCCACAGAGTGCGCGATTCACGCACCCGGGCCAGCAACAGCATCCCGAGAGCCGAGGCGAAGAGCAGATCCAGCAGCAGGCGCAGATCGAGGAGCCTCAGCCAGATCACAGATCCCTACAGCACTTGACTCATGGTATCGGCCGAAAACGTTCTGGCAGGACGTCGTGGAGCAGCAGTTCGTCTGGTCGCTCCCGCCGCTGCACCAGCTCCGCCTCACCCCCATGCACCAGCACCGCCGCGGGTCTGGGGATGCGGTTGTAGTTCGACGCCATCGAGGCGTTGTAGGCGCCTGTGGCGAAGACCACCAGCAGGTCGCCGCTGCTGCTGGGTGGCAGGGCCAGGTCCTTGAGCAGGACGTCGCCGGATTCGCAGTGCTTGCCTGCCACGGTGACTGTTTCCGTGGCAACGGCCGTGGGCCGCTCCGCCAGTACCGCCGTGTAGCTCGACTGATACGTGATCGGCCGGGGGTTGTCGCTCATCCCCCCATCCACCGAGAGGTAGGTGCGCAGGCCGGGGATCTGCTTGCGGCTGCCGATCGTGTACAGCGTGAGGCCGGCTGTGGCCACCAGGGAGCGGCCGGGTTCGCAGAGCAGGCGCGGCAGCTCGAGATCCCGCTCGCGGCAGGCGCGCACCACGGCCTCCGCCACCCCCTTCACCCACTCCTCGATGGTCGGGGGATCATCGGAGGCCACGTAGCGGATGCCAAGGCCGCCGCCCACGTTCAGATCACCCACGGGATGGCCTAGGGAGCGGGCCAGGGCCAGGGCATCGGCCATCACCCCGGCCAGATCCCGGTGGGGTTGCAGTTCGAAGATCTGGGAGCCGATGTGGGCATGCAGGCCAGTGAGGCGGGCCCAGGGGCACCCGGCCAGACGGCGCAGCACCGGCTCCAGCTGGTCGGGGTCGAAGCCGAACTTGCTGTCGAGGTGGCCGGTGCGGATGTACTCGTGGGTGTGGCACTCGATGCCGGGAGTGAAGCGCAACATCAGGGGCACCACGCGGCCGGCGGCCGGGGCGAGCTCGGCGAGGCGCTCCAGGTCATGGTCGTTGTCAACCACCACGGTCACGCCTTGGGCCACCGCCAGGGAGAGCTCCTCATCCGACTTGTTGTTGCCGTGGAGCACGATCCGCTCCGGCGGCATGCCCCCCTGCAGGGCAGTCAGCAGCTCACCCTCCGAGACCGCATCGAGGCCGAGACCTTCGGAGGCCACCAGGGCACTCAGCACCAGGCTGCTGTTGGCCTTGGAGGCGTAGAGCGCCAGGGATGGCCCCGGGTAGTGGGCGGCGAGAGCCTCGCGGTAGGCCCGACAGCTGGCTCGCAGGGTGGCCTCATCGAGCACATATAGGGGTGTGTCGTAGCGCCGAGCCAGTTCGCCGAGATCACAACCGCCCACCTGGAGCCTGTCGCGGTCGTCGAGGCTTGTGGTGAGGGGGGTGAGGTTGCGGTTGGGACTGAGCGGATCGGCGTTCGACTCAAAGGGGCGTATCTCCGGACTGGGCGAGGGCACGCTGCCAACGGCCTGATCTGCCGGGGTGACGGGAGAGACGGTCATCGGCATCATCCTTGGGGCTGTGTCCTGTAGACCCCAATCGTAAGGATGAGCATCGGAGGGGCTGGGCCGACCGAGCTGAGCACCCAGCGTCTGGCTCCAGGCCATGCGGGAGCCTGCCAAGAGCTCGATCAGCTCTGCCGGCTCCAGGGCTGGGACCTGCAGCAGTGGAGCCAGGAGCTGGAGGGGAGCGGGCGCAGCGTGCTCGGGGTGTTTCACGGCTGCGAACTGGTGGCGGTGGGCAGCAGCTGGTTGATCCTCGATGAGCTGCAGATCCTGCTGGTGCTGGTGCACCCCGGGCATCGCCGCATCGGCCTGGCCAGCATGGTGATGAATGAACTGATGCGGGACGGGCGTGAGCGGGGCGCCAGCGGGGCCAGCCTGGAGGTGGCGGTTGGCAACACGGCCGCGCTTGGGCTCTACGGCTCGCTCGGATTCCGCAGCACCGGCCGCCGTCGCGGTTACTACCGCGATGGACAGGACGCTCTGATCCAATGGCGCCAACTCGATGACACAACTGGATAGTTGTGTCATCGCTGACTGCAACACCAATCACTGGCGATCACGGAGGTACGGATTGCCGCCATTTGTTGATGCGTAAGGCCGTACGAATCCAGCCTCCAATATGTGGTGATCGAGGTGCCCGATCCCTGCTGTTGCAGTGATTCTGCCCGAATTGAAGGCAGAATCACGCACACCCTCTCAGCCCTGATAGGTTGGTGTGACTTGCACAGGCACCGCAGATGTTCGAGCGGTTTACCGAGAAGGCCATCAAGGTGATCATGCTGGCCCAGGAAGAGGCCCGAAGGCTGGGCCACAACTTCGTGGGCACTGAGCAGATCCTGCTGGGTCTGATCGGTGAGGGGACTGGTGTGGCCGCCAAGGTGCTCAAGTCGATGGGTGTCAACCTCAAGGACGCCCGTGTCGAGGTGGAGAAGATCATCGGTCGCGGTTCCGGATTCGTCGCTGTTGAAATTCCGTTCACGCCTCGGGCCAAGCGCGTTCTGGAGCTCTCGCTGGAAGAGGCCCGTCAGCTCGGGCACAACTACATCGGCACTGAGCACCTGCTGCTGGGGTTGATCCGGGAGGGTGAGGGCGTTGCCGCTCGCGTTCTGGAGAATCTCGGGGTTGATCTGGCCAAGGTGCGCACCCAGGTGATCCGCATGCTGGGCGAAACCGCAGAGGTCACCGCTGGTGGTGGCGGCAGCAAAGGCTCCACCAAAACCCCCACACTCGACGAATTCGGCAGCAACCTCACCCAGCTGGCAGCCGAGGGCAAGCTTGATCCCGTGGTGGGTCGCCACAACGAGATTGATCGGGTTGTGCAGATCCTTGGTCGGCGTACCAAGAACAACCCTGTGCTGATCGGTGAACCCGGCGTCGGCAAGACCGCCCTCGCTGAAGGGCTTGCCCAGCGCATCGTGATCGGCGAAGTTCCCGACATCCTGGAAGACAAGCGGGTCCTCACCCTCGATATCGGCCTGCTGGTGGCCGGCACCAAGTACAGGGGTGAATTTGAGGAGCGCCTCAAGAAAATCATGGAAGAGATCCGGGGCGCGGGCAACGTGATCCTGGTGATCGATGAGGTTCACACCCTGATCGGTGCCGGCGCTGCCGAAGGGGCGATCGATGCCGCCAACATTCTCAAGCCGGCTCTGGCCCGCGGTGAACTGCAGTGCATCGGTGCCACCACCCTGGATGAATACCGAAAGCACATTGAGCGCGATGCAGCTCTCGAGCGCCGTTTCCAGCCTGTGATGGTCGGCGAGCCCTCCGTGCTCGACACCATTGAGATTCTCAGAGGGTTGCGCGAGCGCTATGAGCAGCACCATCGCCTGAAAATCAGCGATGAAGCCCTGGTGGCAGCAGCCACCCTCGGTGATCGCTACATTTCCGATCGCTTCCTGCCCGATAAGGCCATCGATCTGGTCGATGAAGCCGGCAGCCGCGTGCGCTTGTTGAACTCCAAGCTGCCTCCTGCGGCCAAGGAGCTCGACAAGCAACTGCGGGCAATTCAGAAGCAGAAAGAAGATTCCGTTCGCCAGCAGGACTTCGGCAAGGCAGGTGAACTGCGCGACAAGGAAGTGGAATTGCGCGATCAGATCCGCTCAATTCTTCAGGCTCGTCGCGATGAGGAGCCGGCGGTTTCAACCGCTGTCGAAGGATCCGCCGAGGCACTGGCCGAGGCGGAGGTCAACACCGCCGCCGACAATGCCCTGGCTTCCTCCAGCGGCGAGCGCCATCCGGTGGTCACCGAAGAGGACATCGCCCAGATCGTGGCCTCCTGGACCGGTGTTCCCGTGCAGAAGCTCACCGAGAGCGAATCGGTGAAGTTGCTGAACATGGAAGAGACCCTGCACCAGCGCCTGATCGGCCAGGACGAGGCTGTCAGGGCGGTGTCCAAGGCGATCCGCCGTGCCCGGGTGGGCCTGAAAAACCCCAACCGCCCGATCGCCAGCTTCATCTTCTCCGGCCCTACTGGCGTGGGCAAAACTGAGCTCACCAAGTCTCTGGCCGCCTATTTCTTCGGCAGCGAGGAGGCGATGATCCGCCTCGACATGTCCGAGTTCATGGAGCGCCACACCGTCAGCAAGCTGATCGGTTCACCTCCTGGTTATGTGGGCTTCAACGAAGGCGGACAGCTCACTGAGGCCGTGCGCCGTCGTCCCTATACCGTGGTGCTCTTCGATGAGATCGAGAAAGCTCACCCCGATGTGTTCAATCTTCTGCTGCAGCTCCTCGAAGACGGTCGACTGACTGATTCGAAAGGCCGCACAGTGGACTTCAAGAACACTCTCATCATCATGACGTCGAACATCGGCTCGAAGGTGATTGAAAAGGGTGGCGGTGGCCTCGGTTTTGAATTCTCCGGCGCTGCAGTGGAGGAAACTCAGTACAATCGCATCCGCTCCCTGGTCAACGAGGAGCTCAAGCAGTACTTCCGTCCTGAGTTTCTCAACCGTCTTGATGAAATCATCGTCTTCCGGCAACTCAGCCGCGACGAGGTCAAAGAGATCGCCGAGATCATGCTTCGCGAAGTGTTCGGGCGTATGCAGGAGAAAGGTATTGGCCTCTCAGTCACCGAGGCCTTCAAGGAGCGCCTCGTTGAAGAGGGCTACAACCCCAGCTATGGCGCCCGTCCGCTGCGCCGGGCCGTGATGCGTCTGCTTGAAGACTCTCTGGCTGAGGAATTCCTCTCCGGGCGTCTGAAGGAGGGTGATTCAGCCTTGGTCGATGTCAACGACGAGAAGCAGGTGGTGATCCGCCACCAGACCGTTGTTGCTGAGCCGGAACTGGCCGGTGCCAGCGTCTGACGCCTTGATGGTGACAGCCCTCAGTCAGCACGCGATTGCCCCCGCCCGCCTGGTGCGGGGGCCTTCCGCATGGTCGTCTTCACTCGACTCGCTGCCCTCCCTCTGCCGCCGACCGCTGCTGCTGGGCCGCAGTTCCGCCACAGCTGATCTGCGCAGACAAGCTTGCGCGGATCTGTTGCAGCTGGGGCTTGAGCCCGTTGCAGCCTCGCTTTTGTTCGACTGCTGTGAGCACGATCTTCAGCGCCTCGCGGCAGAAGCCCAGGCTGGCCGTTGCGACGGAGTCATTGCCATGGGTGGCGGCAAGGTGCTTGATGCGGGCAAATTGCTGGCCCATCGCCTCGGTCTGTCGTGCATCACCGTGCCCACCAGTGCCGCCACCTGCGCCGGCTGGACAGCCCTGGCCAACCTCTATTCAGTGGAAGGGGCCTTTCGCTCCGATGTGGCTCTGGATCGCTGCCCCGACCTGTTGATTTTCGATCACGATCTGGTGCTGCAAGCTCCTGGGCGCACCCTTGCCAGCGGCATCGCCGATGCGATCGCCAAGTGGTATGAGGCTTCAGTGAGCAGTGGCGCCAGTGGCGATGGCCTGGTGCAGCAGGCGGTGCAGCAGGCCCGTGTCCTGCGCGATCAACTGCTGCTGGAGGGTGAGGCAGCCCTGGCCGTGCCCGGTGGCGAAGCCTGGGTGCGGGTGGCTGAGGCTGCAGCTCTCACCGCCGGCCTGATCGGCGGCCTTGGTGGTGCCCGCTGTCGCACCGTGGCCGCTCACGCTGTTCACAACGGACTCACCCAGTTGCCCGCCTGCCACCACCTTCTCCATGGTGAAAAGGTGGGCTTCGGCGTTCTCGCCCAGTTACGTCTGGAGGAGCTTCTCGGTGGCCACCGCCTGGCCAGCCAGGCCCGTCGCCAGCTGATCACCTTCTTCAGGGCCCTGGGCCTGCCAGTGAGCCTCGAAGACCTCGGCCTCGCCGAGGCCAGCCTCAACGACCTCAACACTGTCTGCTCCTTCGCCGTTCAGCCAGGCTCAGATCTTCACCGCTTGCCCTTCGCCGTCAGCGCCAACGACCTGTTGACCGCCATGGTGAGCACCACGGCGGAGTCACGTCAGGCTGAAAGCGTTCCAGCTCCCTTCCCCGAGACCAGCCGTTGCCCTGAGAACAGCCCTTGAGTCGCTTCCCCCAGGCGGAGTGGTGTCAGGGTCCGGAGTTGATCGCCAGAGCCGCCACCAACCTGCTCGACCCCCAGGGGCGTGACCTGGCAGGACGGGTGCAGTGGTGGCAGCTGCCTGGATTCACGGGGCAATGGCCCGTTGCCGTGCTCGGAGAGGGTGAACCGCTGCTGCTCCTGCATGGTTTTGACAGTTCCCTGCTGGAGTTCCGGCGGTTGGCGCCACTGCTGGCTTCCCGCTTTCGGCTCTACATTCCCGACCTCTACGGGTTTGGTTTCAGCCCTCGCCCCAGTTCTGGCCGATACAACCCAGGTGGTGTGATCGACCATCTCATGGCGGTGGTGGAGCGCATCGAGTCGGCCTCAGCTCCGAACTCATCACCACCTTTGGGTCTCATCGGCGCCTCCATGGGCGGAGCGGTGGCGGTGGAGCTGGCCCGACGTCTGCCTTCCCGGGTAGGCCGGCTGCTGCTGTTGGCACCCGCCGGACTCACAGGACGCCCCATGCCCCTGCCCCCCCTGCTGGATCGCCTTGGGGTGCGCTTTCTAGCCCTGCCGGGGGTGAGGCGCGGGCTTTGCCGTCAGGCTTTTGCCAACCCCGACATGAGCGTGGGGCCTGCCGAGGAGGAGATCGCTTCGCTCCACCTTCAGGTGATTGGCTGGGGAGATGCCCTGGGCAGCTTCGCCCGCAGCGGAGGCTTTGCCGGATGCGGAGACCCACTGCCAGCCCAGCCCCTCAAGGTGCTTTGGGGAGCCGATGACCGGATCCTGCGCCAGCCACAGAAGCAAGCCGCCCTGGCCCTGCTGGGCGATCGGCTCGTGGAACTGTCGGCCTGCGGCCACCTCCCCCACCTGGACCGGCCCGAGGCCGTGGCCGCCGTCTGCTGAAGCCAGAGAGCGGCGGCCGACGGGCCTGCGGGACCTCAGCTCACCAGAGGCCGCGAATCGGAGCGGACTCAGGAATGGGCTGGACGAACGGTTCAGGGGCAGGTTGCGGCGCCGGTTCGGGGGACGGTGCCGGGGTCACCACCACCGGCTGGGGAGCCGGCTGTCCGAAGCGGTAGCGGAAGCCCAGCTTGGCGCCGAAGTCGTTGTAAGAGTCGTAGCGGATGTTGTCGCCTTCGAAGCCGGAAGCGCCGGAGTAGGTGCCCTCAAGGTAGACGTCACTGGCGTTGCTGACGCCATAGCTAACCCCCAGCTTGGCCTGCCAGCCGAACAGCCCCTCGTTGGCGCTACCAGTGGAGGCGCTTTCATCGCCATTGGAGACCCTGATGCGGGGTGTGCTCAGGTTGGTGTAACCGACACCGCCACCGATGTAAGGAGTCCAGCGGCTGCCGGTGCTGATGTCCCAGTAGCCACTGACGAAGATGTCGTTCTTGTTGATGATGCCGGATGAGCTCAGATCGTAGTCGTTCCCATTGATCGAGAAGGACACATCGTTGACGCTGGCGCGGGTGTAGACGTAACTCAGCTCCGTACGGATCGCGCCAAAGTCGTAACCAACCGCGAGGTCGCCGGAAAAGCCGCCACCGAAACCGAGATCGCCGTTGACGTTCTCAAAGCCGCGGTCATCCAGGTTGCGGGTGCGGATGCCGGTGTCCGTGGGCCAGGCAGCGCCGAGGCCGAGGCCGATGTACCAACCGGTGGCCTGCTCATAAATGGGCGCTTCGTTGCTGCCGAAACTCTGGGCCAGGCTGGCATTGGTCTTGGCGTTGGGCTCAGCGCCAGGGCTGAGGGCGATGGCTGTGCCATCAGGTGAGAGCAGTGCGGCTGACCCGGGCGCCATTGCGGCGGCGGGCTCAGCGGCACGAGCTGGGATAGCGAGGAGGGTGCCAGCGGCGCTGGCGGCAAATCCAGCGAACACGGCAAGCATTTTCTTGTTGTCCATGGTGAACCTCATGCTTGTATTGATCATAAAACCATAAGCATGCTTACCAGGCCGAAAGCGATGGGGGTCTTCACCTGGTCATCAGAGCGATCTCCTGGCCAGCTGGAGGCAGTGGGGTCGTCTCTGTTAGGAGGAGCCATCCCGACATCGCCTGCATGGCTGGAGCCGAACCCGCACAGCCGTCGCGTTTGCCCAGCAGCAGCGGTCCGTTGCTGCAGCTGCTGGCATCGGGCCTCCAGCTCTGGATCCGCAGCCAATGCGAAGCCGTCGAGAGCCTGGAGATTCAGCTCCATGGCTCTGCGCTGAACCTGCTGCGCGGCCGCCTCGACGGGGTGAGCCTGATGGCCCGCCAGGTGGTGTACCAGGCGCTGGAGATCGAGTTGGTGGAACTCCAGAGCGATCCCCTGCGGATCCAGGTCGCTGGGGTTCTGCGCGGCCAGCCGGTGCAACTGGAGCATGCGTTCCTGATCCGCGGCAAGGTGGCTTTCACGGCCGATGGGTTGAGCAGTTCCCTGAACCGTCCCCGTTGGCGGGATCTCAGCGACCATCTCGGGGAACAGCTGCTCGGACTGGGCCCTCTCAGGCAGCTGCGCATTGCTCGAGACATCCTGATCATTGCCGCCGAGGCCCATGGTGAGGCCCGGCTGATCGAGCTGGAAACCCGCCCCGAAGCCGACCAGGGCAGTGTCGTGATCCGTGACCTCAACGGGCACCTGCGCGGGCGCCTGCCGATGGACCCGAACATCCGCATCGAGCGGGCCAGCCTCGAAGCCGACATGCTGCAGCTCCATGGCGAAGCCCGGGTCTCCCCCTGAGCGAACCTCAGCCCAGAAGCGGCACCAGCAAGGTCACGAAGTAGTAGACCACCGCCGGAGTGAACAGAAAGCTGTCGATCCGGTCAAGGATGCCCCCGTGGCCGGGGATCGCATCACCGGAGTCCTTCACCCCCGCATCCCGTTTCATCATCGATTCGGTGAGGTCCCCCACCAGGGCAAACAGCGACACCACCCCCCCCAGCAATCCGCCCACCACCCAGCCCCAGCGCCAGCCCAGCAACAGGCCGCCCACCACGCCCACCAGCACCGCGCTGGCCACACCGCCGAAGGCGCCCTCCACGGTTTTGCCCGGGGAAATCGGCGAGAGAGGGTGCAATCCGAAGCGGCGGCCGATCACGTAGGAGCCGATGTCGGTGGCCACCACCATCAGGCAGGCCATCAGGGTGAGCGCCATGCCCGGTGTGAACGGCCAGCTGGCTCCCTGCAGCTGGGGTGCCAGGGCTGGATCGAGCAGATCACGCAGGCGCAGCCAGTGGCTGGGCAGAAAGCCCAGATAGAACAGCCCGAAGATCGAGGCGGCAATGTCGGCGATGGTGCCTGTCACCGGCTGAAGCAGCAGCCAGCCGCAGATCACCGCTCCTGACACCGGCACCACCGCCGCCGCCAGGTCGACCGCCATGCCACCGCCGCTGGCCCACTGGGTGGCAAACAGCAGCAGTTGGCAGGCCACCAGCGTGGTCTTGGTGGCGGGTCGGATGCCCTTGAACTGGGCCAGGCGGAAGAACTCCAGCAGCCCCAGATGCACGATCACTCCCACCGCCACGGTGAACCACCAGCCACCGAGGCTCACAACCACAAGGCCGAAGCCACCAGCGGCGAAGCCGCTGAACAGCCGTGAAAGTGAGGTGCGCGGCCGTGAACCCTGACTCACCCGTGGCGCTCGGCAGCGATCAGAAAGAGGGGCTCAGCCGCCGCCAGGCGGGCCTGGCTGCCGCGACGCTGCATGCGATGGACCGTCGCCTGCACCACTTGAACGTCCCTGGCTTCCAACTGGGCCAAAGTATTGGTCGCATCCACAAGCCCCTCCAGGCTGGCGGTGCTGATCACAAGCCGTCCGCGGGGCTGCAGGGCCGCCCAGATCGCACGCAAGACGCTCGCCAATGGGCGGCCCACCTCCAGAATCACCCGGTCGGGGTGCTGCGGCAGCAGGGACAGTCCATCGGGCGCCTCGCCTGCGTGGATGTGCAGGTTGTCAATGGCCAGGTGCCGCCGGTTGCGCTCCAGCAGCTCGATCGCCTCTGGATCCCGCTCCAGGGTGTGCACCTGGCCAAGGGGCATCAGTCGGGCAATCTCCAGGGCCAGGGCACCGGTGCCGCCGCCCACATCCCAGACCGTCGAATCGGCTCTGGGGCGCAGATGGGCCAGCAGCATCACCCTCAACTCCATTGGTGTGGGAGTGAAACCCGGGGCATCTTCAAAGGCCTGGTCGGGCAGTCCCGGGGTGACGAAATCCCACTGGAAGGCAGGTTCTGGCTCGGATCGCCGTGTTGGATCTCCAGCTCCCTGCCTTGCGCCCATCCGCAGCGCCCATCAGGCCACAACCTTTACCGTATCAGCGATCTGGCCCGGCCAGAGCCGGCGCTGCTCCCTCAGCCACTCCAGTCGCGCCGCATCGATCCGCTCACCTGGAATCAACAGGGGAATTCCCGGTGGATAGGGGCAGATCGGTTCCGCCGCCAGCCTCCCCAGCGCCTGCTCCAGGAGCAGGGTCTGGTGGGACAGCCTCCAGGCCTCGCCAGGGGTCAGCTCCGGCTCCATCAGGGCGGGAATGGGCGGCGGGGTGAAGGGGAGGAGGGCTGGCCCGCCAAGGGCCTGGCGCAGCTGGTTGAGCCGGGTGGGCAGAAGCCTGAGAACCCGTCGCGGTGGGCGTTCCCCCAGACAGAAGGTGAGGCAGCCGGGTTCGGGCAGCTCGGCGATCACGCCCCGCTGGAGCAGCCAGGCGTCGGCCGCCAGGCCATTGATGCCCAGGGCGGCGCTGTGGAACACCAGGCGCAGGGGATCCTGGTTGGCCGCCAGGGGCAGGGAGGCTGTCTCCAGCGCCTGCCGCAGCGCGTTCGCAAGTGCGAGTGACCGGCTCAGGCCCCGGGCGCCGGCGGGGCTGTGGCGGTGCGCGAAGGCCGCCGCCGCCGAGGCCAGCAACAGTGCACTGGGACTGGAGGTCTGGAACCAGAGCAGAGACCGCTCGATCGCCTCCTCGCTCACCCGCCCGCGCAGCAGCAGCAGGGCGGCACTCTGGGCCAGTCCACCTGCGCTCTTGTGCAGGGACTGAACCACCAGATCGGCCCCGGCCGCCAGAGCCCCCATCGGCAGACCCGGTTGGCCGAAGTGGGCCCCATGGGCTTCATCCACCAGCACCGGCAGGCCGTGGTGGTGGGCCACCGCGATCAGACCCTGCAGATCTCCCGCCAGGCCCTGGTAGGTGGGATGCACCAGCACCAGCGCCGCCAGGCTTGGGGCCTGCTCCAGGCGCCGCCGCAGCCAGTCGGGGCTTGGCTGCAGCCACAGTCCGGTGGCCGGATCGAAGGGGAGATCGAACAACACCGGCCGCAGTCCGCCCAGTACGCAGGCGTGCAGCAGGCTGCGGTGCAGGTTGCGCGGCAGCAGCACCCGCTCGCCGGGCCTGGCCAGAGCCAGCAGGGCCACCTGCAGCATCCCGCTGGCTCCGTTCACGCCGAACCAGCAGCGATCAGCTGCGCAGAGGCGGGCAGATTCGGCCTGGTCGGCGGCCACGGCACCACCTGGCTCCAGCGGCCCTCCGATCTCGGGCAGTTCCGGCAGATCCCAGCGGCCGGGGCGCCGCCGCAGCAGCTGGCGCAGGCCCGGCGCCAGACCCCGTCCGCGCCCATGGGCGGGCAGGTGCAGATCGAGGCGCGGGAGCCCCTGACGCAGGGTCGACAGCAGGAGCATCACCAGCCCTGGACTTTCTAGAGTCTGGGGTCACCACCTCAGGCGTCGCAGGAGTTTCCCCATCACCGCCAGCTCTCCTGTGCGCCCGGCCTCACCAGCGCGTCCCGCCCGGGTCGAAGGGCCACCGCCCCGCTACGAGCCAGCCGCCGATCTGCGCTGGATGCTGCTGCGCCCCTGGATCCTGGTGTCGCGCCTGGTGGAGGTGCTGTGGCAGCTTGGCTGGCTGGCACTGGTGCTCGTGGTGCAGGGAAGCAGCAGCGATCGCTCCGTGCAGCAACGCCTGGGCCGCCGCATCCTCCAGACCCTCACCCAGCTGGGTCCCTGCTTCATCAAGGTGGGGCAGGCCCTTTCCACTCGCCCCGACCTGGTGCGTCGCGACTGGCTCGACCAGCTGACCGAGCTGCAGGACAACCTGCCCCCCTTTCCCCACGAACTGGCCCTGGCGGAGATCGAAGCGGAGCTGGGGGCACCGGCGGTGGAACTCTTCGAGCATTTCCCGCCCTACCCCGTGGCAGCGGCCAGCCTGGGACAGGTGTACAAGGCTGAGCTGACAACAGGCCAGTGGGTGGCGGTGAAGGTGCAGCGGCCCAATCTGGCCTATATCCTGCGCCGCGATCTGGTGATCATCCGCCTGCTCGGGGTGCTCACCGCTCCCTTCCTTCCCCTCAACCTGGGCTTCGGCCTCGGCGACATCATCGATGAGTTCGGCCTGACCCTTTTCGATGAAATCGATTATCGCCGCGAGGCCGATAACGCTGAGCGTTTTGCCGCCCTCTTCGCTGACAACCCTGCCGTCACGGTGCCACGGGTGGAGCGGCAGCTCTCCAGCCGCCGGGTGCTGACCACCAGCTGGATCAACGGGATCAAGCTGCAGGACCGGCTGGAACTGGAGTCGCACAGGCTCGAGCCCGATGCCCTGATCCGCACCGGGGTGATGGCTGGTCTGCAGCAATTGCTGGAGTTCGGCTATTTCCACGCCGATCCCCATCCAGGCAACCTCTTCGCTCTGCCGGGGCGCACCGGTGCCATGGGCCACGTGGCCTATGTCGATTTCGGGATGATGGATTCGATCAGCGACGCCGATCGGCTCACCCTCACCGGGGCGGTGGTGCATCTGATCAACCGGGATTTCGAAGCCCTTGCCGTCGATTTCCGGACCCTCGGATTCCTGCGTCCCGACGCCGATCTCGCCCCGATTGTCCCGGCTCTGGAGACGGTGCTGGGCGGCCAGCTGGGGGAGAGCGTGGGCTCGTTCAACTTCAAGGCGATCACCGATCGCTTCTCGGAGCTGATGTTCGACTACCCCTTCCGGGTGCCGGCCCGCTTCGCCCTGATCATCCGGGCGGTGGTGAGCCAGGAAGGGCTGGCCCTGCGGCTGGATCCCGGCTTCAAGATCATCCGCGTGGCCTATCCCTATGTGGCCCGGCGGCTGCTGGCCGGCGATACAGCCGAGCTGCGGGAGAAGCTGCTGGAGGTGCTCTTCGATCGCCAGGGACACCTGCAGCTGGAACGGCTCGAAAGCCTGCTGGGGGTGGTGGAGCAGGACGATGCCAACCCTGATCTACTGCCCGTGGCTGGGGCAGGTCTGCGCCTGCTGCTCGGTCCCCGTGGCGGCAGCCTGCGCCAGCGGTTGCTGCTGATGCTGGTGCGCGACAACCACCTGAACACCGAGGACCTGCAGGCGCTGATGGGTCTGCTGCGCCGCACCTTCTCCCCTTCCAAGGTGGTGGGCGGGCTGCTGCAGCGGCTCAACCCCCTGGCACCGGCCGCCTGAGTGGCCGGGCACCCGTCTCCTGATCGCTAGGGTCAGCGTCACACCCTTGACGGCCTGCCCGTGATCAGCGATCCCACCGGTTCAGAGGCCCTGGCTCAGGGGTACGCGGGGGGCTCCTTCGCCGATTTCGAGGGCGCCGACATCCTGCTGGAGTACGTGCCGGTGGGGCAGCCACCCTTCTTCCTTGCAGGAGTGGGCCTGGCTATCGCGATTCTCTGCGGTCTGACCTTCTCACGCCTGGTGCAGAACCGGCTTGACGGCTGGAAGCAGGACCGGCTCAACCTGCTGCCCCTGGCAGTGGCGGAAACCGTCGCGTCCTATGCGGGGCTGATTCTGGGAGTGACCCTGTTCATCGGCGGCAGCCTGCAGGTGTTCGGCTTCGGTGGTGGCACTGCCCTGCTGGTGGCCCTGCTGCTCTCCCTGCTCACCGGTGGCGCACTCTGGGCGCAACTGGAGGGGCTGATGCGGCAGGTGCAGGACGGCAGCTTCAAGGCCGTGGATTTCGACAACTTCGATCAGTTCTTCTGAAGTCTGAAGCGTTTGCCTGGATGGAGCCCACAGGCCAGATCCATCAATGGCAGGCCCCTGGCCTGGCCCTGCGCCTCTGGCCCGCATGGGCCAACGATCCCGACGGGCAACTGAGTCTGTTGCAGCAGGAAATCCCCTGGCGACAGGAGTCGATCACCCTGTTCGGCCGCACCCACCCCATGCCGCGGCTCACCTGCTGGGTGGCAGATCCCGGCTGCTCGTACCGCTACAGCGGCCTGGCCCATGAGCCCCAGCCCTGGTCGGCTGCCCTGATCGAGATCAGGCAGGCGCTGGAGATCACGCTGGGCTGGCGCTTCAACTCGGTGCTGCTCAACCGCTACCGCGACGGTACCGATTCCATGGGCTGGCATGCCGATGACGAACCGGAGCTGGAGCCGCTGGCGCCGATCGCCTCCCTGAGCCTTGGGGCCAGCCGCAGCTTCCGGCTCAGGCCCCGCGACCGCCGGCCCGGGGCAGCCGAGCCGCTCCTTCTCGAGCTGGGCCACGGAGATCTGCTGGTCATGGACCCTCCCACCCAGCAGCACTGGCTGCATGCGCTGCCACGGCGGTTGCGGGTGCGGCAGGAGCGGCTGAACCTCACGTTCAGGGTGATCAGAACCGCGCCAACACCCAGGGATCAGGCTTCGCTGCCAGCGGTCTCGAGCATGGCCACAGTGACCGGGATCGTCTCGAGAGCTTCCTCGTTGTCGAGAAAGGCCTCGAAGGAGCGGTAGCGGCAGACAAAGGGGGGCGGATCACCCTCGGCCTCGGCCTGATCCCAGGCTTCCTGCCAGCCAAGATCCTTGGGGCGGACCTGGGCGTAGCAAGTCAGAGCTTCCTCCAGATCGCCGGCATCAGCGATGCACTCCCCCCGCCAGTAGACCTCGAAAAAGGGCACGTTCTCAGGCCACCAGGTAGCCCTCGAGGCGGCAGGAGCGTGAGCGGATGCCCTCAAGGGCACGGCGCTCCAGGTTGCGTGTCTTGTCGCGGCTCATGCCCAGAGTGCGGGCGATCGAAGTGAGGCTCATCGGTTCATCGCCGTTGATGCCGAACCGCATGGTCAGCACGCTCCGCTGCAGCTCCGGCAGTTGCTCCAGCAGCGCCCGCATATCGCCCCGCAGGCACTCGCTGTCCACGCTCTCCTCAGGCAGCTCTCCATCTCCCTGCAGCAGATCCAGCAGTTCCGTGTCATCCCCGTCGCCCACCTTCGTCTCCAGGCTCACCGGCTGGCGCGCCCGGCAGAGCAGAT
>NZ_JAGQCE010000022.1 GCF_024345995.1 Synechococcus sp. Cruz-7E5
CCAGTTCCTGCTCCGCTTCCTCCAGACGCATCAGGTCCTGCACCTGACGCCCCAGGGTGATCTCCTGCTCATGGGTCAGCAGCGGCACGCGGCCGATGTCGCGCAGGTAGGAGCGCACCAGGTCGCCATCCACGGGCGGCAGGGTACGAACGGCGATGGGGGCCTGGCGTGTTTCAACCACGGGAGTCGCCTGGAGGGTGGCTGGACGGGTGGAGAGGGCGGTGACCACGACGACGGACTTCTGAAGGTGTGTGAAGCCTAACCTAAAGAAGTGTGAAGGTCCTCTCAGGAACGGCGTGAGTTCCGCGGTGCCCAGTCCGTTCGCCCGCGGCAGCCCAGATCGCTCAGGCCGGCAGTCCCACGTGGTTCAGCAGCCAGGACGCCGTCTTGAGATAAATCAGCACCCCGGCCACGTCGGTGGCGGTGGTGATGAACGGCGCCGACATCAGGGCCGGGTCCAGGCCCAGCCGGTCAAACAGCAGCGGCAGCGATGCGCCGGCGGTGGCCGCCAGGGTGGTGATACAGACCAGGCTGATGCCGGCGGCTGTGGCCACCAGCATCCCGCCCCCCACCTGCCAGGCCCAGGGCACCACCACGATCACCAGCAGCAGACCCAGCAGCAATCCTGAGAGCGCCTCCCGCCCCACCGTGCGCCACACCCCCAGGGCCTGGATGCGCTGGGTGCTCAGGCCCCGGATCACCACCGTGGAGCTCTGGGCACCCACGTTGCCGCCGGTGCCGATCAGCAACGGGATGAAGGCCGCCAGCCGCACCACCGCCTTGAGCACCCCTTCCTCGGAGGCAATGACCGCGGAGGTACCTGTGTTAGCCACCAGCAGCACCAACAGCCACACCACCCGGCGGCGGGCCACGGTGAACAGGTTGCTCTGGAAGTAGTCGTCCTCATCACCAGCCTGCACAGCGCCGGCGGCGTAGAGGTCGCGGGTGGCCTCCTGCTGGATCACGTCGATCACGTCGTCGACGGTGACGATCCCCACCAGGCGCTGCTCCAGATCCACCACCGGCACAGCCAGAAAGTCGTAGCGCTGGATGATGCGGGCCACCTCCTCCTGATCGGCCGTGGTGGTCACGTTGACCACCTCCCGTGTCATCACATCGCCGATGCGATCCTCCGGATCGGCCATGACCAGATCGCGCAGCGACAGGATGCCGGTGAGATGGCGGGAGGCGTCGGTGACGTAGAGGCTGTAAATGGTTTCGGTGTCACGAGCGCGGCGGCGGACGATGTCGAGGGCCTGGGCCGCGCTGTGGAACTCCTTGAGATCGATGAATTCGGTCGTCATCAGACGGCCGGCGGTTTCGGGCTGGTAGCCCAGCAGCTGGGCGGTGACGCGCCTCTCGGCCGGGCTCAGCTCCACCAGCAGCCGGCGCACCACCTTGGCGGGCAACTCATCGAACAGCCGCACCCGATCATCGGGCGACATCTCCTCCACCAGCTCCAGCACCTCACCGGAGCGAAGCCGCTCCAGCAGCAATTGCTGCACCGGCGGATCGAGGTACTCATAAACCTCGATCGCCTCGTCCTTGGCGAGCAGGCGGAACGCCAGGGCCTGCAAGGTCTGCGGCAGGGCGCCGATCGCCTCGGCGCAGTCGACGGGCTGGACCGGCTCCAGCAGCAGCTTGACGCCGGCGTAATTGCCAGCGGTGAGCAGCGCCTCCAACTGCCGCGCCACCACATCGGCCACGGGCAGCCGGCCATTGCTGACCACCCCCGCCGAAGTGGCACCATTGCCGCTGGTTCCCTCACTCATCGGCCTGAAGGATCGCGGCAATCCGAGTGTATGGGCGAAGGCCCATCACGGCGACATCGCCCGCCTAGGGTCCAGCCGACTGAGGATTTTCCATGGCTGTCAATGTGTCGGATGTGGTGGTGCGCAGCGCCAGCGGCGCCGAGAAAACACTGGGTGACTACAGCGGCTCCGTGCTGCTGATCGTGAACGTGGCCAGCCGTTGCGGCTTCACCCGCCAGTACGCCGGACTGCAGAAGCTGCAGGACAGCTACGGGCCCCGCGGCCTCAAGGTGCTGGGTTTTCCCTGCAACGACTTCGGGGCCCAGGAGCCGGGCACGCTGGCCGAGATCCAGCAGTTCTGCTCCACCACCTACGGCGCCAGCTTCGAGCTGTTCGACAAGGTGCACGCCAAGGGCACCAAGACCGCTCCCTACGACCTGCTCACCACGGTGGAGCCAGCCGGCGATGTGGAGTGGAACTTCGAGAAATTCCTGGTGGGCAAGGACGGCACCGTGGTGGGCCGGTTCAAGAGCGCCGTCGAGCCTGATGGCGTCGAGCTGACCACTGCAATCGAAGCAGCACTGGCCGCCTGAATCGATGCCGACGCTGGGCCTGGCCGAGCTGGTGATCCTCGGCTTGCTGGCCGACGGCCTGTTCCGCCGGCTGGGGCTGCCGGGGCTGATCGGCATGCTGCTGGTGGGGGTGGCGCTCGGCAGCTCTGGGCTGGGCCTGATCGATCCCAGGCTGCTCACCCTCAGCGGCGACCTGCGGCAGATGGCACTGATCGTGATCCTGCTGCGGGTGGGCTTCAGCCTCAACCTGACCACGCTGCGCCGCGTGGGCATGCGGGTGCTGCTGCTGGCCTGGATCCCCGCCAGCTGTGAAGGCCTGATGATCACAATCGTGGCCCAGCCCCTGCTGGGGCTCAACCTGCTGGAAGCCGCCCTGCTGGGATCGGTTCTGGCGGCAGTGTCCCCGGCGGTCGTGGTGCCGCTGATGCTGAGGCTGACCGAAGAACGGCGTGGCACCGCCAAGGGGATACCGGCGATGGTGATGGCCGCTGCCTCCCTCGACGACATCGCCGTGATCGTGGTGAATGGGCTGCTGCTGGGCCTGCTGGTGCAGCGCCAGGGAGATCTTCCCGGACAACTGGTGGGACTGCCGCTGGGGCTGCTGCTGGGGGCGGGCGCCGGCGCGCTGCTGGGCTGGGGCCTGATCCGCTGGTTCGAACGGTTTCGTCCCAACGCCAACCGCCAGGTGCTGATCGTGCTGGCTCTGGCGCTGCTGCTCCTGCGCCTGCAGGACCACGTGAGCAGCATGGTGCCATTCACCGGGCTGGTGGCAGCGATCGCCCTCGGCGTGGTGATTCTGGAGCTGCGGGAGGAGATCGCCCATCCGATCGCTGCCAAGCTCGGTTCGATCTGGGTGTTTGCCGAACTGGTGCTGTTCACCCTGGTGGGGGCCCAGCTGAATCTCTCCGTGGCCTGGAGCAGCGGACTGGCGGGCCTGGCCGTACTGGCCCTCGGGCTGATCGCCCGCTCAGCGGGCACGCTGGCCTGCCTGGCGCGCAGCACACTCTCGACGGGTGAGCGCCTGTTCGTGGTGGCGGCCTATCTGCCCAAAGCCACTGTGCAGGCCGCGATTGGTGCCCTGCCACTGATGGTGATTCAGGCTGCCGGAGGCCCCACAACAGCCGGAGAGGTGATCCTGGCAGTGGCCGTGCTGAGCATCGTCACCACGGCGCCGCTGGGAGCCTGGCTGAGCGCCTACCTGGCCGACCGGGTGCTGCATCCTTCCGTCGCCTGATTGCTGAGCCGATACCCGACGGCCACCGCCAGCAGGGCCTTGTTCACCCGACCAACCAGCCGCGCCGAGCTGCGCCGATCAGCCCGGGAGCCTCGACATGCAACCACCTCTCCCCATCAGGCTCCTGCCACACGCGTAGCAGGCGCAGCGGCACGCCCGACCGCAACGGTAGGAGACAGGGGGCGCGGTGATGGGGGGAAGCGCGCAGCACGCCATCACGGGAGCCCTCGGAGAGGAGGGGATCACCACCTTGGCGCCGCCGCAACTCCGGCAAGCGACGGTCTCCTCCACCAGCCGGCAAGGCGGCGGGAGCGATCAGGGCCAGGCCCAGAACCCAAGGCAGGCGCCAGTCCATCAGATGTCGAGCTGGGCGAAATCCAGTTCGGCGCTGTGCTTTTCGATGAATTCCCGGCGAGGGGCCACCTTGTCGCCCATCAGAATCGTGAAGATACGATCGGCCTCGGCGGCGTCTTCAATCTCCACCCGTTTCATCGTGCGGGTGGTGGGATCCATCGTGGTTTCCCACAGCTGCTTGGGCATCATCTCGCCGAGGCCCTTGAAGCGCTGGATCGTGTAATTGGCCTTCTCACCGAAGCCCTCAAGAGTTTTCTTGAGATCCTGCTCGTTGTAGCAATAGGTGTGATTCTTGCCGCGCTCCACCTTGTAGAGCGGCGGGCAAGCGATATAGATGTAACCGCCTTCAAGCAGGGTTTTCTGATAGCGGTAGAAGAAGGTGAGCAGTAGCGTACGGATGTGGGCGCCATCCACATCGGCGTCAGTCATGATCACAATGCGATGGTATCGCAACGCCGAAAGGTTAAATTCCTCACCCTTGATCCCCAATCCCAGGCCCGTGATCAGGGCCTGGATCTCCGTATTTTTGTAGATCTTGGCATCGTCGGTTTTCTCGATATTGAGAATCTTGCCGCGCAAGGGCAGGATCGCCTGGAAGCGTCGATCACGCCCCTGCTTCGCCGAGCCTCCGGCCGAATCACCCTCCACGATATAAATCTCCGATTCGGAGGGATCGCGAGAGCTGCAATCGGCCAGCTTGCCGGGCAGGGTGGAACTCTCCAGCACCGACTTGCGTCGCACCAACTCCCTGGCCCGGCGGGCTGCCTCAGCCGCATTGAAGGCCTGGATGGCCTTCTCGAGGATCAGGTCGATCACCTGGGGATGGAATTCGAGGAATTCCCCAAGGGCCTCACCCACCACCGAATCGACGATGCCGCGCACCTCGGTGTTGCCGAGTTTGGTCTTGGTCTGACCCTCGAACTCGGGATCGGGCACCTTGACCGAAAGCACGGCCGTGAGGCCTTCGCGGATGTTCTCACCGGCGAGATTGGAATCGGCGTCCTTGCGCTTGCCGCGCTTCTTGGCAAAGGTGTTGAGGGTGCGTGTGAGCACCGTTTTCAGGCCCTCGATGTGGGTGCCTCCGTCGACGGTGCGGATGTTGTTGGCGAAACCGAGAATGCTGTCGGAGTAAGCGTCCACGCACCACTGCAGCGCCGCTTCCACCTGCACACCGTCCTTGGACGCGTTGACGTAGATGATGTCGGGATGGAGCGGATCCTTGCCCGCATTCATGTAAGTGACGTACTCGCGGATGCCGCCTTCGTAGTGGTAAATCTCCTCATGGGGCTCGCCATCGGCGCCCTTGGCCGCCTCGCGTTCATCGCGGAAGACGATGCGGACTCCGCCGTTGAGATAGGCCAGCTCGCGCAACCGGCCTGAGAGGGTGGCGTAATCGAACTCGATCCCGCCACTGAAGATTTCAATGTCGGGCTTGAAGCGCACCGCCGTGCCCGTGGCACCGCTGGGGTCGTCCTCGGAGCGCAGGCTGCCGATCGGTGCACCGCGCTCGAAGCGCTGCCGGTGCACCTGGCCCTGGCGGCGCACGGTGACCTCCACCCACTCACTGAGGGCATTGACCACGGAGATGCCCACCCCGTGCAGGCCGCCGGACACCTTGTAGCCGCCACTGCCGAACTTGCCGCCGGCGTGCAGAACGGTCAGCACTGTTTCCAGGGCCGACTTGCCGGTGCGGGGATGGATGTCGGTCGGGATGCCGCGGCCGTTGTCGGTGATCTCGGCGGAGCCGTCCTCACAGAGGCGCACCAGGATGGCGTCGCAGTGGCCGGCGAGGGCCTCGTCGACGGAGTTGTCGACCACCTCATAAACAAGGTGATGCAGCCCCCTCGGCCCGGTAGTGCCGATGTACATCCCCGGGCGCTTGCGCACCGGCTCGAGACCCTCGAGCACCTGGATCTGCTCGGCGCCGTAGGCGTGTTGAATCTTGGAAGCGTCGCTCATTCCGGGGGGCACACCAGGCGGACGGCGAAGTCCATGGGGGAGGATAAACGGCCGGGCAATTGAAAGTGGGCTTGACGGGCGAAATACACGCCTGAACCCTTGCCTGAGGTCTGCAGTTTACCACCGAAGGCTCACAGCCGCCCCCAGGGGCCTCTGGCGGCCTATTCGAGCCAGGGGTGCACCCCCCCCAGGATTCCATGCCCCAGCCGCCCCTGTTGATCGCCCTGATGGGACCCACCGCCGGCGGCAAGACCGCCCTGGCGATCGAGCTCGCTGAAGCCCTTGATCTGACCGTGCTCTCGGTCGACTCCCGCCAGCTGTATCGCGGCATGGACATCGGCACCGCCAAACCGAATGCCCAGCAGCGCGCCCGGGTGCGCCATCTCCTGCTCGACCTGCGGGACCCCGACCAGCCGATCAACCTGCAGGAGTACTGCAGCGCCGCCCGGGCGGCCATCGCCGCTGAGCACCGCCGCCGGGGCGTGGCCTTCCTCGTGGGCGGCAGTGGCCTCTACCTGCGGGCTCTCACCCAGGGACTCCAACCTCCGGCGGTGCCGCCCCAGCCCGCCCTGAGGGCCCAACTGCAGGAGCTCGGTCAGCCCTTCTGCCACCAGCTCCTGAGCCAGGCCGATCCTCTCTCCGCCGGCCGGATCGCCCCCGCCGATGCCGTGCGCACGCAACGGGCACTGGAGGTGATTTACGCCACCGGCCGGCCCTACGCCAGCCAGCCCAGCGCCTGCCCGCCGCCCTGGCGACTTCTGGAGCTGGGCCTGAACCCCCCGGATCTGCGTGAGCGCATCAGCCGCCGCAGCCAGCAGCTCTACAGCGATGGACTGGTGGCGGAAACCGAAGCACTCATCCACCGCTACGGGGCCGAATTGCCCCTGCTGGACACCATCGGCTACGGCGAAGCCCGCTCGCTGCTGACCGGAGAGCTGCAGGAAGCTGAGGCCATCTCCCTGACCACCCGTCGCACGCTCCAGTACGCCAAACGGCAGCGCACCTGGTTCCGCCGTCAGCATCAACCCTTGTGGCTCGAGGGCGACGATCCGCTCCAGCAGGCGTTGCAGGCGGTGCAGCGCGTCCTAGGGTAACCATCTGGTTCCACCAGCTCCACAAGACCACTGCCGGTCCCTCGCCTCTCTGAATGCCACCTCGTCCCCGTTTCGATCGCCGTGCCCCCGTCCGGGAGCTCCCCAACATCAACGAACGGATCAGCTACCCCCAGCTCAGGGTGGTTGATGCCGACGGCAGCCAGCTCGGGGTGATCACCAGGGAAGAAGCCCTGGAAGTGGCCAAGGACCGCGACCTTGACCTGGTGCTGGTCAGCGAAAAAGCTGACCCTCCGGTCTGCCGGATCATGGACTACGGCAAGTTCAAGTTCGAGCAGGAAAAGAAGGCCAAGGAGGCCAAGAAGAAGTCGCATCAGACCGAAGTCAAGGAGGTCAAGATGCGCTACAAGATCGACTCGCACGACTACCAGGTGCGCATCGGTCAGGCAGTCCGCTTCCTCAAGGACGGTGACAAGGTCAAGTGCACGGTGATCTTCCGGGGCCGGGAGATCCAGCACACGGCCCTCGCCGAACTGCTGCTGTTCCGCATGGCCAAGGATCTCGAGGAGAGCGCCGAGATCCAGCAGGATCCCAAGCGGGAAGGCAGGAACATGATCATGTTCCTGACCCCGCGCAAGACGCCGCTCACCAAGGAGAAGGATGCCGCCGCCCAGGCCGCCAAGGCCGTGCGCACCATCCCCTCGCCGGTCCGGCAGCTCGGCAACACCGAACCGGCACCCAGCGAAGCCTGATCCGACCTCAGCCCTGTTCGAGCTCACCGGCAAAGAGCTCCAGCATCCGGCGCCAGCCCTCTGCCGCCGCGCCGCTGCTGTAATCGGCGCGCTGCTCGCACATGTAGCCATGGCCGGCCTCGGCCATCTCCAGACGCAGGCGCTGACCGCTGGGATCCGCCGCCGCAAGGGCCTTCGCGATCGCCTCCACATCAGCAGGGGGAATCAGCGGATCCAGACGTCCACAGAAGAACGTCAGGGCACCAGCCACATTCGGTAGCACCTCCAGGCTGGGTGGTCCACCGCCCGGCCGGCCGCTGACCACCCCGGCGCCATAGAAGGCGGCGGTTGCTCTGACCGCCGGCAGGCTGGCGGCCAGCAAGGCGGCATGGCCGCCAAAGCAGAAGCCCACACAGCCCAGCCCCGGGCGGCCAGGCAGCCGCAGCTGCAGCCAGGTGGCGGCCGCCTGCAGATCCCCCAGCAGCTGATCGGTGCGGACCCTGTCCTTGTGGGTGCGCCCGATCGCCAGCTCAGCGGCGCTGTAACCCAGGTCGAGATCCGGGGCGGTGCGGGCCATCAGCGGCACCGCCAGAGCCGCATAGCCCTGCTGCGCCAGCCGTGCCGCCGTGCTGCGCAGCCAGCTGTTGATGCCGAACACCTCCGGCAGCACCAGCACCCCACCCCGGGGGGGCGTCGCCGCAGGCTCCCACCAGCAGCGCAGGGGACAGGGGTGGAGTGCCCCAGGGGAGGGTTCGATCGTGATCCACTCGGCCATGGCAGGGGATGGGTGCGGGAGGCGCTGCGGGAGGGCGGCCAGTGTGACGGCAGCAACCGGCACAGGCTCGTATGCCACAGGGGGAATTGTCACCAGCGCAGAAGCTCCGTAGGGTGGCGCAACCCGTACTGGTTTGCTCCGGCGTGCGATTCCACATCCAGCAGGAAAGCGATATCCCGGCGTCGACCCAGCTCTACAACCAGATCTGCTTTGCGATCGCCGCCCGGCACTACCCGCCGGGCCATCGCCTGCCGAGCACGCGGCAGCTGGCCATGCAGACCGGCCTGCACCGCAACACGATCAGCAAGGTCTACCGCCAGCTGGAGAACGACGGCGTCGTCGAGGCGATGGCCGGCTCTGGCATCTATGTGCGCGACCAGCAGAAGCCCCGGGAGCTCAAAGTGCCGCCTGGCCTGCGCAACCGCCTGCGCCCCGACATCGACCGGGAGGTGCGCCAGTGTGTCGACGGGCTGCTCAACGCCGGCTGCACCCTGCAGCAGGCCCGCGAGCTGCTCACCCGCGAGATCGACTGGCGCCTGCGCTGCGGCGCCCGGGTGCTGGTCTCCACCCCGCGCGAAGACATCGGCGCCTCGATGCTGATCGCCGAGGAACTGGAGCCTGTCCTGGAGGTGCCTGTGGAGGTGGTGCCGATGGAAGAGCTCGAAGCCGTGCTGGAGAGCTCCAGCAACGGCACGGTCGTCACCAGCCGCTACTTCCTCCAGCCCGTGGAGGAGCTGGCCCAGCGCTTCGGCGTGCGGGCCGTGGCGGTCGACCTCAACGACTTCCGCCACGAGCTTGACCTGCTCAAGGAGCTGCGGGCCGGCAGCTGCGTGGGCCTGGTGAGCATCAGCCCCGGCATCCTGCGGGCCGCCGAGGTGATCCTGCACAGCCTGCGCGGCAACGAGCTGCTGGTGATGACCGCCAACCCCGACGTGGGCAGCCGCCTGCTGGCCCTGCTGCGGGCCGCCAGCCACGTGCTCTGCGACCGCCCCAGCCTGCCCCTTGTGGAGCAGACCCTGCGCCAGAACCGCGCCCAGCTGATGCGCCTGCCCCAGGTCCATTGCGCCCAGAGCTATCTGGGGGCCGCCACCATCGACCTGCTGCGCAAGGAAATCGGCCTGATCGGACCCCGCGACAGCCGCCTCGAAGGCGAAGCCGCTCAGGCAGGATGAAGCCAGCACCGCTCTGATGTTGGCCCTTGGGTTCTGTGATCCGGCGAATCCTGAACCCTGTTCTGGCAGATCTTCGGATCATCAGGGAACGGGACCCGGCCGCCCGGGGCACCCTCGAGATTCTGCTCTGCTACCCGGGCTTCCAGGCCCTGGTGCTGCACCGCCTCAGCCACCGCCTCTGGACCCTGAACGTGCCGCTGCTGCCGCGCATGCTCTCCCAGCTGGGTCGGCTGTTCACCGGCGTTGAGATCCATCCCGGCGCCACGATCGGCCACGGGGTATTCATCGACCACGGCATGGGGGTGGTGATCGGCGAAACGGCCGAGATCGGCGACCGCTGCCTGCTCTACCAGGGGGTGACCCTGGGCGGAACCGGCAAGGTACACGGCAAGCGCCACCCCACCCTGGCGGAGAACGTGGTGGTGGGGGCCGGCGCCAAGGTGCTCGGGGCCATCACGGTGGGCACCAACACCCGCATCGGCGCCGGCTCGGTGGTGCTGCGGGATGTGGAGCCCGACAGCACAGTGGTGGGCATCCCCGGCCGTGTGATTCACCAATCGGGGGTGCGCATCGACCCCCTGGCCCACTCCCAGCTCCCCGACGCCGAAGCCAACGTGATCCGCAACCTGATGGAGCGCATCGACGTGCTCGAGAATCAGATCATGAATCTGCAGAGCTGCCTGCGGGAGGTGGCGGCCGGCCGGCCTTTGCATGAAGTCTGCGGCGGCCGCGCCCAGAGCCTGAAGGATCGGGAGATCATGGAGTTTCTGGGCAGTGGCAGCGACAGTGAACTCGAGAGCGAATCCGATGGCCGAGTCAATCCAATAGTGAACAGTCCATCACCATCGAGTGGGGCACTGTGAACGGTGGATCAGACAAACCAGGCCAGCTGCTTTCGATGTCAAGGTCAAGGTCAAGGACTTCGAGCCTGATGCTCTCTGCACCATGAGGATTGGCCTTCGCTTTCCATCGGCTCTGTGGCGGCACCGTGATCTGTGGTGGCGCTTGACAGTCCGAGAGGTGATCGGTCGCTACAGGGGTTCAGTGCTGGGCTGGAGCTGGAGCTTCCTGACACCTCTTCTGATGCTGGGTGTCTATACATTTGTCTTTTCAGAGATCTTTCAGGCTCGCTGGGGGAGCCTTGATGACGCAGGCCCCCTCGGTTTCGCCATCAACTTGTTTGCTGGGATGATTGCCTTCAGTCTGTTCGGGGAAAGCGCCAACAAGGCGCCTGAGCTGATCCTGAACAACAGCAGCTATGTCACCAAGCTGGTCTTCCCGCTTGAGATTTTAGCTGCGGTGAATGTGGCCAGCGCCGGCTTTCATGCCCTTACCAGCCTGATGGTGCTAGCGGTGTTCAAGCTGCTGGCTGTGCACAGCATTCCGCTCACATTTCTCTGGCTTCCGTTCGTCTGGCTGCCACTCCTGACAGGCTGTCTTGCCCTGTCTTGGCTGCTTTCAGCCCTGGGTGTTTTCCTGCGAGATGTGGGCCAGGTGGTGAATGTAGCCACCAGCATGCTGATGTTCATGAGCGCTGTCTTCTACCCTCTGAGCTCTCTGCCACCGCGCTGGCAACCAATTCTGTCCATCAATCCCCTTGTACTGATCATCGAGCAGACCCGCAGGGTTACCGTTGCTGGCTTGTCACCCAGCCTGGGCTACGTGCTGGTGGGCACAATCCTCGGGTTGGCGGCCTGTGAAATCAGCTATCGAAGCTTTGAGCGGGCACGCCGAGGATTCGCGGATGTTCTCTGAAGCCGGACGCCAACCCATGCCTGCACGAGACAGGGCAGCGGAAAACAGGATGGCCAGCAACACCGCCGCCGTGCTTGTGGAGAATTTGAGCAAGTGCTACCGGATCTATGATCATCCGCGAGATCGGCTGCTGCAAGGCCTCTGGCCCGGCAAGCGACGGTTCTACAAGGAGTTCTGGGCTCTGAAACCGCTCAGCTTCAGGCTGGAGCGAGGCCAGACCCTGGGGGTGGTTGGACGCAACGGCTCCGGCAAAAGCACACTGCTGCAACTGATCTGTGGAACCCTGACCCAGACGACCGGACGGGTGGACACCCAGGGTCGGATCGGCGCCCTGCTGGAGCTGGGAAGTGGGTTTAATCCGGAGTTCACCGGGCGCGAAAATATCTACCTCAATGCAGCACTGCTTGGGCTGAAGAAAACAGAGACGGATGAACGCCTCGACGACATCCTGGCATTCGCAGACATCGGCAGCTTCCTCGATCAGCCGGTGAAAACGTACTCCAGTGGCATGGTCGTGCGGCTGGCTTTCTCAGTTCAGGCGCACATCGATCCCGATCTCCTGGTCGTCGATGAAGCCCTGGCCGTCGGAGATGAGCTCTTTCAGAAGAAGTGCTACGACCACCTGGAGCGACTCAAAGACAAAGGCTGCTCGATTCTGCTGGTGACTCACAGCTGCCCACAGATCATCCAACACTGTGATAACGCCTTACTGCTGCATCAAGGAGTGGCCCGCCTCTGGGGACAACCGTCCAAGGTCACTGTGGTGTATCAGAATCTCAGCAATTCCAGCGATGAAGAATGGGATCGCTCACTTGGATCAACTTCAGGCCAGGGGGTCATCGATCCAGCAGAGCAGCTGGACAGCCTGAGTGCAGAGCAGGAAACCGAATCACTTCTGCCGGCCTCATCGGTGATCTACCCAAGCCGTGGGGCCGAAATCACGTCTGCTCGAATCATTAACAATGCAGGGAACGTGATCACATCAATGGCACCAGGAGAAAGCTTCAAGGTGGAATTTTGTTATCGGGCAGACGAAGATCTTGATGAGATCTCCTTTGGCTGTCATATTGCCAGACACACAGGGAATCGCGTGACGGGACAAGTGTTTACACCCAAGGAACATGGTGTCACCAGGATCAAAGCGGGGCAGACCTGGACCATCAGTTTCCCGTTCTGGGGTGGGCTATGGCCTGGGGTTTACTTCATCGGCGGCGGCCTGTGGGCTCCGCAGACGAAGGAACGATTCATCCACCGCGTCACCGACTACAAAGCTTTCAAGGTTGTCGATGCTGCCGGTGTGTATGAAGTTGGTACCTGCAATCTGGCGAGTTCCCAACCGGAAATCACGGGTCTGCTGTCATGACTGAACGACCATGGGTCGAGCTTGGCGACTATGAGCTGAACTACGGCTCAGCTTGCGACATTCCCACGCTAAGGCCTTCTCAGGAGCTTGAGAAGAGTTTGCTCGCCCCACTGACGTCTGAGCCAAAGCTGCCACCTCTGAGCATTGGCGTTCATATCCACAGCTTCTATCCGGAAACAACCAGTCAGCTGCTGAGCAATCTTTGCACAAGTCTGCCCTCCTTCGATCTGCTGATCACCACCGATAGCTCCGCAAAACAACTTCAACTGCAGAGCCAGATTCACAAACATCCACATTCAACCATCATCAAACAGTCAGAGGTGCTGGTTACGGAGAACCGTGGCAGAAACATTGCGCCACTGCTATTGAAAGCCATGCCCCACTTTGCAGACCATGACCTGATTCTGCATCTTCACACTAAGAAGAGTCTGCATCAGCAGTTTGGCGAGGAATGGCGTGAGGAATTGATGCGCTCAGTGGTGGGAAGCAGCGTTCACACCAGTTCCCTCATCCATGCCTTTCAGGCGGATCAGAAGCTGGGGTTGATCATGCCGATGACAAGTCCCAGCATCCGTCCATTTCTGAACTGGGGAGCCAATTATGAAATCGCACGCTTGCTTGTGGACAAGGAACTCCCAGATAGGCACTTAAGTGCGATGGCTCCGCTTGTCTTCCCCCACGGAATGATGTTCTGGTTCCGGCCACCGGCGCTTGCAGGGTTGGCGGCCGCCGCCCGTAACCTGATGCCTTTCCCTCCGGAACCCTTGCGGGAAGACGGGACGACGCTCCACGCCCTGGAACGGCTGACCGCCCACTTCTGCGAAGCCGCAGGCTATCGGTGGGCACTCTGCGGAGCCAACGCCACCGATACAAACCCTGCGAAGGCAGGAACCCTGAGTGTCTGGCAGGAGCAAACCAGTCTCTATCTGGGGCTGGTGGGGCAATTGGCCGAAGCCAAACGAAAAGGTGATCGCAACGAGCTAGGCATCAGCAGAGTCCTGGAGAGCACGAAACAGCAGTATGCGGCGATGGAGCGTGAAGCCGAGCACAGCATGGCGGAGTGCCAGACTTACATCAAAACCTTGGAAGCCAGGATTGAATGGCTAGAAAATCAGCTGCAAGCTCTCAAGCAATCCACCAGCTGGAAATTGACCGGTCCACTCAGGCGCTTACGCCGGAGGTTTGGGCCTGGGGCGCAAACATGAACATCGAATAGATCACGTTGCGGCGCATCGAGGTCATCATATCGAGGAACATATCGTAGCCCTCATTCTTGTATTCGATCAGCGGATCTTTCTGGCCGTAGCCACGCAGACCCACGGATTCGCGCAAGGCATCCATGGCCTGGAGATGCTCCCGCCAGAGGGTATCGATCTGCTGAAGGATGAAGAAGCGCTCGGCCTCCCGCATCAGGCCTGGGCGGGACTGCTCAATCTGACTTTCCTTGAGGTCGTAGGCATTGCGAAGTTGCTCGCGCAGGAAGGCCTTGAGTTCATCGGTGTTGAGGCCCGCGAGCTGCTCGGGCGTGAGATCCTCCAGCAAATAGACGAATTCCTTCACCTTGGCCACCAACTGGCCCAGATCCCATTCCTCGGGGGGGAGATCGGGATTCACATAGGCCTCGACGATGTCGGACATGGTGCGCTCGCCATAGCCAATCACCTGCAGCTTGAGCTCCCGCCCCTCGAGCACGCGACGCCGCTCAGCATAAACGGCCTTGCGTTGGTTGTTCATCACCTCGTCGTACTCGAACACCTGCTTGCGGATATCGTAGTAGTAAGTTTCCACTTTCTTCTGGGCCCCCTCCAGGGAGCGGGTCAGCATGCCGGATTCGATCGGCATGTCTTCCTCCACGCGGAAGGCATTCATCAATCCGGCCACCCGTTCGCCACCGAAGATGCGCAGGAGGTTGTCTTCCAGCGAGAGGAAGAAGCGGGTGCTGCCGGGGTCGCCCTGACGGCCGGCGCGGCCACGCAGCTGGTTGTCGACCCGGCGTGACTCATGGCGCTCGGTGCCGATCACATGCAACCCGCCGGCCTGTCGCACCTGCTCCTCTTCCTGCTTCACCACCGCGTCGTACTCGCCGCGCACACGGGAAATCATGCGGCGCAGCTGCTGGATCTGGGGGTCGTCAGCGGGCGCCTTCTCGGCCGCCTGGGCGATGCGATCCTCCAGCTCCAGAACGGTCAGTTCCCGATCACCCCAGGCCTTCACCAGTTCCCGGGCAAGCTCACCAAGCTCATGGTCCGTGTCGTGGCTTAGGGCGCAGGGATAGAGGGCACCGATGGCACGGGCTTCACTGGGGGGCGCCAGAGGGTTGGTTGCCGCCGACTCCGGGCCGAAACCAGCTGCGGCGGGCTGGCGTTGCTGCAACGGCACGGGGGGCTGATGAACGTCTTCAGGACGAACCAAACGCGGCAGCAGCACCTCTCGCAGCTTGAGGCGGGCCATGTAATCGGAGTTGCCGCCCAGAATGATGTCGGTGCCGCGTCCAGCCATGTTGGTGGCGATGGTGACTGCACCAGCTCGCCCGGCCTGGGCAATGATCTCAGCCTCCCGCTCCACGTTCTCAGGCTTGGCATTGAGCAGATTGTGGGGGACGCCCTGCTCGGCCAACAGGCCCGAGAGCAATTCCGACTTCTCGACGCTGGTGGTCCCCACCAGCACAGGCCTGGAAGCCCTGTGAATCTCGGCGGTTTCAGCCGCCACGGCGCGCCATTTGGCGGTTTCGTTCTTGTAGACCTGATCCACCATGTCCTGGCGGGAGCGGGGCCGGTTGGTGGGCACCACCGTGACTTCTAGTTTGTAGGTTTTCTCGAATTCCACTTCCTCGGTCTTGGCGGTGCCGGTCATACCGGCCAGGCGGGGGTAGAGCAGGAAGAAGTTCTGATACGTGATGCTGGCCAGAGTCTGGGTTTCGGGCTGGATCGGCAGTTGCTCCTTGGCCTCGATCGCCTGGTGCTGGCCGTCACTCCAGCGGCGGCCCGGCATCACCCGACCGGTGAACTCATCAACGATGACGGCATCGGAGCCGCGCACGATATAATTCACATCTTTGACGAACAGCTCCTTGGCCTTGAGTGCATTCGTAATGTAGTGCGCCCAGGGATCGGCTGGATCAAACAGATCCAGTACACCGAGAAGTTGTTCCGCCTTGGCATAACCCTCGTCGGTCAGGGTAACGTTACGTTGCTTCTCATCAACCTCATAATCTCCTTCGGGATCGATGCCGTCTTTGGCCATGCCCTCTGCCCGCTCCAGGGCTGCGGCAATCTCCGCCGCCCGCATGTACTTCTCCTGGGGGCGCTCCACCTGGCCTGAAATGATCAGGGGTGTGCGCGCCTCATCCACGAGAATGGAGTCGACTTCGTCGATGATGCAGTAGTGAAACTGGCGCTGCACCACCTCCTCGATGTCATTCGCCATGTTGTCGCGCAGGTAGTCGAACCCGAGCTCACTGTTGGTGGCGTAGGTGATGTCACAGGCGTAATTGCGGCGGCGATCGGGCGGGGCCATATCCTGCTGGATCAGGCCCACCGAGAGACCCAGGAAGCGATGCACCTGGCCCATCCACTCGGCGTCACGCCGGGCCAGATAGTCGTTGACGGTCACCACGTGAACGCCGGCGCCGGTGAGGGCGTTGAGGTAAGCCGGCAGGGTGGCCACGAGGGTCTTGCCTTCGCCGGTCTTCATCTCGGCGATCTGGCCCTCGTGCAGCACCATGCCACCGATCAGCTGCACATCGAAGTGGCGCATGCCGAGCACCCGCTTACCAGCCTCACGCACCACCGCAAAGGCCTCGGGCAACAGCTCATCCAGCAGCTGGCGCTGGCTGGCTGCAGACGAGGCCTTCTCCAGCCGTTGGCGGAATTCAGCGGTCTTGCCGCGCAACTGCTCGTCGCTGAGGGGGGCGATCTCCTCCTCCAGCAGATTGATGTCCGAAACAATCGGCTGGTAGCGCTTCAGCTTGCGGGCATTGGGATCACCAAGCAGCAGCTTGAGCATTGAATAGAACCAGCTGAACCGAGCCACCCTACCACCGGCGACCCGCCACCGGTGAAGCAGACGGAAGCTGTGGCAAGGCTTTTCAGGGCAAAAGGAGGAGCGACACGTCCCTGGCGAGGGGGGACGGCCGGGGAGCGCCGCCGACTGGCACCATTGGAGAAGAACCGGCCCGATGGGCCCGAACCAAGCAGGGACCCAACGCCTCGGGCCAGGATCTGCGGACCCATGAAAATCCTTCTCACCGGAGTCAGCGGACTCGGCAAGTCGACCCTCGCTCAGCATCTCGTTGGCGAAGGCATCGTTGATGAGCACATCGAAGAAAACTACGCCTGGATTTTCAGCGCTGACCTGCACACAGCTGAAGGCAAGAAGCTTTTGGTGAATCGCTCCATTGAGTGGATCAATGAGCGGGCCAAAAAGCTCCTGTTACCTCAGGCAAGTTTCGTGATGGACCGAGGCCCTGTAGACCTGCTGCATCTCTGGCTGAACTGGAGCCTCGTCCCTGCTGTCACCTGGCAGGAAACCGCCAGCAAGATGCAGATCTTATGCTCCCATCTCGATCTGCTGGTGCTGGTACCGCTGGAATCCAGACGTCCAATCAACTCGATCGAAGCCACCAACGAATCGGGCATGAGTAGACAGTTGACGGGCTATCCAGACCTCTCCAATCAAGCCAAACTGTATGGGCTTGCCTATCAGATTTCTCCTCTGGAGAAAGTTCTCGCCTTACCTCCAACCCCCATCAGCACGAAGCAGCGGGCCGACCTGATCCAGCAGTTTCTGGCCGGCTGCTGATGTTCTGGACCATCCTGAGAACCATCAACAAGCTGTCAGCGATGCCCCAGACACCAGCAAGAGAACAGTTAAAATGTGTGAAACAACGAGCCTCCGGTTCAGGCAACACCAACCAGTGGCAAGGATGACGGGGTGAGAAACGAATCCCAGAGTCACGAAACTCAGAACGACAACAGCACCGTCTTGTTGCTGCTCGTCGGCTACCGAGCTGTCGGCAAAACGGCTCTTTGCCTGCACGCTCTCAACCAAGGCATTCCTCTTTTTTGGAAGCACTGGAAGCAGCGCTTCCTTCAACTCAGAGCCCCTTCTCGCCTGCCAGAGTGGACGATTCCTCCAACTGAGCTGCTGGAGCAGAACAGCTGGTTTTGTGACAACCACCTGCCTTTTCTCTCATCCCTGGAAACTCTCCCCTCCACGCTGCTCCTTCACCTTGATCTGGTCACCCTGATCGAACGCGGCGATGAACTGTGCCCCCACTCCCAGGGCCAGCCCTGGGTCTCACCGCCACGGAGCCTGAGCAGCCTGATCAATGATTCAGACAACGAGCGAGTCTTTCGTCATTTCCTTTCGAACCGCTTCTTCCATCGGTTCGATCACGTGGTGATCAATACCCTGTTGGCCCCACTGGAACGCATCGCCGCGCAGTGGTCAGCAAGGCAACAGCAAGTTCCAGACCGGTCCCAAGCTCTCTATGGAGACCATCGATCGCCGATCTGCCGGGAGATGCACGGCTCCCTCTACCGAAGCTGGCTGGCGGCGGGGATGGGAGCTCTCAAGCCAGACCAGTCGCGGCTGATCCATTTCGAGAGCGGCCGCCTCACGATCAAACGACACCATCCAGGCTGAGCTTCAACGAGAAGTGAAGTGAGAGGATCTCCCCGTGCCGCCTCCCACCCCTGCTACCCCACCGTTCGCCTGAGCCGGCTATCCCTTGAGCCCGACGAGCCCGACGCATCTTCCTGCCGACATCCGCCTGATTCACCACGGGATCGGCAAACTGCGCCTGTTGGTTCGGTTGAGCCGCCTGAAACGATTGCTCGATGATCACAGTTTCTGGGCAGTAGGACGAAGCCCTCAACAATTGGGTCAGATGCTGCTTGGCAGCCAGGCCGTGGTCAGCGTCTGGTGTGGTCAGCGCCTGGTCGGGTTCGGCAGGGCCACCAGCGATGGGATCTACCGGGCGGTGCTCTGGGATGTGGTCGTGGACAGCCAGCTCCAGGGTCTGGGCATCGGTCGCCTGGTGGTGGAGGCCTTGCTCGAGTTCCCTGCCGTGGCCCGAGCCGAACGGATCTATCTGATGACGACCAACAGCGAAGGCTTCTACGAGAAACTGGGCTTCGGGCACGTGCTGGAGCAAAGGCTGATGCTGCGTGAGGGGATCACTGACTCCGACACCGGGCACCGCTCTGTTCCAGGGGGTCATGGCTGAAACCACCACCAGCCCGTTAGCGCCCCTGAGGGTACGCGTGGCACTGCCGCACCACTTCCGAGAAACCCCCGAGGGCACGGGCTATGGATCCGGCCGCTCCGGCGCCCGCTTCAGCCGCTGCCTGGCCCTGGCTCGCTGCCTGCACGCACTGGTGCAACTGGAGCGATCCTGCACCGATCAGGTGCTGCACATCGGCGACCGCTGCCTGGACACGACCGAACCGCTCCGGCAAGGGGATCACCCCCTGCCGGCCATTCAGCTGGAGATCCACCTGTTCACCAGCGGCGAGAACCAGCTCGATGAAGTGGTGGACCTCTTCCGGGACCGCCTTGAGCTGCATCGGCTCGACCTGGAGGATCCGCGTCAGCTCCCCCTTGCCGCCAGGGACTTCCTGATCGCCGCCACACCCAGCGCCGACCTGAGCCTCTACCTCGAAGACGATCTGGTCCTGAGTGACCCGCTCTTCCTCGACAAGCAGGCGTGGTTCCTGCGCGGCTGCGGGGGCAAGGCGGTGCTGATGCCCCACCGTCATGAACTGATCCCCGGGGGTCACGGACAGCGTCTGCTGGTGGATGGCCCGCTGCGGGAGGGCTTCATCCGGCGCTTCACCCAACCCCAGCTGGATGCTGGCCGGGGGCGCTTCTGGGACGGCCAGGAGATCCACTTCGATCGCACAGCCAATCCCCACTCGGGGCTTTTTTGTCTGAACGCAGCACAGACTGAGCGACTGCGCCAGCTGAAGCTTCCAAGGGAAGGCTTTGTGGGCCCTCTGGAGACAGCAGCCACGTTCACGGTGCTGCCCCACTTCGCGGTGATGAAACCGAGTTTCGCCCAGCGCAATTTCCTCTGGGTGGAGCATGGGCATCCATCCTTCAGCCATTACAGCAAAAAACTGCCCCGACGAACGAGCGAAGAATCAAGCGGATGAAGAGATTCGAACTCTCGACCCTCTCCTTGGCAAGGAGATGCTCTACCACTGAGCTACATCCGCAGCCGTGGGGCTGGGCACCGGCTGTCGCCGGCCCAGCCAGCATGCACCACGCAGGGGGCACCGGTCAATCAGTCGGGCCCTGCCTGAGCCTGGCCCTAAGGTGCCTGAGCCAAGGAGATCAGTTCCACTGTGTCGAGCGAGCAGCCCAGTCAGGATGCGAGCTCCGCCGCAAACTCCCCAGTCAGTCAGCGCCAGGCTTTCCCCGCGCTGATGGCCCAGCTCCGGCGCCATAACCTGCTCATCCCCCTGATCCGTGCGGAGGAAGTGGCGAAAGCGGTTGGTGACCAGGCGATCACGGCCGAGGAACTGGGCTCGGCCCTGTCGGCGTATCGGCAGCGGCATCAGCTCGAAAGCCAGCAGGACCTGGAGGCCCATCTGCGCCGTCTGGCCCTCACCCCAGCCGACTTTCAGTGGCAGCTCTCACTGCCGATCCGGATCCGCAAACACAGCCACGAGCAGTTTGCCCACAAGGCGGAGGCGCGCTTCCTCAAACGCAAGAATGAGCTCGACCGCGTCGTCTACAGCCTGCTGCGTCTCAAGGATGGTGCGCTGGCCCGAGAGCTGTATCTGCGCATTGCCGGCGGTGAGGCCGATTTTTCCGAGCTGGCCGCCCGTTACAGCGAAGGCCCTGAGCAAAGCACCAAAGGGGTGATCGGACCCGTCTCGCTCACCCAGTCGCACCCGGCACTGGCCGAGCGGCTGCGCACCATGCCCCTGGGCGAACTGATCGAGCCCTTCCAACTGATGGACTGGTGGCTGGTGGTGCGGGTTGAGCGCTTCTTTCCGGCAAGCTTTGATGCGGCCATGGCCGAGCGGATGGAGAAGGAACTGTTTGAGCAAGGGATTGAGGAGAAAGTGCAGGCTAGGATCCATCAAATGACTTCTGGCAACACCGGTACGGGGCCCGGATGACCTCATCGGCACGCGCGGTTGTCCTGGACCATCCAGCCTTTGAAGGCCTCAGCCCCGCGGGTTTGCGCAGCGCCGAGGCTCAGGGGAGCACCGAACACTTCGGGATCGGCCAGTCGCTGTGCGACTCCGGCGTCCTTCCCCAGAGGGTCCTCCTGATCCTCGAGGGAGAAGCCAGGTTGCTGGGCAAGAGCGGCGGACGCCTGGTGACGCTGCACAAACTGGGTCCTGGCTCCTTCGTGGGGCTGGCTTCGTTGCTGTGTGCAGCCCCCTGTGAATACGTCACGGCCAGTACCGATCTGACGGCCGTGGCGTTGTCCGATCGCCAGATCCTGGAGTTCTGGCGATCGGAACCGTCCTTCCGCCACTGGGCGGAGACGACCCTGTTTCCGGCCGAGATCGCCGCTCTGCTGGCGAGGCTTCTGGCGGGGAGTCCCAGGCCGGCCGGAGACCTGCTCGAGTTGCTGCCCGAGGCCCTGCGGCAGGCCAGAACCGTGGCCGCCACGGGGGGCACGCCCGGTCCGGTGGAATCCGGCCATGCGCTGTATCTGGCCAGCGGCAACGCTGAAGGCCTGGCCAGCGGCAGCCCAATGGCCCCCGATCAACCGCTGCCTTCGGCCCAGCCGCCCTTGCCCCTGCGGCTGATCAGCCTGCCGGCTGATCTGTGCGAAGCACCGGCCAGCGTTGCCTCGGCAGCCAGCAGCGAGGCTGAGATCCAACCTCCTGCGGCCGCCGCGGTACGGGCCCAGCGAACCCTGGCCACCAGCCTCGACCTGGGGCAGGAGGATCCCTCCCGCAGCCTGCGGCTGGTGCGAGCCCAGGGCGTGCTCGAGGAAACCCTGGCCTGCTTCCAGATGCTGGCCCAGACGTTACGGATGCCGTTCCGCCGCGACTCGGTCGACAAGGTGGTGCGCGATGCCCTGCGCCGGGGTCAGACTCCCAACCTGCAGCTGTTCGGCCAGCTGGCCGCCAGCATGGGGTTGCACGTAGCCGGCGCGAAGGTGCCGGCTGCGATGGGAACGCGGCTCCACACCCCAGCTCTGATCCCCTGGAAGGGGGGGCTGGCCCTGGCCGTATCCAGCCATTCAGGCGGCCTTCGGCTGGCCAGTCCGCGCGATGGCTGGCTGACGCTCCCACCGAAACAACTGGAGGAGCACTTCCCAGACGGGATCGAACTGATCCTCTGCGAGCGCAGCGACACAACACCAGGGCAGACATTCAATTTCAGCTGGTTCCTGCCCGCCCTGAAGCGCCATCGCGGTGTGCTGATTCAGGTGCTGGTGGCCTCCTTCGTGGTGCAGCTGTTCACGCTGGCCAATCCCCTGCTGATCCAGGTGATCATCGACAAGGTGATCCGCCAGCGCAGCCTCGACACCCTGCAGGTGCTCGGCATCGGCCTGGTGGTGCTCACCCTGGTGGAAGGGGTGCTCACCAGCCTGCGCACCTTCCTGTTCACCGAAACCACCAACCGGATCGACACACGCCTCGGCGCCGAGGTGATCGATCACCTGCTGCGCCTGCCTCTGGGGTACTTCGACCGGCGGCCGGTGGGCGAGCTGGGCACCCGCATCGGCGAACTGGAGAAGATCCGCAATTTCCTCACCGGCCAGGCCCTCACCACGGTGCTCGATGCCGCCTTCTCGGTGATCTACATCGCCGTGATGCTGATCTACAGCTGGGTGCTCACGATCGTGGCCCTGGCTGTGGTGCCGATCCAGGTGGCGATCACCCTGCTGGGGGCGCCCCTGTTCCGGCGGCAGTTCCGCCAGGCGGCCGAGGCCAATGCTGCAACCCAGAGCCATCTGGTGGAGGTGCTCACGGGCATCCAGACGGTGAAGGCCCAGAACGTGGAGATGGTCAGCCGCTGGAAGTGGCAGGAGCGCTACGGCACCTATATCAGCCGCTCCTTCGAGAAAATGATCACGGGCACGGCGCTCACCCAGACCAGCCAGGTGCTCCAGAAGATCTCCCAGCTGCTGGTGCTCTGGGTGGGGGCAACGCTGGTGCTTCGCGGTGAACTCACCCTGGGCCAGCTGATCGCCTTCCGGATCCTCAGCGGCTATGTCACCCAGCCCCTGCTGCGGCTCTCCACCATCTGGCAGAACATCCAGGAGTTGAAGGTCTCCTTCGAGCGCCTGGCCGATGTGGTGGACACCCCGGAGGAATCCGACAGCGCCGACCAGGCCAAGATCCCCCTGCCGCCGATCGAAGGGGCCGTGCGCTTCGACGACGTGAGCTTCCGCTTCAGCGTCAGCGCCCCTGAGGTGCTCAAGAACGTGCGCCTGGAGGTGCCGGCCGGTACCTTCGTGGGCATCGTGGGCCAGAGCGGCAGCGGCAAGAGCACCCTGATGAAGCTGCTGCCCCGGCTCTACAAACCCAGCCAGGGAAAGATCCTGATCGATGGCACCGACATCGACAAGGTGGAGCTTTACTCCCTGCGCCGCCAGATCGGCATCGTGCCCCAGGATCCGCTGCTGTTCTCCGGAACCGTGTCGGAGAACATCGCCCTCACCGATCCCGACTGCAGCAGTGAGACGATCGTGAAGGCAGCCAGGATCGCCGCCGCTCACGATTTCATCATGGAGCTGCCCCTGGGGTACAGCACCAACGTGGGCGAGCGGGGATCCACCCTCAGTGGCGGCCAGCGCCAACGGCTCGCCATCGCCCGCACCCTGCTGAGCAACCCCCGTCTGCTGGTGATGGACGAAGCCACCAGCGCCCTCGACTACGAGACGGAGCGCCTCGTCTGCGACAACCTGCGCGAGTCGCTGCAGCACTGCACGGTCTTCTTCATCACCCACCGCCTGAGCACCGTCCGCCAGGCCGACGTGATCGTGATGATGCACCAGGGTGCCATCGTCGAAAGCGGCACCCATGACCAGCTGATGGCGCTCAAAGGCCGCTACTACGCTCTTTATCGTCAGCAGGAGGCGGGCTGATGGCACCGCGCCTGCTCCAGAAACCCTCCGATGCCCCTGGCCGCCAGCCCTCTTCCCTGGAAGAGAGCTTTGGTGAAGGCCACCATTCTGAAGTGCTTCAGCCCTCGCTCACCTGGGCGCGGGCGATCACCTGGAGCCTGATCGGCACCACGGCCTTTGCCCTGGGCTGGCTGGCCCTGGCCCAGACCGAACAGATCGTGGTGGCCCCCGGCAAGCTCGAGCCGGTGGGCACGGTCAAGGAAGTGCAGGTGCCCGTGGGCGGTGTGGTGCAGCAGGTGCTGGTCAAGGAGGGGGAACAGGTCGACAAGGGGCAGGTGTTGATCCGGCTCGACACCGAAGCCAGCGCCGACCGCCAGCGCAGCGTGCGCCAGACCATCCAGCTCAAAGAGGAGCAGCTCCGTCTCAAGAATCAGGAACTGGAGCGCTACTACCAGCTCAACAGCACCGAGCAACGCCTGCTGGCGGCCCAGGTCCGCCTGCAGCAGGACATCCTCAAGCGGCTGGAAACCCTGGAGCAGGAAGGGGCCAGCGCCGAACTGCAGGTGCTGCAGCAGCGCAACCGCACGCAGGAAGTGCAGGGCCAGCTGGAGCAGAGCGCCGGTGAGCGACTGCGGCAGGAGGCGATCCTGAACCAGGAGATTCAGCAGTTGCGCAGCGAACTGTCCGACCTGCGCAGCAACCTCACGGAACTGAACGTGAACCTGCGTTATCAGGAGATCCGCTCCCCCGTCAACGGCATCGTGTTCGAGCTCAAATCCAAGGCCGCCGGCTTCGTGGCCCAGGGCAGCGAGCCCGTGCTGAAGGTGGTGCCCTTCGACAAGCTGGAGGCTAGGGTGAAGATCAGCAGCAGCGAGATCGGCTTCGTGAGCGTGGGCAAGCCGGCCGACATCAGCATCGACTCCTTCCCCGCCAGCGACTTCGGCGTCCTGGAAGGCACCGTGCGCCAGATCGGCTCCGACGCCCTGCCCCCCGAGCCGGAGGACCCGACAGGCACCGGCTACCGCTTCCCGGCCAGCATCCAGCTCAGCAGCCAGCAGCTGCGCCTCAAGACCGGTCAGCAGCTACCGCTGCAGGTCGGCATGTCGCTGACCGCCAACATCAAACTGCGCAAGGTGAGCTACCTGCAGCTCATGTTGGGAACCTTCCGCGAGAAGGCCGACGCCCTGCGCACCCTATGAGCAAGTTGCCAGGGAGAGAGGTGCTAAAGTGTTTCTCAGTGTGTCCCAAGTTTCCTGGCGTGAGCCTGTCAGGGAAGCTTCACACACACGATTGAGCTAAGATTTGGCATGCCAGACTGTGTTCGGTTCCTAGGCTGAACACCTCAGCTTGCATCGCCGTCCGTCAGCCGTAACCTTGAGCTGCACGTGTTAGGCGAACTGACACACCCCTGTTGATCCCATCAATGGCTTTCTCCGCTTCCGTTCTCGGTTCGTCGAACCCGGACTTTCTGACTTTCCAGACCCCCAATCTTGGCGGCACCTCTCTGTTGATGGAGGGCTTCCAGGGAGACGACACTCTTGAGTCGAGCGTTGACCTGGATGGAGCCTCCATCACCGGCGGCCAGGGCAACGACTCAATTTTCATTGATGAGCAAAACGGCGAACAGTTCAGCGTCCTGAACTCCACCGTCAAAGGTGGTGACGGCGCCGACTCACTCAACATCGGCTGGTTCTACGGATTCGTTACCGACTGGGTGAGCAACTTCACCAACATGAACAGCGGCAATGATTCAATCGTTGCTTCCACCGAAACCATCTCGGACAGCACCTTCCAGGGTGGGCAAGGCGATGATACCATCTATCTCTTCACAGAACTTGCCCAAAACGGCAACCTGATTGGCGGCAACCTCGGCAATGATTCTATTGTTCTGGTAACTGATAACAATGTAGATCCCGGCATCGTTGACACCACAGTCAACGGTGGCCAAGGCCAAGACACCATCACCACCTATTATGAGGATGTTTCCAACTCCATCTTCAGCGGTGATCTCGGCAACGATTCCATCCACTTGTACTATACAGATACATCTGACGTCACTGTCAGGGGTGGAGACGGAGCTGATACCATCAACTCCTACTATCAATACGATGACGGCAATGATGCCCTCTTCATCAACGGCAATGCTGGCAATGACAGCATTTACTTCTATTACATTGACACCGTTGATTCAACCGTCCAAGGCGGTCAAGGCGACGACACCGTCGTTGTAGGTTATTACGACTTCGAAGATAACGTTGTCAACGGCAACCTCGGCAACGACAGTATTTACGTCTATGACGCCTATGTTGATGGCAGCACCTTCTTCGGCGGCCAAGGCCAAGACACCATTGACCTTTACTATGCCTACACCGACGATGGCAAAGCCACCGTTTCTGGCAACATCGGCGCCGACCTGCTGATCGGCGGTGAAGATGCCGACATCAGCTTCTTCTACCGTTATGGCGACACCGAGGTGAACGCCAGTGGTGCTGGCCGCGACACCATCGAATACTTCGATGGTGGCGACAACATCTCCGTTGTTGGCGGCGTCGGCAGCCTGGCCATCCTCAACACCACGTCACTGAATAACTTCATCACTGAAGCTGCTGGCTCCCTCAACTCCGGTGCCGCCTTCCAGTGGTACGACGATCTCGTTGACTCCACCTACGTCTTCATCTCTGACGGCAGTGGATCTCTCAACAGTGCTGATGTCCTGGTCCAAGTCCTCGACACGGAGAAGGTTGATGCTCCTTATGTCTTCGAGCTTGACGATGGCAAACTCGTCCTCGTCTGATTCCATCTTTGCTACGGTGTAGCTGAATCTAAATTCGGCTACACCATCAAGGCCCGCTCTGCGGGCCTTTTTATTGCTTAGAACTAACAAGAAGCGCAATCAGAAGAACTATGGCTATGGTCGACTGCTCGGCTGATCATCACAGCTTGCCACGCATGGCTTCAGAGTTAAGCTAGAGGAGCACGTGTTAGGCGAACTGACACACCCCTGTTGATCCCATCAATGGCTTTCTCCGCTTCCGTTCTCGGTTCGTCGAACCCGGACTTTCTGACTTTCCAGACCCCCAATCTTGGCGGCACCTCTCTGTTGATGGAGGGCTTCCAGGGAGACGACACTCTTGAGTCGAGCGTTGACCTGGATGGAGCCTCCATCACCGGCGGCCAGGGCAACGACTCAATTTTCATTGATGAGCAAAACGGCGAACAGTTCAGCGTCCTGAACTCCACCGTCAAAGGTGGTGACGGCGCCGACTCACTCAACATCGGCTGGTTCTACGGATTCGTTACCGACTGGGTGAGCAATTTCACCAACATGAACAGCGGCAATGATTCAATCGTTGCTTCCACCGAAACCATCTCGGACAGCACCTTCCAGGGCGGGCAGGGCGACGATACAATTTATCTTTATACAGAACTTGCCCAGAACGGTAACCTGATTGGGGGTAACCTCGGCAATGACTCTATTTGGTTGGATTCTGCCGACAACGTAGACCCCGGCATCGTTGACACCACTGTCAACGGCGGCCAAGGTGATGACACTATCTTGACCTACTATGAGGATGGTGTTTCCAACTCCATCTTCAGCGGTGATCTCGGCAACGATTCCATCTATTTGTACTATACCGATACATCTGACGTCACTGTCAGGGGTGGAGACGGAGCTGATACCATCAACTCTTGGTATCAATACGATGACGGCAATGATGCCCTATTCATCAACGGCAATGCTGGCAACGACAGCATTTACTTCTATGACATTGACACCGTTGATTCAACCGTCCAAGGCGGCCAAGGCGACGACACCATCATCGTAGAGAATTACGACTTCTACGATAACGTTGTCAACGGCAACCTCGGCAACGACAGTATTTACGTCTATGACACCTATGTTGATGGCAGCACTTTCTTCGGCGGCCAAGGGCAAGACACCATTGACCTTAGCTATGGCCTCACCCGTGATGGCAATGCCACAGTTTCAGGCAACATCGGCGCCGACCTGCTGATCGGCTATGAATTTGCCGACATCAGCTTCTTCTACCGTTATGGCGACACCGAGGTGAATGCCAGTGGTGCCGGACGCGACACCATCGAATACTTCGATGGTGGCGACAACATCTCCGTTGTTGGCGGTGTCGGCAGCCTGGCCATCCTCAACACCACGTCACTGAATAACTTCATCACTGAAGCTGCTGGCTCCCTCAACTCCGGTGCCGCTTTCCAATGGTACGACGATCTCGTTGACTCCACCTACGTCTTCATCTCTGACGGCAGTGGATCTCTCAACAGTGCTGATGTCCTGGTCCAGGTCCTCGACTCTGAGAAGGTTGATGCTCCTTATGTCTTCGAGCTTGACGATGGCAAACTCGTCCTCGTCTGATTCCATCTTTGCTTCGGTGTAGCTGAATCTCAATTCGGCTACACCATCAAGGCCCGCTCTGCGGGCCTTTTTTTTTGGCTCAAATGCCTAGATGTGTTCAGGCCAAGGCAGATCGTCTCAGCTGCTCAACAAGCGTTGCCATGCCCTCAGGCTGGAGGGGATGGACAGGGAGTCCGGCATCGGGGCCCATCCGGTTGGACAGCCTGAAAGTGCCTCCTGTTTCCGTTCCTCCAGCCGCTCTGCCAGAATCACCTCCAGCTTGTGGGCTTCCTGCTCAGGTTCGCCATCAAGATCAATCTGGCAGCGGCTTCGGGATTGCATCATCGCTGTGGCGGGGCCTTCGGCCAGGGCCAGCGGTGCGGCACATGCCGCAGCCTCCACCACACTCCAACTCATCACGTAGGGGCGGGTGAACGAACAGTGCAGGTCACTTCGCTGCAACAACCGACGGTACTGCGGATAGTTCAGAAGGCCGCTGAAGTGAATGCGAGTGAGATCCACATCACCCCGCCCGGCCAGCTCAGCCAGCATGGTCTTTCTCCAGGATCCTCCATGCCCAGGAGACTTATAACTGTAGGCAGCACGATCCTGCCCAGCGATCACCACCTTCAGCTCGGGAAACGAGCCGAGCAACCTGGGCAGCATGCGCATGAACTGGGGAAAACCCCTCAAGGGCTCCATGCCTCGGGTGGCATAGGTGAGAATCAGATCCTGAGGGTCAAGGATGGCCGTGGAGCCAGACTCAAAGCCCGGCAGTTCAAGAACCTGCTGCCGAACGCTCAGATCAGGTGAGAAAAAAGTCAGATCAATGCCATCAAAGATCACCTGGAGCTTGTCTTGAAACTCCATAGGAAATTGACTCTTCTGCCACTCCGTTGGCACGACTGCAACATCACAGCTCGATAATTCACTGAGAATTGGCAGATTTCGAAGATTGGTGGCAAGCTGTAAATCAAAACTGAATTTCGGTACCAGATAACGGCTGGTGGATGGAGTGAAGTACCACTCGAAGTAACCAATACACTTGGCGTTGGGGAACAGATCCTTCACGAACAATCCAAGGCCATTGCCGGCGTGATAGATGATCACATCGGGCCTGAACCCCCCTTGCATCATGTCGTGGAGTGCCCGTGTGACCGCCTGCCCTGTGAGCACGGCCAATTCCGTAGGCTTGAGATAATGGTGAGCATCAGGGCGAACAGCGCGTGGAAGCTTATAGGTAACCACCTCAACACCATCCATTGACCACTTATTTGGATAGTCTTCCTTGGTCAGAAAGAACACATTACCCTTCTTTCTCTGTCCGGCTGCAAAGGCAAGATTTCGGAACTGGGCCGGATAGTTGGCATGAATAAAAAGCAGATTCATCTCTGGCAGCCGCTACCCTTGGCGGATCGTCCTAGCGGTATGAATCTACTCGTCGTCCATCACGGCTTCCCCGGTCAGTACACCCACCTGATCAAGCTCCTGTGCCGTGAGGGCGGCCACAGGATTGTTGGCCTCGGTCTTCGCCAGAAACCAACAGGAATCCCTGCCGAGGTGCGCTACGTCCCCTACCAGTTGCGACGCGGCAACACCAAGGGCATTCATGGCCTGGTCCGTGAGACCGAAACCAAGGTGATCCGGGCTCAGCCCTGCGCGGAGCAGGCCCTGCGACTGAGGCAGGCCGGATTCATGCCCGACCTGATCTGCGCACACCCGGGCTGGGGGGAAAGTCTGTTCCTCAAGGATATCTGGCCCAATGTGCCGATGCTGACCTATCAAGAGTTCTTTTACAACAGCAGCGGTTCTGATGTCGACTTTGATCCGGAGTTCAAGCAGGACCATAGCTGGGAGTATGCCGCGACGATTCGAATGAAAAGCGCAAATGTGCTGATGAGTCTGGAAGCCAGCGACTGGTGCCTCACACCTACTCAGTTTCAGTACAACAGCTATCCAGAACATTGGCGCGCTCGAATCAGCATCATCCACGACGGCATCGACACGGAGCAGGCCGTTCCTCTGACCGATCCAGCTCCTCTGACACTACCGGGCGGAATCACTCTGCAGCCCGGAACTCCGCTAGTGACCTTCGTGAACCGGACGTTGGAGCCCTACCGAGGTTGCCACACATTCCTGCGCGCCATCCCACAGCTGCAGCAACTGATGCCGGAGGCAAGAGTGGTGATTGTTGGCCGGACAGAGGGAGTAAGCTATGGCTCGGCCTGCCCCACAGGAGAATGGAAAGACAGATTTCTATCCGAGATTGAAGGGCATTACGATGCCTCAAAGATTCACTTTGTTGGTCACTTGCCCTATGCCAGCTATCTGCATCTCCTCCAGCTCAGTCGCTGTCATGTCTATCTCACCTACCCGTTCGTGCTCAGCTGGAGCCTGCTGGAAGCCATGAGTGCGGGCTGCGCCGTTGTGGGCTCAGCCACGGCACCTGTGCAGGAGGTGGTGCAGGATGGAGTCAACGGATTGCTCGTCGATTTCTTCCGCCCCAATGATCTCGCCACAGCCATGGCTGAACTGCTCGCCCATCCCGAGCGGGGCCAGTTACTTGGGCGAGAGGCCCGACGCACTGTTGTGGAGAGATACAGCTTGGCCCGCTGTCTTCCGCGCCAGCGGGCCCTGCTGGAACTGGTCTCCAGCCGTACTCTCAACGCCGGAGGCCTATAGCCTTGGCTGAATCTGCACCGCTTTTCCAAGGCAAGATCTTCTTGATCGGCTTCAACAAGTGCGGAACAACTTCGCTCCACTCATTCTTTGAACGAAACTCCATTTCATCTGTCCACTGGGGACACAATCGACTAGCCGTTCAGATTTATAAGAACAAGCACCTCAACCAACCTCTGCTCACTGGAATTGATCAGTACACAGCCTACTCTGATATGGAGGCCGTCATCGGACAGGGCAGCCATCCCCGGCTACTCCTGTTCGCCCATCGAGAGTACAAGCTCTTGGATCAACACTATGGCAACTCCCTATTCATTCTCAACACCAGAGATCAGAATGACTGGATCCGATCACGGCTGAAGCACGCCAATGGGGCCTACGCGCAGGTCTATCTGCAGAAACTACGAATCATGACCGGAAATCCAGCGATAACCATGGAACAGATGGTCAATTACTGGAAACGTGAATGGAACCATCATCACCATGAAACCAGCCTTCATTTCAAAGACTGCAACCGCTTCCTCACCTTCCACATCCACTCAGATCCCCCCTCCCTGCTGAGCTCGTTTCTGCTCGGCCACGGAGTGCCGATCAAGGATCCCACCATCCCGCACGATCGGGCCATTGGAAAGATCGTCAGCTCCAAGAAGGCCCACCCCTGATCTTCACCTGCTCAACCCGGCCCTGCCATGCTCCAGGACTTCTGGATCATGTGGCCGGCACGTGAGAAAATATCAGGATCGTAGCCTTCGGCATCGATTCCACTGGCAAAGTCTGTTCGGAAAGCTGCGCAAGGCCAGCACTTCGTGTAAGTGGGGACTCCTGAAAAAGGCTGATCCATTGCGGCGCAGCTTGTTTCAGCAATCAAGAGTCGATAAACTGGCCTTGATCAGGGCAATCAACGATTGCTACAACTGCTGAAAGCCGCAGATGTACCGGAAGCACCATA
>NZ_JAGQCE010000023.1 GCF_024345995.1 Synechococcus sp. Cruz-7E5
GCTCGCGGTGGTCTCCCGACCGCTTTGGAAACTTACAACACCGGCGGCGGGCTCTCGCCCTCACTTCTGCTGTAAGCCCTGCAGCGCTCGCCTTCCGGCTCACGCGCAGTCCAAAAACATACCACAGGCATTGCCCTGACCGCGCCAATCAAATGGAGGGCACAGCGCAGAGCGACTCAGATCGCTGGTCCTGTCTATGGTTTCGCTGGCACCGGCCCCGTTCGAGAGGAGTCCAGGCTTGGCGACACATTTCAGCCAGGAGAGGCTTCGCGTCAGGCCCAGCTCCCGGGAAGACGCTGTGGTGGCCAGCGCCCGCGAAAAGTTCGAGCGCACCCTGGTGTCGGTTCAGGGCACCCTGGTGGGATCAGTAGCCGCCTTGGAGCATCCCCGCAGCCACGACGCCCTCAATTACGGCGAAGTGTTCCTGCGCGACAACGTGCCAGTGATGCTCCACCTGCTGCTGGAGGGTCGATTTGAAATTGTTCGTCACTTTCTGAGCGTCTGCCTCGACCTCCAGAGCAGTACGTACCAGACCCGCGGCGTCTTCCCCACCAGCTTTGTCGAGGAGAACGGCCAGCTGCTGGCCGACTACGGCCAACGCTCAATCGGACGGATCACCTCGGTGGACGCCAGCCTGTGGTGGCCGATCCTCTGTTGGTATTACGTCAAACGCAGCCAGGACTGGGAGTTCGGGGCCAGTCAGAAGGTGCAGCGGGGGGTGCAGCTGCTGCTCGATCTGGTGATGCATCCCAGCTTCGAGGGCACACCGGTGCTGTTCGTTCCGGACTGTTCCTTCATGATCGATCGTCCGATGGACGTGTGGGGAGCCCCGCTGGAGGTGGAGGTCCTCCTGTTCGGCTGCCTACGCAGTTGCGGCCATCTGATGGAGATCGCGCGGCGTGACAGAAGCAGCCGCCTGCTGGAGCAGCGTCTGGAGCTCACCCGCCAGTGGATTCACGACCTCCGCTCCTACCTGCTGAAGAACTACTGGGTCACCAGCAAGACGATGCAGGTGCTGCGGCGCCGTCCCACCGAGCAATACGGCGACCACCAGCACGAAAACGAATTCAACGTGCAGCCCCAGGTGATCCCCGACTGGCTCCAGGACTGGCTGGAGAACCGTGGCGGTTACCTGATCGGCAACATCCGCACAGGCCGTCCGGATTTCCGGTTCTACAGCCTGGGCAATTCCCTTGCCTGCCTGTTTGGACTGCTGACCGCACCGCAGCAACGGGCTCTATTCCGGCTGGTACTGCACAACCGCAGCCACCTGATGGCACAGATGCCGATGCGGATCTGTCATCCCCCCATGGAGGCTGCTGAGTGGATGAACAAGACCGGCTCCGATCCCAAGAACTGGCCCTGGAGCTACCACAACGGTGGCCACTGGCCAAGCCTGCTCTGGTCTTTTGGTGGCGCCATCCTTCAGCACGAGCAACGCCACCCGCGGGCAGATGTGCTGCTGATGGGGCAGTCCAAGGCCATGCTTGAAGAGTGCTACTGGTCGCAGCTGAACCAGTTGCCGCGTCAGCAGTGGGCCGAGTATTTCGATGGACCCACCGGCACCTGGGTCGGGCAACAATCCCGTACCTACCAGACTTGGACCATCGTGGGCTTCCTGCTGCTCCACCACCTGCTGCGGGTCAATCCAGCCGACGTGTCGTTGCTCTCGATCGACGGACCGCCATAAAAAAGCCGCCGTGGGAGACGGCGGCCAAACAATCTCGTCGGTAGGAGCTGATCAGATTTGCTTCAGACTGACGGATGGAATCAGAACAGACCCAGGGTGAGGGACTTATCGATGGGCAGAGCAGCGCCGATGCCCAGATAGATCGTGAATACCGTGCCAAACAGGAACGCAGCCATGGCAACGGGTCTGCGGAATGGGTTCTGGAATTTGTTGAAGCTCTCGATGAAGGGGATGAGCATCAAACCCAGGGGAACCATTGTCTGGAGGGCGATGCCCAGCAGCTTATTGGGGACTACCCGCAAAATCTGGAATACAGGGTAGAGATACCACTCAGGCAGGATTTCCAGTGGCGTAGCAAAGGGATCAGCCTTGTCGCCGAGCATGGCTGGATCCAGGACCGCAAGGCCCACCACCAAAGCGATGGTACCCAGGATCACCACAGGGAAGATGTAGAGGAGATCATTGGGCCAGGCAGGCTCTCCGTAGTAGTTGTGACCCATGCCCTTGGCGAGCTTGGCGCGGAGGCTGGGGTCGCTGAGGTCAGGCTTCTTGAGGATGTGCATCGCGAGCACCAGGTTTGTGGTGAGAGAAGAGAGGAAACTGAATCGATCGATCGCTGCTGGAACTCAGATCACAAAGGGCCCGAGATGCCCTGCTTACGAATCATCAGGAAGTGCATGAGCATGAACACGGCCAGCAACCAGGGCATCACGAAGGTGTGCAGGCTGTAGAAGCGAGTAAGCGTGGCCTGACCGACACTCTCACCACCGCGCAGAAGCTCAACCATGAAATCACCAACCACCGGGACTGCGGCAGGAACACCGGAAACAATCTTGACGGCCCAGTAACCGACCTGATCCCAGGGGAGGGAGTAGCCGGTGACACCGAAGGAGACGGTGATAACTGCCATCACCACGCCGGTGACCCAGGTGAGCTCGCGGGGACGCTTGAAACCACCGGTAAGGTACACACGGAAAACGTGAAGAATCAGCATGAGCACCATCATGCTGGCGCTCCAGCGATGCACCGAGCGGATCAGCCATCCAAAGCTGACGTCGGTCATCAGGTACTGAACCGAGGAATAGGCCTCAGCCACCGTTGGCTTGTAATAAAAAGTCATTGCGAATCCAGTGGCGAACTGGATCAGGAAGCACACCAACGTGATACCGCCGAGGCAATAAAAAATATTGACATGGGGCGGCACGTACTTTGAAGAGATGTCGTCCGCAATCGCCTGGAGTTCCAGGCGCTCCTCGAACCAGTCGAAAACTGGAGACGACTTGGCGGCGGGAGACGAGTTCGCCATGCAGTGCTGGGTTGGGGTTGCGAGAGTCTACCGATACCCGCGCTTCGGCCGTGATTGCCGTCCTGTTCCCGGCTTGCCAGCGATGAGCCTGCCCAAGCCCCACTCCAGCCCGCCCATCACCTGGCGGAGGACAACAGCCAAGGCGCTGGCCCTGCTGCTCTGCCTGGGGCTGTGGTTGCAGCCCGGCCCGGCCCTGGCACTCAACGATGCCCAGCAGCTGGTGGTGGAGGCCTGGCGACTGGTGAACCAGAGCTACGTCGACCCCACACGTTTTGACACCGTGCATTGGCGGCGGCTGCGCCAGAAGGCCCTGGAGCAGCCGATTGAAACCAGTGCCCAGGCCTATGACGCCATCGCCGCCATGCTCGAGCCCCTCGGCGATCCCTATACCCGTGTGCTGCGTCCCGCCGACTACAAAGCCCTGCGGGCCACAACCGAGGGAAGTGTCAGTGGTGTCGGCCTGCAGCTGGGCCTGGGACAGGACGGGCAAGGGATCGTTGTGATCGCGCCGCTGGATGGATCACCGGCCGCTGAGGCAGGTATCAGCTCAGGCAGTGAACTGCTGGACGTGGAGGGAGAGCCATGCCGCCGCCTAGGGCTGGAGGCCACCGCTGCGCGCCTGAGGGGTCCGGCCGGCACCAGCGTGCAGTTGTTGATCAAGCCCCCCGCCCCCCTGAGTGAACCCAGGCAGTTGCTGCTAAGGCGTGAGCGTGTGGACCTGCAACCCGTGCGCTTCAGGGTGCTCAAGCGCGGGGGGCATCGCCTCGGCCTGTTGCGCATCACCCAGTTCAGCGAGCCGGTTCCCGCCGGGGTTCGTGAGGCCCTCCAGGGCTTCGGCCAGGAGCAGGTTGAGGGGGTGATTCTCGATCTGCGCAATAACTCCGGCGGGCTGGTCGAGGGGGGAGTGGCGGTCGCCAATGCCTTCCTCGCCGCCCAGCCGATCGTGGAGACAATGAATCGCGATGGTATGAGTGAGCGCCGGCAGGCCGCGGCCGGGCAGCTGTACAGCGGCCCGATGGTCACTCTGGTGAATGGGGGAACCGCCAGCGCCAGCGAAATTCTGGCGGGTGCGCTCCAGGACGACGACCGCTCGCCCCTGCTGGGCAGCCGCACTTTCGGCAAGGGTCTGATCCAGACGCTGATCAACCTGGGGGACGGCAGCGGTTTAGCCGTCACCGTGGCCCGCTACGTGACCCCCAGCGGTCGTGACATCCAGAACCAGGGCATCGCACCCGACCGGCTCCTGCCCCAGCCGGAGCCCCTCAATCCAGGCGGGGAGGACGACCACTGGCTGGAGCTGGCCGCCGAGCAGCTGCTGCAGGAGCTCCCGAAGACATGAGCGGTCGTACTTACCACGATCCCCTGCACGGAGCGATCCGGCTGGAGCGCAGCCAACCGGCCGAAGGCCTGGCCATGGAGCTCATCGACACGGCCCCCTTCCAGCGACTGCGACGGATCCGCCAGCTGGGCCCTGCGTTCCTCACCTTCCATGGCGCCGAGTCAAGCCGCTTCACCCATTCCCTGGGTGTGTTGCATCTGGCCCGACTTGCCCTGCACCAGCTGGAACGCCAGAGCCCACAGCTGTTGCAGGACCAGGGTGTGCTCTACGCCGCGGCCCTGCTCCATGACGTGGGCCACGCCCCGTTCAGTCACTCCGGTGAGGAGATGTATGGGCTGCGACATGAAACCTGGTCGGCAAGGCTGGTGCGGGACCATCCAGCCCTGCGCGAGGCACTCGAGCGCCATGCCCCCGGCAGCGCCGATGCCGTGGCCGACCTGCTGGAGCACGGTCATCACCGCCAGCCGGCTCTGGCCTCCCTGGTGAGCGGCCAGCTCGACTGCGATCGGCTCGACTACCTGCTGCGGGACAGCCACAGCACGGGCACGAGCTATGGCCAGCTGGACCTGGAACGGATCCTGGGAGCCCTGACCGTGGCTCCCGACGGCAGCCTGGCGCTGCACCCGAAAGGACTGATGGCAGTCGAGCACTACCTGGTGGTGCGCAGCCTGATGTACCGCAGCCTCTACAACCACAGGCTCAATGTGGTCTGCAACTGGCTGCTGACCCAGACGATCCAGCTGGCCCGCCGCCTTGGGGCCGAAGGCGGAGTTGAAGCCGACGCGGTGATGGCGGTGTGGCTTTGGCGCCCTGAAAGCCTCGACCTGGAGACCTACCTGGCCAACGACGATCTGCGCACGGGTTACCACCTGATGCGCTGGCGTGAGGCGGGGCCGCCCTACCTGCAGGAGCTATGTGGACGGCTGCTGGACCGCCGCCTGCTCCGGGCCACTGACGTCAGCCACCTGGAGGCCTGTGGACGGCTGGAGCTGCTGGCCCTGGCCCAGAGGCTCAGCGAGACCGCCGGGCTGAGACCCAGCCTGTGCTGCGCGCTGCAGCAGCGGCAGAACAGCGGCTATGACCCATACAAAGGTGGGCTGAGGCTCTGGGATGGGGAATCGCTGGCGGCACTGGAGGACTGCTCCACCCTGGTGGCCAGCCTGGTGAAGCCGGTGGAGCTGGCCTGGTTGATCCATCCCCCCGAGGTGAGTGAAGCCCTGCGGGAGCGGGCCCGTGCCCTGGGAAGCTCTCGCCGCCTCGCTGCCTAAGTTGGGCGCCTCCGCATGCGGCGATGGCTGCCGAGTTCGTGCCCGCCGCCCGCAGCGGTCTGTCCCACCAGTTGGTGCTGCCGGCGGCGGGTCCTGAGGCTGCCCCCCTGCCAAAGCAGGTGAGCCTTGGTCTCCATGGTGTGATCAGCTGTGGGGAGCTGCTTCTCCAGAGTGGCGACTGGCTGCTCACGGTGGCCGACCTCCGCGGACTTGAGCGCCAACTGGCCGCCCACCAACTTGATCTGGTGGGCGTGGAAGGCCGCCAGGCCCTCACCCTGGTGGCGGCGGCGGCCATCGGCCTCGCCACACACCTGCAGCAGAGCAGCGGCCCAGGCCCGAGTCCGGACTCCCACAACAGCCCGGATCTGGTGATCCAACGGGGCACCCTGCGCTCTGGCGACCATCTCCAGGTGGAGGGCACAGCTCTGGTGCTCGGGGACGTCAACCCGGGCGCCAGGGTCAGCGCCGGCGGACACGTTCTGGTTTGGGGCCGGCTGCGGGGTGTGGCCCATGCCGGCTGCCACGGTGATCCCAGCGCCAGGATCGTCGCCCTGCAGCTACGGCCCCTGCAGTTGCGTATCGCCGAAGTGATTGCCAGAGGACCGGAGGATTCACCCCCTCAGGGGTTCTGCGAACAGGCCCACCTCGTTGAAGGGATGATTCGCATCGATCCGGCCGAACCAGGCTGGCCGCCTTTCAGCGGTTGATCACCCCCAGCCCGCTCAGCAGAAACAGCAGGCTGAAGGGAACAAGCAGGTTGCCTGACAGAACAGTCCAGTCATTCGTGCAGGAAATTGGGATCTGGAGGGCGTTCACCCTTCTCGTGCTGACTGGGATCGAGGGGATCGGGCGCACGGTATTTCCTGGCCAGGTTCCAGTCGTGCTGAAAGGCGTCCTTCAGGCGTGCCACGACCTGGGGGAAGTCGGTTTCGATGCCGAGCTCCCGCCTGAGGTCGAAGGCGCTGCGATCGATGCTCATCGAACCGACGAGGGCGGAGACCCCATCCACCAGGATCAGCTTGGCGTGAAGCTGGAGATGCTTCTGGCGTCGCACCTTCACCCCAAAGCGCTCCATCAGACGCAGCGAGGCAAGGTTATGGGAGATATCCGAGTCGCTGATGCCGTGTTTGCCACCACAGAGCACGCGCACCTTCACGCCCCGTTCGCGGGCCGTGATGATCCGATCCAGAATCACAGTGTCCGCGAACTTGGGATGCTGGATCCAGAGGGTGCGTTCAGCGGAGTCCACCAGGCGCGCCATCTGCCGGCGGCTGTGAAAACTGCTCCAGACCAGGCCTACGCCCAGATCCGGCTCGAAAAAAGAATGGTGCCAGTCGGCCTCGAAGCCTGCGCGCACCTGCTCCACCACCGGAGCTGAGGCACTCAGGACCGCGTAGTCGCGGGTTTCATTGAAGGATTGATCAGAAAAGTCAAAGGTGGCGATCAGGGCCAGGTGGTTGTCCACCACCATCGATGTCTCGTGGGTCACCGGGAAGGAGTCGCTGGTCCAGGACACCTCCAGACCCGACGACTGCAGCCTGGCGAAGGCCTGATCGTTCCAGCGGACACCCCCTGAAGTGCGGGGATTGAGCATCACCCGCACAGCCACACCTCGAGCATGGGCCCTCAGCAGCGCTTCCTGCAGATCCTCAGACTCGAGCTTGAACAGCTTGAGACGCAGCTCCTCGCGGGCCTGATCGATCAGATCGACCACCGCCTCGATGCCGTCCTCGGGCATCACCAAAGACCGTTGCTGGAAGGCGGGGTTCTCATCCATGGGCTGGCCGGCGATGGGGGCCATAATCTGGGGCACGTCTGGCAAACACGTGACGAGCGCACAGAACCGAACGATTCTGATCTGTTCCGGCAAAGGTGGCGTCGGCAAAACCACGCTCACGGCCAATCTGGGCATCGCCCTGGCCAAGCAGGGAGCCCGGACCGCCGTGCTTGATGCCGACTTCGGCCTGCGCAACCTTGATCTGTTGCTTGGTCTGGAGAACCGGATCGTGTACACGGCTCAGGAGGTGCTCTCCGGCAGTTGCCGTCTGGAGCAGGCTCTGGTCAAGCACAAGCAGGAGCCCAACCTCTCCCTGCTGCCGGCAGGCAACCCACGCATGCTCGAGTGGCTGACGCCCGACGACATGAAAAAAATCGCGGGTCTCCTGGCCGAGCAGTTCGACTACGTGCTGATTGATTGCCCAGCTGGAATCGAGGACGGCTTCAAGAATGCTGCCGCCGCCTGCCGCGAAGCCATCGTGGTGACCACACCGGAGGTGTCGGCCGTGCGTGACGCCGATCGGGTGATCGGTCTGCTGCAGACCCGCGAGATCGAGCCGATTCAACTGGTGCTCAACCGGGTGCGACCCCGGATGATGGCCAACCAGGAGATGCTCTCGGTGAGCGATGTCACTGACATCCTGGCCCTGCCGCTGCTTGGCCTGGTGCTGGAAGACGACCAGGTGATCATCTCCACCAATCGGGGTGAACCGCTCACTCTCAACGGCAGCCGTTCGCCGGCAGGCCAGGCCTACACCAACGTGGCCCGCCGGCTGCGAGGCGAAGAGGTGCCCCTGGCCGACCCCACCAAGGAGGGCCGGGGCCTGCGAGCCAAGCTGGGCCGCCTGATGCACACCAAAATCTTCTGAGCCGCGATGACCTTGCGCGATTTCATCGACAAGCTGCTCGGTCGTCAGCCGGCCAGTGCGGGCATGGCCCGCGAAAGGCTGCAACTGGTGCTGGCCCACGACCGCAGCGACCTCAACCCCGAACTGCTGGAGCAGATGCGCCGGGAAATTCTCGAAGTCGTTTCCCGGTACGTGGAGATTGACCTGGAGGAGGGGGACGTAAGCCTCGAAACCGAGGACCGCGTCACCGCGCTGGTGGCCAACCTGCCGATCAAGCGGGCCCGGCCCAATCCACCTCCCCCCGGCGCTGATCCCACGATGGCCACCGTCTGAGGCAAGACAACTCATCATCCGCAGGGCACAAAGACGGAGCGGCTGGGAATCCTCAGAACCGAACCGTTGAACTTTGACCCATGTCCTTGGTGGATCTGTCTCCCACCCCGGCCGAGCAACGGGTGCTGGGTTGGCTGGTGCACGGCCTGAGCAATAAAGCGATCGCAGCGGAATTGGTGCTTAGCCCCAGGACCGTTGAGAGCCACGTGTCAAGCCTGCTGGCCAAGGCAGGCTGCAGCAATCGTTCCCAGCTGCTGCTCTGGGCGCGGGGCGAGCGATAAGCTCAGCGCCGTGCCGGCTTAGCTCAGTGGTAGAGCAGCGCTTTTGTAAAGCGAAGGCCATCGGTTCAAATCCGTTAGCCGGCTTGCTGTCAACCCCCCAATCCCCTCCCCACCCCCTTTGATCAAGGCCCTGATCCTGGTGCTGGTGTTGGTGTTGGTGACCAGTGGCCAGATTGAAGACCGCAGCCCGAATCAGGTCCGGCGTCCAGCCAGCAGGAAACCCACAAGCACCAGCCCAGCCCAGCCCCAACCATGCAATCCCGCCTCCGGGGTTGCCCAGGTCAACCAGGGCTCGATCAAGGTATGGGACAAGCCGAGGGTGACCAAAACACCCAGCACAAGCCAGAGCATCGCGGCCTCAGTTTTGGGAAAGATCCAGATCCGGCATCACAGCACCGGAGCGCAGCACTTGCCAGGCTCCAGCCTGGCTCCAGGCGAGCACCGTGCTGCCCTGTCCTGACGGTTGGGGCCAGGGCAACGGAGCCAGCCTTGGCACCTGGGGGAACATGGCCTCGGCCTCGGTAGCCGTGAGGCAAGGGAGGTCGCCGGAGCGATTGGCGCTGGTGGTGGCCAGGGGACCTGTGCGGCTGAGCAGCTCGCAGGCTTGCTCGCAGGCCGGAATGCGCAGGCCAAGCCTGGCTTCGGCAGCCTCCACTCCAGGCTGCAGGGCGGCCACCACCGTGCCCCGGGCGGGCAGCACCAGGGTGAGGGCACCGGGCCAGCAGCGTTCAGCCAGCGCCAGCCATTGGGGATGCGGCGGCAGCTCCAGCGCAGCGAACAGTGTCTCAGGGTCCGCCCCCATCAGGATCAGTGGCTTGCTGCTCGGACGAGCCTTGAGCGCCCAGATCTGCCCTGCGGCTGCCGGCACAGCCGCCAGAGCCGGCAGGGTATCGGTGGGGAAAATCGCCGGACCGCCCGCGAGAATCCATTCAGCCAAGGGGGCTACGGACAGGGCCTGAGCCAGGCCTGGCTTGGCTGGTGGCTGGGAGGAGAAATCCATCACGGCAGCAGGGACTCTCCGTATCCGAATCTTGCTGGACAAGGACCAGGCATGGGCCTGCGGGCCTGGGCGAAGCGCCACCGCCCCTCCAGGTCGTGGTGGGCGCTCACCTCCACCAGCCCGCTGGAGAGAAGCAGCTCAGCCACGGCATCGCTCTGATCGTGGTGGTGCTCCAGCAGCAACCAGCCGCCTGGGGCAAGGGCCTCCCAGGCTCCTCTGACCAGGGCTCGGATCGCTTGGAGTCCATCTGGTCCTCCGTCGAGAGCCAGGCGAGGTTCATGCTCCCGCACCACTGGCTCGAGCCCCTCGAGAACCGCCGTGGGGATGTAGGGGGGATTGCTCACGACCAGGTCAAGCCCACCCCAGTGGGGGCGTAGGGGCTCCCACCACTGGCCGAGATGAAGCTTGACCCGATCCAGGAAACCGGCCTCCTCGAGATTGATCGCGGCCTGGTCCAGGGCCAGGGAAGAGCAATCGACCGCCAGACCCTGGGCCCGGGGCAGGGCCTGGGCCAGCGCCAGTGCCAGGCAGCCGGATCCGGTGCCGAGATCCGCCCAGGTCAGTGGCCTGTGGGCCGGGCTCGGCAGGGCCTCAGCCAGAACGAAAGCCAGATCCGCCAGCACTTCGGTTTCCTGGCGGGGAATGAGCACGGCCGGGGACACCGCCAGGGAGAACTCCCGCCAGGGACACACGCCCACCAGATACTGAAGCGGGGTATGGCACTCGAGATGCTGCCGCCAGTGGCCGGTGAGCTTGCCCAGCCCGGTATGCAACCGCACGGACGAAGCGGGATCGAGCCAGACCCGCTGCAACTGCGTCCAGCGCAGCCCGGCGCCGAGGTCGAGCAGCCAGTCGAGGTCGGCGGCGCGGCCCCCTTCAGCTAGGCGCTGCCGCCGCCAGGCCAGCAGATCGGTGCCCAGGATCAGTTGGCCTGTGGCTGCTGGCGCTGAACTGGCAAGAGCCTGGTGCGGCGAGACGCTGGGGAAGGGCCTGGAGGTAGACATCAGCCAAATCTAGGCAAGGGTCCTTGAGGCAGGACGCCATCGAAGACCCGCCTCGGCACGGACATGACCCGCCAGCTCCAGATGCAGCAGCTGAGTGGCCAGTTCAGCCGCAGACCGACCCAAAGCCAGCGCCAGCTGCTCCAGCGTGGCCCCCTGGCCCAGGGCGGCCAGCAGAGCCTGATCCGGGGCGCAAGGGGGTGAGGCGAGCGAGGTTGTGCCCGCAAAGGTGTTGGAGGTCTCAGGGCGGCCAAGGGGGCCGGCGCCCAGCTGGGCAATCAGATCCGAGGCTGCCAGCAGCGGACTCGCCCCCTGGGACAGAAGGCGATTGCTGCCCAGGGCAGAGCGCTTGCCGGCGTCGGCGGGAACCACCCAAAGCGGCAGACCCTGCTCCCAGGCCAGTGCGGCGGAGTGGAGCGCTCCGCTGGCCTCTGGGCACTCCACCACCACGACCGCCTGGGCCAGAGCCACCTGAAGGCGATTGCGGGCGGCGAAATGGCCCCGCCGCACGGGAGTGCCCCGCGGGTGCTCGCTCACCAGCAGGCCATGACGAGCCACGGCCTCTTGAAGAACGTGATGATGGCGGGGATAGACACGATCGAGCGGGGTGCCGAGCACACCGATGGGCCGTCCGCCTCGCTCCAGGCAACTGAGATGCACCGCGGCATCGATGCCCTCCGCCAGGCCACTCACCACGGGCCAGCCTGCCTCCGCCAGGGCGGCACCCAGCGCTTCAGCCATGGCCAGCCCATGCGGTGAGGGTCGACGGGTCCCGACCACAGCTATCGCCTGGCGCCGCCGCAGGGGAGCCCAGAGGGATCCCCTGCCGGCCCAGTGCAGAGCCAGTGGCGGCCGCTGCAGCTGATTCAGGGAGGCGGGCCGGGCGGGGTCACCCGGCACGAGCACCCGCTTTGGAGCATGGAAAGGCCAGCCTCCCGCTCCGAGCGGATCAAGGCCCCAGCATTGACGGTGAACCTCGATGCTGGCGAGCACACCTGGCCCGAATCCGCTCAGAGCGGCCAGCTCGGTGCTGCTGGCCATCCAGGCCTGCGCCAGCCCACCACAGGACCGATCCAGCTCACCCAGGCGGCGCCAGCCCAGACCTGGACAGAGGCTCCAGAGCAGCCACCATTGGCGCTGCTCAGCCCAGCGCTCGCTGGAGCCAGGAGCGAGGCCCGGGGGGAACCGGCGGGGGCAATCCGAAGGGCCTGGAAAGGAAGCGCTGGCTGAGCCAGCTGGAGCGGTGGCGGCTCCCCCCCAGAAGCCACGCGCGACGGACAGCGACAGCAACTCGCCCATGGCCATGCCATTCAGTACACACGTACTAGCACGATTTGCCGGGTCCGTCGATCAGTCGCTGCAGCGCCAGCTCCAGCTCCGGCGGATAGCGCCGCACCAGCTGAAGGCCCCCTCCCTGGCGCCGCACCAGCGCCAGCTCCACCCGGGCTTCCGCTGCCAGCAGCTCGCCGCTGAGCATGAAGCGACTGATCCAGGGCAACCGAAGTCCACGGCGGGGCTGGACCTGACTGCGCAGCTCCACCAGCTCGCCATGGCCCACAGCCTGGCGGTAGTCGACCTGCAGGGTCAGCACCGGCAGCTCAAGTCCCCGGGCCGAGAGGGTGGCGTAGGGGAGCCCCGCCGCTGCGAGGGCCTCCACCCTGGCCTCCTCCAGCAAGGCGAGATAGGCACCGTGCCACATCACTCCCCCGTGATCGGTGTGCTGAGGCAGAACCCGTCGCCGCAACAGCCAGCTTGGCTGCTCGTTTTGCCACTCCATTACAGCCTCTCCGGCCAGGGCTCGACCAGACTGATACCGGCCATAGGCTGCCGGAGAGCCAAGGCAGCCTCGTGTTTCGCAACCTGCTGATCGCCGATTCCGGCAAGGGCCACGTTGAAGAAATGGTGCGCATGCTGCGCGAGCTCCCGGCGTTTCGCCAGGCAAGGCTCAACCTGCTGCACGTGGTGCCGGAGCAGGCAGGCGACGATTTTCAGGAGCATTGGCAGAAGGCCGCCGGCATCGTGGCCGACGCCATCAAGCGCCTCGGCCTGGATCCCGCCGATGTGAACGCCATCATCCGCCAGGGCGACACCAAGCAGACCGTGCTCAAGGTGGCAGACGAGCTCGATGCCGATCTGATCCTGATGGGGTCGAGAGGGCTGGGGAGGCTGCAGTCGATCCTGGCCAACAGCTCCAGCCAGTACGTCTTCCAGCTCTCGACTCGGCCGATGCTGCTGGTGCGTGACGACCTCTACGTGCGCCACGTGAACCGGCTGCTGGTGACCCTCGACGGCACAGGAGTGGGCGACGACGCCCTACGGATCGCCTGCGAACTGGTTCGGGAAATTCCCGGAGGCACCCTCACAGGTGTTCACATCTCCCGCCAGGACATTCAGCCCAGCCGCGGTGGCAAGACCCCTGCTGACCTGGTGATCGAGAAAGCTGTTCAGCGGGCCCGCGCCCTCGGCGTTGAACTGAAGGGGGTGCATGGCACCGGCGATGTTGGTCGCGGGGTCTGTGCCATGGCTGAAGAGATCAAAGCCGACCTGGTGGTGATCGCCTCCCAGGATCGCAGGCCTCTGGTCGCCAAGAGCCTGGTCGACATTGACCGACTGCTGGGCAGCTCCGTGAGCGACTACATCCGAGTGCATGCCCCAGCACCGGTGCTGCTGGTTCGGGAGCCCGAATCAGGGCGGTGAGCCAAGGAAGGCATTGCCGGCGGCAATGCACTGGGGAGCAAGACTGTTCCCGGAACCTGGCTCGTTTTCATAGCCGCTTCATAGATGCACTGCCCAGAACCGTTAATCACGGTTCTGGGCAGATTCACATCATCAAGAACAGTCCTGTGATCGGGGCGCCTGGAACCTGGTCAAGATCCGGTCAACCTTGCTCGCGGCTGTTGGTCTGAATGTAGAGAACGATCAGGAAGACCGCCGGAACCAGCACGAACATGAGGCTGGCCACAAAACCCAGATCATTGGTTTCCATGGGAGCTTTCGAGCGGGTTGAGAATGGCGTGGGGCGACCGTATCACCCACCGACCGGGCCTTCCTCCGCCGCTTCACCGGCCGTAGCGGTTGACTCCATTCCCGTAGGTTCGGCCGCGGCTGGCTCCTCCGCTGCCGGCCAGGCTGTCGGCCCTGCCGGCAAGGGCTCTGCCCGGGCAGCCGCCAGCCGCGCCTCACGATCGGAGAGGCCCGCCTGGGGCCTTGTGAGCACCACCAGCGAGCGCTGCACCAGGGCCTGACAGGCAAGCCGCCAGCCTTCGGGGCGTCGGCGCAGCTTGCGATCCTCCACGGCGGTGCGCGGCGTCAGCGCGCCCGGCGACGCTTCTGCCACCACATCGACAAAGCAGGTGATGCACTGACCGCAACCACCGCAATTGCCGAGCTGCCCCTTGAGCCCGTAGAGCTCCAACCCCTCACGCAGAGCCACCTCCCGCAGGTTTTCGCCGGGGTAGCACTCAACATCACGGCCCTCGCGGACGAAACGGATCACAGGCATCAGAAACAGTCGCGGGAGCCCCCATTCTGAGCCCCGCAAGTTGCGTTTTGTAAACAGCTCTCCACCTAAACCACCGGATACGGCACTACGGCTCGTTTCAGCTCAACGCCAACGCTCCCGCAGGCCTGGAGAACCCCTTACGATCCCCAACACGGAACGATCCTTTTTGATCGTCCACTGGTTGTGATGGCGTCAAGTCGTCACAGGCAGCTGTTAGTTACCCCGGACCTGACCCCCATGGGATTGCCCTGGTATCGGGTGCACACGGTCGTGATCAACGACCCGGGCCGCTTGCTGGCCGTGCACCTCATGCACACCGCTTTGGTCGCCGGCTGGGCCGGCTCCATGGCGCTTTATGAGCTCGCCATTTTTGATCCATCCGACCCGGTGCTCAACCCCATGTGGCGCCAGGGCATGTTCGTCATGCCGTTCATGGCCCGCCTGGGTGTGACAGGCAGCTGGGGCGGTTGGAGCATCACCGGAGAAACCGGCGTCGACCCCGGCTTCTGGAGTTTCGAAGGCGTGGCAGCCGCCCACATCATCTTCAGTGGCCTGCTCTTCCTGGCCGCTATCTGGCACTGGACCTATTGGGATCTCGAGATCTGGCAGGACCCGCGCACTGGTGAACCAGCCCTGGATCTTCCCAAGATCTTTGGCATCCACCTGCTGCTCGCCGGGCTTGGTTGCTTCGGTTTCGGCGCCTTCCACCTCACCGGCGTCTTCGGTCCGGGGATGTGGATCTCCGATCCCTACGGTCTCACCGGACACATCGAGAAAGTGCAGCCCTCCTGGGGACCAGAAGGGTTCAACCCCTTCAACCCGGGAGGCATCGTTGCCCACCACATCGCCGCAGGCATCGTGGGCATCATTGCCGGCATCTTCCACATCACCACCCGCCCACCCGAGCGCCTCTACAAGGCTCTGAGGATGGGCAATATCGAAACGGTGCTTGCCAGCGCCATCGCTGCAGTGTTCTTTGCCGCCTTCATCGTGGCCGGAACAATGTGGTACGGCTCAGCGGCCACACCGGTAGAGCTGTTCGGCCCGACCCGCTACCAGTGGGACCAGGGCTACTTCCGCACCGAGATCAATCGCCGGGTCCAGACAGCCCTCGAAAACGGCTCCAGTGCCGAAGAGGCTTATGGCGCCATCCCTGAGAAGCTTGCTTTCTTTGATTACGTCGGCAACAGTCCGGCCAAGGGTGGTCTCTTCCGCGTCGGCCCCATGGTGAACGGCGACGGCCTTCCCACCAGCTGGCTGGGTCACATCAGCTTCACCGACAAGGACGGCCGCAACCTTCAGGTGCGCCGCCTGCCCAACTTCTTCGAAAACTTCCCAGTGGTTCTCGAAGACGATCAGGGCATTGTTCGGGCCGACATTCCCTTCCGTCGCGCCGAAGCCCGCTATTCCTTTGAGCAGACTGGCGTGACAGCCACCATCTACGGTGGTGCCCTCAACGGCCAGACCTACACCGACCCTGCTGCGGTCAAGAAACTGGCCCGAAAGGCCCAGCTGGGTGAGGCTTTCGAATTTGACCGCGAGACCTACCACTCAGACGGCACCTTCCGCAGTTCACCCCGCGGCTGGTTCACCTTCGGCCATGCCACATTCGCCCTCCTCTTCTTCTTCGGGCACATCTGGCACGGCGCCCGCACCCTGTACCGGGATGTGTTCGCCGGCATCGACCCCGACCTCGGAGAACAGGTGGAATTCGGTCTGTTCCAGAAGCTGGGAGACCGCAGCACCCGCCGTCTCCCCGAGGGTTACATCCCACCGGCTGGCACCAAGCTCAGCTGATCGCCCCCACTCAGGAGATTCTCTATGGAGAGCTTCGCTTACATCCTCATTCTCACCCTGGCGATCGCCACCCTCTTCTTTGCGATCGCCTTCCGCGATCCCCCAAAGATCGGCAAGTGAGATCCAAGGCTCCCGTGAGCCTTGGACCCATCAAGCCCCCGCCCCGGCGGGGGCTTTTTTCATGCCGGGAGCCGTCTCCAACCAGCCCGCTCCAGCGAGAACGTTGCTGAATGGGCTGCGACAGCAGATACACCGCTGCAGCTGTGAGCACTCCTCACTTCTCAATCGGAGCTCTACTGACTACACTTCCACTAACCAAACCGCGTGGGTCGCCAAGGGATGCAATGTCCCTCCTGCCAACACACCGATAGCCGGGTGCTGGAATCCCGATCCGCGGACGCTGGCCGCAGTGTTCGGCGGCGGCGTGAGTGCCTCCACTGCGACTTTCGCTTCACCACCTATGAACGGGTGGAAACCGTGCCGATCACAGTGATCAAACGCACCGGCACCCGAGAGATCTTCAGCCGCAACAAACTTCTGCATGGCTTGGTGCGAGCCTGCGAAAAAACCGGTCTTGAGCCAGCACGGCTCGAATCCGTGGTCGACGACATCGAGTTGCAACTGCAGCAGCAGCGCCATGGCCGCGAGGTGAGCAGCGCTGAGATCGGTGAACTGGTCTTGCAGCAACTCAGCGAGATCAGCGAGGTGGCCTACGTGCGCTTTGCTTCGGTCTACAGGCAGTTTCAGGGCATCAGCGACTTCGTCGCAACCCTTGAAGGCCTCAGCCGTCGGTCCTCCCCTCAGCGCCCGGATGGCGCGCTTGCCGCCGTGCGCTGAGCCCGGCAGAGGGCGGATTTGTATGATTGTGGATTGCGTGCGTCTGTCGGCGGGCAGGCACGCACATCCTTCATTCTGCCTTGGGCAGACCGCCACCCTTCCATGACAGTGACCCCTTCCGAGATCAGCAGCACCGAGGTCGAACTGGATCCGACAGGCGAAGCCTTGACAGATCTCGATCCGACAGACGAAACCTCGGCTGATCTGAACCTCGACATTCCGGAAGAGGTCCCCACAGCCGACGATCCCAGCAGCCGCGTCGCCAGCCGCGACTCCGACGGCGCCGGCTTCACGCTGGAGGAGTTCGCCTCCCTGCTGAGCAAGTACGACTACAACTTCAAGCCCGGTGACGTGGTGAACGGCACCGTGTTCGCCATGGAGCCCAAGGGCGCCATGATCGACATCGGAGCCAAGACCGCCGCCTTCATGCCCCTGCAGGAGGTCTCGATCAACCGGGTCGAGGCCCTCAGCGACGTGCTGCAGCCTGGCGAGGTCCGTGAGTTCTTCATCATGAGTGAGGAGAACGAGGACGGCCAGCTTTCGCTCTCGATCCGCCGCATCGAGTACCAGCGGGCCTGGGAGCGGGTGCGTCAGCTCCAGAAGGAAGACGCCACCATCTACTCCGAAGTGTTCGCCACCAACCGGGGCGGTGCCCTGGTTCGGGTCGAAGGCCTGCGCGGCTTCATCCCCGGCAGCCATATCAGCACCCGCAAGCCCAAGGAAGACCTGGTCGCCGATTTTCTCCCCCTGAAGTTCCTGGAGGTGGACGAGGAGCGCAACCGCCTGGTGCTCAGCCATCGCCGCGCCCTGGTGGAGCGCAAGATGAACCGTCTGGAAGTGGGCGAGGTGGTGATCGGCACCGTGCGAGGCATCAAGCCGTACGGAGCCTTCATCGACATCGGCGGGGTCAGCGGTCTGCTGCACATCTCAGAGATCAGCCACGAGCACATCGAGACACCCCACACGGTGCTCAATGTGAACGATCAGATGAAGGTGATGATCATCGACCTCGACGCCGAGCGGGGCCGCATCTCCCTCTCCACCAAAGCTCTCGAGCCGGAACCAGGGGACATGCTGACCGATCCCCAGAAGGTGTTCGACAAGGCCGAGGAAATGGCCGCCCGCTACAAGCAGATGCTGCTTGAGCAGGCCGAGGAGAACGAGCCGATGGGCGTCACGCTCGACTGAGCGCCATAACCTGGGGCGCCTGCACCGATCAGATGGTTCAACTGTTCCTGCGTGGTCAGCCCCTCGGATCGGTTGAAGCCATCCTTTTCGACAAGGACGGCACCCTCAGCCTGAGTGAACCGGGCCTCCTGGCCCTGAGCCGCGCCCGTCTTCAGGCCTGCCTTGAGCATGTTCCTGAAGCCCACCGCTCCCAGTTTCAAGACCTGCTTGAGCGGGCTTATGGCTTGGTGGGCGATCAGCTCAACCCGGCCGGCACCACCGCAGTGGCGAGTCGTACCCACAATCTGATCTCCACAGCCACCGCCTTCTGTCAGGTGGGCCTTGGTTGGCCGGAAGCTCTGGATCACAGCGAAGCCGTCTTCGCAGCCATCGATCGTGAGCAGCTCCAGACCGACGGGGATCGTCCTGGCGGGGCCCCGCTGGCACCGCTCAGCGAGGGAGTGGCCCCTCTGCTGCTGGAGCTTCACCGCTCAGGGGTGCAGCTGGCGGTGATCAGCAATGACGACAGCGAGGGAATCCAACGGTTCCTGGGCGGCCACGGGCTGGCTGAGCTGTTCCAGGAGATCTGGAGCGCCGACATGCGACCTGCCAAGCCGGATCCAGCGGCCGTGCATGGACTCTGCTCCAGGCTTGGGGTCAGCCCTTCCGCCTGTGCCCTGATCGGTGATGCCTGCAGTGATCTGCGCATGGCCGAGCGGGCAGGGGTGGGGCTGGCCCTGGGCTACAGCGCCGGCTGGAGCAGCAGGCCGCCGCTGCCGGAGCACATGCCGCGCCTGGATCATTGGCACGAGCTGCAGGTGGCTGGTTCATCTGGGATGCACCCATCACCAGAGCCGGGCGATAAGCTCGGCCAGCCAGAAGTCGGTGCAAGCCTGGATGAGCCGCTACGTCTTCACATCTGAGTCAGTCACCGAGGGCCATCCCGACAAGATCTGTGATCAGATCAGCGATGCCGTTCTCGATGCACTGCTGAGTGCCGACCCCGCCAGCCGGGTGGCCTGCGAAACGGTTGTCAACACCGGCCTGTGCCTGGTCACCGGCGAGGTGAGCACCACTGCCCGCGTCGACATCACCAGCCTGGTGCGGAGCGTGATCGAAACGATCGGCTACAGCGGCGCCAAAGCCGGTGGCTTCGATGCCAACAGCTGTGCCGTGCTGACCGCCCTCGACCAGCAGTCGCCGGACATTGCCCAGGGCGTGAATGAGGCCGACGACCATGACGGCGACCCCCTCGACCTGGTGGGTGCTGGTGATCAGGGCATCATGTTCGGCTTCGCCTGCGACGAAACCCCGGAATTGATGCCATTGCCGATCAGCCTGGCCCACCGGCTGGCCCGCCGGCTGGCCCAGGTGCGGCACGACAAGACCCTCCCGTACCTGCTGCCGGATGGAAAGACCCAGGTCAGCGTCGTTTACGAGAACGATCGGCCGGTGGCGATCGACACCCTGCTGATCTCCACCCAGCACATGGCCGAGATCGACGGAATCAGTGATGAGGCGGGCCTGCGCCAGCGCATCGCCGATGACCTCTGGACCCATGTGGTGATCCCAGCCACCGCCGATCTGCCGCTGCAGCCCGAGCGCGCTGCGGTTCGCTTTCTGGTCAATCCCACCGGCAAGTTCGTGGTGGGTGGCCCCCAGGGTGATGCGGGCCTGACCGGGCGAAAGATCATCGTCGATACCTATGGCGGAACTGCGCGCCACGGCGGTGGAGCCTTCTCCGGCAAGGATCCCACCAAGGTTGACCGTTCGGCGGCCTACGCCGCCCGCCACGTGGCCAAGAGCCTGGTGGCCGCTGGTCTCGCCCGGCGGGTGGAAGTGCAGCTCAGCTATGCGATCGGCGTTGCCAAGCCCGTGAGCATCCTGGTGCAGAGCTCCGGCACCGGCAAAATCAGCGACGACGACCTCACTGCCCTGGTGCAGGAACACTTTGACCTGCGCCCCGGCGCGATCATCGAGACCTTCGGCCTGCGCGATCTCCCCCGTCAGCGGGGCGGCCGCTTTTACCAGGATGTGGCTGCCTACGGCCATTTCGGCCGTCCCGACCTGAACCTTCCCTGGGAGGACGTGGGTGAGGCCGCCGCCCGGCTGCAGCAAGCCACTGCCGATCGGGTTCCCGTGGGCCAGCCAGCCGCCTGATCCCCCCCATCTCCAGTCGCCGGGGCGGCGCCTTGATCTGCCCCCTGGCAGCGGGAGTGGACCTGGGCAGCAGCGGCATCCGCCTGGCGGTGATTGACGCTGAAGGGAAGGTGCTGGCCGAGCGGGCCATGGCCTATCCCAGCAGCTTCGACGATCCAAACGGCTGGCGGCAGGGGCTCATCACGCTGGTGCTGGACCTTCCCATCCAGCTCAGGCAGCAAGTGGGTGCCATCAGCCTCGATGGCACCTCCGGTACCCTGCTGGCCTGCCGCTCCGATGGCACACCCCTGGGACCCGCCCTGGCCTACAGCCTCGCCTGCCCTGAGCAGGCTGAGCGTCTGGCGGCTCTGGTGCCTGCCGGCTGCGCAGCCGCCAGCGTGAGCGGCAGCCTGGCCAGAGCCCTGAGATTACTTGAGGCGACGGCTGTGGGGGGCGCGGCGGCCGCAGATCTGCTGCTGCGCCACCAGGCCGACTGGCTGATGGGCTGGTTGCTGGGTGACTGGCGCTGGGGCGAGGAAGGTAACAACCTGCGGCTGGGTTGGGACCTCAGACGACAGCACTGGACGGGAGACCTGGCCCGGCAACCCTGGGCGGCAGCGCTGCCCGAGGTGGTTGCCAGCGGCTTGGCGCTGGGGCCGCTGGCTCCAGGCTCAGCCTCTGCGCTGGGGCTGCCGGGCTCCTGCCTGGTGGTGGCCGGCAGCACCGATGCCAACGCCGCCGTGCTGGCGGCCGATCCCACTCCTGGCGAAGGAGTCACGGTGCTGGGCACCACCCTGGTGCTGAAACAGTTCGTAGCAGAACCGATCGAAGCCCCAGGGATCAGCTGCCATCGGCTGGGGGGACGCTGGCTGGTGGGCGGTGCCTCCAATGCCGGCGGCGGAGTGCTGCGCCAGTTCTTCAGCGATGCCGAGCTGGAGCGGCTCAGCCGTCAGATCGATACCTCCAGGCCGAGCGGGCTGCACTACAGGCCCCTGCCAGCGAGGGGAGAGCGCTTCCCCCACGACGACCCTGATCTGCTGCCGATCCTGGAGCCCCGGCCCGTGAGCGATGCGCTGTTCCTGCAGGGGGTGCTGGAAGGGCTGGCCCGGATCGAGGCCCAGGGATGGGCGCGCCTCGCTCAGTTGGGTGCGCCTGGGCTGCGGCGGGTGATCAGCCTGGGGGGCGGGGCCCGCAATCCCCAGTGGCGTCAGCTGCGACAACAGGCGATCGGCCTGCCGGTGCTCAACCGTCCGGGCCTGACGCCGGCCCTGGGCATGGCACGGTTGGCCCATGGCGTCCTGGAGGCGCCGCACCCAACGCCGAAGATGGAAGCCTGACCCCTCTCCCAAGAGCCCATGAACGAACGCCTGCGAACCGTGATCTCGATGGCCCTGTTCATAATCCTGGCCGGCTACGTCAGTTTCAGTGCCGTCAGGCTGGGGCTGCTGCTCTGGCAGCGGTTCGCCCTGGTCTGAGCCAGTTCTCAGCCACAATCAGCCCTGACCCTTGCCCTGCAGCCATGGCCAGCGATCCCCTCACCGAAGCCGTCAGCGATCGGATCTGCCGCCACATGAACAACGACCATGGCGAAGCGGTGCTCGCCTACGCCCGCCACTACGGCGGGGCGCAGCAGGCCAGCACCGCCCGCATGCTGCGTGTGAGCCCCGAGGCGATGGACCTGGAGGTGGATGGCGCCAACCTCTCGGTGCCCTTCGATCACCTGCTCAACGACAGCGAAGACGCCCATCGCACCCTGGTGGCGATGCTCAAGGCCTTGCCCGAGTCATGAGCTGGGAACACTGAACCGCAACGTTGCACTCCTCCCAGGAGATCACCGCCATGGTCCAGGCCCTGTTGAGAGGATGCCTTGAGCTGATCACCCAGGCCACCTGTCCGCTCTGCGGCCGACCGGCCGAGCCTGACCGATGGAGGGGGCGTGTTCAAGCGGCGCAACCGCAGCCTTGCCAGATCTGCCTCCAGTCGCTGGATCTCGATACCCAGGCAGGATTGTGTGGTCTTGAGCCCATGCCCTGGTGGGCCCTGGGCTTCTATCAGGGGGCGCTGCGCAGCCTGCTGCTGCGCCAGCGGCGCAAGCCCAGCAACCAGGCAATCCCCTGCCTGGCCAGTTCCCTGGCCGCGACCCTGCCGGCGACGCTTCGGGAGTTGAGCGTCGTGGCGATCCCCAGCTGGAAACAGCGGGCCAACCCCCTGCCACTGCTGATCTGCCAGGGGCTGGGCCTGCCCCGCCTGGCTCCCCTGGAGCGCAGCCGGGCCACGCTGGGTCAGCACCATCTCAACCGCCGGCTGAGGTCGCTCAACCAGGAAGGGGCCTTCCGGATCGTCCCAGACGGAGTCTCCCGCAGCCGCCGTTCCAGACAGGGTCTGCTGTTGGTGGATGACATTCTCACCACAGGGGCCACGTCCATGGCCGCCGCCGCCGCCCTTGAAGAGGCCGGTTACACGGTGATGGGGCTGCTCTGCCTGGCCCGGACGCCTGCTCCAGGCCGTGATCTAAGATCCTGCAGTGCTGCGAAGCGGCCGGCCGGGATAGCTCAGTTGGTAGAGCAGGCGACTGAAAATCGCCGTGTCCCCAGTTCAAATCTGGGTCCTGGCACTCATTTTTAAAATCCTTTTTGAAGGGTTTAGCCCATCACTTCGGTGGGCGAACCTCCAAGCTGCCGTGCTCTGAAGCGATGCGAACCCCTCCCGAGCGACCCGCCAACCAACAGTTCAGCAATGCCGACAGCTACGGAATGGCCTTCGATGAGGCCTGGGAACGGATCGGCAGCCTCGATCCCGCCGATTCAGGCGCCCGTGAAGCCGCCCTCCAAGGGGTGATCAGCGCCTTGAGCGATCACCCATTCGCCCTGAGCCAACCGGAACTGGTGCGCCAGGTCGCGGAATTCCGCCTGCGCCTGCTCCAGCGCTGAGGGCGCTGAGGTAGGCCGGCCCCATAGGATTCGCCCCATGACCAGCTCCCTGACGCGCCTGGTCCGGATGCTGAGCGGTGGGTTCAGCAATCAGGACCAGGCTTTCGAGAACCCCCCCCTCTACGCCCACATCCTGGTGCGCTTTCGGCCGCTTCCGCAGCTGGATCCAGGCTCCCTGCTGCTGGAGCAGTCGTACGCTTTCGCACCCGGCCAGCCTTACCGCATCCGGGTATTGCGCGCCGAGAGCGCCACAGACGGCAGCCTGCGAATTCACAATCACGCCATCAACGACGAGCGTCGGTTCTGGGGAGCTGTGGAGGATCCTGGGCGCATGGTGCAGATCCAAACGGAGGATCTGCGCCTGCTCGACGGTTGCACCTATGTGGTGCAACCGAAGGGTGAGGGCTTCGTCGGGGAGGTCGAACCCGGCTGCCGTTGCCTGGTGGAACGCAAGGGAGCCACGGCCTACCTCGTGAGCAGCTTCGAAATCGACGGCACGTCGATGCGCACGATCGACAGAGGGCACGACCCCTCAACCCATGACCAGCTCTGGGGATCCCTGGCGGGGCCGTTTGAATTCCAGCGCACAGACGACTTCAGCGCTGAGATTCCAAACGTCTGGCTGGAGAGCTGGAGGTCCTGATCGGGACTGGATCAGGGCTGGATCAAGCTGGTACGCAACAAAAGATAATGAAGCTAGGCAAATAAATTGAGTTGCACAGTAAAGCTCTATGAGGTCTTTTGTCACTAGGGGTTTGTGCTCAACAGAGGTGTCTATGTTCATCGCCCATTCCTCTGGCACTCCATGGCTCTGCCCCTGATCGAACTCAATCCCATCGCCCTGAATGCCCGCGTCACCAGCTTGGCGGTGGGCAGTGAAGAAGAGCCGCGGCGGACACCGGAGGGAGTGCTCCGCAGCCCCCAGGCAATGGATGAACTGATCGAGAGGGCCTACCGTCAGATCTTCTTCCATGCGTTCAAAGCCGACAGGGAACCAGGGCTTGAGTCCAGGTTGCGCCGCGGTCAGATCAGCACCAAGCAGTTCATCCGCGGCCTGCTCCTTTCAGATAAGTTCCGCAGAGATTTCTACCGTTGCAACAGCAACTACGCAGTCGTAGAGCAAGTGGTTGGCCGCGTTCTCGGTCGACCGGTGCATGGCGAGCGCGAGAGGATCGCCTTCTCAATTCTGATTGCCACCGAAGGAATGCAGAGTTTCGTCGATGCCCTGCTCGACTCACCTGAATATGTCGACACCTTCGGCGAGGATGAAGTTCCATACCAGCGCTCGCGTGTCCTCCCCGGCCGCAGCATGGGGGAGAAGCCCTTCAACCAGCAGGCTCCGCGCTATTCCTCCTACTGGCGCGACATCAGTGCATCACGCGCCCCTGCCGGCCCCTCCAGCGCTGGCGCACAACTGGAGCGGGGACTGCGCTCCCCTGCCTGGGTCGATGGTCAGCCGCCGAAGCTGGCAAAGACCATCTGGCTGGGGCTTGCCGCCATCGGCGGCGTGGAAATGCTGCGCATCCTGATCACCACCGCGGCTGCGATGCTCAAAACGGGCTCACTCGGCTGAAGCCGCAGATCCAGGTGGAGCGGACCTGAGCCGATTGCCTGATTCAGGCGCTCAGCTCATCCATGAAGGGCTGCTCCCCCTCGTCTGGGAACACCGTTTCCGAGCTGTCCCCGTACTCGTTCTCTGGCGCAGGATCGGCGGCAACGCCAAGCACACGCAAGGGTCTTCCCAGGCCTCCAGCAGGGGCCATGCCCTCCGAAGCCTGGCGATGAGAAGGCTGATCCAGCAGGGTTTCCAGTCTCGTCAGGCGATCATCGGTCTGCTCCAGAAGGTCGAGAACAGCGGCTGAATCGACACCATCCCGGCCTGATCGATCCAGCAACCGGAACTGTTGATCTTCCAAGAGGAGCAGACGATCCTCCATCTCCAGGAGGCGCAAAGTGAGAGTTTCAGTGAGCTCACCGAGAGTATTGAGCTGAACGCTGAAGCGCAGGGGCCAAGCCTCGGAATCAGGTGTCGTTGTCATCGTTGTCATGGGTCATTCAGTGACCGCGATGCCCGGATGGTATCGGCCTCTGCAGCGGGCGCCAGGGGAGCGAGTTTGTAACGATTCTGAAAAGCGCCGGTGAGAGCGTAACGGCCCCCATAGGATCCGGCTGCAGACAGCATCGTCGGGAACGTTGTGGCCTGTGTCCAGCACCGCCTCGACAGCCCCCGACCTCCTACGTCTCCCTTCTCTTCCCGGCCTGCACGCCCATGACACTCGTCAACGCTGCCTACCTGGGCATCGATCGCTTCGCGAACGTCCGCGACAAGGACAATTGGTCGAACGCTACCGAAGCCGACATCGCAGGATTGATTCGCTCGGTCTACCAGCAAGTTCTCGGTTACCAGTATGTGATGAAGAGCGAGCGGCTGGAGGGCCCTGAATCGCTGTTCCGCAGGGGATACCTGAGTGTGCGCGAGTTCGTGCGCCAAGTGGCCAAGAGCAACCTTTACAGGCAGCGCTTCTTCGAGAACAGCAATCCCTACCGATTCATCGAGCTGAACCACAAGCATCTTCTCGGTCGGGCGCCCCAGAACAAGGCTGAGATGCTGCACCACTTCACGATTCTGCAAAACGAAGGCTTCGACGCTGAAATCGATTCCTACATCGACAGCGCCGAGTACCAGGATCGGTTCGGCGAAGAGCAGGTTCCCTATCTGCACGGCTGGAACTATTCGATCGGCCAGCAGGGGCTCCAATTCTCCTACATGTTGCAGCTGACCCGTGGCGCGGCGGCTTCAATCAAAGGAGATATCGCCAAGAATCAGTCGCGACTGAATCCCTCCGTACACAAGGCAGCCCCGATTCCCGTGGTCAGCCCCAACGCCAAGGGATCCGCTTTCCGTTCGGTCAACTCCGATGGTGTCACCCGTATGGGAGTGGGCGCCGGCGAGCAGGGCCGCACTTACCGGGTCGAGATTTCCGGCTTCAACAACTACCGCCTGCACAAGCGCAGCAACCGGGTGCGGTTCATCCCCTTTGCCAAGCTGCTCGATTACCAGCGGCAGATCCAGCGCGAAGGCGGCCGCATCGCCAGCGTCAGCCCGGTCAACTGATTCCTCCCCATCCCCGTCGTTCCCCATCCGCCATGAAGGTCTCTGCAGGCACCCGCGGCAGCAGCTTCAGCAGCAACCGCCAAGTCACGATCCAGGTCACTGGGCTGGCCAACAACGACTACGTGCGTAGCTCAGATTGCACCATGCAGGTGCCCTACACCCGCATGAACGAAACCATGCGACTCGTACATCGCCTGGGCGGCACCATTACCGGCGTGAGTGTCAGCGGCTCCGGCGACAGCTCCGGATCTTGAAGGTGACTCGGCTTTACGCCTGAGTAAGGCTCTTCAAATCCACCAGGATCAGTTGCAGCCAATACCACCACTGAGTAGCCCCCCTTGAGGGGGCTTTTTCATGGGTCCGATCGGCCCGATCACCACACCAATCGCAAAAATCCCAGGGCCAAGTAAGGGGTGAATACGGTGGCGCCTGCAGTGGCCTCCCGATGGGAGCTTCCTCAGCCAGGCAAACGGCCCGGGGAACCGGGACGGGCCAGACAAGAAATCAACCGCGGGATTTTACTGTTTACGCGGCTACATAACGGCCGGAGTAGGGCGCAGGAGCGGGGCCGTGGACTCCTGCCAAGCCACCAAAGGGCTTGCGCAGCAACACTGGTACCCCCGGGATGACCATTTGTGAATGATTGAGCGAGCCGACTGTGGCAGGGATAAAAATACTCAGGTCAAGTCGAGCCACGTCTGGCCAGCGGTCGGTCCAGCCGGCCAGCCGGATTCATCCGGTCCATGCCAGATGTCTTCGCACTCGGCACGCGAGTCCGCCTTTGGCGCTCTCGTTGTTGATCACCCAACTCCCGACCCCCACCCGTCGAGAACAGGAGCTTTTTTACATGTTCGACGCCTTCACCAAGGTCGTTGCTCAGGCTGATGCCCGCGGCGAATTCCTCAGCTCTGCCCAGATCGACGCCCTGGCGTCGATCGTTGCAGACAGCAACAAGCGGATGGATGCCGTCAATCGCATCACCTCCAACGCCTCCAGCCTGGTCACCAACGCTGCCCGCGATCTGTTCGATCAGCAGCCGGCCCTGATCGCTCCCGGCGGCAACGCCTACACCCATCGCCGCATGGCTGCCTGCCTGCGCGACATGGAGATCATCCTCCGCTACGTCACCTACGCCGTCTTCACCGGCGATGCTTCCGTCCTGGAAGATCGCTGCCTCAACGGCCTGCGCGAAACCTATCTCGCCCTCGGCGTCCCCGGCGCTTCCGTGG
>NZ_JAGQCE010000024.1 GCF_024345995.1 Synechococcus sp. Cruz-7E5
AGGGGATCAGTGTGCCTGTCGAGGGAAAGAATCGGCCAACATGGGCAGTTTTTGGCACCCGAAAGGGTGAAATCAGGCCAAGCCAACCTCAGATCCGCCAAAAATTGTTCATTCCGAGCAAATTGCAACCTTGGCCCCTCTTTCAGGGCTCGTTGCCCAGAGGCTCCTAAGCTTCAATCCGTATAGCGTAGCGTGAGTGGCGAGATTCTACATTTTCGAGGTAACCTTAAAGGAAACTTTGGCACCACTACCAGGATACTGATATATAATACTCTGTTCTTACTCTGCCAATGCGATTGGTGATGTCGCTCTAAGAATGGCTTAGGCCAGGTTTGATATATGAGCGAGTAAGTGATATCAAAGCGATAAGCAATTGCATCGGCCACCCATGCCTGAAGTAAGCAGGCATACCGCCGATCGAATAATAGCAGCACAATCAATGAAATCTTTCCGAACGCAGCCGACTTCCGCGACGTGAAAATGGGCCGGTATAGATCCGCGATTGGAAGTAGAAATCCAATTGGAGAATCCAGATTTTCGGCCAAGGCTAATTGGAAATAGCAGCTGATGGTGGTTCATATAGAGATCCTAATTCATAAATTGCGAGCCTGTATCCAAATATGCCCATTTGTTCTTTGACAGTTCAGCAAACCACTTTCTATTAGCGTCTCCTTCCCGCTGAAAGGGGTTTGTGCCCCAGTCGGATCCCTCAAAGATGAAGCAGCGTCCTAGTAAGTTGAACTCATGAGGAGCAGCACCTTTAGCACCAGCGTGGCCGGTGCTAAAGGTGCTGCTCCCTAAACCGCTGTTATGGCAAAGGGTGTGTCGGGCTGTGATCCCCTCGTTGGAGAACTACCACCAACCCAGACCACAGAGCATGGCCCTCATCAATCCTCCTGGACTGAGCCATTCTCCAAGGATTGCCATCACACCCGTGGAGTGGCGTTAGCCAGCAGGTCATTCACGGATCCTGGAATGGCAACCCCCGGCAGCTGCAAATCAGTTGCAAAAAGATCGGCAGCAGCACTGCGGAGGTTCTCCACACGTTTCTGCAGGCGTTCCCGCAAGAACCTTTCCTGGGAAAACTGCTCCTGGAGAACTTCAAGCTGTTCACTCCAGCGGCGTTCCCGTTCCGCTTCCGCAGCCTGGTTTGCTGCATGTTCAGCTTCTGCCACTTCGAGTTGCTCAGCAATGGCGGCATGGATTGTCTCCACCTCCTGCACAGCAGCCTCACGGGATTGGCGCTCCATGCACAGCTCCATCGCCAGGGCCTGCCGAACGTGCTCAAGTTCCTGCAACTGGGCCTCTGCTTGCACGCGGCGCTGCTGTTCATCCAGTAAATCCCGCTCCAGCCTGGCAATCGTGGCCATGGCTTCGCTCAGCAGAGCTCCCATCTGATCGGCGAGCTGTTCGGCGATTCGAGCGGAGAGCTCGCTGACGGCTTGATCAAGGCTCATGGGTCAAACCCACAACTGGAACATCCAAAGCCAGCTGATCCAGCTGTTGCGGTCGCCCAAGGCACACGCGATGGTGTGGGTTTACTGACGATTGTGATCCCCCCGAATCATTGAACACCCTCACCCGATGGGCGCCCCTGCGTCCTCCATGCTCCTCCCGGGATGCGGCAGGAACCATGCTGCCGCTGGGAAGCCTGGCCCGCATCGATTACGGCTTGGGCGCCAACGTGGTCAACAGTGAGGACGTCTCCCGGTTGATCGTTGTGTCCTCCAATGTCAATGGCCGGCCCTTGGGCTCCGTCGTCGGCGACATCCAGAAGGTGATCGGTCCGAAATCAAAGTTCCCAGCGGCTACCGGATCGGTTATGGCGGGCAGTTCGAGTCCGAGGAGCGCGCCACCGCAAACCTGGTGCTCTACAGCTTGCTGGCCACCTTGGTGATCGGCGTGTTGATGTTCATTTCTTTGAGATCACTTCTGGCCACGATCGCCATCCTGATCAACCTTCCCCTGGCCCTCGTCGGTGGTCTGGTCGCCATCCTGCTCACCGGCGGCGTGCTCTCGGTGGCTTCCCTGATCGGGTTCATCACCCTCTTCGGGGTGGCAGTCCGCAACGGCCTGCTCCTGGTTGAAAACTACAACCGCCGCCATGCGGATGGGATGGAACTCAAGGAGGTGGTTGGCGCCGGCAGCCTCGATCGGCTCAACGCGATCCTCCAACCCCTGGCGATTGTGGTGCTAGGCGGATTGATAACCGCCACCAGTCTCACCCTGCTGGTGCTCCCGGCCCTCTATGCGCGTTTCGGTGGCTGGTTGCTACCTTCCCCTCACGTCAGGTTTACCTAAGTTCTCAGGCCACGTCGATATCTGTTAGATCATGACCACCCGAAATTGCTCTGACGGCGTGCAGCACTCCTTCAAATCTGGTTGAGGCGGGCTCTGCCTCAGGCGCTTCTTCAACTTCATTAAAAGGGCGCCCCGTGTCGGGCGCCCTACTGCTTCGCAGGATCCAAGGGCTAGGGCCGGTTGCAGAGAACTGGTTGGTGCTGCCCTGGCCGAAGCCTCTGATTCATTGATAGAACCGTTTGGCAGCGGTGTCAGTACGGCAAACCTCACACCCGGTCCACCCCGCCTCCACCCAAACCGATCCAACCCGCCAAGCTGAGCACAGAACCGATGGTTACCTCCTTGCAGAAGAGCAGCAGCCGCCAGCCCCGGCGTTATCGCTTGGTGGATCACCACGGCAAACCCCACCTAGAGCTCGATGAGCACTTCGAATCAATCGAGGAGGCCTGGGCGTTCGCTACCCACTGGTGGCAGCAGCGACAGCCCACTGGCGAACCGGCCACCTTCGTTGGCCTTGGCCTGGAGGTGAGCACCGAGAGCGGCGGCTGGCGCACCCTTCGCCATTCGCAGGGCTGAAGCCTGCAAAGGTGAGCCCACAGGCCACTCCTGCCCTGCCACACCCGTCTCCCAGCGATCCTGCTCAGGCCAGCCCGCAGCCCACCGAGGTGCTGGCGGGCTCGATCGAGCGCGTCACCTTCCACAACGCCGAGAACGGCTTCTGCGTGCTACGCATCAAGGCCCGCGGCCACCGCGACCTGGTGACGGTGGTGGGTCATGCCGCCGAGATCAGTGCCGGCGAATGGGTGACGGTGAGCGGCACCTGGGTGAACAGCCGTGAGCACGGCCAGCAGTTCAAGGCCTCCTTCCTGCGTTCCTCTGCTCCCACCACCGCCGAGGGGATCGAGAAGTACCTGGGTTCGGGGATGATCCGCGGCATCGGCCCGATCTATGCCAGCAAGCTCGTGGCGGTGTTCGGGGATCAGGTGTTCGAGGTGATCGAGCAGACCCCAGAACGCCTGCGGGAGGTGCCAGGCATCGGCCCGGTGCGGGGCCAGCGGATCAGCCAGGCCTGGGCGGATCAGAAGGTGGTGCGCGAGATCATGGTCTTCCTGCACAGCCATGGTGTGGGCACTGCCCGGGCGGTGCGGATCTTCAAGACGTACGGCAACGCCGCCGTGCAGGTGATGGCCGAGAACCCCTACCGCCTGGCCCGCGACATCCGTGGCATTGGCTTCCGCACCGCCGATGCGATCGCCGGGCGGCTTGGCATCGAGCCTGAGGCGATGATCCGCCTGCGGGCCGGCGTCAATTACGCCCTGTTGGAAGCCAGCGGTGATGGCCACTGCGGGCTGCCAGCCGCCGAGCTGCTCAAGCTGGCCGGGGAGCTGCTGGCCGTCGAGCGGCCCAGCGAGGGGGCAGCGGAAAGCGATCCGGGAGCTGAATCCGTGGCCACCAGCCGGGTGCCGATGGAGCCAGGGCTGATCCAGAGCGCCCTGGATCTGGAACTCGCCGAGGGTTCCGTCGTTGCGGACGAACTGAACAGCGAGCCGGCGATCTTCCTTTCAAATTTGCACCGCGATGAGCGCCGCATCGCGGAGTCTCTCCAGGCGTTGGCGGTGGGCTACCCGCCCTGGGGAAGCATCGAGGCCGGCAAGGCAATTCCCTGGGTGGAGCAACGCCTCGGCCTGGAGCTTGCCGTAAGCCAGAAGGGGGCGGTGGAGCAGGTCCTCTCCAGCAAGGTGCTGGTGATCACCGGTGGGCCGGGGGTGGGCAAGACCACCTTGATCAACGCCATCCTGCGCATCCTGGCGGCCAAGAAGCTGCGGATCCTGCTCTGCGCCCCCACCGGCAGGGCCGCCAAGCGGATGGGCGAAACCACCGGCCTGGAGGCAAAAACAATCCACCGGTTGCTGGAGTTCGACCCGGCGGCGTTCGGGTTCAAGCGCAATGCCGAGCTGCCGCTGGCGTGCGATCTGCTGGTGGTTGATGAGACCTCAATGGTGGATGTGCCGTTGATGGCCTCCCTGCTGGACGCCCTTCCACCGGAGGCGGCCTTGCTGCTGGTGGGTGATGTGGACCAGCTGCCCTCAGTGGGGCCCGGCCAGGTGCTCGCCGATCTGATCAACAGTGGTGCGCTGCCGGTCGCCCGGCTAACGGAGGTGTTCCGCCAGGCGGCCTCCAGCCGCATCATCACCACCGCCCACGCCATCAATGCCGGCACCATCCCCGATCTGCGGCCGCCGGCGGCGGAGGCCACCACCGACTTCTATTTCCTTCCCGCTGAGACGCCCGAGCAGGCGGTGGCCCTGATCCTCAAGGTGGTTGGCGAACGTATCCCGGCCCGCTTTGGCCTCAATCCGATCGCCCAGGTGCAGGTGCTCTGCCCGATGGCCCGCGGTGGCTGCGGCTCCCGCTCGCTGAACATCGAGTTGCAGCAACTGCTCAACCCCGACCCCACTGAGCAGGTGGAACGCTTCGGCTGGAGGTTTGCGCCAGCCGACAAGGTGATGCAGGTGGCCAACGACTACGAGAAGGAAGTGTTCAACGGCGATGTCGGCACGGTGGAAACGATCGATGCCGATGCCAGTGAACTGACGGTGCGTTTTGACGGCCGCGAGGTGACCTACGGCTGGGGCGAACTCGACAACCTGGTGCCCGCCTATGCCTGCACGATCCACAAGAGCCAGGGCAGCGAATACCCCGCCGTGGTGATTCCCCTGCTCACCCAGCACTACGCGATGCTGCAGCGAAACCTGGTGTACACAGGCATCACCCGAGGCAAGCAGCTGGTGGTGCTGGTGGGACAGAAGAAGGCGTTGGCGATGGCGGTGAAGAACCACCTGGGCCGCAGGCGTTACACCAAGCTGGTGGAGTGGATGGGACTGTCTCTCAGGAACTGATCAGGCCCGGCCCTGCCGCCAGCCGCCTCTGGTCCTCCTACTGGGGCTCAAGACGCCCTGCTGTTCCTGGCTGGGGCCAGCCAGGAACGCCGTCGCGTCATCTCATCCTGCGGAATGCGTACCCCTCGTAGGTGAAGCCAGTCACCTGGCCGGCGGCATCAGCCTCAAAGGGCACCTCCACCGGCGCGGAGATCACTCCGGGCCAGAGCAGACGAAAGGTCTCCCCATCCCAAAGGCTGAGAGAGGCGCGGTGGCGTCCCGGAGCAGCCAGCACCTCCAGGGCTCCATCCCGTTCGCCACCGTCCAGGAGCCGAACAGGTCGTTCTCGTAGACGCCGGTGTGGGCCGACAAGGGCAGGGCTGCCTGCACCGACTCCGGAAGGGCCGTGAGGCTGCAGTTGGCATGCTCAGTCAAATAAACCAGGCGATAATAGGTACAATGATAAACACAGACAGAGCCACACTCTGAAAGAGCAAGTCCATCCTATTGATTCGGAATTACGACAGAAAGCCTCTCCTCTTCTCGTGCCTCTGAAAAGACGTTAGATCCCCATGCAAAAAGGATGAAGAGCAACAGGGAAGTCATACATGAGCAAGTATGCATGTAATCAAGAAACGATAGAAGTTCGCGGAGAAACGAAACATCTGATAGAAGTGGTCGTCAGGTCGAACAATCGGCTCTGATGTATCTGGTTGGATGACCGCTGCTTATGCAGTCACCACGTTTACAAGTTGCACCATTTCTGGAGCTGCGACCTGATTTGCTTCAAGCAGATTCTGGCCAATCCAGCCAATAACAGCCTTCCGGTGGAAAGATCCGCTGTCTTAGTGAAAGACTGTGGAGATTCTCGATATATGCACCAATTATCACTCCAAATCCATTCGTACTGACCAGCTCATGGTTGGGTTCACCGGCAATGACCGCATCTGAACCAAACCACGTTGCCCACTTCCCCAAAGAGGCAGCGCTGGGAGGCGGGCAACCGCCAGACAGAAGAGCAGGAATGCAAGCCGATGTCCAGCTTTGCGGAATCGAGCCATCTAAACCAGAGCAACTGAAATAACCTACGCCAGTGTATTGAATGAGCATTTCGCGCGGCTGCTTCAGCAGCTGCCAGTTGGCGTACGTGAAGTGCTTCGGCTTCTTGAGGGCAAGCCTGAGCAACTGATAACAACGACCTTTGCTGACCAGCCAGCCATTTCCATTGAGCTGGAGGTAGCTGCCGCTCTGAAACCCGGCTGCAGTTCTAAGCTTCATGCGCTTCTGATTGTCGCTAGAGATTGACTATTGCGACACCTACTGGGGCATCACCCCAAGGGCAGCCAACATGGCCGGGCTGAGACAGAACAAATGCATACTCATAGGATCGAGGCTGCAGTTCAAGCTGCTGAAGCACCAGGACAGCTGGGGGATTCCTTAGTCTCTGACATAGCTGACTGAACGGAAAGGCAGAGCGATGACTTCTTCAACCAAGAACAGACGACCGCATAACACTGACGATCTCCGCCGTCGTCATTCTGGCTCACATCTGTATCTGTGTTGACGACATGAAGCATTCGGCCGCTTTCTACGCCCGCCTCGGCTTTCAGCTGGTGGCCGGGCCAATAGGCCCGCGGCCGGTCGCGATCCTCAGCCACCCCTTGGCATGGAAATCATCCGATCCTCAATGCGCCCACGGCTGCTGGGGCCAAGGTCCTGATGGACGGGCCGGAAAAACCGGCGGTCATCACCCACTTCACCCTGCTCTGCAACGATCTGGACACCGCGCTCAGTGAGCTGTTGGCAACGTGCTTGGAACCGAGGGACAGGCCGGCGGACGCCCTGTCCCTCCGGGGTGTCCAGACCGGAACGTGGTCGAATTTCACCAGCGGCACTGCAGCGAATCCCTGCAATGAAACCTTGAGGGGTGAGGAAACGTGAAGTCGCTCCTGAGCCGGGGAGGTGGGCTCCACAATGAGGCCGAGGGACGTCAAGATCCTTCGGTTACATGCCCATGAAGGCGCCACTGAGCGAGCGAGAGCAAGAGCGGCTTGAAGCCCTTCGCGAATACCGCATCCTCGATACACCACCCGAGCGGGCCTTCGACGATCTGACGGCACTGGCTGCCTACGTGTGTGATGTGCCCATCGCCCTGGTCAGCTTGGTCGACACTGACCGGCAGTGGTTCAAATCTAAGTTCGGCCTGGAGGCCACGGAAACCAGCCGGGATGTCTCCTTTTGTGCCCACGCCATTCTCCAGGACGACATCCTGGTGGTCCAGGACACCCACCTCGATTCGCGCTTCGCCGCCAATCCCCTGGTGACCTCTGAGCCCAACATCCGCTTCTATGCGGGCGTTCCATTGCTCTCGCCAGACGCCTTGCCCCTGGGCACCCTCTGCGTGATCGACCATGAACCGAGGGAGCTGAAGGCCGCCCAGATCAGGGCCCTGGAGGGGATCGCCCGCCAGGTGGTGACCCAGCTGGAACTGCGGCTGGTATCCGCCCGGCTGGCCCAGGCCCTGGAGAAGATCAACCTGATCGAAGAGCTCATCCCGATCTGTTCGTATTGCAAGGCAATCCGGAATGATGAAGGCTACTGGTCGAGCGTGGAAGCCTTCATCAAACAGCACGCCGATGTGGCCTTCACCCATGGAGTGTGCGAATCCTGCATCGAAAAGCACTTTCCTGAGGTGGCTGAAGCGATGCGAAAGCAGGACGCCGGCTCCTGACCCAACCCGGATGCCCAGGCCAATCATGCTGGCGAGGAGGAGTCCCACTTGTGACCTGGCCCTAGGTGCCCGCGTCAGCAGCTTCGCCCCCAGCAACCAAGCTGCTTCAGAGCCCGGTGGCCTCCTCACAGGGCCTTGTTGTATGGACTCTTAACCATATGGGGATTGCCGCCGGCAGGCTGCTGTTCCAGCGGCTCGTGCCCCGATTCAGTGGCTTCCTGATGTCAGGCGAGCAATGTCATTGACCTGGGAACGGCAGTCAGCAGCCACCCGACTCACTACTCCTGCAACCTGGTGCGGTGCCTTGAAGGGCAGCGCGGAATGCCGCCGAATCGAGGATCGGCGTGTTGTGATCGAGGTCGGAGACCAGCAGCAGCTCCGCTACTCCAGGCAGAAACGCGTGGTGCAGGGCTTCGGCATGGCGCGCAGGCACCACCCGATCGAAGACCGCAGCCACGATCGTGGTGGGCGCGCGCACCAGGGGCGCCTCAGCAGCTGCATCCCAGCGATCGATCAGCAGCAGATTCATCGGCAACCAGGGCATAGCGCCGCGGGCCACCGCCAGCAGGCTGTCGAAGGGCACCAGCAGCACCAGCCGGTGCACCTGGCGGGTGGCTGCCAGATGCACCGCCGGTCCTGCGCCGAGGCTACGGCCCACCACAGTCACCTCGCTGTGCCGCTCGGCCACAAGGGCATAGAGGGCTCTGGTGTCGGCGCGCAGAGCCACTTCGCTGGGACTGCCCTCGCTGCCGCCGTAGCCGCGGTAGTGAAGCAGGTAAATGGCGGTGTCGGGCAGCAGGACGGCCAGCTCGGCGCGTGTGAGGGACACGTCCTCGGCGTTGCCGCCGAAGTAGATCAGCCCCCGGGGCCCCGGATGGGCACGATGGGCAACAAGCACGCGCTTGCCCTCCACACTCAGCTCCAGCCGACCGGAAGGATCGGCCGCGGGCCTTGGAAAGTAGATGAACGAGCGCTGGGTCAGTAACATCAGCAGGCAGAAGCCGCCATAGCCCAGCACAAGCCAGCTCGCCCAACCTAGAAACCTATCCACACCCATCACTGCTACGCCCAATGCCCTTCAGCAGACCAAGATGCACAGCCGGGCTTGGAGTGTCACGGGTGGGCCCACTGCCAGCCGAGTCTGCAGGTGATTTCTGGCCCTGGAGAACGCGATTCGTGTCGCCGTCACAGTTCGAGAGCACGGTTGCGGCCTGCAGCGGGCAGGCCAATCCGATTGAGAGAGTTGCGAGCAGAACCGCCAGCGGTCGCAGGTTCAGACGATCCAAGGAAGTAAGGGCAGCCAATGGCGAAGGCCGTTCTTGCGTGGTCCCTGGCGTGATCACTTCAGCTGGCTGCCAGCCGATGGCTTCTACGAATGCCGACAGAATCAGCCGTATTCGATCCGCCGCCAGGATGGCGCACGCTTCTGGCTGGGAGGCAGTTCTTGTCAACTGATTTTGATCTACCCGCTCTACCTGGACATGGCATGGGGTCTGAGGAAGACGCATCCGATGCCGGGGCTCTCAGCCTCCAAGCCTCCTATCCAACCATTGCGTCACCACATAGACACCGATAAACATCGGCAGATAGGCAATCCACATGTTGGGGAGATCCAGTTCTGAGTTGTTGATCAGAACAAGTCCACCATAGCTAATGAGGCCATAGATCAATGCTCTCCGCAGTGGTCCAACAAGCTTCTTCAAGTGAGCTGCAACAGTGCCTCTGCTCCATGGTACCCGCAGTAGAAATATTGACCGCCTGCTCAGGGCGGGAGTGGCCTGTGGAATCGCCTTTACAAAGACCTGACTGGGGGTGGGATCGGGGCAAGCTCAGCCCTGCGGATGGCGATGGGGCGCCAGATGCCGCACTCGGTGCTCACCTCCAGACCGAGGCCGTCCTGAGCGTCAGATCGATGTGCTCATCAAGCTCACGGAGTGGCTGGGGGTTGCTCATCGGGGAAGAGACAACCATCCATTACGGAGCCAAGTTGATGAACACAACTGTGTTTGAAGGATACTGCTGATCACCAGGTGCCAGTGCTGAACAGCAATTGCAGCAGAGCAAATCCCGTCAGACAGGTGGCGGCGAGCAACGGGATGGTGTGCAGCACGGTTGGGATATCCCTGCGCTTCGATCTTCTAACGATGCCTGGTCAGACGTGCCGATGGCGGACCGGATGTGGAGAACAACAAACACACTCAGAGATGAAGTTGTGTTGCCGATGGTGTGATTTGAGCCTCCCGCCCGCTTCAAGACACGAAACGCCGGTACAACCAGCGCACGAAGCCGCCCAGCACCGGCACGGGTTCAAAGGTGGGTCCAACGAAATCAAAATAGTCGCGATGTTCCACAATCTTTCCGTCGGCACCGATGCGCAGGCGGGTGGTGCCGGGATAAACGAACTCGATCCCCTTGATCTTCAGGCCCATCGTCCACTCCACGAAGGCTGTCTCGCCACTGATAGCCACGGCGCCGGGCACCAGGTACACATCATCACAACGGCGCATCAGGCCCTCCTGGGCATCGATGTAGGCCTCGATACCTTGCCTCTCCTGAGTTGGGTCCTGAAAATGGACATTGGTGTCGTAGACAGCCCGCCACTGCTCAGCACTGGGCCCCTGAGTGCCATAGGGCTTGGTAAACAGGGCGTTGAGCGTTGCCTCGTTGAGTGGCGGCGTGAGGAGTGCGTTCATGGCGGCTCGGCAGACCGGCGGGCATGGGGATCGCCCACAAGGCTGGCAGCTCTGGAGTCAGGATGCGCGGCCATCGAGCCGCATTGATCCTCCAGAAGCTTTGATCAGTGCCATGGCACGGGGATCGAACCGGCTTCAGGGTGTCGCAGGGAGATCGGCTCCAAAACACATGTCTATGCCATCAGCAGAACTGCTTCGCCAGGAGAGCGCTGAAGCGTGATCTCAAGATCCAGCATTAATACAAACTGAACTGCGATAGAGGGCGACTTAGGCCCTCTGTCCTGGTACAGCCGGCCAACGTCAACACAACGATCAAGACATGCCAACAACCACCCAGCGTCGAAAATCCCAAACTGGATCCACGCTGCAACGGATGCATAAGCTCTGAAGAGAAATACTGGAAATACAATGTATCAAGGAGCTAAGAAGCCCGCAGGCACTGACCTGGCAGCCGGATCAACCAATTCCCAAGATGTTGCGGGCAAAGACTTCACCGCCTTGGCAAATTCCGTGATCAGCAAGGTGATGAAGCCCAGCATGGCCTGACGGCCGTTGAGCTTCTTGGCGTGCTCGTGAAAGCCCCAGCCTTTCTCGGCACTAACCAATTACATGCGGGGCTCGGTGGCGCCACGGGTGGTGGCTAGCTCGCTGGCGTTGACAGGAGCCGAGTTGAAGTTGGTGCCTGGGGCCAATGAGGCTCAGCCTGAGATGAGCACTTTTAACTCATTGTAACGGAGCAAAAATGCTCGTAATGCCTGCACCCCCAACAAAGCGGATCTGGCTCTGTCGCCGAGGCTGGTGATTCTGCTGCGAGAGGAGCGGGGTTGAGCCTCCGACCCAGGAGAGCGGTTCAAACCCTCCAGAAGCCACAAGTGGAGCCATGGCCAAGGCAGAATGTTTACGTTCCGTTACAAGAGTCATGACGGTTGGACAGGTATTTCTCGAATCCCTCGCCAGTGGAGTCATCACCCCCTCGGAGCTCTCTTGGCTCACCGATCAACAAGACAGTTTCTCCCGACTCGAGGAGGCCACTGGCCTTCGGCTCGGGCACTTGCTGGATCAAGGTTGTATCCAGCTGGGCTGCCGACAACCTGCATTTACCATCACCACGACAGAATTCACATGAGCTGGATCAAGAACTTGGGCAGCAGCGTCGTGCTTAGGCCCTACAGCTGCACAGCCTACATCCAACCAAGGGTGATTGATCCATCTCGGCTCTGGAAGTCAGACGATAGTCAATCGCACAAGACTAAATAATTCACTAATCCTGCTTCTGGATATGCAAACTACTTCCGCGAATTTTGCTACAACCCAAGCTGAGCAGCAACAATCTTCAACTTCATTCATTGTCGATACGAACCTTTGCGCGAAGAGCCTGATAGTGATTGCTTGTTTTCGACATTAACAAGCCATGGGACATGGATAGCGCTTACTTTGACCTAGAATAATTTGACTTGAGCTCAGCCAGCATTTATGACAATTACAGGTTGTAGCACCAAAACCCTTCGCCACTCAACCTTGGCGACTTGACACCAGGCATGATCCTCGAAACTCCCTTACAGCTTTCTCGCCGCGTACTCGGTGCTGTTGGCACGAGAGTGTCACTGCATAACTGTGAACGAATTCCGCCCACATCTAGAATCCTAGTTGTAAGTAACCACCGCAGCTTGCTTGATGCACCTTTGCTGATGGCAGCCATGAATCGACCGGTGCGATTTGCCTGCCACTACTACATGAGTCGGGTTCCCCTGCTGCGGGAGATGGTTTCGGCGATGGGTGCTTTTCCTCTCGATGCACCTCGCAAAAGGCGAAGGCATTTCTTTCAGCAGTCAGTTGAATTGTTACAGTCAAGACAGATAGTTGGGGTTTTTCCCGAGGGAGCGCAGCCGATGGTTCAAGTAAAAGCGGCAAACCAACTCAGCCCCTTCCATCGGGGTTTTGCCCATCTAGCTTTGAGAGCACCGGTTAGTGACTTGGCCATCCTGCCGGTTGCGATAGCATCAACCGAAGAGGGAAGACATAACCTCGCACCGCTCAGGCTTTTCAGCCTATTTGATCCTTCAGAACCCCTTTTCAACTGTGGGGGATGGCATTCCGCGATCGTCTATCGCCAAGTCCAGATACTCTTTGGCAAACCCGTCTGGATTAACGAAGACCTACAGAAGCAGTATCGCGGCCGACATGGAGGATCGCTGGCAAAAGAGCTGACGCAGACGTGCTGGGGGCAGATTGCCGAGTTGCTGCGTCAAAGTCACCACTAATCAATTTACATTACATAATCTAGTGACGATCAAACGGTTGAGGCTAGTTGCCTCTAAAGCCACAGAATCAACCCTTCCCCTGTTTATCTTTCTGCCAGGGATGGACGGGAGCAGCGATTTGCTGCGACCCCAGTTGGCCGATTTAAAGTCGGCTTTTGATATCCGCTGCCTGTCTATTCCCTCAGACGATGTAACGGGCTGGGATGGATTGATTGAACAGATCGCCGATTTGATCGTAAGAGAGAAGCAACGGTCACCCTCGCGTCGCATCTATCTTTGCGGCGAGTCTTTTGGCGGCTGTTTGGGCTTGAAGCTGGCCGCTCAATTTCCGCGCCTCTGCGATCGTCTGATTTTGGTCAATCCTGCATCTTCGGCGAGCCGCCAGCCCTGGTTGGACTTTGGAGCTTCAGTCGCTCAGAGATTGCCTAGTCCGCTATACCGGCTATCTACTCTAGGCCTTCTTCCGCTTCTGATTGCACCACTCCGAGTTTCAATTCCAAGTCAGCAGGACCTGTTGACAGCAATGCAATCAGTCAGCCCACCCAGTGCTGCCTGGAGACTGTCTCTGCTCCGTCAGTTTGTCTTGGAGGAACTACCTCTTGAGCGCATTGAGCAACCTGTCTTGGTTTTGGCATCGGGCTCAGATCGGCTCCTCCCGTCCGTGGAAGAGGCGGGGAAATTAGAAAGTTATCTGCCCAACTCTCAAACGGTTCTTCTGCCAGATAGCGGACATGCGTGTTTGCTGGAAAAAGATGTGGGATTCAGAAATATCCTGAAGTTACATAGCTTTTGTTTCGATGGGAGTATGCCTGCGCTCTCACTGTCGAGGTAGTGGAGATGCTTGAATAAACACGTCAACAGGCTGGTGCTGATCCCGGTGGACCTGATACTCAGAACTGTGCCGGAAATCGGCCCAGTTGGCTGGGAGGTTGGCGTGTCCCGCGGAAGGGGTAGCAGCCGCTGATGAAGAACCTTATTGGGCAGGCGGGTCCACGTGGTGGTGAGTTCAAATCCCTGAGCTGACAATCAGGACTCGGCTTCACCACTGGACTGCAGACCCGCGGAGATGGCGGCAGCAAGTGGATCAGCCCTCGCGGCACCTGTGTCTATAACAACCCACTCTGTTGGTTTTTCACCAAACTCAGTTCTGGCGCTTCCTTCAGACCTGGCTTGACTGGCGGTAGCAATTGCTCTCGTTGTTGAGGGTTGCGCGCAGGGGCAAATGGAAGCGCGAAGGGCACTAGCAGGCCCAGCAAGAGTCCGAGTAACGGTGGCAGCAGTCAGCCGGTTAATGCTTGCGAGTCGCTCACAAGTCAAGGTGACTAAGTCATGGGGTCTGCCGCCACCAGCGCCAGGCCTCCACGTTGATCAACAGCCCGAAGACGGTGAGGGCTAACATCAGCACAATCTGATCGAGGCGAGCATCGGGCACCAGGATGTCGGCGATGAGATGGGGGAAGTTGGTGATCGAATAGACTATGCTGAACCAGAAGTGGATTCGCCTCCAGGATCGCCAGCGCGTGGCCGGACCTGCCGAGGTGACGGCGTAGGCGATCAGCACAATAGCGATCAGCGGCAGCAGGAAGTAGCCGAGCATGGCACCGAACAGCCAGGGAAGCGCCCCCTCGTGGACATGGCTGTGGATCTCCGGCGACTGGCCGTGGAACAGGGGCATCAGGCCCAGGTCCACGTGGAAAAGCATCGCCAGAAGCCAGGCGATCCAGAGCGTGATCAGTCTCAGGGCCTGGTTGATCGACGTGTTCATCACTCTTGAAGCTGGTTCCTTCAGTGTGGCGAGCAAGGAAGCAACTGCCTTGGATCCTGGTGGTTCTTTGCGGATGGATCGATGCGTTGCAGCCAGGATCGCGCAGCATGAGCGCTGCAGAATCAGCCGCCCACACAATCAGCACCCCGAAAACGTTCGGCAGGCTTACAGGCTTTCTGTGCTCACCACGGGCTCACCGGCCGCCTTCCAGCCTTCGATGCTGGGTACAAAACCTTTCACCTGGTGGCGGCCCTCCAGCTGCAGCGCCATCACTCCCATGGCAGAGCGAAATCCGCTGGAGCAATAGAGCACCACCTCTCGCTCTGGGGAAATCTCAGCCACGTGACGGCTGAGTTCATTCAACGGTCTGTTGATGGCTCCGGCAATGTGTCCCGCCCGGTACTCAGCAGGGGTCCTCACGTCAATCAGCGACACGTTGCCGCTGGCGACCAGGAGCTTGAGGGCTGGCACCGATCGAATCGCATGAAAATCAGCCGGCAGGTTGGAGAGGTACTGCTCCACTGCGGATTCAATGACAGCAGCCTCGCCTGCAGCAACCGTGGCATCCGGAGAGGCGATTGCAGTAGCCGCAGAGGCGCCCTCAGGCGGTGAGATCAGCAGGCAGAGGGCAAGGGCGACCCCCAGCAGGAGCGAGCGAAGGCGAGACATATGGGGTTTCGACACATCCTAGGGGGATTGATCGTGCTGGAGGCCAAAGGTTTTCCCTATTCGGCACTCACCTTGCCTCGAAAGGCAATGTAGTTATAGATGTTGTAGAAAAGCATGATGGGAATCAGCACACCGATGAAGGTGAGCATGAACACCATCGAACTCACCGACGACGACGCCTGAAAGATCGTGACCGATGGCGGAATCACCGCCGGAAATACCATTACCCCCAGACCAGCGAAACTGAGAATGAACAACAGTACGGTATACACGAAGGGCCATGCCTCCTGCTGCATCGCCAGGCTGCGGAACAGTTGAACGATCAAGGCAACACCCAGCAGTGGCAACACCACGAAGAAGGGTAGAAACGCGGGATCAAACAGGCGCTGCCGCAGTGCTTCCGACGCGAACGGTGCCGTGAAGGTGATCAACAGGGCCCCGCCCAGGGTGGTGGCATTCGCCAGGCGGGCGGTGCGCACGTGCAACCGCTGCAGCTCACCACTGGTTTTGAGAATCAGGTAGGTGGAGCCGATCAGCACATAGCCCTGGATGAGCGTGAGAGCCACCACCAGGCTGCTGGGGTTCACCCAGATCCAGGCGGAGCCTGTGAAGTGGCCTGCGGCATCTGTGGGGATGCCCGAGAGCACCGTGCCCAGACAGATGCCCTGGGAGCCAGCGGCCAGCACACTGCCAATACCGAACATCAGGTTCCAGGGCCGCTTGTTGGTGGCGTTCTCGCGAAACTCGAAGGCGACGGCCCGCAGGATCAGCCCCAGGATCATCAGGTAGATGGGGCCGTAGAGAGCCTTGAGGATGGTGCCATAGGCCAGGGGAAAGGCTCCGAACAGGGCGCCGCCCATCAGCACCAGCCAGGTTTCGTTGGCATCCCACACATTGCCGAGGCTCGTCATCAGGATCGTGCGCTGGGATTCGCTGGGCGAGGTGAGCGAGAGGATGCCCACCCCCAGATCAAAGCCATCGAGGATTACATAGAGCAGCAGGAACAGGGCCAGGATCACAAACCAGACCGTGGGCATGAACCATTCGAGGAACTCCATGGTCAGGTGCTCGCTGATGGGTCGGAAAGAATCACGGCGGTGGCAAGGCCAGGGGGCGGCTCAAGGGTGAGATTCGGCCCCTTGGCGATGATCCGGGAGCCGAAATACAGCGCGAAGACCAGCAACACCGTGTAAAGCACAGCGAACACACTCAAGCTGGTGAGAACCTCGCCCACCGGCAGCACCGAAGCGGCATCGGCGGTCCGCAGCTGGCCGTAGACCGTCCAGGGCTGGCGGCCCACGCAACGCACCACCCAGCCGGATTCAATCGCCAGGTAGCCGGCCGGGGCTGAAAGAATCCAGGCCCAGCTGAACCAGGGCCACTGGGCAAAGCTGGCGGCGCTGAGGCCCCCTCGCCACCAGAGCAGCAGGCTGAGGGCCATCAGGGCCGCCGCAGCCAGGCCGATCGCCACCATCACCCGGAAGGCATAGAAGAGCAGACCCACCATGTGGGGCCGCTGGTCGGCGGGCCAGCTGTTGAGCCCACGCAGCGGTTGGCTGAGCTGCGGCCGCGTCTCCAGGATCCAGCTGAAGGCGCCAGGCACCGACAGGCTCCAGCGGTTGCTGCCGCTGGTTTCATCGGGGGAAGCCAGCACGGTCCAGTCAGGGGAGCTGCCGGCGGCCTGGTCGTCCCAGAGAGCCTCGATCGCGGCCAGCTTTGTGGGCTGATGCTCGGCCACCTGCACGGCGCTTTCGTGGCCGGCCAGGATCTGCAGCGGCGCCACCGCCAGCAGGATCACCAGCGCCAGCTTGAAGGAGAACAGGAAGAACTCCGGTGCCTTCCGGCGCATCAGCGACCAGGCACTGATCGCGGCCACCACAAGCATGGAGGTTTCCACCGTGGCCAGGGCCATGTGAATCACGCTCCTCACCATGAAGGGGTTGTTGATGGCGGCGAAGTAGTTCTGCACATGAAAATGGCCCTGGGAAAAAGTGCCGCCCGACGGAGTCTGCAGCCAGGAGTTGGCACTGAGAATCCAGAACACCGAGAGGTTGGCGCCGAAGGCCACCATCACGGTGGAGAGGAAGTGGATCACCGGCGGCACCTTTTGCCAGCCGAACAACATGATCCCGAGGAAACCGGCCTCGAGCATGAAGGCCATCGCCCCCTCGAAGCCCAGCACCGACCCGAAAAAATCGCCGGCGAACTCCGACAGAGGCGCCCAGTTGGTGCCGAACTGGAACTCCATCGGCAGCCCAGAGGCTACGCCGATACCGAAATTGAGCACGTAGAGTTTCGCCCAGAAGCGGGCCTGCCGGTAGTAAAGGGGATTGCGTGTGCGCAGCCAGATGGCTTCCAGCACCACCAGATAGATCGCCAGGCCGGTGGAGAGCACGGGCCAGAGCATATGAAAGATCGCCGTCAGAGCGAACTGCAGCCGTGACAGGGTCACGACATCAAGAGTGGCAAGCATCAGCAGGCAGTGCGTGAGGGAGAGCCGAGACCTGACCGGGCAGGGAAATGGACGACGGCCATGGGCGGAGTGGACAGGGGGGGGAAGGAACCCGAATCTTGCTATGATTTTATCGTCATAAGAGCTAAGAAAACATGAACATGACGATCTGTTTCGAGTGGTTCGGACGTCGCTGGCGCCAGGGGCTAGCTGGCCTTCTGGCTGTGCTGGTGGCCTCCCTGGTACTGGTCGCCCCGGCAGCGGCAGTCGAAAGCTGGCCGCTGAGCGATGAGGCCGGCCACCGCTTCCAGGCCTCGGTTTTCGAGCAACCCTTTCCCGAGTATCCCTCCGGCTGGCGGCTGCGCCTCAATGCCCTCGAGGCCGACCTCGTCCTCGACCACACCGACGCTCTGCAGGTCAGCGACGCAATGGGTAAGCGCTGGACACTGGGTAACAGGAGCGAGGAAATCGTGCCTCCGGATGGCACACCCATACCCGCCGGTTCCGCCCAGTTCGATCTCGATGGCCTAACCCCCCGTCCCAGCGACGCCCTTCCCCTGCGGTTCACGCTGACCAGCAGCGCCGGACCGCTGCGCATCGATCTCAACCCCGAGCAAACCCTTACCCTGCACGATCTGGCCTGACCAAGACTCTTCACCGGGCTTGCGGAGCACACACCCGAAGGGCCAACCCCCTGGACCTGGCGCGGTCTGCGCTGGCCCCGGCCGAGTGCAGACCGCGCCAGGTGGACAGCCATCCTGATTCCGTTGATCGCCGGCCTCTCGGTGGTGGTGGTGAATGACCTGCTGGTGGCGACCAGCCTGCTGAGAGTGTTTTCAAAGGGTGTGGACGCGTTCCTGCCGAACTGCACCGACCCCACCCGGCTCAGTTCCCTGCGACTTCCCTAAAGCTCCAAATTTTCGTTGTTGCCTATTGCTCCTGATCCGGCTCGGAGTCTGCCGTCTTCTCACTGCGGACAACGCCATAATCACCCCCATCCTCTATGTGTTGCAGGGGATCAGAGCAGGCACCCTGAGCGGCCTGATCGGCATCGGCGGCGGCGTGATCATCGTGCCGGCGCTGGTGTTTGTCTTCGGTTTGACTCAGCATGCCGCCCAGGGCACGATGTTGGCCCTGCTGGTGCCGCCGATCGGAATCCTCAGCGCCTGGCCCTACTGGAAGCAGGGAGATGTGGACATCCGCATCGCCGTCTTCATCTGCCTCGGGTTCCTGCTCGGCAGCCTGCTGGGGACACGGGTCGCCACCCAGTTGCCGAACCTGCTGCTGGGGCGGATCTTCGGTGGGGCGATGGTGCTGATCGGCCCTCAGAATGGTGCTGGCCCGGTAGGCCTCACTAGGCAGCGCTCACCGCAGAGGACCGCCCGACCAGCACCGGCAGTGTGCTGTGCGTGAGCACTTTCTGCGTCTCACTGCTTAGCAGCAACGCCCCGAGCCCGCGACGGTCGTGGGAGGCCATCACGATCAGATCACAGCTCAGCAGCTGGGCCGCATCGAGGATCGCGCGGTGCGGCTCATCGCTCTCGACGCATTCCGCGGTGTACGGGTCAACCGGTCCTGGTGTGTTTGAAATCGGCCTTTGCAGCCTCCAAGACCGCCGGAGCCGGCACCAAGAACGATCAGATCTAGTGGTTCGCTGATGGCTCAGCCCAGGGAGGTGAGGTCGATGCGCTTGCGCACCCCATCGGGCAGGTTGCGGGAGATGGGGCAGAGTTTCATCCTCTCCTGCATGTAGGCGATGGCGTCGTCATCGGCGAGGCCCCGTTCCTGCTCGGAGACGGCGGCATCCAGGCGGATGCGGAAGTCACCCTCCACGCCGGCCACGATCCAGTCGCTGCTGGTGGTGACAGCAAAGTCGGCCTCCACCTGCTGCAGCGGGATGGCCTTCTCCCTGGCATTGGCCACCAGATAGAAGTGTTGGCAAAGCAGCAGTGAGATCAGATAGATGCGGAAGCCCGGCATGGTGAGGCTGAGCTGCTGGGGTTCCCACTCGCCGGAGTCGCCCAGGAACTCCACCACAAGATCATGAGTGGCCCGATCCGGAGCGGGGTGGCTGCTGCGCAACCGGAACTGGAAAGTGCGTTCATTCATGGCGCGACGGAAATTGCGAAATGGGAGAGACGGGTCGTGAAGACCAGGATGTGGAGGGCGCGACCTGGCGGCTGGCGGCAGCCCTGGAAACGGGGGGCGGGTGGTCGTGGCGTCTCCAGGCCTCGAATCCGGTGAGCAGGGCCGAGCCGATCAACAGGGCCGAGAAACCTTGGCGCAGCCGCACCTCCGGCAGGTGGGCCGTGGGCCAGTGGCCCAGAGCGGCAAGAGCCACCAGGGAATTCGTGGCGATCAGCAGCAGGCTCGTGCCGCTGGCGAGCTGCATCGGCAGGCCCGCAAGAAGAACTAGGGCCGGCACGATCGCAAAACCGCCCCCCACCCCGGCGATGCCTGTGAGCAGGCCTACCAACAAGCCCTGGCTGGCCAGCGCCACGGGCAAGCCGGCTGGGCGTCCGTCCTTGGGGGGATGCTTCAAAGCACTCCTGCGATTGAGCAGCCAGGACGCAAGCAAAGCCGCTGCCGTGAAGATTCCCAGTTGCATCGCCTCCGGGATGAGACCGGCCTTCACCAGCGAGCCGCCGATCCAGCTGCCGGCGAGGGCCAGCAGGGTGACGACCAGCTGCGAGAGCGGAACCGCGGCCTTGGTGGGCAAGGCCGCACCGCTCACCAGCATGGGCAACAGCAGAATCGAGCCGCCGGCCCCGAGAACGGCGAGCAGAAGGCCGATCAAGGCGCCACCCGCCACGAGCAGCGCCATGGACGCCGTGATCATTTCAGTTGCGATCCCATCGCCACCTTGTTCCAGGGCATGGCGGCCAGCAGGCGGGCCATGCCGCAGAAGCCGCTGATGCCCGCGAAGGTGAGGCCTGCCCCCACGAAGCCACTCAGCCAGATCCAACCCGGGGCCACGGTCTGGCTCAGGATCACCCCCAGCAGCACCAGGCTGCCGGCGGCGATCTGCACCTGGCGCATCAGGGGAAGGGGTGCCCCCTTGAGCTTGCGCACGTCGAAACCGGCTTGCTGCCAAGCGGGCACACCACCTACCAGGTCGGCCACCGGGTGGGGGTGGCCCTGCTGGAGAAGTTGGCTCAAGGCCTTGGCACTGCGGTTACCGCTCTGGCAGACCAGCACCAATGGCCCGCGGGGCAGATCGGCCTGGGTGATGCGCGCGAGCGGAATGTTGAGGCTGCCGCTGATGTGGCCGGAGGCGTACTCCATCGGTTCGCGCACATCAATCACGGTGACATCGCGGGCCGCCAGCTGGTCGGCCAGGTCGTGGGCATTGATGCGGGTGGGGGCAGGCATCGAGGAGGTGGTTGTCATGGTTGGGGGAGTGAAAATCTGAGGAAAGGCGAACTTGAGATTTCGATCGGAACTGGAAGCCTCAGGCCGGGGTAACGCCCTCAAGCGGGTAGCCCTCAGCGGCCCAGCGGCTCAGACCGCCGCGCAGGTTGGCCACCTGGGCCCTGCCCGCCTTGAGCAGCTGCTGGGTGGCCAGGGCGGAGCGGCTGCCGGAGTGGCAGACCACCACCACGGGCCTGTCGGCTGGAATCTGGGCCGATTGGGCTTCCAGCTCCTGCAGGGGGATCAGGAGGCTGCCGGCCACTCGCCCGTCGGGTCCGCTGAATTCCTCTGCAGAGCGCACGTCGAGCACGGTGACCTCGCCCTGATGGGCAACCACCCAGGCGGGGGGCAGCTCGGGTAGGCCGGCATAGCTGCGGGCCAGGGGCGCCCAGGCAGGAGCGGTGGCTGCCTCGCGGGGCTTGCCGGAGCGCATGTTGCCGGGCAGGGCCTCGGCGATCTTGTGGGGATGGGGGAGCTTCATGTTCTCCATATGGCCCACGAAATCCCGCTCGCTGGCGTCGCCGCCGAGGCGGGCGTTGAAGGCCTTCTCCTCGGCCACGGAGGTGACGGTGCGGCCGGTGTAGTCGTGGCCGGGGTAGAGCAGGCAGCGCTGCGGCAGGGAGAGGATCTGCTCGGTGATCGATGTCCAGAGGGTATGGGCATTGCCCTGCTGGAAGTCGCAGCGGCCGCAGCCGCGAACCAGCAGCGCATCGCCGGTGAAGGCCATCGACTGGTCATCAAGCACGAAGCTGATGCAGCCGTCGGTGTGACCCGGGGTGGCGCGCACCTCAACGAAGCGCCCGCCGAAGGCGACACGATCCCCATGGGCCAGAGGCAGGGTGACGTTCTCGGCGCGGGCGGCGGCTGCCAGGCCGATGGCACAGCCGGTGGCCTCGCGCATCAGCCAGCTCCCTGTGACGTGGTCGGCATGGGCATGGGTGTCGATCGAGGCCACCAACTCGATGCCCAGCTCGCGAATCAGGGCGAGATCGCGGTCGTGCTGCTCAAAGACCGTGTCGATGATCACCCCCTTGCGGCTGGGCACGTCGGCCAGCAGGTAGGTGAAGGTGCCGGTGTCGCCGTCGAAGAGCTGGCGGAAGAGCAGGGAGCCACCGCCGGCGGCGGCGGCGAGGGACAGGGAGGGTACGGGAGCGATGGCCATGGGTGATCGATCACGAACTTGTATGAGCATAGCCGCATTATGGGTGTTAAAGCGATCTCGGCTGTCCAAGCCCCTGCGCGCCTCAGGCCCACGCCTTGCGCACTTCATGCATAATGCGTGTATCGACATAAGCACGACCATGCGCCGGAACCAGCTACAGCCCCAGTCCCTGCCCAGTCCCCAGCTCCTCGATGAACTCAGTGGCTTCTTCCGGCTCCTGAGCGAGCCCGCTCGCCTGCAGTTGCTCTGTCAGCTCAAGCAGGGCGCTGACATGGATGTGGCCTCCCTGATCGAGGCCACCGGCTTCAGCCAGTCCCACATCAGCCGCCAGCTGGGCCAGCTGCAGCGAGCCGGCCTGGTCAGCTGTGAGCGGGACGGCACGCGGCTGATCTACGCGGTGGCCGACCCCCTGGTGGATGACCTCTGCAACATGGTGCAGCGGCGCCTCAAGCAGCGGCTGGAGCAGCAGCTAAAGCAGCTGCAGGGCGTTTGAACGGGTCGTCTCAAGGTCTGGTCAACGTTCCTTCCGCGCCAGCCCCAGCGCGCGTACCAACGGCGCGAAGGGCTTCAGGAAGCGGCTTTCATGTAGACGGCCCTTCAGCACCCGGTGCCAGTAGACCCACGGGAACACCCGTGTTTCCACCAGAAACATGCTCCAACGCTCCTGGGTGGGATCAACCAGGAAAGAGCTCACTGGCTGCAGGTCGTAGTCGAACTCCGCCATCACCACGCTGTGGAAGCTGGTGATCAGCGGGCAGGCGGTGTAGCCGTCGTAATGGGCCAGCAGGGGCCGTCCGTCGAGCTGAGTCAGCAGGTTGGCCACCAGCACCGGCGCCTGACCACGGATGGCGGCCAGGCTTTTTGAGGTGGGCAGGGAGCTCACATCACCGAGGGCGAACACATCGGCAAAGCGCTTGTGCTGGCAGGTGTCCTTGTTCACCTCCACCCAACCGCCCGGCCCCTCGATCGCTAGGTGGCTGCGGGCCACCACGTCCGGCGCCGCCATTGGCGGCACCACATGCAGCAGGTCGAAGCGGATCTCCTCCCGGAAGGGTTCCCGGCCCTCCTCCCGCACCTCAAACACCGCCACCTGCTCCTCGGGGCGCACCTCGATCAGGTTGTGGAGCAGGCGGGTTTCGATGCCCCGGCGCGCCACGACGCGCTCGACGGTGGTGTTGTAGGCCTTGACCGGATAGAGCTGCGCCATGGCGCTGCAGAAGATCACCTGCGTGTTCACCCCCACGCCGCTGGTGGCCTGAAAGATGTCGTCGGCCAGGTACATCACCTTCTGGGGGGCGCCGCCGCACTTGATCGGCGTGGCCGGATGGGTGAACAGGGCGGTTCCCCCCTGGAAGCCGCGGATCGTATCCCAGGTGGCGGCGATGTGGGCGTGGGAATAGTTGCTGACGATGCCATGGTGGCCGAGGCCCTCCGGCAGGCCCTTGATGGCGCTCCAATTGAGCTGGAGGCCCATGGCCACCACCAACACTTCGTAGCTGAGGGTTTCACCTGCTGCGGTGATCACCCGGTGGGCCTCCGGCTCGAAGGTTGCCGCGCTGCCCTGGATCCAGACGGCACCCGCCGGGATCACGGCGACCTCAGGGCGGTGGGTTGCTTCGTAGGGGAGCAGACCGGCGCCGGCCAGGATCCAGCCCGACTGGTACTCGTGAACGCAGGAGGGCTCCAGGATCGCCACATCAAGGCCAGGGCGGGCCCGCAGGAGCTGACTGGCCACCGTGATGCCGCCGGAGCCACCGCCCACGATCAGAATCTGGTGGTGGTGGTGGCGGTGGCCTACAGAGCCGCATTCGGCCATCGATCACCTCTTAGCCTCCCTCTTTCTAGTCAGGTCCTGGTGAAACGGTGGCATCCAATACATAACTACATGCTTAGACGCGCATAGGAGGATAGAGTCTGTTGGCGTGATCACACTGCGGCCGATGGCGCAATGGCAACAGCCTTCAGCCCCGGGCTTCCAAGCACCTCCGGTGCGGCTCCAGAAGCATGGCGGCATCTTCTCATCGGTGAATCCTGCCAACTGGATTCGGCATTGGCGCTATCCCAATCACCTGATGCTGGCCGTGCCGTGGCCAGTCTTCTTTGCGTTGATCGCCGTGGGATACCTGCTTCTCCACCTGATGTTCGCGAGCCTTTACTGGCTTGATGCCCATGGGATCTCGGGGGTGGCAGGCTCTGCAACCAGTTTCACGGAAGCGTTCTTCTTCAGTGTGCACACCCTGGGGGCGATCGGCTATGGAGCGCTCTATCCCAGCACTCTCTTCACGAATCTGGTTGTCACTCTCGAGTCATTGGTGGGGTTGATTCTAATTGCGCTGATCACAGGGTCGACCTTCAGCCGCTTCTCCAAGTCCACTGCGAGGATCCTGTTCTCAGATGTGGCCACGTTGCATTCCTACAACGGACTGCCCACCTTGATGTTCCGTATGGCAAATGAACGGCGCAAGACCATCCTCGATGCCAGGATTAGGGCTTATCTCGCCATCGATGAGCGCACTCCAGAAGGTCACCGGATGCGACGCCTGCACCCGATGACCTTTAACCGCGATTGCTCACCCTTGTTTCTGCTCACCTGGACGCTGATGCATCCGATCGATCAACACAGCCCCTTGCATGGACGTACCCCCCAGGAGTTGAGCGCAATCCAGGCCGAGATCGTGGTTTCATTCAGTGGCATTGACGAAATCATGGAGCGACCGATCCATGCCCATCACAATTACCCCCTTTCCCAGGTGTTGTTCGGTCAGGCCTTCGTGGACATGATGCAGGAGGAGGATGGCGACGGCCAAAGCTTCGACTTCGCCAATTTCAACCGCACCCATGTTTGCCCATCCCTTGAGCTGTCCCGACCAGCTGGAGCAGCTTCCTGACGCCCAGCTCAGCTCCACCAGGGCTTCTCGCCGATGCGGGGATCGCTCTCGCTCCAGGTGCTGAGCAGCACCCGTTCGCCCTGAACCGCCACATGGGCTAGGGCCAGGGGGAGCGGGGCGGGACCCCGGACCACGGCCCCCTCCGGGTCGTACTGGCTTCCATGGCAGGGGCAGATGAACTTGTTTTCGCCGCTGTTCCAGGGGACCACGCAGCCCAGATGGGTGCAGATGGCGTTGAGCCCGATGGCGCCGATGGCGCCCTCTCCATCGACGATCAGATAAGTGGGGACTCCTGAAAAAGCAGACTGCAGGCTCGATGCGAATGCTGCCAGCTAGAGGCGCGTAGGCTGCTCGCACACACATTTATACAGCGACCAGTGAATCAGCCATTTCAAGCTGCCAAATGTTCC
>NZ_JAGQCE010000025.1 GCF_024345995.1 Synechococcus sp. Cruz-7E5
ATGGGCAGTTTTTGGCACCCGAAAGGGTGAAATCAGGCCAAGCCAACCTCAGATCCGCCAAAAATTGTTCATTCCGAGCAAATTGCATCCTTGGCCCTTCTTTCAGGGCTCGTTGCCCAGAGGCTCCTTAGCTGGCTTACAGATGAGGAGTCATGAGCAGGAGATAGTCAAGGCGCTTCATCGGCACAAGAAAACATGCATCATAGCTCAACGAGCATTAGCTTCAGCATCCTACAGGCTGGTCTTTGCTTGTTCTGGGGGCCGCTGTCCTAGGATCATTTTGATTAACCAACTTCCCGGCTTATCTCCTCCATGCTGCACGTTGACATCCCCACCCGCGCCGAGATCGAAGCGCTGATGCTCAATCACGGCCCGGCACGGGTCAGCCTGGTCCTGCCGACCACACCACTGACCCAGGAGGCCCAGGCCGACCGCATCGCCCTGAAAAATCTTGCTGGCGAGGCCATCGAGCAGCTCGCGGCCCACGACAAGCGCGAGGTTCTGGCGATTGAGGAGCTGCTGCACGACCTCATCGACGACGATGACTTCTGGGAGGTCCAGGCCAACAGCCTCGCCGTCTTCGTTTCGCCGGAAGGCCTCCGCAGCTTCCGTCTGCCAAACCACCTCAAGCCAGCCGTGGAGGTGAGCGACCGCTTCCATGTTCAGCCCCTGCTGCGAACGGTCACCGTGCCCCAGTCGGCCTTCGTGCTGGCCCTGGCCCAGAACAGTGTGCGGCTGGTGGGTGTCTCCTCCGACCTCCCGGCCGTCGAGCTCAAGCTGCAGGGAATGCCGAAGGATGTGGCAGGCGCGGCTCGGAAGGCTTCGATCAAGGACCGCTCGCCCAGCGGTCGCCTCCAGGGCTCCGAAGGCATGAAGGTCCGCCAGGCGCAGTACGCCCGCAAGATCGACCATGCCCTGCGGGGTCTGCTGATGGGCCGGGAAACCCCACTGATCCTGGCCGCCACAGAACCGATGCAATCGATCTACCGCGAGATTCAGTCGTATCCCCACCTCGCGCGTCCCGCAATCCTGCACAACCCTGAGGTCCAGAGCGATGCCGATCTCGCGGCAAGTGCCCGCACCATCCTCGATGAGCTGTTCCGGGATGAATTGGCGGAGATCCAGTCGCTGTACAAGTTGCGCTCCAACCAGGGTCGGACCACATCCGATCTCGCCCAGGCGGCACGTGCCGCCACCTACGGCGCGGTTCAACTGCTGCTGATCGACATCGACGATGTGACCCCCGGCACGATCGACGACGACGGGGGTGTGACCTTCGCCGACAGTCCCAGCGCCAAGAGTTACGGCCTCGTCGATGAAATCGCCAGCCGTGCCCTGGTCACTGGTGCGAAGGTGATGGGTGTGCGCAAGGGCGACATCCCTGGTGAGGCCAGCCTGGCAGCGATCCTGCGCTATCCGCTCTGAGGCCTCAACGGGGCAGCAGACACTCCAGTTCCCGCAACCGATGCTCCAGGGCCTCGATCTTCTCGAGGTAAGTGAGAGCCAGGGCCATGCCTGGAGGGTTGAGCCCGAAGGAATCCCGAAGCTTCACCATCCGCCGCGCCTGGTGGACCGCACGGGACTGGAAACACCAGCCCGTGGCGGTCTCGCTGATCTCGAACAGGCCGAACTCCACCAGCTCCACCAGCTCGTCGTGGGCCAGGCCCGAGGCAGCCAGAAGCTCTGCCGACTCCACCAGACTGTCGGAGTCCACAGGGATCAGGAGATCGTCAGCCATGGGTCGACTCTCCACTGTATTGAGGACGGGGTTGGAAGGATGACGCCTTCGCCAGCTCACGATAGAGCTCCTGTTCACCTTCACTGATCTCCGTGGGCATCACGATCTGCAGCACCCCATAGAGATCGCCGGCTCCCTCGCCCCGCTTCGGCAGCCCCTTACCGGCCAGCCGCAATTTCTGGCCAGCCTGCGCGCCTGGTTTCACCGTCACCCGCACGCGGCCATCGAGGCTGGGCAGCTCGATCTGAGCGCCGAGGGCCGCCTCCCAGGGGGTCACAGGCAACTCCAGGTAGAGGTCATGGCCCACCGGCCGGAACAGCTTGTGCGGCAGCACCTGGATCTGCACATACACATCGCCATCGGGGCCTCCACCGCTGCCGGGGCCGCCGCGCCCCGGAATGCGCAGCCGCTCCCCGTCGGTCACGCCCATGGGAATCCGAATGCGCACGCTGCCGCCGGGCCGCTCCAGGGTCACCTGGGTGCCGCGTGAGACCTCCTCGAGGGTCAGCCGGGCCACGGCCTCCACGTCCTGACCTCGGACCGGGAAGTCCATGCCGCGGGCCTGGCGCCGCTGCTGGGAGGCGCGGAATCCCATCTGCTCGAAGAGCTCGGAGAGATCCACCTCCTGGTGGGCCTGGCCCTGCCAGAAGCGGGTGTCCCAGTCCGGAGGCGGCTGGAAGTCCTCGCCCGGGTGATGGCGGCCGAGTTCGTCATAGGCCTGGCGCTTCTCCGGATCGAAGAGGGTCTGGTAGGCCTCGCTGATCTGCTTGAAGCGCTCCTCGGCACCCGCTTCCTTCGAGATGTCGGGGTGGTACTGACGGGCCAGGCGCCGGTAGGCCTTCTTGATCTCCTCCTCACTTGCTCCCCGCTCGATGCCGAGGGTCTCGTAGTAGTCCTTGAACTTCATCGGGCTGTCGCAGCGGGCGGCCGCTGGGGCCTGCCCCCCATCCTCCCGCGAGCCGCAGGGCGGGAGCAATCAGCTGCAGGGCTTGCCAGGGTGAGGATCGAATCGCTGGAGCCGCCGCCCCGCCCATGCGCGACTTCTGCGCCCTCTACGAGCAGCTTGACCGCAGCCCCGGCACCACTGCCAGGGTGGCGGCTCTTGAGGCCTATCTGGCAGCAGTGGATCCTGCCGATGGGGCCTGGGCCGTGACCCTTCTGCTCGGCAAGCGGCGCAAGCGGCTGATCACCGGCCGGCGGCTGCGGGAGATCGCGCTGGCCGCCTCAGCCCTGCCCGATTGGCTGTTCGACGACTGCCACGCCCAGGTGGGCGACAGTGCCGAGACGATCGCCCTGCTGCTGCCGCAGCTGCAACTGCCCCAGGCCGAGCCGATCGAGCGGCCCCTGGCGGTGTGGATGGGGGAGCGGCTGCCGGCGATCGCGTCGCTGGAGCCCGCTGCCCAGGCCGAGGCCGTGCTCAGCACCTGGGCCTGCCTGCCAGCAGGCCAGGCCTTCCTGTTCAACAAGCTGCTCACCGGCGGGCTGAGGGTGGGGGTGTCCACAGGCCTGGTGACCCGGGCCCTGGCACGGGTGGCCGGACTGGAGGAGGCCGAGATCGCCCAGCGCCTGATGGGGGGCCTTGAGCCCAGCGCCGAAGCCTTCACCGCCCTGCTCGCCCCGGCCCTGGAGGGGGAGGCTGTGCCGGCAAGCCGGCCCTTTCCCTTCTTCCTGGCCAGTCCTCTCGATCCGGCCCAGCTGATTAGCTGGGATCCCAGCCACTGGCGGGCGGAATGGAAGTGGGATGGCATCCGCGGCCAGCTGATCCGCCGCTCCGGCAGCAGCTTTCTCTGGAGCCGGGACGAGGAGCTGGTGAACGAGAGCTTCCCCGAACTGGTGAGCCTGGGGGAAGCCCTGCCGGAGGGCACTGTGCTGGATGGCGAAGTGATCGTCTGGCATCCCGGCGAGGAGCGGCCCCAGGGTTTCGCCGCCCTGCAGCGGCGGCTGGGGCGCAGGAGCGTGGGAGCGAGCCTGCGCCGCCAGTGCCCCATGGCCTTCGTGGCCTACGACCTACTGGAATCAGCCGGCACCGACCGTCGCGACGAACCGCTGCGGCAGCGCCTGGAGCGGTTGGAGGAGCTGCGCGCTGCCGTGATCCACGGCGATCACCCCGAGCGCCAGCGCCTGCGCGGCTCAGCCGCCGTGCCCCTCGGCAGCTGGGAGGTGCTGGAGCAGCAGCGCAGCCGCGCCCGCCTGGTGGGAGCCGAAGGGCTGATGCTCAAGCGGCTGGAGTCGCCCTACCGGTCCGGCCGTCGCCGCGGCGACTGGTGGAAGCACAAGCTCGAGCCGCTCCACCTCGATGCGGTGCTGCTCTATGCCCAGGCTGGCAGCGGCCGCCGAGCCAACCTCTACACCGACTACACCTTCGGCCTCTGGAGCCATCCGCCGGTGGATGCCGACACGAGCGGCTACGCAGCCGGCAAAACAGCCGGCGACACAGTTGGCAAGCCGAACGCTGACGGGAGCGAGCCCCAGCTGATGACTTTCGCCAAGGCCTACTCGGGTCTCGACGATGCAGAGATCGCAGAGCTCGACCGCTGGATCCGCCGTCACACCACCGAGCGTTTTGGGCCGGTGCGGGCGGTGGAGCCACTGCAGGTGTTCGAGCTGGCCTTTGAGGGGCTCCAGCCCTCGAACCGTCACAAAAGCGGCCTTGCGGTGCGTTTCCCGCGCATCTCCCGCTGGCGCCGGGACAAACCGGCGGCGGAAGCTGACAGCCTTTATACCGCGAAGGCACTGCTTGAGGCAATTCAGAATGACACGGTTTGAGCCGCTTGGCGACCGCATCACTGATCAACAATGCCGGCGCTGTGGGGAACATGGCATATCTGTAGATCGATAACGGCCTAGGGTGCCCTATCACCCTGGGAGGTGTAGGCCCGTCATTTAGAGCCAGACCGAGTCGATGCGGTAGACATTGCTCAGCCTCATCAACCTGCTGGCAAACAACAGCGGATCTGGTCGTCTTCTTTGTTCAACACATCAACCATTACGTCAGCGACTGAAGCTCCGAACAATCCTTGCCAATGAAGCCCTACGTCATCTGGTCTCCGGGATATACCGAGAAATCCTGGGGCGTCCGTACTCTGCACCTCCTCTGTCACCTCCTCAATGAGATGGGAGTGCCATCTTGCCTTGAGCTTCCGAGGGGGCGCGAGATACGACTCGACTGGAATACACCTATGGCCACCCGCGATCATGTTCGTGATGGGATCGTGGTCTACCCCGAGATCGTGAAGGGGAATCCACTTGGAGCCAAGCGTGTCGTGCGGTGGCTTCTCAATCGCCCTGGCTACATCATGGGTAATCCGATGAAGGCAGGGCATGACGACTATATTGTCGCCTGGAGCAGGATTCTCGATCCCACGAAACCAATTCTCAATCTGCAGATCTCTGACGACGGATTGTTCAACCCACTGGCTCTACCCAGCAAGGAGGGTGAGCTTGTGTATTTGGGAAAAGGTGATCCAAAGGCTCGACGACCTGAAATTGACAATGGACGAATCGAGGTCACCAAGTCATGGCCCACAACTCATGTTGAGCTAGCCAATCTGCTTCGCCACTCAAAGGTTATCTATAGTTACGACACCCTCTCGGGAGTGAATTACGAGGCAACGTTATGCGGAACCCTATGCGTGATCATCCCAAATGGACCCTACACTAAAGATGACATCGGGCGCGGAGAACTCGGGCTCAACGGAATTGCCTGGGGCACGGACCCATACGAGATTCAGCGTGCGATTCACACTCTTCCCGACGCTTACACAACGTACCTGAAGGTTCTGGAACAGCAAGGAGAAAGTGTCTTGGCATTTGTCCAGGCCACCCAGGAGCGATGGTCAATGCGCTGAACCCGAAGCCGGGTGCTGACATCGAGACCAGCACTGATCTTGCATGGAATGCCTGAGACCGCCTGAACATCAGCAGGTCATCCGCCCCGGAAGTGACCTTGGCTTGTCCGCAATAGTGATCTGGCTGGAATTCCACTTATCTGAAGATCAGGTCATAAAAGACCTCCCAGTGCTCCTGGTTCCTCCCACATAATGTCTATAATCAGTCAGATAATCCCCCAACCATCAATAGCCCACGATTTCCATTGCTGGGGGCTTCGCATCCCATACCAAGCCTTTCCCATGACATTCATTTCCCCCCGCATCCTCCTGGTGGGCGCTGGACGGTTCGGCCGCCATCACCTTGATGAGTGGATCCGCCTTGGTGCAGAAGGGCTGGTGCAGTTTCATGGCGTGGTCGTTCGCGACGAGATCGTGGCTAAAGCTCTTCGCTCGGATCATGGTGTGTCAACCTTTTCAGCCCTGACGGATCAGCTTCTCTCCACCGTCGACGCTGTGGACATCGTCACTCCCCCGACAACCCACTTCGATCTCGTGCGCCAATGCCTTCCCTTCGCCCATGTCCTGGTGGAGAAGCCCATGAGCATCGACGAAGTGGAAGCCGTCGCCCTCAGTGACCTTGCCCGTGAGTCCAATCGGATCCTGATGGTGGGGCACGTCTTCCGGTTCCACTCCGTCGTGGAGGAACTGAAGCGACTGGTCACCACGATTCCAGTCCTGCCTCGCGGAATCAGCGGCACGATGGTGAACCCGGCCGATGAGAAAACTGGGCGAAGCGACGCCTGCCTAGAATTCCTGCACCTATTCGACGTGCTGGATCATCTCTTCGATCTGGAACCCGAAATCATCGTGGGACGCCCCCGTGGTTGTCTCGTGAACGTGAGCCTGCGTTACCCCGGCCCCATGTCGGCTGTGGTCCGTCTCGGATGGGTTGGCGCTCAGAAGAAACGAACTCTGGAACTCCTATACGCCGATCGCCGCATCGAGGCCAATTTGCTGGACAACACCCTTGTGGTGTCGACCCGCAACAATCAGCTCCACAAGACCTTCTTTCTAGGGCCCACTACGGCGCTGGGTCGGGAGCTGAAAACCTTTCTGAGCGTGCTCCGAGACCCGACTCTTCCCTATCCCGACCCGTCAGTGGGCCGTCGTCTGGTCCGCATCGCCCAGGCATCGCGTCCTGCTATTCCAACGGCGCGCCCGCGGATCGCTGTGATCGGAGGAGGGATCTTCGGCATCAGCGCCGCGCTTGAACTGGCCGGTCTCGGTGATGTCACCCTCTTCGAGCGCCACGAAAATCTGCTCACCGAGACCTCCGCATCCAACCAGCGAAGGCACCACTCGGGATTCCACTATCCGCGAAGCTACGACTCCATCGTCGAGATCCAGTCGTCTCGCACGGCGTTTGAAGCCATGTTTGGCTCGGCAATCGACCGCAGCTTTCCCTCCTTTTACTGCACCTCAGCGACAGGGGTGGAGATCCCAGCCGAGCGCTATCTCGCAGCCTGCGAAGGCAACCACCTGGCTTTCACAGTCACAGTTCCCCCCGAGGGGATCGTGGCGCCTCAAAGCGTGAGCCTATGCCTCAGAACGGACGAGGGGATCTATGACGTCAGTCGTCTGAGACGCGTGGCCGGCGCGCGACTGACGGCCCATCCCCACGTGCAATGCGAATTACGGACCGCTGTTATCTCTGGGGTGATCGCCGCCGACGGCACGAAGCGACTTACCGTGGACGGACCGACCAGTACCCGGCAGGACTCGTTCGATTACGTAATCAACGCCACCTACGGAGGCCGAAACCTCATGGCCCGATGGTTCGGTTTTCCCGTAGAGCCGCTGCGCTTCGATCTCTACGAACTGCTCCTGCTGCCACTGCCAATCCCCCAGATCGCGGTCACGGTCATGGACGGACCCTTCACCAGCCTCACTGGCACGGGACGGGATGGAGAATTTCTTCTCTCCCACATCCACGACTCCGTCTCGCGAAGTGTGATTCCCGACGACGGCATGCCCCCGACGTGGACAGGCATAACGAGCAACCGGGACAACATGCTGCGTCACTCATCTCACTACTTCCCCGTCCTGGATGCGGTCACAGAGGTGCGATCCATCTGGATGACCCGGGCCGTCAATGCCTACGCTCGGGACTTCGACGCTCGACCAACAGTGATCTCCGACCACGGCTTCGGCTGCTGGTCGGTGCTTGGGGGAAAGGTGGTGACGGCGGTGTCCAATGCCCGTGAGATCGCCAGCACCATCGCCACGGAACTGGGATGGCCTCAGTATCAGCTCACTTCATGAGGATTCCAGCGCCGATAGTGCTTCCGGTTCCGGAGGGTATCCCGATAGAACCTCTGGTAGAGCCCAAGGAGGGTTCGCCCCAAGGCGGGAGGAAGGGCGGCGTGGAGTTGCCAAAGCCGACGCGCAACGGACTCACCTAGAGAGACATCCTCGGAGGAGGGAACATGGGTAGAGGCATTCCACGCTACCTTGTAGTCACTCTGTTGAGGCACTAGGGCGAGGGGCTCAACGTTCTGGCGCTTCACGGCCTGCACGAAAAGATAAACTGGATGCCTGTTGACCAATCCTCCCCGACTCTGGGCCACAGCCGGGTCCTTCACCGTCCAGACCCCTCGCCGTGTGCTGAGCTCAATCCCCGGATAAGGGTGCTCCACAAGGAGAAGGGTTTCAAGATCAAATCCGTTCGCTCCATGGAACAGGCGAAAGAAAAGTTCGGGGCTGAACTGATAGAAACCATGGCCGCAGTGATTGTTGGCCGGTGTCAAGGAATAGAATCGCCCTCCAATCTTCAACATCCGCATACAGCTCACGATGGCCGTCGGGAAGTTGAAGACATGCTCCAACGTTCCCCCGTCGATCACAGCATCGAACTGTCCCCAGAGGCTCTCAGGTACGGGCTGATTGAGATCGTGAACCAAGGAGGCCCCCTCATAGCCCGAGGCATCGATGGACAGGAGCTCCTCAATCTCCAGGAGCCTGGTGAGAAGGTCATCGGCAATCCCCGTCCATGGCAACATGCCTTCACCCAATTCGGCTCGGGATCGACCCACATTCGCTAGGATGGATTCCAGTTCACGCTCGCAAAGCGATAAGTTCTGGCGACCGAGGGTAGCAGTCCGGGCGAAACAAGCCCCGCCACGCCATGCATCACAGAGCCTGCCCAGAATGAATGCCTCAATGCCCATGACTACCCCCCAAGTCCCTTTAATGTAAAATGGCATTAATGAGTCGAAAGAAATGATAGCCAAAACGAGTGCGAAAATGTTTCTCCAGAAAATAATCTGTAGAATTCCGCAAATGATCTGCCTTCACAGCCACAGCTGAACAGTGGTGGAGCACAGTAAGGCCTGGATGGTAAATCACCCGACCGCCATTTTGAAGAACGCGCAAACACAGCTCCTCATCCTCCTTATAAAGAAAGAAGCGCTCATCAAAGCCTGCCAGCTCGTCATACCAGCGTCTCACAATTAGAAAGGCCGCCCCGGCGACCCACGCTGCCGGGAGAGGGGGTTCCCCACTCCGCTCCCGCCAGAGACTGTTACCTGTCGAGGCAATCAGACGGGCTGACCAACCGCCGATCTCGCCATGGTCCCAGCGCTGCGTTTGGCCGTCGCCGGTTACCAGACGCGGCCCCACTACCTGTGCGCCCAAATCCATAGCAACCTGAATGAGATCGTGGAGTGTGAGAGGATCCAGCAGGCGGACATCCGGGTTAAGGAGAAGAAGGAAACGGGCATCAGCTCCCCTGGCCAGAAGGTTGTGCCCTGCCCCGTATCCCACGTTCGTTCGTCCCTGGTGAAGTTCCAGACGAAGCTCTGGAAAACGGTCCAAGAGACTCCCAAGGTCGTCACCGGAGCCATTGTCGAGTACTGCGACCACGGCACTGAGTCCCTGGGGGCCAAGGGCCGGCACCAGGCTGGTAAGGCATTCGATCAGAAGGTCCAGAGTGCGGTAATTGACGATCTGGATCCGAAGATCGTTCACGGCAGCTCTCCCCGGGGGGACGGATTCCGCGGTTCGCTCCACCGCTCCATGGGATGAGGAGCAGCGCTGTCGGTCGCCACATCCAAGGCCCGGTGATGACCCCAGGCAAAGAAGTCCATGGCCCAGGCCCGCAAGCGGCTGTCCGAATAGGGGCGTCCATCAAGACCCCGAATTCCCTCGAGCCGGGGCTGCCGGGGAAACGGATACCACCGCGCTCCCTCAGCCACAGCGTGGAGGGCGGCCGAGGCCAGAACCCTCTCAATATGATGGCGCGTTCGGTCGTTGACCCGCTCCAGGGCGTAGGGAAGGAGCGACTCCCGAAACAGCCGAGAACAGAAGATCACGAGGACAGTGTCGAGCCATGTGAGGTTGTGGGAGAACGTTCCGACGACACCGAAGTGACGCGGAACAGCACCGAAGACCGCATCAGCATTAGGTACGAATATCCGCCCAGTTACCTTAGCGAAGGCACCAGACTGCCGGAGAAGGACGCTACGCCGAAGTGCGGTATCGAGGATGTCGAGCTCACCGAAACTTCGCCCCCGCTCCTGGGTGTACCCTGTCGTGCGAAACGAAATCAGCTCCACGCGTTTGCCGCGATGGGCATGGCGATCCACTACCTCCTGAAGTGCGTCAAGGGGGTAGCCAGAATTGTCGACGAAGACGATATCTCTTACAGAATGCTGGCGGGTCATCCAGGCAGAGAGCGCTCGAGTGTAATCCCGAAGGCGCAGCTCAGTGTCGAGCCGACCACCCTGCCGCAGAAATTGCTGATGTTCGACCTGAATCGTCGATGTGAGGACCAGGCAAAGCGACGTCTTCACACCCGGCGGAGCCGGTACAGCCTCACCAGCGCCTCCGCCGTTGCCGGCCAGCTCCAGGCCTGAACTCGGGAACGATTGTGACGACCCATCTCCTGTAGAGCCGGACCCGCCTCCACGGCACGAGCCAGGGCATCGCGGAGGCCATCAGGATCGCCGGCTTCGTAGAGGAAGGCCCCCAACTCATCAAGAATCTCTGGAAGGCATCCCAGCCTTGGGGCGATGCAGGGCCGACCGAATGTCATGGCCAGGACGGCGGATCCTGACGTCAGGATCGAGAGGTAGGGAAGAGCCACGATGTCACAAGCCTTCATCAGGATTTCCACTTCATCGGGCGAGAGGAACGACGCATGAACATGGATGGCATCGTCCCCTTCAGCAGAACGGCGCAAGGCAGCTGTCAGGGATGGTTCCACTGCTTCTCCTGCGATCCTGAGCTCACATCCAGGGGCACCGAGGGTCTGGAAAGCCCTCACCATGCTCTCCAGACCTTTGTACGTTCGGATTTGCCCCAGGCAAAGAATGATGATACGGCGATCGTGAACATCAAGAGAAGCACGGGCTTCGCGGCGATCGATTCTATCTGGGTAGGCGTCTGAATAGTTGGGATGAGGCAGAACATGGATGCGATCGAGACGCGTTTCCATCTTGTAGATTGACACAACTTCATCCCGTGCCGCCTCGCACTGGACAATCACAACATCAGTCAGCCTAGTAAATAATCTGGTAAAAAACCGTTCATATCTTGCCAGACGACGCTCGTGGTTAACGAGATTGTGAACGGTCCAGACGATACGAGACCCTGTCCAACGGAGGAGCAGCACCTGCAAGATGAAGAGCCCACCCTTGACAACCGCTCTCCAGCGCGAGTTGGGCTGGAGAGCAGGCAACAGGTAGGGTTGAACAAATTGGAAGTGAACAACATCAGGCCGGTCCCTGAGGGCCTGCCACGCAAAAATGGGCTCCGTAGAAATGGGGATCACACGAAGCCTCATGGCCTCAAGACTCCTCATCAGAAGTCGTCCATAGGGGTTTTTCCCGAGCTGGTCTTCAGGTAAATGCCAAATCACATCTCTAGGATCACGGCACGCATCCACTTTGACGAGGTTTCTGTCTTGTCCTGTCATTTTCAATCTCGCTTGTCTTGATCGTGATCTGAGTGGATAATGATTTGATTTGACTGGACGAGGATTTGACGGCACGGGGCTTCACTCGCGAGGCTATCCGGTCCGATGGACTGGGCAGCGGGAACCCGCCTGATCAGGAGAGCTGAGCGTATGCGCATCGGAATCGACGTGAGTCACTGGAACGACACGAGAGGCTTTGGTCGCTTCACCCGCGAGCTGGTGCGGGCCTTCATGTCCGTCTACGGCCGCGATCATCAGGTGCTGCTCGTGTGTGACGCCCGAACGGCCAACCGGGGCGAGTTCCCCGAGGGCGTTGACCTCAGGGTCGCCCGATCATCCGCTCGCCCGTCATCTACGGCCTGCAGAAGCCCCCTTGAACTCGTGGCCCTGTGGCGCGAAGCCGCACGCTGCCGTGCGGATGTCTTCTTCTTCCCCTCGGCCTCGGCCTTCTACCCGGTTCCCTGCCCAACACCGGTCGTTGTGACCATTCACGATGCCATGACAGAGGAGCATCCCGAGTGGTTCTTCCCGGACGCCCGCTCCCGGGTTTTCTGGCGAATCAAGATGTGGATGGTGAAACACAGGTCGCGGATCATCGTCACTCCTTCCCAGGACGCGTGCAGACGCGTGGCGGAAGCATTCGGCCGGCCTCTCGACGACGTGGTTTGTATCGGGGAGGCTCCTGCAGACTGCTTCGGGGCCGTGCGTGAGGCCAGGGTTGAGACGGCTGTCCGTGAACGCCGAGGAATCCCAATTCTGGCTCGGCTGATCCTCTATGTCGGTGGATTGGATCACCACAAAAATCTGCCCATGCTGCTGCGGGCGCTCGCCCGGATCTCAGTCGACCCACGGACCCCTTGGCAACTCGTCCTCGTGGGCGAGCACCGCTCACGGGCGGCCCAGGTGGCGAAGCGAAAACTCGGGCAGTTCGCAGCGGAATTAGAGATTACCGAGCGGATCACGTGGACTGGGTGGGTGCCTGACGAAGAACTGGCAGTCTTATACAGGACCTCCGCCCTTCTCGTTCTGCCCTCCCACGACGAGGGATTCGGACTTCCGGTCGTCGAGGCCATGGCATGCGGACTCCCAACGGCCGTGAGTTCACGGGGGTCCCTCCCCGAGGTGGCAGGCGACGCGGGGCTGAGTTTTGACCCCGAGGATCCCCAAGACATCGCCGACGTCGTCACCCGTCTCCTGACCGACGATGACCTGCGAAACGAGCTCAGCCGCCGCGGTGTAGCCAGGGCCGGATCTCTGTCTTGGGCGTCCACGGCCCGCCGGCTCATGGCCACTCTGGAAGCAGCTGTAACACCCCCATGAGCAGCCTGCGCATCCTCTTTGCAGGACACAGTCTCGCCCGACCAGCAGGCGGCGGAGAGCTATCAGCCAGCACGCTTCTGTCCGCCCTGGCGAAAGATCACGATGTGGAGGCTCTTTGCGTGGGACCTCGTGCCGACACCTACACGACCCACGACGGGGTCCGGTGTCGCGACGTCGCCGTCGGATGGCGCTCCCCGCCACGGGGGATTCCCTTCCACCTTGCCGCTGCCTGGGTCGAGGCCCGATTCCGTCCCCATCTCGCGAGGCATGTGGCCGTGAACCCACCCGATCTGCTCCTGGCCCAGCAGCCCGCGTGGCTAGCCCCCTTGGACGTGCCCGCGGCCACCAGGGTTGTGGTCTTCCTGCGAAGCCCCCTTTGCTGGGGCCTTGGGGAAGGTAATCCCTCACGATGGAAGCGCGCCTTGAGCCGTCCCTTCGGCTGGGTTCGCTTGCGCCGGGACCGCTCCTTTCTCAAGGCCGCCGATCTCGTGATCGCCAACTCCAACTTCCTGCGCCGCCAGCACCCCTTCCTCACCCAGCTCGACGCCGAAATGGTGCCACCATTTATCGAGCCTCCCGCTCGAGACGCCGCTCTGTCGGGACAAGCGCACGACTGCGTGACATTCGTGGGCCTAGATCGCTGGAAGGGGGCCGCCACATCCCTGCAAGTGGCGAAGGCCTTCCCGGAGCGCCCGTTCCTGTTCCTGGAGGGGGCACGCCCAGCAGCGGGGTGGATCGCGCGCGCCCGACGCCTGGCCAACGTCACCTGCCTTGGGTGGACAACCGACATGGAGGCCGTGTTCGCGCGAACCCGCTTGCTTCTCATGCCGAGCCTGTGGGATGAGCCCTTCGGAAGGCTCCCGGTGGAAGCTGGCTTCCGGGGAATCCCGACGGTGGCCAGTCGGCGCGGTGGACTCCCCGAGTCGGTAGGAGAGGGGGGGCTCCTGGTCGATCCGGAGACGGGACCTGCCCACTGGATTGAGGCGGTGAAGGCACTGGACGATCCGTTGTACTACGAGGCCCTGTCAGCTAGGGCCCGGCGCCACGCTGAAGGATTCCGGCGAGAGGAGACGGTGGTCCTGTTCCGTCGCTTGGTGCGCGAGCGTCTCCAGCTCGAGATCTGAGAGGCACCCACCCCCTCAAAGCCCTCCATTCACTTGCCGCAGCAAGGTGACATCTAGCTGGGCGACTGCGTTGACTCATGACACCTATCACCCGCTTAATTGGGGACTACTGAAAAAATGGAAAGCCCTTGTGCTGCGACTGATTTCAGCAGTTCAGAGCCGTTAGACTGGCCAAATCAGTGAACCCGTATTCGCAGTTAGCGGGGTGCGGCGTTGACGACAGCTGAATCTGCTCAAATGCAGCCAGCGCAGAGTCGAGCATCACCTCGGCGACGAGAAACGCCATCAGATCCTGGCGACCTGCAGTTGGCCTCGATGCTCCGTGCTGTTACCAGCGCAGTCCGTGCCAGAAATGGCCCATCAGGGCGACTACCTGGCCTCCGAGAGCAGCGTCTACCGGGTGCTGCAGGCCCAAGGGCGGGCCAAACGACCCACTGTAAGAGCCCAGGGAAGTGCCCAGATGCCGGGCTGATGGCCCAACTAGCTCTGGAGACGGGACATACCTTCCTGCCCACCACGGTGCGAGGCGTGTGGCTACTTCCACATGGTGATCGACGTCTGGAGCCGCAAGATCGTGGACTGGGATATCGCCGGACGCGAAGATCAAAAGGTGTCTGCGGAGCTGTTGAGCCGGGCCTGCCTGAGAGAGCGGATCAGCCAGCGGCAGCGGCAAAAGCTGGTACTCCATGCCTAAAACGGCAATGCCATGAGTTCCGCGGCGTTGGAGGCCAGGTTGGAGGCCAGGTTGGAGGAACTGGCCTTGCTGCGGTAGCTCTCGCCGCCCAAGCTGTCAGACGACAATCGCTACTCCGAGTCGCTGTTCCGCATAGCCGAGTACCGGAGCGATTTCCCCAGCCGGCCATTCGCCTGACAGGTGGAAGCTTGCCGATGGATCGAGGCGTTCGCGGATCGGTGCAATCACAGGCACAATTAGGGACTCCTGAAAAAGCCAGATCGACTGCGGCGCAACTTGTTTCAGTGATCGAGACCCGATAAACTGGCCTCGAACAGGGCAATTGACGATTGCTACAACTGCTGAACGCTGCAGATGTTCCGAAAACACCATAACGGGCAGCTATCAATCGAGGAGTTCCATGTGCCTTTTGGCGGCACGTTGGACTCGGACAACCGCTGGGTGCTCTTCTCCTCTCTGATGCCATGGGAAGAGCTGGAAGAAGCA
>NZ_JAGQCE010000026.1 GCF_024345995.1 Synechococcus sp. Cruz-7E5
GGCAGTTTTTGGCACCCGAAAGGGTGAAATCAGGCCAAGCCAACCTCAGATCCGCCAAAAATTGTTCATTCCGAGCAAATTGCATCCTTGGCCCTTCTTTCAGGGCTCGTTGCCCAGAGGCTCCTTAAACGTGCTGGCTAGGGCTGACGAAACTCAATAGAGAGCCGCCTCCGCATGGGTTTCGACTGTGCAGTCTGACGTAGGGAAAGCTACACAAGTGAGCAAGAAACCTGCCGCGATCTGGTCCTCATCGAGGAAAGCCTGATCATCCTGGTTTACGCTGCCACTAATCAACTTACCGGCGCAGGACGAACAGGAGCCAGCGCGGCAGGAAATCGGCAGATCAATATCCTGATCCACCGCAGCATCGAAGATCGACTGATGGTCATCGCAGTCGAACGTGCGATTCAGACCCTCGTTGGCGTTGATGAGCGTGACCTTGTATGTGGCCATAGAAGCAGGAAGGGCGATTGGGTCCAGCCTGTGCCGGATCGCTTATCAGCTTGCTTCAACCGGTGGGATAATAGACAGTCCCCATCCGGGGATAGTTTGCCCCATCTGATCAACTGGTAGCCAGTTTCCAGACTTGCTGCGACAAGGCAGTTCATCCTTAAGGTCGCTCACACAGAATGTGGTGCCGAGGTTCTGTTGCGCAAGTGCCCATTCGGGGATATCAGCTTCAACTGAAATCCGCGAGACGTCTGCTTGGACCGAATCATGCAGCTCCGCTCCCATGATGCCATGAGTCCAAATGTCAACCCGACTCTCTGAAGGACAACAAAATTGCCAATCCTCAAAGGGGAAAACCACCTTCTCCTAGAAGAAGGCCTCTGGACCGATACAACGCAATATCACCATCTGGCCACTGGTGGTGTGGCAATGACAGGTGTCCAGCGTCATGATTACATCAGTGGTCATCACAATGCCGATCATGCCAAGCAAGAATATTCGCAAATCGTACAGGCTTGCCTATTGTCCCCAAATGGGGGTAGTGAGGGTGCCAGATCGCGACCGATCAGGGCCAGGCGATGAAACTGACCGGTTCATATTTGGCGATCGTGATGCGCCAGGCCCTGATCGCCAGGCCCCGAAGGCTGCTCAGAAACGCTTCCGTATCACCACCGGAGACCCAGTTCGCCTTGAGCAGAGGCAGTTGTTCGCTCATCACATCCATCGGAAGTTCCACCAGCAGCAAGCTGGGGTCCCCTGCAGCCCGCTTCAGAGGGCCCTCCTCGCTGCGCTGCCAGAGGCGAAGCAGCAATTCCAACGCCAGGGTGCGGCCGTCATCGCCGGGATCAGTGGCGTCGGCAGCTGCTGCTGACTGGGATTTGCCCGTGAGCGGCAAGGCCCGTTTGCCTGCAAATTCCACCAGTGCCAGGGCAACAAGATAGGGAGCGTCGGCCATGGAATTCATCCCTAGGAGCTGTTCCACACTGCCCGATCGCGGGCAACGAGCCGATCAGGCGCCATAAGCAAAAGTACCTCTACCCTTAGAGGGAGACCAGCAAACGAGAGCTTGGACGATCAATCCAAGGATCGACATGGCTACATTCGCATGGCCAACTCGGCCCCCCGTTGGGGATGTGTTCCATGGCCACCATCGGAGACCAGCTCCAGACCTATCGCGCTGCCCTGGTAGAAGCCAAGGCAAAGGACGAACAATCCATAGCTCGCAAGATCGAGCAGCAGATCAAGGAACTTGAGGAATTCCAGCAGCGCCACCCTGAAGAGGCGGAGGCGCCTTCCCCGTTTGAAGTGTTCTGCGACCTCAACCCCTCCGACATCAACTGCCGCGTCTACGACGACTGAAACGCGATCGGTTCGCGGGCAGGGCTTCCGCACTCCTAGGGTGTCCCATGGCGCTCTTCAGTTCCCATCCAGGGGCAACCACAGGAGAATGGATCTGACCCTCTTTCTGGCCAATGCCGATCATGGGACCCAGGAGGAGGGTCTTGATACCATCAAGATTCCGGGCCGTGTCGCAGTAGCAGCTAAAGGACGCTTTCTGCTGAGGGCTTTGTGCCGGAGCTTTGGTGAGTTTTCCCGCATCACCTGTGCAGCGACCGATCAGGAGACATGTCTTGACTACCTGGCTGCAGAAGCCGACGATCCCTATGAGCTACTTGTCTGCACCGATTATCTGGAAGCCGGCAACGGTTTTGATCTGGTGCGTCAGGCACGCAAGCTCCATCCCAAACTACACGCTGTGGTCCTGGCATTGGGGGATGCGATTCCTGCCGAGTGCATGGATGCCCCGTGGTTGGAGGCCGTCGTGGCTGAAGCCGATTTTGTAGACGATCAGCAACCGCTGCAGGCTGCGGTGATAGCTGTGCTTGGCGGACACTCCTACCGTAGCCCCTCCTTGCGAACGGGCATCCTGCCATACCTGAGCTGTCCCCGGCTTACCCCCCGCGAATATGAGGTTCTTGACCTACTCGCCAGTGGCCTCAGCGATCGTGAAATCGCCAAACGTCTGGTGGTGAGTGATGAAACCGCCCACACGTACACCAAGCGGCTGCTCCAGACACTTGACGTGCACAACCGACTACAGGCGGTGCTGAAGGGAATGCGTTGCGGCATGGTTCAGATCTGACGGGCACCTGGCACTGAGGGTTTTCTCACCAGGGTTGGTGATCCTGTCGGCGATGATTCCCTGCTGGTCATGGCCGAACGCGGGAAGCTGATCAGCAGCTGGCGATGGTGCCTCTGACCCTTGAAGAGCGCCGCGCGGCAACTCTTGTTGAGCGGCAGCCGCAGGCACGAGCTGCTCACGCTCATAAGCGCGAGGCTTCAGCTCCGCCATGCCTTCACTGCAGTTCGCAGCGGCTGAAAATCAACTGTCCCCAAGCGGGGGCATCGCCCTATCGGGCAGCTGCACGAATCTGAATGGTGTCCAGATCGTGGCTGCCATGAGCCAGCAATCCATGAACAGTTGGGAATGTCCCGACGTAAAACGGGTGATTCTTGGTGTAGCTCTCGGCCTGCCACCCACCTTCCTGTTGTTCTTCCACGTCCTGCCGAGTCTCACCAACGGTCTGTCCCTCTGGCCCCGGCCCACTGTTGAGCATGCAAAACCCACTCTGCCCGCCGCGAGTCTCCCTCTTCGGGCATCGCACTCCCACGGTCATGAATGAGGGCCTCTTTATCTGAACCTCCCCCATGCGGGGCCAATTCCGGCAGCGGATGAGTGCGCCCGCGACCAGGATCTACTGCGACAGGCTCACCCGCATCAAGATCGAAACAGTGATGAAGAAGCCTGCAAAAGGCTGCACCTCTGGTATAATGAACAGCCCCACACAGCCACACCACTGGCATTGGCAAACTCACCTATTGCACTATTTGATGGACTGCTGCCCTACATTGATAGGGACGGCAGCGAGCGAATGAACTTCACGGCCCTCTATGAGGCGTTACTGGAAGCCAAGGTGCCCGTAGCCTGAGCTGAATCGCCAAAGTGCAGTTCAACGCCAACCTGCTGGTGGACATGGCCCATATCAGCATGCTGAGCCACAATCTGGGTGATGAGTTCGAGATCAAGGTTGGCAAGAAGCAGATCCGGCTGATCCCGGTTGGCGCCAGCAACGAAGAGGATTGATGATTCCGGAATTGAGAACCACCCATGGCAGTGCGTGCAGTCCTGCGGCTCGGTGATCCACGCCTCCGGCAGGTGTCCCGACCCGTTACCAGGTTCGGGACAGCCGACCTGTTCGCCCTGATCACGGATCTCCGGGACACGATGGCGGCCCGCGATGGGGCAGGCCTGGCCGCTCCGCAGATCGCCGTACCACTGCGAGTAGTGATCTTTGGCATCACCCACAACCCGCGCTATCCCGAGGCGCCCCCGATCCCTGAAACGGTGCTGATCAACCCGGAGATCACCCCGATCGGCGAGTCACGGGATTCAGGCTGGGAAGGCTGCCTCAGTGTGCCGGGGCTCCGAGGACAGGTTGCCCGCTGGCGGGCGGTTCACTACCGAGGCTTTGATGGTGAGGGACAGCCGATCGAGCGATCCGTGGATGGATTTCACGCCCGCGTGGTCCAGCATGAATGCGACCATCTCGATGGCGTGATCTTCCCTGATCGGCTGGACGACACACGGAACTTTGGCTTCACAGAAGAGCTCGAGGCCAGTGGTCTGCTGCCAGGCAACCAGTCAGCGGTGCCCGGCAAGCCGCTGGGCAGCCTCGATGCGATGCGCCGGCAGCTGAAGCAGCACTCGGCGCTGGAGGATCTCGGCCCTATGTTCAGCCCGAAGGCCTAGGCACGCCAGCCCTCTCCACCGGCTAGAGACCCGCCTTGCCTCGACCACGCCACATTCCCGCCGCGTAGCCGATCGCCGGCAGCAGCAGATCAGGCCGCAGGGGCAACTGCAGCACCAGGGCGATCCCAACAAGCCAGGGCAGGAGCAGCAGACTTGCATAGGCCAACTGGCTGCCCCGGGAACGGCGCGCCAGGGAGCCCGAGCGCTGCACCAACTGCGGAACGCCTTTCCCCAGGCCGTACCCCAGCAGCACGGTGAGAACGGTTAGCAGAATCACGCCCATGTGTGGGAAGCAGCCGACCGGAGTCTGCTGCCGGAACAGTCAGAATCGATGCAAAGGATCTTCACCATGCTGCTGCCCAACCCCTTCTGCCCCCTCACTGCCGCCAAAATCGCCGGGCTGCAGGCCACGGTGCTGCTTCTGCTTACCTGCCTGATCAAGGCCAGAATCCAGATCAAGGCTGCCTCGGCGCTGGGACTGTTCCTGCTGGCCCTGCAGACCCTTGTGTTCCTTGCCGCCAGTGGGGCGCTCGGCCTGGCAGCCCTCGCCGCCGGGGCCGTTGCCCTCAACCGCCGCACAGCCCAGACCGTGTGACGACCCAGCCTCCGTTCATGGGGCGACTGGTGGGTTCTGGCGTTGGAACACGCCCTGGCCGTCGATGTTCAGATTGTCGATCTGGACGCGGCTGGCTGGGCCATTGCCGCCGACGCTGAAGGCGACGGCACTCGGTCCAGCGGCGTTCTCGCCGCTCGGTTGATAGCGAAAGGTGTCACCACTGACGTGGGTGAGGGTGTAAGCCCTGCGCTGGGGGCCAAGCTCCAGCACAAGGCCACTGCCCTGGGCCTTCACGGCGATCACCCCCACGAAGGCATTGCTGTAGGTGCCGCTGTAAACCGCCAACGGCCGCGCCGGGCCGGGGTTTGCTGGCTGGGGCACCCGCGGATACTCCTGCCGGGCGATCTGGGCGAACATGCCACCCAGGGGTTCGAGGTAGTCGAGCTCGACCCTCCCGAAGCGAGCCAGATCGAGGAAGCTCAGTGCCACCGTTTCAGGCACCCCGATCGGCTGGCTGTTGGTGAGCACAACGATGCCGAGCGATTCGCCCGGTAGCAGATACGCCGCCGTGGCGGCACCGAGCTCGAAGCCACCTGAGTGGCTGAGCTGCACGGCGCCCTGGTCGGTGCTGCTCACATTCCAGCCCAGGCCGTAGAAACCGGTGCGGTACACGGCTGGATCCCGCGAGGGTGCGCTGGCGATCAGCGGGCGGTGGGTTTCGGCCAGGGCGGCTGAGGCCACGATCTGACGGCCGCCGGCCGCGGCTCCCAGACGCCCTCCCGCCAGCTGCAGCCGCAGCCACTGGGAGAGGTCGCGCGCTGTGGAACTCACCCCACCGGCAGGCGACTGGGCATCAGGGTCCCGCTGGTAACGAGCCACCCAGCGGCGGCTGGCCACTCCCTTCGGGGTCTCCCGCACATGCAGGACGGCGCGGTTGGGGACATCGATCAGATCGGCGTAGCTGGAGCTGGTACGGCCCATGCCCAGCGGTCGATAGAGCCGTTCCCTGGAGAGCTCCTCCCAGCCCTGGCCGCTGGCGTTCGCCGCCGCGATAGCGCCGGCAGTGAAGCCGAAGTTGGTGTAGTTGAAGACGGCCCTGAAGCGATTCCCCAGTGGCAGCACCCCCAGTCGCTGGAAGATGGTGGCGCGATCAAAGCCGATGTCCTCCAGCAGGTCGCCAGCATGGTCGGGCAGGCCACTGCGGTGCGAAAGCAGATCCCGCAGGCTCACCTCCTCAGCGATGGCGGTCGGGCCGAGGCGAAAGCCGGGGAGATCCCCGATCACCGGATCGTCCCAACGCACCCGCCCATCCCCCACCAGGGCTGCGACCACCGTGCTGGCGATCGGTTTCGAGAGCGAGGCCAGCTGAAAGACCGTATCGGGATCCACTGCCCCGGACTTGCCGACCTCCTGCAGCCCGTAGCCCTTGAGGAACACCACCCGGTCGTCGTGGACCACCGCGATGGCCATGCCCGGCACCCCCGTCTGCCGCAGGATCTGCGTGGCGAAGGAGTCCAACCTGGGCAGTGCCGCCGACACCTTGGCCGTGGTCACCAGTTTCGGCGGCGGCGGCGGACCGTCGGTGGCGGTGATGGCGGCAGTGGCAGTCAACAAAGGTGCCGGACTGATCACGGCAACACCGAGCACCAGGCCCCCCAAACGGGGCACCAATCGGTGCCGCAGCAGCATCCGAGTCGCAGTCGGGAGTGGTTGACGCTGCATCACCGAGAACACGGCAAGAACCTCTGCAAGCAGGAAACTTGGTCGGCGAGCCGAAAATCCGCAAGGCCCGGGGCCCATGTGAGGGGAAACGGTGAGAGCCGATTCATCTGTCCATAGTCCGGCTCCTACCTCTCCAGCAGTTGCCAGAAGCTCCACTTAGTCGCGAAGGCCTCCCGCAAACGACCCGTGAAACTCTCGTGGCTCTCAACCCCCTGCCACTCATCAATTCTGGCGGACAGCTGCTCGCAGGTGCGCAGATGTTCGGCGGCGTAGCGATAGCGCTTGGCCCGACCGTTCGACAGGGCGAACACCACCAACGCCCGCAACAAAACTGTGGCAGCCAGTGGTTGGTCGGCACTGAGACGTTCGGCGGCGGGGCTGCAGATCTCGTAGGCCTCCCCGTCCCACTCCGCCCGATGCTCGATCACGTAGCGGGCAGCCCGGGGCAGGGCGGGCCAGGCCACCAGGAACTGCAGGGCCAGCAGCGGCAGCGCGTGCCCTTCCGCCAGCTGGAAAGCCCGCTCCTCGGCGTCCACGTCCTCGAAGGCCTCGAGCCGCTTTAGATACTCGCGCAGATGGGGGATCGACAGGGTTTTGCTGAAGCTGTGCCAGCGCAGCTGCTGGGCTTCTGCCCCCCGCCCGAGTGCTTCCATCGCAGCGATGCGGGCATCGTCCCAGTCGGGGGAATGCCAGGTGTTCGCGCCCTTGGCGGCGCCATCCAGCACGGCCAGGGCCTGCTCCGGCCGGCCCGCCGCCAGCAGATGACGTGCCACGTCGGCGGCGGTGTTGGGCCAGGTGAGCTGGCTGGCGTTGAACTGAGCCAGGTAAGCATCGACATCACCGCTGCACTCGGCGATCTGCAGCAGGGCGGCATGGCCATCACGGGCTCCGCGATCGCGGCAGTTTCGCTCCAGCCGCCGCAACCCCTGCTCGCCAAGGGTCTCGGCCAGGGCTGGAATCAACTGATCGAATTGGCCGTATCCATCGTCGGCCAGCAGGTCGGCCACCTGCTCCGCCAGCGTTTCAGGCTCCACCTCGGCTGCGGTGGCGATCGGCCCCAGGTCGGCAACCGCCTGCCGGAACACTCCGATCACGGTGCCGGTGCTGTCGGAGCAGCGGTCGATCACCCCATCGGCCAGCTGCAGGAAGCGCACCAGCAGATCAAAGGCCAACGGCGGATCCGCCTTGGCGATCGGCCCGGTGATCGCCTGGCGCTGGGCCTCCAGCTCCGCCACCATGGCCTTGCGTTTGCGTGAATCCACGTAGGTGCTGGAGCGTGCAATGGCCGCGAGGCGCTTGCGCACTTCCTGGGCGGCTTCGCTGGCCCCCTCAGCGGCGGCCAGGGCCAGGCGCAGACGCCGCTGGACCACGGCATTGCCACTGCTCAGCTCCATCAGCAGCTCGGCGAGGGCTGCCGCCCCGAGGGTTTCCAGGTTTCCGGCGTTGAGGGTGCGCTTGCCGGCCATGGCGTCAGGGGAGCGCAGGGAGCAGGTCGAGCGCTGCCTCGACCCGACAAGATCTGCCCATTGAAGCTGGCTACAGGCTGAGCCGACCAGGCCATGGTGGGAGACCATTTCCCAGGCGACACCAAGCGATGCCCATGCCAAGGCAACCGATCGTGATCCTCGGTGGCTTCCTGATCAGCCCGGAGGCCTATGCCCCGATGGTCGCCAGGCTCCAGCAGCTGAGCGGCCAGCCGGTGCGGCTGGTGGCCGTGGGCAAAGCCGAATGGCTGCTCACTGTTTTTGCCTTCGCCTGGGCGCGGATCCTGGATCGGGTCGCTGCAACTGCGGCCGAGCTGGCCCGGCAGTCCCCCAGCGGCAGGGTGACACTGATCGGCCACAGCTCCGGGGGGATCATGCTGCGGCTCTACCTGGATGACGCCCCGTTCCAGGGCCGCAGCTACGACGGCAAGGCCCTGGCCGACACGCTGGTGATGCTGGGCAGCCCACACACAGCGCTCAAGGCCACGGTGCTGCGCCAGATGGTGCAGCGTCGCCTGCCGGGATCGCCCTTCGCCGATCGGGTGAGGTACCTCTCGGTGGCGGGGGATCTGGATCTGGCGAGCGCCAGCCCCATGGCCCGGCGCCTGGCGCCGACGGCCTACCGCAACAGCAGCGGCGATGCCCACGACCGTGGCGACGGTCTGGTGCCGGTGGCCTCGGCATTGCTGGAGGGCTCCACCCAGCTGGTGCTGCCCGGCGTGGGCCATGGCGGCGCCTTCGGATCCTGCTGGTACGGCAGCCCGGAAGTGGTGGAGAACTGGTGGGCCCTGGCTCAGGAAACCGGATTGAGCCTTGCTCCCAGCAGCACAGATCAGTAGCCGCGCCGGGGGTCCTCGCTGCGGCAGTCCAGAACGTCAGGGGATTGCTCAAGAACGATGACACCGCCAGCGGGCCATGGTCTGCATCGGGCTGGCCTGGCTAGGGCTGTGAAGGCATGAACGCCCAGAAGGGTCCTTTCTCTGCCTGTGATGCCATGACCGCCCCGAAAAAGCCATCGGCCCGGACCCGCGCCAGCAAGGCCACTGGCGCAGTGGGGACCGCCGCCGCCCGCACGGTGATCTATTGCCATGGCATCTCCAACATGCCCCCCGAGGGAGTGCTGCGCTCGGAATGGGACCGCGCCCTGTTCGGGGCTGATCAGGGAGAGCGCACTCGCATGGCCTACTGGGTGGACCGGGAGCGCTATCCGGAGGCCGCGGGCTTTTCCGCCCGGGCCATCGGCGACGATCGGGCCACGTTGCAGGCGCAGTCGGCAGAGCTGCTGGCCGCCTCGATTCAAGACAGTGACTGCACGGACGAGTCGGCGGCCTTTGTGGCGTCGGTGACGAAGCAACTGACAGAAGCCGCCCAGACGGTGGCCAGGGAGGGGGCGCCGATGGGAGGGGCCGCAGCGAAGTCGGTGGAGGCCAAGGGGCTGTGGAGCCCGGTGACGGCCCTGTTCACCCAGGCCTTCCTTGCCGATGCGAACGATTTCCTCTTCAACAGGGCCAAGCGCGAGCGCATGGTGCAGACGGTGAAGGACCGGGTAACCACAGGCGGCGGCCCCTTCGTGGTGATCGGCCACAGCCAGGGGAGCATGGTCACGTATCAGGCGCTGATGGAACTGGGCGCAGAGTTGACGGTGGATCTCTTTCTCACCATCGGCTCACCCCTGGGGCTGCCTCAGGTCACCGACGTGCTGCACAAGTGGCATGGCAGGAAGCTGCCGATCCCCGCTGGCGTCAAGCGCTGGGTGAACATCGCCCAGGACGGCGACATTGTCTGCCTGGATCAGATTCTGGCCAATGACTACAGCGCCCCCGGCAAGCCCGCCGTGGTCGATCAGCGGGTGGAAGGCATCGTCTGGCCACCCAGCAAGGCCCACTCTGCGAGCCGGTATCTCTCGCGCCGGTTCACCCAGGACACGGTGATGGAGGCGTTGGACCGCTCCCGTTTCCAGCCGGTGAGCCCGATCACGGTGGCGCGCAATCTGGCCGATTCCCTCGATGCGGACGCCACGGCGCGGGTGCCGGTGCTGATTGAGCTGGTCGACCGCCCCAGCCTGGCCGGCAGCTCGGCAGCCACTGACGAGAACCCGACAGGGTCCATCGAGTGTGCCCGGACCGCGGTGCTGGCCTGGATCAGCGAAAACGTGCTTAAGGAACCGATCACGGCCGACACGATCCACCTGGAAGACCAGCTGGAGCGCTACGTGTCAGTGAATCTGACCCGCGCCGAGGTGGAAACCCTGGCCGCCGCAATGGGCCAGCACTACGGCGCCACCTCCCCGGCGGTGTACCGGATGTTCAGCAACAGCAGGAAGACGGCCCTGATCCGCGAGTCAATCCATACGGTGCAGGCCCGCACCGCCCAGCTGGGGTACAACGCCTACGGCCAGGGAATCACCTGGGCCGTGCTCGACACAGGCATCGACCGCCACCATCCCCATTTCCACAATCCGGTCTTCGCCCCGGAGGGAACGATTGCCGCCGAGTGGGACTGCACGTCCCGGGGGCCGGCGCTGCCCGGCAGCGGCAACGACTCCCACGGCCACGGCACCCACGTGGCCGGGGTCATCGCCGGTGGACTGCAGGCGGTGGGAGGCCCGATGGGGCCGGACATGCTGGCGATGGCGCCGAAGGCCCGCCTGGTGACCTACAGGGTGCTGGCCGACAACGGCAGCGGGTATGACGCCTGGATCATCAAGGCGATCGACCACATCTGGAAGCAGAACCAGCTCGGCCGCCGCCTGGCGATCCAGGGGGTGAATCTGAGCCTGGGGGGCGCCTTTGATCCGGCCAGCTTCGGCTGCGGCGATTCACCGCTGTGTGCCTCCCTGCTGCGGCTGGTGCGCCAGGGGGTGCTGGTGGTGCTGGCGGCTGGCAATGAAGGCAGCGGCGACATCGTGGTGGACGGCTCCAGCTCCACCCGTTCCTTCGACCTCTCGATCGGCGACCCCGCCAACCTGGAGGAAGCCATCGCCGTGGGATCGGTGCATCCCACCCTGCCCCACCGCTACGGCACCTCCTATTTCTCCTCGCGGGGCCCCACGGCCGACGGACGCCTGAAGCCCGACGTGGTAGGTCCTGGGGAGCGGATCCTGTCGTGCCGAAGCAGCAGCGACCCCAACCGCAGTGCCGAGCGCGACCAGGGCAAAGGGCTCGATGAGCTCTACATCGCCCTGTCCGGCACGAGCATGGCGGCGCCCCACATCTCCGGCCTGTTGGCCGCCTTCCTCTCGGTACGCAGCGAGTTCATCGGCTATCCCGAGCGGGTGAAGAGGATCCTCCTGGACCACTGCACCGACCTCAAACGCGACCGCTATCACCAGGGGGCGGGCCTGCCAAACCTGTCAAAAATGTTGCTGGAGACGTAGATGTTGCTGGAGACGAAAAGGAGGGCGAAGCCGCCCGCCCTCAGGCCCGAACTACTGATCTGGTGAGTTTACGTATCCGTGGCTGCTTGGTCTGTTGTTTGACGCTGAGAGGCTCATATCATCGCCAGGCAGAAGACCTGGTCTTCATGCCTCAAATATTGCTCACTTCTCACTGCTCACATCTAATGGATCACCGCTCATAGTTCACTGCTGGGCAAGAGAAGCCGGTCAGCAGCAAAGTGCAGCAGTGGACGCCAGAGCTTAGGGAAGCTCTGGAAAACCCGAGCCATCCGCACGAAAATACCCCTGTAATCGCAAGCGCGGACTGGGTTCATGGGCAGCAAGCAGCTCGGATTCGGTGATTACGAGCAAGCCACGGCCAAGAAGCG
>NZ_JAGQCE010000027.1 GCF_024345995.1 Synechococcus sp. Cruz-7E5
AGCTCGGCGCCCGCTGGTCATCCAGCCCATGGGGTCACCGCCACCCAGCCGGCTGATCCGCTGGCTGAGGCGATCAATCGCGCCTGGGATGGGAAGCCCCTGGAGAAGCCCCTCACCGAGTATCTCCGCGAAGCGGGGTATGCCGGCCGCAACGGCGAAGATCTGGTGCGGTCTGCCTTCCTTACCGGGAAGCGTTCGCCGCTGCACCTGGAACGTGGTTTCCATTCCACCAGTGACGCGCAGTCGCTGCTGCTGGCCACTGGTGACCGCCGCTTGCAGGATCGCCACGAGGAAGCCCCGAGGGGGATCCTGGAGCTGGCCCGTATCCGCCAGCTGGCGGACTTCCGGGAAGCCAGCGTGATCGACGCCGGTCTTGTCGGTAGTGCCAAGTCGATCGAGGAAGGCGGTGAAATCACCTTCGGATCGCTTCAATCCGAAGACGGGAAGTATCGCCCGAAGCGTTACGGCCTGGGCTTGCAATTCACCTTCGAAAGTCTGAAGAACGACGACCTCGGTGGTATCGGTGCGGTGATCGATGAAGTCAGCGCAACGATGCTCGAAGCGGAAGCCGCTCAGCTGGGAGAACTGCTCCATGGCACCGGCGGCCTGGGCGGCACCTGCCCCGATGGTCTGGCATTGTTCCACGCTGATCACAACAACAAACCAGGCGCCCCTGTCCAGATGGGAGTGGGCGGCCTGGCGTCGATGGTGACGCTGCTTCGGAATCAAACATCGGTGGGCAGCCGCCGGCTGTGGCTGAATCCTGGCTACGTGCTGGTGGGCACCGACCTAGAGACCACCGCGCTGCAGCTGCTGAGCGAAGCGTGGAGCGCCACCGATCCGGACAACACAAACCCCTGGAAGTCTCTCCAGTTGGTTGTTGATCCGTTGGTACCGGTTGGCTACTTCTATGTGGTCGCTGCCGGCAACCGTAAGCCGTTCGAGCTGGGACGTGTTAAGGGTATGCCGCAACTATCGATGGAGGATGACTTCAGCACTTCCGGCATGAAGATGAAGGTTGAACATGCCTTTGGCGCCGCCTGCAGCGACCACCGAACGATCGTTCGTAACCAGTGATCCTGCCTGCCTAACCTGAAGGTTCGGATGATCGAACCCCTGGCGCCATTGCTGGGGGTTTTTTCTTGCGCTTTCGCCTTAGTTGTCTGGCGCGATCGTCGATCGATGGTATAGTGGAAACGACGACGGGTCAGGCCGAACGCGCCGCCCACGTCAACAGGAACGACAGCCCAAGCGCATCAGCGCCCCCGCCACTGCAGGACCGGCACCCGGCTACCCAGCAGGCACTGACGGACGACCCGGTGGTGGGGTCCAGCTGGCTGAGACGCCCACCCTGATCACATTCGACAACCGAAGAACCGCGGATCACTCAGATGGGGGCCCATGGCCCTGAGCGGCTGGAAGCTGACGCCGCCGGGGCCGAACCATCGCCCCCTGAGAGATGAACAACCGAATTGAAGACCTGCACCCGGTCGAGCTGCTGATGCTCGCCGTGCTGTTGGTGGCCGAGGCCCTGGTGCTGATCGCCGTGCCGCTGATCGCCCTGGTGCTGACGCTGACCAGCTGGCGGGGCTCCGCCACGTCGCCGCCGACCACGGCGCCCGCCGTGCCTGTGGTGGCCCCAGTCGCCCCTGCTGCCGTGCCCGTCACCGCCCCGGCTCCGCCGACGACTGAACAGCCATGGCTGCCGCCGATCTGGCAGGAGCTGGAGCGGCTGACCGTGGCCGAGCTGCGCCGCCTGGCCCGTGCCGAAGGCCTGCCCCGATCACTGAGCCGAGCTGGCCGCCGGGCTGAGCTGCTGCCGGCCCTCGCTGGAGCCGCCATGGCCTGGTGATCGAGGCCCTCCTGTCTGGGTGATCCTCCCTCCCCCATCTGGGTGATCTGCCCCATCAGCCCATGCCTCTGAACAGGAGCACGAGCACCACCAGGAGCCCGAGGTTCGCTCCAACAGCGATCTGGTTTTTCAGCGGAAGCTCAGCGAGCTTGTGAGCCAGGGCGAGAACGGCTGTGATCGTGGCCATGACCAGGAGAGAGGGGTTCCTCTAGAGGTTTCCTGGTCCGCTAGGCCAACCCGTTGGACTACTCGATCCGCGCTGCGGTCACGGACTTACCCTCCCGAAGTTGTGGGCCGGCTCGCATTGCCTGGCGTTGAATCCGCCGATCTGCTCTCGAGTGCGGCCCAGCTCTGGGCCGTCCTTCTCGAATGGCCCAGCCACCACTGGCCCTGGCTGGTCTTGGCGGGATCGGGCGTGGCTGCAATTGCCCTCTGGCGACTGTGGGACAGCCTTTTGGAATGGGACTATGGGCGGTTCTGGGGGGTCCCTGCTGCCTTACTGCCAGCGCTGATCCCGATTGCTAGGAGCTACGAGGAAAACTCCTCTAAGACCGTCAAGTCGGTTACGGTGGCTGGACTGCTACTGGCCGTTGCGGTCCTCCAGCTCTATGGCCAAGAACGTAATAAGCGAGACAGAAAACTTGCGGATGCTGAGATCAACCGCATCGCAGCTGGAGTCGACAGCATCGGAGTTGAAGTCAACCGCATCGGAGCTGGAGTCGGGCGCGTTGAGGCTGGAGTCAGCAGCATCGCAATTGCTCTCTCGGCTCTCGCAGATGAAGCGGAAGAAGCCGAACAAGAGGAGATCTGACCTGATCGCCCAGGCGTAGCCCTCGCTGCTGGCACGTCTCGGGACGTCCTGGCACGCTGGCCCAGCATCGCTGGCCTGCCATGCCTGAGCCGTCCCTAGCCGTCTTGGACGGCATGCTGCTGTCCGCCTGGTGGGAATCCAGAGCCGTCCCGAGATCCACAGCCTTCAAGCTGGTGAAGATCGCCGGCATCGAGCCGAGCAAGGTCCGCGTCCCCGGTAGCCGCTCGCCGGTCAGCAGCCTGAGCCAGCAGCAGGTAGAAACCCTCGACGCCGTGCACGCCAAGCTCTCGAGCGGGGCGACGCTGGCCCAGCTGGAGGGAGCACTGGCGTCGCTGAGGCATCCCGAGACGGCTCAGGATGCTGAGCCGGAGCCCCTGCCCGAGGAAGAAGCCGACATGGCCCAGGCCGTCCTGAGCCGTCTCCAAGCCGGCCAGCTGGCGATCGAGACCGGGCTGCCGCTGAGCACGGCCGAGGTGCGCTGGCTACTGGGGGCACGCCCCGGCGCCACCGTGGTGGAGCGAGGACGGGTCACGGCACGGCGCCATGGGCGGAACTGCTGGACCCTGGAGCCGTCCTGAGCCGTCTCGATCAAGGTGCCGAGTCGTCCTGAGCCGTCTCGCTGCCCCGGTGCTGAGCAGGACGGCGTACCTGTGGCTATGGCAGGTACGCAGGCCGCCAGGGCTTGCACACTCGGGAGCGGTCCGTAACCTTGTAAAGACTGCTACCCGTGCCCCATGGGAATGAACGTCCTGGTCAACATCCGCTGCACGGCCGATGAACGGGACCGGATCCATGCGGCTGCCCGCAGCCATGGCACCACCATCTCTGAGCTGGTTCGCCAGCTGCCCGACCTGCTGGAGGCATCCGCCGCCGGCACCACCCGCCGGGAGTCGATCACCGCCGCATAAAGAAAGGGCCCCGAAGGGCCCCCTCTGAAATCCAACCCAGAACCCGCCGCGCCTGAGAAACAACGCGGGAACTGGGACCAACCACCGGTAACCCAGTGATTCTGACAGCCGTTCCGGGGGATAGAGCCCCTGGAGCAACCGACCACACTTCGCCCGAAGGCTCGGTGTCTTCCCATGAACCTAAGTCTACGGAGGGCGATTGTCGAGCCTTCGTCTTAGGTCAAACGTGGGGGATCCCCACCCCTGCCCTCTGGGATGGCCTGCTGTCCGCTGGCGGCCCAGCTGCTGCGCTGGATCTGCTGGACCGGATCTGCAGCGGCGACAACTGGCGCCGCCCAGCGGCCGGCACGGTGATCACCAGCGGCAGCAGCTGGGACGCTGCCGCTGGTCCCGATGTGATCGAGGCCCGGCACCTGGCCGACTGGATCGACGGCAGCGCCTGCCATCCGGCACTGGCCGCCGTGAACCTGCAGACCCTGCAGGGTGCAGCCGCAATCGAGGCCCTGGTGGGCGATCGGCTGGAGCAGCTGAACGGCTGGGCCAGTCAGTACGCAACCGGCGCCGTAGCCCGGCTGCTCCGCCCCCTCGAGCCCGTCGCCGCTGCTGGCGGCTGGTGGTGCTCGGGCCTCGATCCGCTGGCCGACTGGGCCCCGATGGCCTGGGGCTGCTTCCGGCCCGATCGGCCCCGCTTCGATCACGAGCGCAACCGGGCCCGCAAATACGAGCACCCCATCAGGATGCCGGCCCGCAGCTACTGGCTGCGCGTGCCCGCCGTGGTTGCGCAGCTGGTGGCCGATCGCTTCGCGCTGGCACTGCCCCTGGAGGTGACCGCTGATCGTGATGGCTCCGGCGGCGCGTTCTGGCGCTGGTGGGCCACTGAGCCCCGGCTGCCCCTGGTGATCACCGAGGGTGCCAAGAAAGCCGCCGCGCTGCTCTCAATCGGCCAGCCGGCCGTGGCGCTGCCCGGTATCTGGAACGGTGCACCCAAGGACGGCAACGGCAGGCCGGCGCTGCACCAGGACCTGGCAGGGGTGCCGCTGGCTGGCCGCAAGGTCTGGGTCCTGTTCGATCACAGCGACAAGCCAAATCCCGATGAGCCCAAGGCCGCCCGCCGCCTGGGCCGCCTGCTCCGCGCTGCTGGCGCTGCCGTACTGGTGGGCACGGTGCCCGGCAGCCACGGCAAAGGCGCCGACGATCACCTGGTGGCTGGCGGCACCTGGCAGCAGCTCGAAGCTGCTCTGGTGGCCCTGGCCTCACCGCCGGTTCTGACCCGTCTGCGCTCCGGTGATCTGCCGATCCCAAACGGCACATACATCGCCATGGCCACGAAACTGCCGGCCGCTGATCGTGCCCGCCTGGTGGCCCTCGCTGCCGCCATGGGCAGCGGAAAGACCTGGGCGATCCGCCGCCACCTGGCCGAGCGGGTCGCCGCTGGCCAGGCGAAGGTGCTTTGGCTCAGCCATCGCCGCAGCCTTGCCGAAGCTGGTGGCGAGGCCCTCAACCTGCCAACCGGTGACGGCGCTGCACCCGGCTCAGCCCTGCGCCAGATGGGCCTGGCCCTCTGCATCGACAGCCTCCGCCCCGGCTCCGGCCTGGCGATCAACCCGGCCGAATGGCGTGGCGCCGTGGTGGTGATCGATGAGCTGGTACAGGTGCTGGCCCATGCCCTCACCGCCCGTACCGCCATCGCCAAGCACCGCGCCGAGGTGCTCCAGACCCTGGCCGAAATCCTGCGCCATGCCTCACAGGTGATCGTGGCTGATGCCCTGCTGAACGATCAGGCCCTAGCTGTGATCGAGGCCCTGGTGGGCTGCCGCGCCTTCCTGATCACCAGCGAGCACCGCCCCGCCGCCGGGGCGCCACTGGTCTGGCTCCCGCAGCGCAAACGCTGGAACGGGGCCCTGGTGCGTCAGCTGCAGCAGCGCACCCGGCTGCTGATCTGGGTGACGGCCCAGCAGGCCGGACAGAGCAACGCTGCCCAGACCCTCGCCGCCCTGGTGGAGCAGCACTGGCCCGGTGCCCGCGTGCTCGTGGTGGATTCCGTCACCAGCAAGATCAGCGGCCACCCCGCTGCCCGCTTCGCGGCTGATCCCAATGGCGTCAGCGCTGCCCATGACGTGGTGATCTGCACCCCAGCAGTCACGTCTGGCGTCTCGATCGACGGCCTGGCCGATCACTTCGGCGCCGTCTTCCTTGCCTCTGGTGGTGTGGTGCCGCCCGAGGACGTGATCCAAGCCGCCGGCCGCCTGCGCACCACCGCACCGCGTTACCTGTTCTGCCCCGAGCGCACCCCCGGCCGTGCCCTGCGCATGGGCTCCGGTGGCTTCCGCGCTGATGAGGTGCTTCGCACGCTCAGTGATCACGAGCAGGTGATCCTGGGGCAACTGGCGCAAGCCGGAGCCGTCCCATCACAAGGCCTGGCTGGGCCGTGGCTGAACGCCTGGGCTGAGCTGGCCGCCATCAGAAACGCTCAGGATCTGGCCTACCGCTCCACCGTCCTGGCCCTGCTCGAGCGCGAGGGATACGAGCTGAGCGAAGCGGCCATCGACCCGCAGGAACTGGCCGACGGCCTGGCCCTGGCCGATCAGCTCAAGGCCACCGCCGAGCAACAGCAGGCCGCCGAAGACGCCGCCATTGCCGCCGCACCGCTGCTCAGTGCCGCCGAAGCCGAGGCCATCAGGCGCAAGAGAAGACGATCACAGCAGCAGAGTCACCAGCTGCGCCGCTTCGAGGTGGATCAGGCCTGGGCACTGCAGGGAGCCACGCCATCAGCGGAACTGCTGGCCGCTGATCGTGATGGCCAGGCCGGCCGACTGCGCCGCCGCTTCTGGCTCACTGATGGACGTGATCACGTCGATGCCCATGACCGCTGCGCCGCCCGTGACATGGCACCGAACGGCCAGCACCTGGCCTGGGATCTGGCCAAGACCACGGTGGGATCCGTCGTGAAGACTGCCGATCACCTGGGGCTCACCGACTGGGTGGGCCGTGAGGGGTGGTTCACCGCTGAGGATCTGCAGCTGGTGAAGCTGCAGGCGACCGCAGCTGCGCACCGCGCCGCCCTGGTGCAGGTGCTGGGCATCAGCCCCGGCAAGACCGCCACCGGCACCCTGCGCAGCCTGCTGCGGTCCTTCGGCTATCGGCTGCAGGCCAGGCAGGTTCGCGTCGATGGGGCCAGGCCCTGGCATTACCGCGTGATCCCTGAGGCCCTGCCTGATGGCCGTGACTGGGCCGATCTGGCCGAGCGATGGGCCGATGGGGTGGCTTAAAAAATCCCTTTAGAGATACAGGGAGATTCTGAGCCAGGGAATCTGAGCCCCCCCCCCCCCCCGATCAGCTGCCCCCATCGCCGCCTGAGCCATCGCAGATCTGAGTTGTTATCACTCACCCGATCAGAGTAAAGACTAAGACTATAAGATTCTCCAGTGATTCACGCTGTTACCTGTTAAGCCATGACAGGCTGATTGCGTTGATTCCGGTTAACCCAATGCCCACCCCCACCACCGCCGCCCTGGCCCAGCTGCTGGCTGCCCTGCGGCCGCACCTGGCCCAGCAGGAAGCCTGGTTCGCGCTGTATGGCGAGCCCCAGGATTCCCCCGCCTATCACCAGCTGGTGGCTGCACTGGCTGATGCAGAGTCTGCCCTGGCCTCTCCAGAATGACCCTGGCCCCAGCCAGTCACGCGTGCGCACGTCTTCCGCTGATTCGCTGGCGCATTGGTGCGGCGTCGCGAAACGAGCCGGCCGCATCACCCGCACCGAGGTGATCGAGCTGGCCAGGCAGGTTCGGGCCTGGCAGGATCACCCCGCTGGCCCTGACGGCTGCCCGGAGCTGATCCGCCGCCGTGGCATCCGTGCCCGCAATCGGATTGTCAGCGGCAACCTGTTGCTGGTGCCTGCCCTGGCCAGGAAGTACATGGGCCGGCTGGCCGGTTATGGCGCGTTGGATATGCTCGACCTGCTACAGGCTGGTGCGCTTGGATTATCACGAGCCGCCGAGAAGTTCGATCCCGAGAAGGGCTACGAATTCTCAACCTACGCGTACAACTGGATTCGGCAGGCAATCGGCAATGAGGTAGAAACTCGACGTGATGCCATCAAGATTCCAGTCGCCGTTAACTATGCGCTGATGGATGGCAGGGTAAGGAAAGGCGTCAGTGATCGGATGCTCGAAGCCGGTCGTGCCGCGCAATCCGTCCGTTCATTGGACCGCCACCTATCGATCGACGCCGATGGTGAGGCCAGCGCGACGGTGGATTTCATAGCTGATACGACCCTATCGGGCCTCGATCGGCTGATGGAAGATGAACGCCTGGAGCGGATCGAATCAGTGGGGGGTGATGACCTGGCCCTCCTGGCGCTGCGCGTAGAAGATGGCGCGACGATTTGGCAGCTGGCCCAGCTGCTGGGCACCAGTCGGGCAGATGTGAAACCAGCGATCACCGCGGCTGCTCACAGACTGCGGAAAGTAGTAGCAGCGGCATAACCAGCCAGGTATAGTTGCGGGAACAGATAGAACAACCCGTGATCACTTTCTCAGAGACTGAACACCGCCATGAAGTGCTGATCGCTGCAGGTTGGAATCCGACGGATGATGATGCACCCAGACCACCTGAGGCCTGCCCGTTGTGGTCGGCACAGGCCAAGCGTGCGCATAAGCTCGACACTCAGCGTAAGCACAGCAGCTAATCTGCTGGCTTCAATGATCAACGCAACACGCAATGGTGAGCACTGAATATAAGTTATGTTCAGTTAGTCTGTTGTGTTAAGTCTATCTGAGAATGTTCAATCGATTGATTGATCCTGTCGGCTGTGCATGGGTATGGGTATAGGGGGTAGTCAAAAGGTACTGGGTCGATATAATTTGACTCATGCGGCCTCCGAGTCGCGAGTTTTCGACTAGTACAGGCGATCTAATACCTTGGCCAGTTTGCAGTGGCGGGGCGGCAATTCCGGCCTGTGCATATACGAACCCCAACCCCGCGATGGATGCCGCGGGGAGACGCCAACATTTTTTTAGACTCATGCCAATGTTGTCACCTTCTGCCTGATGGCATGGATCGGCCCAACTGAGGCCGCGCGGCGACTGGGGATCAGCACGCAGGCATTGCGGAAACAGGTTGAGATGCTGGAGCACGACGGCATCGCCCGGCGCACGATGAACGGCGGCCGGCGGCGGTGGGTGTTTGATGGCGACCGCCTGGCCAGGCAGTACGACAACTATGTGCGTTGGCGGAGTGACTCACCCCGTGAGCAGATAAGGCGGGCAAGGATTGCGTCCGGTTGATGCTCCCTAACCTGAGGTATACCGTCGAATACTGATGGATCCTGGAATCGATGAGCCGGTAACGGTGAGCGCGAAGCTGTCACCCGAGCTGGTGAAGATGCTCGACGTTCTATCTGAGAACCGTTCCGAAGCAGTGCGGCAGCTGCTGACCGTTGGCGCTGCTGCCCTGGGTGATCACGGCACTGTGCGGCAACGGCTGGAGCTGAACCAGCTGGTGGCTGAACTGCGCGAGGTGGCCGCCGCACTACCACCGACTGGCACGACCGCCAGCGGCGCAATCTGGGCTGCATCGCCTGATCGCCTGCCCGATGAACCGCCACCGGTTTCGGTGGTGGCCTGCCCCGGTGGAGTCATGGCCCACGGCCTGGGCGGCTCGCTGGTGGTGGAGCGTGAGCAGCTGCAGCTGATTGTTGCCGCTGATGATGTGCTGGAGCAAAAGATCACGCTGCCCCAGCTGATGGCATTGGGCGGTGAACTGGCGTCAGCGTTGACGGCACTGGCCACCCGGCCGGCACGGGCTGAACTGACCTGTGGCCTGACGGTGGAGCGCACCGCTGAGGGCCCGCTGAGGTTCGGCCTGGCTGGTAAGTCGATCACGGTCGATGCCCTCAGCGGCTGGCGGCTCGCCGCTGAGGTGCTGGCGTTCGCCACTGCGCAGTTGGGCCAGGAGGCTGAGCTTCGCAGTGATCTGAACCGCCGGATTTCTGAGGTGCCGTCGTGGCAGTAACCACCCAGAAGGAAGTGCGCCGCGCCTCGGCATTCAAGCCAACTACCGCCAATGAATCCTCGAGGACTGTCTCGCTGGTGATCGCCACCGAGGCGCCGATCGATGGAGTTGTTCTGAGCTGCCGCCAGCTGCCGAATTACGGACCGCACCCGATCCCGGTTCTGCTGTCGCACGAGAACAACGCGGCGCGGATGGCTGGCCGCCTGATCGACCTCAAGGTTGAGAACCGGCAACTGATCGGCCTGGCTCAATTCACCGACGCACCCGCGGCGGATGAGGGCTGGGCTCTGGCCCGTTCTGGCTGCGCCGTGAGTGTCGGTGCATCGCTGGATGGCGGTTCGCTGGAGCCGCACTCGAAGACCGCTGATCTGGCCCGCAACTGGCGCCTGAGAGAGGCGTCACTCGTGCCCGTGCCGGCGGATCCGGCCTGTCTGACCAGATCACAAACCACTGAGCCCCAGGAGGGCAATTCCATGACCACCCAGACCACCGCCACCCAGACCACTGACGACGACGAGACCACACTCACCCGCAGCCAGCTGCTGCGGCAGAACCGCATCCTTCGCAGCGCCGCTGCTGCTGGCCTCCCCGCTGAGGAAGCCGACGAGCTGGTCCGCAGCGGCAAGCCCGCCGATGAGGTGATCATCACCATCGTGGAGCGGATGGCAGGGAGGCTCAGCTCGGCGCCCGCTGGTCATCCAGCCCATGGGGTCACCGCCACCCAGCCGGCTGATCCGCTGGCTGAGGCGATCAATCGCGCCTGGGATGGGAAGCCCCTGGAGAAGCCCCTCACCGAGTATCTCC
>NZ_JAGQCE010000028.1 GCF_024345995.1 Synechococcus sp. Cruz-7E5
CTTCCGGTACATCTGCGGCTTTCAGCAGTTGTAGCAATCGTTGATTGCCCTGATCAAGGCCAGTTTATCGACTCTTGATTGCTGAAACAAGCTGCGCCGCAATGGATCAGCCTTTTTCAGGAGTCCCTGATTATCTCGCCCCTTGTTGCCGCGAAGCGTGAACTGCTCCACTTCGCCACCCACCGGGCCCAGGATCTGCTGAAGCATTTGGAAGGCGCCCCATGTGGGGGCGCCTTAGCACCGGTTGCGGATGGTCACCTTGGCAATTGGGATGCCGTCCGGTCGGGTGTCTGGAATCCAACGGTTGGCCTGTCTACTCCTGCGCAGAAGCTTGCGGCTAGGGCCTGGCAGGTAAGGATTCAGTCACGGCGCTGGGGAGAGATGCTCAGGGCTTGGCCTCCGCAGTTGTGACCGCTGCCCGGGTTATGCAGCCCGGGATTTCAATATGCGGGAAACAGAGATGGCGTATGGCTCACTGCAGCTACGGGATGGCGTTCACGCTGCGCCACCGAGGACACATTTGCTTCCAATCGCACCTCCGCTGTGACCACCGGCTCAGGGAATCAGGCCGGACTCTTCTGGAGGGAAATGGCGGGTCGGCTCCCGGACCTCCCCTCAACCTCAAGTTACACCGACTGGGCCCAGGTGGAGGCTTCTGGGAGTACCTATTCCCGTACTCAATCTGAGTACAGAAGTCTTCCCGTCCCTCAGGCCATTGATCCCGAGCCACTGCAGTCTCCGGTATTTCTCCTCATGCCTGATCCTTGGACTCCAGTTCCTCCCAGGCGCCACAGCCATTCAGGTACTGCCGATCGCTGAAAGACTGGCGCTGCTCCGCCAGTGCCTGGTCCATCCGGGCCATCCCCAGACACTCGCCAGGGCACTCGTCTCATGAGAACAGCCACTGAGGCCGCAGGAGCAGCACCGCTCCCAGCAGCAGCATCACCCCACCGCTGATGCGCTTCAGCAGGCGCCCACCGCCTTCGCTGAGCCTCTGGCTGCTGAGCGCACTGACGGCAATGATCACCATGAGGGTGTCATCGGCGATATAGCCGAGGATGTAAATGCCGAGATAGCCGAAATGGGCCAGCGGCGGCAGGTTCTGCTGCGCCAGCACGGCGGTGAAGATGGCCGGCAGGCCAGCGGTGCAGAGGAGTTCCACGAGGTTCACCACCACCGCAAGGGCGGCCACACCCAGGAGCGAGCCAGTCATCGAGCGGCTCTGGAGCACGCTGCGCATGCGGGCATAAAGCCCGGGCTTGGCTCGGGCCGGGATCGAGATGTGGTAGTCGGCTTCCTTGGTGGCGCTGTCACGCAGGTTGATCACACCGATCAGCAGGGCCAGCAGCGCCAGCGACACCCGGATCGGGGTGGCGAACCCGACGGCGAGGAACAGATTCAGCCAGGCAGCCAGGAAGAGGAAGTAGACGAGTCCGCTCACCAGCACGAAGGTGCCGGCCACGAGGGCCATGCGGCGGCGGCGGCGGAAGTGCACCAGCAGCGACAGCAGGAAAAGCAGCACCCACATGGCGCAGGGGTTGAAGCCATCCAGCAGCCCCAGCGCCAGGCTGAACAGGGGGAGCCCCAGTCGCTGCACACTCAGGCTGCCCAGGGGCCCGGCCTCGATCGCCGTGTTGCCGGCCTGCCCTGGTGGAGCATTCCCCTGCACGAACGCCAGGAGCTCAGGCCCGCTGCTGGCCGGGTCACCGAACCCCACCTGCACCCGACCATCGATCACGAAGGTGGGCACCCCCGGGGGCCAGGCATTGGCCTTGCGGCTGATGGCCACCAGCTCTTGCTGGGCGGCCGGGTCGCTGTCCACCGCGATCAGGGTGATGCGCAGGTCAGGCCGGCGGCGCTGCAATTCCGGCATGAAATCCTTGAAGGCGGCGCAGTGGGGGCAGTCGTTCTGGATGAAAACCCGTAGTTCCGATGCGGCAGCGCCCCATGCCGTGCCGCAGACGATGGCGCAGGCCAGCAGGAGTGCCATCACTCGGACCAGACGCGGCTTCATTCCCGATCGCCGCTGTATTGGCCGAGCCCGCTCAGCCGTTAGGTGGGCGATGTTTTCGCTTGCCATCGACGCCACAGTCGCTCTTTGCAGGCAGATACCCAGATAGTTCTCGACAACCAAAGGGAACAATGTTTCCCATGGCGTGCAGGGGCGGCTCCTGATTCCTCTCGAATCACATAGGACCCATGAGAGAATCTGCAGGAGATATTTGATACCTGTCGAATATGCTCAGCATGGCCACTTCTTTGATGTTTGTCAAGGAGGTGGCAGCATGGCGAGATGCCCAGGGCTCTTCTTGTTCCCACTGATCTCGCGCGAGCCTGCTGCCCGCCGCTGGGCAGTGCTGAGCCTATGCCGAAGGACTCGGCGATCTGGTTGGCCATTCGTCTCAAGCCCCTTGCCGATCCCGTGCGGTTGCAGCTGCTGGAACATTTGTTACATCAGCCCGCCAGAGAAGACTGCACTTGCAATCTCGCCCCCCTGGTGAAGCTTTCGGAGCCCACCGTCAGTCACCAACTCAAGAAGCTGGAGGCCAGCGGGAACCTGATCAAGGAGCGACATGGCATGAGTGTCTACTACAGCGTTGTGGCGGAGGCCATCACCGCGATTGCCAAGGTGCTTCATGTCGTCTGAGGTCCACGCTCACCGGCGGGTTGCCAGTGGTTCGGCGGCGTTCCGTTGGAGCGTTCTTCTCAACGCCGGGCTTGTCGGTGTGCAGCTGGTGACTGGCTTTGGCTTCGGATCGCTGGCCCTGATCGGCGATGCCATCCATAACCTTGGGGATGTTGTTGGGTTGCTGCTGAGTTGGGGGGCGGAGCGACTGGCGGGCTGGCAGGCAAATCGGCGTTTCACCTATGGCTACGGCCGCAGCACCCAACTGGCCTCCATGGCCAATGCGGCGCTCGTGATGGTGGCAGGCGGCGTCGTTGTCGTCGAAGGTCTGCAGCGTCTCGGGCGGCCCGTCGAACTCGGCACCACTCCGGTGGCGCTGGCAGCTCTTGCCGGTCTGGCGGTGAACCTGCTCTCGGCATGGCTGTTCGGCCCTGGTCATCAGCATGACCTCAACCGCCGTGCGGCGGTCCTGCACCTGCTCAGTGATGCGACTCTCTCGGCGACTGTCCTGTTCAGTACGTTGCTGATTGGTCTCACCGGTTGGACCTGGCTTGATTCCCTGGTGGCGATCGGTGTCGGCTTTGTCGTGGGCTGGAGTGGCTGGCGATTGATGCTGGAAGCCGGCGCTCTTTTACTCGATGCGGTGCCCGGAGCCGTGGATCTGGATGCCGTGGAACATTCGCTTCTCACGATCAGGGGGGTCTGTGGAGTGCACCACATTCATGTCTGGAGCCTAAGCACTTCGAAGGTGGCTCTCACTGCCCACCTCTGCCGCCATCAAGGCGTGATCGACGACGAAACAATGCTGCATGAGGCTCAGGAGAGGCTGCGAAAGCTGGGAGTACAACACGCCACTCTCCAGCTGGAGCCGGTAGACGGCATTGGCTGTGATCAGGTACCTGCACCAGAATGAAGCTTGGTGCTGCTGGTTGTTGCTCGTTTCCAGCAGCACGACGAGCAGATTCATTTCAGGGCCTCAACGGCTTTAATCAGTGCCTGGTGGCGAGTGTGATCGGTGTGGTCTTCGGGCAGCTTCTCGAACAACTTGAACCGCTCCAGTTGCTTGCGCCTGGTGCCCTTGGCGCCCACCTTCTATACATACGACCCATCTCCATGGCCTCTTCAACAGCGTTCTCAATGGCACCGGAGGCCACTCCCAAGGCCAGGGGTAGGGCGATCACCGCGGCTGTCAGGCCGCCGAAGAAATCACCACGGATATTATGCGGGCGATGTAATTGAATATGCCGGAAATGGCCTAACCTGGCCGGACGTGGGTGTCTGTGGAGAGCACGGGTTGGATAGACAGCGATTAAGTTTGTGGTGCATGAAGTGCTTGCAGCTAAGTGACGAATCTTCTCAGGGCATGGTGGACTCAACTTCACGGGGAAGGTCGCAGTTTGCGCCGATCACAACAGCTGGGCTTTCACTGATGCGCTTAAATAGATCAAGGCTCTCTCGGTTGAGATTCAACACCTTCACTGTGGAGCCGGCCTGACGGCGTTGTCGGATCACCTGATCGAGAGCTCGTGTACCAGTCTGATCCCAGATGCGCGCGTCAGCCATATCAATGGTGACGTTCGGCGGAAAACGGTGCTGCTTGAATCCAGCTAGAAAGTAAACTGCGCTGACAAAGAATAGCTGGCCACGCACAGTGTAATATATGTGCTCATCCGTTAGCCAAGTCGCTTCTACTGAGATCACTTTCGCTACCTTGCGGCTAAACAGAATCCCTGCCTGTGCTACTCCCACCAGCACCGCAATCGCCAGGTTGCGTGTGAGCAAAGCCAGCACAAGAGTGGTGATCATGATCGAACTATCACTCTTCGGGAGTTTGCGCATCCTCAGGAATGACTGCCAGTTGACCGTGCTGACGGACACCATGAGCATCACTGCGACCAGAGCTGCCATCGGGATACGAGCCAGCCAGCTGCTCAGCGAGATGACCAGGACCAACAGACCCACCCCGGCGGTGAGTGTGGAGAGACGGTAACGACCGCCGGACTCGATGTTGATGACGCTCTGGCCAATCATGCCGGCGCCCGCCATGCCGCCAAACAGGCCGGCGATGATGTTGGCTATGCCCTGAGCGCGGGCTTCAGCTTCATAATCCGAGTCCTCGTCAAGCAGGTCTTCCACCACATTGGCAGTGAGGAACGACTGCAGCAGCCCAACAAACGAAATCGCCAACGCCGTTGGCAGAATGATTCCCAGAGTGTCGAACGAACCGAAGACTGACGGAATCGCCAGAACCGGCAGGCTTGTTGGCAGCACTCCGAGATCGCCAACTCGCGGCACCGGCAGCTGCCACACTTCGGCAATCACGCTGATGCCTACGATTGCCACCAGCGTGGATGGCACCAGCTTGGTCAGTCGGGGAAGGCCATAGATAATCGCCAGCCCAAATGCAACCAGGGCCCACACGATGGGCCAGCTCACCGCCTCCACCCCCACTAGCGGAGAAGGGGTGTCGATGCCCAGCCGTCCAAAACCCAACTGGGGCAACTGGGCCAGGAAGATCAGTACACCGATCGAATTCACGAAACCCAGAGTCACCGACCGTGGCACGAAACGCATCTGCTGGGCCAGCTTCAGATAGCCCCAGGCAATCTGAAAAAGGCCCGCCAGAATACAGGCGGCCAGCAGATAGCTGAGGCCATGGGATTGCACCAGGCCCCCCATCAAGAGAGCCACACCAGCTGTGCAGGCCGAAACCATGCCAGGCCTGCCGCCCAGCAGGGCCACCACAATCAGGATGCAGATTGAGCCGAACAGACCCACCTGGGGGTCAACCCCAGCCACGATGGAGAAGGCGATGGCTTCGGGAATGATGCCGAGGGCGACCACCATGCCAGCCAGAATGTCTTTTGATACCGCTTTGCGGTTTGGGATGAGTGACCAGCCTTGCAACACAGGAAATCAAGTGAGAAGTGAGATGAGATCACACCCCGCAGCAGCCACCGGTTGACACCGAAAGGTCTTTGGAATGCGTAGCAGAGTTCCAGCTGAATAGGATGGCCATGGCTCTGTTGAAGAGTGTTGGACCCTATCCCGGCTAAACCCTGCTCAAGATGTTTTAACTCGATGACGTCAGATCAGTGTACAAAAGCGATCTGATGGCAAGCAGTTCTTACTGATGTTCTGAACAATTAGTCTGTTGCCCTGATCGCGTCAGAGCAGCACAAGTCCTGTCAGACTGCTGCTATGCTTTAGGGTGGAATCATAACCATGTGAGTACCCTAGCAGAGCATTGCGTTCTTGCTGTTTCTGAGTCGTTGCACATGAACCAGGCCCGGGCGTGAGCCTCTGGAGCTGATCGATGAGATCGAGTCGAGAGAGAGCTGGGGCTCACCTGCTCTGGGGCTCAACTGCTGGCCGGAGAACGGGCCGATCGGCAGCGGTGACGTGATCCTGTTTATTCCGACTCAGCGGTACTGTTGATTGCTAGAAGCCCAGACAAGTAACGTGAATTGATTGATAGTACTGGCAAGGGATCAGAATAATTTCTGGGAGCTTATAGCCTCAATGCGGCGTATGATGAGGCGGATTAGAGTCACGACTCCAGATTCATTGAGGTTCGAAAGCGGGCCGAGACTCCGCATTCTTGGGTATCTGCACTGCTATAGCATGCCTGTGTTGGCTGCTTGTGTAGTCAGACTGTCCAGTGATCTTCGCGCGCAGAGGACTCCCGTGCGGTTTTTCAAGACGGCCTCCGCGCTGCTACTCTATGATAGTGCCTTTGAATGATGAAAGCCTTGTAGGCTGAATTGTGCAATTGGAATGAATGCTTAAGTTCGCTTCAGTTTCAGCTATGAGCTCTCGAGGATGATGAGGCCCTTGGCTCTTTAAGTCGAAGAGAAGAAGCAAACCCTTAGGCAACTAGATGACTGTTAGTGTGATTACGCCAACCAGACTGCTGCCAGATCGGCTAAGTATGCTGGTTGAATTAAATCAAAGTTTAAAAAATAACGATTGTGCGGTTGAGCATGTCATCGTTGTTGATGGTGCTAGTCGGGAAGCGCTTCCCGATGGGGTGTGTGAGCGGGCCACCGTCATTGCGACGGAGCGTCCGATCGGCCAGGCCGCAGCACGCAATTTAGGTTTAGTCATTGCCAGAGGTGACTGGATTACTAGTGCTGACGACGATGACTGGCTTTATCCACACTCTATCGATCAACGACTAGATGCAATCAAGGGTCAACATGGAGCTCTTTGGTCTGCTGGATATTGTACAGACGACTCCAAGTCAGATCCAGGAATTGTGCCAGCTGGCCCAAGCTTTCCTGGAGATATCTGGCGTGCCTGGCCGACACCTAAGGCATGCATTCCATTAGGACCAACAACCCTGCTGGTGGAAGCCAATCTCTTGAAGAAGGCTGGTGGTTGGATGGGTCTATCTCAAGGTGAAGATATTGGCATGATGATTGCCGTAACTTGTATGGCGCCAGGAATTGTTATTGATGCCTATGTGTATCATATCCGGTTGCACGGAGGGCAGATGACGAAGACAACCTGGTTTGACGATCTGGAGCTTCTTTCGCGACGATGTGCCTGGGAACGGGGTGAGCAAATTCTTTCTCAATCCCAATTCCAGGCCCAGTTGCGACCTGAGTATCTCCCTTGGAATAATGTATCAACTCAGGCTGGCAACTTGGCCCGAGTAGGTTGTTTGGAAGATGCCACTAGGCTTTCTGCCGTATAGTGCAACTCGACTAGTCTAAGACAGAATATCCAAAAATACCTTGCAATAGACAGGCTGGATCGTCAGAGGCATTCTTCCAAGAAACTGTTGTTGACTCTTTGTTGTTTTGGTGACAGCATGGAATTCTGCCTTGGACTACAGGCATCCCATCTCTTGTTCCAATGGATATATAGGATGCGTCTACTTCTTGTTTTTTCGGCAGCGTTCTGAGCAGTAAATAACATCTTCCCAGACGCCTTTCCACTTCTTTCGCCACTGAAATGGTCGTCCGCAGGCTTTGCAGTTCTTGGTTGGTCGGTTTATGTGGTGAGGCATTGGGTGTCGGTGCGGTGTGCATTGTGGATTTCTTCCAGCCGCAATCAGCAGCTTCTGGTTAACCGTCATCGGCGACTAGCTGCGCTGTGGCCCACCTGACTGGTTTGTTTAGGGCTATGTCCAGCCATTATTGATGCGGTGTCAGTCAGGAGTGGAGAGCTCTTGGTATCACATTGCTGGAAGACTCGCGCTGGCCAGCCAGCCCCTCCAGCAAACCCACAGGCAGAGGTTATTATGGTCTGTGTTGATTGCAGAGAATGCTCAAGAAAAAAGCTCCCGCTGTTCAGCGAGAGCTTTTAAGTTTCATTGGTTGATTTACATGGTGGATCGGATCTTAGTGACCCACCGATTGAATCAGCCGATCGCCGGGGCGGTCAGTGCCACAGGGGTGGCTTCTGCAGATGCCAGGTCAAGCGGGAAGTTGTGAGCGTTGCGCTCGTGCATCACTTCCATGCCAAGACCAGCG
>NZ_JAGQCE010000029.1 GCF_024345995.1 Synechococcus sp. Cruz-7E5
AGGCCTTAACTAATTATTGATGTAAGTCATTGAATTGGGTAACGGCGACATCATTTGCGATGAAGATCAATTTAATTTTAGCGAAAGCCAGGATTATGTTGATTGAAGTTTAAAGGAATGATGAATACAACGGAGAGTTTGATCCTGGCTCAGGATGAACGCTGGCGGCGTGCTTAACACATGCAAGTCGAACGAGCCTTCGGGCTAGTGGCGGACGGGTGAGTAACGCGTGGGAATCTGCCCTCAGGAGGGGGATAACGGCCGGAAACGGCCGCTAATACCCCATATGCCGAGAGGTGAAACGAATTTCGCCTGGGGATGAGCCCGCGTCTGATTAGCTAGTTGGTGAGGTAATGGCTCACCAAGGCTTCGATCAGTAGCTGGTCTGAGAGGATGATCAGCCACACTGGGACTGAGACACGGCCCAGACTCCTACGGGAGGCAGCAGTGGGGAATTTTCCGCAATGGGCGCAAGCCTGACGGAGCAACGCCGCGTGAGGGACGAAGGCCTCTGGGCTGTAAACCTCTTTTCTCAAGGAAGAAGACATGACGGTACTTGAGGAATAAGCCACGGCTAATTCCGTGCCAGCAGCCGCGGTAATACGGGAGTGGCAAGCGTTATCCGGAATTATTGGGCGTAAAGCGTCCGCAGGCGGCCTTGAAAGTCTGTTGTTAAAGCGTGGAGCTCAACTCCATTTAAGCAATGGAAACTACAAGGCTAGAGTGTGGTAGGGGCAGAGGGAATTCCCGGTGTAGCGGTGAAATGCGTAGATATCGGGAAGAACACCAGTGGCGAAGGCGCTCTGCTGGGCCATAACTGACGCTCATGGACGAAAGCCAGGGGAGCGAAAGGGATTAGATACCCCTGTAGTCCTGGCCGTAAACGATGAACACTAGGTGTCGGGAGAATTAACCCTTCCGGTGTCGTAGCCAACGCGTTAAGTGTTCCGCCTGGGGAGTACGCACGCAAGTGTGAAACTCAAAGGAATTGACGGGGGCCCGCACAAGCGGTGGAGTATGTGGTTTAATTCGATGCAACGCGAAGAACCTTACCAGGGTTTGACATCCTGCGAATCCCTTGGAAACGAGGGAGTGCCTTCGGGAACGCAGTGACAGGTGGTGCATGGCTGTCGTCAGCTCGTGTCGTGAGATGTTGGGTTAAGTCCCGCAACGAGCGCAACCCACGTCTTTAGTTGCCAGCATTCAGTTGGGCACTCTAGAGAGACCGCCGGTGATAAACCGGAGGAAGGTGTGGATGACGTCAAGTCATCATGCCCCTTACATCCTGGGCTACACACGTACTACAATGCTACGGACAAAGGGCAGCAAACTCGCGAGAGCTAGCAAATCCCATAAACCGTGGCTCAGTTCAGATCGTAGGCTGCAACTCGCCTACGTGAAGGAGGAATCGCTAGTAATCGCAGGTCAGCATACTGCGGTGAATACGTTCCCGGGCCTTGTACACACCGCCCGTCACACCATGGAAGTTGGCCATGCCCGAAGTCGTTACTCCAACCCGCAAGGGAGGAGGACGCCGAAGGTGGGGCTGATGACTGGGGTGAAGTCGTAACAAGGTAGCCGTACCGGAAGGTGCGGCTGGATCACCTCCTAACAGGGAGACAATAACTGATTGTGATGTCTGGCTAAATTATTGCTAGGCCATGATCCTGTCATCTCGATGGTTAATCGGTACCTCAACCGACAGAAGCGAAGCCAAAAGCAATTCCAGAAATGGGAAAGCGGATGAGCTGTCGTGGATGTCTTTTCAGTTCCTAAACTTTGTCTAGGTCACCCCGCAAGGGTATCCCTGGGCCATTAGCTCAGGTGGTTAGAGCGCACCCCTGATAAGGGTGAGGTCCCTGGTTCAAGTCCAGGATGGCCCATTCGTGTTTGGGGGTTTAGCTCAGTTGGTAGAGCGCCTGCTTTGCAAGCAGGATGTCAGCGGTTCGAGTCCGCTAACCTCCACTGACCAACCCATCCGGATCGCGAAAGCAACGGGAGAGAGCTTGTGGTGGTGATTTTAGATTTTTGTACTGAGAGAAGGACTCTAGCTTCCTTTCATCTCATGGCAAGCCTAAATCGTTAAGCCGATTAAGGTGTCAGCCATGATTGAAAAGACGCTGGACTCCAGCAATATCAACCGAAAGGTTGATATTTGTTGTGTTCAGTAGAACCTTGACAACTGCATAGGTAAGTCTGTAAATAAAGCATCTCATGGATGCTTCAACAGCAGCCAATTATACCAAGGGCTTTTGCCATTGGGATGAAAGATTGATGTTGGAGCGATTCTAGAGTAGGAGCCGAGACTCCACATTGCTCCTGGTTCTTGCCGAAAGAATCGGGTTTGATCCTGTTTTCATAGACAGTAGCCGATGAACTGGAGAAATCTAGAACGTCAGTTGCGGTAATTGAAAGCAGGAAAATCTGCGTACAACCGCAGTAAGGTGATGTGGAGATAAATTGGTCAAGCTACAAAGGGCTCACGGTGGATACCTTGGCACACAGAGGCGATGAAGGACGTAGTTACCTGCGATAAGTCTCGGGGAGCTGGAAACACGCTTTGATCCGGGAATTTCCGAATGGGGCAACCCCTAGAACGGCCAGCTGAATCCATAGGCTGGCACGAGCCAACCCAGCGAACTGAAACATCTTAGTAGCTGGAGGAAAGGAAAGTAAAAACGACTCCCTAAGTAGCGGCGAGCGAACGGGGAAGAGCCTAAACCGATGGTTTCGACCATCGGGGTTGTGGGACAGCAACGTGGACCAGTGACGTTAGTGGAAGCGTTTGAAAGGCGCGCCATAGAGGGTGAAAGCCCCGTACGCGAAAACGAATCTGGCCTAGCTGTATCCCGAGTAGTACGGAGCACGTGAAATTCCGTATGAATCTGCGAGGACCACCTCGTAAGGCTAAGTACTCCTGTGTGACCGATAGCGCAACAGTACCGCGAGGGAAAGGTGAAAAGAACCCCGGGAGGGGAGTGAAATAGAACATGAAACCGTGAGCTTACAAGCAATGGGAGCCCGACTGATCGGGTGACCGTGTGCCTGTTGAAGAATGAGCCGGCGACTTATAGGCACTGGCAGGTTAAACCGGGAATGGTGGAGCCATAGCGAAAGCGAGTCTGAATAGGGCGATCGTCAGTGTTTATAGACCCGAACCCGGGTGATCTAACCATGGCCAGGATGAAGCTTGGGTGATACCAAGTGGAGGTCCGAACCGACTGATGTTGAAAAATCAGCGGATGAGCTGTGGTTAGGGGTGAAATGCCAATCGAACCCGGAGCTAGCTGGTTCTCCCCGAAATACGTTGAGGCGTAGCGTCTAGTGCTATAGCAGGGGGGTAAAGCCACCGTTTCGGTGCGGGCTGCGAGAGCGGTACCAAATCGAGACGAACTCTGAATACCCTGTGTGAAACTAGGCAGTCAGACTGTGGGGGATAAGCTCCATGGTCGAAAGGGAAACAGCCCAGACCGCCAGCTAAGGTCCCCAAATCAATGCTGAGTGATAAAGGAGGTGGGATTGCCCAGACAACCAGGAGGTTTGCCTAGAAGCAGCCATCCTCAAAGGAGTGCGTAATAGCTCACTGGTCGAGCGATCCTGCGCCGAAAATGAACGGGGCTAAGCATTGTACCGAAGCTGCGGATTTAATTGTTCTTAGGAACATTCAAATGGTAGGGGAGCGTTCCATGCGGGGCGAAGCGTTAGCGTAAGCGGGCGTGGACTGCATGGAAGTGAGAATGTCGGCTTGAGTAGCGAAAACATGGGTGAGAATCCCATGCCCCGAAACCCTAAGGGTTCCTCCGGCAGGCTCGTCCGCGGAGGGTTAGTCAGGACCTAAGGCGAGGCCGAAAGGCGTAGTCGATGGACAACAGGTCAACATTCCTGTACCTGTCATGTTTTGGGAAGGGGGACGGAGAAGGCTAGCCCAGCCAGATGTTGGTTACTGGTTCAAGCGTTCGAGGCGTTGAGGGGTGGTGAAAACATCCTGAGCTGAGGCGTGAGTACGAGCTGCTACGGCAGCGAAGTGGGTGATGTCAAGCTTCCAAGAAAAGCCCTATACCCGTTAAGGCATGACGGCCTGTACCCGAAACCGACACAGGTGGGGTGGTAGAGAATACCGAGGGGCGCGAGATAACTCTCTCTAAGGAACTCGGCAAAATGGCCCCGTAACTTCGGGAGAAGGGGTGCCACCGCAAGGTGGTCGCAGTGAAGAGGCCCAGGCGACTGTTTACCAAAAACACAGGTCTCCGCTAAGTCGCAAGACGATGTATGGGGGCTGACGCCTGCCCAGTGCCGGAAGGTTAAGGAAGCTGGTCAGCGCAAGCGAAGCTGGCGACTGAAGCCCCGGTGAACGGCGGCCGTAACTATAACGGTCCTAAGGTAGCGAAATTCCTTGTCGGGTAAGTTCCGACCCGCACGAAAGGCGTAACGATCTGGGCGCTGTCTCGGAGAGAGGCTCGGCGAAATAGAATTGTCTGTGAAGATGCGGACTACGTGCACCCGGACAGAAAGACCCTATGAAGCTTTACTGTAGCTTGGTATTGTGCCCGGGCTCTGAATGCGCAGGATAGGTGGGAGGCTTTGATCCATTGCTTGCGGGTAATGGTGAGCCAACGGTGAGATACCACTCTTTCAGAGCTAGGGTTCTAACCTTCACCCGTTATCCGGGGAGGGGACAGTATCAGGTGGGCAGTTTGACTGGGGCGGTCGCCTCCTAAAAGGTAACGGAGGCGCGCAAAGGTTTGCTCAGGCTGGTTGGAAATCAGCCGACGAGTGTAAAAGCAGAAGCAAGCTTGACTGTGAGACCAACAAGTCGAACAGGGACGAAAGTCGGCTTTAGTGATCCGACGGTTCTGAGTGGAAGGGCCGTCGCTCAACGGATAAAAGTTACTCTAGGGATAACAGGCTGATCTCCCCCAAGAGTTCACATCGACGGGGAGGTTTGGCACCTCGATGTCGGCTCATCGCAACCTGGGGCTGAAGTCGGTCCCAAGGGTTGGGCTGTTCGCCCATTAAAGCGGTACGCGAGCTGGGTTCAGAACGTCGTGAGACAGTTCGGTCCATATCCGGTGCATGCGTAAGAACATTGAGAGGAGTTCTCCCTAGTACGAGAGGACCGGGAGGAACGCACCTCTGGTGTACCAGTTATCGTGCCAACGGTAAACGCTGGGTAGCCATGTGCGGAGAGGATAACCGCTGAAAGCATCTAAGTGGGAAGCCCACCTCAAGATGAGTGTTCTCATGGCTTAAGCCAGTAAGGTCACGGGAAGAACACCCGTTGATAGGCTCTACGTGGAAGCGCAGCAATGTGTGAAGCGGAGGAGTACTAATAGACCGAGGGCTTGACCAACACTTGGCCCTGCTCGAGACGAGCATGAGCTGCAGAGTTTACAGACCGATCAAGCGTAAGTTTGATCCGTTACCTATGTAGTTCTCAGGGATCACCTGAGAGCGATCAGATTCTTTCCTGGTGTTCATGGCACTGTGGCCCCACTCCGATCCATCTCGAACTCGGTTGTGAAACGCAGTAGCGGCGACGATAGTTGGAGGGTAGCTTCCTGCAAAAATAGCTCAATGCCAGGATAAAACAATCTGAATGCTCTATATCTGATTTCAGCGCTGCT
>NZ_JAGQCE010000003.1 GCF_024345995.1 Synechococcus sp. Cruz-7E5
ATAGGCGGTGGGAAAGAGCAGCAGACCGGACCACCCCACGAAAACAAAGCGGTCACGCTTGAGCCAGTCATCGAGGACGTCGAACCATCCCCGTGCGGCAGGTGCGCGCCCTAGAGCGATCGTCATGCGGGTACTTCATGAACCTTTACAGAATCACTTTACGGAAAACCGGCGCGCTCCGGGACCCCGTCCGATTGAGCACACCCGTAAATGAGTACATACACCCAGCGGACCCTGGCCAAGACCGGCGGCGGCGAGGCAGGCCATTCGCCAGAGTGGCCCTTGGTCTTCAAGCACAGAACGTGTACGTCGTCGAGCTCGCTCTCAAGCTCAGCCCCATGCCCATCTCGGTGCAGCGCAAGGAACTGAGCGACGCCCAGGCGCTCCACAGCGAGATCCGGGCGGCCATGGAAAGCGGCCATCCCCGCGTGCTCGAACTTCACTGCGAGAAATCCGAGGAGAAGCGCGTCAGCCTGCTCAGTGGCGAGCTGCTGGCAGTTCAGCTGTATGAAAAGTCGGCGGTCGGCGGCGGCAGCAAGCGGCCGGGCTTCAGCGTCGACGGTTGATGACCTGGGGCAAACCCTCCAGCGAAGCCGCATCGCCCCGATCTCCCGCCCTGGAGGTGGGGGGGCTTTGTTTTGGCTGGCCCAACGGCAGTGCCGCCCTTGATCACTGCGACCTGCGCCTGCCAGGACCCGGCCTCTGGATGCTGGTGGGCGGCAACGGCAGCGGCAAGAGCACCCTGTTGCGCCTGATTGCCGGCCTGCTTGAGCCCAGTGGCGGCCGAGTGGCGCTGACGCTCAAGCCCGCCCTGGTGTTCCAGAACCCTGATCACCAGCTGCTGCTTCCCAGTTGCGGCACAGATCTGCAGCTCGGCCTTGAGCAGGGACTGCCGGCAGCGGTGCGGCAGGCACGGGTGGCCGCGGCCCTCGCCCAGGTGGGGCTGGGGGGGTTCGAAGGGCGGCCGATTCACACCCTCAGCGGCGGTCAGAAACAGCGGCTGGCGATCGCCGGCGCCCTGGCAGGAGACGCGGGCCTGCTGCTGCTAGATGAACCCACCGCCCTGCTCGACCCCGAAAGCCAGCTAGACGTATTGCAACTGATCGAGCAGCTCTGCCACCGGCGTGAGCGGCCGCTGACGGCACTTTGGATCACCCATCGGCTGGAAGAGCTCGACCATTGTGACGGTGCCGCCGAGATGGAGCGGGGCCGGATCGGGCCTTGGCAGAAGGGCCAAGCCCTGCGGCGGCGCATCGAGAGCCGACTTCCCCCCTTGCCGGGCGGCAGGGCCGACGGGTAGGTTCACCAGAGCCCGTTCCTCGGTAGCTCAGTGGTAGAGCGGTCGGCTGTTAACCGATTGGTCGCAGGTTCGAATCCTGCCCGGGGAGTTTTTAACCAACAGAGCCAGCCTGAATTGGTGGTGGCTTATGGCATGAAATCTCCAACCTGAACGGTCCGAGCACAACGCCCGATTCCGGCCTGCCCACCGACGCCTAACCACCAGCGACTAACCGATGTCACAGCCAGAACGGGCTGGCAACAATTTGACCGGAAGAAAATCTGTAGATTCAATTCAAGTTGTTCTGGGCCTGTCCCAGTCAGAAACCTTGTCAGAGCAGGCTTGCAGCCCCGGAATCAGCCGCTGGCACGGTCCGGCGGAGCTCAGGGAAACCTCGGATCAGGAGAAAATGGGTTTCACGTCGTTGGTGCCGGCCGTCTTCGTCCTGCCGACTCGTGTCCCTCAGCACTTGCCATGAAAGCCCGCATCTTGCTGATTGAGGACGACGAGGACATGCGCGAGCTGGTGGCCGGCCATCTTGAGCACGGCGGCTTCGTGGTTGAGACCGCCGACGATGGGATCAAGGGTCAGGCCCTGGCGCTGCAGGCCAACCCTGATCTGATCCTGCTCGATCTGATGCTGCCGAAGGTCGACGGTCTCACCCTCTGCCAGCGGCTACGCCGGGATGAGCGCACTGCCGCCATCCCAATCCTGATGATCACAGCCCTGGGCGGCACCAAGGACAAGGTGAGCGGGTTCAACTCCGGTGCCGACGACTACCTCACCAAACCCTTCGATCTCGAGGAGCTGATGGTGCGCGTCAAAGCCCTGCTGCGCCGCAGCGACCGAGCTCCGCTCTCAACCAAGCACAGCGAAATCCTCAGCTACGGACCCCTCACCCTGGTTCCGGAGCGGTTTGAGGCGATCTGGTTCGACGACCCCGTGCGCCTGACCCACCTGGAATTCGAGTTGCTCCACTGCCTGCTGCAACGCCATGGCCAGACCGTGGCGCCGTCGCTGATCCTCAAGGAAGTCTGGGGTTACGAACCCGACGACGACATCGAAACCATTCGGGTCCATGTGCGCCACCTGCGCACCAAGCTCGAGCCCGATCCACGCAAACCGCGCTTCATCAAGACGGTCTATGGAGCCGGCTACTGCCTGGAACTGCCGACCGGAACCAAACTCGCCCAGCAGGAGGCCCTGATCCGCAGCCAACGGGAGGAGCAACTGGCCGAGGCCTCCCACGCTCTAGAAAGCGCCTGAGCCCAGCTGGGCTGGGAACGACGCGGCAGCTCAGACGATCACACCACTCAGCTCAAGCAAGGCCACTTCCCAGGCCAGGCGAGGCTGCACGAAGCCTCGTAGTTGGCCCCGCAACCGCTCCAGCCGGTGCTGCTGGGGCAGCCGGGGTTCCCGGCGCCAGAGGCAGAGCTGCCACCAGTTGAGCAGCCACAACTGCTGATCCAGATCAAGCGCTTCACTCAGGTCGCGGGCCAGCGCCATCGCCTCGAGCGGGTCGGCTGGCAGCCCCCCCAAGCGTTCAGCCAGGCCACTGGGCAACCCCCGCCACTGACGGCGATGCTCGAGCAGGGCCCCCGGGGCTCCAGCCGCCAGCTCGATCAGCTCGGGAGGGTCAGTGGCTTCTGGGGCGCCGAAAGTATCGGCGGCATCTGTGGCGCCAGAAGCTTGGGTGGCATCGGTTTGCTGCGCCAGCACCTCGGCCATCGCAACGGGGTCGAGGGGGCGGAAGGGAATCTGCTGGCAGCGGGAGCGGATCGTGCTGAGCAGGCGCTCCGGCGCGGTGCTCAGCAGCAGCAGCAGTCCCGCCCCTGGCTCCTCCAGGGTCTTGAGCAGCCCATTGGCCGCCCCCTCCGCCATCAGCTCCACAGCCTCGATCACCACCACCGGGCGTGGGCCGGCCACTGCCCGCCTCGCCAGGAACGGCCCGACGGAGCGGATCTGCTCCAGCCGGATCTGCGGCAGACCCCGTTTGCTCACCCCCTCCGCCATCGCCTGGCTCACCGGCACGAGCCGACCCTGGTGGGAGTAAGTGGGCTCCAACCAGAGCAGATCAGGATGGTTGCCCTGGCTCAGGCGCCGGCGCACCGCAGGGGCGCCGGCGGGTCCGGCCAGCACTCCCTCCAGGAAGCGCAGCCCTCCCAGCCTGCGGCCCACCCCCTCGGGACCGCTGAGCAGGTAGGCCGCCGCCAGGCGCTGCTGCTCCAGTGAGGAGCGCATCAGCGCCACCGCAGTGGGCTGACCGATCAGATCAGCAAACAGATCAGCCATCGGCATCGGCTGGCCTGGCCAGGACCGGGGGAAAATGCTCCAGCAGCACAGCACGAAGGGCCGACTCCACCTCAGGGGGCGAGCCGGAGGCATCCAGCCGCTGCCAGCCCCGCTCCGTGGCCAGCCGCGCAAACCCCGCCGACACCCGCTCCAGAAACGGGAGGCCAGCCGCTTCGATCCGATCAGCGCCGCGATGGCCCCGGCGCTGGGCGGACAGCGTCAAGGGCAGATCGAGCCAGAGGGTGAGATCGGGCACCAGGCCGGCGGTGGCGATGGACTCCAGCTGGTCGATCAGGGTCAGGGACAGGCCCCGGCCATGGCCCTGATAGGCGGCCGTGGAGCCGGCGAATCGATCGCTAAGCACCCAGTGACCGGCCGCCAAGGCCGGCTCGATCAGGCTCTGCACGTGCTGGGCGCGATCGGCTGCATAAAGCAGAAGCTCGGCGCTGGCCACTGGGGCCGCCTCAGCCGGGGGATGGAGCAACAGCTGCCTCAGCCCCTGACCGAGAGGGGTTCCTCCTGGCTCCCGGGTGGTGACCAGGCTGGCGCCGGCAGGCATCAGGCCGCTGACGGGAAGCCAGTTCGAAAGGCGCTCCAGCTGGCTCGATTTGCCCGAGCCATCGATGCCCTCCAGCACCAGAAAACGGCCTCGCGGGCGCTCAGGCAGGGCCATGGAGCAGCAGCGCGTTGACAACCACGGTGATCGAGCTGACGGCCATCAGCAGGGCAGCCAGCGGAGGCGAGAGCAGCAAGCCGAAGCCAGGCAGCAGGACCCCCGCGGCGATCGGCAGCACGATCAGGTTGTAGCCGAAGGCCCAGAACAGGTTCTGCCTCACCTTGGCCAGGGTGCGGCGCGCCAGGCGCAGGGCCTCCACCAGCGACTCCAGCCGGTCACCGAGGATCACCAGATCAGCTGTGTCCTGGGCGATCTGGGTGCCGGTGCCCACCGCGATGCCCAGGTCAGCGGCCGCAAGGGCCGGGGCGTCGTTGATGCCGTCTCCCACCATCGCCACAGTCCCCTGCTGGCGCCAGTTGAGGATGTGCTCGAGCTTCTGCTGGGGATCGAGCTCCCAGGCCAGGCCTGCGCTGGGCAACCCCAGCCGCTCACCCAGCTGCAACACCGGCTCGCGGCGATCTCCACTGAGCACCCCAAGCCGGAGGCCCATGTCACCAAGCTCAGCCAGGGCCTGGGCCGCATCGGTACGGGGCTGGTCCTGCACCGCCACCAGACCAAGCACGGCCTCGGGTGAGGCCACCACCAGCACAGTGGCCCCCTCCGACTCCAGCTGGATCAGCTGCCGCTCCAGCTCAGCGGGAATGGTCAGACCATGGGCGCTCAGCCAGCCCGGGCGACCGACCCGGGCCATGCCGGCATGCCCCCCCAGCCGGCCCTGCACACCGGATCCCACCTCGGTGCGGCTGTCGCTCACGTCCGCAAGGCTCAGCCCGCGGCACTGGGCCTCCTGCAGCAGGGCATGGGCCAGGGGGTGGCGGGTGTGCTGCTCGAGGCTGGCGGCGAGCTGGATCAGGGCATCAGCCGCCTCGCCGGCGGGATCTCCGCCGCCGGCCGGCAGGACGGCCACCACCAGCGGGCGGCCGAGGGTGAGGGTTCCGGTCTTATCGAAGAGCACGCTGTCGAGGCGGGCCGCCATCTCGATCGCGTCGCCGCCGCGGAAGAGCAGGCCAGAGCGGGCCGCCTGGCCCGATCCCACCGTGATCGCCGTGGGGGTGGCCAGACCCAGGGCACAGGGGCAGGCCACCACCAGGACCGCAATCGCCAGCTGCAGAGCTAAAGAGAAGGGAGTTGTGGCCGCGCCTCCAAGCACTCCATGAACGCCGTGGGCCCCGTGGCCCGGCCCCATCAGCACCTGGGGCCAGAGCTTGGTGCCCCATTGCCACCAGAACACGAACGTGGCCATGGCCAGCAGCAGCACGGCCACGCTGAATCTGCCAGCCACCCGGTCGGCCAGGCTCTGGATCGGCGCCTTGCGGGCCTGGGCCTGCTCCACCAGGGCAATGATCCGCGCCAGGGTCGACTCGGGGCCCGTGCGCCGCACCTCCAGCTCCAGAGGGGCCTGCAGGTTGAGCATGCCGGCCATCAGCTCGGTACCAGGCCCTGCCTCCAGGGGCATGGGTTCGCCCGTGAGGCTGGAGACATCCACTGCGGAGTGCCCATCCACCACCTCACCATCGACAGGGACGCGATCTCCGGGTAGCAGGCGCACGCGGTCGCCAGGGCGAAGACCGCCGACGCGCACCTCTCGCGGCGGTCCATCGCCGAGGAGCAGCAGGGCGGTGTCGGGCTGAAGGCGCACCAGCTGCTCGAGGGCCTGGCCCGTGCGGTTACGGGCGCGCTCCTCCAGGAAGCGGCCCAGCAGCACGAAGCCCAGCAGCATCACGGGCTCATTGAAAAAGCAGGGCCAGCCGGACCCCGGTCGCAGGTAAGCCACCAGGCTGGCCAGGTAGGCACTGCCCATGCCCAACCCCACCAGGGTGTCCATGCTCGGGGTCAGCTGCCAGGCGTTGCGCGCGCCCCGCACAAGGATTCCCCGCCCGGGTCCGAGCAGAGCCACGCTGGCCACGAGAGCGTGGAAGCCCAGATCACCCAGCCTGGGCACCCCCGGCAGGGCCATCAGGGCCGGCGGCAGGTGGCCACCCTGGGCCAGGTGACCGAGCACCGACACCAGCATCAAGCTGAGGGCCACGATCAGCTGGCGCCACTCCTGACGCCAGCGGCGCTGCTGGTCGCGCTCGGCGCGGCTGGGATCAGGGCCCATCAGATCGCGCCGGTGGGCCTCAAATCCCAGGGCCTGCAGGCTGGCGATCAAAGCTGTCGCCTGATCCCCCGCCGGGGTGCTCTGGACAGGATCCAGACCGATCCAGACGGTGCGGGTCACCAGATTGACGCTGGCCTGGCTGACCCCGGGCTGCTCCAGCAGGCGCCTCTCCACCGCCCGCACGCAGCCGCCGCACTTCATGCCATCCACATCCAGGAGCAAGGGCTCGACGGGGGGGCTGGGCGCAGGCAGGGGGGAGGTCAGGGTCACAGGCCGAGGCTCAGGCCCCAAGGGTAGGGAGTGTGGCGGAGGCTCCCTGGCCTGGCAGGCACCCGTCAGGATGGGAGCACCGATCACGCCAGTCGCGCCGTGCCCCGCAGCCAACGCAACGACAACTTCATCGACAAGAGTTTCACGGTGATGGCCGACCTGATCCTCAAGGTGCTGCCCACCAACCGCCGGGCCAAGGAGGCCTTCGCCTACTACCGCGACGGCATGAGCGCCCAGGGGGATGGGGAATATGCCGAGGCGCTTGAGAATTACGACGAGGCATTGAAGCTCGAGGACGACCCCCTCGATCGCGCCTTCATCCTCTACAACATGGCGTTGGTGTATACGAGCAACGGCGACCACCAGCGGGCGATCGAGACCTACGAGCAGGTGCTGGAGCTCAACAGCAAGATGCCCCAGGCCCTCAACAACATGGCGGTGATCCACCACCACCTCGGTTCCCTCGCTGAGGAGCGTGGCGACACCGACGAGGCCGACCGTCGCTTCGCCCAGGCGGCCGAGTACTGGACCAAGGCGATCCGGATGGCCCCAAACAACTACATCGAGGCCCAGAACTGGCTCAAGACCAGCGGCCGCGGTGCCGTGGATGTCTACTTCTGAGGCCTCAGTCGGCGGCGGGATCCACTCCCAAAGCCGTCACCAGGGCTTCAGCCACTCCTCCCGCCTCGAGCAGCTCCAGCCCCAGCGCGGCCGCAGCCGGAGCCAGGCCGCTGCCACGGGGCACCACGGCCCTGGTGAACCCCAGGCGGGCCGCTTCCTGCAGCCGTAACTCCAGCTGGCCCACCGAGCGGATCTGTCCCCCCAGGCCAAGCTCTCCCACCAGCACCGTGCCGGCGGGCAAGGTGAGGTCGCGGTAGCTGGCCACCACCGCGGCAGCTACCCCCAGGTCGGCGGCGGGCTCCTCCACATCGAGCCCCCCGGCCACGGCCAGATAGCAATCGAAACGGGAAAGGGGCAGGCCCAGGTGCTTCTCCAGCACCGCCAGGATCTGGTGCAGGCGGTTGATGCCGATCCCTGTGGCGGTTCGCCGCGGGCTGGCGTAGCTGGTGGTGCTCACCAGAGCCTGGAGGTCCACCAGCAGCGGCCGGGTGCCTTCGCAGGCCACGATCGTGGCGGTGCCGGCGCAGGGGCCTTCTCCCCCCAGGAACAGCTCGCTGGGGTTGGTCACCTCGACCAGACCACGGTCACGCATCTCGAACACCCCCAGCTCGTGGGTGGCACCGAAGCGGTTCTTGACGGCCCGCAGCAGGCGATGGCTCGCGAAGCGGTCGCCCTCGAAGGTGAGCACGGCATCCACCAGATGCTCAAGCACCTTCGGCCCTGCCAGCATTCCCTCCTTGGTGACATGGCCCACCAGGAGCAGGGCCGTGTCCTGGCGCTTGGCCAGCCGCTGAAGGGCCGCGGCGCAGTCTCTGACCTGGGAAACCGAGCCCGGGGCGCTGCTCAGTTCGGCGTCATGGAGCGCCTGGATGCTGTCGATGATCGCCACCGCCGGGCGCAGCGCCTCCAGCTCCTGCAGCACCAGCTCCAGATCGGTTTCGGCCAGGAGCTGCAGTCCGGCCTGGTCGCTCGCCCCCTCTCCCTCCGCTGCCTGCTCCGGGCCCAGCCGCCGCCAGCGCAGCTTCACCTGCTGGGCCGATTCCTCTGCACTCACGTAAAGCACGGAGCAGACATCCGCCAGGGACTGTGCGCTCTGCAGCAGCAGCGTCGACTTGCCGATGCCTGGATCCCCGCCCACCAGCACGAGCGACCCGGGCACCAGGCCACCCCCGAGGACCCGATCCAGTTCAGGGAAACCCGTGGCGAGCCGCCGCAGCGGGCGTTCCCCCACGGTATGGATCGGCTCAGAGCGCCGCGCCCGGGGAGCGGCGCCATCTGCAGGGGGAGCTGGTGTGGTGCGCCGACGGCGGCCATCAGCGGCGGGGTTGCTCTGCTCCACCAGGCTGTTCCAGCTGCCGCAACCGGGACAGCGGCCGAAGAACTGACGGGACTGAGCGCCGCAGCTCTGGCAGACGTAGAAAGGGGCGGAACGTCCCAAAGAGGTTTGTGAAGAATGGTGGCTTTGGGTGAACTGGCGGGTGCTCGCACCAGTTCAGTGGTCGGAGATTTTGCAACCGTGCCGGCGACGCGATGACGGTTTCCAGCTCAGCGAAGGAGACCATCCTGGTCGTCGACGACGAAGCCAGCATCCGCAGGATTCTGGACACACGCCTTTCGATGATCGGTTACCACGTGGTCACCGCATCCGACGGGATAGAGGCTCTCGAGGCATTCCGTCAGTCGAGTCCGGATCTGGTGGTGCTCGACGTGATGATGCCCAGGCTCGACGGCTATGGGGTCTGCCAGGAGCTGCGCAAGGAGTCGGATGTGCCGATCGTGATGCTCACCGCCCTGGGCGATGTGGCTGACCGCATCACCGGCCTGGAGCTGGGGGCCGATGACTACGTCGTCAAGCCCTTCAGCCCCAAGGAACTGGAGGCTCGCATCCGCTGCGTGCTGCGACGGGTGGAGAAGGACCAGGTGGTGGGGATCCCCAATTCCGGAGTCATCCAGGTGGGGGAGCTGCGCATCGACACCAACAAGCGGCAGGTCTACCGGGGCGAGGAGCGCATCCGCCTCACAGGCATGGAATTCAGTTTGCTGGAGTTGCTGGTGAGCCGCTCGGGCGAACCCTTCAGCCGTGGCGAAATCCTCAAGGAAGTGTGGGGCTATACACCCGAGCGCCATGTGGACACCCGGGTGGTGGATGTCCACATCTCCCGGTTGCGCTCCAAGCTGGAGGATGATCCAGCCAATCCCGAGCTGATCCTCACGGCTCGTGGCACGGGATACCTGTTTCAGCGCATCGTGGAAGCCGTTGCCTCCGAAGGAACCTGATCTCGATCCTCGCTCCGGCAGGCGTGCCAAGCCCAGCCGGGCCATCCGTCGCCTGGTGATCTGGTACCGCCGCAATGCGGCGGTCACCACGATCGTGGGCACAGCCACCTCCTCCGCCAGCACGGCAGCGTCGGCCGCGGGTTCTGTGGCAGGCACGATGGCCTCTGCCGCAGGGTCCGTGGCCGGCAGTATGGCCTCGACGGCCGGCTCGGTCCTCAACCCGCTGGTGATGGATCCCCTGCGCCGGCTCCAGCAGAGTGGTGGGGAAGAACTGGCCGCCATCAGCCGTGGCGAGCGCCTCTGGGTCGCCGTCGACGGCATGGGGGGCGACCACGCTCCGGGACCGATCCTGGAGGGTTGTCTCAGGGCGGTGCAGATCCTGCCCGTGCGCATCCGCTTCGTGGCCGAAGCAGCGGCGGTGGAGGCGGTGGTGCCCAAGCTGGGCCTGGGAGAGCTGCTGAGGGAATCTATCCAGCGGGGCCTGATCGAGCTGGTGCCCAGCGGCCCATCCGTGGGCATGGACGACGAGGCCACGGTGGTTCGGCGCAAGCGCGACGCCAGCATCAACCTGGCCATGGACCTGGTGAAGCGGGGGGAGGCCACCGCGGTCTACTCGGCAGGCAACTCCGGGGCCGTGATGGCCTCGGCCATCTTCCGGCTCGGACGTCTCAAAGGCATCGATCGGCCGGCCATCGGCGCCCTCTTCCCCACCAAGGACCCTTCCCAGCAGGTGCTGGTGCTTGATGTAGGCGCCAACATGGACTGCAAACCGGGCTACCTGCACCAGTTCGCCCTGCTGGGGAGCATCTACAGCCGCGACGTACTCGGGGTACCCAAGCCGAGCGTCGGTCTGCTCAACATCGGCGAAGAGGAGTGCAAGGGCAACGAACTCACGCTCAAGGCCTTCCCCCTGCTGGCCGCCGAACCCCGGATTTCCTTCAAGGGCAATTGTGAAGGCCGCGATGTGCTCTCAGGCAGCTTCGATGTGGTGGTCTGCGATGGCTACACCGGCAACGTGCTCCTGAAGTTTCTCGAGTCGGTGGGCAGCGTTCTCCTCGACGTGCTGCGTGCGGAATTGCCCCGCGGTCGCCGCGGCAAGGTGGGTTCGGCCTTCCTGCGCAGCAATCTGATCCGGATCAAGAAACGCCTCGACCATGCCGAACACGGGGGGGCCTTGCTGCTGGGCGTGAACGGTGTCTGCGTGATCGGCCATGGCAGCAGCAAGGCCCTCTCGGTGGTCAGTGCCCTGCGACTCGCCCACCTGGCCGCCAGCCACGGGGTCATGGACGACCTGCACAGGCTCAGCGCCCAGGAAGACACCGTCACCGCCTGTGGTTGACTGAGCGCAACTGAGGACTGAGACGGTGTCGCTCGGCCGGATGGGCGCAGGGATGGCCCTGGTGGGTAGCGGCAGCGCCCTGCCGCTGGTCAGCATCAGCAATGAGCAGCTCAGCCGCCGGGTCGACACCAACGACGCCTGGATCCGCAGCCGTACTGGCATCTCCTCTCGCCGAGTCGCCGGTCCAGGTGAAACCCTCACCAGCCTGGCTACCGCCGCCGCCCAGGCTGCCCTTGAGCAGGCCGGCTGGGACGCCGAGGATCTGGACCTGATCCTGCTGGCCACCTCCAGCCCGGATGATCTGTTCGGAACCGCCCCACGGGTGCAGGGAGCCCTCGGCGCCCGAGGGGCAGCGGCCTTCGATCTCACTGCCGCCTGCAGCGGCTTTCTGTTTGCACTGATCACCGCCGGCCAGTACATCCGCGGGGGAACGGTGGGGCGGGCCCTGGTGATCGGCGCCGATCAGCTCAGCCGCTGGATCGACTGGGACGATCGCAGCACCTGCGTGCTCTTCGGTGACGGTGCCGCCGCCGTGGCGGTGGAAGCCTGCGAGGAGTCGAGCAACGGACTGCTGGGCTTCAAGATGCACTCCGATGGCCGCCGGGCCGACTGCCTCTCCTTGCGCCAGCAGGATGATCACGTTCCCCTGCTGGAGGGCCATTCGACCCAGAAAGGCGGCTTCGAGACCATCCACATGAATGGACAGGAGGTCTACAAGTTCGCGGTGCGGGAGGTGCCGGCGGTGTTGCAGGAACTGCTGAAGAGCACCGGCACGACCGCGGAACAGCTCGACTGGCTGCTGCTCCACCAAGCCAACCAGCGCATCCTCGATGCGGTGGCCGACCGCTTTGCCATCCCCCATGAGCGGGTACTCAGCAATCTGGCCCGCTACGGCAACACCTCCGCCGCCACCATCCCGCTGATGCTGGATGAGGCAGTCAGGGATGGCCGGGTTCGCCCAGGCGATCTGATCGCCAGCAGTGGCTTCGGGGCCGGACTCAGCTGGGGCGCGGCCCTGCTGCGCTGGGGTGGTGCCGAGGTCGGCAAGGCTTCCCCTGACCCCGGTTGAACGGCACCGACTTAATCTCCAGCCGGTTCAAGCGCGTGTCGTCATGGGGATTGCCTGGGTGTTTCCCGGTCAGGGCTCACAGAAAGCCGGCATGGCCAGCGGCGTGCTGGAGCTCCCTGGTGCTCGCGAGCGCTTCACCGCCGCCTCCGACCTGCTGGGCCGCGACCTGCTGGCGATCTGCGCGGGCGAGGCGAGCGAGGGCCAGGGGGAGCCGTCCGATCTGGGCGACACCAGAAACACCCAACCCGCCCTGTTCGTGCTGGAAAGCCTGCTGGTGGATGGCCTCAAGGCCCAGGGCCGCCAGGCCGATCTGGTGGCCGGCCACAGCCTGGGCGAACTGGTGGCCCTCTACGCCGCCGAGGTCTTCGACTTCGGCACCGGCTTGGAGCTGGTGCGCCGCCGCAGCGAGCTGATGGCGGCTGCGGGCGGTGGGGCGATGACCGCGGTGATGGGCTTCGAGCGCAGCGAACTGGAGGCACTGGTGGAAGCCAGCGAGGGCGCGGTGATCGCCAACGACAACAGTGCGGCCCAGGTAGTGATCTCCGGGCTGCCGGAGGCCGTGGCCGCCGTGGCAGCCCAGCTCTCCTGCAAGCGGGCCATTCCCCTGGCGGTCTCCGGGGCGTTCCACTCGCCGTTCATGGCCGATGCGGCCGCCGCCTTCGCCGCCGTGCTGGAGGAGGTGCCCTTCGCCGACGCCAGCATCCCGGTGCTGAGCAACACCGATCCAACCCCCTGCCGCGACGGGAGCGAGCTCAAGCAACGCCTCCGGCGGCAGATGGTGAGCGGTGTGCGTTGGCGCGAAATCATGGATCAGCTGGCGGCCCAGGGCATCGACACCGTGGTGGAGATCGGCCCTGGCAACGTGCTCAGTGGTCTGATCAAACGCAGCCTGACGGGGGTGACCACCGCCCAGATCAGCAGCGCCGCCGACCTGGGACTGTGAGCGACACAGGGAAGGGTCTCCCGGCCAACGGGCCGATCGCGCCCCGCCGCCGCGGCCGGCGCCGCCGGGTTGACCCCCCGGCCCTGCTGACGCCCAGGCCAAGCCTCACATACCGCCTGATCAGCTACCTGCTGGTATTTCCGGTGTTCCGGCTGCTGTTCAGGGGGCGTACCAGCGGCAACGACCAGGTGCCCTTGGATGGAGCCCTTGTGGTGGTCGCTAACCACGGCTCGCACCTCGACCCGCCTCTGCTGGGGCACGCCCTGGGGCGTCCGGTGGCCTTCATGGCCAAGGCCGAACTGTTCCGGGTGCCTCTGCTGGGGCCCATCATCAGGGCCTGCGGGGCCTATCCCGTCTCCCGTGGTGCCAGCGACCGGGAGGCAATCCGCATCGCCACCGACCGCCTGCTCGAGGGCTGGGCCACCGGAGTCTTCATCGACGGCACCCGTCAGTCGGATGGGCGCGTGAACCAGCCGCAGCCTGGGGCCGCCCTGCTGGCGGCACGGGCCGGGGTTCCTCTCCTGCCGGTGGCGATCATCAACAGTCACCGGGCCCTCGGGACGGGTCAGAGCACCCCAAGGCTGGTGCCGATCCACATCCGCATCGGCCAGATCATCCCGCCACCCGCCTCCCGTCGCCGCGTCGACCTGCTGGCCACCACCGCCGCCTGTCAAGAGCAGATCAACGCGCTCCTTGACCAGGGCCTGCTGGCCCCAGCGCGGGCTCCAGCTGCCCTGCCGCCCACGAGCGCAGATCCCGACCGGTGACCACCCAGGCAGCGGCCCGGAGGCCATCGCCCCAGACCTTGCGGCGCCCCTCCGGCAGGCAGCCGTCCCCGCAGGGCACGGCCACCGGGGTGAGGTGGATGCCGCGACTGCCGGCCACAATCCGTCCCACCAGGAGGGCCCGGTCCATGTGATCGCTGCTGGTGACCAGCAACACATGGTGGATCCCCAGTCGCTTGAGGTCATCCACGACGGTGGTGAAGTTACCGAGGGTGTCGCGGGCTCGGTAATCGAGCCGAAACTGGCGGCGATCAAGCCCCTCCTGACTGAACAGCCACTGGGCATATTCAGGATTGCTGCCACCACTCACCAGCAGGGGCAGACCGTCACGATGGGCCAGCCGACCGGCCAGCTTCTCCCGCTCGATATCGCCACCCAGCACCAGGATCAACTGAGGCTGGCCGAGACTGGGCAGCAGCCATCCGCGGCCGACCAGCACCAGAGAGCCGGCCAGCAGCGCCAGCATCAGCAGCCGTCGCATCAGGGCTGCCCTACCGGACTGGTGGGATACAGGGGCAGCACGCTGGCCCAGGGAGCCGCGGATTCCGCCGCCGCCGCCAGCCCACTCAGCCGCAATAACTGGGCCACGTCGGCCGCCGGATCGACCCGAGCCTCCAGCCGAGCGCCTGGCGGCAGATCGGCCAGCTGTCCGAACAGGCGCGGGGACTCCCGCTCGGCCATTCCCCCCAGTGCCCACTCGTCCGCGGCGTAGCAACCAGCCACAATGCCGCGACGGGGAAGCTCCTGCAACAGCCAGAAGGGCTGATCGCTCACTTCGGCGCGCTGACGCAGGCGCTGGGCGATCAGCAGGAAGCTGCTGAATCCATCCAGTGGCAGCGCCAGCTGCTGGGCCAGGGTGCGGGCGAAAACCACGGTCACTCGGGTGCCGGTAAACCCCCCAGGACCCGTGGCCACGGCCAGACGCCCCAGCTCACGCCACTGGTGAGCCGGCAGCAGCTGCTCGACACAGGCCAGCAGATCGTTGGAGAGCCGCCGGCCCAGGGGATGGCTGGTGATGCGGGGGCTCGGCGGGGCCAGGGTCCCAGGAGCAGAGGACAACAACAGGGGGGCGAGGCCCAGCCCAAGCTCGTCGCTGGTGCTGTGCAGCGCCAGCAGCCATGAGGGGGCGACAGTGCTCATGCCGGCACCACTTCACCCGGGCGCAGGCGACTCCAGCGGCCCGGGTCCGACTGGAAGCTGCCGCAGGCCCGCACATCCCACTCAACCCCCACCCGAGCGCCCTCCAGGCTGATGACTTGCACGTGGATGCGGGGGGCCGTGGGACACAGGTCCGGATCTGCACTGAGGTGCTCCACACCGTGCTGCCGTTCCACCGCGTGATAGGCCTGACAGCGCTCCACCCAGTGGCAGTCGACGCAGATGCACATGCCGCCGGAGCCCTCCACTTACCCCATTCTGAAGTGGGCCTGCTCCCCTGAGGGGCGCAGGGCTGCGGCCACTGCCGTGCTGCGCCAGGCCCTGGCCGTCGAGGACTGGCCGTGGCCCCCGGACTCCTTCCCCACTGGCACAGCCCTGGTGGGGGGCGCCGTGCGCGATGGACTGCTGGGGCGCCTTGGACCTCAGCCCGATCTGGACCTGGTGGTGCCCGGGGACGCACTCGCCCTCTGCAACAGCCTGAGTCGCCGCCATGGCGGCCGCGTCGTGGTACTTGATGCCGAGCGCTCCATCGCCCGGCTGGTGCTGCGCGGCTGGAGCCTTGACCTGGCCCGACAGGTGGGGGACGACCTGGAGAGTGATCTCTGGAGAAGGGACTTCAGACTGAATGCCCTGGCCCTGCCGCTGGCGCCAGGTTCCGAGCTGATGGATCCCACAGGTGGTCTGGGTGACCTGGTGGGAGGAGAACTGGTGGCGGTGCGGGAAGCGAACCTGCTTGACGATCCCCTGCGGATGCTGCGAGGAGTGCGCCTGGCCGCGGAGCTGGGCTTTCGCCTGGAGCCCCGCACCCGCGGCTGGATCGAGCGGCACCACGGCCGGATCAGCGAGGTGGCACCGGAGCGGGTGCTGCAGGAACTGGAGAAGCTGGTGCAGGCCCCCAGCGGCGGGAAGGGCCTGGGGGAGGCTCTCAGCTACGGCCTGCTCGATCCCTGGCGCTCGAGCGGTCCGTACCCGGTCTGGCAACCAGAGCTGGAGCTGGAGCTGACCACCGCGGAAGCAGCCCGGGCCCTGCCCCTGGCCCGACTGGCGAGGGTTTTTGATGCCGCGTCCCTGGAGCGCTTGCGCAGCAGCCGTCAGTTGCAGCAGCGCTGCGAACGGTTGCGGCACTGGTTGCTACGGCTGCTCGACAATGCCGAGGGCGCCGCCTCCGGGCTGCAGCGCCTGGGCGAGGCGGAGCGACTGAGCCTGCATCAGCAGCTGGAGGAGGATCTTCCGGCCCTGCTGCTGTTTTTTCCAGCCAACCTGGCGGCGGACTGGTTAGCGCGCTGGCGTAATACCCAGGATCCGTTGTTTCATCCCCGTCCACCGATTGATGGCCGCAGCCTGCAGGACCACCTGGGACTGAGCCCGTCCAGGCAGCTGGGGGAGCTGCTCGCCCATCTCACGCACGAGGCCGCCTACGGCCGCATCCAGGGCCGACAGGCAGCCCTGCGCCAGGCCAGGCTCTGGCTTGAGCGAACCACGGCATGATTTACTTGATAGTGAAAAGGCATTCATCCACAGCCTGACACCGCCCGTGAGCATCGGCTGATCGTCAGAGGTTTCGTCAAGGGATTTCCGAGCCAATGGCTCTCCAGACCAACCTGTTCATCGATCAACACTCCGCCATCGGTCCAACATTCCCATTCCTCCCCTCGTTTCATGAGCGTTCGTCTTTACGTCGGCAACCTGCCGCAGAGCTTCGATGACAAGGAACTGACCGATCTGTTCACCGCCGTGGGTGAAGGCGTTCGCTTCAAGACCGTTCAGGACCGCGATACTGGCGCCTGCCGCGGTTTCGGCTTCGCCAACGTCGACGACGAGAAGCTGGCTGATGTGGTGATCGAGCAGCTCAACGGCCGCGATTTCGGTGGCAACAGCCTGCGCATCGAGCGCTCCGAGCGACGCGATTCCCGCACTGCCGCCCCCAGCACCGACCGCCGTAGCGGTGGCGCCACCTCCACCGTGGCCCGTAAGGCCGTCAACAAGGTGGTACACAGCGATGACATCACTGAAGGCGCCCCCGATCCACGCTGGGCCGGCGAGCTGTCCAAACTCAAGTCCCTCCTGGCCAACCAGACTGCCGCCGTCTGAGGCTGCCGTCTGAGCCGGGAACCCCCTTTTGCTCCCCTCAGGCCTGGTGTGTGACTGAACCAGCTGTTGCTGATCCCCGCCCGCTCCAGTACTGGTGCTGGCGGGGTCACTCGATCGGCTTCACCAGTCAGACCCCGGGATCGGGCTCAGAAGACACTCCATCCCGGGATTCGGCTCAAGCCGTTGTGGTGCTGATCCACGGCTTCGGGGCATCCAGTGGCCACTGGCGCCACAACCTGCCCGAGCTGGGGAAGCACTTTCCCACATACGCCATCGACCTGCTGGGATTCGGATCCAGCGACAAGCCCACCTCCCTCTTGAGTGGGGAAGCAGCCAGGGCAGGGTCCGTCAGCTACGGCTTCGATCTCTGGGCGGAGCAGGTAGCCGACTTCGCCGCCTGGATCCTGGCCAGCGCCTGCATCGACCAGTCGTTCGCGGTGCCAAGCCTGCAGCTGGTGGGGAACTCCATCGGCGGTGTGGTGGCCCTGAGAGCCAGTGAGCTGTTGATCGCTCGCGGCCTGCCCCTGCGCCAGGTGATTCTGATCGATTGTGCCCAGCGCACTCTCGACGAGAAACGGGTGGCACTGCTGCCCTGGCCCCAGCGGGCCGGCCGCCCCCTGATCAAGCAACTGGTGCGCCAGCGCTGGCTTATCGCCCCCCTGTTCCGCACCCTGGCGCGGCCCGGCTTCATCCGGCGGGTCCTGGCCATGGCCTATCCCAGCGGCGCCAACGTCGATGACGCGCTGGTGGAGCTGCTTTTTCGCCCCAGCACCGATCCCGGAGCCCCGGAGAGCTTCCGCGGGTTTGTCAACCTGTTCGACGATCACCTTGCCCCGGAGATCCTTGCCCGGCTGGGCTCCCTGCCGGTGCGCATGATCTGGGGCGAGCAGGATCCCTGGGAAAATCCCACTGAAGCCAGTAAATGGGCGGAGCAGTTCAGCTGCATCCGTGAGCTGCGGCTGCTGCCGGGGCTGGGTCACTGTCCCCACGACGAAGCCCCACAACTGGTGAACCCGATCCTGATCGAGTGGCTCAGCGCGACTGAGCGATCACAAAAGAACAGGGAAGATCGAGCAGCTTGAGCGGGCGGGGCACGTAGGCCCGATGGCTGAACACGTCGTAGTCGAGCCGCTCGATCACAGCAAGGATGCCCCGGTACAGCCGCAGGGAAGCCCACACCGGCCAGCGGGCATCGGCTGAGAGCCAGCGCACTCCCGCTTCCGAGCGGGCAAACCACTGGCGGGCCCGCCGCAGCTGAAAGTCCATCAGGGCTCGCCAGTTGTCGTTGAGGGTGCCCGCAAGCAGATCGGCCTCGGAGTAACCGAAGCGTTCGAGGTCCTCCAGAGGTAAGTAGATCCGCCCGCGGGCGCGGTCTTCGCCCACATCCCGCAGGATGTTCGTGAGCTGGTTGGCGATGCCAAGAGCCACGGCCGCGCCGGAGGTGTCCGGACGCTCGCTCCAGGGGGCTGAGGTGTAGGCGGGATCCAGGCCCATCACTTCCTGCGTCATCAGACCCACCGTGCCCGCCACCCGATAGCAGTAAAGCTCAAGGTCCTCGAAGCGTGCGTAGCGGTGCCGCTGCAGATCCATCCTCTGCCCCTCGATCATGTCGAGGTAGGGCTGCAGCGGCTGGGGATAGCGCTGGAGAGTGTCGACCATCACCAGGTCGAGGGCATCCTGCACCTTTCCATTGAAGAGCGAGCGAGTGCGCTCTTCCCAGCGATCAAGCCTCTCGGCCAGACACTCCACCGGCAGGGCCTGAGCCTGGGGACTGTCCATCAGCTCATCGGTGCGACGACACCAGACGTAGATCGCCCAGATCGCCCGCCGCTTCGCCGGCGGCATCAGCAGAGTGCCGAGATAGAAGGTCTTGGCCCACTGAGCTGTTTCCTGGCGGCAGGACTGGTAGGCCTCCTCCAACGTCGGCAGGGAAGGGCAAGGCACCGTAGTGGAGGCAGCCAGCACCGTCACACCGCCAGGGGAGCGATGGCCTGGCTGTGGCTGACGGCCTCAGCACAGAGCTTGCCGCTCAGCACAGCGCCCTCCATCGAAGCGAGGTAGCGCTGCATGGTGTAGTCACCGGCCATGAAGAAATTGGCAATCGGCGTGTCCTGCGTCGGTCGCAGCTGCTGGCAGCCTGGCACCGTCTTGTAGACGGAGAGCGGTGTCTTCACAACCCGTGCCTTGCGGAGCTGGGCCTGGTCGTCACCGGTGAAGTGATCCGGGAACAGCCGCCGCAGCTCGGCGATGGTGGCCTCCACGATCGCCTCATCGCTGCGACCGATCCACTCCTCGGCCGGGGCGAAGACAAGCTCCAGCATCGAGCGGTCGGGATCGGCATACTCCCGACAGGTGTTGCTCATGTCGGCATAGACGCTGAGCAGATCGGAGCGGCTGAACAACAGGTGATCGATCTCGGTGAGCTTGCGGTCGAACCAGAGGTGAATATTGATCACCGGCACCCCCCGGAGGCCCTCAAGCTTCTCGAAGAAAGGAAGCTGCTTCCACGGCTCGGGCAGCAGCAGCTTGAGCGGATCCACCGGCAGAGCACTGACGTATGCGTCAGCTTGCAGCAGGCGGGGCTCCTGCCCCTGCAGGCCGGCCAGACGAAAGCCGGAAACACTGCCGTCCTCAGCAAGCTCGATCTGGCGCAGGGGACTGTTGAGGTGCACCTCACCTCCATGAGCCCGGACCCACTCCACGATCGGCTCACAGAGCCGCTGAGGCGGATTGCCATCAAGAAAAGCCATCTTCGAGCCGTTTTTCTCCTGTAGAAACCGGTTCAGAGCCGTGAGGATAACCGTGCTGGAGATCTCATCAGGGTTGATGAAATTCAAAGCCTTACTCATGGCGATGAACACTTCATCATTGACCCGCTTGGGAATGTTGTGAAGCTCAAGCCACTCCGACCAGGAATACTTATCGCACTCTTCAACATAATTCTGCCCACGCAACATCGCCGGCACAAGCCCCAGGCCAAACTGGATCTTCTCCGGCCAGCTCAGCATGTCGTTATTGCCGAGAATCGCTGCCACGCCATTCAGAGGTGCCGGCAGGTCGGGGAAGTCGAAGCGGCTGTAGTTGCCTGGTGAATCCTTTTGATTGAAGATCATTGCGTGGTCTTTCCACTGCAGACGGTCTTCGATGCCCAGCTCGGCGAAGAGCTGCAGCATGTTGGGGTAAGCCCCGAAGAAAATATGCAGGCCGGTTTCGTACCAGTCGCCGTCCTCGTCCTGCCAAGCGGCCACCTTGCCGCCGAGCACATCGCACGCCTCGACCACCACGGGCGTGTGGCCTGCATCGCTGAGGTATTTGGCGCAGGAGAGACCGGCCAGGCCTGCTCCAGCGATGGCGACGCGCATGGGAAAACGAAAAGTCAACAGCAACCATAAAAGGGTTGCCGCTGGCAACGGCGCCCCGTGCGCCATCCCAGAGGCGACTGGGGTTCCTAAAGTCCGGGAACGTGGGGCGCCTGCCTGCCCACGACCCCCAACCATGGTCGATGCCAGCCTGCTCAAGTCCACCACCCGCCATGTGCGGGTGTTCACCGCCCGGGTGGAGGACGGTCAGCTGATCGCTGATCCCAGCCAGCTGACCCTTGATCTCGATCCCGACAACGAATTCCTCTGGGACGCTCCTGTTCTCGGCAAGGTCCAGCAGCGCTTTCGCGAGCTGGTGTCCGCCAGCGCCGGCCACGACCTGAGCGAATACAACCTGCGCCGTATCGGCTCGGAGCTCGAAGGCTTCATCCGCCAGCTGCTGCAGGCCGGCGAGCTGCGCTACAACCCCGAAGCCCGCGTGCTCAATTACTCGATGGGCCTGCCCCGCACGCCGGAGGCCGCTTGACCCGCTCCCGTTACGACCGAGGTGGCCGCGCCGGCTGGAACGACAACAGCCGTGGGGATGCCGCCCGCGGCGGCTATGGCCGAGGCAGCGAGTCCCGCTCAGTGCCAGCAGCAGAGGGACGCGATCCCTACGAGACCTACGACCGCTTGCCCCGGGGACGGCGGACAGCCGAGCAAGGCGGGGGCGGGGGCAACGGGGGGCCGGGAGGCGGTGGTGGATCCGGCGGCGGCGGGGGTGCTGGCAGTCCCATTCAGCTGAATGTGGGCACCATCGCCGTTCTTGCCGGCGTGTTGGTACTGGGCATCGGCATCGGCACGGCCCTCTCGAGCAACACTCCCGGCAACCAGGGCAACATCGCCAGCAGCCAACAGCTGGATCTGGCAGTGCCAGATCCCGAGTTCTGCAAGCAGTGGGGGGCCAGCGCCTTCGTGATGGACGTCGAGCTGTACACCACGATGAACCCCAGCAGCAGCTTCGTGACTCAGCCCACCCTGCAGCCGGGCTGCGTGATCCGGCGGGAAAACTGGAGCGTGCTCCAGAAGGAGGGTGCCGTCACCTCCGAGCAGATGCGTCAGTGCAAGCAGCGCATGAACACCTTCGCCTACATCGGCTCGATCCGCGACAAACCCATCGTGCGCTGCGTCTATCAGACTGATATCAGCGGAAACAAGTTCCAGACCAGGGGCATTGCCGGCACCGCCGACGACGCCACCGGGATCACTCCCGAAGCCGGCCAGTTCTGATCGGGGCCTCCGCTTCAGGAGGCCGTGGCCGCCTGGACCACAGCGTCCTGAAGCGGAGTGGTCGCGGGCCGTGCCGCGGGCTGGCGCAGGGGACTGTCGGGGCTGGCGAACAACGGCAGAACTTCGCGGCGGAAGGCCTCTGAGGCCCTCGAGCAATAGCGGGCGGGATGGGTGATCAACTTGAGCTGACGACGCACGTGCAGATCAGAGACGCTCAGGCGGTGCAAGCTGCCCGTGGCCAGTTCGCGCTCGATCGAGACCACCGGCAGGAAAGCGGCACCGAGACCAGACTGAACGGCGTTCTTGATCGCCTCGAAGGAGTTGAGCTCCATCTCGATCTTGAGGCGCTGCACCTCCAAACCAGAGCGCGCCAACAGCTGATCCACCATCTTGCGGGTGGTCGACTGGGCATCGAGGCAGACGAAGCCGAGGCGGTAGAGATCGTCCTTGTTGAGCTCGGGCAGACGTGCCAGGGGGTGTTTCACCGGCAGCACCAGCACCAGTTCATCGTTGGTGTAAGGCACCACCTGCAGCAGATCGACCAGTTCGCTGGGCAACTCGCCGCCGATGATCGCCAGATCGATCTGACCGTTGGCCACGCTCCAGCTGGTGCGACGGGTGCTGTGCACCTGGAGCTGCACCGAAACATCGGGATATTTCTGGCGGAACAGCCCGATCATGCGGGGCATCAGATAAGTGCCCGTGGTCTGGCTGGCCCCCACGATCAACGAGCCACCGCGCAGATTGTGAAGGTCGTCGAGGGCGCGGCAGGCCTCCTGGCACTGGCTCAGGATCCGGTCGCAATAGCTGAGCAGGAGATGGCCGGCTTCGGTGAGCTGCGCCTTGCGGCCACCCCGGTCGAACAGGGAGACATCAAGCTGCTTCTCCAGGTTCTGGATCTGGAGGCTGACCGCTGGCTGGGTGACGTACAGGCTGTCGGCAGCCTTCTTGAAGCTGCCCTCGCTGGAGATGGCGCGCAGGATGCGCAGCTGATCGAGGGTGAAGGGCAGATCAGCCATGGGATGGGCCCTGGGCCTTGCTCCGGCTGGGAGTGGAAACTCTAAAGGGGAAACTCGTGAACCCCGGGGCCTGAGATCCCTGAGCGGGATGGAATGACACCTCCGCCAGAATCACCGCTTCCGCTCCGGCTTCTTGGCCCCGTCTCCGCCCAGCTTCGCCCTGTTCACCACCGGACTCGGCGCCATGGCGCCGGAGCACCGCTCCAGCCTGGTGATGTTCGCCCTGCTGGTGGGGTTCGCTTTGCTCCACAGCGGCGGTGCGGCCCTACGGGTCCGGGCTGAGCAGCTCGTCGGGGCCCGGCTGTGGCGCCTGCTGTTCGCGGCCGTGAGCATCCCGGCGGCCGTGGTGGTGGTGGGCTATTTCATCGCCCACCGCTACGAGGGAGTACGGCTGTGGAACGTCCAGGGCACCCCCGGGCTGATCCCCCTGGTCTGGGTGGGCACGGCCATCAGCTTCTTTTTTCTCTATCCAGCCACCTACAACCTGCTGGAGATCCCGGCATTGCTGAAGCCCCGGGTTCGCCTCTACGCCAGCGGGATCATCCGCATCAGCCGCCATCCCCAGGCGGTGGGGCAGGTGCTCTGGTGCGCCACCCACCTGCTCTGGATCGGCAGCAGCTTCATGCTGGTCACCTGCGCGGGCCTGATCGGCCACCACCTTTTCGCGGTCTGGCATGGCGACCGACGGCTGCGGGCCCGCTTCGGGGAGGCATTCGAGGAGCTGCGCGCCAGCACCTCCGTGATCCCCTTCCGCGCCGTGCTCGACGGCCGCCAGCAGCTGGTCTGGGCGGAATTCCTGCGGCCAGCCCAGCTGGGGATCGCCATCGCCATCGGTCTGATCTGGTGGAGCCACCGCTTCCTGGGGCTGGCGTCAGAGGCGTTTCTGGCGGGACCCCTGGGTCGCTTGCTGGGCTGAGGACGCCCAAGGTGCCTGGTCAGGACCCCTGATCGCGGTCCAACACACAGCCCGAACCCGCCAGGGCAGGCTGCTTACACTCCAGTGGCCCGCACCCTGAGCTGGATGACGTCGGCTGCCGAACTTGCCTGGTTGATCCCCGTGCTGCCCCTGGCTGGGGCGGCCATCACCGGCCTCGGCCTGATCAGCTTCAATCGAACCGTCAACCGGCTGCGCAAGCCGGTGGCCCTGCTCCTGATCAGCTGCGTCGGAGCGGCCGCCGTGCTCAGTTTCGCTGTGCTGGCGGAGCAGCTGGCTGGGGCTCCCGCCACTGAAGTGCTCTTCGACTGGGCCAGCGCGGGCAGTTTCAATCTGCAGATGGGCTTCCGGGTGGATGCGCTCGGGGCTGTGATGCTCTCGCTTGTCACCACCATCGCCCTGCTGGTGATGGTGTACTCCGATGGCTACATGGCCCACGACAAGGGCTATGTGCGCTTTTTCACCTATCTGGCGCTCTTCAGCAGCTCGATGCTGGGCCTGGTGATCAGCCCGAACCTGCTTGAGATCTACGTGTTCTGGGAGCTGGTGGGGATGTGCTCCTACCTGCTGGTGGGCTTCTGGTACGACCGTGATGGTGCCGCCAATGCCGCCCAGAAGGCCTTCGTGGTGAACCGGGTCGGAGACTTCGGCCTGCTGCTTGGCATTCTCGGGCTGTTCTGGGCCACAGGCTCCTTCGGCTTCGAGGAGATCGGCTCACGCCTGGCGGACGCCGTGGCTGGCGGCAGCCTCTCCAATGGAGCTGCGGTGCTGCTCTGCCTGCTGGTGTTCATGGGACCGATGGCCAAGTCGGCCCAGTTCCCCCTGCACGTTTGGCTGCCGGATGCCATGGAGGGTCCCACCCCCATCTCCGCCCTGATTCATGCCGCCACGATGGTGGCGGCGGGAGTGTTCCTGGTGGCCCGGCTGCAACCTGTCTATGCCCCCTTCCCCCAGGTCCAGCTGGTGATCGCCGTGGTGGGCACCATCACCTGCTTCCTGGGTGCTTCGATTGCCCTCACCCAGATGGATCTGAAGAAGGGCCTGGCGTACAGCACCGTCAGCCAGCTGGGTTACATGATGCTGGCCATGGGCTGCGGCGCCCCGGTCGCCGGCATGTTCCACCTGGTCACCCACGCCTTCTTCAAGGCGATGCTGTTCCTTGGCTCCGGCTCGGTGATCCATGCCATGGAGGAGGTGGTGGGCCATGAGCCGGTGCTGGCCCAGGACATGCGCCTGATGGGCGGCCTACGTCAGTTCATGCCCGTGACGGCGATCACCTTCCTGATCGGCTGTGTGGCCATCAGCGGCATTCCGCCACTGGCAGGCTTCTGGAGCAAGGACGAGATTTTAGGCCAGGCCTTCAACAGCTATCCAGTGCTCTGGGTTGTGGGCTTTCTCACCGCCGGCATGACGGCCTTCTACATGTTCAGGCTTTACTTCCTGACCTTCGAGGGCGAGTTCCGCGGCAACGACGCGGCCGTCCAGGCCCAGCTGCTCAAGGACGCCGGCAAGGTCGCCCCGGGCTCGGATGGGGAGGGCGATGGCGCCAGCCATGGTCACCACGCCAGCCACCCGCACGAGTCCGGCTGGCAGATGGCCTTGCCGCTCGCGGTGCTGGCGGTTCCGTCGGCCCTGATCGGCCTGCTGGGAACCCCTTGGCACAGCCGCTTCGCCGGCCTGCTTGATCCCCAGGAAGCCGCCGAAATGGCTGAGCACTTCTCCTGGGCTGAATTCCTGCCCCTTGCAGGTGCGTCGGTGGCGATCTCGATCACCGGAATCACCATTGCGGTGCTGGCCTACTCCCTCCACAAGCTGGATCTGGCCAGCTTGGTGGCCGCCCGCTTCCCCAGCCTCAACGCCTTCCTGGCCAACAAGTGGTACCTCGACGACCTCAACGACAAGCTGTTCGTTCAGGGCAGCCGCAAGCTGGCCCGTCAGGTGCTGGAAGTGGACGCCAAGGTGGTGGATGGGGTGGTGAACCTCACCGGCCTGCTGACCCTGGGCAGCGGTGAAGGCCTCAAGTATTTCGAAACCGGCCGGGCCCAGTTCTATGCCCTGATCGTGTTCGGCGGCGTGATCGCTCTGGTTGTGCTGTTCAGCAGTTTCTGAGCCAGGCCGGCAGACCACCTGGCTCTGTGTGTTTCAACCCTTATCTGGGAGCGGCCTGAGCAGCAGGTATTTCTACACTCCGCCCAGACCTCATCCCTGCCCCCGTGCCGCTCGATCCTGCCGTTGCCACGGGCGCCCTTGGTGCCTTGAGCGACGCACCTGCCACCGTCTTTCCCTGGCTGAGCGTTTCGATCCTGATGCCGATCGCCGCGGCTCTGCTGATCCCCTTCATTCCCGATCCAGGCGACGGCAAGACGATCCGCTGGTACGCCCTCGGCGTCGCCCTGGTCACCTTCCTGGTCACCGCCGGGGCCTATCTCAACGGCTACGACCCCTCGGTGGCCGGTCTGCAGTTGATCGAGCGGGTGGAGTGGGTGCCCGATCTGGGCCTGGCCTGGTCGGTGGGGGCCGACGGGCTCTCGATGCCCCTGATCCTGCTCACCAGCTTCATCACAGCCCTGGCTGTGCTCGCGGCCTGGCCAGTCACCTTCAAGCCACGCCTGTTCTATTTCCTGATTCTGGCCATGGATGGGGGCCAGATCGCCGTCTTCGCGGTGCAGGACATGCTCCTTTTCTTCCTGTCCTGGGAGCTGGAGCTGCTGCCGGTCTACCTGCTGCTGGCGATCTGGGGCGCCAAGAAGCGCCAGTACGCTGCCACCAAATTCATCCTCTACACCGCAGGTGGCTCGGTGTTCATTCTGCTGGCTGCCCTGGCGATGGGATTCCACGGCGGTGGCACCCCCAGCTTCGAATACACCACCCTGGCGGCCAAGGAATTCGGCACCCGCTTCCAGCTGCTGGCCTACGCCGGTCTGCTGATCGCCTTCGGCGTCAAGCTGCCGATCGTGCCGCTGCACACGTGGCTCCCCGATGCCCACGGCGAAGCAACGGCGCCGGTACACATGCTCCTTGCGGGCATCCTGCTGAAGATGGGGGGCTATGCCCTGCTGCGCTTCAACGTGCAGCTGCTCCCCGACGCCCACGCCCAGTTCGCCCCCCTGCTGGTGGTGCTGGGGGTGGTGAACATCATTTACGCGGCGCTCACCTCCTTCGCCCAGCGCAACCTCAAGCGCAAGATTGCCTACAGCTCGATCAGTCACATGGGCTTCGTGCTGATCGGTATCGGCAGCTTCTCCGCCCTCGGCACCAGCGGCGCCATGTTGCAGATGGTCAGCCATGGCCTGATCGGCGCCAGCTTGTTCTTCCTGGTGGGGGCCACCTACGACCGCACCCACACCCTCCAGCTCGATGAGATGGGCGGCGTGGGCCAGAAGATGCGCAAGATGTTCGCCCTCTGGACGGTCTGCTCCCTGGCCTCCCTTGCCCTGCCTGGCATGAGCGGCTTCGTCTCCGAGCTGATGGTGTTCGTGGGCTTCGCCACCAGCGAGGCCTACTCGCTCAGCTTCCGCATCGTGATGGCGGTCCTGGCGGCCGTTGGGGTGATCCTCACCCCGATCTACCTGCTCTCGATGCTGCGGGAGATCTTCTTCGGCAAGGAGAACACCGAGCTGGCCTCCCACACCAAGCTGGTCGACGCCGAACCGCGTGAGATCTACGTCATCTCCTGCCTGCTGGTGCCGATCATCGGCATCGGTCTCTATCCGCGCCTGATGACCGACAGCTACCGCGCCTCGATCGAGGCCCTGGTGCAACGGGAAGAGGCCTCCATGGCCCGCATGATTCCAGCCGGACGCCAGGGCCTGATCCGTCAGAACCCTCCCCTGGCCCTGATCGGCCCTGGCGTGGAGGCCCATCAGCCCCTGTTGGTGGCGCCGCTGCTGCCCTGAGCGAGGGGTTACGAAACTCTGCGGAATACCGACCGCCCATCCCCCCCTGCTCCAGCCTTCACCCTTTCGCCTCGCATCAAGCGTCTCGAACCATGCGTCAGCTGAACTTCCTGCTGATCTTCAGCTTTGGCCTGGCCACGGTGATGTTCACCCTGGAGAACACCACCGCCACCACGGTGCACTTTCTGCCCGGGGTGAGCGCCACCTTGCCCCTGGCGGCGATGATGCTGGTGGTGGGAGGCATCGGTGCCACCTCCGCCTGGGTGTTCGCCGTCTGGACCGGCGTCGTCAAGAAGGTGGAGGAGCTGCAGGAGCAGGGCGAGCTGGAGGCCCAGCAGGTGCGGATCCAGGAGCTGGAAGCAGACATCCAGCGCTACCGGGCCACTGTCGATGCGCAGCTGAGCCTGCTGCCGGCCGCCGGTCAGAGTTCAGCTCCGAGCCCAGAGCTCGAGCCTGACGAAATCTGAACCAGGGCCCGGCTGGCCCTCGGACCCCAGGCGGGGTACGTTTCCGGCAGACGTGGAAAGAACTTGGCTGATGCAGGCGCCAGGCTGGCGATTCGCCTGCTTCAGGATGCCGCCGAGCGTGGCGAGATTGACCCCTGGGACGTCGATGTCATTGCCGTGGTCGACGGCTTCCTGGACCAGTTGCGCCAGCGGATCGGCGCCCCCCGGCTGGTGAGCCGGCCCGGTGAGGGGGGCAGCTTCGAGAGCGATCTGGCCGCCACCAGCGAGGCGTTCCTGGCCGCTTCTGTGCTGGTGAGCCTGAAGGCCGAGATCCTCGAGCAACAGACCCTGCCACCGGAGCCGGAGCTGGAGGCCTTCAGCATCGATGAGGATGGCGCCGACTCCTTTGAGCTGCTCTCCTTCCAGCTGCCGCGCCGGCCGGAACGTCACCTGCTGCGGCGGGCCGTGGCTCCACCGCCGCTGCAGCGCCCCGTCACACTGGGGGAACTGATCCGCCAGCTGGAGGACATCGCCGAGCGGCTGGAGCAGGGGGAAGCGAGCGGGCGAACCAGACAACGCGGACGTCGCTACAGCGAGCGGGCGGCGATCGAGCAGGTGGCGGCCCTGGCCCACCGCGAGAAACTTCCCGAAACCACCGCAGCCCTCAGCCACTTCCTCCTGGAGTGGCACGCCGCCAGCGACTGGGTGAACTTCGAGGTGCTGGTGGAAGCCTGGGCCGAGGCCGCACCGGCGGATCTGGACCAGGACCGGGTGGGGGTTTTCTGGGCCCTGCTCTTCCTCTGCTCCCAGGGCAGGATCGACCTGCAGCAGGGTGGTGATCTGTTCGGGCCCCTCTTCCTCAGGGGTTGCCTGGAAGGAGTGGGCAGGCTGACCTCCGCCCAGCCTCAGGGACTGGGGCCAGCTCCGGCTCCGGCTCGGCAAGCACAGGCCGCCTGAGGGTCTTGTTTAGGCTGCCCAAAGTCTGATCAGAAGCGGACAGGTGCCCATGAAGGCCATGATTCTCGCGGCCGGAAAGGGAACTCGGGTGCAGCCCATCACCCACACGATCCCCAAACCGATGATCCCGATCCTGCAGAAACCCGTTATGGAGTTTCTGCTTGAGCTGCTTCGTGAGCACGGGTTCACCGAAGTGATGGTCAATGTTTCACACCTGGCCGAGGAGATCGAGAACTACTTCAGAGATGGCCAGCGCTTCGGCGTGGAGATCGCCTACAGCTTCGAAGGGCGCATCGAAGACGGCGAACTGATCGGCGCAGCCCTTGGTTCCGCTGGCGGCCTCAAGAAAATCCAGACCTTTCAACCATTTTTCGACGACACCTTCGTGGTGCTCTGCGGCGATGCCCTGATCGACCTCGATCTCACCGAGGCTGTGCGCCGCCACAAGGAGAAAGGCGCAATGGCCTCCCTGGTCACCAAGCAGGTGCCCAAGGACCAGGTGAGCAGTTACGGCGTGGTGGTCACCGATCAGGACAGCCGGGTGCTGAGCTTCCAGGAGAAGCCCTCCATCCAGGAGGCCGCCAGCGACATGATCAACACCGGCATCTACATCTTCGAACCCGAGGTTCTCGAACACATCCCTGCCGGCGTTCCCTTCGACATCGGTGCCGATCTCTTCCCCCGGCTGGTGGCTGCAGGAGCCCCCTTCTACGCCCTGCCGATGGATTTCGAGTGGGTGGACATCGGCAAGGTGCCCGACTACTGGCAGGCGATCCGCAGCGTGCTCAAGGGCGAAGTGCGTCAGGTGCAGGTGCCAGGCCGGGAAGTGCGGCCTGGGATCTTTACGGGTCTGAACGTGGCCGCCGACTGGGACAAGATCAACGTGACCGGGCCCATCTATGTGGGGGGCATGACCCGCATCGATCCTGGGGTGACGATCGTGGGGCCGGCGATGATCGGACCGAGCTGCCACATCTGTGAAGGCGCCACGATCGACAACTCGATCATCTTCGATTACTCCCGCATCGGTGCCGGCGTACGTCTGGTGGAGAAGCTGGTGTTCGGCCGCTACTGCGTGGATCGCAACGGCGACCACTTCGACCTGCAGGAAGCTTCGCTCGACTGGCTGATCACCGACGTGCGCCGTCAGGATGTGGTGCAGCCCTCGCCCCAGCAGAAGGCGATGGCTGATCTGCTTGGCACGGACCTTGCCCTCAGTGTGGGAGAGAACTGACGTCCATCGGCAGCGATCCCCCAGGAGCCGAAACACCGGCCTCAGCCAGGATCAGGGGTATGCGCTCCTCCGCCTTCACGGCCATCAGGTGAACACCCTGGGCAATGGCGCTGTAGGAGCGCACCTGCTCGGCGGCGATCGCCACACCTTCGGCCGCCGGATCCGCTGAAGCCGCGAGCCGGTCGATGATCGGCTGGGGAATCGAGGCCCCAGGCACGACCCGGTTGATGAAGGCCGCGTTCCGCGCCGACTTGAGCAGGAACACCCCAGCCAGCACCGGCAGACCCAGGGGTTCACTGATCTCCCCGCAGAAGCGGCGCAGGGCTTCTGTATTCATCACCATCTGGGTCTGCAGAAAGCACGCACCGGCGGCCTGCTTACGCGCCACCCTGGCCCGCAGGCCGCTCCAACTGCTCGACTGGGGGTCGGCCGCAGCCCCTGGGAACAGGGCCGTGGAACCATCCGGCAGCAGGCCCTCCACTGGATCGAGGCCAGCGTTGAGATGGCCCACCAACTGCAGCAGGCGCACGGCTTCCAGCTCATTGACGGCCCGGGCGCCTGGCTGATCACCGGCACCCACCGGGTCTCCGGTGAGGCAGAGCACATTGCGGATGCCGAGGGCATGGGCTCCGAGCAGATCGGCCTGGAGGGCAATCCGGTTACGGTCGCGACAGGCCAGCTGCAGCACGGGCTCGAGTCCGGCATCAAGGAGCAGGCGGCAGAGGGCGAGGCTGCTCATCCGCATCACTGCCCTGCTGCCATCGGTGACATTGACGGCATGGACCAGTCCGCGCAGCTTGGCGGCCACGGCGAGGGTTCGGCTGGGGTCGCCTCCCCTCGGCGGGGTCACCTCAGCCGTGATCGCGAACTGACCGGTCTCCAGGGCCTGGCGCAGAAGCAAGGGACAGGGGATCGCTCAGGGCCCATCATGCGTCAACGGCTGCTGCTTACAGTGGGCCAGTGGAGGTGTGGAGTCTGGATGTCCGATCGAGACAATCTCATCCAACTGCGCTCCAGCCTTTCGGAACGCGAATTGGAAATCATCGAGCGGGTTGCGACGGGCCTGACCAATCAAGAGATAGCCCTTGAGCTGATGATCAGCAAGCGAACGGTCGACAACCACGTCAGCAATATCTTCACCAAGACCGGCGCCAAGAATCGGGTCGCCTTGCTGAACTGGGCGATGGACAACGGCAAGATCTGCCGAGATGGTTTCAATTGCTGCAATTTACCCAGCCCTGAAAGCTGAGTTCCGGACTCAGCCGCGACGCCTGCAGGTGCCGGGGGTGCGGGCACTCAATGGCGCTCCAAAATCCAGCAGTGATCCAGAATCAATGCTTTCAGTATCAGAGCAGCACCCCTGGCCAATCAGACACTCTGGGCCGTGGCGACCGATAGGGCCCTCGGCAGGGGTGGCACCTCAGCGCAGGCCGTGAGGGATTGGAGGATATAGCCGTCTGGTCCGAGCCCGAACAGATCGGCGTAGTCGAGGCAATCATCGCTGTCGCGGCCGGCGAAGCGGAGAAGGCCTTGGTGGTCGTAGAGGCCAATCACGGACGCAGCTGGGGAAGGGGGAATTAAGGAGAAATCCTTAACGAAATCCTAGCGGATGTCGCTGTCGTTACAAAGACTATCCACCAACAGTTCCTGCCGGGCCGCCTCTGACCAGGAGCTCCAGGGGCGTCTGGCCAGGGCCGCATTGCTGAGCTCCCCACGACCGGTGATCTCCCGACCGCACCAGGACGGCAGCGTCAGGGGTTGGTCCTCCCGCTCCAGCTCCACCTCCGCCACCACCAGGGGGGCGTTCTCTCCTTCGAATACATCAAGCACCCAGTCTCCGCCAGGCAGATCAAGCCCGTAGCGCTCCTTGCTCAGGCTGGCCGCGGCCAGACCCAGCAGCTGGCGGGCGTCGTCGGCTGGAATCACATACTCGAACTCCTTCCGGGTGATGGCGGTGACGGTGGCCTTGAGGGTCAGCCACGCCCTGGCACCACCCTCCGAGCAGCCCGCTGAACGCTCCGGATCAGGCTGAACCACCAACCGTCCTGCCGTCGCCGTCGCATCGGTTCGCCTGTCCTCCAGGCGCACCCGCACGGTGACCCCATCGGCTGAAGTCTGCAGATAGCCCTGGCAAAGGTGCTGCCGCCAGAGGATGTGCTCTCTCCACCCGGTTCCCCCCACGAGGAAGCGGCGCTCGATCTCCAGAGACACCGATCCACTCAGCCAAGACGATCAGGTCATCCTGCTGCCAGGGCCGTCGGCTTGGCGCTGCTCCGTTCAGTTGGCGGAGGGTTCTGAGGAGGTAAGGTCGCCAGCCCAGTGCAGCTTATGGCTGAGGGTGCGGTAATAGGAGGGGCTCTGCTGCAGAACCACCATCAGGGCGCAGTGGCCGGAGCGCTGCACGACGCAGCGATCCCCCGGCTCCAGCACCGTGGCGTGGGCGCCATCCTTCCAGAGCTTCACCCGCCGGCTCGGCTCACCCAGCGGCCAGATCGCCAGCTGGGAGCGTGGTGGCACCACCACCGGTCGGCTGGAGAGGCTCATCGGGCAGATCGGATTGACCACGATGGCATCGATGCCGGGATGGAGAATCGGCCCTCCAGCCGCCATGGCATATCCAGTGGAGCCGGTGGAGGTGGCGATGATCAAACCATCGCCGCGAAACTGGTCCACGACCTCCCCGTCGATCTCCAGCTCAAGCACGCAGGTGGGCGAGAGCTCATCAAGGAAAGGGCGGAAATAAAAATCGTTGAGCGCACGGTGCAGCCGGGCGGGCCCATCGCTGGCAGGGTCTTCCGGCTCATCCCCTTCCGGAACTCCGTCGCCACGATCAACGAAGGCCTCCAGCATCATGCGGCGCTCGAGGGCGAAGCGGTCATCGCGCAGCCGTTGCCAGAGGTTGTCGTCTGAGGAGGTGGTGCTGAGCACCAGGAGCTTGCGTTCATGGGTGAGGAAGCCGAGGTGCCCGCCCACGTTGAAACTCAGAATCGGCACCCCCAGCGGGCCGAGGTGACGGGCCGCCCCCAGGACGGTGCCATCCCCGCCCAGCACCACAGTGAGGTCAGGCAGGCAAGGCTCGGTGGCCAGCAGGCCCGGAAATGGATTGGAGCTGGCTCCACTGCTGGCCACGGAAACCTGAACCCCCTGGGAGCGCAGATCTTCACAGCAGCGGCGAGCCTGACGCTGGGCGGCCTGGCTGCCTGTGCGAACGATCAGCCAGACCCTCTGGAGCTGCATGGAATCAAGCGCGAATCCTGAATGGCCTCAGAAGTGAGTAAGCGGCGGGACCGTTCACCAACGCAACAGGTTGAAGCGCTCCATATCGACAGTTTCGCGGTTGCGATAGAGAGAGAGCAGGATCGCCAGACCCACGGCAGCTTCGGCGGCCGCGACCGTGATCACAAAAATGGCAAAGACTTGCCCACGAATCTGCTGACCATCGATGTAGCTGGAAAAGGCCATGAGGTTGATATTCACGGCATTGAGCATCAGCTCGATGCTCATCAGCACGCGCACGGCATTGCGGCTGTTGATCAAACCCCAGACCCCGGTGCAGAAGAGGATGGCTGCAAGCACCAGGTAGGCCTGCAGCGGAATGTCGATGGAAGTGGCGGGCATGATCAGACTTTCTCCAGCAGGTTGGTCTCGCCGGCTGTGCTCTCCAGCAGCAGGGGCGTGCGCTCTTTTTCGATCAGTCCCTGATCCGCAGCTTCGCCCGTGATCACATCGCTGCTGAACACATCACGTCGGGCGAGCACGATCGCTCCGATCATCGCCATCAGCAGCAGCACAGAGGCCAGCTCAAAGGGCAGGAGATAATCGCTGAACAGGTGGATCCCGATCAGCACCGTGGAGTCGTCTCCGAGGGGGATGGGCCCCGGGACTGCCCATGGAGTGGTGAGATCGACCCGCAGGATCAACAAAAACAGCCCGAGGCAGACGGCCCCTGAGAGGACGCGTCGGAGAAGCAGGCCGGGGATCTCAGCCATGGCCTCCTTCTTGTTCACGAGCATGATCGCGAACAGGATCAGCACATTCACGGCGCCCACATAAACGAGCACCTGGGCTGCGGCAACGAAACTGGCATTCAGCAGCAGATAGAGGCCCGCCACCGAGAGAAACACGCCAGCCAGCAGGAAGGCGGAATAGACGATGTTGGGCAGCAGCACCACCCCCAGAGACCCCAGCACCAGAGTGAGGGAAAGGGCAATGAAGCAGACGAGCTGGGTGACGGACGCGATCGTCATCAGGCGTTCTCCGCGGGCTTGGCCGCTGCGGCAGCCATCTCAGCCTGCACCTGCTCGGGCAGCTGACCGGCTCTCGGTCTGGAGGGGTCGACCCCATGGGGGTCCATCTCACCCTTGGGCAGGTAAGCCAGCTCGCGCAGCGGCATCACGGCCGGATCACTGGTGACGCTGGTGGGCAGGCGACCCAGAGCAACGTTGTCGTAATTGAGACTGTGGCGATCAAAGGCCGCCAGCTCGTATTCCTCAGTCATGGAGAGGCAGTTGGTGGGGCAGTACTCCACGCAATTACCGCAGAAAATACAGACTCCAAAATCAATGGAGTAATTTTTCAGCTCTTTCTTCTTTGTCTCCTTGTTCATCACCCAATCAACCACCGGCAGGTTGATTGGGCACACCCGCACACAGACCTCGCAGGAGATGCACTTATCGAATTCGTAGTGGATCCTGCCGCGGTAACGCTCCGAGGGAATCAGCTTCTCATAAGGGTATTGGACGGTGATCGGGCGGCGGCGCAGATGATCAAAAGTGACCGAGAGGCCCTGGGTGATGTAATTGGCCGCGCCAAGGGCGTCCTTGGTGTAGTCACCGACCTTTTGCAGGAATCCGAACATGGAGGAGGAGTCGGAGTGGAACGTGGACAGGAGCTGAAGGGTTGGAGCTGTGGCTGGGCAGGAATCGGGGGGCTGAACCCATGATGACCGGCTGGCCTCTCAACCGCCGAAAAAGGCTGGGAAGGCGAGCTTCAGAGCAGCGGTGACCAGCAGATTGACCAGGGCGATGGGCAGCAGGAACTTCCAGCCCAGATCCAGAAGCTGGTCGATGCGCACCCGCGGCAGTGTCCAGCGCAGCAGGATGGCGATGAATACCAGAAGGTAGGCCTTTAGCACCGTCATGACGATGCCCAGGGAACCGGTGATCACCTGCACCAGAGGGGCGTCCACCGACTGGCCCAGGGCAGCAGCCAACCACTCCACCGGAAAGGGGAAACCCCAGCCGCCGAGATAGAGGACGGCCACCAGAAGGGCCGAGAGCACCAGATTGATGTAGCTGCCCAGGTAGAAGAGGGCGAACTTCATGCCGGCGTATTCGGTCTGATAGCCGGCAACGAGCTCCTCTTCCGCCTCTGGAAGGTCGAAGGGGAGCCGTTCACACTCGGCCAGGGCGCAGATCCAGAAGATCAGGAAGCCCACCGGCTGGCGCCAGATGTTCCAGCTGAGAATGCCGGCTCCGCTCTGCTGGTTGACGATGTCGACGGTGCTGAGCGAGTTGCTCATCATCACGACCGCCAGCACCGCCAGGGCCAGGGGGATCTCGTAACTGATCGACTGGGCCGCGGCCCGTAGACCCCCCAGCAGGGAGTACTTGTTGTTGCTGGCGTAGCCGCTCATCAACAGACCGATCGGCTGGATGCTGCTGAGGGCGATCCAGAGGAACACGCCGATGCCCACATCACTGATCAGCAGGTTCTGACCGAAGGGCACCACCAGCCAGGACAGGATCACCGGCACCAGCACGAGCACCGGACCGAGGGTGAAAAGCAGCCCGTCGGCGCGGTTGGGGATGACATCTTCCTTGAAGAGCAGCTTGAGGCCATCGGCCATCGGCTGCAGCACCCCGAGGGCGCCGGCGTATTCAGGGCCGATCCGCTGCTGCACGGCGGCGGAGATCTTGCGCTCCAGCCAGACGTTGACCAACACGCCGATGACGGCCGCCACCAGCACCAGCAGCATCGGCAGGGGCAGCCAGAGCAGATAGGCCGTGCCCTGGCTGAGGCCGAATCCCTCCAGGGTGCTGGTGAAACTGGACTGAAGGTCAATACCAGGGCCCACCACAGCAAGGTCAGGCCAGCTGGTGATCAAGGGGACTGGTGCCGGGTCGATCAACACCGTGACAACTCCGCGTCGAGCTGAGATGGGGGCAACTTAAACGGCTGGCAGGGCAATGCGGGCATCCTGAGGCAACCAACTCCTGCGCTTGGAACCGGTATAAATCTGCGTGGGTCTGTAAATGCGGTTGGCCCCCAGCTGCTCCTTCCAGTGAGCCAGCCAGCCAGCCACCCGGGCGATCGCGAAGATCGGCGTGAACAGATCCCTGGGGATGCCCAGCTTGCGGTAAACCAGCCCTGAATAGAAGTCAACGTTGGGGTAGATGCCCTTGGGGCCAAGGCGCTCGGAGGCCACCTCCTCGAGCCGCCTGGCCACGTCGTACATGGCGTCGTGCCCAAAACGGTCGAACAGCTGCTCGGCCAACCCCTGGAGAATCACGGCCCGGGGGTCCTTGACCTTGTATTCACGGTGCCCGAAACCCATGATCTTCTGCTTTTCGGCAATGGCCCGATCCAGCCAGGCTTCGGCCCGGTCCTCGCTGCCGATCTGCTCGAGCATGGCCAGCACGTCCTCGTTGGCACCGCCGTGCAGAGGGCCGGCCAGGGTGCCGACGGCAGAGGCCACAACGGCGTAGGGATCGGTGAGGGTGCTGGCAGTGACGCGGGCACTGAAGGTGCTGGCGTTGAGGCTGTGCTCGGCGTGCAGGATCAGGCAGGCATCGAAGATGCGGGCCGCCAACGGGTCGGGCTCACGCTCGGTGAGCATGTAGAGAAAATTGGCCGCATAGGCGAGATCATCGCGGGGCTGGATCGGATCCTGGCCCAGACGGATCAGCTGGAAGGCGGCCACCATCGTGGGGATCTTGGCGATCAGGCGCACCACGGCCGCCTCGATGTAACCGGGATCATCCAGGGCACGGCGGGAATAGAACAGCCCCAGAGAGGCCGCGCTCGACTGCAGCGCGTCCATGGGGTGCCCGTTGGCCGGGAAGCACTTCATCATGTCCCGGATCCGGAAGCTCACCCTCCGATGCATCTGCACGTCCTGTTCGAAGGCCCGCAGGCTCTCGACAGTGGGTAGCTCACCCCAGATCAGCAGGTGGGTGGTTTCGAGGAAGGTGCTGTGGGCAGCCAGTTCCTCCAGGGGATAGCCGCGGTAGGTGAGCAGACCCTGGAGACCGTCAATGTCGCAGATGGCCGACTGGGTCGCCGGTACACCCTCCAGCCCAGGACGGAAGACGGGTGCCGCTTCTGTCGCAACCCGGTTTGCATCCACCACCATCCGCATCATCCCGGCTTCAGATCCGAAGCTAGGCCGAGGCTCCGCCCCCTGCCGTAGCCCTGCTGACCACCCCTCAGATGAGGCATGCTGGGCTGAGCAGAAGGCGCAGGCAGGCGCTGCCCATAAGCGGCTGTTCGCCAACGCTGCGGGGGGCGGGCAGTTCGAGCAACGCCACTCCGGCCTTCTTCAGGCACAAGGCCCCGGGAGGAGCGCCGCAGAGGCGGGCGGCCAGTGCACTTAGATCGGGCTCATGGCCCACCAGCCCAAGGCGGCCTCCAGCGGCCAGGGGACCATCCACCGCCAGCCACTTCCCCAGCAGAGGCATCGGGTCAGCGTCGGGGGAGAGTTCCGCCGCGATCGCCAACGCAGCGCAGAGGCCCTCCTCCCGGGCGATCTGGGCTGTCTGGAGCGCCCGCACCAGCGGACTGCTCAACAGCTGATCGCAGTGCAGGTCAAGCTCAAGCAGCCGCCGCACCACCGCGGCAGTCCGACGGCGCCCCCGTTCCGTCAGCGGGCGCTCACGATCGGACCGCACTCCAGGACCAGGCTCCTGGCGCTCCTCGGCAATGCCATGGCGCAGCAACAGCAGGGAAACGGTGGCCATGGTCAACCCAGCTCCAGGCGTGCCCGCAGGGCGAGCAGCGAAGAGGGGCCCAGCGGCGGCGGCGCATCCTCCGGCAAGGGCGGCTCGATCGCCAGGCTGAAGGCCAGGCCCTGCACGCCGGCCAGCAGGGGATGGCCCACCAGGCTGGAGACCAGTTGCCACGGGTGCCAAGGTGCCAGCAGGGCCTGTGCGGGCCCAGCGGCCAGGGCAGCCTGCAGAGGAGCACCCCTGCTGCCCAGAGCCTGCAGTTGCTCGATTCGCTCCCGGGGAGGGGGCTGGCGGCCCTGCAGCTGATCTTCGAGGGCCGCCAGGCCCTCGCTCCACCAGGACGTCTCGCCCTGATCGAAGCGGGCACCGGCCAGCGTGGCCTGCAGGCGGTCGGGATCGCCTTTGCCGGAGCGGGCCTCCAGGCGGCTCCAGACCTGAAGGGTCTGGCCAGCACGATTCAGGGGTGCTGGGCTGTAGCCCTGCTGGAGCAGGGGAGGGCTCAGCTGCTCGGTGGCCAGGGGGGAAGCGGCGGTGGCAAGCATCCAGCCCCCCTCCCGGAGCAGGCCCAGCAAGGGTCCATGGTTGGCGGCCGCCACCAACGATGGCAGCGGCCCATTCAGCTGAGCGAGAGCCTGGCGCAGCAGCGGGCCCACCAGGTCATTCCAGAGGTCAGAGCTGGCCTGCTCGCCAGGCTCCGCCAGCAGGGAGGCCGGATCCTGGATCAGGGCCAGGCTGGCCACTGGCCCGCGTAGCTGGGCAGGAAAGTCGGGCAGCGGATCCAGCTGCAGCTGCTGCAATTGCTGGCGCACAGGCAGGAGCCCCTGGAGCTGGAGACTCCGGCCGTCGGGTATCAGGGTCACCACCAGGTCACCCACCCCCTCAGCCCCCTTCAGGGTGGTGGGTAGATCGAGCCAGTCGCTGAAGGCCTGCGGGCGGGCGGTGAGCAGGGCCACTCCCTTCTCCAGCCGACCTACGGCGGCCTGGAGCGAGTGTTGTCCTGCCTGGTTGAGTTCCTCGATCTGGGAGACGTCGAGGGCCTGCTCCAGCACACCGCGGCCGGAGGCGATCAACACCAGCTGGTCGTCGATCAGGGCCGTGGCCAGTGGCTGGCTTGACTCACCAGCCAGGGCGCCGCGTCCACTGATCAGCCCCATGCCCCGGTAACTGCTGATCTGAAGGGCAGTGCCTGCAAGGCTGCGGGATTGCCAGAAGCGCTGCAGAAAGAGGCGGGCACCCTCGGGTTCGCGGCACCCGAGAGCCAGCAACCAGCCGCTGGGACCACCGCTCCCCTCAGGAGCGATCACCGCCAGGCTGGTGTCAGGGCCCAGCCATCCGGCCAGCTCACTGGAGTACGCCAGGCCGGCCGTGGCGAAGGCGCCATCGCGCAGGTTCGTCATCAGCTCGGCCGCTTCCCGTCGCTGGGACGGCGGAGCCACGGCCCTGGCGTAGGCCACCAGGTCGTCGGGTTTGACCAGCAGGTGAAGACTGAGCAGCGCGCTCCTCGGCACGAAGCGGGCCGCCAGGGGCAGGTGCAGTGACTGCTGCTCCAGGCGCAAGGGACTCTGACGGAGAGCCAGCCACCAGAAGCCTCCTCCCAGGGAGAGCAGGAGCAGTGCTGCCGTCAGCACAGCCGCCAGGAAGGGGCGGGCCTTCATGCGCCGCACGCAGGGTTCCTGTCATCTTCATCCATGACCACGCCCGCTGACAGCCCCAGGTCCCCAGGACCCAGTGCTGAGCCGATCCCGCCACCATGGACGCCATGACCACCCCGACCCCCAGGGCCATCCGCGCCAGCGCACTCCAGCAACGGCTGATCGACGGGGAGCCGCTGCAGCTGGTGGACGTGCGCGAACCCGCTGAACTGGAGCTGGCCTCGCTGCCAGAGCCGGTGCTGCATCTGCCGCTGAGCCGCTCAGCCGAGTGGGTGGAGCGCATCGAAAGCCTGATCGGGCGGGACCAGACGGTGGTGGTGCTCTGTCATGCCGGAATCCGCAGCTGGCAGTTCGCCTGCTGGTTGATGGAGGCCCAGGGCTATGACGACGTGCTCAACCTGCAGGGGGGAATCGACGCCTGGAGTGTGGAGGTGGATCCCTCCGTGCCGCGCTATTGAGAGCTGATCCGCAGAGCCGGTTCCTGGCCTGGCCGCAACAGAGTGACCTTGACATGAGGAATCTTTCCCTACCATCAGCTCCAGACGTTCCGCCAGCTCGCATGTGATCGCCCTGCCCCACCGCCAACAGCAGGTGCTGCAGGCCACGGTGCATCACTACGTCGACACCATGGAGCCGGTGGGCAGCAGCACCCTGATCCGCCGCTTCGGCTTGCCAGCCAGCCCAGCCACTGTGCGATCCACCATGGGAGCCCTTGAACAACGGGGCCTGTTACTGCAGCCCCACACGTCAGCTGGCCGCATCCCCAGCCAGCAGGGCTACCGCCTCTACGTGGATGCTCTCCTGCCGGCCCCTGGTGCCGGGGCAGTGCAACTGCAACGGGAAATGCTGGGCCTGAGCCTGCAATGGGCGGCCCTGGATGATCTGCTGCTGCATCTGGCCCGTCGCCTGGCGGATCTCACCGGTCTGATGAGCCTGATAACCCGTCCCCAGCGGGCTGAATCACGCTTGCAGGCGATCCGGCTGGTGCCCAACGGCGAGCGGCTGCTGGTGCTGCTGGTGCAGAACGCTCTGGTGGCCAGCAGCCTCAACCTGCGGCTCCCCACAGGAAGCGGCCTTGAGCTGCCTGCCCTGGAAGGGTGGCTGCAGACGGAACTCGATCGCCCCCCCGGGGGCCTGATCCGCTGGGAGAGCCTGCCCTCCCAGCTGCGCAGCAGCGGCGGCGTGCTGCGCCAGGCTCTGCGCAGCCATCGCCAGGTCCGAAGCAGCGATGGCGATGGCGCCTTGGTCGTGGGCATGGGCGGACTGCTGGCCCAGCCCGAATTCAGCCGCAGCGCTGATCTCAGACCATTGCTGCAGCTGGTGGAGGAGGAGCCTCTGCGACTGCTGCAACCGGCCCAGCAGCAGGAACCTGAGGGAATCTGGATCGGAGCGGAGCATCCCCATCCGGCCCTGCGCCAGTGCGCCGTGGTACGAGCCACCTATCGGAGCGGGGACGGCAGCGAGGGCCAGGTGGCCCTGCTTGGACCGATGCGCATGGCCTATGCCACGGCGATCTCAGCGGTGCGCTCCGTGGCCACTAGCCTGCAACGTCTGCTCAGCTGAGGCCCCAACGGAATGACCTATTGCGTGGGGTTCTGGTTGGAGGCCGGTCTGGTGATGGCCTCCGATTCCCGCACCAACGCCGGGGTCGACTACATCTCGTCGTACAGAAAGCTGTACACCTTCGAGCCGGCTCCCGACCGGCTGTTCATGCTTCTGGCCGCCGGCAACCTGGCCACCACCCAGGCCGTGATCAACCACATCAAGCGCGACCTGAATCAGGCCCGGCGCGATGGTCCGGGCCTGGCGGGGCGGCCGTTGGCCAGTCAGGGGGCTTCCGGCGTGCCCCCCAGACAGCACGACCTGCTCAGTGCCAACTACCTGTTCGAGGTGGCCGCCTACATCGGCCGGCTCAGCGTGAAAGTGCAGAACGACAATCACTCGGCGCTGCACCAGGTAGGCGCCAGCGGTGAAGCCAGCTTCATCCTCGGCGGCCAGATCGCCGGCCAGCCCCATGGCCTGTACCTGATCTACCCGCAGGGCAACACGATCATGGCCACCCCGGAAACGCCCTTCCTGCAGATCGGGGAGAGCAAGTACGGCAAACCCCCCCTCGATGCGGTGGGGCACTGCCGGATGTCGCTGGAAGACGCAGCCCGGCTCTGCCTGGTGTCGCAGGTGATCACCCGCCGCTCCAACCTCACCGTGGGGCCTCCCTTCGAGGTGGCTCTCTACCCCCGCGACAGCCTGGTGGTGGCGCACCACCAGCGGCTGGAGCGGGGCGCCCGCGAGATCGCCGAAATCAACAGGATCTGGATCGAAACCCAGCGCCAGGCCATGCAGAAACTGCCCCGCTTCCCCTGGGAGCAGTCCCAGGAACCTCCGGACTGAGCCCGGTGGGTCAGCCGCCAGCCAATCGGTCTCCCAGCTGGTCGGCCACAGTGTTCACATCCTTGTCGCCGCGGCCGGAGAGGTTGATCACCAGCTCGGTGCCCGGCGCCAGGGTGGGGCAGAGTTGCTCCAGCCAGGCGAAGGCATGGGCCGTTTCCAGGGCCGGGATGATGCCCTCGAGCAGACTGACCCGTTGCAGCGCATCCAGTGCCTCCCGGTCGGTCACGGCGGCATATTCGGCCCGGCCCAGCTCCTGCAGGTAGCTGTGCTCGGGGCCCACCCCCGGGTAGTCGAGACCGGCGCTGATCGAGTGGGCCTCCTGGACCTGCCCCTGCTCGTCCTGAAGCAGCAGGCTCATGGCACCGTGCAGCACCCCGACACGACCTTCGGTGATCGTGGCGGCATGGCGGCCCGTCGCCACCCCTTCGCCGGCAGCCTCCACGCCGATCAGACGGACGCAGGTGTCGGTGACGAAGGGGTGGAAGAGGCCCATGGCATTGGAGCCACCGCCCACGCAGGCCAGCAGGACATCGGGCAGACGGCCGAAAGCCGCCTGGCACTGGACCTTGGTTTCCTCGCCGATCACCGCGTGAAAATCGCGCACCAGCATCGGGTAGGGGTGGGGCCCGGCCACTGACCCCAGGATGTAGTGAGTGCTCTCCACGTTGGTGACCCAGTCGCGGATGGCTTCGCTGGTGGCGTCCTTGAGAGTGGCGGTACCGGCGGTGACCGGCTGCACCGTGGCCCCCAGCAGGCGCATGCGGAACACGTTCAGGGCCTGGCGGCGCATGTCCTCGGCGCCCATGTAGATAACGCACTCCAGGCCGAAGCGGGCGCAGACTGTGGCGGTGGCGACGCCATGCTGACCGGCGCCGGTTTCAGCGATGATCCGCTTCTTGCCCATGCGCAGGGCCAGCAACGCCTGACCCAGAGCGTTGTTGATCTTGTGGGCCCCCGTGTGGTTCAGGTCCTCCCGCTTGAGCCAGATGCGGGGGCCACCCTCTGGGCGCCGGTAGTGGGCTGTGAGCCGCTCGGCCTCGTAGAGCGGCGAGGGACGGCCCACGTAGGTTTTGAGCAGGTGATCGAGCCTGCTGGTGAAGGCAGGATCAGCCCAGGCCTCAGCTGCGGCCTGCTCCAGCTCCGCCAGGGCCGGCATCAACGTCTCCGGTACGTACTGCCCGCCGTAACGCCCGAAACGACCGAGCGCATTCGGTCGGGCGTCCTCCTCCAGTGCTGCGGCACCGGTGAGGGCAGCGGAGTCCTGGGGGATCGGGGGGAGGGTGCTCGTCACCGGTGATCGATCGGGGTGCTTCAGCCTAGGAAGCGGGCCGCAGCGACAGATCCATCAGCCCATGGGTGCGCTGTGATGGACGGAGTAGCGGCAACGGGCGCCATGGGCAAGGGAGGCTGGCAGGAATTCAGCGCCGGGGCGAGCACAGCCCGGCCAGCGGCTGCGGGGGCAGCGGACACCCCTCGCCCGCAGCAACGGGTGCGGGTGCAGCGCACCAAGGCGGGGAAGGGCGGCAAGACCGTGACAGCCATCACCGGCATGGAGCTCAACGACGCCGATGCCCGGGCCCTGCTCAAGCGTCTGAAGGCCAGAGCCGGCAGCGGCGGCACCCTCAAAGACGGCGTGATCGAGCTGCAGGGGGATCAGGTGGCCATCTGCCTGGAGACGCTCACCGCAGAGGGCTTCCGGCCCAGACAGGCGGGGGGCTGAGCAGCCCCGACCACCAGAGGTGTCTGGAAGGTGAGAGCATCGCTCCACCCTTCCAGACACGTCAGCCACGTCGATGACCAGCTCCCCCACCGACAGCAACGCCACCAACATCGTCTGGCATGAGGCCGCGGTGGACCGCGACTCCCGCGCCAGCCAGCGGGGACACCGCAGCGCCATCCTCTGGTTCACGGGGCTCTCGGGCGCCGGTAAGAGCACCCTCGCCAACGCCGTGAACGTGGAACTGTTCCAGCGAGGGCTGGCCACTTACCTGCTCGATGGTGACAACGTTCGCCATGGCCTCTGCAACGACCTGGGTTTCTCCGATGCCGACCGGGAGGAGAACATCCGGCGCATCGGCGAGGTGGCCAAGCTTTTCCTCGACGCCGGCGTGATCACCCTCACCGCCTTCGTGTCACCCTTCCGGGCCGACCGCGATCGGGCCCGCTCCCTTGTGCAGCCCGGGGATTTCATCGAGATTCACTGCGCCGCCGAACTGGCGGTCTGCGAGCAGCGGGATCCCAAGGGGCTGTATGCCAAGGCTCGCGCTGGCGTGATCAAGGATTTCACCGGCATCTCCAGCCCCTATGAAGCTCCGGAGTCCCCTGAACTGCGGGTGGACACCGGCGGCAGGCTGGAGCAGAACGTGGCCCAGGTGATCAGTTACCTGGAGCATCAGGGGTTGATCGCGGCGGGCTGAAGACCGGCGCCATGGCCGCCTGACTGGTGAATGGTTCTGGCTCCGGCAGCCCCAGGCGACGGGCCACCTCATCGAGAAAGGCCTTGAGGCAGCTCGCCACCGGCACGGCCAGCAGCAGGCCCAGCAGGTCGCCGAGGCCCAGCAGGCTGCCGATCCGAGCACCGACCGGCAGGCTGAGCAGCAGCCAGGCAGGCTGCAACCCCACGATCTTGCCCATCAACCGGGGCTGGATCACCTGGTCCACCACCTGGCCCACGGCAATCGCCACAGCCAGCACCTCCAGGCCGGTGCGTGGATCCTCCAGGGCCAGCAGCAGGCTCACCAGCACGATCGTGAAGGCACTGGCGTAGGGGATCAAGGTGGTGGACCCGATTGCCACGGCAAAGAGCACGCCATAGGGAATCCCCAGCAGGGTGAAGACCATGATCTGGGCCAAGCTCAGAATCAGCGCCAGAATCACCTGGCCGCCGAAGTAACCGCGGAAGGTGCGGTTCACGGTGGCCAGCACCAGCTCCCGCCAGCTGGCCGGCAACCAACGGGCCAGTCCGCGACTGGTTGACTCGCCACCCAGCAGCAGGAAAATGGCCAGCACGATCACGATCACGCTGTTGATCGTGAGGGTGAGGGTGGCACCCAGCAGTCCCAGCAGCTTCTGGCTGAGCTGCGAGGCGTACCGGGTGGAGCGGGTGAGCAGGGCACTGCTGAGATCGCCGAAATCCGCCGGCAGGCCATGCTCCACAGCCCAGTCCTGGGCCTGGTTGAGCAGGGTTTCCGCCTCCACGAACCAGCCCGGCAAGGCCGTGAGCAGGTCCGCCAGCTGCTCCACCAGCAGGGGAATGATCCAGAGGGCCACCAGCACAAGCACCAGCAGGGCCAGTCCGAGCACCAGGGCGAGGGCGAGGGGCCTGGGCAGGCCCCGGCCCGTCAGCCAGCGGCTGGGGAGATCAAGCAGAAAGGCGATCAGCGCAGCCGTGAGAAACAGCGCCGGGAAGGGAGCGAGCGGCAACAACAGCTGACGCAGCACCCAGAAATTGAGCACCAGCAGGGGCAGGACAAGGCCGAGCCGCTGCCAGGTGGTGAATGGGGCCGGGCGGATCATGGTGCTGGAACTGCCGCCGCCGGGTCCGGCTCGGCTGGGGGCAGAGGCTTCACCTGACGGCGGAACACCTCCAGGCCTGAGGCAGGCACCGCCACATCGATCAGCTGCAGCCTCCCAGGGATCAGAGACTCGAACCGCCCGCCAGGCACTTCGTCAGGCTGCACCGACAGCCCGCGATCGATCAGCACCACCCGCTTCAGGGGAGGTCGCACTTCAATGCTCTCGTCCCGTTGGTCGAGCACCAGATCGGCCTCGCCGTGGTCGTAGGCGGGAAGATGCACCGAGGGCAGGCGATAGGCACGGCGGTTGGAACGGCCGGTCACCACCACCAGTGTGGTGGCGGGATCGAAGCGCTTCACCGCGCGGATTGCCAGGCCCCAGTCGTGATCGTAGGAGCGCAGATTCTCGAGAAAGCGATCGCCGGGCACCAGCAGAAAGAGGGCGCATTGCAGGGCCAGCACCAGCAGCAGTGGGCGGGGCCAGCGCAGCGCCCCGGCCCCACCTGTCCGCTCCGCCAGGCGGGCGGCGAGCAGCAGCAGCACGGCCGGCAGCAGCGTGGTGGCGTGTCCCATCCGGGTGAAGTGCACGGCCAGCAGGTAAGAGGCCGAGGGGAGCGTCCAGAGGGCGATGAACCAGCGCCGCCAGATCCGTTCCTGGCGCGGGAGCGGTCCAGGGGCCTTTGCGACCGGCCCTGCCCTGCTGGTGGCCAGGGCCAGGGCCAGACCAGCCGGGGCCGTGAGCGCCACCGTGCGGATCATCAACCAGCTGTTGCCCAGCACCCCGCGGTCGGAGGCCTGCTGGGCGTGGTCCCCCTTCCAGGACATCAACTGCGACCAGAACGTGGCCAGCCCACCCGCCTCCTCCAGAAAGGCCTGGCCCCACCACACGAGCACCCCGAGGCCGAGTGCCACAGCCACCAGCAGCCGCCAGGCCTTCAGGCCTCGGCGGCTACCCCTGAGGCAGCACACCAGCACCAGGGGGAACAGGAACAGGGGGGTGTTCGGCCGGATGCCACCGGCAGTAGCCATCAGCAGCGCCAGGGGGGGCAGGAAGCGCTGATCCCCCTCGGCCACGAACCAGGCGCAGCAGGCGATCGCCGTGACCCAGCCCAGCTCGGTGCCATAACTGAGCGGTTGACTGGCGTAAAACCAGAGCAGGGGACTGCTGAACAGCAGCACCACCATCCACCAGGCGGCCCGCTGCCCTCCCCAGCGCCGGGCCAGGATCCAGCCGAAGGGCAGCGCGGCCGCCGACACCAGCGCATTCACCAACTCCAGGGCCGCCACCCCATTGCCCCCGGTGAGCGGCAGGCTCAGGCGTCCAAGGCTGATCAGCCACCAGAAGCAACCGGGCAGGTGGGGCTGGTGGCGATCCAGGTCGAAGTCGGTGAGAGCAAGCACGAAGTTGCCCGCATCCCAGGCCTGCACCAGCTCCGTGCGAGTGAGCCAGCGGCTGAGGGCACCAGCGAAGAACAGCAGCAGCCACCAGATCCAGGCGGCCGCCGGCGCCGGCCGCTCCGGCCCACGAGCTGGTGCAGAACCCGACTCCAGCATTGCTCAGCCCTCCATGGCGGCCAGATAGGCCTTGCTGCCAAGTTCCCCCAGGCGGGCGTCCTTGGCGCAGACCTGGTCATGCAGCCCCAGGCGATGCCGCCTGAGCTGCTCGGCCAGGACAGGATCGGCCGTGGCCAGGATCTGGACCGCGAGCAGTCCGGCGTTGGTGCCGTTGCCGATGGCCACCGTGGCGACGGGGATCCCGGCCGGCATCTGCACAATTGAATGAAGCGAATCGACCCCCGAGAGGGTCCGGCTGACCACCGGCACACCGATCACCGGCAAGGTGGTGAGGGACGCCACCATCCCCGGCAGGTGGGCGGCACCGCCGGCCCCCGCCACGATCACCTTGAGGCCGCGGCTGGCTGCAGTTTCCGCGAAGTTCAGCATCTCCCGCGGGGTGCGGTGAGCCGAGAGCACCCGCACCTCCACGCCCACCCCGAAGTCTTCAAGCACCTTCACCGCCGGCTGCATCGTCGGCAGGTCGGAATCGCTGCCCATCACCACGGCCACGAGAGGGGCATCCCCGGAACTGGGGGGCGGCGGGTTGGCTCCCTCAACGGCAGCGGAGACGGGTTCGAGGGTCAAAGGGGAGCGGCGGGGGCCGTGCGGCGAGGATGGCATTCTCCCGCCCGTTCGCCCCGGAGCTGATGACCGTGCGCTGGATCAGCAACGTCCGCCTGCCCCAGGCGTCGCGCTGCAGCCATGGCTCCGAGCGCCGCTGGCGTCTCGGGGTGGACAGCCGGGGTTTGATCGATCGGGTGCTGGCAATCGATCCCGGCAGCTGCGCCGCCGGCGACGACTGGGACGGCGACTGGATCAGCCCCATGGGAGTTGATCTGCAGATCAACGGAGGCCTGGGGCTGGCCTTTCCCGAGCTGGAGCCGGCCGACCTGCCGCGGCTGCTGGAGCTGCTGGAGCTGCTCTGGGACGATGGGGTGGAGGCGATCTGCCCCACCCTGGTGACCTGCGCTGTACCTGCCCTGCGCCAGGCCCTGGCCGTGCTGCATCAGGCCCGCCTCCAACATCGACCCGGGCGCTGCCAGCTTCTCGGCGCCCATCTGGAGGGCCCCTTCCTGGCCGAGGCGCGTCGCGGTGCCCACCCGGCGGCCCACCTGGCCCTCCCCAGCCTGGAGGCCCTGCAGGAGCGGATCAGCGGGCATGAGCAGGAGATCGCCCTGGTGACCCTTGCCCCGGAACTGGAGGGGGCCGAAGCGGTGATCGCCGCCCTGCGGCAGCACGGCATCGTGGTGAGCCTGGGCCACAGCGCGGCAACGGAGGCCGAGGCAGGGCGGGCTTTCGCGGCGGGAGTGGGCATGCTCACCCATGTCTTCAATGCCATGGCCGACATGCACCGGCGAGCCCCCGGTCCGGTGGCGGCTGCGCTGCTGCGCGGCGATGTGGCCCTAGGGCTGATCGCAGACGGGGTGCATGTGGCCCCCTCGATGGCGGTACTGCTGCAGCGGCTGGCACCCGAACAGGTGCTGCTGGTGAGCGACGCGCTCGGACCCTATGGCCTGAGCGAGGGGCGCCACCGCTGGGATGAACGGGTGCTGCTGGTGGAGGACGGAAGCTGCAGGTTGGAGGACGGCACCCTGGCGGGCGTGACCCTGCCCCTGCTGGAGGGGGTGACGCGCCTGGCCCGCTGGAGCGGCGAACCTGGGCGGGCGATCGCCGCCGCGACCCTTGTGCCCCGGCGGGTGCTCGGGGAGCGGCGCACGCTGTCTCAGATGCTGCTTGGAAGGCCCCTGGCCGAATCCCTGCGCTGGCATGCGGGGGCCGACGGGGAGCTGCGCTGGCGGCGTGGGTCCGAAGCGGCTCCTTAAGATCCGCCCACCCGTACAAGCGCACCCATGGCCACGTCTCCAGCGCCTGACGCCGGCGCCAAGCTGGCCGAGAAGGAAGAAGTGCGCGACTACTTCAACAGCACGGGCTTCGAGCGCTGGAAACGGATCTACAGCGACAGCGACGACGTCAACAAGGTGCAGCGCAACATCCGCCTGGGGCACCAGAAGACGGTGGATCAGGTGCTCGAGTGGCTGCAGGAGGAGGGCGACCTGCCCCAGCGCAGCTTCTGCGATGCAGGCTGCGGCGTGGGCAGCCTCAGCCTGCCGCTGGCCCAGCTCGGGGCAGGCAGCATCGCCGCCAGCGACCTCTCCGAAGCCATGGTGGAGGAGGCCCGCCATCGTCTGGAGGCCGGCGGCATCGGCCTTGATCGGGTGCAGTTCAGCGCCTCCGATCTGGAGAGCCTCCAGGGCCGCTACGACACGGTGGTCTGCCTGGACGTGTTCATTCACTACCCACAGGCCGCGGCCGAGGAGATGGTGCGCCACCTGGCCGGATTGGCCGAGCGGCGGCTGATCGTCAGTTTTGCTCCCCACACCCCGCTGCTGGCCCTGCTCAAATCGATCGGGCAGCTGTTCCCGGGGCCAAACAAAACAACCCGGGCCTACACCCTGCGGGAGGACGGCATCGTGGCCGCCGCAGCTGAGGCCGGCTTCAAGCCCAAACGCCGCAGCCTCAACCAGGCTCCGTTCTACTTTTCGAGGCTGATTGAATTCGAGCGCAGCTGAATCGCTGGCTACGCCCCAATCCGAACGGCCAGGCTCAGGTGGCCATGGCCAGTTTCTCACGCTCCAGCAGGCCAACTGTGGCCACTTCACTGGGGGGCACCAGCACCTTGAAGCGTGAGCGCCACTGAGGCCAGTTCGCCAGGATCTCGGCCGCTTTGCGGCTGCCGGTGACCTCCAGATGGGCTTCCAGCAGCGGTTTGATCAGCTGCTCCTGCTCTGGCGTCTCCAGGGAATGAACCGAGACGATCTCGGGGTTGAGACGCCCTCCCAGGGCATCCTCCGAGTCGAGCAGGAAGGCCACTCCGCCGGTCATGCCAGCAGCCACGTTGCGGCCGGTGCTGCCCAGCACAACAACCACACCACCGGTCATGTATTCGCAGCAGTGGTCGCCGCAGCCTTCGACCACGGTGCGCGCGCCGCTGTTGCGGACGGCGAAGCGCTCACCGGCCCGTCCGAGGGCGAACAGCTCGCCACCGGTGGCGCCGTAGAGGCAGGTATTGCCCAGGATCACCTGGTTGCCGGGATCACGGGTTGCAGCGGAAGGCACAACCGTGATGCGGCCACCGTTGATGCCCTTGCCGACGTAGTCATTGGCATCCCCCTCCAGGCGAAGGTTCATGCCCTGCAGCGTGAAGGCACCGAAACTCTGGCCTGCGGCACCCTCGAAGCAGAGATCGAGCAGGCCCTTGAACCCCTTGTTGCCATGGCGGGCAGCCACCTCGCCGGCCAGGCGGGCCCCCACACTCCGATCGGTGTTCACGATCGCCAGTCGGCGGGCCACCGACCCATGCTGATCGATGGCCGAGAGCACCTCGGGATCTACCAGGAGCTCATCCTCCAGAATCACTCCGTTGCCGTGGGCCTGGCTGTCATGGCGCAGCCAACTGCGGTCGTCGGGACCAGGCAGCGGAGCCAGCAGGCAGGTGAGATCAAGGGCGCTGGTCTTGGCCAGGGCCACCTGACGGGGATGGAGCAGCTCAACGCGGCCGATGAGGTCTTCCAGGCGGGCCACCCCGAGCACGCTCAGCAGCTGGCGCACTTCCTCGGCTACGTAATGGAAGAAATTGACGACGTGCTCAGGCAGACCGGTGAAGCGCTTGCGCAGGGCTTCCTTCTGGGTTGCCACCCCCACCGGGCAGTTATTGGTGTGGCAGACCCGGGCCATGATGCAGCCCTCGGCAATCATGGCCACCGAACCGAATCCATATTCTTCGGCACCCAGCAAGGCCGCCATCAGCACATCCCAGCCGGTCTTGAGACCGCCATCGGCGCGAAGCAGCACCCGGTTGCGCAGGCCGTTCGCCAGAAGGCTGCGGTGCACCTCGGAAAGGCCAAGTTCCCAGGGGCTGCCGGCGTGCTTGATCGAGCTGAGTGGAGACGCACCGGTGCCGCCGTCGTGGCCGGAGATCTGAATCACATCGGCATTGGCCTTGGCCACGCCGGCGGCGATCGTGCCGATGCCGATTTCGGCCACCAGTTTGACCGACACCTTGGCGGTGGGATGGACCTGATGCAGATCGTGGATCAGCTGGGCCAGGTCTTCAATTGAATAAATGTCGTGGTGCGGAGGCGGGGAGATCAGCGCCACGCCGGGCTTGCTGTTGCGCAGCCAGCCGATGTAGGCATCCACCTTGGGACCGGGCAGCTGGCCGCCCTCGCCGGGCTTGGCCCCCTGGGCCACCTTGATCTCCAGCTGCTGGCCGCTGCGCAGATACTCCGGCGTGACCCCGAAACGCCCCGAGGCCACCTGCTTGATGGCCGAGCAGGCGCTGTCACCGGGCACCAGGCCCCGCAGGGTCGGCAGGGTGGCCGAGCGGCCGTCCGCGTCGACATCCGTCAGCGGATGGTAGCGAGCGGGATCCTCGCCTCCCTCACCGCTGTTGCTCTTGCCGCCGATGCGATTCATCGCCACCGCAAGCACCTCGTGGGCTTCTCTGGAGAGGGCCCCCAGGCTCATGCCACCGGTGCAGAACCGGCTGCAGATGCTCTCCACACTCTCGACCTGCTCGATCGGCAATGGGGCGGGGGCTGGGCGCAGCTCGAGCAGGTCGCGCAGGGCCGTGACAGGACGGTTCTCAAGCAGGGTGCGATAAGTGGCGAAATGGTCGTAGCCGGGGCCTGCGGCCACGGCCGCGTGCAGGGCCTTGGCCATCTCAGGGCTGTTGAGATGGAACTCACCGCCGGAGCGGTATTGCACGAAGCCCATGAACTCGAGCTTGGTGCGGTTGAGCTCAGGAAAGGCCTTGGCGTGGAACGCCAGGGTTTCGTTGGCGAGATCACGGACACTGAGGCCCGCCACTCGGCTGGTGGTGCCGCGGAAGGCCAGATCGATCAGATCGGCGCCGATGCCGATCGCCTCGAAGATCTGGGCGCCGTGGTAGCTGGCGAGCAGAGAGATACCGATCTTGGAGAGGATCTTGCGCAGGCCAGCTTCCAGGGCCTTGCGCACGTTGGCCTGAGCCTTGGCGGCATCGATCTCCGGCAACTTGCCTCGCTCCATCAGGGAGCGGGTCTTGGGGTGGGCCAGCCAGTGGCGGGTGGTTTCCCAGGTGAGCCAGGGGCAGACGGCACTGGCTCCGAAGCCGATCAGGCAGGCCAGGTGGTGGGTGCTCCAGCACTGGGCCGTGTCAATCACCAGGGAGCAGTGCAGGCGCAGCCCAAGCCTGAGCAGATGCTGGTGGACGGCACCCACCGCCAGCAGCGCCGGGATGAAGGTGGTGGTGGCACTCAGGCCACCGGCAACCCGGTCGGAGAGCACCAGGATCTGACTGCCGTCTCGCACCGCCTGCTCCGCCGCCTGACAGAGACACTGCACAGCAGCCTCCAGGCCAGCTGGACCCTGCTCAAGCCCGTAGAGGGTGGAGAGGGTGGTGGTGGCCAGGCCCTGGTGGGGCAGCGCATCCAGGTCGGACTCGTTGAGAACTGGCGTGGCGATGTGGAGCACCGAGGCAGCCGATGGCTCCGGCCGCAGGGCCGATCCACGCCGGCCCAGGTGCATGTCCAGGCTCATCACCAACTCCTCGCGGAGTGGGTCGATCGGAGGATTGGTGACCTGGGCGAAGCGCTGCTTGAAGTAGTCGTAGAGAAGGTGGGGCTTGTCGGAGAGCACCGCCAGGGGGATGTCGTCGCCCATGCAGTAGGTGGGCTCCTTGCCCTGGCCGGCCATCTCGTCGATCACCAGATCCAGGTCCTCGGCGGTGAAGCCGAAGGCGGTCTGGTGGCAGAGCAGGTCCAGGTCGGTGAGCTGATGCTCCGTGCGCCAGGGCTGGGGCTTCAGCGAGCGATGGTGTTCCTGCAGCCAGGCGGCATAGGGGTAGCGGGAGGCCACCTCCTCCTTCACCTCCCAGTTGTGCAGCAGGCGGCCCTGCTCGAGATCCACGGCCAGCATCTGGCCGGGGCCGAGGCGGCCCTTTTCGACGATGCGGCTTTCTTCGATCTCCACCACCCCGGTTTCCGAACCCATCACCACCAGACCATCACTGGTGATGCAGTAACGGGCAGGACGGAGTCCGTTGCGATCGAGGGTGGCGCCCACACTGCGGCCGTCGCTGAACACCAGCAGGGCAGGACCGTCCCAGGGCTCCTGCAGGCAGGCGGAATACTCATAAAATGCCTTGATCTCCGGCCGGCCCTCAAGCTCGGGCTGCTTTCGAAACGCTTCCGGCACCAGGGTGAGCAGGCTGTCGGTGATCGGCCGGCCGCTGCGCACCATCAGCTCGAGCATGGCGTCGAGGTTGGCCGAATCGCTGAAGGCGGCGTTGACCACAGGCTTTAGGTCGGAGGCGGCCTCACCCCAGACCGCATCAAGGTGGGACTCGGCCGCCTGCGCCCAGTTGATGTTCCCCAGCAGGGTGTTGATCTCGCCGTTGTGACCCAGGAGCCGCATCGGCTGGGCCAGGGGCCACCGGGGCAGGGTGTTGGTACTGAAGCGGCGGTGGTAGACCGCAAAACTGACCGCGAAGCGCCGATCGCACAGGTCGCCGTAGAAGGCCGCCAGCACCTCGGAGCGCACCATTCCCTTGTAGACGAGGGTGCGGCCACTGAAGGAGGCGAAGTAGAGGTCGCTGGGATCAACGCCTGGGGTGGCCCTCACCAGATCGACGGCCCGGCGGCGGCAGCGGAACAGCAGGGATTCGAGCGCATCGCCCGACTCGGGGCCCTCCACCAGCCACTGCTGAATGCGCGGGGCCGTCTGAAGCGCGAGGGGGCCGAGTACGGAAGGCTCCACGGGCACCTCTCGCCAGCCGAGGCTGCGCAGGCCCACCAGGGCGGCAGCCTGCTCGCACAACCGCTTGACCTCCAGGAGTTTCTGCTCATCGACCGGCAGGAAGACCATCGCCAGGCCCCGGCGACCCTCCGCCGCCAGGGCGGATTCGGGCCAGACCTCTGCCAGATAGCCCCAAGGAATACCGCACAGCACACCTGCGCCGTCGCCGGAATCGCCATCGCCACCGCAGCCTCCGCGGTGCTCCATGCAGCCCAGACCGCGCAGGGCCTGCTCCAGCAGCCAGTGACTGGGCTCACCGCTGAGCTGGGCCAGGAAGCCAACGCCACAGGCATCCTTTTCGCCCGCAACCTCCGTTGGTGCCGGACTGTCGCAATGGGGCCAAACAGAGCGGCGATGAAGAGGCATAGCCCGGCAACAACCTGTCGGTAGACCGCGGAAGCCTCGAACAAGGCGACTTCCGCGCGGAAGAGAAATCGGATCCTAGAGACGTGTGTTCAGCGTTAGCGTTCACCACCAACGGATGCGGGTCCAATCGTGATGCGGTGCCGATCCCTTCCTGCCGGGCTGATCAGCCTGACGGTGATGGCCTTGCTGCCGGCGGCCGACGGCGGCCTTTCCCGGGCCCAGGCTCGACCGACCGCATCCATCGCTGGCGCCACCGCCCAGGGTCTGCCGGCCCGCAGCCCGGTCTCTTCCCGCCAGGAGGGCCGCCGGATCGTCATCAACGGACGGGAGCAGACTGCACGCTGGCAGTTGCTCCCGTCCGTGGGGGGCAACCCCTCCCAGCTCTGGCTGCCGCTTGAGGTGCTGCAAGGCCAGCTGGGGGTAGCCAGCAGTCCCCGTGTCGATGGAAGCCTGGATCTGGAGTGGTTCGGGCGGAAGCAGCTGGTGCCCAGCAGCGAGCAGCACAGCCTCGACGATGAGGTGGCCGTGGATGCCAGCCCCTTGCTGCAAGCGGCTGGCATCCGCCTCCAGGCCGACGGAGACCGCCTGCTTCTGGAGATGCCCATGCCCGGGCTGCTTCGGGTGAGGGCGTCGCCCCCGGGAGCCGATCGCCAGGTGGTACTCGATCTCGATGGGGCGGCCGTGGTCCGCCAGGAGTCCGGTCAGATCCTGCTGGGCTTGCAGAGCACCGCCAGCCAGCGCTCTGAGCTGCAGGCCCTTGGCGTGGCGGTCAGCGTCAGCAGGGAGGGGCTGCTGTTGCGCCCGCGCGGCGGTGGGCGGGTGCTGACCCTCGGTGGGCCCGACCGGGTGGTGTTTGCCATCCCGCCGGGGTCCAGCGCCGGAGGAACAACGGCGGCGAGCCCTGCAGCGCCGCCCCTGCCCCCCCGATTGCAGGCCCTGCTCAGTCGCAGTGTCCAGCTTGATCGCCAGGTTCTGCCTGTGGGATCACGGCGGATGCTGATCAGCAGCGTCCGCTTCGATCCCCAGCAGAGTCCCCTCGATCTGCGGCTGCTCACCCGTCCGGACGGGATGCAGGGGCTGACGTCTCTGACCGCCCTGGCCCAGCAGGAGCAAGCCCTGGTGGCCATCAATGGCGGCTTCTTCAACCGGGTGCGGCGGCTGCCGCTGGGAGCCCTCAAGGCCGAGGGGCGCTGGCTCTCCGGCCCGATCCTCAACCGCGGGGCCATCGGATGGCAGCCGGGAGGCCTGCCCAGCTTCGGTCGGCTGGTCCTGCAGGAGCAGCTGATCGATGAGAGGGGCCAGCGCTGGCCCCTCACGAGCCTGAACAGCGGGTACGTGCAGCGGGGCCTGGCCCGTTACACCGCCGACTGGGGGAGGGGATACCAGGCCCTCAGCGGCAATGAATCGGGGGTGCTGATCCGGGGTGGGGTGGTGCTGCAGCGGCTCAATGGCGCCCAACTGCAACGGGGCATCCCCCTGGGGAACGAGGACACGCTGGTGGTGGGCAGGTCCGGTGTGATTCCGCCCTGGTCCGAGGCCAGCCGACTGACACTCTCCAGCCAATCCAGCGACCCGGTTGGCCAGCAGGCCTACGTGATGGGAGGCGGTCCCCTGCTGCTTCAAGCCGGTCGGGTCGTCCTCAACGGCACTGCCGAAGGTTTCAGCAGCGCCTTCCAGGGACAAGGCGCCCCGCGCACTGTGATCGGCAGCGATGGCCGTCAGATCTGGTTGCTGACTCTGCAGGGGGTGGATCACGCCGGGCCGACCCTGGGCGAGACGGCCACCTTGCTTCGGCAACTGGGCCTGCGCGAGGCCCTGAATCTCGATGGCGGCAGCTCCACCGGACTGTTCGTGGGCAACACCCAGACGGTGCGGGGCCGGGGAGTGGCCGCCTCCATCCATAACGGCCTCGGTCTGGTGCCCCGCGGCGGGCGGGCCGAGGGCGACCGAGCCAGCGACCGGGCCGGCGGCTGAGCCGCGCGGGCTCCAGCCCTGGCAAGCTGGAGCCTGCCTCTGCCGCCAACGAGCGCCAACGCCCCATGCCCAAGGGTCTGAGCCTGCGCCTGTCCTCAGCGGCGGCGGCCGAGCTGGGCCGGCAGGCTGCCGTGGCCGGCACCCCTGGCCTGATGCACCTCGACCTGCTGGAGGGTGGATGTGAGCAATGGGTGCTCAGGATCCGCCCCGGCCATCTCGCCGGTGTTCCCGTGGCCCGGGCCGATGGCATCACCCTGCATGCGCCTTCCGCCCAGATCCCTCTGCTGGCGGGGCTGAGCCTGGACTACCGGGGAGATCTCAGCGGTGGGGGCTTCCTGATCCGCTCCGGCGAGGGAGTGAGCTGCTGCGCCTGTGGAGCCGCCTTCAGCCGCACAGGTCCTGGGGGGACCACGACAAAGTAAGGTGACGGATTGTCGAAACGGTCGGACGTCCGGCCTAATTCTCCGGCCCTCGATGCCCACGATTCAGCAGCTGATCCGCACCGAACGGCAGCACCTCACCCGCAAGACCAAGTCCCCGGCTCTGCGCGCCTGCCCAGAGCGCCGTGGGGTCTGCACCCGTGTGTACACCTCCACCCCGAAGAAGCCGAACTCGGCCCTTCGCAAGGTGGCCCGTGTGCGTCTCACATCAGGCTTCGAAGTCACGGCCTACATCCCCGGGATCGGCCACAACCTCCAGGAGCACTCCGTGGTGCTGATCCGAGGAGGTCGCGTCAAGGACCTCCCCGGGGTCAGGTACCACATCATTCGTGGCACCCTCGACACGTCCGGTGTGAAGGATCGCCGCCAGAGCCGCTCCAAGTACGGCGCCAAGACCCCCAAAGGTTGATTCCAGGGGCTTGCATTCCATGCCCTGATCGTCTTTATCCCCACTCCCTCGCACCGCCGATCCCCACAGGTTTATGTCCCGCCGTAACGCCGCTGAGAAGCGCCCAGTTCTTCCTGACCCCCAATTCAACAGCCGCCTGGCCTCAATGGTTGTGGCGCGCCTGATGAAGCACGGCAAGAAGTCCACTGCTCAGCGGATTCTCTCCGACGCATTCGGACTTATCAACGACCGCACCGGCAGCGACCCACTCGAGGTGTTCGAAACGGCCGTCCGCAACTCCACCCCGCTGGTGGAGGTGCGAGCTCGCCGGGTGGGCGGCGCCACCTACCAGGTGCCAATGGAAGTGAGGCAGGAACGCGGAACTGCCATGGCCCTGCGCTGGCTGGTCAACTTTTCCCGGGCACGCAATGGCCGCAGCATGGCCCAGAAGCTCGCCGGTGAACTGATGGACGCCGCCAACGAAGCCGGCAGTGCAGTGCGCAAGCGCGAAGAAACCCACAAGATGGCCGAGGCCAACAAGGCCTTCGCCCACTACCGCTACTGAGCACCCTTCCTGGGCTGGATGGCGGGCGCCTCCACCCAGATCAGGCCAACCCTTAAACTTGCGCCCGCAAAATTCGTAGATCAAACACCGGAGACCTTCCCCGTGGCCCGCGCCTATCCCTTGGACCGCGTCAGAAATATCGGCATTGCTGCCCATATCGACGCGGGCAAGACCACCACGACCGAACGGATCCTGTTTTATTCAGGTGTCGTTCACAAAATGGGCGAGGTGCACGATGGCGCCGCAGTGACCGACTGGATGGAGCAGGAGCGCGAACGCGGCATCACCATCACGGCTGCGGCCATCTCCACCAGCTGGAAGGATCACCGCATCAACATCATCGACACCCCCGGGCACGTCGATTTCACCATTGAGGTGGAGCGCTCGATGCGTGTGCTTGACGGAGTCGTGGCCGTCTTCTGCGCAGTGGGTGGTGTGCAACCCCAGTCGGAAACGGTGTGGCGCCAGGCCGATCGCTACAACGTGCCTCGGATCGTGTTCGTCAACAAGATGGACCGCACCGGCGCCAATTTCCTCAAGGTCTACGACCAGATCAAGGATCGCCTCAAGGCCAATGCCGTTCCGCTGCAGTTGCCGATCGGCGCTGAAGGGGAACTCAAGGGAATCATTGACTTGGTACGGGAGAAGGCGATTCTCTACACCAATGATCTCGGCACCGACATCGTCGAGGGCGAGATTCCTGACAACATGAAGGAAGAGTCCGCCGAGTGGCGCGGCAAGTTGATGGAATCGGTTGCCGAAACCGATGAAGAGCTGCTGGAAGCTTTCCTGGAAAACGGTGAACTCACCCAGGAACAGCTGATCAAGGGCATTCGCATCGGTGTGGTCAAGCACGGTCTTGTGCCGATGCTCTGTGGCTCGGCCTTCAAGAACAAGGGCGTCCAGCTGGTTCTGGACGCCGTGGTCGACTACCTGCCTGCCCCGGTGGACGTGCCACCGATCACGGGTCTGCTGCCCGACGGAACCGAATCGAATCGTGCCTGCGACGACAACGCCCCCTTCAGCGCCCTGGCGTTCAAGGTCATGGCCGACCCCTACGGCAAGCTCACCTTCGTGCGCATGTACTCCGGGGTACTGAAGAAGGGCAGCTACGTGCTCAACAGCACCAAAGACAAGAAAGAGCGCATCTCCCGCCTGATCCTGCTCAAAGCCGACGACCGCGAGGAGGTGGACGAGCTGCGTGCCGGTGATCTTGGAGCGGTGCTCGGCCTCAAGGACACCACCACCGGCGACACGCTCTGCGTGGAAAGCGACCCGATCATTCTGGAATCCCTGTTCATTCCTGAACCGGTGATCTCGGTGGCGGTGGAGCCTAAGACCAAGGGCGATATGGAGAAACTCTCCAAAGCTCTTCAATCTCTTTCAGAAGAGGACCCCACCTTCCGGGTGTCCACCGATCCCGAAACCAGCCAGACCGTGATCGCCGGCATGGGCGAGCTGCACCTGGAAATTCTGGTGGATCGGATGCTGCGCGAATTCAAGGTTGAAGCGAACATCGGCGCCCCCCAGGTGTCCTACCGCGAAACCATTCGCGCCAGCGCCAAAGGTGAGGGCAAGTTTGCCCGCCAAACCGGTGGCAAGGGCCAGTACGGACACGTGGTGATTGAGATGGAGCCGGGCGAACCTGGTTCCGGCTTCGAATTCGTCAACAAGATCGTTGGCGGCATCGTGCCAAAGGAATACATCGGTCCAGCCGAGAACGGCATGAAGGAAACCTGCCAGTCCGGCGTGATTGCAGGCTTCCCGATGATCGATATCAAGGTCACCATGGTCGATGGGTCCTACCACGATGTGGACTCCTCTGAAATGGCGTTCAAGATTGCCGGCTCCATGGCCTTCAAAGACGGCGTCAAGAAGTGCAATCCCGTACTTCTTGAGCCGATGATGAAGGTTGAGGTCGAGATCCCCGAGGATTACCTCGGTTCGGTCATCGGCGACCTCTCCTCCCGTCGCGGACAGGTCGAAGGGCAATCCATCGACAACGGACAGTCTAAAGTCCAGACCAAGGTGCCTCTGGCCGAAATGTTCGGCTACGCCACTCAACTCCGATCCATGACCCAGGGTCGGGGTATTTTCTCGATGGAGTTCAGCCATTACGAGGAAGTTCCTCGCAATGTTGCTGAAGCCATCATTGCCAAGAATCAGGGCAACTCCTGATCTCTCAACCCTAACCACAACCCCCCGATTCTTTCCTTCAATGGCTCGCGAGAAGTTTCAGAGGAACAAACCTCACGTCAACATTGGCACCATCGGCCACGTCGACCACGGCAAGACCACCCTCACTGCCGCCATCACCAACGTGCTGGCATCCATTGGCCAGGCAAAGGCCCAGGCCTACGACGACATCGATGGTGCTCCTGAAGAGAAGGAGCGGGGCATCACTATCAACACGGCCCACGTCGAGTACGAAACCGAGAAGCGTCACTACGCCCACGTCGACTGCCCGGGTCACGCGGACTACGTCAAGAACATGATCACCGGCGCCGCCCAGATGGACGGCGCCATCCTGGTGGTGGCTGCCACTGACGGCCCGATGGCCCAGACCAAGGAGCACATCCTGCTGGCCAAGCAGGTGGGCGTCCCCGCTCTGGTGGTGTTCCTCAACAAGAAGGACATGGTCGACGACGAGGAGATCCTCGAGCTCGTCGAACTGGAGATGCGTGAGCTGCTCAGCAGCTACGACTTCCCCGGTGACGACATCCCCATCATCGCCGGCTCTGCCCTCAAGGCCCTTGAGCACATCCAGGGCGGCGGCAAAGGCATCCGTGGTGAAAACGAGTGGGTCGACAAGATCCTTGATCTCATGGATGGGGTTGATGAATCCATCCCCGAACCCGAGCGTGAGATCGACAAGCCCTTCCTGATGGCTGTCGAAGACGTCTTCTCGATCACCGGACGCGGCACCGTGGCCACTGGCCGGATCGAGCGCGGCAAAGTGAAAGTGGGCGAAACCGTCCAGATCGTGGGCATCAAGGACACCCGCGAAACCACCGTCACCGGTGTGGAAATGTTCCGCAAGCTGCTCGACGAGGGCATGGCCGGAGACAACGTCGGCCTGCTTCTGCGTGGCGTGCAGAAGGAAGACATTGAGCGCGGAATGGTGCTGGTCAAGCCCAACTCGATCAAGCCCCACACCAAGTTCGAAGGTGAGGTTTATGTCCTTAAGAAAGAAGAGGGTGGCCGCCACACCCCCTTCTTCGCTGGATACCGTCCCCAGTTCTATATCCGCACCACGGATGTGACCGGCCAGATCACCGCCTTCACCGCCGATGACGGGACCAACGTGGAGATGGTGATGCCTGGTGATCGCATCAAGATGTCCGCTGAGCTGATCTGCCCGGTGGCCATTGAGCAAGGCATGCGCTTCGCCATTCGCGAAGGCGGCCGCACCATCGGTGCAGGCGTGGTCTCCAAGATCGTCGCCTGAGGCTGAAACGGCTGAGCTCAGCCAGGGGCCGATCCACCGTTGGATCGGCCCTTCGTCACGCACCTCGACAAGTTGCCCCCAACCGGCCTCGGTTGTCTTCGGCGGAAATGGGCTTGGCCTCGGCCAAACACTCTCCAGCCTCCCTTCCCCCCTTCACCTGTTCTTCGGCCGCGGTCTCCACCAAGGCCTGCGTTCCCACGAGTCCTGCCATGTCAGCCGCCATCGCCCAGCAGAAGATCCGCATCCGTTTAAAGGCGTTTGATCGCCGCATGCTGGACCTTTCCTGCGAAAAGATCATCGAAACGGCCGATCACACGGCCGCCACGGCCATCGGTCCGATCCCCCTGCCCACCAAGCGCAGGATTTATTGCGTGCTGCGCTCGCCCCACGTGGACAAGGATTCCCGTGAGCACTTCGAGACCCGCACCCACCGTCGCATCATCGACATCTACAGCCCAACGGCCAAGACGATCGACGCGCTGATGAAGCTTGATCTGCCCAGTGGTGTCGACATCGAAGTGAAGCTCTGAGCTCCAGGCTGGCCCGACGCGACGAATTCCTGGGCCCACCCTCTTGGTGGGTCCTTTTTTTCTAGACTGATTTTGCCCACCAGGCGCCTCAAGCAGCTTCGCTGACCAAACCTCCAACCACCCATTGCCGCCCCGCCGACCTTCCGTGAGTGATCTGGCCGTGAGGGAACTCCCACTCTTCCCCCTGCCGGATGTGGTGCTGTTCCCGCAAGAAGTTTTACCCCTGCATATTTTTGAACCCCGTTATCGCATGATGTTGCGAACGGTGCTCGAGACAGACCGTCGTTTCGGTGTGGTGCGCTGGGACCCGAATCAGCAGGAGATGGCCCAAGTGGGCTGCTGCGCTGAAATTCTTCAACACCAGACCCAGGACGATGATCGCAGCAATATCGTCACCCTCGGCCAGCAACGATTTCGCGTACTCGAAGTGGTGCGGGAAGCCCCTTTCCGTGTGGCCATGGTCAGCTGGATCGAGGACGATCCCAACACCAGCCACGACGTGCTTCAGGATCTTGGCTTACAGGTCACCCAGGCCCTGAGGGATGTGGTGGATCTGACCGGCAAACTGATCGGCAAGCCGACCACCCTTCCAGCTGATCTGCCCGATCTTCCACGCGAATTGTCCTTCTGGATCGGTTCTCACCTGGGGGGTCCCGTGGCGGACCATCAACAGGCCCTGCTGGAGCTCACCGACACCTCCGAACGCCTGCGCCAGGAATTCGCGCTGCTCGACCAGACCCGACGGCAGCTCGCGGCACGCACGGTTCTGAAGGACACCTTCAAGGACCTGGGCGAACCCAGGCAAGAACCCTCCTGATGCCGCTTCCAACCTGGCTGCCGCCTCTGGCCATCGGCGCTGGAGCCGGTCTGCTCTGTCTTGGTCTGGTGCGGGAATGGCAGCGCCGTGACCGCCGCTTCCAGAGCACCGCCACCGTGGCCGAGGCCTACGACCGCTGGACCGGTGATCGTCTGCTGGAAAATCTCTGGGGTGAGCACGTGCACCTGGGGCACTACGGCACCCCCCCTGAATCACGCGATTTCCGGGCCGCCAAGGAGCAGTTCGTGCATGAGCTGGTGCACTGGTCGGGCCTGGACCGGTTGCCCCGCGGCACCCGCCTGCTCGACGTGGGTTGCGGCATCGGCGGCAGCGCCCGCATCCTGGCCCGCGACTACGGCTTCGATGTGCTCGGCATCAGCATCAGCCCAGCCCAGGTGGAGCGGGCCCGCCAGCTCACCCCAGCCGGGCTCTCGTGCCGCTTCGCGGTGATGGACGCCCTGGCGCTGGAGCTGGAGGACGCCAGTTTTCAGGCCGTCTGGAGCGTGGAAGCTGGGCCTCACATGCCTGACAAGCAGCGCTACGCCGACGAACTGCTGCGGATGCTGACGCCCGGAGGGCAGCTGGTGGTGGCCGATTGGAACCGGCGTGATCCTGCCGACGGCGAACTCAACGGTCTGGAGCGTTGGGTGATGGATCAGCTGCTGCACCAATGGGCCCATCCGGAATTCGCCTCCATCCCCTCGTTCCGCCGCAACCTCGAGGCCAGCCCCCATCGGCGGGGCGGGCTGGTGGATACCGCTGACTGGAGTGAGGCCACCCTGCCCTCCTGGATCGACTCCATCCTCGAGGGGATACGGCGTCCCGGTGCCATCCTCAGCCTTGGACCGGCAGCCGTGCTGCAGGGTCTGCGCGAAGCCCCCACAATCCTGCTGATGCACTGGGCCTTCAGCACCGGAATGATGCGCTTCGGGGTGTTCCGCTACTGCTCCTCGGAAAGATTGGTGAGCGGGTAGTTCCCGAACAGGGCCAGGTGCTGGCAATGGCCGCGCAGGGCTTCGATCGCCTCCTCCAGCAGAGCGGGATCCGCCGGCAGCTCCAGATCGACGAAGAAGATGTACTCGCCCATCTCCCGCTTGGAAGGGCGTGACTCGATCCGGCTCATGTTCAGCTTCAGCGTCGCGAAGCAGCTCAGAGCCTCCAGCAGGGCTCCGGGGCTGTTGCTGCACAGCGAGAAAGCCAGGCTGCAGAGCGTGGCCGCATCGGCAGTCCGGCTCTCCACCTGCCGCTGCAGCATCAGGAAACGGGTGCAGTTTCCTGGCACATCGTTGATGGGGTAGGCCAGCACCTTGAGCCCATGCTCCTGGGCGGCACGGGGAGAGGCCACCGCTGCGCGGAAGCGGCTGCCGGCCACCAGCCGGGCCGCCTCGGCGGTGGAGCTGGTGGGTAGCTGCAGGGCCTCACTGAGGTGTTCGCTCAGCCAGAGGCTGCACTGGGCCAGGGCCTGGGGATGGGAGAGCACCTCACTGACCCGCTCGATCGGCCCGGAGCCCAGCAGGGCATGGCGGATCGGCAACACCAGACCGCGACGGATGCGCAGTTCGGGATGCTCCCAGAGGCCATCGAGGCAGGCGGTCACGCCTCCTTCTACCGAGTTCTCCACGGGCACCACGGCGGCATCGCAGCGACCCTCCGCCAGGGCCTTGACCACCGAGCGGATGCCGCTCTGGGGAAGCAGTTCCGGCGCGTCGATCCCCTCGAGGGCCGCCAGCTGCCGCGTCGCCTGCTCACCGTAGGTGCCGGCAGGGCCGAGGAAGGCAAGACGCATGGTGAAGGGGGTGAAACGGCGGTCGATAAGATCATCCCTCCCCGCCCACCGAGACGAGGCGATGACCCTGGCCTTCAGTGCCAGCCAGCAGCTCAGCCTCCCGATCGACGAGCGGGCCGAGGAGCTGGTGACTTACCTCGACGACGAGGAGCGAGTGATTCAGGCCCTGCTCGATCCCAGCCAGCTGACCCGCCTCGGCCCGGGCACCTACCGCTACGACGTGACGCGGTTCCAGGTGTTCCAGCTGCAGGTCAAGCCGGTGGTGCAGTTGCGCGCCCAGCGGCGGCCAGGACGTCTGGAGCTCGAAGCGGTGGAGTGCCACCTGGAGGGGCTTGGCCTGGTGGAGGACTTCCAGCTGAATCTGACCTCCTGGCTGGAGGTGGGCGGCCAGGGGCTGGAGGGGGAGGCCCAGATGGCCGTGAGCGTGAGCCGGCCGCCGATGCTGCGCCTGATTGCCCCAGGGGTGCTCGAAGCCACCGGCCGCTCACTGCTGGGAGGCGTCCTGCTGGGCATCCGCTCCCGGGTGAGCCAGCAGCTCCTCAAGGATTTCAGCCACTGGCGCGAGGGCCGCTGAGCACCCGTCCCAGGAAGCTGAGGCGGTGCAGGGGGCTTGGGCCAAGACAGGCCAGGGCCTCCCGATGAAGGACGGTGCCATAGCCGGCATGGCGCTCGAGGCCATAGCCGGGGAAGCGCCCCGCCAGACGCACGATCAGGGCATCGCGGGCCTGCTTGGCGAGCACGCTGGCGGCGGCGATCGCCAGGCAACGGCGATCGCCATGCACGAGAGTGCGCTGCCGGCCCGGCCACAGCCGCAGGGGCAGGACACCGTCGACAACCACCAGGGCCGGCGCCTGGGAGAGCCGCTGCAGGGCCCTGAGCATGGCCATCTCCGTGGCGGCCCTGATGCCGACGCGGTCAATGTCGGAGGCAGAGGCCTGACCAAGCGCCCAGGCTGAGGCCCAGGCAGTGATCAGGGGCACAAGCCGCTGGCGATGGAGAGGGCGCAGGGCCTTGCTGTCGGTCAGACCAGCGGCCGCCAGGGGCGCCGCCGCCTGGGGCGGCAGCACCACAGCGGCGGCGAAGACCGGGCCGAACAGACACCCCCGGCCCACCTCATCCACACCGGCCAGGGTCCTCTGGACCACTCAGACGCTGGCGGAGGAGCGACGACGGCGGCGGCGGGGCTCACCGCTGGGATCACTCTCACTCTCTTCCAGCAGCGGCGCGGGGGGAGCTTCCAGGGGGGCTTCGGCCACGGCGACGGAGCTGCCGCCGCCGTCTTCACGCAGTTCCTGACGGCGTGTCCTGGGCTGGGAGCGACCCACCCGCCGCGACTCAGGCGAAGACACCTGGGAAACGGGGATGTGCATCACCGAGGTCTCGATCACGGTGGTCATCGGAGCCTCGTCGGGCTCGCCAAAGGCTTCAGGCAAGGGGGTGATTTCCACGAGCGTCGCCTGGGCGTCGTCGTCGCGGCGGACAGCTGGCGGCTCCCCGATCGTACGGACGCTGGGGGCTGGGGATTCGCCGCCACTGCCACCACGGCCACCGCGGCGTCGCCGGCGGGAGCCGGAAGCCGCCAGCTGCTGGCGGGCGGCTTCAAGCACCGCATCGCCGTCTTCACCGGGCCGCACGACCCGTACCACCAGATTCTCGCCCGTGGGGGGCGGATCCAGCAGCAGGGCAGGACTGAGGCCCATCCAGCCGTAAACGAGTTCCTGGTCAGAGTCCATGGGGACCGCCACCAGATCGGGATCCTGCCGGCGGCTGAGGTTGATTCCGCCGCTGCTGTCAGTGGCGGTGCCGCCATGGCCTGGCTCCGTCGCGGCGGCAGGGGCCTCGTCCTGGGTGTCTGGGAAGAAAGTGGCTGCAGGGGCGGTCTCGACCGCTTCGCCGGCGCCACGACCGCCACGACCGCCGCGGCCACCCCGGCGCCGGCCTGTGGTCGGTTCGGCCCCGTTGGGACTGGGCACTTCAGCCCGCGCCGAGGCGGCCGAGCGCACCAGGCCGGTGACGGTGGCCAGGGGCTGGAGGGTGTCCTTGCCCGGCAGGACCGCCACATGGCCGAGGCCACCGCAACTGGGGCAGGCACGACCGAACAGTTCGTAGATGTTCTGACCCTGCCGTTTGCGGGTCAGTTCCACCAGACCCAGTTCGGTGAGCTGAGCGATCTGGGGGCGGGCCGCGTCGTCCTGCACCGATTGGGTGAAGTGCTCCAGCAGCATCAACTGATCTCGGCGCGACTCCATGTCGATGAAGTCGATGATCACCACCCCACCGATGTTCCGCAGCTTGAGTTGACGGGCAATCTCAGCGGCGGCTTCGCAGTTGGTCCAGAGCACCGTTTCGCGTGAACTGGCGGAGCGGGTGAACGAGCCCGAGTTCACATCGATCACCGTGAGCGCTTCGGTGGGCTCGATGATCACGTAACCGCCGGAGGGCAGGTCAACCCTTGGCTTGAGAGCATCACGGATGGCAGCATTGACCCGGTAGTGCTCGAGCACATCGGTGCCATCGCTGTGGTGCTCCACCAGCAGATTGGCCTGATCGACGCCGAGGAAGGCGTTCACCCGGGCCACCGCGGCGGGAGTGTCCACCACCACCCTCCAGACCTCGGGGCCGTAGAGATCGCGCAGGATCCGGTGGATGAAGTCTTCGTCGCGGTTGAGCAGCACCGGAGGGGTGGCCGTCTCAGCGGCCTCCTGAATCCCCTCCCACTGCCTGAGCAGAGTCTCGAGGTCGTCAATCAGCTGGTCTTCGCTCACGCCCTCGGCTTCTGTGCGCACCAGCAGGCCGGCGCCTGGGGGCTTGATCAGCACCCCGAGGGCCCTGAGACGGTTGCGTTCGTTCTCACCGCTGATCCGCCGTGAAATGCTCACACCCTGGCCCTGGGGCTGCAGCACCAGGAAGCGGCCGGGCAGGGTGAGATTGCCGGTGAGGCGAGGCCCTTTGGTGCCGGTGGGCTCCTTCATCACCTGAACGAGCACCTTCTGGCGGGGCTCAAGCAGTTCGGTGATGCCTGCAGCACCTTTTCTCAGGCGCAGGGGGCCGAGATCGGTGACATGAATAAAGCCATTCTTTTCGCTCTCGCCGATGTTGACAAAGGCGGCATCAATACCTGGGAGAACATTTTCAACTCGGCCGAGATAGACGTCGCCGATCTGATAGCGACCCTGAGCTACGACCAGTTCATCAACACGTTCGTCGGTGAGCACCGCGGCGATCCGCAGTTGCTCAGCGATGACGATCTGCTGGGGCATGGAGGATAGGGGGTGGCTCTTTGGAGCCAAGCCATGGATGGGAGTGGATCCCTGAAGCACAAACCCGCCGGGCAGAGCGCGACGCAAAGCTGCTCGACTGCTGGACCAGCAGGAAGAAGACGGAGGAGAAAAACCTTTTGAGGAGCATCCTCAGGAGGATCAACCTCCATTCGCGGCGATGCTGCCGGAACGAGACCGGCCAAAGCGCGGAACAGGTCCTACGGAACCATGTGCCGTAGGACAACGTCTGCAGAGTGGATGCTACAGACAGATCTGCCGTCTTCTGCCGAATTTAGCATGGGCCTTCCTGGGAACATGCTTCCGCTGGTCGAAGCCGCAGCCGCTCACGGCTCACACAACGGAGCTGCAGGGGACGCCCCAGCCGCTCCTGAATCCAGACGCGCACCTGCTCCGGGCGCAGGCTCCGCCCCTGGGAATCGATGCGGGCCGCAAGCTGAAACCGGCAGGACTCATCCTCTGCGGTCACCAGGGTGAGATCGTCGAGCCAGGGACGGCAGTCCCGCTGGCGCGGCCTCCCTTTCTTGTCGGTGTCGCTCCAGGGAAGTTCAGCCGCTGCGAGCAGGCTCACCATGGCAGCCCCCCAGGCTGCGGCGCCCGGGCCGGGGGAGTCGGCCACGAGCTCGGCCTGCCACTCAGCCCCCTCCAGCTCCTGGGACAGGCTCGGCGCGCGGACCGGCACCTCCTCCACACCGGCCAGCACAAGTCCTTCGGGCAGGGTGGCCTGAAGCTGTGCCAAGGCGTCCGGGGGGGCGACCCTGCCGCTGAACTCCAGATCGAACCACTCGCCGCCGGCTTCCACCCCCAGGGGCAGCGCCAGGGCGAACTGCAGGCGGGGCAGCGGATGGAAACCACCGGTGAAGCTCACGGGCAGGCCGCTGCGGCGCAGGGCCCGCTCCATCAACCGCACCAGATCGAGGTGGCTCAGCAGGGCCAGGGAACCGGTTTTGCTGAAAGCGAAGCGCAGGCGCTGCAACCGCTCACTGGCCGGAGCGCGGCTGGGTTGCTGCACAGGGATAGGCGGAGCATTCACCACTACGTTGTGGCCGAACTCCGGCCCGCAGACGCCGCAACTGCTGCAGCCGTCGAAGGAGCAGTCGGGCACCACCACCGCGGCGAGCGCCCGCTGCAGGTCCTCCGCCAGCCAGGCCTTGTCGACACCGGTGTCAATGTGATCCCAGGGGAGGGGCTGGGCGCAGAAGGACGCCAGGTCTTCGGGCCCGAGGGCTTCGGTGGTGCCCCAGTCGCCCATCTCCAGGGCCCGGTAGCGGCCGCCCAGCCCAGCCGCCTCGATGGCACCGGTCCAGGCGGCGTGGGTTGCCTCGATCGTCTCGAACCAGGCATCGAGGCCGGCACCGGCACGCCAGGCGGCCTCGATCACCGGCGCCAGGCGGCGATCACCCCGCCCCACGAAGTCCTCCATCGCCGAGAGGCGCGGATCGGTGAAATTCGTCTTGAGGCCCCTGAGCGTGCGCAGTTCCCGGCGCAGAAGCTCCTGGCGCCGCCGAAACTCCGATGTGGAAACGCTGTGCCACTGAAAGGGAGTGTGGGGCTTGGGGGTGAAGTTGCTGATCGTGAGATTCAGCTCCAGGCGCCCCAGGTCGCGGCACTGCTGCTGCAACGCCCGGCAGGTGTCGGCGATGCCGCGCACATCGGCATCGGTTTCACCAGGAAGGCCGATCATGAAATAGAGCTTGACCTTGCGGTAGCCGCTCTCCATGGCGGTGCGAATGCCGCGCAGCAGCTCGGCATCGGTGAGGCCCTTGTTGACGATGTCGCGCAGGCGCTGGGTACCGGCCTCCGGGGCGAAGGTGAGCCCGGCCTTGCGGGTGCCGCCGAGGATATGGGCGATGTTCTGATCGAAGCGGTCGACCCGCTGACTGGGCAGGGTGAGGCTCACGTTGTGCTCGGCCAGGCGGTTGCGCAGCTCCACCCCCACCGCCGGCAGGGCCAGGTAGTCGGAGCAGCTGAGCGAAAGCAGGGAGAAATCGCTGTAGCCGGTGCGCTCCATACCCGTTTCCACCGCCTCGATCACCGCCTCGGGTTCCACGTCGCGGGCCGGGCGGGTGAGCATGCCGGGCTGACAGAAGCGGCAGCCACGGGTGCAGCCACGGCGGATCTCGATCGTGAGCCGGTCGTGGACGGTTTCGATGTGGGGCACCAGCCCCATGCCGTAGTGGGGCATGGGCGTGGCCACCCGGCGCAGCAGCCGCGGCGGCGCGCCGGCAACCAGTGGCACCAGGCTGATGCCATCGGGACCGGGGCCATAGAGCGATGGCACGTAGACCCCCGGCACCTGGGCCAGATCCAGCAGCAGGGCGGAGCGGCTGAGGCCGGCAGCCTTGCCTTCCGCCACCACCAGACCGATCTCGGGCAACAGTTCCTCGCCGTCGCCGAGGGCGATGAAATCGAAGAACGCGGCAAAGGGCTCGGGATTGCTGGTGGCAGTGGGGCCACCGGCGAAGATCAGCGGCGGTGCGGCGGGATCCGCCAAGGGCAGGTCGCCACGGCCTGAGGCGTGGATCGGCACATGGGCCAGATCCAGCATGTCCAGAATGTTGGTGGCTCCGAGCTCGTAGCTGAGGCTGAAGCCGAGCAGGTCGAAGGCGGGCAGGGGCCGGCGGCTTTCCACCGCGAACAGGGCCTGCTGCCGTTCCCGCAGCCGGGCGGCCAGATCCGGCGCCGGCAGGTAGGCCCGGTCGCAGAGCTGGCCGGGCACGGCGTTGAGGATCGAATAGAGAATGATGTGGCCCAGGTTGCTGGCACCCACCTCGTAGATCTCGGGGTAGGTGAGAGCCCAGCGCACGGCCGCGGCCGACCAGTCGCGGGGCTCCACCCCCAGCTCATTGCCGAGGTAGCGGCCGGGCCTGGCGATGGTCGGGTCCACCAGGCGATCGAAATCGATCGGTGCCCGCTCGATCGGCTCGCTCGCAGGGGCGACGGTCACGGGGGGTGGCGGCTGGGTGCAGCCTTGATCGTATGGAGGCCAGAGACCACGCAGGCAAAGCCGGACTTCCCCACCAAAGCATTAACCATGCAAATCTGCGCTTATAATGCAGAAATGCATGGCTATCTATTTAGGAATGCAGCCGCGGGCCTGGCGAAGGCCCTGGCTCGGGCGCCAGCGGCCCTGCTGCTGGGGCCACGCCAGTGCGGCAAGTCCACCCTGGCCAGAAAGCTTCTGGCGGAGCGCGGCGATGGCGTGCTGCTGGATCTCCAGGACCGCGGCGATCGGGCCAAGCTGGCGGAGCCGGAGCTGTTCCTCGAGGCCCACCGCAGCCAGCTGGTGTGTCTGGATGAAATCCAGCTACTGCCGGAGTTCTTCAGCCTGCTGCGCTCCGAGATCGACCGGGATCGCCGGCCCGGTCGCTTTCTGCTGCTGGGCTCGGCCTCCGGACCCCTGCTGCGCCAGAGCCAGGAAAGCCTGGCAGGACGCATCGCCCAGGTGGAACTCACTCCATTTCTGCTGCAGGAGGTAACCGGCACCAGCAGCTGGCAGCAGCTGTGGCTGCGCGGTGGCTTCCCGGAGAGCCTGCTGGCCGCCACGGGAGAAGACAGCATCGACTGGCGTGAGGACTTCATCCACACCTTCCTGGGACGGGATATCGCCTCCCTCGAGCTGGGGCTGCCTCTGCCACTCATGGAGCGGCTGTGGCGCCTTCTTGCCCACAGCCAGGGCCAGACTCTGAATGCCAGCAGACTGTCGGGGCTGCTGGACCTACGCAGCACCCGGCTGCAGCAGCTGCTGGCAGTGCTGGAGCAAACCTTCATGCTGCGGCGCCTGCCGCCGCTGGAAGCGAACCTGAGCAAGCGGCTGGTGCGCTCGCCCAAGCTCTATTTGCGCGACAGCGGCCTGCTGCACAACCTGCTCGGCATCGAGACCTACGACGACCTCCTGGCCCACCCCCAGGCCGGCGAGAGCTGGGAGGGCTTCGTGATCGAGCAGCTGATTGCTGCCCATCCACGCTGGCGCGCCCATTTCCTGCGCACCAGCAATGGGGCCGAACTTGATCTGGTGCTGGAGCGGGGCCAGCGCCGGCGGGTGTACGAAATCAAACTCTCAAAAGCCCCGAAGCTCTCACGCGGCTTCCATGAGCTGGTGCAACAGCTCCAACCGGAGCGGGCGGAACTGATCGCGCCGGTGGATGGGAGCTATGCAGTGAAACCAGGCATCTGGGTGCGGTCGCCGCTGGAAGCCAGCCAGCCCACCACCGGCTCCATAGGACAATCCGACCAGTCCCAGCAGCTCCGCGCGAGATGGTTCAGATCAACGGCAACTATCTCAAGCTCAAGGCGGGATATCTCTTCCCGGAGATCGCCCGCCGGGTGAAGGCGTTTGCCGAAGCCCACCCCGAGGCCCAGTTGATTCGCCTGGGCATCGGTGATGTCACTGAACCCCTCCCCCTGGCCTGCCGCGAGGCGATGAAAACGGCCATCGACGCCATGGGAACCCACGAGGGCTTCCACGGCTACGGCCCCGAGCAGGGCTACCTGTGGCTGCGGGAGGCGATCGCCCAGCACGATTTCCAGGCCCGCGGCTGCCAGATCAGCGCCGAGGAGATCTTCGTGTCTGACGGCAGCAAATGCGACAGCGCCAACATCCTTGACATCCTCGGGCCGGACAACCGCATCGCCGTGACCGACCCGGTGTATCCGGTTTATGTAGACAGCAATGTGATGGCCGGCCGCACCGGCGACGCTGATGGCAACGGCCAGTACGGCGGCCTCACCTACCTGCCGATCAATGCCGAGAACGGCTTCAGCGCCCAGATCCCAAGCGAGCCGGTGGATCTGATCTATCTCTGCTTCCCCAACAACCCCACCGGCGCGGTGGCCACCAGGGAGAAGCTCAAAGCCTGGGTGGACTACGCCCGCGCCAATGGCGCCCTGATCCTGTTCGATGCCGCCTACGAGGCCTTCATCCAGGACCCCGAACTGCCCCATTCCATCTATGAGATCGAGGGGGCGCGGGAGTGCGCGATCGAGTTCCGCTCCTTCTCAAAGAATGCCGGCTTCACCGGCACCCGCTGTGCGCTCACGGTGGTGCCCCGGGGCCTGATGGGCACCAGCGCGGAGGGGGAGAGCGCCGAGCTCTGGGCCCTGTGGAACCGCCGCCAGAGCACCAAATTCAATGGGGTCAGCTATGTCGTGCAGCGAGGTGCCGAAGCGGTGTACTCGGCCGAAGGCCAGGCCCAGGTGAAGGCGCTGGTGGCCTTCTACATGGAGAACGCGGCGATCATCCGCCGGGAACTCACTGCCGCCGGCCTGCAGGTGCACGGCGGCGAGCAGGCCCCTTATGTGTGGTTGAAAACCCCTGAGGGGGTGGATTCCTGGGGCTTTTTCGACCAGCTCCTAAACGAGGCCCATGTGGTGGGCACGCCAGGCAGCGGCTTCGGCGCCGCCGGTGAGGGCTACTTCCGGCTCTCGGCCTTCAACAGCCGGGCAAATGTGGAGGAGGCGATGGCCAGGATCGCGCGGGGCTGCTTGATGCCTTCGACCGCCGGGGCCGCCGCCTAATTTGGGACCCTGCTCCGCGGGCCAAGGTCCTGTCGCCAGCGATACCCCCAACTGTTCCTGCCGGATGATCGTCTCCCCTTTGCTGATGGCTCCTCCCCTCGCCGTGGAAACCCCCAGCCGCTCGCCCGGCGGTGCCGCGGTGATCGAGAAGGAGAAGCAGCGGGTGCGCAAGCCCTCGCCTCGCTACAAGGTGCTTCTGCACAACGATCCCGTGAATTCGATGGAGTACGTGGTGGGCACCCTGCGCCAGGTGGTGCCCTCCCTCAGTGAACAGGACGCCATCGCCGTGATGCTGGAAGCACACAACACCGGCGTCGGCCTGGTGATCGTCTGCGATCTGGAGCCCGCTGAGTTCTACAGCGAGACCCTCAAGGCCAAAGGCCTGACCAGCACGATCGAGCCGGAGAGCTGAGTGCCGCGGCGCGCCTGGCTGGGCTGGATCGGCACCCTGCTCTACCTACCGGTGCTCTATGGCCTCGGCTGGTTGACGGTGCAACCGTTGGTGGCGACAGGCCTTCTGGGTGGTTGGAGGGCTGATCAGATCGCCCTGCTGGGCACGGGGATCTCCTTCCTGCTGCTGCTGCTGACCCTGCCCCTGCGCCTGGGCCGGACCTGGGGTGAACGGCGGCCTTGGCAGGCACTCGGCGTTGCCATGGGCTGGGGTGTGGGTCTGCGCTCCCTGCTGCGCGGTCTGCTCAAAGCCCTGCTGCTGCTGGTCTTCGTGGCGGGTCTGCTGCTGATCAGCGGGCAGGCCAGCTGGAATGGCGGACTGACGTCAGCCCAGGTATTCAATGCCGTGCTGCTGATCCTGGGGGTCGGTTTCGCCGAAGAACTGGTGTTCCGCGGCTGGCTCTGGGGTGAGCTGAGACAGCGGCTGGGTGGGGGAGCACAGGCCGATCAGCGGGCCCTGATCGCCCAGGCGGCAATCTTCAGCCTCGCCCACACCCGCTTCAATCTCGGCGTCGCGCCGATGTCCGGGCTGCTGGTGGGTCTGCTGCTGCTGGGACTGGCGCTGGGGCTGCAGCGGCGAGCCGACGGCGGCTCCCTCTGGGGTGCCGTGGGCCTGCACGGTGGCCTGGTGGGGGGATGGTTTTCCCTGCTGGCCGGACCGCTGCAGATCAGCCCTGAAGTGCCTCTCTGGCTGGCCGGCCCCGGTGGGGCTGATCCCAATCCGATCGGCGGCCTGCTGGGCTGGGCAGGACTGGCCGCTCTGCTCTGGGTGCGGCGGCGCTTCTGGTGAGCCGGGATCAGCGCACCGCCGTGGCCAGCGCCTTGCGGCCCTCCACCGGCGCATGCAGCGCCTCCTCCAACGGAGCCAAGCCGTAGTTCCGCTCGAGCAGCGCCATCACGGTGCGGCCGAAATCGCCGGGGTTGGTCTCGAAGGCCTCCAGGCAGATCCGACCGAACACGCTGCCCATCGGCTCGGGATTCCAGAGCAGCTTGCGGGCCGTCCAGGGCATCATGCTCATGGGGTTGTAGCCGGGCTCGATCAGGCCCTGCTCGAAGCCGTACTGCTCCAGGTGGGTGTGGGGCTGCAGGCCGATGAAGAAGATGGCCGGCTCCACCTTGTCGGCCCCGAAAATGCGCTCCAGTTCGCGGTGATAGGCCACGGTCTGGCGGATGGTTTCAGGTCGCTCGTCGATCACGTTGAAGGAGTAATTCACTGACACGTGCTCTCGGAAACCAGCTCTGGCCAGCAGGCGGCAGTTCTCCAGAACGGTGCGCAGGTTGTAGCCCATCCGCATCTTGCGCACCAGCTCCTGGCTGCCGGAGGTGATGCCGATCTCGAAGTAGTCCATGCCGGTGGCCACCATCAGCTCTGCCAGCTCGGCGTCGATGTTGTCAGCGCGGATGTAGGCCGCCCAGCGGATGTCGTCCATGCCCGCCGCCAGAATCGCCCGAAGCAACTGTTTGGCGTCTTCGATGTAGCGACGGGCCGGAATGAACTGGGCGTCCGTGAACCAGAAGCCGCGCACACCACGGTCGTAGAGCTGGCGCATCTCGGCCACCACCTCCTCCACCGGATTCACCCGCACCGCCTTGCCTTCCACCACGGTGTAGACGCAGTAGCAGCAGTTGTGGGGGCAGCCGCGTTTGGTCTGCACGCCAACGTAGAAATCACCTCCCTCGAGATACCAGTCGAGCTGGGGCCAGATCGAGGCGATGTAGGGGTAGTCGCAGGCGGTTTTGATCACCCCCTCGGGCTGCTCATGGATCAGGCCCTCCCGAGGCTGCTCGCCCACCACGTAGCAGCGCTCGGAAGCCAGGGAGCGGCCGCTGATCAGCTTCTCCAGCAGGGGCTCCCCTTCCCCCACCGAGACCACGGTGCCCGCCGGCAGGCTCTTGCCGAGCTGCTCGTAGAACACGCTCACCGCCCCGCCGCCGATCACCACCCGCGCCCCCGGCTGGAAGCGGCGGGCACGGCGCAGGCCTCGGCGCACCAGACGCAAGTTGCGCCAGAGCTCGCCGTAGAAAGCCCCCATCAGGCGCAGGCCACCGAGGGCACCCCGCAGGCGCCGGATGGGATTGGAGGCATAGAACACCTCGAAGGAGTTCTGCAGGGGATTACCGCCGCGGCCATCCACCGGCGCATAGATCTGAATGTCGCGCCAGGAGTACACCAGCAGGGTGGGGCGGAAGGCCTCGATCGTGGCCAGCAGCACCCGCTCCACATCCAGCAGGGGCAGGGCTGCCAGATCGAGGATTCGCTGGGGCAGTTCCGGGAAGCGTTTGTGCAGGTGATCGGCCAGATAGACCGGGCCGATCGGGAAGATCGGATTGCAGGGCAGGCGAATCAGAAGCACCCGCTCAGAGTCTGCGCCGGAGACTGGCGGGTTCGCTTCCAACTGCTGCTCAGGCCGCGCCATCGGCTTCCTCAGGCAAGGCCGGACGCTAACAAGCGTGCATGCGGGGAAGTGGCCCGGCCTGGAAGATCAGCCAGCCCACCGAAGCCGGAAGCAAACCTTAAGCGCTTCACACATCCCGCAATGGTCTGTTACATTGCAGCAGGCGACAGGCTTTCGGGCCCACCGGACAGGAATTCCTGATCCGTTTTGTCGTTCTACCTACCCGCTCCTTCCGGGGCACACACTCACGCTCTCATGACCACCACCCTTCAGCAGCGCCAGGGCGCGTCTGCCTGGAGCCAGTTCTGCGAGTGGGTCACCTCCACCAACAACCGCCTCTACGTGGGCTGGTTCGGTGTGCTGATGATCCCCACCCTGCTGGCTGCCACGATCTGCTTCATCGTGGCCTTCATCGCTGCACCTCCCGTCGACATCGACGGCATCCGTGAGCCCGTTGCCGGCTCGCTGCTTTACGGCAACAACATCATCTCCGGCGCCGTTGTTCCTTCCAGCAACGCCATCGGCCTGCACTTCTACCCGATCTGGGAAGCCGCCAGCCTCGACGAGTGGCTGTACAACGGCGGTCCCTACCAGCTGGTGGTCTTCCACTTCCTGATCGGCGTCTTCTGCTACATGGGCCGCGAGTGGGAACTCTCCTACCGCCTCGGCATGCGCCCCTGGATCTGCGTGGCTTACAGCGCCCCTGTGGCCGCTGCCTCGGCTGTGTTCCTGATCTACCCCTTCGGTCAGGGTTCCTTCTCTGACGGCATGCCCCTCGGCATCTCCGGCACCTTCAACTACATGCTGGTGTTCCAGGCAGAGCACAACATCCTGATGCACCCCTTCCACATGCTGGGTGTGGCTGGTGTGTTCGGTGGCTCCCTGTTCTCCGCCATGCACGGTTCACTGGTGACCAGCTCCCTGGTGCGTGAAACCACCGAGAGCGAGAGCCAGAACTACGGTTACAAGTTTGGCCAAGAGGAAGAGACCTACAACATCGTGGCTGCCCACGGTTACTTCGGTCGCCTGATCTTCCAATACGCCTCGTTCAACAACAGCCGCAGCCTGCACTTCTTCCTGGCTGCCTGGCCCGTGATCGGCATCTGGTTCACCGCCCTTGGCGTGAGCACGATGGCCTTCAACCTGAACGGTTTCAACTTCAACCAGTCGATCCTCGATGGCCAGGGCCGCGTGATCAACACCTGGGCTGATGTGCTGAACCGCGCTGGTCTGGGCATGGAAGTGATGCACGAGCGCAACGCTCACAACTTCCCGCTTGACCTGGCATCTGCAGAAGCCACCCCTGTGGCACTGACCGCCCCGGCGATCGGCTGATTCAACCGGTTGGTCCTTGCGGTCCACCAGCTGATTCAACTCAGTTCAATAGGAATGAAAGCCTCCGCCTTGGCGGGGGCTTTTTTATGGCTCATACCTGCAGCTCCATGACCCCAGCAGCTCCAGGAGCGATCATCCACAGAGCAATCAGTCGGAGCTGCGGGGGCTGCCCCTGTGATCAACAACCTGTGTCACCCTGTGCTGCGGTCTGGAAACCCTGCGTACAGTCAAAACGGCTGTACTGGATTCGTTTCTTTGAGGGTCCGACCCGCACGTCCAGATGCCGCCCGTCGCGGCATACCCCACGCCCATCGCCAGCTGCTGCGGCGGGGCCAATCTCAAGGGGGTCTGGCGATCGTTCTGATCGGACTGTCATTGACCGGGGTGGGAGCGACCCTGTTGGGGTGCCAGCCGAAACCAAGCGAACCGCCCCCCGTCGCCGCTGCTCGGCGCGTGTCCGCCCTGGGGCGCATCGAGCCGGAAACCAAGATCCGAAAGGTGGCTGTGTCGAGCTCTCTGAGCGGCGACCGCATCGAAGAGATCCTGGTGCAGGAGGACACCTGGGTGACGCGGGGAACACCCCTGGCCCGGCTGAACAGCTATGGCACCCTCAAGGCGTCCTACGACGAGGCCAACGAGAATGTGGCCGTGGCCCAGAGCAAGCTGGCCCAGGTGAGGGCCGGTGCCAAGCAGGGGGAGATCCGCGCGCAGGAGTTCAACGTGCAGAGCCTGGAGCGCAAACTGGCCGCCCAGAAGCTCGCCCAGGACCAGGCTGTCAATGCCGCCCGCGCCAAGGCCACCGAGGCACGGGTTGAACAGCAGCGCTATGACGGCCTGTACGCCAATGGGGGCGTATCCGCGCTCGAACGGGACCGCTACCGCACCCGCGCCGAGACCAGTGCTGCCGATCTGGCCAAGGCGATCGAAACCCGCGACGGCACCCTGCTCACCCTTCGCTCCGACATCGAGAGCGCCAGGCAGACCCTGGAGCAGATCAAGGAAGTGCGCCCCGAAGACATCACCACCGCCAACAATGAATTGCGCAAAGCGGTAGCCGCCCGCGACCGTGCCCGCCAGGAATTCGAGTTCGCCACGGTGCGGGCACCCCAGAACGGACGCATCCTCAAGATCATCGCCAGGCCTGGCGACAAGGTGAGCGACGAGGGCATCCTCGAGATGGCCGACACCAGCCGCATGGTCGTCACGGCAGAGGTCTATCAGACCGACATGCGCATGATCGGCATGGGCCAGGGCGCCACCATCACCGCCGATGGCATCGAGGGCAGCCTCAAGGGCAAGGTGTACAAGGTGATTCCCCAGGTGCAGAAGCAGACCATCTTCGCCGGGGAGCCCGGTGAGAATCAGGACCAGCGGGTGTTCGAGGTGAAGCTGCAGCTCCAGCTCAATGAATCAGAGCAGAAACGGATCGGCTACGCCTCCAATCTCCAGGTGAACGTGGTGTTCGACCCCAAGCCGGCGCCGGCACCATGATCAGCCCCCTGCGCAAGCTGCTGAAACGCACCCCGGTGGCCTGGCTGCAGGTCACCAACAACCCTGTGAAGATGATGATCGCCCTGGCGGGTGTGAGCTTCTCCAACCTGCTGATGTTCTTTCAGCTGGGGTTGATGGACAGCCTTTACAACAGCCAGCGCAAACCCATCGACCGCCTCCGCGCCGATCTGGTGATGGTCAGTGAGGGCTACAGCAACCTCGGATCCCTGCAGGACTTCCAGCGCAGCCGGCTCTACCAGGCCCTCGGGGTTGAAGGGGTGGAGAGCATCTCGCCGCTGCGCATCTCGCGCGGCACCTGGATCACCCCCGCCACCCGACAGTCGTACGACATCTACACCTTTGGCGTGGATCTCGCCAAGCCATCCCTAGCCTTTCCCGAACTCGAGAACGATCCTTTCCGTCTGCAGCCACTGCGCAACGCGCTCTTCGATCGCAACTCCAAGAAGCAGTACGGCGATGTCGCCGGCATCGTGAAGCGCGATGGCGTCTATCCACTGGAGATCAACGGCAAATCGATCCGAATCGTCGACACCTTCTCGATGGGGGCCACCTTCGCAGCCGAGGCCAATCTGATCGTCAGCGAAAACAGCTTCCTCTACATGTTCCCCAAGGCGGATCGCCGCATGATCCAACTGGGTCTGATCCGGCTGCGGCCCGGCAGCTCCGCCACCGCTGTGCAGGCAGCCCTGCAGCCATTGATGACGAAAGAAGTGAAGGTGCTCACCCGCAATGAACTTGCCGAGCTGGAGGTGAACTACTGGAAACGCAACTCCTCGGTGGGATTCATCTTCTCCCTCGGCGTTCTTGTGGGCTTCGTGGTGGGCAGCATCATCGTATACCAGATTCTCTTCGGTGATGTGATGAATAATCTGCCCCAGTACGCCACACTGAAGGCGATGGGCTACACCGACTCCTTCGTGATCAGCGTGGTGATCCAGCAATCGGCCATTCTGGCGGTGATCGGCTTCGTGCCGGGTGTGATCATCTCCATGGGTCTTTACAGCCTGCTGGCCAACGTCACCAAGCTCACAGTGTTCATGACCCTGAACCGGGCCCTGCAGGTGTTGATCCTCACCTTCGTGATGTGCGTGGGATCGGGCGCCATGGCCACCCGCAAACTTGTGGAACTCGATCCGGCCGATGTCTTCTGAATCCGAATCTGTGCCACCTGGTGAATCTCTGACCGCCGCTGAATCCTTGCCGACCGGCGAACCCGTGATCTCCTTGAATCACGTGAACCACTGGTTCGGCAGCGGCGAAAACCGCAAGCATGCCCTCAAGGACATCACTCTCGACATCCAGCCAGGCGAGATTGTGATCTGCACAGGACCCTCCGGCTCCGGCAAGACCACCCTGCTCACCATGCTCGGGGGATTGCGGGCATGCCAGGACGGCAGCCTGAAGATCCTCGGCAAGGAACTCCATGGAGCCGGCAAGGAGGTACTGGCGAAGCTGCGCCTCAACGTGGGCTTCATCTTCCAGGCCCACAACCTGATGATGTTCCTCAACGCCAGGAAGAACGTGCGCCTCGCCCTGGAACTGCACAATCAGTACTACGAGCAAGACATGGACAAGCTGGCAGCAGAAATGCTTGAGAAAGTGGGTCTCGGAGATCGCGAAGACTACTTCCCTGCCAATCTCTCCGGCGGCCAGAGGCAGCGGGTGGCGATTGCCCGGGCCATGGTGGCGCAACCGAAGATCCTGCTCGGCGATGAACCCACCGCCGCTCTCGACAAGGAATCAGGCCGCAATGTGGTGAACCTGATGCGCGAGATGGCAACCAATCACAAAACCACGATCATCATGGTGACCCACGACAACAAGATTCTCGATGTGGCCGATCGGATCATCATTGTGGATGATGGTGCCCTGGCCAGCAAGGAGGCCGAAGCGGCCTTCGTGGGCAGGATGAGGGAGACCGGCAGCTGAGGACGACACACCGCGGCGGTCGAACCAGCAGGACCGCAGTCGGAGCGTTTCAGTAGGCTCCAGCCCATGGGCAGCAGCTTCGGACACCTCTTTCGGATCACCACCTTCGGGGAGTCCCACGGCGGTGGTGTCGGTGTGATCGTCGATGGCTGTCCGCCACGGCTGGCGCTCGATCTTGAAGCCATTCAGGCGGAGCTCGACCGCAGGAAGCCTGGTCAGAGCAAGATCACCACCCCCCGCAAGGAAGACGATCGCGTCGAGATCCTAAGCGGCCTGCTGGATGGGGTCACCCTGGGCACGCCGATCGCGATGGTGGTGCGCAACAGGGACCAGCGCCCCGGCGACTACAGCGAGATGGCGGTCGCCTTTCGGCCCTCCCACGCCGATGCCACCTACCAGGCGAAATACGGCATCCAGGCCCTAAGTGGCGGCGGCCGGGCCTCGGCGCGGGAAACGATCGGCCGGGTGGCGGCCGGTGCCATCGCCAAGCAACTGCTCGCCCGCGCCCATGGCACCGAGGTGATCGCCTGGGTGAAGCGGATCCACACGATCGAGGCCACGATCGATCCAGCCGCTGTCACCCTCGACGACGTGGAGGCCAACATCGTGCGCTGCCCCGATGCCGCCTCCGCGGAGCGGATGATCGAGCGCATCGAGGCGATCGGCCGCGAGGGTGATTCCTGCGGCGGCGTGATCGAGTGCGTGGTGCGCCAGGCGCCGGTGGGGCTGGGCATGCCGGTCTTCGACAAGCTGGAAGCCGACCTGGCCAAGGCGGTGATGTCGCTGCCGGCCACCAAGGGCTTCGAGATCGGCTCGGGCTTCGCCGGCAGCCTGCAGCGGGGCAGTGAGCACAACGACCCCTTCATCGCCACCGGCGACGGCAGCCTGCGCACCGCCACCAATAACTCCGGCGGCATCCAGGGGGGCATCAGCAACGGCGAGGACATCGTGCTGCGGGTGGCCTTCAAGCCCACCGCCACGATCCGCAAGGCCCAGCAGACGGTGACCTCCAGCGGCGAAGCCACGGTGCTGGAGGCCAAGGGCCGCCACGACCCCTGCGTGCTGCCCCGGGCGGTGCCGATGGTGGAAGCGATGGTGGCCCTGGTGCTGGCCGACCACCTGCTGCGTCAGCAGGCTCAGTGCAGCCTCTGGTGAAGGGCTGAGGGGTAGGTCGCCACCCAGCCGGCCAGGCGCGGATCCAAGCGGGGGCAGGCTCCCGCCTCGCTGATCGGCTCGAACAGCGTGGAGCCCAGGGCCAGTGCATCCACACCTCCATGGAGCCAGCCGCTGAGGTCAGCGACCCCCAGTCCACCCGCGGCGATGCAGAAGGGCAAGGGAGCCAAAGCACCGGAGAGCGAGGCCCAGTAACCAGGCCCCAGGGTCTTGGCCGGGAAGAGTTTCACGGCCATACAGCCCAACTCAACCGCCTGGTGCACCTCCGTGGGGGAGAAGACCCCCGGCACCAGGGTGATGCCCAGCTGGTGGGCTCGGCCCAGAAGGCCTGGATCCAGTACGGGCGAGAACGCGAAGCTGAAGCCGGCCTGGTCGGCAGCCTCCAGGGCCTGGAGCGTTCGCACAGAAGCCGCCCCGAAACGGATGGCGGGGAAGCGTTGGGCCAGCTCACGGCAGTCGTGGCTCCAGCAGGGCCATGGGCTCCAGGCGATCTCCACATGGCGAATCCCGGCCGCGCTCAGCATGGCGATCCGGGAAGCGGCATCAAGGGGACGGACCGGGCGCACTACCGCAAGCAGCGGCAGTGCCCGGAGTTCGGCCAGCAGCGACCTGGACTCAGACGTATTCCGCGACCCGCACATCGCTGCGGATCAGAAGTTCCTGAAGCTCCTCGGCGTCGACGGTTTCCTTCTCCACCAGCATCTCGGCCAGTTCATCGAGAACCGAGCGGTTATCGATAAGCACACGCTTGGCACGGCGGTAGGCCTCAGCGACCAGCAGCCCTACCTCCTCATCGATGGTGGCGGCGGTGTCTTCGGAGAAGTCGCGCTCGGCTGCGATGTCGCGGCCGAGGAACATGCCCCCCTGGGCGCGACCAAGGGCCACAGGGCCCAGCTTGTCGCTCATGCCGAAACGGGTGACCATCTGGCGGGCGACACGGGCCACCTGCTGCAGGTCGTTGGAGGCTCCGGTGGTCACCTCGTCTTCGCCGTAGACAATCTCCTCAGCCACGCGGCCACCGAGGGCGACAGCCATCTGGTTCTGCAGGTATGCGCGGGAATAGAGGCCAGACTCCATCCGCTCTTCGCTGGGGGTGAAGAAGGTGAGACCACCGGCCTGGCCGCGGGGAATGATGCTGATCTTCTGGACGGGGTCGTAGTCGGGCATGAGGGCTCCCACCAGGGCATGGCCCGATTCGTGATAAGCCACCAGCCGCTTGCGCTTCTCGCTCATCACCCGGTCTTTCTTCTCAGGACCGGCCATCACGCGCTCGATGGCGTCATTGACCTCATCCATCGAGACCTCGGTGAGCTGACGGCGGGCCGCCAGGATCGCCGCCTCATTGAGCAGGTTGGCCAGATCGGCTCCGGTGAAACCGGGGGTGCGACGCGCCACCTTGTCGAGATCTACGTCCTTGGCCAGGGTCTTGCCGCGGGCATGGACTCCCAGGATCTGGAAACGGCCGGCGTAGTCCGGACGGTCGACCACCACCTGGCGATCGAAACGACCCGGCCGCATCAGGGCCGAATCCAGCACGTCTGGGCGGTTGGTGGCAGCCACGATGATCACGCCGGTGTTGCCCTCGAAGCCGTCCATTTCGGTGAGCAGCTGGTTGAGGGTCTGCTCCCGTTCGTCGTTACCGCCGCCGAGGCCGGCGCCACGCTGACGCCCCACCGCGTCGATCTCGTCGATGAAGACGATGCAGGGAGCGCTCTTCTTGGCTTGCTCGAACAGGTCACGCACGCGGCTGGCGCCCACACCCACGAACATCTCCACGAACTCAGAACCGGCGATCGAGAAGAACGGCACGCCTGCTTCACCGGCGACCGCTTTGGCAAGCAGGGTCTTGCCGGTGCCGGGAGGGCCCACCAGGAGCACACCTTTGGGAATCTTGGCGCCCACCGCCGTGAAGCGATCGGGATTCTTGAGGAAGTCGACCACTTCGGTGAGCTCGAGCTTGGCGCCTTCAATGCCGGCAACATCACCGAAGGTGACCTGGGTCTGGGGTTCCATCTGAACCCGTGCCTTGCTCTTGCCGAAGCTCATGGCGGGATTGCCGCCGCCACCCTGGGCGCGCCGCAACAGGAAGAACAGACCTCCCAGGAGCAGCAGCGGGAAGAGCAAGCTGCCCACGGCCTGCTGCCAGGCGGCGGGTTCACGGTTGGGCTGAACCGCGATGTCGACGTTGTGGTCAGTGAGCAGCTTGAGCAGGTCCTTGTCAGGGGCGAGGTTGACCACGGCCCGATTGCCGTCGTTCTCAACGACCTGGGCGGTGCCGCGGTCGGGGGAGATCAGCACGCGGGAGATCTGGTTCTCCTGAACCGCCTCGACGAAATCGCTGTAGCGGAGGCTTCTGGGGGCATTGGCCTGATCAGGGCGCCCCAGGAAAGCGGACCCCACCGCAATCACCACGATCGCCAGGAGCACATAGAGCCCCGCGTTGCGCCAGCGTTTTTTCAACCTGCGTGCTCCTGAGAGGGGAAGTAACAGAATGTTAACCGTCGCCGGGACCGTCAGGCGGACCGCAGCACCTCCACCACGCTACGGAAGGCGAACCACTCCGGGATCTCCTCACCGCTGCGCAGCATCTGCCGGAACTGGGTTCCGCTCAATTTCTTTACATGCAGCCCCCTCGCCTCGGCATGCTCCGCCGTCACGTAGCCCTCTTCCTCGGTGTACACCAGGTTGAGTGATGGCACAGTTTCCATGCCCAGCTCCGGCGCGTTGTCGCGCGCGAAGTCCTGGGCGTCGTAAGGGCCGTAGAAATCCTCACCGCTCAGGGAGCTTTTGCAGCCAGCCATGTCGCGGCCGATGATGAAGTGCGTGCAGCCGTAGTTCTTGCGGATGATCATGTGCTGCAGCGCCTCCCGCGGGCCGGCCATGTGCATGGCGTAGGGAAGGTACGCCCAGCGGATGCGGGGGTTGGCCACCTCAGCCGCCAGGCGCTCGTAGGTCTGAAAGCGCACCTCACCGGCGATGTCGTCCTCCTGGGTGGGACCGCAGGTGGGATGCACCAGCACCACTCCCCCCTCGCTCACGTTCGTGGCATGCAGGGCGCGGGTGAACAGCTCGTAATGGGCCCGGTGGATCGGATTGCGGCACTGGAAGGCCACCACGTCCTCGCCATGGGGCAGATCGGCACGCACCTGGGCCGGGGTGCGGCAGGGGAATACCCGCTGGGGCAGTTCCAGGCCCTGGAGAGCACCGCCTAGGTAGTAGCGGCCCCGCTCGGTGGCGATCATGCGCACCGCAGGATGCTCCAGAGAGGTGGTGCCGTAGCAGCCCTTGGCCTCCTTCACCTTGTCGGGCTCCCAGCGGCTCTCCACCGTGAGCACCGCCAGCTCCTGACCCTGGTAGGTGAGCAGCAGGCGCTCGCCCACCTGGATCGTGGCGTCAGCGGTGTCGAAGATGATCGGCAGCCCGAACAGGAGCCCCGACGTGGTGCGGTTCCCCTTCACCACCGCCTCGTAGTCCTCCTGGTGCATGAAGCCCAGCAGGGGCGAGAAGCCACCCACCATCAGCAGCTCCACATCGCAGGCGTTGCGGTGGCTGCACTCCAGCACCCGATCCACGCCCGCCTTCACCGCCTCACGCTGCTCCGCAGGCACGATCAGATCCACAAGCGAGCCCCCGTGGGGCGGGATCAGACCGGTGCTGGAGCGACCAGAAGGAGCGGCGGTGGTCATGGGGGGCCAGCGGTAGGTGGGGAAATTGTTCCAGACCGGGCGGCAAGAACGTGTGGCCCAGGTGGCGAATACGGTTGCGACTGGGTGGATCTGCCACAAAAAAAGGCCCCGACTGGGGCCTTTTGAAGCATCTGCAGCAACGGTGCAAGCGGCAGAGACGAACAACAGCCAGAGGCCTGAGCCTGAGGCGGCTCGGTTCAGACCTTCTCCAGGCGGCCGTAGAGCTGACCTGTGACCTTGACATCGACGACGGCCTTGCTGCCCATGTCGGTGTCGGAAGGCTGGATCGCTGAGAACACCCCGGCGAACTCACCCGTGGCGCTGTCGACCTTGGTGATCGAAAGGCTCATGGTGCCGGTGCCATCGACGTACTGCTTGACGTTTTCCTTGGTGAGGTCTTCGTCGTCACCGGCAGGCACCAGACCCACAGCACTGCTGTAGCCGGAGGTGAGGCCACGACCCTTCGGATCGAGGAAGTTGCTGGTGCGGTAGCTCGGAGTGCGGTAAGAACCCTCGAAATCCGTGCTGGGGCTGATCGAGGCACCAACGGCAGTGGCGATCAGCTTCTTGCTGGAGAAGGTGAAGGGGACTTCCTCACCACCCGGCATGAGCACGGTGATCGGCTGAAAATCGATGCCGCCAAGCTCCTTGAAGGTGAGCTTGTCGCCGTCGATGCTGAGATCGCCGTAGACCTGATCGAGGCTGGAGGTGTAACGGGTGAGGATCTTGCCCGCCACGAACTGTGCCTCCTGGCGCTTGTTGGCTGGCTCACCCTTCACGAAAACTTCGCTTGGGTGGAGGCAGATTTCACGCAGCTGGTAGCTGGCGGACGGATCCAGGGGGATGGAGCCGCGGGCCGAATCGGGAAGGGTCGGGCAGTCGTTGGCTTTGCCGGTGTTGACGATGTCGTCGTAGGTGACATTGGCCCGTTCAACGGCTGTGGCACCGCCGCTGCACGCTGTGACCAGCGTCAGGCAGAGCGCCAGCACAAGGGCCAGCAGGGGTCGAAAACGCATTGGGAGAAGCCGCACAAGCAGGGTGAAACCTTGATGGAGGGTGCGCCAACGGCGATCCTACAGATGAAAAACCCGAGTCCCGATAGCATGTTGCGGCTCTCAACAACCCGTAGGGCGGGACGCGACACGGCAGTCATGACCGAAGGTTTCAACGAGCCGCCCGAAGCTCAGGATCCCCTGCTGGCCGCGAGGAGGCTGGCACAGGATCTCCACCGGCTGGCCGAAGGGCTCGAAGGGCAGCCCGAGGCACTGCTGACCCTGCTGCGGGAGCTGGAAACCCTGCATCGCTCGATTCAGGACGGCGCCTTCCGCCGCAGCCTGCCGGAGGACCGCCAGCAGCTGTTCGGCCTGCTCAGGAACATGGAGCGCAGCGGCGGCTGGCCCTACATCCCCCGCCTGCAGCTGCGCACCTTCATGGATCTGCTGCAGCGCGACGACCGGCCAGACCTTCACGAGGAGCCTCCGCTGGCAGCATGAGCGGATCCAGCAGGGCGCCGAGGGCACTGATGAGCTGATGGGCCACGGCGAACTTGCCGGCTGACTGGATGCGCAGCTCCCGCTCCCCCGGACCAAGCAGCCAGCCTTCATTGCTGTTCACCCCGAAGCCGGCCTGCGGTTGGTCGATCGGGTTGGCGAAGAGCAGATCACAGCCCTTGCGCAGCAGCTTGGCGCGGGCCTGGGGAAGCACATCCCCCGAGTGGGCGGCAAACCCCAGGATCCGCTGGCCTGCGGCGCGGCGGGCCACCAGCTGGCCCAGCAGATCCGGTACCTCGCACCAGCCGGCGCTGAGGCTGGCGAGCAGATCCTGTTTGCTGAGCTTCTGGAGTTCGGGTGCGGCACGGCCGTGATCGGCCACGGCAGCGGCCATGGCCACCGCATCGGCCGCTGGTTGCAGCTGCTCCAGCGCCTGACCCATGGCCGCACCGCTCTCGACGGGATGCACATGCAGACCTTCCAGCAAGAGCGGATCGAGGTTGAGGGGTCCGTGCACCAGGTCGACCTCAGCCCCCCGCAACAGGGCGGCCTGGGCGAGCATCACCCCCATCCGGCCACTGCTGGGATTGGTGAGGCAGCGGGCGGGATCGAGCCACTCGCGGGTGGGACCGGCGCTCACCAGCAGCCGCCGCCCCTGCCAATCACGCCGCCAGCCATGCAGGCGCAGGGTTTCCAATCCCAGCAGCAGCTGCTGAGGCTCGGCCATCCGGCCGGCCCCCTGGCGGTCGCAGGCGAGCAGGCCAGCGGCCGGCCCCAGGGGCAGCACCCGCTCAAAGGCCTGCAGCTGATCCCAGTTGCGCCGCACCCCGGGCGCCCCCCACATCGCCGTGTTCATGGCAGCAGCCGCCAGCACCGGCGCCTCTGTGGCCAGCAGGGTGCTGGAAAGCAGGGTGTCGCCGGAACCCTGAACCCAGCGAGCGAGGCTGGTGGCGCTGAGGGGAGCCAGCAGCACCAGCTCGGCCCACTCGGCCAGCTCCACATGCAGGGGCCGGGGTGCCCGGTGGCTCCACTGGTCCTCGTCGAGGTGACAGGCGGCCCGGCTGAGGCTGGCCAGGGCCACCGGGCTCACCAGCCGGGCGGCACTGGGGGTGAGCACGCAGCGGAGCTGGGCCCCCCGCTGGGCCAGGGCACTGACCAGGGCAGGCAGCTTGACTGCGGCGATGCTGCCGCTGATCGCCACCAGGATCCTGCAACCGGCGAGGGGATCCTGCTCACTCCTCATCGAAGGGTTCCTGGTCCACCAGATGCACGTAGGGGTGCGCCAACTCAGGTCGATGGATCGCCAGAGCCCGGATCAGGTGCCAGTCCTGCAGAGCTGCGAAGGGGGTGGGGTAGTCGTCGTCGTCCAGGCGCTGGGCCAGCTCGGCGATGGACGCCTCATCGAAGGCGGCCAGTCGCTCAGGCGTGATCGGGGTTGCGGACAAGGGGCCAATGGGGCGGAGCACAGCTCAATTCCAGCGCATCAGCCCCGCCACTGGGCAGGGCTGATAAATTTCTGGAAGGGATAACCCCAAGGGGAATTAGCTCAGCTGGTAGAGCGCTGCGATCGCACCGCAGAGGTCAGGGGTTCGAGTCCCCTATTCTCCATCTCCAGAAAGTGTCTGTAGATGCTTAGACAGGGATCAGATCCGTGGCCATGTTGGGGTTGGCCAGGAAGAACTCCGGGGTGATCTTCGAGAGGAAGTCGTCGGCGGTGGCCCCGATCACGAAGTTAGCGCCGCCGCCAGAACTAAGCGCTGCTGCCGTAATCCCTCTCACAAAGCCGATGCGCTCGCCGCCTGCCTCTGCAGTAAATGAGATCAACGCGCCAGCAAAACCATCAATACTAGTATTAGTGAAGGCAAGTTGAGCAAAAGAACTCACTCCTGGAATCACGATCTTGTCCTTGTTGCCAACGGCGGTTGAGAAGTCAGTAATTACGTCGACCTCGGAAGAGTTTGCTGAGGTGTTCGTCAAGAGGACGCCAGCTTCTGTGACCGAATCTGTGCGCAGCACAAAGCGATCGTTCCCAATCCCACCGACAAGGAAATCCCGGCCAAAGTCGCCCACCAAGATGTCATTACCAGCATCTCCGAGAAGAGTGTCGTTGTTCTTCCCACCACGCACGATGTCGTTATCGGCCCCACCGAACACCAAATCATTACCATCATTGCCGTTCAACCAATCCGCCCCTGCCTCGCCAAAAAGCTGGTCGCCCTCCTTACCCCCCAGATACTTGTCTCGCAGGATATTCCCAATCAAAGTATCAGTCCCCAGGTTTCCATTCACCTGGTTAGCCCAGCCTGGCGAATTGAAGTTGGTGCCAGTGACAATGTCGTTGCCCGCAAACATACGGATCGGGGCGCCGAAGGAGGCTGGAAAATTATTCAGCTGCACATTGTCAGCAAAGTCTGAAAAATTCCAGACGCCATCGTCACTCAGAAACTGAGTATTGACAACGGGTGAGGGTCCAGGGGCGGCCATGGGTCGGTTGCAACTGTCTCTCTTGTCATGACAGGGGTCTGGGCAGGATGGTCACAATCGCTGGATTGACTTCATGTTCATATTTTATTTCTTTACAGCGGCTGGGGGCCTAAGTGATCTCCTTCTCAGCCCACAGACGCTCAATGTCGACGATTCAGCCCCCTATTCTTCCACAGGACCTGCCCTGAATACAACGTATGGAGTGGACCCCCGAAGCTGAAGCCAGGCTCAAGGAAGTGCCGTTCTTCGTGCGCCCCGCCGTACGGCGAAAGATCGAAAGCCTGGCCGTAGAGGCCTCCCTGACCAGCATCGACCTTGATTTCTACTCAGCCGCCAAGGCCCGTTTCGGCGAAAAATAAAGGTCTGCTGAGCGCTTGAGCGAGGGGGGCCTGATCGACTCCGGCCCAGCCAGGCAGGCCTGTTTCGCCTGGTCGGAGCCCCCCTGACCGGCCGTAAGGTAAAAGAGAGGGCATTACAGGTTGCCCCATCCATGTCGCAGTCCAAGCGAGAGCAGGTGGTGAGTCACCTGCGCTACATCCGCCAGGAACTCCGGGAGATGCACCAGGGGGTGATGGAAGACGGTCTGCTGCCGGAGGCGGGTGAGGTGCGCGGTGTGATGGCCCAGATGGAGGCGCTGCTGGAGCTGCTGGAAGGCAAGGGATCGCGCAAGAGCAAGGACAGCGAAAGCTGAGCTCCGGCGCAGGACTGGCAGGACGGCCTGAAAGGGTGTAGACCTGCGGCGGCAGGTGGCTGAGCCGGGTGATGGGGATCTCCAGCCAACGCACCTGCCCATTCTTCCCGTCCAAGGCCCAGCGTTGATCCGCCCGCAGCAGACCCGGTTGCATCGTCAGGTGGCTCTGCAGGGGGAGCGCCTGCGCCACTGGGCAGAGAATCCCTGGCGGCGGCTCTCCCTGGTGCTGATCACCGGATTTGGAGCCTTCTTCTTCGGCGGGGCGGTGGGAATGCTCACCGGAGCCCTGGCCTATCTGGATCCGCTGGCGGCCCTGATCTGTGTGGTGCCGATCGAACTCTCGATCCGCTGCCGGCGCTGGCTGCTGCAGCGCCCCCAGGACCGCCTGACCCTGCAGCTGCTGGACGCCGGGCGCATCGGCCTGCTCTATGGGCTGCTGCAGGAGGGCTTCAAGCTTCTCTGAGCTCATCGCCACGGGCGGCCAGCAGATAAAGCAGGGCCATGCGCATCGGAATGCCGTTACGCACCTGCTCCGCCACCAGGCAGCGCTCGGTGTCATCCAGCAGATCGCCGCTCATCTCCACGCCTCGGTTCACCGGGCCCGGATGCAACACCGGCACTGAGGGGCCGCAGAGCTGCAGGCGGGCCTGGCTGAGGCCGAAGCGGCGGTGGTAACTCTCCAGGCTGGTGAGCAGGTGCTGGTGCATGCGCTCCCGCTGCAGCCGCAAGGTCATCACGGCATCGGCTCCGGGCAGGGCCCGCTCCAGCTGGCGCTCGATCCGGATCGAGCCACGGCTTGCCACCGGATCCCTGGCCTGACCAGGGGGTGGTGCCGCCACGAACTGGGCGAAGGCATCGGGCAGGAGCGTGGCAGGGGCGCAGAGCACCACATGGGCACCGCAGGCGGTGAGTGCCCAGAGGTTGGAGCGCGCCACCCGCGAATGGAGCACATCTCCCACGATCACGATCGTGCGGTCGCGCAGCGCCGCCGGGGTCGGCTGCTCCGGGGCGAAATGACGGGCGAGGGTGAACAGGTCGAGCAGCCCCTGGCTCGGGTGGCTGTGGAGTCCATCTCCACCGTTGAGCACCGCCACCGGCCGGCCGCCGCCCCGGCGTTCACGTTCGCGGTCGAGGTCGCGGGCCAGCGCCGCCGGAACACCGGCGCAGCGATGGCGCACCACCAGCACATCGGCGCCCATGGCCACGTAGGTGAGGGCGGTATCGAGCAGGCTCTCCCCCTTGCTGAGGGAGCTCGAAGAGGGGGAGAAGCTCTGGACATCGGCCGAGAGGCGCCGTGCCGCCAGCTCGAAGCTGCTGCGGGTGCGGGTGCTGGGCTCGAAGAACAGGCTGGTCACCTGCCGGCCCTGCAGGGCCGGCAGCTTGCGGGAGCCGCTGACGGGCATCACCCTGAAGCGCTGGGCCAGCTCCAGAACGGTGGCGAAATCCTCGAGGCTGAAGGCCGCCAGATCGATCAGGTGCCGGTGCGACCAGCCGCTCACGGCTCCATCCCCGACCCAGCCGCCGCGGGCAACACCGCCTCTGGCTTCAGGGCCACGGAATGGGCCGGGGTGCGGTCGCCCCGGGCCCGGCGACTGACACTGCGGCTGGCCTTGAGGTACCAGCGCCAGGGCAGCTCCACCCCCCTGGTGATGCCGATGCGGGTGGTGGTGAGCAGCGGGTCCTGACCCTTCAGCTGCTGCTGCCGCCACCAGGCCAGCAGGGCCGGGGGCCTCGGCGCCAGCCACACTCCGCCGGCGGAATCCACCGGCTGGCCGTCCTGGCGGCGATCCAGGCCGAAGCGACGCGCCAGCAGGGCGGGGCCAGCGGCGCTGCGTTCGGGCTCACCCGCCAGGGCCACGGCCCTCAGCAGGACACCGTTCGCCCAGCCTTCACGGTCGGTGACCACATTCACGCAGTGATGGATGCCATGACTGACGTAAACGTAGAAGCGGCCCGGCGGGCCGAACAGGGTGTCGTTGGAGGGAGAGCGGCGCCTGTGACCGTGGCAGGCGGGCTCGCTCTGGCAGTAGGCCTCGGTTTCCACCACCAGCCCCCGGAGGCAGCGCCCATCCTCGAAGCGGCGCAGCAACTGGCAGCCGACCAGATCCGGGGCCACCTGATCGGCGCCGCGCGCAAAGAAGGCGGGCGTCAGGAGATCGACACCCCCGGGGCCAGGAGCGGCCCCGGGAGCGGATGCCGCCAGACTGGAGTTCGCCACCTCCTGCGGGGGTTGGTCCCTGCTTGTCTTTCGCGACCGTTTCGTGTCCAACGCTCTCTCCAGCTTCAATCTCGGCACCGTGCTGCTGGCCGGCAGCGGTCTGTTCTGCCTGGCGACCCTCTACTTCGGCACCCGGGGTGGTTACTACGACAGCGACGACTACGACGGCAACGGCACTGCCCACTGAACTTGCGGCGCTGGGGCGGCGGGCGCGGCGCTCAGCCCTGGCGGTGCAGCTGCTCCGATTCAGGGCAGTCTTCGGAGGTTTCTAGATCCTCTGCCCTGGCACTGCGGCTGAAGTGGGCCAGGCGGGTGCTCACCGCTCCGATCGAATCGAGGCGAACGCTCTCCTCCCAGCTGTGCAATTCGTCGTCTTCCTCCTCGTCGTAGCGCAGGGTGACCAGGTCGCCGGCGATCTCCACCACCAGAGCCTGCTCGATCCAGCGCTGCTGATCCCGCAGGAACACCCAGACCGGTCGCTTCTCGCTGCAGAACTGATCCAGCTTCCGGTGCAGCATCCTGAGCTCCGACTCCAGCGGGCCGAGCGCGGATCGGGGCCCGGATCCCTCTGATCCTAGGGATACTTCAGAGGATCCCTCGTTTCGGCCCCGTGGCCGAGCTGCCCCTGGTGACGATCTCCTCGCCCCAGACCACCGCGCCGGCCGGCAGCCCGCTGCCCGGCCCCGCCGCCAGCGTGGAGGCGATCCGGCTGCAGCTGCGCAGCTGGCCGGAGGTGGAGGAGTATCTGAAGGGCTGCAAGGGGGTGATCGTGCCCCTGGGCTCCACCGAACAGCACGGCCCCACCGGCGCCATCGGCACCGATGCCCTCACCGCCGAAGCAGTGGCCCTGGAGGTGGGTCGCCGCACCGGTGTGCTGGTCACGCCCGCCCAGGCCTTCGGCATGGCCGAGCACCACCTGGGCTTCGCGGGCACGATCAGCCTCCAGCCCTCCACGCTTCTGGCCGTGATCCACGACGTGGTGCTGTCGCTGGCCCGCCATGGCTTCGAGCGGATCTTCGTGATCAACGGCCATGGCGGCAACATCGCCACCACCCGGGCCGCCTTTGCCGAGGCCTACGCCAGTGCCGCCAGCAGGGGTCTGGCGGGGGCGCCTGGGCTGCGCTGCCAACTGGCCAACTGGTTCATGGCAGGGCCGGTGATGAGGGAGGCCCGCGAGCGCTACGGCAACCGTGAAGGGCATCACGCCACCCCCAGCGAAATCGCCCTCACCATGCACCTGGAGCCGAGCCTGGTGGCGAAGCAGCGGCCCCTGCCGGAGCCGGCGCCCGCCGGGCCGATCCACGGGCCCGAGGATTTCCGCCGACGCCACCCCGACGGTCGGATGGGCTCCGACCCCTACCTCGCCAGCGCCGACGATGGCAAACGCTTCCTTGAACTGGCCGCCGAGGCCCTCAGCAAGGATCTGGAGACCTTTCTGAGCGAGTGAACGGGACAGGTCCGGGACGTGCCCGGGGTGCTCCAGTTAGGTTCAGGCCAGCAGAGCCAGCTTCACCGCAACGATGGCCCAGATTTCCTCAGACGACGTGCGCAAGGTGGCCCAGCTGGCTCGCCTGGAGCTGCCCGAGGCCAAGATCGCGACCTACACAAGCCAGCTGGAGCGAATCCTCGAGTATGTGGCGCACCTGGAGCAGGTGGATACGGAGGGAGTTCCTCCCACCACCCGGGCGGTGGAAGTGGTCAATGTGACCCGCGCCGACGAGGTGGAGGAAACACCCGTGCGAGAGGAGTTGCTGGAGCTGGCACCCCAGCGCGAAGGCGACTTCTTCAGGGTTCCTCAGATCCTGGCCAGCTGAGCTGACTGGGATGACTTGGGTTGATTGAGGTTGATCCAATCGCCTCAAGTCTCAGCCGGCGGAGGAACGCGGCACCGGCGAGACAGCCGTTCGGTGCAACAGCGAAAGCAGGTGGCGGCGTGAGCGGGCTGTGGGCATCAACGCCGCGATGGGGCGCAGGCGGCTGCGCCGGCGCTTGTGGCTGCGGATGCCCAAGAAGATGTCGTAGAGAAAGTTGATGCCGTCGTGGGGGGTTTCGAAGAACCCCAGGCGCTGGGGGGATCCCTTGGCATCAAGAAGTGGCTTGGTGGCCCGGTAAGCCGGTTGATACTCGAACCAGGGAATCGATGGCCAGAGATGATGCACGAGATGATAGTTCTGCCCCATTATCAACCAGTTCATCACCCGGCTGGGGTAGACCCTGGCGTTATGCCAGCGGTTGCGTGACTTGAAGGGGCGGTGGGGCAGGTAGTCGAAGAAGAGGCCGAGGGTGACGCCCACCATCAACGCTGGGGCAAACCAACAATTGAAGATGAACGACTGAAAGTTGAATTTGAAGGCAGCCAGCACGATCGAGAAGAAAATGGCACGGGCCAGGCCCCATTCCAGCAACTCCCACTTGCGCCAGAGACGGTGGCGGAAGAAAAAGACTTCGTGATAAAAGAAGCGCGGTGCAATCAGCCAGAGCGGTCCGAAGGTGGAGACGATGTGGTCGGGATCGCGCTTCGGATCATTGACGTGGGCGTGATGCTGCAGATGTACCCGGGTGAACACCGGGAAGCTGAAGCCCAGCAGCAGCGCGGCCCCGTGGCCCATCACCGCGTTCCAGAAGCGGCTGGGGTGGGCGGCGTTGTGGCAGGCGTCGTGGATGACGGTGCCCTCGAGGTGCAGGGCCAGGAATCCCAGAGCCAGCAGCAGCGGCAGCGGCCACTGGGGCACGAACCAGCCCCAGATGGTGAGTCCCGCTAGAGCGAAGCCTCCGAGGAAGAGCGCCACGGTGGGATTCCAGGCCGATGGGGGATCGAGGAATTCCTTCGGCACCGACCGAAGCGTGGCGCCTGAAGGCAACGCTTCGGTGGCAGGTTCGGGCGACAGGGCCAACATTCGGGTCATCGCCGCAGACCACGCCTCTACAAACGGGATCCCACCTTACGGGCACAAGCCAGGCTGCCGCAGCGGCGCCGGCAGACGCAGGCTGCTCAGACACGACAACCCCACCAGCAGGCACGAGGCCCACAGGCAGGCCTGCAGGCCGCCCACCAGAAACAGGGCGCCGGAGAGCAGGGTTCCCACCAGCCGGCCGGCGGCATTGGCCATGTAATAGAAGCCCACGTTGAGGCTTACCGATTCGGCGTCGGTGTAGGCCAGCACCATGTAGCTGTGGATCGAGGAATTCATCGCGAACACCACGCCGAAGGCCGCGAGCCCCACCACAATCGCCACCCCCGGCTGGGCCACCTCCCGCCACAGCGCCACGGCGATAAGGGCCGGGATGGCCGAGAGCACGGCGCTCCAGAACTGCACGGCGGACACCCCCGGCGGAGCGCTCTGCCCCCAGCTGCGCCGCAGGGCCGGAGCAGAGCCCTGCACGATCCCGTAGCCGATCACCCAGAGGCCCATGAAGCCGCCCGCCTCCCAGTAGCGCCAACCGAGGGTGGTCTGCAGAAACACCGGCAGGGCCACCACGAACCAGACATCTCTGGCGCCGAACAGGAAGAAGCGGGCCGTCGAGAGCACATTGATGCCCTTCGATTTGGAGAACAGGGCTGTGAAGGCCGGTTTCTCCTTCATGCGGCCGATCTCACCCGGCAGCACCAGGGTGACCAGGAAAGCCAGGAACAGCCCGGCAGCCATCGCCGCAACGGCGGCATTGAAGCCGACCGTGGCGAGCAGCACCCCACCCAGGAAAAAACCCACACCCTTGAGGGCGTTCTTGGAGCCGGTGAGGATCGCCACCCACTTGAACAGCTGGGCTTCGCCGCGGCTGTGGTCGTCGGGGGTTTCCGGCACCACGGTCTTGATGGCGCTCTTGGCACTCATCTTGTTGAGGTCCTTGGCGATCCCACTGATCGCCTGGGCCACCATCACGTAGGCCACGCTCCACCAGCGCGGCCAGCCTTCGGCGACGGGAATCAGCATCAGCAGGGCACACACCTGCAGCAACGTGCCCGCCCAGAGCGTGAGCCGCAGCCCGAAGCGGGCCCCTAACCAGCCGCCGTAAAGGTTGGTGAGAATGCCGAAGAATTCGTAGAACAGAAACAGAAAGGCGATCTCCAGGGTGGTGTAACCCAGCTGGTGGAAATGGAACACCACGAGCATGCGCAGCGCCCCATCGGTGAGGGTGAAGGCCCAGTAATTGGCCGTCACGATCGCGTATTGCTGCAGCCCGGTGAGCTGTTTCATGCAACGGCACCCTGTTCAGCCGCGGCCGAAGGGCGAGAAGCTTCAAGCGCCGCCACATGGCAGGCCAGATCGGCCATGCGGCAGCTGTAGCCCCACTCGTTGTCGTACCAGGCGAACACCTTGAGCTGGGTGCCGTTCACCACCATTGTGGAGAGGGCATCGACGATCGAGCTGCGGCTGTCGTTGAGGTAATCCACCGACACCAGCGGCCGCTCCTCATAGCCCAGGATTCCCTGCAGCGGGCCGGCGGCAGCGGCGGCAAAGGCGCCGTTCACCTCCTCCACGCTCACCGCGCGCTCCAGCTCGAACACCGCATCGGTGATCGATGCATTGAGCAAGGGCACCCGCACAGCGTGGCCGTTGAGTTTGCCCTGCAGTTCGGGGAAGATCAGGCCGATCGCCTTGGCCGATCCAGTGGTGGTGGGGATCAGCGAACTGGTGGCGGAGCGAGCCCGGCGCAGGTCGGATTTGAAGCTGTCGATCACCACCTGGGTGTTGGTGATGTTGTGGAGAGTGGTGATCGAGCCGTGGCGAATGCCGAAGCTTTCGTGCACAACCTTCACCACCGGTGCCAGGCAGTTGGTGGTGCAGGAGGCGGCGGTGAGCAGGCGGTGGCGGCTGGGGTCGTAGAGCGCGTGGTTGATGCCGAACACCACGTTCAGCGCTTCTTCCCCGGCGATCACCCCCTTCACCGGGCAGGCCACGATCACCCGCTTCAGGCCCAGTTTCGAAAAATAGGGCTCGAGGGTTTCGGGCGTTTTGATCCTGCCGCTGCACTCGAGCACCAGGTCCACGCCGGCATCAAGCCAGGGCACGGCGGTTGGATCCTTGTGGCGGCTGTAGCTCACCGGCTGGTCGGCCACCCGAAAACCATCCGCTTCGCCGTCGGCTTCGGCAAGCACCACCTGGGGCCAGCGGCCATGCACGGAGTCGAATTCGAGCAGGTGAGCGGCAGCGGCGGCATCACCGGCCGGGTCGTTGACATGCACCAAGGCGATGCCGGGCCTGCCCCAGAGGGCGCGGAACACCAGGCGGCCGATGCGGCCGAAGCCGTTGATGCCGATCTTCATGAAGGCAGAGGCAAGCCCTGGAAACTTAGATCAAGATTGGTTGATGGGAGAGTGCTGGAGAGCACCCGCAAGCAGATGTTGCCGGCCATTGGGGATCCTGTTGATGCTCTGCAGCGGAGTTGGAAGGCCGCCCGGCTGGCCACCCGCAACGGCTCCATCCCTTGACCCGGCATCCCAGGAACTCCGCAGGACCTGGATTGAGGTCGCCACAGCTCCTGGGTTGCCCCAGAATCAGATAAGTTCTCACTGAAACCATGAAAGTGACCGTCGATCTCTCGGATCATGAGATGCGGGAAATCCTGGATCTCACCGGTGAGCGCAAGAAGGGCCCTGCCATCCGGCGCTTGATGGAGGAGGCCCTCCAGCATCGACGCCGGGCCCAGATCGCTCAGCGCTTCCTCAGCGGCGAGTGGGGCGTGGAGCTGGAGGGCTACGAAGCCGATCAGGAGCGCGATCGCCAGCGGGAGCATGAGTTGGCCCCATGACCCTGCTGCTCGACACCAGCCTCTGGATCGACTTCACCCGTGCCCGTAGTCAGGCTGCGCTGAAGCAGTTCATCGCGCCTTTCGTGCTGGATCCGGGGGCCCACCTGGCCGAACCCGTGCTCTTTGAAGTCCTGCGCTCAGCCCGGCCTGAAGAAGCCAGGTTGTTGGAGGCCCAGTTCGCCACCCTTCCCACGCTCCCTACCCCAGCGGATCTATGGCAGCGGTCGATTGCCTTGGGCCAGGCCTGCCGCCAGGTCGGCCGAACGGTGGGCAGCCTCGATCTGCTGGTGGCCGCCGTGGCCCTGCACCACAACGCCGTGCTGGTGAGCTTCGACGCCGACTTCGAGGCCATCGCCTCGGTAAGCGAGCTGCGCCTTCAGCACCTGAGGCGTCCTGCCTGACCTTCTGATCCGCTGCCTCAAACCAATCAACTAGCGTTGATTAATGAGGCAGGCCCGATCCGATGAGCGTCGCCACCACGTCCCTCCAAAGCGACCAGGCCCGAGCGCTGCTAAAGGCCCTCGCCGACCCGTTGCGGCTGCGGGTGATCGAGGCCCTTGGCAGCGGCGAGCGCTGCGTCTGTGATCTCACCGCCGATCTGGGCCTGTCCCAGTCGAAGCTCTCCTTTCACCTCAAGGTGCTCAAGCAGGCCGGGCTGCTGGCCGACCGGCAGGAGGGCCGCTGGGTTTACTACCGCCTGCGCCCCGAAGCCCTCGATGATCTCCGCGGTTGGCTCGCCGCCTTGACTGCCGACTGCCGCAACTCCGCCAGCCCCTGCCCGTGAGCGAGCCCGCCCCGGCGATGCGGTGGTTGCGCACCAGCCGGCCGGGCCATGTGAACCTGCTGGCCGGCGTGATGAGAACCCCCCTGTGCTGGTGCTCGACGGGCAGATTGTGGTGGCCGGCCAGGTGCCTGCCGCAGAGGAAGTGCGCGCCCTGATTCGCTCGCCTTCATGGCGGCCATCCTGAAGGCACCCCAGCCTGTTGACTCGGTGCTGCTTGCTGCCTCCCAGCCGATCTGGTCTCTGCCGCTGGAGCAGGTGTATCCAGGTCTGCGCACCACCCCCGAGGGTCTCAGCCAGCCGGAAGCGGAGCAGCGGCTGGAGCGTTACGGCGCCAACCGGCTGCCGCCGCTGAAACGCCGGCCACTGGTGCTGCGTTTCCTCGACCAGATGCTCCACTTCATGGCCCTGCTGCTGTGGATCGCCGGGGCGCTGGCCTTCGTGGCCGGCACCCCGCAGCTGGGCTGGGCGATCTGGGCGGTGGTGCTGATCAACGGCATCTTCTCGTTCTGGCAGGAGTTCCAGGCGGAGCGCACCCTGGCCGCCCTCACCCGCTCCCTGCCCCGCCAGGTGCAGGTGTGGCGAGACGGCAGGCTTTGCTTCCGCTCCGCCGAGGAGCTGGTGGCCGGCGACCGGCTGCTGCTGGAGGAGGGCGATCGGGTGCCGGCTGACTGCCGCGTCAGCGTGAGCCATGAGCTGCGCGTCGATCTTTCGGTGCTGACCGGTGAATCGGTGCAGGTGGCTCGCCAGGCCATCGACCTGCCCGCCGCTCAGGCCGAGCTGCATCTGCCCACCGCTGAACGGCCCAACCTGTTGCTGGCGGGCAGCACGATCGCCTCCGGCCGGGGCGAGGCCATCGTATTTGCCACCGGCTCCGAAACCGAATTCGGCCAGGTGGCCCGCCTCACGGCCGGCACCCACCGCAGCGCCAGCACTCTGGAGCAGCAGGTGGCCCGCATCGTGCACACGATCAGCACGATCGCCATCACGATGGGCCTGCTCGCCTTCGCCTTGAGCCTGGTCTTCGTGGGCATGACGCCCCTGGAGAGCCTTGTCTTCGCGATCGGGATCATCGTGGCCAACGTGCCCGAAGGCCTTCTGCCCACGGTCACCCTGGCGCTGGCCTTGAGCGTGCAGCGCATGGCCCGTCGCAAGGCGCTGGTGCGGCGTCTCTCGGCGGTGGAAACGCTCGGATCGGTGAGTGTGATCTGCAGCGACAAGACCGGCACCCTCACCTGCAATCGCATGGCGGTGGAGGAGACCTGGCTGCCGGTTCCCGGCGAGGATCTGCAGCGGCTGCTGCTCGAGGGGGCCGCTCTGTGCAGCAACGCCCGCCTCGATGGCGGTGGTGCAGTCGGTGATCCCACCGAAACGGCGATGCTGCAGGCGGCACAGGCCGCCGGCCTCGATCCGGCGGAGCGGCAGCGCCTCCACCCACGCCACCGCGAGATCCCCTTCGATTCACACCGGCGGCGCATGACGGTGCTGGTGAAGTGGAACGATTCGCCGTTGCCGATCGCCGCCAGCGGCAGCCTGGTGATCACCAAGGGAGCGCCGCTGGAGGTGCTGGAGCGCTGCGAAGCCTGGCTCACGCCCAGCGGCAGCGAACCGCTCGATCCGATCCGCCGCCGGCGGGTTGTGGCCGCCAACGACGACCTGGCCGCCAGGGGCTACCGGGTGATTGCCGTGGCCCTGCGAGCCGGGGCGGAAGACCTGCACGTGGCGCCGGCGGACGTTCTGGAATCGGGCCAGACCCTGCTCGGTCTGCTGGGCCTCTATGACCCGCCCCGACCGGAAGTGCCGGACGCCATCCGCCGCTGCCGCGACGCCGGCATCAAGGTGACGATGGTGACGGGCGACTACGGACTCACGGCCCAGGCGATCGCCCTCCAGATCGGCCTGCTGGAGCCGAGCTCCGCCCAGGGTGGCCGTGCAGGTGCCGATCCCGTGCGGGTGATCGAGGGCTCCACCCTGGCCCAGATCAGCGACGTGCATCTGCGGCAGTTGCTGAAATACCGCCACCGGCTGGTGTTCGCCCGTATGGCCCCGGAGCAGAAGCTGCGGCTGGTGCAGGCCTACCAGGCCCTGGGCGAGGTGGTGGCCGTCACCGGCGATGGCGTCAACGACGCACCGGCCCTGCGTGCCGCCGACGTGGGCCTCGCCATGGGCATCAGCGGCACCGATGTGGCCCGCGAGGCCGCCGACATCGTGTTGCTCGACGACAACTTCGCCACGATCGTTGAGGCCGTGCGTTTCGGCCGCTCGGTGGTGGCGAACATCGGCAAGTTCATCACCTACATCCTGGCTTCGAACGTGCCGGAAATCCTGCCGTTCCTGGCGATGGTGGTGCTGCGGATCCCGGCGGCCCTCACGGTGCTGCAGATTCTGGCGGTGGATCTCGGCACCGATCTGCTGCCGGCCCTGGGCCTGGGCTCGGAAGCCCCTGAGGCGGGGGTGATGCGCCAGCCGCCACGCCCCCGTGACCTGCCCCTGCTCAACCGGCCGCTGATGGTGCGGGCCTACCTGGTGCTGGGGCTGGTGGAGGGTCTGATGTCGATGGCGGGCTACCTGCTGGTGTGGCACAACAACGGCGTCGACCTGGCCGCCCTGCAGCAGCTGGCCCCCGATCTGCTCCACCACCGCGCCGCGCCTGCGCTGCAGGCGATCCAGCAACGGGCTTCCACGGTGGCCTTCTGCCTGATCGTGGCCGGCCAGATGGGGGCACTGCTGGCCTGCCGCAGCGACCGGCGCCCCTTCTGGGAGCTGCTGTCCATTCCCAACCCGCTGCTGTGGCTGGGTTGGTTGAGCGAGCCGGTCGTGGCCGGCATCCTGGTGCTGGTGGCCCCCATGGCCGCCGTGTTCGAAATGGCCCGCTTCCCTCTGGGTTACCTCGGCCCGATCGCGCTGGCACCGGTGGCGGTGCTGGCGGCGGACAGCTTGCAGAAGCTGCTCATCCGTCAGCGAGGCTGGGGTCAACGTCCGTCAAAGCTGGCAGCGGCTGCCCTGCCCACAACCCCCTTTCTCTGAATCCATGGGCCTCTTCGAGCGTTGGTTGAGTGGATGGGTGGCGCTGGCCATCAGCGCAGGAATCGTGCTTGGGCAGCTGTTCCCCGGGCTGTTCGCCGCCCTGGCCGCTGTGGAGGTGGCCCGCATCAATCTCGTGATCGCGGTGCTGATCTGGCTGATGATCTTCCCGATGATGCTGGCGGTGGATTTCTCAGCCGTCGGTCGTATTCGCGGCGAACCCCAGGCGCTGATCGTCACCCTGGCGATGAACTGGTTGGTGAAGCCCTTCACCATGGCGCTGCTGGCCTGGTGGTTCATCCGCGGCCTCTACGCAGCCTGGATTCCCGTTGCCCTTGCAGACCAGCTGGTGGCCGGCATGATCCTGCTCGGCGTGGCGCCATGCACGGCGATGGTGTTCGTGTGGAGCCAGCTCTGCCGTGGCAACGCCACCTACACCGTGGTTCAGGTGGCGGCCAATGATCTGGTGATGGTGCTGGCTTATGCCCCGATCGCCGGGCTGCTGCTTGGGGTGAGCCAGGTGGCGGTTCCCTGGGACACGTTGCAGCTGTCGGTGGCGCTGTTCGTGGTGATTCCGCTGGTGGCCGGCTGGCTCACCCGGCGGTCGATCGGCAGTGAGCGGGCGATCGAGCGGATCGAGGCGCGGCTCAAGCCCTGGTCGATCGTGGGGCTGCTGGCCACGGTGCTGCTGCTGTTCGGCTTCCAGGCCAGCACGATCCTGGCCAACCCGGCCCTGATCGTGCTGGTGGCGATCCCGCTGATCCTGCAGACGGTGCTGATCTTCGCCCTCACCGCCCTGTGGATGCGCAAGTGGCGCCAGCCCCACGATCTGGCCGCCCCCGGTGCCCTGATCGGCGCCTCCAACTTCTTCGAGCTGGCGGTGGCGGTGGCGATCAGCCTGTTCGGGGTGCGCTCCGGCGCCGCACTCGCCACGGTGGTGGGAGTGCTGGTGGAGGTGCCGGTGATGCTGGCGCTGGTGGCGATCGCCAACCGCAGCCGCTGGCTGTTTCCCTACCGAAGCGCCTGACGCGTTGCCCCGTCAAGCTGCTCACCGGCGGATCCAAGCCAAGCCAAGCCAGAGAGAACGCTGGGCCGATGGCCAGCAGGTGCCTGGACCAGCAGGCTGTGAGCTGCCGGCACATAGAACAGGGCCAGGCCGGTGGCCCCCACCAGTCCGCCGGACACCGCAATCGCCAGCGGCGGCCAGAAGCCGGTGGGGTCGAGCATCAGCGGCAGGAAACCCGTCACGGTGGTGAGGGTGGTGGCGATGACATGGCGAGTGGCATGCAGCACCACGGCACTGGTGGCGGTCGGGTCACCGCTGGCGGCAGCCGGATCGGTGCGCAGCGCGTTGAGCACCACGATCGAGTCGTTGATCGCCAGCCCGATCAGGCCGAGCGTGCCGAGGATGGCGGTGAAGCCGAACACCGATCCGCTGAGCTTCAGGGCCAGGGCCGCCAGTCCAACAGAGAGCACCGCCACCGAGGCGATCAGGGCGGCCATCCGGAAGGAGCGGAAGGACAGAACCAATGTGGCTGTCATCAGGATCATCAGCACCCCCACCGTGGAGAGCAGGTTGGTGACCGCATCGCCGCGGGCATCGGCTTCGCCGCCGTAGGCCAGCGTCACCCCGGCCGGCAGCTGCCAGCCCTCCCGTTCCAGCTGGCTGCGAAACTCCCGCAGCACGGCATCCGGCAGGGCTCCCGCCGCAAGGAAGGCCTGCACGGTGTTGATGCGCTGCCCGTCGCGACGGGCGATCGCGGCCAGCTCCGGCTCCAGCTGCAGCCGGGCCAGGGCCCCGAGCGGAATCGGTTCGGCGCGGCCGGGAGCCACCAGATCGAGCGAGGCCACCTGCTGGAGATCTCCCCTCTGGGCCTCGGCCACCTGCACCCGCACCGGCACGGTGGTGACGCCCTCCAGGATCGAGCCACCCACGCTCCCCTCCAGGCCAGCCTGCAGCTGACGGGCGATGGCGCGGTTGTCGAGGCCGCTGCGCCGGGCCTGCTCCTCATCCACTGCCAGGGCGAGGCGGGGCAGCGCTTCGCTCAGGGTGGCGGAGGTGTGGGTCACGGACGCCAGCTGCGCCAGGTGACGGCGCAACTCATCGCCGATCTGGCGCAGCAGCCCCAGATCGGCACCTTCGAGCCGCAGCTCGATCGGTGCCTCGAAGGGGGGTCCCTGCTCCAGCTGCTTCACCAGGATCTGGGCGTCGGGGAAGGCCCGATCCAGCTCCCCCTGGAGGGAGTGAATCGTCTCGCGCACCCGCTCCGAACCCCGCAGCTGCACCAGTCCCTGGGCGTAGTGGGGAGCGTTCTCCTCGGAGGCGACGACGTTGTAGAAGAACGGAGGGGCACTCTCCCCGAGGAACCAGTGCACGTCGTCGACGTGGGGATCCGCCCGGATCCGCTGCCGCACGGCCATCGCCAGGGCTTCGGTGCGCAGCAGGGGGCTCTGCTGCGGCAGCCGCAGCTCGATCTGGAACTGGTCGCGGTTGGTGGGCGGGAAGAACTGCTGGTCGAGGCTGCCGAAGACAGCGAACCCCAGCACCGGCAGCAGCAGCGAGAGGGCCACCGCCTGGCGGGGATGGCGCAGGGCCTGGAGCAGGATCCGGCGGTAGGGCCGGGCCAGAACAGCCGGGGAGGCGCCCTGCTCCCACCACCAGCGCGCCCGCGGACCCAGCGGCTGCCAGGTTTGCAGACGGGCGGTGAGGGCGGGGATCACCGTGAGTGAAAGAAACAGGGAACTGGTCAGGGCCAGGATCACGGTGAGGCCGATCGTGCCGATGAATTCCCCTGTTGCCCCCGGCGAGGTGGCGATGGGCACGAAGGCCAGCACGGTGGTGAGTGTGGCGGCCAGCATCGGCACCAGCAGATAGCTCACCGACTGCCGCACCGCCTGCCCGGCGGTGACGCCGGCGCGCAGCCGCTGCTGCACCTCGTCGACCACGACGATGGCGTTGTCGATCAGCAGCCCGAGGGCGATCACCAGGCCGGTGGCCGACATCTGGTGCAGCGGCACCTCCAGCACCCGCATCCAGCCGAACACCATCAGGGCGGAGAGGGGCAGGGCGGCACCCACCACCAGGGCCGCCCTGCCGCCGAGCATGACCACCGACACGGCCACCACCAGCAGGGAGCCGGTGATCAGATTGCCGATCACGCCATCAAGACGCTCCTCCACATAGCGGCTCTGATCCAGGACCGTTTGCAACCCCAGGCCCTCGGGCAGGGTGGCGCGCACCTCCCCCAGAAGCCCGCGCGCCTGCTGCGCCCACTGATCCACCCGCGACCCGGAGGCCACCGTGGCCGAAACCACAACTGCCGGATGGCCCTGAACCAGCGCCAGGCGGGCGGCGGGACTGCGCACGCCCCGGCTCACGGCGGCCACCTGGCCCAGGCGGGCGCTGGCGCCATCGGCCCCCGTCTGCAGGGGGATGGCGCGGATGCGCTCCAGGGAGTCGAGGGCGCCGTCCAGCTGGAGCAGCAGCTCGCTGCCCTCGCCCCGCACCTGCCCGGCGGCCTCCTTGGCATCGCTGGCGGCGATCCTCCCGGAGAGATCGCCTGCGGTGAGCCCGAGCCGGGCCAGCTCCCGCGCACCGATCTCCACCCGGATCTCCTCCTGGGGTTCGCCGCTGATCTCCACCTTGTCGGTGGCTGGCAGGGAGCGCAGACGGGTGGCCAGGTCGTCGGCCAGTCGGGCCAGCATCCCCAGGTTGGGGGGGCCGGGCAGTTCCCAGGTGAGGCCCACGATCAGGGCGCTGGCACCGACGTTGCCGTCGCGGAAGTCCGGATCCGTGGCCTCCGGCGGCAGCTTGGGGGTCGCCTCCTCGAGCTTGCTGCGCACCTTGCCCCACACCGGCGCCACCTGGCGGATCGAATCCTTCAGGCTCACCGCGATCACCGAGCTGCCGGCGGCCGAGGTGGAATCGAGATGGTCCACCTCCTCCAGCTCCAGCAGGGCGTCCTCGAGGGGTTCGGTCACGAGGGATTCGACCCGCTCCGGCGTGGCCCCCGGCAGGGCGGTGAACACCAGGGCATTGCGCTGGCTGATCAGGGGATCCTCCAGCCGCGGCAAGGTCAGCAGGGCAGACAACCCCCAGACCACCACCAGCAGGAGGGTGAGCAGCTGTAGCTGCCGGTTGCGATAAAAGACATCGAGCATCAGATCGCCTCCTTCACCCAGACGCCCGGCACCACGCGATGGGTGCCGGCGGCGATCACCTGCTCCCCGGGGCGCAGGGTTCCGCGCACGAGCGAGCTATCGCCTTCGGTGTGCAGCGGCTCCACCAGGCGCCGGGCCACCTGCCGGGCCTGCCCAGGGGCACCGCTGCTGCCTGCCGGCGGCGGCGCCAGCACATAAACCGACCAGAGGCCCCGTTCTGCCGCCACCAGGGCGGTGGTGGGAAGCCAGAAGCCTTCGCCCCGCTCGCTGCGCCGCAGGCTGAGGCGGGCCGTGGCCCCCACCGGCAGATCCTCCGCAGCCAGCCGCAGCACCACGGTGACTGTGCGGCTGGCGGCATCGAGCTCAGGCAGCAGAGCGCTCACGGTGCCCGCCTGGCGCCGATCCCCCACCTGCACGGGATGGTTCTCGCCCACCCGCAGGTCCTGCGCGACCGCGGGAGGCACCCCCACCCGCACCTCCTGCGGGGCCGCCTCCACCAGGGTGATCAACGCCTGGCCGCCACTCACCACCACGCCCTCATCGAGCAGCCGCCTGCTCACCGTGCCGGCAAAGGGGGCCAGCAGCACACTGCGGCCCAGGTCGACATCGATCTGGAGCAGGCGGGCGCTGACGTCGTCGACCTGACTTTCGGCCTGGACCAGGCGGCTGCGCAGGGCGGCGCTGCCATGGATCTGCTGGTCGAGATCCTCACGGGCGATGGCGCCCTGGGCATGGAGCTGGCGGCGGCGGTCACGCTGGAGCTCCGCCAGGATCAGCTGCTGACGCACCTCCTCCACGGCGGCCCGCGCGACGCTCTGCTGGGCCAGCAGCTGCTGGCGCTGGGCCCGGATCCGGCGGCTGTCGAGGCGGGCCAGCGGCTGCCCTGCCCACACCTTGTCTCCCTCCTGCACCAGCACCTGCTCCAACGTGCCGGCGAGCTCAAAGCCGAGGCTGCTGCTGCGGCCGGCCACCACTTCGCCGGTGTAGGCGCGGGTGGTGAAGTACTGGCTGACAGGCTGGGCCGTCAGCACCGACACCGGCAGGGGGCGAACGACGGGGGGCCTGGGACGCAGGCTCACCGACAGGGCCACGGCGAGGCCAACGGAGGCGGCGGAGGCGGCGGCAAGCGGGCGGCCCCAGCGGAACCGGCCGGCGGGCGTGGCAGCGGGCACGGAATCCATGGGCGGGCTCGAGCGGGCAGGAGCTGGCGGGCAGCGGCGGGATGCCCAGCGCTGACTGCACAACAAGTTGGTTATGTGCGGCAGTGTATGCACAACCTTTTGAGTAGGTCAAGCGACGACGGCTGCGGCTGGGCCAGGATCAGCCAAGCCGTTGCGACCTTTCCCCTGCCATGGCCCTGGCGCACACGATCCTCACGGTGCTCTGCGAGAAGGACGCCAGCGGCTACGACATCAGCAAGCAGTTCGAGGAGTCGATGGCCTGCTACTGGACGGCCAGCCAGCAGCAGATCTACCGGGAGCTGGGGCGGATCGAGCAGAACGGCTGGGCCTGCTCCCAGGTGGTGCCGCAGCAGGGCAAGCCCGATCGCAAGGTGTACGCCATCACAGAGGCAGGCCGGCAGGAGCTGCGCCAGTGGGCCGCGGAACCCTCAATACCCACACCGATCCGCGAAGACCTGCTGGTGAAGGTGCTCGGCGGCCCCTATGCCGCACCTGATCAGTTGCTGGCGGAAGTGCAACGTCGCCGCGCCGTGCATACCGCCCAGCTTGCTTCCTACCAGGAGAAAGAAACGCTGTTCCGCAGCCATACCGACCTGCCGCTGCAGGAGCAGTACCGATATCTCACCCTGCGCCGCGGCATTCTCTTCGAGCAGGAATGGATCCGCTGGTGCGATGAGGTGATCGCCTTTCTGAAGGCGCAGCCAGGGCCGCTTCATTCAGAGCACTGATCCAGCCAGCTGGAGACGGCGCTTGATCGCGATGAATCCCGACTGCTCGGCGATGCGCTCCAGAATCTCCTGCCGCCGCAGAATTCCCAGTGAAAGGTGATGCTGTCTGCCCCTTCGTGATAAACGACAGACCCGCTGCGTCCGTTCTCGCGGATCTCCACTCGCCAGGCTCCGGGTTGCTCCTTGGTCACCGGTGGGCCGGCTCATGGAGGCGGTGGCTGTAGTTCACCGCGGCGGTGGGAACTGCAAAGAGCAGCACGATCGGGTGCTCGGCGAGGACAGCGATCACTGCAGAACCCTGAAATAGGGCTGGGGCATGGCACGCCACTCTCCGGCGATGCGCCGCAGCAGAAAGGGGAGTTCCACGACTCCGAAGAGACCCAGCAGCAGAAGCCTGTCAGGGTCTGAGCTCCCCTCCGCCACCTCACCGTCGGGCAGGGCCGCGAACTCACCTGGCTGCAGCGAGACCAGCGGCATCTCCATCGCCAGTGCCATCAGCTGGCCCGAGGGCTCAGAACTGGAGGGCGCCCCCAGAAAAAGCAGCTCCTCACTGCCGCCGGAGACGATCAGGGATTGGGCGGCTATGGGGTCCAGGGCCAGCAGGGCGAGGAGCAGCCGGCGTGCGACCGCTTGCGGCGATCCTGGCGGCTCAAGCTCCGGGGGCGAAGTGCTCTCCACATCAGCCCTGCCTTCCAGCCCCCAGCGCAGGTCCACCTTCCAGCCGTCATCCCTTCGGATCAGCCGCACGATCGAGACGTTTCCGCCCAGAATGTGCAGGCGGTAGAGCCCCACCGCGCCGGTCGGCAGCCTTGAGGCTTCCTGCTCCGCCAGGGGCCGACCGCGGAATTCGAACGGACGGATCGGTTCGATCACAAGATTTTCAGGGTGGTCCTCCAGCCGGCGCAGCAGCTCCTCGTTCCGCTCTGCACCGAAAAGGCGCCGCTCACCGAGCGGATCTCCTGTGGTGTGGGCGGCGTAGGCAGCACCATCGGCGCCAAGCACAGCCCTCACGTAGCCGCGAATGCTCTGCTCGGGCAAGGCAGCAGCCAGCTCAGCCCGGGCCGGCACCTGGAGGAGCAGAGCTGCAGCAAGGGCAAGCCAGCGGCGTGATCGGATCATGTCGGAGCGATGGTCAATCTCCCTGCCGAAGCTATTTGGGCTGTAACGATCGGCGACAGCGATCAGCAGATCATTCTGCAAGGGTCATCTGCCAGACAAAGGACGGCGCACTCGCGAAGATCCCGAGGGATTGCCATGAACATGCAGCATGCCGCCGATGGATTCAATAACAATGCCATTGCCACTTGAATCAATCCACAACGATGTTGTCACAGGTGGAGTGAAACCCCAGGCTGGAAAGGCAACGCTCTCCAGCAGCCTGGCGCACGTCGAGGCGATTGCCGCTGCCGTTGACTCGCTCGGCCAGCCGAACAGCCAGGGCCATACTTGCGGGCGAACGAATACAGGCGTGCAGGAGATGGCCATGGTGATTCGACAGTTGCGGCTGCCTGCACGAGCGACTGAAAATCGTCGCTGGCTCACCCAATTTGCGAGGCGCGTGCTTGGTGCCGTACTCGCTGGTTGCCTGAGCGGAGCTGCTCCAGCCTTGGCCATGAACGCCAACAAGGGGCAGGCGGCGGATCAGGCCCAGGCTGCCGGCATCGTGCGAATCGTCCGCAACCGCATGGCCGTTGACCATCTCAGAGCAGTGATCGTGCGCGTCACGATCGACGGCAAGGAGATCGTCACCGAGGCGATGGGGGAGTCGATGACGGGCGTGCCCGCAACGAAGGACATGCACTTCCGCAATGGTGCTGTCGCCATCTCCTACGTGGCGACGCTGCTCCTGCAACTGGTCGACGAGAACAGGGTGAGCCTTGATGACAAGCTCGCGACCTGGCTTCCGGAGATCCCGAACGCGGATCGCGTCACGCTCGGCCAGCTGGCCCAGATGACCTCCGGCTACCGCGACTACGTGATCGGCAATGACACGTTCGACAAGGTTCTGCTCGAGAATCCGTTCCGCCAGTTTGCGGTGCAGGATCTGCTCTCGTATGCGGATCTGCATAAGCTCTTGTACGAGCCCGGCACGAGCTGGAACTATGCGCACACGAACTACATCCTCCTCGGCCTGGCGCTCGAAAAAATCACGGACAAGACGATCCCTGTGCTGATGCAGGAGCGGATCTTCACACCCCTGGCACTCCGCAACACCCTGGATCCCGGCGGCACGCCCAGGGTCGCGGCGCCCGTTCTTCACGCCTTCTCGTCGGAAAGGCGGCAGTCGCTCGGCATCGCACCAGGGACTCGCTTCTATGAAGAGTCGACCTACTGGAACCCTTCGTGGACGATCACACGCGGTGCGGTTCAGTACACCAACATCCACGACATGGCGACGTCGGCCGAGGCGATCGGGACGGGACGATTACTGTCGCCTGAGACCCACAGACTGCAGATCGCTCCGAAGCTTCGGGGCTTCGGAACACCGATCAAGGACTGTGCAACCTGCGCAACGCTCAGCAACTTCTACACCTATGGGATCGGGATCGTGCTCTCGGGCCCCTGGCTCCTCCAGAACCCGCTGTTCTCTGGACAGGCTGGGGTCATGGCCTACCTGCCGTCGAAGAAGATCGCGATCGCGGTGGCGGTGACCTTCGACGAAGAGGCCTTCGATCCGAGCGGTGAGTACGGGAATTCGGCTGATGACATCTTCCGCGCGATCGGCGCGTACCTGGCGCCGGATGAAGCTCCACCCGTCAGGCCTCAAGCCAATGCCGGCTGAGCCGGGCAGCGGGGGAACAGCGAGGCGCCACAGACCCTTGGGCCCTGTGGTGAATTTAATCTGAGCCATGTCGGGGCCATCTGAACCACGACCCGCCACCGCCCCGTGATTGCCTCCCTGCCCGGCCAGACCTGCGTTCTCGTGGTGGGAGCGGGTCCCACGGGCCTGCTGCTGGCGGGGGAACTGCAGCGCCGTGGCGTGCCCACCCTGCTGATCGACGCCCGGGCCGAGGCCCTGCACTGGGACCGGGCCACGGTGATCCACCCACTCTCGCTGGAGATCTTCGAGGCGCTGGGGCTGGTGGATCGGTTTCTTGAAGCCGGCTGCCGGCAGCGCAGGATCCTGATCCATGCCGACGGCCGACGGCTGGGGGAACTGGATCTGGCCGTCTGCGGCAGCCGCTACGGCTTCAACCTCGGCCTCTCAGAAGAGGTGACCGAAGCGATCCTCACGGATCATCTCGAGAGCGCGGGGGGAACAGTGAATCGCGCCTGCCGGCTGGTGGCTCTCCAGCCCAGCGGCGACGGCGTGACCGCCACGGTGAGCTGCGGCGAGCGTGAGCAATTCGTGCAGGCCCGCTGGGTGGTGGGCTGCGACGGCCTGCGCAGCACCACCCGCGAGCTGAGCGGCATCCGCTTCGAGGGCCATGCCATCACCCGCCCCTGGGCCGTGTTCGATGCGGCGGTGGAGGGCTGGGCCGACAGCCATGAATTGAACGCGGCCTATCTCGATGCGTCGCCGCTGATCCTCACGGCCCTGCCCGAGCAGCGCTGGCGGGTGTACCTGCGGCCCGCCGAAGAGCAGGGCGATCTGGTGGCGGAGGCCACCGCCGTGCTGCAGCGGTACCTGCCGGATGCCCGCTTCAGCGGTGTGGAGAACCCCAGTCGCTTCCACTGCCACAGCCGGGTGGCCAGCGCCTTCCGGGCCGGGCCGGTGTTCGTGGCGGGCGATGCCGCCCACGTGTGCTCCCCCGCCGAGGGTCACGGCATGAACTGCGGCCTGCATGATGCCGCCAACCTGGCCTGGAAGCTGGCGCTGGTGCACCACGGCGCCTCAGCCCCCGCCCTGCTGGACAGCTACGAACAGGAGCGGCGTCCGGTGGCGCAGCAGATCTGCCGCTCAGGCGACGCCACGGAGCAGGCTCACGCACTGCAGGAGAGCGATCAACGTGCCGCCCGCGACCGGGCGATCGCCGCCATGCTGGCCAATCCGGTGGCCCGCCAGCAGGAGGTGGTGGCGGAAACCGAGATGAACGTGAGCTACGCCGGCTCGGCGATCAGCGGCGGCAGCGGCGGCCATCCCCTCGCTGCCGGACAGCGGCTACCCACCACGATCGCGCTGCCGCCCGGGGCCGGCGCGGCGCTGCTGCACCAGCTCACCCACCGGCGCGGCCACACGCTGCTGCTGCTGGCCGATCCGCAGGCACCGGCGGAGCCACTCGCCAGCCTGCAGGCAGAGCTGGAGGCCGACAGGGCCGCCGGCACGGTTCCACCTGCTCTGGTGGAGGCCGTGGTGTCCCTGGAGCTGGCGGAGGCGCCCAGCCTGGGCCTGGGCCCCCTCACCCTGCTGGCCGTGCGGCCGGACGGTTTCATCGCCCTGCGGGCCGACAGCGACCACAGCAGCGCAGTGCGGCGGTATGCGGCGCTGGTGCTGGATGTTGATGCGCCGCGAGCATGAGCCGCGCAGATCACCCACCAACGCCTCAAAGGGAGGCGGCTGGCGGTAGGGATCATCGGCCAGGAGATTGAGTAGCTGCTGGGCCTGCCGGGTAAACAGAACCGACCAACTCACCAGCCCGGCTTGCTGCTCAGTTCCGATGAGGGTGTGGCCATCCCATCAAGGATCGATTCGCGCATTCCAGGAATCGAGACCAGGTGCAGTGTTTCCTGGATGGCCCGCCAGTCGTCTTCCGAGAGGAGCACGGCGTTGCCGCGCTTGCCGGTGATCTGGATCGCCTCATGGGATTGCCCCACCTCGTCGATGAGGGCGTACAACCGCTTGCGGGCCTCGGTGGCGGAAAAACTGCTCACTGCCCCTCCAGAGGGCGTACGCCAAAGCGTACTGCTCTTGGTTCTCGTCTGGGCTGGTTTCGTTGCGGCATCAGCAGGGGAGAAGAGGGCTTCGTGCCAGAGCACCCCTTCTCGCCAGGATGATGGCCTCAATGTCAGGGCCCCAGGCCGCCCAACACCCGAGAGACCCGTGACGACAACAGTTCCCGCAGCAGTTCTGACAACAAGCTTCGCGGAGTTTGCCCAACGGGCCGACTATTCGCTGCTGGATTCACTGCATGCGGATCCTCAGGCGAGCGGCGATGGCCACGATCACCGGCCCCGCCAGGTGTTCTCCGGTCATTACGTGCCGGTGACTCCAACCCCGCTTCCAGCGCCGGAGTATGTGGCGCACAGCAGAACCCTGTTCCACGAACTGGGCCTGAGCGATGGGCTGGCCCACGACGATCAGTTCCGCCGTCTGTTTTCAGGCGACATCTCGGTGGCGCAGGGGCCGATGCGCCCCTTCGGCTGGGCAACCGGTTATGCCCTGTCGATCTACGGCACCGAATACATCCAGCAGTGCCCGTTCGGAACCGGCAACGGCTATGGCGATGGCCGGGCCATTTCCGTGTTCGAAGGCGTCTTCAACGGCAGACGCTGGGAGATGCAACTGAAAGGTGGTGGCCCCACGCCCTACTGCCGCGGCGCCGATGGACGGGCGGTTCTCCGCTCCAGCGTGCGTGAGTTTCTGGCGCAGGAGTTCATGCACGCCCTGGGGGTTCCCAGCTCACGCTCCCTGACGCTGTATGTGTCCGGGTCTGAAACCGTGCGCAGGCCCTGGTACTCACCGAACTCCAGGTCGTTCGATCCCGACATCATGGTGGACAACCCTGCGGCGATCACCACACGAGTGGCGCCATCGTTTCTGCGGGTCGGCCAGCTGGAGCTGTTCGCCCGTCGCGCCCGCAGCGAGGCCCATCCGGGTGCGCTGAACGAGCTGCAGATGATCGCGAGTCACCTGATCGAGCGGAACTACCGGCCGGAGATCGATCCGAGTCTGGATTTCAGCGATCAGGTGGTTGAGCTGGCGGGATTGTTCCGCACGCGGCTCATCTCACTTGTGGCCAACTGGATGCGGGTTGGCTATTGCCAGGGCAATTTCAACAGTGACAACTGCGCCGCGGGTGGGTACACCCTCGACTACGGACCTTTCGGATTCTGCGAACTTTTCGATCCCCGCTTTCAGCCCTGGACCGGAGGCGGCGAGCATTTCAGCTTCTTCAACCAACCGGTGGCCGCCGAAGCCAATTACCAGATGTTCTGGTCAGCCATCCGGCTGCTGCTCGAGGGCAACACCGAGGCAGTGGCGCGGCTGGATCAGATCCAGGGCGACTTCAGCGAAGCGATGAACCGGGAAATCGAGGCGATGTGGGCCGGGAAGCTCGGGCTGACCACCTATGACGCCGCGCTGGTGAACGAGCTGCTGGAGCTGATGGTGCTCTCCAAGGTGGATTACACGATCTTCTTCCGCAGGCTGTCTGCCATTCCAGAGGATCTCTCTGCCTTGAAAGAGAGCTTCTACCTGCCCAGTTCAGAAGAGCTCGAGGTGCGATGGACGCAGTGGCTGCAGCGCTGGCGGGATCGTGTCACGGCAGGTGGCGACACCAATGCGACATCCGCAGCGATGAAACGGGTGAACCCCGCGATCACCTGGCGCGAATGGCTGATCGCACCGGCCTATGAACAGGCGGCGCAGGGTGACTTCAGAGCGATCCAGGAGCTGCAGGCGGTGTTCAGCCATCCCTACGAGGAGCCATCCGCGGAGCTGGCGGCCACGTACGACCGCCTGAAGCCCAGGGAGTTCTTCAACGCCGGGGGGGTGTCGCATTACAGCTGTTCGTCGTGAGGCTGTTCGTCGGGAGGCGATTCCGGTCGGGCTGAGCTCACTCAGCCATCGATCAACCAGAGGGCCTCGCGGCCGGCGGCCACCGCGAAATGGAGATCACTCCTCAGGATCCGCAGGGACAGGCGACTGACACCGGTCCAGTCGTTGCGCAGCAGCTCCACGATCGACACTGTGCTGGCGCCGAATCGCAGGCCGCGCAGCAGAAAGCAGCCGAACGTCTCCAGCCGGGGCGTACCGGGACTCGTGATCGGCTGCTCTCCGGGCAGTCGGCGGCGGTGCTGCTCCGGCTCTCCCAGAGGAACAGGGAGGGACTGGGGGCCGGGTCTTGGTAGCGCGTGGAGGGGGACATCAGGGCTTGGCGCCGGAACACGCCTTGGCGGTGGAACCAGGGCGCCGTCGCGCAGGATCCCGAAGCCGCCAGGGTTCTGCGCAGCAGTGATCCAGTATTCAAGTTGCGCCGAGGCTGGCGAGAATCTTGCGGGCCAGCGGTTCCTTGATTTCGTTGTGTCTGGGGATAGCTTCCTTGACGCCAGATGCTGGGTTGATCCAGATGGAGTGTGAAGCTCCTTCCCGTTTAAGAACACATCCAGCCATGCGTAACCGCCGTTCCAGATCACGGCGTTTCATCCGATCTGCAGAGGCATGCGCACGGCATCGGTTGGCAGGCCACGGCTGATATCAGCCTCACGATCTTCAAGCAGCAGCTCAATGGCGGACTGCAGATCCTTTCTTGCTTCTTCCATGGATTCTCCCTGGCCGTTAGCTCCGGGAATCTCCAGGCAGATCGCCCAGAAGCCACCCTCCGGAGCTGGCTCGATCACGGCAGTCAGTTCCCCCTTCATCAAACCAGCCTCATTACCACATTCCAATCAGTTTAGGTTCAGCAAAAAGTGGCAGCAGTCAGGGAGGCGACCAGGCGCCCTCTCTTGACGCGTTGCCCCCCTTCAAACCGCCAACCCCATCCCCTGCATCCACCCCGCCGGGATCGCCCTATCCAGCCGCCAGCGAATCGCCATCGGCCGTTCCCCCTGGTGGCGCACATACCGCGCAAAGCCCAGACACCGAAACGGCTCGGCCTCCCTCGCGCCGGCTCTCCCAGTGGAACAGGGAGGGGCCGAGGGCCAGGTCGCGCTAGCGGGTGGTGGGGGAGAAGAGGGCTTCGCTCTTGCGCAAGGTGATGAACATCAGGTCGGTGGCGCTGGGCTGGTGAGCGAGCACGCCTTCGCGGTGGATCCAGGGGGCGTCGGCGCAGCCTTCTAGACGAGAAGCAGTGGGCCGCTGTCGCCACTTTCAGGGTTGGGGGACTGTCTTCGCAGCACCACATGGCTGCCTTTCTGACGCACGATCTCGAAACCGAAGCAACTCAGGCAACGTTGACCTCGTCTTCCCGGTACAGGATCGCCGTGAGGCGCTTGGGGGTGGCGGTCGTCATGGTCGCCGGGGTGGTTTGACCTTCAGTCTGGCTGGTCTCAAACCGGCAACGCCACGTTGAGGGGCGCTGCGGCAGAGCCGGCGCCGCGGATCCCGTAGAAGCCGGCATGAGAGCGCAGGCTTGGTCTAGACTCGATATAGATCAGCTGTGGGGGTGTCATGCGCGCCAAGTTGTTCCGCAACGGTCGCAGCCAGGCGGTGCGGCTGCCCGCCGAGTTCCGCTTCGAGGGCACGGAGGTGGAGGTGCATCGCGATCCCGAGAGTGGCGCTGTGGTGCTCACACCGGTGCGGCCATCGGCCCGCGCCTTGCTGGATCAAAGGGACGCCCTGCTGCAGGAGCCTGGCTTCCAGGCCGAGCTGGAAGCGTTTTTCGAGGGGTTGCGCGACACGCGCCCTGCGGAACCGGTGGAGTTCCTCTGATGGCTGCGGCAAATGGGAGGCTGATGCTCGACACCAACGCCGTGAACGCCTTTCTGAAAGGCCTGTCGCCACGGCTGGATACCTGGGTGCGTGAGCAACGCTGTTCCCTGTCATCGATCGTGGTGGCGGAGATCCGTTACGGCCTGGAGAAGCTGCCGCCAACGTCGCGGTTGCAAGCGCTGGTGGAGAACACCCTCAAGACCCTGGAGATCCTGCCCTGGTCAGAAGCCTGCGCCAGGGTGTACGGCCGACTGCGGGCCGATCTCGATCGCAACGGGAAGCCGTTGGCGGCGATGGATCTGCTGATCGCCAGCCATGCCCTCAGCGAAGGTTGCGCCCTGGTGACGGCGGATCAGGCCTTTGCCAATGTGGCCGATCTGCACCTGGAGTCCTGGTAATGGCCAGCAGGCAGGGGTTGGCCAGGTGCCTTCCCGCTTGGCGTTGTGCCCCCCCTCACACCGCCACCGCCAACTCCGGATAGAAGGCCCCCGGAATCGCCCTGTGCAGCCGCCAGCGAATCGCCATCGGCCGCTCGTCCTCGTGGCTCACGTGATCAGTAAAGCCGAGGCAAAGGAAAGGCAGTGTCATACCGTCCCGGTTACTTAGCGGATGGCGACGTCGTTGTAGTGGGTGGTGGTGGCACCGTTAAGAAGCTCCTCTTCGACCATCACAGCAGCTGGCGGAACTGCTCAGGCGTCAGACCTGCATCGCGCGCAATCGCGCCCATGGTGATGGCGTTGATGGGGTCATGTCTTGGGATCACCAGCCGACGCTCGCCATTGCTCAGGATCAGATGACCCGACTCGCGGACAATCCGATACCCCAGCTTCAGAAACACCCTCACGGCTTCCTTCTGGCTGATTCCAGGCAGACGTGGCATTTAGAGAGCGAGTTCCATCGTCTCCACGCTGCGCACGCCACCCTCCTCCGCTTCTACTTCCAGCCAGAGGGCAATCGCTTCGCGGATGTTCGCCAGTGCTTCGTCCCTGTTAGCTCCCTGGGAGTGGCAGCCGGGCAGGTCAAGACAGCTCACCGACCAACCCTCTTCGGTTTCCAACAGCCGGATGCGGTAGCTCATGCCGGTCTGACTCCCTGACCTGCGTTCAGGCTAAGGGCATGGAGCTGGCCTCTGTACCGAAGCCTCCCAGCCCACCTCAAACCGCCACCGCCAGCTCCGGGTAGAAGGCCCCCGGAATCGCCCTGTGCAGCCGCCAGCGGATCGCCATCGGCCGCTCGCCCTCGTGGCTCACATAATCGGCAAAGCCGAGGCCAAGCTCACGCCATGGACGGTGGTGATGGAGAGGGGATCCATCCTGTCTTTGGATGAACTCGGCCAATGGCTAAGCAATGGGAGGATCCTTGCCCAACGCAGCCAATAGAGAGCTTCTCAGACCTGGGAGGTCATTGTTGATCGAATCCCAGAGAATCAGCTGATCCACGGCTTCGTACACATGGATGATTCTGTTCCGTGTTCCAACGATGCGGCGTAGATCGGGAATGATCGTGAGCACACTCGGATCGGCCTCAAGGGCCCGCTTGAGAGCCTCGCCAATGATTTCGAATTTGCGCTCCACCGCTGATTGGATCAGCTCATTGTCAAGGTAGTGCTCAAGCGTGCAGTTCTCGATGAAGCGTCCAATCGCCTCGATGGCCTCAAGGGCGTCAAGCAGGCGTTTCAGCGCCTCTCTTCGCATTTCAGAGTTCCAGGATTAGCCGGCGTGACGCGTCCACGTCTTTCCGGAAATAGGGATTGTGGATCATGGATTCCGTCAGGAGATCCACCGGACGGCCGAAGAGGGCTTCCAATTCATCGGCGAAGGAACAGAAGCGTCGTGCATAGCCCGGTTCCCGTTGGCCCGTCATCTGCACGATGAAGTCCAGGTCACTGCTGGCAGGGTCAAACAGGCCCTTCGCTGCCGAGCCGAACACTTCCAGCCGATCCACGCCGTAACGGTTGCACAGGTGCCTGAGCGGCTCCAGCCGATCGGCCAGCAAGGGCAGCAGCGGGGCAACCGTGTCCATGGGGTCAGGTTAATGGAGCTTTCGGGTCCTTCATACCGCCAAGGCCAACTCCGGCACGAACGCCGCCGGGATCGCCCTGTGCAGCCGCCAGCGAATCGCCATCGGCCGCCAACCTCATCCCAAGGGCTTGATCTGCTCCTTGACCCACTCGGTCCATGCCTGCCGATCAAGCGTTCCGGAGGCCACAGCAAGAACAACAGCTTCGGTGGATTCTTTGGAAGCGGTCAACTCATAGCTGTTGAGCATGAGCATCACCTCCATGGCTGCGTGGCCGACACGCTTGTTGCCATCCACAAAGGGATGGTTCTTGATCAGGGAAAAGCCTAGAGTGGCAGCCTTCTCGATGAGAGTGGGATGGAGATCAACACCTGAAAAGGTCTGACGGAGCTGGGCGAGTGACCCTTCCAAGAGACGAAGGTCTCGCAATCCGGGGGAACCCCCGGAGGCGGAGATAGCGAATCACGCCAGACGTCGGTAAAGCTCCTCATTTTTTGCCAGCACGTTCGATGCGGCTGCTTCGAAGTCTGCGGATGGTCGGCTCAGGAGATCGCGTACGGCGGCCGAGGCCAGGACCTCCTGAGACACGTTGAGCAGCCCGGCCACCTCGGCCAGGGCACGGGACTGTTCTTCGTTGAGCTCAATGGCGAGGGCCATGGCAGACCTCCTGAGCCAGAAGGATAGGAGAGGTCGAAAGGGGATCGCCGCCCCCCCTCAAACCGCCAACGCCAACTCCGGCACGAACGCCGCCGGAATCGCCCGGTGTAGCCGCCAGCGAATCGCCATTGGCCTCTCGCCCTGGTTGCTGACGTAATCGGCAAAACCGAGGCAAAGAAACGGCAGCGTCACCCCGCCGCGCTTGTTCTCTTCTCGCACAAACAGCAGCACCTTGCTGCCGCGCTCTCGGTGGTGGATATATCTCTGCCCGGTGGCGGACGCTTCCCGGGTGAGGCTCTGGCTCTCCCAGTGAAACTCCCACGGGGAGATGGCGTAGTCGTTGTAGCGGGTGGTGGGGGAGAACAGGCGCTCACTCTTCTTGAGGGTGATGAAGAAGACGTCGCACTGAGTGGCCCGATCGAACAACACCCCCGACTGGCCGGTGGTTTGCTGAGTATCGGTGATTAATCCAAAGGCGGCATAGATCTCGGCGCGGCTGTAGCGGGCGTGGAGGGCCAGGGGCACGGGCTGATCCAACGCCAGGGGAGGGGCGAGGTGGTCGGTGCGCTCCAACAGGAGTGCGAACAGTTCGCGCAGCTCATTGAGAAAGGCTCGACAGGCCCAGAGGCGATCCAGCGCGTCTTGCAGACCAAGCCGAACAGGCGACGTTCCCCAGAGCTGGAGCAGCAGCATGCGCCAACGCCGGCGGTCCAACTCGCTCAGGTTCTGCACCTCGGGTGGCTGTCCATGGGCGAGGCCCTGCAGGAGGAACGAGAGGCGGTCGGTGTCGTCCAGGTGGAGGAGGCGCCCCACTCCCCCAGCTCCATCCCAAGCCCCTCCAGCAACCCCGCCAGCGAGCAGCGCCCGAGCCGGCGAGCTTCGGCGAGCAGCTGGGGCCGGCGCGTGGGCAGCGACTCGCGCAGGTTCGCCAGCACCCGCTCGCTCGACACCCGATCGAGTTGCAGGCTGCAGCCGGCGGGCAGGAAGGGAGACCCGTCTTTGATCTGCTGCTCCAGCTGGTCGCGCGTGCCGCCGAGCAGGGCGAGGTAGCGCAGGTCGAAGCGGAAGTTCCGGTGGGCCTGGCCGATGAAATCGAGCATCGTGGCCTGCTGGTTGAAGCTTCGCGATGATGAAGCCCATGACCACCACGCCGACCCCTCTGGTGACCCGCGAAGCGCTGCAGGCGTTCACGCAGCGGCTGGTGGAGCGCTACGCCCCTGAGAAGGTGATCCTGTTCGGTTCTTTGGCTCGTGGAGAGGCGCGCTGGGATTCAGATGCCGACGTCCTGGTGGTGATGCCCTTTGAGGGCCGCCACCTGGCCAAGATCCGTGAAATGCGCCGACTCTGCCAGGTGCGATTCCCCCTGGATCTCCTGGTCCGGCGGCCGGAGGAGATTGAGGTTCGTTATCGGGGGGGTGATCCGGTCGTGCGCGAGGCGCTTGACCATGGCGAGGTGCTGCATGGCTGAACCCTGGTCGGCGGTTCCGGAGTGGATAGCCAAGGCTGAGGGCGATTGGGAAGCCCTTGAGATCCTCCTGACCAGGAACAGCCCAGGCTTGCGAGATGCGGTGGTGTTTCACGCCCAGCAATGTGTGGAGAAACTCTTCAAGGCACGGTTGATCCAGCTCGGGCAGACGGTCGACAAGATCCATGACCTGGCCACCCTGTCTCGCCAGCTGGAAGCTGTGGATCGCCAGTGGAGCTGGGATGGTGAGGAATTGGCTGATCTCTCCTCAGGAGCGGTGCTCGCTCGCTACCCGGGTTTTGAAACCTCAGCAGAGGAACAAGCAGATCTTGTGCAGATCGCCAGCAAGCTCAGGCAGGCCCTGAGGATCCTGCTTGGCTCAGAGCAGCAGGAAGAGTGAACAAAACGACTGATGTGGTTGGAGCTCACACCGCCAACGCCATAACCGGCACGAACGCCCCCGGTATCGCCCTGTGCAACCGCCAGCGAATCGCCATCGGCCGCTCGCCCTCGTGGCTCACGTAATCGGCAAAACCGAGGCAAAGAAACGGCAGCGTCACCCCGCCGCGCTTGTTCTCCTCCCGCACGAACAGCATCACCCGGCTGCCCCGCTCGGCGTGGTGGATGTAGCGCTGGCCCGTGGGTGAGGCTTGCCGCGTGTTGCTCTGGCTCTCCCAGTGGAACTCCCACGGGGAGATGGCGTAGTCGTTGTAGCGGGTGGTGGGGGAGAACAGGCTCTCGGACTTCTTGAGGGTGATGAAGAAGACGTCGCACTGGGTCACCTCATCGAACAACACCCCCTCACGGCCGGGGAAAGGCCGGGCGTCGTTAAGCAGGCCGAAGGCGGCGAACACCTCGGCGCGGGCATAGCGGCCGTGGAGTTTGAGGGGGATAGGGCTTGGATCGCTTCGGCCCCAGTCGAGCGGCGCCACCAGGTGGTCGGTGCGCTCGTGCAGGAGCGCGAACAGCTCCAACAGTTCGGCGCGGAGGGCGGCGGCAGCCCAGAGCCGGACGAGGGCCTCGGCCAGGGGCACGTGCTGCCGGCCGCTTCCCCACAGCTGGGCCATCAGCATGCGCCAGCTGCGCTCGGTGACGGGATCGAAGCCCGCCGGATCGGGCGCGAGGTGCCGCTGCAGCTGATCCGCCAGCCAGCGCAACCGCTCGGGGTCATCCAGGTGCAGAAGGCCGCCAGCGATCCCCCGCCCCAGCCGCTTCTCATCGTCGCTGGGCTCCCCTGAGGCCGCCCCAGCCGCCACCCACCCCAACTCCCGCTGCAGCAAAGCCCACGACCCCGCCACCTTGTAAAACTCCACCAGCTCCATCCCAAGCCCCTCCAGCAACCCCGTCAGGGAACAGCGCCCGAGGCGCCGGGCTTCGGCGAGCAGCTGGGGCCTGCGCGTGGGCAACGACTCGCGCAGATTGGCCAGCACCCGCTCGCTCGACACCCGATCGAGCTGCAGGCTGCAGCCGGCCGGCAGGAAAGGAAAGCCCTCTTTGATTTGCTGCTCCAGCTGGTCGCGCGTGCCGCCGAGCAGGGCGCGGTAGCGCAGATCGAAGCGGAAGCTCCGGTGGGCCTGGCCGATGAAATCCAGCACTGTGAGGCAGCTCTTGCCGCGGCAGAGGCGCAGACCGCGGCCGAGCTGCTGCAGGAACACGATCGCGCTCTCGGTGGGCCGCAGGAACAGCACTGTGTCGATCTCGGGGATGTCGAGGCCTTCGTTGAACAGATCCACGGCGAACAGGATCTGCAGCTCACCGGAGCGCAGGCGGCGGATCTGCTCGGCGCGCTGCTCCCGGGGGCTGGAGGCATCCAGGGAAGCGGCGCGCAGGCCGGCGGCCACGAACTTGCGGGCCATCCAATGGGCGTGCTCCACCCTCACGCAGAAGCCCAGGGCCCGCATCGCTTCCAGGTTGGTGACCTTGTCTGCCAGTTCGCGCAGGATCAGGCGCAGGCGGGCGTCGTCGGCGGTGTAGAGGTTGGAGAGGGCCTCGGTGGCGTAGCCGTTGCGGCGCCACTCGACCTGCGACAGGTCGGTGCCGTCGTGGAGGCCGAAGTAGTGGAACGGGCACAGCAGGCCCTGATCGAGGGCGCTCCAGAGGCGCAACTCGGCGGCGATGCGGCCGTCAAACCAATGGAGGATGTCCTCGCCGCCGGTGCGCTCGGGGGTGGCGGTGAGGCCCAGCAGCAGGGCGGGTTCTAGGTGGTGCAGCCAGCGCTCGTAGCTGGCGGAGGCGGCGTGGTGGAACTCATCGACGATCACCACGTCGAACGTGTCCGGCGCCAGGCCGGCCGGATCCAGCCCAGCGAGCGACTGCACCGAGGCGAACACATGGCGCCACTGGCTGGGGCGCTGGCCATCCACCAGCAGCTCGCCGAAGGAGCCATCGCGCAGCACCTGGCGGAAGGTGGCGAGGCTCTGCTGCAGGATCTCGCGCCGGTGGGCCACGAACAGCAGGCTCGGGTGACCCGGACCGCCCTGGCGGGCGTAATCAAGGGCGGCGACCACGGTTTTGCCCGTGCCGGTGGCGGCCACCACCAGGTTGCGCCAGCGGCCATGGAGGCTGCGCTCTGCCGAGAGCTTGTCGAGGATCTCCTGCTGGTAGGCGTAGGGGCGGATGTCGAAGAAGCTGAGCGGGGTGGCGTCGGACGCCGACTCCGCCTACACCGCCCGATCAAAACGCCGGCCTTCGATCTCGCTGGCGGCGTAGGGCTCGAATTCGCCTTCCTCCCAGTAGCTGTCGAAGGCGGCCTGGAACTTGGAGAGGACGCCGTCGTTGTCGTGGGCGGAGAGGCGCACGTTCCACTCCAGGCCGTCGTGCAGGGCGGCGGCCGTTTTTCAGGAGACCCTAATCATGGGTTGAATAAGTAACTTGGCGTGAAAACTTCTGTCGCGATTCGTCTGCATAGCCGCATAATGCAGATATTGATAGACTGCTGTGGCTAGCCGCAAAACAGGCTAGAAGTCCCCATGACGCTTAAACTTGTGCCTTCAATCTATGAGGTCTACGGGTTCGGACCAAATGATAATACAGCTGAAGCGCAACAAGCTCGCTTTACTGCAACTTGTCCATTTATTGGCGGCAGGTGCGATGGAGGGGGCAATAGGCATCAAACGAAGATAAAGCTAGGAACGTCTCCATTGAGAGATAATTTTGAGCCATCACTTGATTCCGTGGTTCCCGGAATTTGTTCAATTCAACACGGAGGTACAATTTGGGTGGTCTGTCCGCGAAGGCTGCTTGGATTTGGCGGGAGTCCCGATTCAGCTCAAGTCAACTATGCACTACAAGAGCATGAAAAAGAAGCACTTCTAGCCTCAGGTTTGCCGGCTGGTATTGAACTAGGTGTTTGGGCCGAAGTGTACCTTAACTATGGAGACGATGAAACTACAATTAACTACCACTTTGACTTTGTCATTTCCGAGCTTCATCGGAATGCCAGTTTTCATGAGATGATTGGAAGTTACGGAGCCATTGAAGATGCTGAGCATATTGATCTTGTTGCCGCAGCAAGAAAGGGGCAGTATATCCAAGGTCGCCTAGATCAAAATGCTCCGATAAGCGTGCTTCCTAATTTACAGCACCCATATATCATTGAAGTAATGACAGCGAGTACTTCGGGTTCAGACACAAGTGCTGGAACCGACATAGCATCATCATTCAGTGACGCTATTCTTGGAAGAAGCCACAGTTGTCCGGGTATTAATAAGCGTCAAGTTTGGGGAAGAATGGCGACCCAGCTATTTGCAAAGTCTGCTTTAGCAGACGCTTGGGGCGGCAAGACTGTTTGGGTTGTTCAAGATGAACTTCTAAAGAATATAGCATTAACAACAAAGCTTGGAATGATGACTGACGGTAATATTGGAGGCGTTGACAAAATTAGCTTTGTAGGCTTGAGCTATAGAAAAGAAGATGAAGATGGATGCTCTATGCAAGTTGTCGGCTTGCATGAAAAGAGGTCTGGACTTGATTTTGCAGGCAGTGGAAAGTGTGTGGATATACTTTTGCCAAAAGTATATCCATGCAAAAAGGAGTTGCTAAAGTCTGTTCTCAGAAGAAAACTTTCCGCCTTAATAGTACTGTAGATATCTCAAGAAATCAGTCGCTTAATCTGCTCCCCAACTGCATGTGCCAACGGCGGAGGTACAGCATTTGCTACGAGCCGGTGTTGATCAAGGTCCCGCACAGTTCCAGTTCTTGCACGGATCGGTCCAAAAAGCATATGTGAATCCGGAAAGCCATGTAGTCTCATGTATTCACGCGGAGTGAGATATCTATTGTCGGATGGATGGTAAAAGGCCTCGCCACCCCTCAATGTAAGAGCTGGCTTACTCCACGACATTCTCCGAAACTTAGTGGTATCTTTTTCCGGATCAAGCCTCATTCGCTGATCTTTAGGCAAGTGGAATTGCCTTGCGAGGCATTCGCCTTCGGGAACACCATTGATTCTCTCCTGATCACGTTTTGGAGTGATGTCAACATGGCTAGGAACAACGGGGGTTCCGTCACCCTTTCTACAGGGCTTTGGCAAGTCCGATATCGCATCGCCAACTGTAAGATATGGAAGCAGATCGTTGAACAGGCTAGTTTGCGCACTGGCCCTGCTTGAATCGAAATGCGTAGGCTCGGGAAAGTCAAAATCGGTTAAGTCTCTCATCGCCAGTATAATTACACGGTCCCTAAGTTGAGGAGTCCCATAATCAGCAGCTCGAAGTACGCGGTACTTTACGCAATACCCAATTTCATTGAGCGATTGGATAAGGGATGCAAGAACAGAGCCACTCTTGCCGTCCTTTCCCTTCGCACTGAGTAAGCCTTTCACCTGTTCAATTAGAACAGCCTTGGGGCGAAAAGCTTTTGCGTATTCCAACATTTGATACAACAGAATACCTCTGTCGTCTTCAACAGATTTTCTACTACCAATTAGAGAAAAAGACTGACATGGGGGTCCGCCTGCAAGCAAGTCTAGTTCTCCAGATGTGATCCCCAGATCATCAAGCAGTTGGTTAGGCCTAAAGTCCCGAATGTCCCCGCCAAGCAGGGGGGTTATCCCTTTTTGCTTGCACCAGTGTTGAAGAGTTAGAAAGGCATGTTTGTCGACTTCACTGCAAAATATAGGTGCAAATCCAGCTCTGTGCAGACCCTCATCAAGTCCACCAATTCCACTAAAAAGTGAGATAGCAGTGAGCACGGGATCACGCAGGTCAGAGCAACAGTAGCACAGATGTACTCCCTAGTCAAGCTGGTGCCCCTTGGCTATACACAAACTTTCATTGAGGCGTGCATCCTGGCAGTCCATCATAGCCATTCACCTGATCCGCTACCGCGGGGTCCCTGCCATCACAGCATCATTCTGAGGCCAGGTGATGGCAGGCATTCGACAATTCAGTCTCAATACCCCTGCTTTCTAGCAATTACCCCCCGCACCCCACCCCGCGGCTGCTCGCAATCCCCCTCCCGCCGTGGAATCAGATGCCAGTGCGCATGAAACAACGTCTGCCCCGCCGCCTCGCTTGAGTTCAGCCCCCCTCATGCGTTGAGCAAACCAGCCCAGCCGCTGATCGTGGCGTCCTGGGCACGCAGCTTGCTCCACCACGGCGTTCCACTCCGGCTGGTGCAGCTCCAGCCCGTCGGCCCCATGACGACGCGGGATCACCAGGCTGTGCCCCTCGCTCACGGGATAGGCATCGGCGATGCACAGCGCCAGCTCGTTCTTCAGCAGCACCCGGCCACAGCCCTCCAGCGCGCAGAACACACAGTCCGCTTCGCGGTGGCCGTAGCTGGCCTGCATACCGCGGAAGCAGAACGCCTGCAGGTTGCTGATGGCGGCGGAACCGCCATGGTTCCTAGGTGCTCCCATATCCAGGGCCAAGCTGGGTGCTCTAAGTGCCAGTGTGCATCAATCCGGCGTATAACAAGCGGGAAAGATGGTATCCAAAGCGTCTCGAGAAATGGCTACTGACTGGTCAAGAGAGGAAGTCGCAGCAACCGTGGCGGACTACTTCGCCATGCTTGCTGCTGAACTCTCCGGGGTTCCTTACAATAAAGCAGCTCACCGGCGTGCGCTGATTAAGCGCCTCTCAGTTCGTTCGGCGCAGTCCGTTGAGTTCAAACATGCGAATATCAGTGCCGTACTGATTGACCTGGGATTCCCTTATATTACTGGTTACAAGCCTCGATCCAACTATCAAGGCCTGCTGCATGACGTTGTTTCCGAGAGGCTTGTATCTGATAGCCAGCTCCTGAATGTTGCGGCCGCAGATGCTGACAGGCCGATCGTGGTGCCGGAAGTTGAAGACATTCTTGGAGTGCTCACCACACCTCCAGCCATGCAGTCCGGAGACAAGGAACCTGGTAGAGGAAGTATTCAGGCAACGCGGGCATGTATCTCAGTCAACTACTTGGAGAGAGAAGCGCGTAATCGCTCGCTTGGTACTGCTGGTGAGCTCTTTGTCTTGAACTTTGAGCGTGCAAGGCTGATCAACCTTGGCAAAGAAAGGCTAGCCGAGAAAGTCGAGCACACATCGCAAACGCGCGGCGACGGGGCCGGCTTTGACATTCTCTCTTATGAGGAGACTGGCGCCGATAGGCTCATTGAAGTAAAAACAACAAAGTATGGACGAGAAACTCCGTTCTTCGTGTCCAGAAACGAGCTTGCGGTGTCAGAATCAGAAGCATCTCGTTACTATCTCTACCGTTTGTTTGGATTCAATGTTAAGCCTCGTCTTTTCACCCTTGCTGGCGCCTTCTCGGAATCATGCAGGCTTTCTCCTTCAAGCTATCTGGCATCCGTTATCTGATCTCTTTGATGCTGGTCTACAGAGCACATCTCAATAGCTCCGATGCTCCGCAATCACCCCACGCGCCCCACCTCTCGGCTCCTCGCAATCCCCCTCCCGCCTCGGAATCAGATGCCAGTGCGGATGAAACACCGTCTGCCCCGCCGCCTCGCCTGAGTTCAGCCTCCCTCTTGCGTTGAGCAAACCAGCCCAGCCGCTGATCGTGGCGTCCTGGGCACGCAGCTGCTCCCGTCGCAGCTTCAGTAGCTCCACCACGGCGTTCCACTCCGGCTGGTGCAGCTCCAGCCCGTCGGCCCCATGACGGCGCGGGATCACCAGGCTGTGCCCCTCGTTCTCCAGCAGCACCCGTCCGCTGTCCTCCAGCGAGCAGAACACACAGCCTGCTTCGCAGTGGCCGTAGCCGGCCTAGACGCCGCGGAAGTCGGTGCGCCCTCTTGCGTAGGCACACAGCCGTCGCGCTTGCCGGCGTTGCAGCGGAAGCAGAGCGCCTGCAGGTTGCTGATGGGGCCAGAGCCGCCCTGGTTCCTGGGGATGGTGTGGTCCACCTCCAGGGCCCGATGGTGCTCGCGGAAGGCATCGAGGCGCTGGCGGCAGAGCTCCAGCAGCGCGTCGCGCTCGCCATCGCTCAACGCGTCGCCGCCGATCAGGCAGTCGTGGCGATCGCCATAGGCGGTGATGCCGATGAAGGTGAACCCGGCCCACCATGCGCTTGCCAGGATCCGGCAGGCGATGTCCTGCGCTGGGGCCTGGCTGCGGCGGCCCAGCAGCTCCATGAGCAGCAACGCTTGGTCGATGGGGGTCATGCGCATGCGTTCGGCGATGAACTGCCGCAGGCGCAGGTAGGTGGCGGAGGGGGGCGGGGGCATGGGGCCATCCTGGCCGGGTGAGACGGGGGTGGCACTTGTAAAGGGAGGAAACACAGGTCAGCCAGGTCGCCATGTCCAGCTCGCGATCACCCGAGCCCTTTGCCACCGCCTTGCATGCCTACGCACCACGTTGGTAGAGTCTCGATGTGATCAGGTCGTTTCGTTGCCGCGACACCCAGGCCCTCTTTGAAGGGAAGCCAGGGCGCCGCTTTGGAGGCTTCGCTCGTGTGGCGTTCCGCAAGCTCGCCATCCTCGACGCCGCCGGATGCCTCAACGATCTGAAGATCCCACCGGGCAATCGCCTGGAGCCGCTCAGGGGGAACCGCCATGGCCAGCACAGGGCCTGTCTCTGAAAACAGTGCATCAACGACCAGTTCAGACTCTGCTTTGTCTGGACGGAAGCCGGGCCAGAGGAGGTCGAGATCGTTGACTACCACTGACGTGATGCTCGTGCCACCTGGCGAGGTGCTGCTGGAGGAGTTCCTGCGGCCCATGGGAATCAGCCAGTACCGGTTGGCGCTGGCGATCGGTGTGCCGGAGAGCCGCATCAACGCGATCGTGAAGGGCAAACGGGCAATCACTGCCGACACCGATCTGCGCCTGTGCCGTTTCTTCGGCCTGAGCGAGGGCTTCTGGCTGCGGATGCAAGGGAGCCACGATCTGAAGCTGGCGAAGCAGGCCCTGGAAAGCGTGCTGCCGACGATCGAGCCAATTCAGCCAATGTTGTGAGCACGGGTTGCGGTTCAGTGGCAGCAGCTGGTCGCGCTCGGCGTCGCTCAGCTCTACTGCTACGCAGAAGCCTTCGGCTACGCCGCCCACCAGGGCGTAGGTGCCCTTCTCGCAGCGGGTGATGCCGTTGAAGGTGAACCTTGCCCACCATGCGCTCCCCAGGATCCGGCGGGCCACGTCCTGCGCCGGGGCCGGTAGGTGGCGGATGGGGGCGGGGGCATGGAGTGATGGTGGCGGCTGCCGCCCCAGCCCCCACCCAAATACTGATGACAAAAGGCACACAGGGTCTTAGGGTGTTGCCATGAAGCCCTTTCGCTGGAGCGCAGGCAAGAACGAGGTCCTTCAGCTTCAACGAGGTGTTTCCTTTGAGGCCGTGGTGGTCGCTATCGAATCCGGTGATCTGCTCGACATCGTTGAGCATCCGAACCAGGCCCGCTACCCAGGCCAGTGCATTCTTGTCGTTCTGATCTCCGGCTATGTCCATCTGGTGCCATATGTCGAGGCCGACGATCACCTCTTTCTCAAAACCATCATTCCCAGCCGCAAAGCCACCATCGCCTACCGCCCAGGAGACGCACCATGAACCCCCTTGATCACGAAGAGCAGGAGATCCTGGAAGCCTTCGAAGCGGGCACTCTCCGTTCAGTGGCTACGGCTGCAGAGCGCTCCCGCCTGGAAGCCTCCGCAAGGTCAACGGCCAGCAAGGATCAGCGCATCAACATTCGCCTCACCAGTGAGGATCTAGGCGCCTTGCGTGCCCGTGCCCTGCAGGAGGGTATTCCCTACCAGACCCTGATCAGCAGTGTCCTTCACAAGTACGTGAGCGGCAGGCTTCTCGATCGACCCTGAGCGTGTGGAGCTTCGTGGTTTCGGGCGGCCCGTCAGGCTGGCGTCCCTGCTGGGATCTCTTCTGGCGTGGGCGCGTGGCGGCTGCAGCCAACCCGGCTGCGGGTGTGGCTGTGCCGCCCCAGTCCCCTTCAGCCGCAAGACCGGTGGGCAGGCCACGGTTCAATACTGCTGTTTGTCCTTGATGACCGCCCGAACACCTCCGCGGGGGGATTGGTCATCACCTGTTCGCCGGGGGATGTGATGCCAATGGGCATGAAACACCGTCTGCCCCGCCGCTGATCGAGGCGTCCTTGGCACTGAGCTGCTCACGCCGCTGCTTCAGCAGGTCCACCACAGCGTTCCATCCCGGCTGGTGCAGATCCAACCCATCGGCCACATGGCGCCGCGGGATCACCAGGCTGTGGCCCGGCGTCACCGGGTAGGAATCGGCGATCCACAGCGCCAGTTCGTTCTCCAGCAGCACCCGGCCGCTGCCCTCCAGCGCGCAGAACACACAGACCGCCTCACGGTGGCCATAGCTGGCCTGAATTGCAGCGGAAGCAGAGCGCCTGCAGGTTGGTGATGGCGTCGGAGCCGCCCTGGTTTTTGGGGATGGTGTGGTCCACCTCCAGGGCTCGCTGGTGCTCGTGCGCGCCGCAGCACTCGCGGCGGCCCCGGGCGCATCGGTGAACCCTGGATTTCACCGAGCCACTGATCGGGCTGCGGTGGGCAAACACCTCTTCGCCGCGCTGCTCACGGAAGGCATCGAGGCGCTGACGACAGAGCTGCAGCAGCTGGTCGCGCTCGGCGTCGCTCAGTTCGTCGCCGCCGATCAGGCTGTAGGCGCCGTTGCCGGTGAGCACCTTGCCCACCATCGGCTGCTCAGGATTCGCCGGGCCATGTCCTGCGCTGGGGCCGGGCTGCGGCGGCATGGCAGATACCGTCACGCCTCAGCGTCGGAACCCGGCATGACCAGCGGCTGCACCCGAGCGATCAGTTCCTTCACCTGCCGGTTGAAGTCTTCCCGATCCAACCCCAGGGGTGTGGGATCGGCGTCGTAGCGGAACTGCACGGCATAGACGGTGAGTTGAGCGAGCGGTTGCAGCTTGGCCGTGGCCACTCCCTCGGCCTCCAGCAGCAACAGCAGCCGACGGAGGTCATGGGTGAGCGGCGGGTCTCCGCCGAGCTGTAAGTACCAGGCTTTGAGCGCCTTCTCCACCGCCTGCTGCAACCAGAAGCCCCAGGCGCCCTCGCGGAACACAGCTGGATCGCTGGAGGCCTCGGCGGTCTCCAGATCGGCGCTGGCGATCCTCAGCAGTCCTTGCGGCTCAGAGAGCACCATCCAGCAACCGCCCCTCCCGGAACGCCCTGCCGATCACGTGAGTGCGCCACTGGCGCCGTTCCTCGCACTCCCGCTCGGAGTACAGCAGCAGATCCAGCGAAACATCCGCTCGCGCCAGCAGCCCCCACAGCTGATTGAGCACATCGAAGCGGTTGCGTCCCTCCAGCCAGGCATCCGGGGCCGTGATCAGCAGATCGATGTCCGAGTCAGGGCCAGCGGTGCCCCGGGCCCTGGAACCGAACAGACGCACCTCCGAGCCAGGGATCACGCCATGGATCACAGCCGCCATCTTCTCCAGGCGGCTGTCGATCGGTAGCGCAACTGGGGTGTTCATGCCCTGCATTCTGATTCCACTCGCTCGGCGTCGCTCAGTTCGTCGCCGCCGACCAGGCTGTAGGCGCCGTTGCCGTAGGCGGTGAGGCCGTTACCGGTGAGCACCCTGCCCACCATCCGCTTCCCAGGATCCGCCGGGCCACGTCCTGCGCCGGGGCGGGGCTGCTCCTCCCTAGCAGCTCCATGAGCATGAGCGGTTGGTAGATGTGGCTCATGCGTATCCGCTCGGCGATGAACTTGCGCAGGCGAAGGAAGGCAGCAGAGGGGCTGTTGGCCATGGAGTGATGGTGGCGGCTGCCGGGCGACCGGGCCAGGTTTGACTTTGGGCGGCTCGTCAGGCTGGCGCCCCTGCTGGGATCCCTTCTGGTGTGGGGGTGCTGAGGCTGCAGCCCACTCCGCAGCAGCTCGCGGAGGAATTGCCCCCTCCCCTTGGCGGTGGCAATCAGATCGACCGCCACCGCCGCGGCCCCAGGAAGCTGCAGCAGGTCGGCGAGGGGTGTCGTGCCCATCGCCCTCGGCGGGGATGCCTGTGCTGCTCTCGCTCGTTCTCCACCAGAGCGTCCTGCCGCCAGGACAGCTGCAAGGATGCAGTCCAGAATGGGGCCATGGCTGCCCCTTCGACCCAGGAAACCTCCCTCTCCCAGCGGCTCCAATGCGCCCGCGAGCAGGTGCTTGCCGTGGCTCACCGCCATGGGGCCCGCAACCTGCGGATCTATGGCTCGGTGGCCCTTGGCCAGGATCGGCCCGGCAGCGACCTTGACCTACTGGTGGATCTGGAGCAGGGCTGTTCCCTGCTGGAAGTGATCGCCCTGCGGCAGGAACTGGAAGCTCTCTTGAATTGCCAGGTGGATCTGGCGGAAGCAGCGCAGCTGCATCCTTTGATCCGGGATCAGATCATTACGCAGGCCAAGGCTTTGTGAGCAAAGATCTTCTTTACCTCACCAGCATTTCTGAAGCTCTTGAGCGAATCAATCTCTACACCCCTGAAGGCCGCTCAGCTTTCCTTGCTTCCACGCTTGTGAAGGATGGAGTGATCCGCAACTTGATCATGATCGGCGAAGCCGTGAAGAATCTGTCGGCGGACCTTCGCGAGTCCGAATCGTCCACTCCTTGGAAGTCCATCGCCGGCATGCGAGATGTTCTTATTCATGATTATTTGCGTGTCAACCTGGAGCAGGTATGGGAAACCGTGGCGCGTGATCTTCCTCCCCCTGGTCTCACCGTTAGTTCGCTGATTGAGCGGCACATGAACGATTGAGCTGCAAAGCCAGCATCGCCTACTACCCAGGAGTCCCACCATGAACCCCCTGGATCACGAAGAGCAGGTGATCCTGCGCTCGCGGCACTGCTGCAGCAGCGCGTCGCGCTCGGCGTCGCTCAGGTCGTCGCCGCCGATCAGGCTGTCGCGGCCATCGCCACAGGCAGTGATGCCGCTGCCCAGGATCCGGCGGGCCACGTCCTGCGCTGGGGCCGGACTGCGGCGGCCCAGCAGTTCCAGGAGCAAGAGCGGTTGTTCGATGGGGCTCATGCGCATCCGCTCGGCGATGAACGCGCGCAGGCGAAGGAAGGCAGCAGAGGGGAGCGGGGGCATGGGGGCATCCTGGCTGAGGTGTGACGGGGGTGGCTGGCATTGGTACGTTGCCCAGAGGGCCAGCAGAATGGACCCATGACCCGGACAGCACCGCCAACCCCTCTCACGGCCGAAGAGGTGCTCAACCGCCTCCGTCAGCGCCAGCCGGACTGGCACCGCCGATTTCATGTGGTGGAGCTTGGCTTGTTCGGCTCCGTTGCCCGCGGCGATGCCCGCCCAGACAGCGATCTCGATGTCTGGGTCCAGCTCGACCCTCTCACTCCCTACGCCCTGGTGCACTTGAAACAGGAGCTGGAAGAGCTGATGCAGTGTCCCGTCGACCTGGTGCGCCTGCGGGAGCGCATGGCCCCAACCCTCCGAAAGCGTATTGAGCAGGAGGGGCTCACGGCGTGACGGAGGACCAGAAGGATGTCCTGTTGAGCCTCCTGAGCGCGCTCAAGCGTGCCCAGCGCAAATCCAGGTCTCTGATTGTCAATCCTGAGTTGCTGGATCAGGAGGAAGGAGAAGATGCTCTGGATGTGATCTGTATGCAGTTCCTCGCAGCCGGTGAATCTTTGAAGCGTTTGGAGCGCCTGTATCCTGACCTCCTACAGAATCGTTATCCCCATATCGACTGGGAAGGGGCCATGGGGTTCCCGATGTCATCGCTCACCAGTATTTTGATCTTGATGTTGAACAAATTCTTGTCATCTGTGAACAGTCGCTGCCCGGCATGATCCATGCGGTTCAAGACCCGTTGGAGAACTGACGAATCGGCACCACGTAGCTCATGCGCGATGGCATCCATCTCTCCAGTTCCTTTGCCCCCTTTTGACCGTGCCTACAGTGAGTCCTTTGCTGCTACCGCCGAGCGAGCGGCTGGCCTTGGCGATCGCCCTGTGGGACAGCCCCGAAGCGGCTGTGCCCTGGGATGAGGTGCGGAGCCAGCTCGGCATCGGATGACTCCGCCCTCAGTCCACCTTCTACCTGAGGCGGTGGTGGATCTGCTGGAAACGCAGCGCTGCTGGATGCGGAAGGGGCGGGGGCATGGGGGCATCCTGGCGGGGTAAGCCGGGGGGCACTTTCCTGCGACAGTGCTGCCAGAATCAAGGATGTAATCGACGTGCCGATGCCCAGTTCCGACTCTGAGCTTGAACGGCAGCAGCAGTCGAGCCAGGCAACATCTGCCTGAACTGTGCCTCCATCGGGGCCATATCCAGCACGGCACCTGCGCGGATCGCAGCGAAATACTGCTCTCGCTGTGATCCCAGTCTGAGTAATCGAGCGGTCCGATCCCTTCGGCCAGCACCCGCCGCGGCACCGGACCCAGCTCTGGGTGGTGGACCGCAGGGCAGGCCCGGGCGCTCATGCGAACCACGATCTCCTGAAGGATGGTGGTCGTGTCCATCAGCAGCTCGATGGCAGGCGAGGCGATGGTGAAGGGCATGGGGCCGTCCGCAGGAGACAGCCATCGTTCTTCGCCGCCGCGCACAATGCCCAGGGGTTTTGATCGCTCTGGCCATGTTTCTGATTCACAGCAGCATCGATCAGGCGCCCCTGTTGGCGGGTGCCGTAGTGGGGGCCTGCCGTGGCGAGGGTTGGCTCAATCCCCTTCAGCCTCGCTTCCTTGGGGTTCTGTTCGATCGACTTCTGGGTTTCAAGGCCGATTTCGACCGGTTGGCGCCCTGCTCCCCCGAGGAGGTGCTGCAGGCTTTGCCCACGGCTGAGCAGCGACTGGAGCTGGTGGAGTTGATGGTGACGCTGGAGATGCTCTGCGACGCGATCCCCGCGGAGCTCGAGACCTCCATCGAGCACTGGGCTGAAATCCTTGGGGTGGAAGACCGCAGCCTGCGGCTGGCCCGTGACCTGGCCGCCAACGCTTCCGCTCAGGCTCTTCTCGATTTCTATCGTTACAACTGGGTCGGCGAGCAGCACCGGCTCAACCCCGCCTTCCAGGGGCTGCTCGCCCGCCATGGCAAGCGGGCGTACGCGCTCACCGTCGAACCGGACCCCGCCGAGGCTTCCCGCTGGCGTGCGCTCGAGCACTGCCAGGCAGGAAGCATCGGTCGCGCCTTATGGGACTTCTACCAGCAGCGTGGCTTCGGTTTCCCGGGGGAACCGGGTGCCGCCAACGCGGCCTTGGCTCGTCACGACTGGCTGCATGTTCTGGGAGAGTTCGACACCACCCCGATCGGTGAGTTGGAGGTGACCGCATTCCAGGCCGCCGCCAGCACACTGCCGGGCGCCACCCTTGGCTTCATCGGTGCTGTCAGCATCCTGCAGACGGGCCTGCTGCCGAGTCTGGTGGTGCCGCCGGGCCATCACCACGCCCTCGATGTACCGGGGGGGCCGGAGCGGATTGCGGACGCCATCCGCCGAGGTCGAGCCTGCCGGCGCGATGTGTTCCGGGAGATCGACTTCTTCGCTGTGGCGGACGATCCGCTGCCAAGCTGCCGCTCCCGGTGGGGCATTCCGGAGCCGGTCGTTGAATGACTCGGCAAAGCCGTTCTGCCTCAGGGATCCTGGCTCGATGTCGGCGGTGGTACGTGGGCTGTTGTGTCACCTCGATGACGCGACAGACGTTGGTGACGGTCTTGCCCCGGGCGATCAGCTGCTCAAGATTTGAGCTTGCGGATGATCTGCTCGGGTGTGTGGCGGATTCGTTTCATGGTGGTGTCCCCGCGGCACATTCAGGCCCATAAGATGCGGCCACGGCCGGGGTCCAGCAGTTGTGACTGAGGTCCTGATCCTCCTTCTTGCCGGCGCGGCCGGTGCCTTTCTGAACACGGTGGCGTCCAGCGGATCGGCGATCGTGATCCCGATCCTCATCGCGATCGGGCTGGAGCCGGTCATGGCCAACGCCTCCAACCGGCTGTTGATCGTCGTCGGCTGCGCCACCGCCGTCTGGCGCTTCCATCGCGCCGGCCTTCTTCCCTGGAACGATGCCCTGCGCTTCACGATCCCGGCGGTGCTCGGGGCGGCCTGCGGCGCACTGCTCGCGTCGGTGTTCGGCGATCTGCGCACGACCCAGCTCGTCACCGTCGCCGTTGCGCTCACCCTGGTCGTCGTTCTGTTCAACCCCACCCGCTGGCTGGCCGCGGATCGACCCCAGCAGGAGCCCGAGCGGGGGCCTCTGGCGTTGGCACTGATGGCGCTTGTCGGGGGGTGGGCCGGCCTGATCGCGGTTGACTCCGGTACCTACGCCCTGGCGGTCCTGGTGCTGGTGGCCCACTTCCCAATCCGGGAAGCCAACGGGATCAAGGTCACGGTCCTCGGCGCGGCTGCCCTGACCTCGTTGCTCATCTTCTCCGGCCAGGCGGAGGTCGACTGGCGGTCGGGCCTGATCCTCGCGGCGGGCAGTGTGCTGGGTGCCTTGCTCGGGGCGCAGCTTGCCCTTGGGCCCCATGCCGCGAAGTGGGTGTTTCGAGTTCTCGTCCTGGTCCTGGTGATCGAGATGGTGCCCCTCATCGTCAGGTTGCTGGGGTCCCTGAGCATCTGACCGCTGGCCCCAAGGGCAGGATCCTGATGGCGGCCTTCATTGCTGCCGACCGCCTGAGACAATCCACCCTCGCCCGTGCCCAGCGAAACAGATGTCCGTTCTCGGCAGAGAGGCGATCCTGCAGGCGATCGAAGCGGGCACGATCGGGGTGACGCCGTTCGTTCCAGAGCGGCTGGGCCCCGCCTCTCTCGACCTCACCCTCGCCGGCACCTTTCGCGTGTTCCGCAAGGTGCACGCGGTGATCGAGGTGCGCGAGCACACCGACTACCGGCAGCTGACCGAGAAGATCAAGGTGCCCCAGGGCGAGCACATCCTGATCATGCCGGGCGAGACGGTGCTCGGCATCACCCAGGAGCGGCTGCGCCTGGGCCCCGGTCTGTGCGGCTGGCTGGAGGGTCGCAGCCGTTTCGCGCGGCTTGGCCTGATGGTGCACATCAGCGCCCCCTTCATGGGACCGGGGATTGACAGCCAGCAGGTGCTGGAGATGAGCAACTTCGGCCCCGCTCCCCTGGCCGTCTATCCCGGCACCGCGATCTGCCAGTTCGTGTTTCAGAAGCTGGTGGGCAGCGAGATCTATGCCGGCGGCTTCGCTGGCCAGACGGAGGACTCCTTCTGACCATTCCCAGCACCCGCCTCGACTGTCGGCCGTGATCACCTACCGCGACCGGTGCATCCGATTGATTTCCGTTCGGCGGTCCAGAGCAGAAGAGGTGGAGCTCTATGAACAGTTCTGATTTCGATCAACGTTTCGATGCCGGCGAGTCCGTGCTTGAGGCCCTCGACATCGGCGGTGCCCGTCGCCGCGAGTATCTTGAGCAGGTACGGCAGGTGGATATCAGCTGGGTGGATGATCGCCGCCGCGATCGATTGCAGGTGGGGTCACTGCTGCAATCGCTGGCCCGAAACGTGGCCACCGAGGTGAGCCAGGCCGTGCTCGCGGTGGATGCCAGCGGCGCCGATGGGGCCTCAGAAAATCCACAGGGTTTTCTTCTTGCAGTAGCCCGCCCCGATGTTCATCCATCCGGAGGCACAGGGCTTTCCGTTGGTGGGCTTCACCTGGTAGTAGATCGGTGAATTGCAATGCTGCTTGAGGTCATTGACATACCCAAGCGGACACTGGTCGTAACCAGGCAGTTTGGGAATCCGCTTCTGCGCCTGTGCCGGGGCCGTGGTCAGCAACGGAAGGCTCAGAAGCACGCCGGCCAGAGCGAGTTGGAGCTTCTGCATCTGGTGGGTTTTCACGTTTTCAAACTCTAGGAGTCGGTTGCCGGTGGCGGGGGTGTGACGGGGTGGCACTTGTGGAGGAGAAGCCCTCGTTATCCTCTGCGCCATGAATGCTCCCCCATGCAGACCACGCGATCGTGGACAAAGCCAAGATCTGCGGCTATCTGTTTACAGTCGTGCATCCCCAGCTGGTCGGTTCAAGGCCAGGGTGTTCTTTCCCCTGGGCTACACAGTCAAAAACTGGACGCGTCTTCATGATGATCTGCTTACCCATAGGCGAACCGGAACGGTTCTGCGGATTTAGAACAACTCCTACGGGAGGAGAGTTGTGATAAGCGCTATACAGGTTGGGTCTAATGCAACCTCTCAGCCATTCAAGACGATCTGACTGATTCCTACTTTCTCAGTCCAGCCAAGACTCATCACTGCATTTCCGGAATAAGCCATGTTTGCCGTGCATCAGACAGTTGCCCTGGCCCAGGACAGCCCAGACGCCGGCTTTCGGACGGGCGGTCTGGGCGCCATCGTTGCCATGGACGGTGTCGACAGCGTTGAGGTTGAGGTCGGCCTCCGATTCTCAACCCCCTTCCGATGAACTCGCTTTGATTCCTGTGGGTGCTCTGGGGCCCTGAGACGGCAGGTGAGCGATGCGGGCACAGCCGATGAAGGGTCTCTTCTGGCACAGTCACCTGGCTACCTGGCGTGCGGGTCAGACCTATGGGCGATACCTATCAGATCCTGCGCGATGACGGTGTGAAGGACGGCATCGCCGGCAGGGTGTTCGCCAGCTACGACGAGGCCTACGCCGTGGTGGAACGGTATTACGCCGACATCTGCTGCTCCGACGATCGGGAGTATTACCGGATCGTGCCGGTTGCTGGGTCAGGTTCGGGAGCCTGAACGCTCCCGGATAAAGCGGCCCATCGCAAAGCCGAGCCCTTGCTGGCTGCCAGCAGAAGCCCCCCATGGGCGCCTGGGATCTGCGCGAGAACGGGCGCTACTGGCTCTGTGCGGCTCTCGGCGCTGGCGGAGAGGCTTGATCCGCCTCCAGCTTGTCCTTGCAGGTGGAGCAGAGCACAGTCCCTTTCTGATCTCGATAGAGGCGCATCGAGCGTTCGATCTGCACGCCACAGCCAGAACAGGGGAAAAGAGGGCTCATCGGTTGCAGGACTCCCCATTCCATCTAGTGGAGCTTGAGTTCCGGAGCCGTCTCATCCATGACCGATGTACGGCCAAGATCACTGGGTGGTTGCCTTCCATTGGGGCCCTGAGCAGAGCCTGACCCCCAGACTGACCCTGCACGACCTGCCCAACGCCCGCGTTGGCCTGGTGATCCGGCACCACACCACCACCATGACCAACTCCGCCCTTCCGCCGATCGCAGGCGATGAAGCCGGGATCCTCGCCCTGATGCAGCAGGCCGGCCCCGTTTTCCGGCCGCGCACCAATCTCAACCTGGCCCAGATCCGCTCAGGCTTTGCCTGCGCCCTGCACATGCACCAGCCCACTATTCCCGCCGGGGCGAATGGTGAGCTGATTTCGCATCTGCAGTACATGTTCGAGCACCCTGGCGAGGGTGACAACCACAACGCCGAACCATTTGCCCACTGCTACAAGCGCCTCGCGGAGATCCTCCCCCAGCTGATTTCAGAGGGCTGCAACCCACGGATCATGCTGGATTATTCCGGCAACCTGCTCTGGGGTTTTGAGCAGATGGGCCGTCACGACATACTCGACGCCCTGAAACTTCTCGCCTGCGATCCCAGCCTGCAACCCCACGTGGAATGGCTCGGCACCTTCTGGAGCCATGCCGTGGCACCCTCCACGCCCATCCCCGATCTCAGGTTGCAGATCCTGGCCTGGCAACACCATTTCGCGGCGCTCTTCGGCCCTGAGGCACTGCAACGGGTGAAGGGTTTCTCGCCGCCTGAAATGCACCTGCCCAACCACCCCGACACCCTCTATGCCCTGGTGAAGGCTCTCAGGGAATGCGGCTACCAGTGGCTGCTGGTGCAGGAGCACAGCGTCGAGAACCTCGATGGCTCCAGCCTCAGCCAGGCGCAGAAGTACATCCCCAACCAACTCGTGGCGCGCAACTCCAGCGGTGAGTCGGTGAGTATCACAGCTTTGATCAAAACCCAGGGCTCCGATACCAAGCTGGTGGGCCAGATGCAGCCCTGCTACGAAGCCATCGGGCTGGGCCGCCAAGCGCTGGGAGACACCACGATCCCCTCGCTCGTGTCGCAGATTGCCGACGGCGAAAATGGCGGTGTGATGATGAATGAATTCCCATCCGCCTTCATCCAGGCCCATCAGAAAATCGCCGCCCAGGCGAGTGATTCCGGTGGTGAACCGGCCACCGATTCAGCCACCGTGGCGATCAATGGCACCGAGTATCTGGAGTTACTGGAAGCCGCCGGTGTCCAACCAGCCGATTACCCAGGCATTCAGGCGGTTCAGCAACACAAGCTCTGGGAGGCCGTTGACGGCCAGACCAGGGGCAACCCACCCACCCCAACGGCCACCGAAGCAGCAATCGCCGCACTCCAGGCCAGCGATCCCCACTTCTCGATGGCGGGTGCCTCCTGGACCAACGACCTCAGCTGGGTCGAGGGCTACGGCAACGTGCTGGAGCCGATGAACCGCCTCAGCGCCCATTTCCACCAGGTGTTTGATCCCCTGGTGGCGCAGGACCCCACCATCACCAGAACCCCGCGCTACCAGGACGCCCTGCTCCACCTGCTGCTGCTGGAAACCAGCTGCTTCCGCTACTGGGGCCAGGGCGCCTGGACCGGTTACGCCAGCGAGATCCATAGGCGCGGTGAAGCCGCGATCGGTTAGTCCGCCCAGGTCTTGAAGTTGGCGTGGATCACCGGCTCGATTGGGTGGCCCCGGGCGCCTGATCGATCAGCGCCTGGCACTGGTGCTCGTTCCAGCCCTCACCGCGCCAGCGCTCACCCAGGGAGCCACTGATGGCACTCACCAGCAACAGGGCGGGCAACAACGCCGGATCGCCCTGCAGGGTGAACACGAAAGCCGCGCAGAACAGCGGGCTGCCGTGGGCACTGGCGAACAGGGCGGTGGCGCCGACCGCTGCCAGCTGGGCCAGCTCAGTGGCGCCCAGGCCGGCGGACCGCAGGGGGCTGGTGAGGAGCGCACCCAGGGTCATGCTGTCGTGCATCAGGCCACCGGGAGCACCCGCTGCCAGGCTGAGCACGGTGGCCAGGGTTCGCCACAGCAGGGTGAGCGAAGGCCCGCCATCCCCCCCGGCCAGGGCCGATGCCAGTGACAGGGATCCATCGTTGAGGCTGAGGCCGCCGCTGGCGAGCGCCAGCAGCGTGAGCAGGCCGGCCAGCAGCAACGCCCCGCCCAGGCGCCTGCGCACCAGCAGCCGCTTCACCCAGGCTGCCGCCGGGATCAGCAGCCGCACCAGCAGGGCGCCAGCCGCAGCACCCACCAGGGTCAGCAGCATGGCCCAGCCCCACAGGGCCGGCGCGAGGCCGCCCAGGTCCAGGCCCGGCAGGCGAGCCGGTTGTCCCATCGCCGTTGCCACCACGGTGCCGCTGCCCGCCAGCAGCAGCGCGGGCAGCACCAGGGGCAGTCCACTGCGTTGCCCAAGCTCCTCCAGGCCATAGGCCACCGCCAGCAGGGGTGAACGGAAGGCCGCACCCAGCCCGGCGGCTCCGCCGATCACGGCCACCAGACTGGAGGGAAGCTGGGCCAGGGGGCTGCAGCCGGGCCAGCGTCGCCGGATCGCCAGCAGCACACTGGCTCCGAGTGCCACCGAAGGGGACTCCACCCCGACTGTGAGTCCACCCAGATGGGTGAGCAGCATCAGCGGCAGCCGCCGCAGCTGGCTGGCCAGGCTCAGCTTCTCCAGCCAGCGCGCTTCCGCCTCGGGGGAAACCTGCCGGCCGGAGCGATCCAGGGCCAGCAGGGGGGCGACGCCGCCGCCTCTACCGGCCGCCAACGGACCCCAGGCAAGCCAGATCAGCAGTGCGCTGGCCGCGAACACCAGCACGGCTCCCAGGCCAGGTGGCAGCCTCTGAGCGATGCCGCCATGGCCACCCTCCAGACCGGGCAGCGGCCACAGCCAGCGCTGCAGCTGAAAGCCCAGTTCGGAGAGGGCCTGGTACGGCCACTGCAGCAGCCCCAGCACCAGGCCCAGCAGCAGCCAGACGACAAGAACAGCCACGGGCACCGCAGGATCAGACCCCAGCGAAGCAGCCAACGATGGCAAGCACCCGCAGGCTGCGCGAAGAGTCATGGCACTGCAGGCCTGGTGCCCGTTTTCAACAGCAGCGGGCGATCAGCTCGGCCAGCTCCAGATCAGCCCCTGGACGGCATAGAACCCCCCTGCCGCCAGAAGTACCAGGGCACTGACGCGGGTGAGCGTGGCTCCATGGCGCAGCAGCAGCCTTGAGGTGCCCAACAGGCCGGCCCAGAGGCTGGTGGCGGCGATCACGGCGGTGTAACCCAGGGCGTAACTCACCATCGTGACCACCGATAACAGAACCGAGCCGGTGCCGGCCGCAGCGGCGAGCACCGAGAACAGCACCGGACTGGCACAGGGAGAGCTGACCAGAGCGAATCCCATCCCCACCAGGAACGGGCCACCGGCCGGAGGCAGTTCGGGCAGGCGGGGCAGCCGCAGGGGGAGCCACCCCGCCAGATTCAGGCCCATCACCAGGATGAGCAGTCCCACCCCCAGATGGACCGGGCCGCGGTGGTCCACCACCACGGCTGCGGCGAACGAGGCGACCAGGCCGAACAGGCTCAGCACCACGACGGTGCCGGCCACGAATCCAGCCACCCTGACGAAGGCCTGACGCCGGCTGAGCGGCCCGAGCGTGCCGATGTAACTGAGGTTCATCGGCAGCATCGCCAGCAGGCATGGCGAAACGCTTGCCAGCAGCCCACCGGCGAAAGCCGCCAGCGGAATCAGAAACGGGGGAATAGCGCCCCAGTCCTCGAACCGTTCGGCGTAGGCCTGCGACGTCGACAGGATCGCCTGATCCAGTTGAGCGCCGATCTGCGGCAGCCAGTGCAAAACCAACCCTGCCAGCAGGGTCACCACGGCCAGGAGCACCAGAATCGCCGGTCCTTGCCTGCGCACGGCGGATCGGCTCATCGCTTGAGCATCGATTGAACTTTGCTGATCGCCTTGCTGTAGGCGCTCGCATCTGTGCTGGCCCGGAAGGTCTGCGCCGTGGTGCCGGTGGCAGGGTCGATCACGGCCACCAGCGAGGTCTGGCTGCGGTTGGCCTCCAGGAAGGCGCTGAGGCCGAGCGCCCGGGCCCGTTCGTGCGAGGCCTTCAAGGTGGCGGCATCAGACACGTCGAAGGTCACGAAGGTGGCCTTGCCGGCCTTGCTTTGCTGCAGGGAACGCAGGGTCGGCGCGATCGTGCGGCAGGCCGGGCACCAGCTGGCGTAGATGTCGACCACGACAGGTTTGCCCTGCAGGGAAGGGGCGAGGGCACCTCCCTGCTTCTGGGCCACCCATCCGCCGGGGCCAGGTTCCCGGGGTGGGGAGGCGACCGGAACGGAGCCAGGCAGGCCGATGGGCAGGGGGATTCCGAGGGTGAGCAGCAGAGCGGTGAGGGGCAAGGACATCGCGGTAGAGAATGCGAACGCCTGATCTACCGGCGAACCCTTCCGCTGGATTGCCCGGGCTCACCCATTCCCCGGCCCCTGCGCGGCGGCGAGCTTGCGGCGGCCGAAACCGACCATGGCGAATCCGGTGATGTTCATCCAGAGGCTGTAGATCGCAGCCGGCACGGCCATGTCGATGTTGTTCAGCAGGCCGGCCGTGATCGCGATCGCGAGCGTGCCGTTCTGGATACCCACCTCGATGGCGATGCTGAGCCGCTGGGCGAGGGGCAGACCCAGCTGACGCGCCGAGAGGAAGCCGGCCGCCGTTCCCAGCAGATTCAGCACGACCACCGCCGCGCCCACCTGGGCGATGAAGCCGGGCAGCCTGCCTGCTTCCTTGATCACCAGCAACAGGATGATCAACGCCAGCAGACCTGCGGCCAACCGCCCCATCTGCTTCTCCAGCCTCAGCGCTGCGGCGGTGAACCGCTGCCGGATCCCCATGCCGATGGCCGTCGGCACCAGGGTGATCAGCACGATTCGCAGCATCGTCGGCAGCACAGGCAGGCTGATCTCCGCGCCGGATCCCATCAGCCTCTGCAAGGCCAGATTGGCGAGCACGGGGATCGTGAACACCGTCACCACGCTGCTGATCGCCGTGAGCGTCACCGACAGGGCCACATCCCCCTTCGCCAGGTAGGTGATCAGGTTGGAAGAGGGGCCGCCGGGGCAGATCGCCACGATCACCAGACCGACCGCCAGCGCCGGTTCCATCGGCCAGAGCCAGGCCAGCAGGCCGCCGATCAGCGGCAGCACCACGATCTGACAGAAGCTGCCCAGCGCCACGGCCCGGGGATAGCGGCTGATGCGCCGGAAGTCCTCCGGAACCAGGCTCAGCCCCATCCCCAGCATCACGATGGCCAGGGCGACGGGCAGCAGAACAGTCGTCAGCAAGCTGTTCTGCATCGGTGCCAAGGAACGGTCCGGACAAGATCGCATTGATCCTGTCTGCCGTCTCTGCAGGCCCCACTCCAGGCAGCTGACCCGCTGCTGCGCTGCGGGGCTGTCATCCTGGAATCAGCTCCGTGCCGCTCGATGGCCCTGCGCTGCGCCAGCGAATTTCCGCCCTCTCCCGAGCTGGCCAGGCCGCTTGAGCAGAAGCAGGTGGTGCCGCCGCCCCTGGAGTCGTTCAGCAAGCAGGAACTGAGCGAACTGGTGCGGCAGTTGCTGGGGGAGTGATGGGTGCCACCGGACTGGTGATCGATCCAGCCTTCCGCCTGCACGACACGGGAGTGGGCCACCCCGAGAGCCCGCAGCGGCTGGAGGCGATCGAAGCCGAGCTGCAGCGCCGCGGCCTGATCCAGCGCTGCCGGTTGATCCAGGCCCGTCCGGCGGTGGACCGGGAGCTGCTTCGCTGCCACACCGCCAGCTACCTGCAGACGGTGCGCCGTGAGGTGGCCTACGGGGCCGCCCAGCTCTCCACCGGCGACACCACCATCGGCGAGCAGTCCGAAGACGTGGCCCGGCTGGCGGCCGGCGGCACCCTGGCGGCGGTGGATGCTGTGCTGGCCGGGCGGGTGAACCATGCCTTCGCGCTGGTGCGGCCACCCGGGCACCACGCCGAGGCCGATCGGGGGATGGGCTTCTGCATCTTCAACAACGTGGCCCTGGCCGCCCGCCATGCCCAGGCGGTGCACGGTCTGGAGCGGGTGCTGATCGTCGACTGGGACCTGCACCACGGCAACGGCACCCAGGCCATGTTCTGGAGTGATCCCAGCGTGCTCTACGCCAGCGTGCACGAGTGGGGCAACTACCCCGGCAGCGGCGCCGCCGATGAGCGCGGCGAGGGGGCGGGGCGGGGCTTCACGCTCAACTGCCCCCTGCCGGCCTGCAGCGACGGCCAGGCCGTGCTCACGGCCCTGGACGCCGCCCTGGCGCCGGTGGTCGCTCGCTTCCGGCCCCAGCTGGTGCTGGTGTCAGCCGGCTTCGACGGCCACCGCGACGATCCCCTCGGCCACTTCCTGCTCGAGGACGCCGACTACACCGCCCTCACCCAGCTCTGCCTGTCCATCGCCGCCGAGCACGCCGGCGGCCGGCTGGTGTCGGTGCTGGAGGGGGGCTATGGCCTGAAGGGGCTGGCGGGTGGAGCCGCCGCTCACGTGGAGGCCCTGCTGGCGGCCTGATCCGCGCTGGCCTGATCGCCGGGCAGCGAAGCGCTGGCCAGATCGATCCAGGCCTCGATCACCTCGTCGCCGGAGCGCAGCTGGAAGCCGAGCTTGCGGCACACCTTCTGCATGGCGCCGTTCCCGGGCAGGATCTCGGCCGTCACCCGGTCGATGCCCTCGTCGCGGCCACAGCGCAGCAGCTGGCCCAGCAGGGCGGTGCCCAGCCCCTGGTGCTGGTGGGCGTCGCCGATCAGCAGCGTGAACTCGGCGTCGTTGCGCTCATGCAGCCGGCTGAGGCGACCCACCGCCAGGATCCGATGCTCGCCGCTGTCCGGGTCGCGCCGGTCCACCACCAGGGCCAGTTCGCGCTCGTAGTCGCTGAAGCAGATTCGCACCAGCCGCTCGTGGGCGATGCGGTGGTTCAGCGAGGTCATGTGGAAGTAGCGGGTGTACACGCTCTCTTCCGAGAGGCTGCGGTGAAAGGCCACCAGCAGGGGCTCGTCCTCGGGTCGGATGGGCCGGATCGTCACCGGCGTGCCGTCCCGCAGCCGCCAGGGGCGCACGTACTGGCTGGGATAGGGACGGATCGCCGGCCGCGGCAGGTGGCAGGTGGCTCCGGCCACCGGCTGGATGAGAATGCGGGCATCGAGGGCCACCAGGGGCCAGCACCGATCACCAGGCCGCACCAGCAGCGGATTGATGTCGATCTCACGGATGGCGGGCTGCTCCAGCACCAGCTGGCTGAGCCGCACCAGCAGGCGCTCCAGCTCCTCCAGATCGGCCGGAGGGCCGCCGCGCACACCCTGCAGGGCGCCGTACACGCGGGTCTGCTCCATCAACCGCCGCGCCAGGGTGGTGTTCAGGGGCGGCAGGCCCACGGCGCTGTCGCGGAACACCTCCACCAGGGTGCCGCCGCTGCCGAACAGGATCACCGGCCCGAACTGGGGATCGATGCTGCTGCCCACGATCAGCTCCAGTCCCCCCTGCCGCCGCAGCATCGGCTGCACCGTCACCCCGTCGAAGGCCTGGGCCCCGAAGCGCTCGGGAATCGACTCCGCCATGGAGGTGAAGGCCTGCTCCACCGCCTCGGCGCAGGCCAGATCCAGCCACACCCCACCCACGTCGGTCTTGTGGGTGATCGTGGGGCTGTTGAGCTTGAGCACCACCGGGTAGCCGATCGCCTCGGCGGCCTGGCGGGCTTCGGCGGCGCTGCGGGCCAGGCGGGTGTCGACCACCGGGATGCCGTAGCTGGCCAGCACCTGCTTGGCCTCCTGCTCGCTGAGCAGCGTGCGCCCCTCGGCCTGGGCCTGCTCCAGCACCCGGCGGCCAGCGGCATGGTCGGCGCCATCGCTCTCCGGCAGCAGCGCGGGGGTCTCGTAGAGCCCGCGCAGGGTGTAGCTGAAGCGCCAGAGCGAGTTGAACAGCCGCGCCGCGGCATCGGGGTAGGGGTTGGTGGCGATGCCGGCGGCGTTGAGGATCGCCACACCGGCGGCCACCTCATCGCCGCCCATCCAGCTGGCGAGCAGGGGTTTGCCGCTGCGTTCGGCCAGCTCCCGCAGGCGCTGGGCGGTAGTGGTGGGATCGGTCATCGCCTGGGGCGTGAGGATCACCAGCAGGCCATCGCTGCCGGGATCGGCGAGGGCGATCTCGATGGCGCGCCCATAGCGCTCCGGATCGGCGTCGCCAAGGATGTCGATGGGATTGGCGTGGCTCCACTGGGGCGGCAACACGGCATCGAGGGCGGCCAGGCTCCCGCTTGAAAGTTCCGCCAGCTGGCCGCCATTGAGCACCAGGGCGTCGGTGGCCAGCACGCCTGGGCCGCCGGCGTTGGTGACGATCGCCAGCCGCGGACCGGCGGGTCGCCGCGGCTGTTTGGCCAGCACATCGGCCAGATCGAACAGGTCGGAGAGGCGATCCACCCGCAGCACGCCGCAACGCCGCAGCGCCGCCTCCAGCACCGCATCACTGCCGGCCAGGGCACCGGTGTGGGAGGCGGCCGCCCGCGCCGCCTCGGCAGTGCGGCCGCCCTTGATCAGCACGATCGGCTTGGTGAGCGCCACCTCCCGCGCCGCCGAGAGGAAGGCGCGGGCATCGCCGATCGCCTCCATATAAATAACGATGCTGCGGGTGGCGGGATCGTCGCCCAGGTAGGTGATCAGATCACCCCAGCCCACATCCAGCATCGAGCCGATCGACACGAAAGCGCTGAAGCCCACCCCCTGCTGATGGCTCCAGTCGAGCACCGCCGTGCAGACGGCCCCTGACTGGCTGAGGAAGCCCACATGCCCCGGTGCCGCCAGGCCGGCAGCGAAGCTGGCGTTGAGACCCAGGCGAGGATTCATCAGCCCCAGACAATTGGGGCCAAGCAGCCGCATGCCTGAACCCCGCAGGATTTCGCGCAGCTGGGACTCCAGCGCCAGCCCCTCGGGCCCCACCTCCCGGAAGCCGGCGGAGATCACGATCGCGGCCTTCACCCCGGCCGCCGCGCACTCCGCCAGCAGCTGGGGCACGCTGGCCGCCGGAGTGGCGATCAGGGCCAGATCGACCGGCTCGGGCACCTCCGCCACCGTGGCGCAGCAGCGCACCCCCAGCACGCTGTGTCGCCCGGGGTTCACCGGGTACACCGTGCCGCCGAAGGGGGAACGGATGAGGTTCCAGAGCAGGATGCGACCCACGCTGCCGGGTCGTTCGCTGGCCCCGATCACGGCCACGCAGCCGGGACGGAACAGGGCCCGCAGCGGTTGCCGCTCGCAGCGCAGGATGTCGTGGGCGGGATCGCTGCCGCCTCCCTGACCGGGCACCTGGCGGTAGCCCTCCGCGTCGGTCATGGCAGGCGATCGCGACGTGGCGGTGCTCCCATCCAACCGCTGGGCACCCGGGGGGCGTGTATCGCATCCCACCCATCGGAGTCGTGACCACCTCCCTGGTGAACCGTGCGCACCGGCTTCATACCCCCTTCGGCAACACCAGCTCCAGCACGCCACCACCTCGTGGATGGTTCCGCCCCTGCACCCGACCGGCATGGGTGAGAGCGATCTGCTGCACGATCGCCAGCCCCAGGCCACTGCCGGCGCGGCGGCTTCGCACCCGGGAGGGATCGCCCCGGTAGAAGCGCTCGAACATGTGGGAGAGGTCCTCGTCGCTGAAGCCAGAACCGTGATCCCGCACCGTCAGCACCCACCACTGGCCGCTCTCCTCCACGCTCACCTCCACAGCCGCTCCATCGGGGCTGTAGCGCAGGGCATTGTCGAGCAGATTGAGCAGAGCTCGGTGCAACCGGGACGGATCTCCCCAGAGGGGACACGGCCGGCGTTCAGGAAAGGCCAGGCTGACGCCGCGCTGATCGGCCAGGGGGCGGAGGCTGCCCCAGGCGGCCTCCACCAGTTCCCCGAGATCCAGCACCTCATAGCGCCGGTCATCCCGCGGCAGGCTGTTCTCCAGGCGGGAGAGTTCGAGCAGGTCACCCACGAGGCTCTGCAGCCGCTGCAACTCCCGCTGCAGTCGTTCGATCAGCACCACGTTCGAGTTTGTGGCCTGGGCGGCCAGGCTGTCCCCCACAAGCATGAGGGCGGTCAGCGGGGTCTTGAGCTCGTGGGCCACGTCACTGACCCAGCGACTCTGCTGATTGAGCTGGGATTCCAGTGAACGCCGGCTGTTGATCCAGATCGCCACCCAACCCTCTCCGCCTGCCAGCAGCACCCCCTCGAGCGGTTCATTGCCCTGCCACCACTCCAGGCGCTGGGGACGACCCCGGCGGCCCACGGCCAGAATCGCCTCCTCCAGTTCCGGCTGCTGAATCAAGGCACGCACGGGCTGGCCTCGCACCAGTCGGTCGACGGGCAGTTGCAGCAACCGCTCGGCCCGGGGATTGATCGCCTGGATTCGCTGCTCTCCATCGACCACCAACCAGCCCTGGGGCGCTCCTTCCAACCAGGCCAGCAATTGCAACCGCCCCACCCCCGGCAGGAGGGGCTGGCCACTGGCCACGGGAGCCGCAGGCCCCTGCGGCCTGCGCCGGCCACGGGCCAGGACCCAGCCGAGCAGCACACCAAGGCCCAAGGCCAGCAGCAGCGTCACGGCCAGGGACTCAACCGAAGCGGTAGCCGAAGCCCCTCACCGTGAGGATGTGCTCGGGAGCGGAGGGATTGGCCTCGAGCTTCTCGCGCAGCCAGCGGATGTGCACGTCCACGGTCTTGGTGTCGACCACGTAGTCGGTACCCCAGATCTGATCGATCAACTGGTTGCGGCTCCAGACACGGCCAGGGTTCTGCATGAAGAACTCCACCAGCCGGTATTCCTTGGGGGAGAGGTTCACCGTCTCACCGTCACGGGTGACGCGGAACTCATCGGGGTAGAGGGTCAGCTCCCGGTGATGAACGACCTCGCCGACGGGGAAGCGCTCGATCGTCTGCTGACTCCGGCGCAGCAGGGCGCGGCAGCGGGCCACCAGTTCACGCAGCCCGAAGGGCTTCACCAGGTAGTCGTCCGCGCCGAGCTCCAGTCCCAGCACCCGGTCCGTTTCCGTGTCGCGGGCACTCACCATCAGGATCGGGATGTGGGAATCATGGCGACGCAGGTGGCGGCAGACATCCAGCCCCCCGACCCCCGGCAGCATCAGATCCAGCAGCACAAGATCAAAGCCCGTGGCTCCCTGGCGCTGGGACGCATCAAATTGCCTGATGGCCTGACGGCCATCGGCGGCACACGCCACATCAAAACCTTCCTGGGCCAGGGCCTCTTCCAGGGTGGTGCGGATGCCGTCGTCATCATCGACGATGAGCAGACGGGGCATGGGATCGTCCGGCCCCACAGGCTGATCGTTCAAAATTTAGGCCATCCGGGCATGGGACAGAACATGGGCGTTCAGTGGCGCCGGGGCAGGTGGCTGATCACCAGATGGCGCTGGGCATCGATCTTGAGCCAGCCTTCGTCGCGCAGCAGACCGATCACCCGTGTGACCGTGACCCGGGTGGTGGAGAGGGCGCTGGCCAGTTCCTGATGGGTGAGACGCAGATTGAGCCGCAGGCCTTCCTCACAGGCCTGGCCGTAGTCCTGAGCCAGCAGTTCCAGGAAGCCGCGCACCCGCTCTTCCACCCGGCGCAGACCCAGCAGGGAGAGCAGGGTTTCCGCCTGGCGATGACGGCTGATCACAGCCTGCATCACGGCCATGGCCAGATGGGGGGCCTGCTCGATCTCCGCACAGGTGAGACAGAGCAGATCGGAATCGGTGAGGGTGCAGGCCTCATAGGCCTGCACGTTGGTGAGCGGCTCACCGAAGGGCTCATTTGGGCCGGCCAGGCCCAGCAGCAGCGGATCGCCGTGGATGGTGACAGCCTCCAGCTTGACCATGCCGCGCACCACCAGCCAGATGGTGTTCTTGAGCAGGGGAACGGCGCTGCCCGCGCCGATATGCAGAAGTTGGCGCTGCCGATAGCTGGTTTCCAACACCTCACGGATGGCGTCGCTGCGGCCGGCATCGCGGAAAGGAGTCGTAACCATGGCCAATCTCCGGTGACACCACCGAGCGTATGGACGATGACCGACAAGCCAGCAAAGAATGGATAAGGGGGCGGTTAACCCCTGGCTAAGGTCTGCAGCAAAAAGGGGGCCGAAGCCCCCAATGCTCACACCCTCAGGGGTGCACGAAACGCGTGCAGATCATTTGCCGATCTTGGCCACCTCAGCCCGGGCGCGCGCGAGCACGGAGCCGGTGAGCGGCACGTAATCAAGCTGCTTGGCGATGGCCTGACCCTTGGGAGACAATCCCCAGTTCAGGAACTGCTTGATGGTGTCGGCCTTGGCGCCATTGCCGTTCTTGTAGGCCAGGATCCAGGTGAACGACGCAATCGGGAAGCTGTTGGCACCGGCGGGGTTGCAATCTTCTCCGCCCAGGCGGGAATCAAGCTTGATGTTGTTCAGAGCCGCCGCACCCGTGACATCATTGGCCATCACGAACTTGCCTGCCTTGTTCTGCACAGCAGCCGCCTGGATCTTGCCCTTCACAAAGGCTTGGTTCACGTATCCGATGGAGCCCGGTGTGTTCTGAATCAGGCCGGCCACACCCTCATTGCCCTTGCCGGCCACACCCACGGGCCATTTGACGGACTTGGCGGTGCCCACCTTCGACTTCCACTCCGGCGAGAAGCAGGAGAGCGAGTTGGTGAACACGTAGGTCGTGCCGGAACCATCGGAACGGTGGGCCACCGTGATCGGTCCCTTGCCGCACTTCAGCTGATCCCAGGTCTTGATCTTGCCGAGAAAGATGTCGGCCACCTGGCGCTGGGTAAGCTTCAGGTTCCTGCAGCCGGGGTTGTTGTAGGCGGGGGTGACGGTGCCGCCGATCATCGGGATCTGCAGGGCGCCACGCTTGCCCGCCGCACCTGCGGTGAACTCACCCTTCTTCTCCTGCAGCTCCTCATCAGTGGCGCCGAAGTCAACGGTGCCGGCATGGAACTGGCGCACACCGGCGCCGGATCCCACTCCCTGATAGTTCACCTGTTTCTTGGTTGCCTTGGCGAATTCAACGGCCCAGCGTTGATAGGCAGGCGCAGGAAAGGTGGCTCCGGCTCCACTGATGGTGCTGGTTTGAGCGATGACCGGTATTGCCAGTCCGGCACCTACAGCACTGACAGCGGAGAGAATCAAGGCCTTCTTCGCGAAGGTCATCAGAACAGCCAATTGGGGAGCAACGTATTAATAGCAATCCAATCAGTCTACTTGCGTTATCAACAGATTAACGGGTCATCAAGGATCGATCAAATTGGCTATGGACCTGAGCATGGTTTTGCCTCCTGGTCGCCAGAACCACGTCCAGAAGATCCCGATCCCATCACCGCCTCGCCTTCCAGCCGGCAATCGCCGTGGCGTACCCCACCCGGGGACGCGAGGGCGGAGACTGGACCCGAGACCTACAGCGACGCAGCCATGAGCCAGGACATCGAGGACGTCTTCGCCTTCCTGGCCAGGATTGATGCGGAACCCGGGTTACGGGAGGCCCTCAACCTGATCGAGACAGCCGAGCAGGTGGAGGAGCTGGCCGCAGGCCATGGCCACCGGGTGTCCGCCGCCACCCTGCTGGAGCTGTTCGAGCGCTGCCAGGAGGCGCCCCGGGCGCGACCGGGGCTGATGGACGAAAAGCTGATCCGGGTCTTCCTCCAACGCGACAAGCTGCGCTGAGCGTCCGATGGTGTTGCGCCTGCCCCCCTTCGAACCCCTGCCGCCGCCGCCGGACTCCTCCGGAAAACTGCTGCAGGTGGCCGTGGCGGAGCTCCAACCCACCCAGCTCTGCGTGGGGCTGGCCGAGATCCGTCAGCGTCAGGCCGACTTCGCCGAGGAGAGCTCGAACCAGCGCAAGCGCTACCTGAGCGGCAAACCTGTGCCGCTGGTGCGCAGCGGCGATGGGACCCTGTGGATGGTGGATCGCCACCACCGTCTGCGCGCGCTGCTGGAGCTCGACGGCACCGCCACCGCCTTCGGCTACGTGGCACTGCAGCTGGAGTCCCGCGAGCGGGAGCAGGCTCTGGCCGAACTGCTGGATCGCGGCTGGCTCTACCTCCACGACGGCCGCGGCCAGGGCCCCCAGCCACCCCAGCGGCTGCCCCGCACTTTGCTCGGGCTGGAGGATGACCCATACCGCAGCCTGGTCTGGAAGCTCAAGCAGGAGAGGCTGATCGCGCCGGCGCCGCTGATCCCCTTCCACGAGTTCCGCTGGGGCGCCTGGCTGCGCAGCCGCAGCCTGCCGCCATTCAGCTCACTGCGGCTGGAACCGGCTCTGCCGGCCGCCCGCGCCCTGGCCCGCTCCCGGGCGGCCCGGGGGCTGGCGGGCTGGAAGGGCTGACAAACCACTGCACAGGCCCGGTCATGCCTCCCCTAGGGTGACCAGGTTAAGTCCCACTTAGTGGGGACCTCTGGTATCCCCGCTTCGATTCGGTCCGAGCGGACCATTCGGTCGCCTCCTCTGAGCTTGAAACAAGGAGTGCAACCGGATGCTGAAGCTTCCCGATGGATATGGTCTGCCGTCGATTCCCTCGGCAATTGTTTATTGCGAGGGGAATTTCGGTCGGATCGACGGCAAGACCGCAAACGGTCTGGTGCGTCACTCAGAGCGATTCCGCATCCTCTCGGTGATCGACAGCCGGCTTGCCGGCCGGGATGCCGGCACCGTGCTGGACGGGGTTGCCAATGGCATCCCGATCCAGGCCGATCTGGCCGAGGCGATGGAGAGCAACGGCGCCCGGGCCGACCTTTTCATCGTCGGGGTGGCTCCCGCCAGCGGCAGACTCACACCCGCGCAGCGGGTCGTCCTGCTGGAAGCGATCGACGCCGGGCTGCATCTGATCAACGGCCTGCATGAATTCCTCGGCGACGACCCGGAATTCGCAGCGGCTGCGGCGGCGCGGAACGTGGCGATCGTGGACGTGCGCCGTCCGCCCGACCAGCGGGATCTGCACATGTTCAGCGGAGCCAGCGCCACGCTGCCCTGTCGACGGATCGCCGTGCTCGGCACCGATGGCGCGATCGGCAAGCGCACCACGGCCGTGATCCTCAACCGGGCCCTGAATGAGCGCGGCCTCAAATCGGTGATGGTGGGAACGGGTCAGACGGGCCTGATGCAGGGGGCCCGTCACGGCATCGCCCTTGATGCCATTCCCTGCCAGTTCTGCTCCGGTGAAGTGGAAGCCGCCTTGATGGAGGCCTACCAGGCGGAGCGACCCGATGTGATCGTGATCGAAGGGCAGGGAGCCCTCAGCCATCCCGCCTATCTCAGTTCGGCCTCGATCCTGCGGGGCTCCCAACCTCAGGCTGTGATCCTGCAGCACGCCCCGATGCGGTCGCGGCTCAGCGACTTCCCCCAGATCGCCATGCCGACGCCAGCCAGCGAGATCCGGCTGATCGAAACTTTCTCATCGCTCACGCGGGTGATCGGCCTGTGCCTCAACCATGAGGGCATGACCGAGGCCGAAGTGACGGCGGCGATCGCGCTCTACGAGATCGAGCTGGGCATCCCGGTCACCGATGCTCTGACCCGCTCACCCCAGCGCTTGCTGGACATGGTGGTGCGGGCCTTCCCCGAACTGACACCGGAGGCCGCCGCCGCCGCCCTTTGACGGCGCCAAGGCTGGAGATCCGCCTCGATCGCATTGCCCACAACGCCCGCAGCCTGGTGGAGCGTCTGGCTGCACGTGGCGTCTCGATCACGGCGGTGACCAAGGCGACCCTCGGCTCGGCTCGGATCGCCACGGTGCTGGCTGCCGCCGGCGTCAGCGGGATTGGCGAACCACGCATCGAAACGTTGGCGGCCCTGCGGCGCAGCGGCCTGAACCTGCCCTTGACCCTGATCCGCTCGCCCATGCCGAGCCAGGTGGCCGAGGTGGTGGCCCAGGCCGACATCAGCCTGAACACCGAGCCGGCGGTGCTGGCTCTGCTCTCAGCGGCGGCGATCGCCCAGAACCATCGCCACGGCGTGGTGCTGATGGTGGAGTTGGGGGATCTGCGCGAAGGGATCATGCCCGAGCGGCTGGAGGGGATCGCCGCCGGTCTGCTGCAGCTGCCCGGACTGGACCTGCTCGGGATCGGTGCAAACCTGGCCTGCCAGAACGGCGTGGTTCCGTCCACGGAGTCGATGGCCCAGCTCTCCAGCCTGGCCACGGGGCTGGAAACCAGCTTCGGCATCGTGCTGCCTTTGGTGTCAGGTGGAAACTCCGCGAATCTCCCCTGGTTGTGCGCCGGGGGAACGCTGGGGAGGATCAACAATCTCCGCCTGGGGGAAGCGATCCTGCTGGGCCGCGAACCGCTCCAGCGGCGGCCGATCCCTGGTCTGCGCACCGATGCCTTCCGACTGGTGGCCGAGGTGATCGAGTCCAACCGCAAGCCCACCCTGCCCTGGGGCCACTGCCAGCAGGGTGCCTTCGGCGCGCCGCCAGCACGGCTTGATCGGGGCGAGCGGTGGCGTGCCCTGCTGGCCCTGGGTCTTCAGGATGTGGATGCTGCAGGCCTGACGCTCCCGACTGGCATGACCCTTCTGGGGGCGAGCAGTGACCATCTGGTGCTCGACACCGGCTCTGTTGCCTTGGAGGTTGGAACGGAACTCGGCTTCGACCTGAACTACAGCGCCCTGCTGCGGGCCATGACTTCACCCTTCGTGGCCCGCAGCCTGATCGAGACGATGGCTGAAGGCCGTCAGGTGTCTGGCTCCAGGCCCTCGGTAGTGGGGGCCGCCAGCAGCAGGCCAGGGTCGAGGCTGGCCAGGTAGCGCTTGCGCTGCCCCGACGCCCAGGGCTCATCGAGGCAGATCCCGATCGGACGAAGCCGGACCGGCTCGGCCGCGGCGCCTGCAGCAGGAATCGAAGACATGTCCATGGCGCGAAAGCTAGGCAGCGGCAGCGTTCACGACTGTGTGCTGCATGGCCATGGACGGTGCCAGCGGACACGAGCGGCCCGTCGGATGGGGCTGATCAGACCATGGGCGGCCAGGTCCGCCAGAAAGGTCCAGAATGACGCTGACGGTTCCAGTGGTTCACTCCCTGGAGGCAAGGAGGAAAGTCCGGTGTGATGGGGCCCTGCCGGCCCTGTTGAATCCGGCGCTGTCCCGCAGCTGTGATGGAGCTTCTCTGCGGAGGCGCCCCTCAGCCAGAACGCTCGCCGTCTCAGTACCCAACCCCCCGGCGCGGACCGTTACCCCTCAATGAGCAGATTCCCCAGCAGCAGCACCCTGGCCCTCTACACCGGCCTGGCCGCTGCGGCCTTCGCCCTGGCTGGCCAGCCTGCCCAGGCCCATGGCCTCGCCCATGGAGGCATCGGCTCAGGCTTCCTACATCCCCTCGCAGGCCTCGACCACCTGCTGCTGTTGATCGGCGTTGGCGCCGCCTCCGCCGCCATCTCTTCGACCCTGCTGGTCTGGGCCCTGGTGGGCGCCGTCGCCGGTGGGGTGTTCGGAGCGATGGGCGGCAGCCTGCCCTTCGGGGAACTGCTCGCGGCCCTGGCCATCACCGCCGTGGCCAGCTCGATCCTGTGGGCCGAGAACAAAGCTTCCGGCTCGCGGCTCAGCCTCTGGGGAGGCCTGGTGGCCGCCGCCGTGGCGGTGCACGCCATGCTGCACGGTCTGGAAGCCCCCAGCGATCAAACCTCCCTCTCCTGGTGGCTGGGGGCCCTCGCCGGCTCAGTGCTGGTGAGCGGCACCACCCTGTTGGTGCTGCGCCGTCTGCCTCGCAGCGTCACCACCCGGCTGGCCCTGACCCTGGCGATCGGCGGAGGCCTGGTGGCCTTCGCTCCACTGACCCTGCTGCTGCGCTGATTCAGCGATGCCCACCGGGGGACTTGAACCCCCACGACCGAAGCCACTGGTACCTAAAACCAGCGCGTCTACCAATTCCGCCAGGTGGGCGTGAACTGACTGTATAGAGCGGCTCAGAATGGCCGCACCGCCGCCTCTGCCGCCATGCTCGCCACCCTCGGTGGATTCCTGGCACTTCTTGCCGGTCTGCTGGTGCTGCTGCTGCCCCTGCTGGTCCCTGAGCTCAGCCGCCCCCGCGATTCGGTCTGGGGCGCCCTGGTGCTGGTCCTGGGACTGGTGCTGGTCACCAGCGCCGAGCGCCTCAGCGGGGCACCCATGCTGGCCGTGCTCTGCGGCGGCCTGCTGATCGGCCGGCTGAGCACGGAGGTGGGCCTGGGCCGCTGGCGTCAGCTCAGCCGTGAGGAGCAGGTGCGCCTCACCGGCGTGGAGCGTTGGCGCACCAGCCTGCAGCAACTGGCTGCTGCCCTGATGGGGCTGGTCAGCCTGGCGGGATCGAAACTGGGCGTGTTGCTCTCCTGGCTGAAGGAGCGGCGCGAAGCCAGCTCCAAAGCCCGCGAGACCACCAAGCGCTGGGTGCGCCCGGAGCCTGAGCCTGTGGTCTCGGAAACACAGGCTGCGGCGGTGCCTGAGGTTGCGGTAGCAGAGGCAGAGGCTTCTGATCAGCCCCGGCCTCCCGAAGCAGCGCCAGCCTCTGATCCGCCGCCAGCAGCTGATAAAGACGACGCCGACGACGTGACCACGGTGGAGTCATTTGCCGAGATCGAGCAGCTGATCGAGCAGGCCGGCGCTACAACCCCAGGCGCGGATCCCAGCGGAGCCTCAGACGAAGAAGCGGTGGCTGTGGCTGAGCCTGCTGCAGACGGCGACGGGGAGGGCCCGGGGGCTGGGGTCGATAATTCGCCCTTGCTGCCCCCCCAGGCGCTGTGACCGCCAGCCCGGCTTCCTACAAAGACACGCTCAACCTGCTGCAGACCCCGTTCTCGATGCGGGCGAACGCGAAAACCCGTGAACCGGAGCTGCAGGCCTTCTGGGCGGAGCTGGACCTCTACCGGCGGCTCAGCCGTGAGAATCCCGGTGAGGTGTTCACCCTCCACGACGGCCCTCCCTACGCCAATGGGCCACTGCATGTGGGCCATGCCCTCAACAAGATCCTCAAGGACATCCTCAACAAGTACGCCCTGCTGCGCGGCCGACGGGCCCGCTTCGTACCGGGCTGGGACTGCCACGGGCTGCCGATCGAGCTCAAGGTGCTGCAGAGCCTCTCCAGCGCGGAGCGCTCGGCGCTCACCCCGATCGACCTGCGCCGTCGGGCCCACGCCTACGCCCTCGAGCAGGTGGAGAGCCAGAAGGCGGGCTTCAGGCGCTGGGGCATCTGGGCCGACTGGGAGCAGCCCTACCTGACGCTGAACAAGGCCTACGAGGCTGCCCAGATCGGTGTGTTCGGCCGGATGGTTCTCGCTGGCCACATCTACCGGGGTCTCAAGCCGGTGCACTGGAGCCCCAGCTCCCGCACCGCCCTGGCCGAAGCTGAGCTGGAGTACCCCGACGGCCACACATCCCCCAGCATCTACGTGGCCTTCCCGGTGGTGGCCCTGCCAGGCGGCCTGGGCACCCGGCTCACAGCCATTGGCCTCACCTCCGCCGAGGCGGCCACCACCCCGGCGGAAGGCGATCTGGCGGTGGCGATCTGGACCACCACCCCCTGGACCCTGCCCGCCAACCTGGCGGTGTCGGTGAATGCCTCGCTGGAGTACGCCCTCTGCCGCGTGGGCGATCACGGGACCAACGGCTACCGCACCAGCCGCCATCTGATCGTGGCCGCTTCCCTGGTGGAAAGTCTGCGCAGCAGCCTGCAGCTGGAGCTTGAACCCCTGCTAACCCTCAGGGGCGCGGAGCTGGAAGGGGTCGAGTACCGCCACCCCCTCTTCGATCGCACCAGCCCGGTGGTGATCGGCGGCGACTACATCACCACCGAAGCAGGCACGGGCCTGGTCCATACGGCCCCGGGCCACGGCGTCGACGACTTCAACACCGGCCGCAAGGCCGGCCTGGCCGTGCTCTGCCCGGTCGATGAGGCGGGAACCCTCACGGCGGAAGCCGGCCCCTTCGCCGGCCTCAACGTGCTCAAGGACGCCAACCCGGCGATCATCTCCGCCCTCGAGACCGCGGGCGCCCTGCTGCGCCACGAGCCCTACGAGCACCGCTACCCCTACGACTGGCGCACCAAGAAACCGACGATCTTCCGCGCCACCGAGCAGTGGTTCGCCTCGGTGGAGGGCTTCCGCTGCCAGGCCCTCGCCGCGATCGCCGCCGTGGACTGGCTGCCCGCCAGCGGCCGCAACCGCATCGAGGCGATGGTGCGCGACCGCGGCGACTGGTGCATCAGCCGCCAGCGCACCTGGGGCGTGCCCATTCCCGTCTTTTACCACCGTGAAACCGGCGAGACCCTGCTCAATGCCGACACCCTCGCCCACATCGAGGCTCTGATCGCAGAGCACGGCTCCGATGTGTGGTGGGAGAGAGGCGAAGCCGAGCTGCTGCCGCCCTCGCTCGCTGCCGAGGCGGACCAGTGGCGCAAGGGCACCGACACCATGGACGTGTGGTTCGATTCCGGCTCCTCCTGGGCAGGGGTGCTGGGTGGACTGGACACGGGAGGGGATCAGGCAGCAGCTTCAGGCGGCGAAGCCTCAGAGGACGCAGCAGCCACCGCTGAGACCGCCCCGCTGCGCTATCCCGCCGATCTCTATCTGGAAGGCTCCGACCAGCACCGCGGCTGGTTCCAGAGCAGCCTGCTCACCTCCGTGGCCGTCAACGGCCATGCCCCCTACAAGCGGGTGCTCACCCACGGCTTCACCCTTGATGAGAAGGGCCGCAAGATGAGCAAATCCCTGGGCAATGTGGTCGATCCGGCCGTGCTGGTGGAGGGCGGCAAGAACGAGAAGCAGCAGCCTCCTTACGGCGCCGATGTGCTGCGCCTGTGGGTGAGTTCGGTGGATTACTCAGCCGATGTGCCCCTGGGGCCGGGCATCGTCAAACAGCTGGCCGATGTGACCCGCAAGGTGCGCAACACGGCCCGCTACCTGCTGGGCAACCTGCACGACTTCGACCCAAGGCCGGTGGCGGCAGGGGGAGATGCGGTGGAGATCGCCGATCTGCCGTTGCTCGACCGCTGGATGCTTGAGCGCACCGCCAGCCTGATCGACGCGGTGACCGCCGATTTCGAGCGCTATGAGTTCTACCGGTTCTTTCAGGCGCTGCAGAACTTCTGCGTGGTGGATCTCTCCAATATCTACCTCGACATCGCCAAGGACCGGCTCTACGTGAGCGGGGCCGACGACTTCCGCCGTCGCAGCTGCCAGACGGTGCTGGCCCTGGTGGTGGAGCGTCTGGCCGGCCTGATTGCGCCGGTGCTCTGCCACATGGCCGAGGACATCTGGCAGAACCTGCCCTACCCGGTGGCGGAGCGCTCGGTGTTCGAGCGGGGCTGGCCCACGGCACCGGACTTCTGGCGTGAGGCGGCCCTGGTGGAGCCCCTGCGGCCGCTGCTGGACCTGCGCGGGCTGGTGAACCGCCAGCTGGAGAGCTGCCGCGCCAACGCCGATCTGGGGGCATCCCTGGAGGCCAGGGTGGAACTGGAGCTGGGGAGCGGCGATCGCGCCGCGGCCCTTGGCGCCGCGCTGGAGGTGCTGCAGGCCAGCCCCCATCCCTCCGTTGACAACCTGGCCGACTGGCTGATCGTCTCGCAGCTGGTACGGCGCGGCCCCGGCGCCCAGTCCCTGGCCGATCCCCTGGCCGAAGCCAGTGAAGGGGGCATCACCGTGCGCATCGCCCGGGCCGAAGGGAGCAAATGCGAGCGCTGCTGGCACATGGAAACCGACATCGGCACCCATCCCTCCCACCCCGCCCTCTGCGGCCGCTGCGTGGCCGTGCTGGAGGGCTGAGCACAGCACCCCAGCCGCATGCTCACCAGTGGACGGGATCGAGAAAGTGCTCAGGATCCACCGGACCTGCCAGGATCCGCTCGGCGGCGGGATCGAGGGGGCCCTGCAGCAGCTCGGCCTCGCTGATGACGGCACCGTCCGGCAGGCAGCTCTGGTCGGGATCGAATTCGGTGGGGTGGGTGACGCTGCAGGAGAAGCCCCGGAAGACAAGCAGCTCGAAGGCTTCCTCGGTCTGTTCTCCACTGACGCCCCCTGCCGACGGCAGGTTGCCCCGCAACCGCAGTACCCGATCAGGGCGGCCGCGGCTGATCGCTTCGAGTTGGGCGAGCAGGCTGACGCCCATCAGAACCCTCCCGCCACCCGTCCCTGACGGGGCAGGCGTACCAGGATCCACTGCAGCAGGCCCACCACGTAGGCCACCAGGGCCAGGTAGCCGAAGAAGGCGGTGAGAGTGGGAGTGAGGTCGGCGCCGAACACGAAGGAGAACACCTGAGCGGCGACACCGTGGAGGCGACGCGGGGCCTCCAGCCAGGTCTGGCAGAAGGCGCTGCCGGCCATCCCCAGACCACAGCCCATGGCGCCCACGCCAAGACCGGCCCCCAGCAGGCCAAAGGCCGTCACTGCCCAGCGCCAGCTGCGCACGGTGAGCGGCAGGGGGCGCCAGGGGGGCAGATCGGCCAGCTCCTCGTTCAGATCCACCCAGAACCAGAGCGACGCCACCATCAGCAGCTTCGCCACGATCATCAGCGGATAGGCCAGGGGCCTGGCATCGACGAACAACAGCAAGGCGATCGCCAGCAGACTGGCCACCTTCCAGTAAATGGCCATCAGCCGCAGCATCGCCCCCTCCCGTCGCCACGCCGCCCAGACCAGCAGCACCAGCGGCAGACCCAGGCTGAAGACCACCGCAAGACGGAAGTCGAGCCACACAAGCGTGCGGTACAGCATGTCGGGCACAGCTTGGGTAGGGGAAGGCGCCATTATCCGCGCCATGGCTCACCAGTAGGTTCGGTTCATGCCTGCGCCTCCCCTGTTCTCCTGGCTCCGCCGCGGTGATGAGCAGGCTTCCTGCCGCACGGCACTCTCACGCCAGCCATCGCTGGAGGATGCCGTCAGCGAGGTGGTGCAGCAGCTCAATGCCAAAGGCTTTGGCGCTGCGGCCCGGGGGGAGGCCGATCTGGCCCTGGTGTTCGGCTCCACCAGCTATGCCAGTGACCTGCCGCGGCTGCTGCCGCTGCTGCGCACCCGTCTGCGGGCCCGCCACTGGCTTGGCGCCGCCGGCGGTGGCGTGGTGGGGACCGGGGCCAGCGGCACAGCCCATGAAGTGGAGCAGGAACCGGCGCTGAGCGTGATGCTGCTGCGCCTGCCCGGAGCCGACCTGCAGCTCTTCGAACTCGACACCGACCAGCTGCCCGATCTGGATGGCGACAGCCGCGGCTGGATCGACTGGGTGGGGGCCGCTCCGGAGCGGGCCGACGCCATGCTGCTGCTGGTGGATCCCACCTGCCAGGCCATCAACGACCTGATCAGCGGACTCGACTACGCCTTCCCGGGCCTGGCAAAGGTGGGTGGCATCGCCGGCCCCCACAGCGCCAGCCATGGATCACTGCTGTTCAAAGACCGGGTGGTGACCGGGGCTGTGGGCTGCCTGATCGGCGGCAGCTGGACGATCGATCCGGTGGTGGCCCAGGGCTGCCGGCCAATCGGCCCGGTGTTCGAGATCGAGAAAGCTGAGCGCAATGTGGTGCTGCAGCTGAGCCGCGGTGACCAGCAGAACACCCCGGTGAACTGCCTGCAGACGATCCTGCAGACCCTCAGCCCTGCCGAGCGGGAACTGGTGCGCCACTCCCTTTTCCTCGGAGTGGCGCGCAACAGCTTCAATCTGGCCGGGGGCGGGGAAGACGACGAGACCACGGCCTTTCTGGTGAGGAACCTGATCGGGGTGGATCCTCGTAACGGGGCGGTGGCAGTGGCCGAACGCCTGCGGGTGGGCCAGCAGGTGCAGTTCCAGCTCCGCGATGCCGACGCCTCCCGTCAGGAGCTGCGGCAGTTGCTGCGCAGCCAGGCCAGGTCTGCCGAGCGGCCCCTGGCGGGCCTGCTCTTCGCCTGCCTGGGCCGCGGCAAGGGGCTCTACGGCGAAGCCGATGGCGACGTCAGGATCGCCCAGGGGGAGTTTCCAGATCTGCCGATTGCAGGAGCCTTCTGCAACGGAGAAATCGGCCCGGTGGGGGGCACGACCTATCTGCACGGCTACACAGCCAGCTGGGGCTTCCTGGTGCCCCGGCCGAGCGCCGAGCCGTCACCGGAACCGCTGCCGGAGGGTTGAGCGGTGGTGCGCCAGCACGTCAACCCCCTCTCGCGGGTGCACCAGCAACCTCTTGTGCTCCCACCGCTGATCGAGCTGTTTGCGCGGCCCGAGCAGCCGCTCCACCTCGACATCGGCAGCGCCCGTGGCCGCTTTCTGCTGGCGATGGCGCCACTTCAACCTGAGTGGAACTTTCTTGGGGTCGAGATCCGCCGGCCGCTGGTGGAGGCCGCCGAGCGAGACCGCCAGGCGCAGGCCAGCAGCAATCTGAGCTTCCTCTTCTGCAACGCCAACGTGAGCCTGCTGAGCTGGCTGCGGACCCTGCCTGCCGGGTCGCTGCAGCGGGTGACGATCCAGTTCCCCGACCCCTGGTTCAAGAGCCGGCACCACAAGCGACGGGTGCTGCAGCCCGATCTGCTGCAGGCCCTGGCCGCGTCCCTGCCTGAAGGAGGTGAGCTGTTTCTGCAGAGCGATGTGACAGCGGTGATCGAGCCGATGGTGGCGCTCACCGAAGCCAGCGGCTGGTTCCTGCGTCCCCCGGAGGATGGGCGCCCCTGGCGGGGTGACAACCCACTGCCTGTGGCGACGGAGCGGGAGCGAATCGTGCTCAGCCAGGGGCTGCCGGTGTACCGGGTGCTCTACCGGCGCGGTCACCAGGCCTGCCTCCATCCCCAGCCACCCCTGGAGCCGAGGAGCGATGCCGCCCATAATCCGTCGGCCAGCCCCGCCGGCAGCTGATGTCCGCCCCCACCACTCCCTCAGCTGCTGCCGCTGCTGAGTGCGCCGCCGCCGGCGCTACGACGCGCGAACCGCGGGTCCCCTGGCTGCTGCGCTGGCAGGGCCTGTTCGCCTCATCGGCCTCAGGCCCCCTGGCCAGACATCTGCCGCTGCTGGCCGGTCTGGTGCTGTGCGCTCTGATGGCGGGACTGCCGCTGGTCACCAGGGCCGGGCTGAGCCTGCTGATTCTCTCCAGCGGACTGCTCTGGCTGATCTGGGCCCTATGCACCCCCGCCGGCCGCATCGGCCCGATCAGCGGCTGGCTTCTGGTGATGCTGGCGGTGGCGGTGCTGGCCACCGGCTTCTCGCCCGTACCCAGGGCCGCGGCCAACGGGCTGCTCAAACTGCTGAGCTATCTGGGCGTCTATGCCCTGATGCGCCAGCTGCTCGCCACCGCTCCAACCTGGTGGAACCGGATCGTGGCGGCCCTGCTGGGCGGTTCGCTGATCACCGCAGTGATCGGTATCCGCCAGCTCTACGGCGACAGCTCCGCCCTGGCCCGCTGGTCGGATCCGAACTCGGTGGCGGAGGGCACGGTGCGGATCTACAGCACCCTCGACAACCCCAACCTGCTGGCTGGCTACCTGCTGCCGATCCTGCCCCTGGCGGCGGTGGCCCTGCTGCGCTGGCGACGCCCATTGCCTCGGCTCTTTGCCCTCTCGGCGCTGCTGAGCGGTGCGGTGGCCTTGCTGCTCACCTACAGCCGTGGCGGCTGGATGGGGATGGTGGCGGCCCTGGGCAGCCTGGCCCTGCTGCTGGCACTGCGGGCCAGCCGCCACTGGTCGCCCCTGCTGCGCCGGTTGTTTCCGCTGCTGCTGTTGCTGGGCGGTGGCCTGGTGCTGGTGCTGGCCGTGAGCCAGATTGAGCCCCTGCGGGTCAGGGTGATGAGCCTGGTGGCGGGCAGGGAGGACAGCTCCAACAACTTCCGCATCAACGTCTGGATGGCAGCGCTGCAGATGGTCCAGGACCGCCCCTGGCTTGGCATCGGCCCCGGCAACACGGCCTTCAACCTGATCTACCCGCTGTACCAGCAACCGAAGTTCAACGCCCTCAGCGCCTACTCGATCCCACTCGAGCTGGCCGTGGAAGGTGGCATCCCCGGCCTGCTGGCTGGCCTCGGCCTGCTGCAGTCCAGCCTGCGGCAGGGCTGGGCCCAGCTCAGGCGCGATCATCCCCAGGTGCTGCCGGCCCTTGGGGCACTGGCGGCCATCCTCGGCCTCTGTGTCCAGGGCCTCACCGACACGATCTTCTTCCGCCCGGAAGTGCAGCTCACGGGCTGGCTATGCCTCGCCACCCTGGCCACCCTGCCAGGGGCGGCGGATGACTGAGACGGTCCTGCTGGCGGGCTTCGATGCCGGCCAGACCCACACCACCTGCCGGCTGGCCCTGCGCCGCAGCGACGGCAGCCTGCAGGTGCTGGCTGAAGGCGAGGGGCCCGGGGTGAGCCACCTGGCCGCTGCCGCTGGCGAGGAGCTATTCAGTGCCGCCCTGACCATCAGCCTGGAGCGAGCCCGCGCAGCCGCAACCCACACGGGCGAAGGCCTTGCCCTGTCCAGCTCACTCCAGGCGGCCGCGGTGGGCGCCAGCGGCATCGAACAAGGCAGCGCGGTGCAGCAGCTCGGCACGGCCCTGGCCGCCGCAGCCCTGGGCCTGCCTCTGCAACGGGTGCTGGTGAGCGGTGATGAACGCACCGCCCTGCACGGAGCCTTCGGCGGCAGAGCCGGCATCGTGGTGATCAGCGGCACCGGCTGCATCGCCCTGGGCCGAAACGCCCAGGGTGAGGAACACCGCTGCGGCGGCTGGGGCTGGCTGCTGGATCGCTCCGGCTCCGCCTGCGACATCGGCCGCGACGCCCTGTCCCTCTCCCTGGAAATGGCCGATGGGCGACGTCCCGACAGCGGCTTGCGCTCCAGCCTCTGGGCCGCCCTCGAGGACGGCCCCATGACTCCCCAACGGATCAAGGCGATGGTGGTGGAAGCTGGCTTCGGAGCGGCCGGATTCGCTCGCCTGGCCCCAGCGGTGAATGCCCTGGCGGAAGCGGAGGATCCCCACGCCATTGAGGTGATGGAGCGCTCGGCCCTGGGCCTGGTGGAGCTGGTTGCTGGCGTGGCCCGGACCCTGGGCCTCGAAGATGGCGAGGTCTGCGGCATGGGCGGGGCCCTGGGTCACCTCAGCCGGCTCAGCAAGGCGTATCAGCGCCGCCTGAAGCTGGTCTTGCCGCAGGCGCGGCTGGTGCACCCCCGCGGAGATGCCTGCCACGGGGCCTTGCAGCTGGCCTGTCATCTGCTGGAGCAAGAGTCCGGTGCTCAGCTCCGGTTGAGGTGAGCCGCGGCCAGGGCAGCCAGATGCGAAGACCAGTGATCGACCGCCTCCTGCTCCGCCGCCTCCACCATCACCCGCAGCAGCGGTTCGGTGCCGCTGGCCCGCACCAGTACCCGACCGCTGCCGGCCATGGCCGTCTCGGCCTGCTCGACGGCCTGGCGCAGGGGGTCGCAGCGCTGCCACTGCTGGCGGCGGCTGCGGTCGGGAACGATGACGTTGACGAGGGCCTGGGGGTAGGGCTGAAAACTGGCTTCCATCCAGTCGGCCAGAGAGCCGGCGCCGTTGTGGATCAAAGTGGCCACCTGCAGAGCGGTGAGCAGCCCATCGCCGCTCATGCCGTGCCGGGCCGAGAGGATGTGGCCCGACTGCTCTCCACCCAGGCCGGCCCCGCTCGCTTCCATCGCGGCATGCACGTGCTGATCGCCCACATCGGTGCGCTGCAGCAATCCTCCCCTGGCCTGCCAGGCACGCTCGAAGCCCAGGTTCGACATCACGGTGGCCACCAGCAGTCGGCCGGGAAGTTCGCCGGTCTCCAGCAGGGCACCACCCCAGAGATAGAGCACCTGGTCGCCGTCGACGACCCGGCCCTTGCCGTCCACAGCCATCATGCGATCGGCGTCGCCATCGAAGGCAAAGCCCATCTGGGCCCCGGATTGCAGCACCGCCTCGCGCAGGGCCTCCAGGTGGGTGCTGCCACATGACACATTGATCCGCTGCCCGTCGGGTTCGCCGTGAAGGACGATCAGGTCCGCCCCCAGGGCCCTGAACACCGCGGCCCCGCAGGCGGTGGCTGAGCCCCAGCAGAGATCCAGCACGATGCGGCAGCCATCGAGGCGCCGCCCGCCAACGCTGGCGATCAACGCCTCGCGGTAACCCTCGAGCAGATCCTCCCGCTGATGAGCCGGGCCACAGCTGCGGAGGCCGCTCTGACCCGTGGCCTGGATCGTGGCGGCCTCCTCTCCGCGCAGACCCGCCTCGATCGCCGCCTGCAGGGTTCGATCGATCTTGTCGCCGGCAGGCCCGAACACCTTGATGCCGTTGTCGCCGGGAGGGTTGTGGCTGGCGGAGACCATCAGGCCACCGGCGGCACCGACCCGGCGGATCGTGCCGGGCACCGCCGGGGTGGGGCAGAGACCCAGATTCCACACCTCCCGCCCGGCGGCGGTCAGCCCGGCGGTGAGAGCGGCGGCCAGCATGGGGCCACTGTGGCGGGAGTCCATGCCGATCAGCACGGGGCGCTCGGGCGGCAGCACACGACCACACCAGTAGCCCATCTGAAGTGCCAGCAACGGTGTGATCAGGCTGCCCACCTCGCCCCGGATGCCATCGGTGCCGAAACCCGTGCACCCCTGCCCGAGGGGTGCACCGATGGGGGAAGAAGCCAGCTCCAGCATCAGGGGGGACAGGAAGGGAATCAGGCTAAGCCGATCGGTTGCACCTCAGCGCCAGCGCCTCGGCCACCAGGCCCAGCGCAGCAGCTCCACGACCGCCCACAGCAGCAGACCGCCCACCACCCATCCCGGCAGCCAGCGCAGGGGCCCCAGCGGGCGCAACAGATAGGCCACCATCGCCAGCCCGAGCGCCAGCAGGGCCCGACGGCGCCCGGCCGCACCCGGGAGAGTGGTCAACCACCGGGGCCAGGGGACTGCCATAGGCCTGACACACAGAGGCGAACCCCAGAATGCCAAAGCCTCAGCGGCCCCCGCCCTGTCCGTGCCGAACCCATTCCCAGCCGGCCGCCGCGGGCCACTGACCCTCGCCCTCACCGTGGCGGGCAGCAGCGCACTCCTGCTGCTGGGGCGCGCGCTGCTGCTGCAACGGCCCCTGCCCACCCCCGACACATCAGCCCTCAGCCTGGAGCGGATCCGTCGCTGGGACCCCGATCCCGAGCGGCGCCGGGAGGCGAGCCTGCTGCTGCTGCCCGCCACCAGCACCGACGACCCCTCCCGCCAAATTCAGCTGCTGCAGGGGCAGGGCTGGGGGCCAGGCCCATTGGCCCCTGTGGCGCTGAAACGCGCGGCCCTGGCCCGTGAAGCCCAGGGTCTCCAGGCCACGTCCGAATGGGAGGAGCTGCTGCATCGTTTTCCCCAGGCGCCCCCCAGCGCCGATGCTCTCTATGCCCTCGGCCGTGAGAACCCTCGCCAGCGCCTGGAGCTGCTGCGCCGGTTCCCGGCCCACCCCGCCGCCCTGGCCGCCGCCCTGGAGCTGGGTCCAAAGCCCGCCCAGCGCCAGCAGGGGGCCCTGCATCTCGCCCGCTGGGGTCCGCGCTGGCCTGGCGCGGGCGAGCGACTGCGCCAGATCTGTGCCCGCCCGGCCGCGCCACTCACCAGCGCCCAGCGAGGCAGTCTGGCGGCGGGCCTGGCCGGGCTCGGGGATGGCAGCAGCAGCCTGAACTGCCTCGGATCGGCGCGGGCCGAGCCCGACCAGGAGCTGGAGATCGGCCGCACTCTCCTGCGGGGCGACCCCGCCGAGGCCAGGGCCGGAGTGGTACGCCTGCTGGCCCTGAGTCAAGGCGACAGCCAGCGGCCCGAGGCCCTTGAGGCCGTGCGTCTGCTGGCCCAGACCCCCGCGCCCACGGTCACCCCAGCCCAGTTGCTCCAGCTGCCTGAGCCCCTGCGCCGGAGCGCGCCGGTGCAGGCCCGTCTGGCGCTGGATGCAGGTGGCGACTGGCGACGGGTGCTGCAGCGCTGGCCAGGAGATCCCGCCAGCTGGGACCTGCAGTGGGACCTAACCCGCTCCGCCCTGCTCAAGGGACAGACCGGTGAGGCCCTGGCGCTGCTGCAGGCTCTGCCGCCCGACAGTCAGCCGCCGCAGCTGGCGGTGCGCCAGCTGTTCTGGCTGGGCATGGTCCAGCAGCAGCTGGGGAAGCAGGCCTCTGCCCGCAGCAGCTGGCAAGCGGTGCTGCGACGCTTGCCCTGGAGCTACTACGCCTGGCGCAGCCGGGTCCAGTTGGGCGAGCGACCCGATCTCCTGCTGACCGCCAGCGGCGCCATCGCTCTGCCGGATGACCCCTGGCGGCCGCTGGAGAGTGGTCAGCCCCAGCTTGACCAGCTCTGGCGCCTGGGCCTCAATCTGGAGGCCTGGGAGCACTGGCGGCAGGAGCGCCCAGCGGCGACCCCCGGCTCCCCCCAGGAGCTGACCGTGGAGGGACGGCTGCGGCAGGGAGTCGGGGACGACTGGACCGGCCTCGGTCAGCTGGATGAGGCGAGCCTGCGCTGGGTCGGAGGCGACTGCCAAGCCACCCTGCCCCTGCAGCGGGCGCTGCTGCCGGTCCGCCACGGCGAGGCCTTCAGCGCCGCGGCGGCCCGCCACGGGCTGGATCCCACCCTGCTGCTCGCCGTCGCCAGACAGGAATCACGCTTCACCCCTGGGGTGGCATCAGTTGCAGGAGCCATCGGCCTCCTGCAACTGATGCCGGAGACGGCAGCGGAGCTGGCTGGGGGAGCGGTCAGCGACGATCAGCTGCGCGAGCCCGCCTTCAATGCCGAGCTGGGAGCGATGTACCTCAGCCAGCTGCTCAGCCTCTGGAAGGGCGATTCTTTTCTGGCGATCGCCAGTTACAACGCAGGTCCTGGCGCGGTGGCCGGCTGGCGCGACGCCCGGCTTCAGACCAACCCGGAGCTCTGGGTGGAGGCGATTCCATACCCGGAGACCCGGCTTTACGTGAAGAAGGTGCTCGGCAACCTCTGGGGCTACCAGGAGAAGCCCAGGCGAGCCTGCTGAAGCGGTCTCAGGCGTCAGGTCCCTGGCACTGTCCCCATCAGCCCACCCAGCTGCAACTCCCGGCCGATCCAGATGCCGAGCATCACGTAGCCCGAGAGCGAGAAGGCCGTGAACAGGGGTGAAGGAACCACCCGGATACGGGTGAGATCCAGACGGGCGAGCAGCACCGCCGTGGCCAGGATCACCACATCGGCGAGGGCACTGAGATGCAGCAGGTAGAGGCCACCAACCGTGACCAGAAAGAGGCTGACGATCAGGGTGATCACCCGGCTGGCGGCCATCAGCATCGAGAGCTGACGCAGCAGCAGATCGGGCAGCGAGGCCACCACCACCACCAACAGGGCCTGCAGGCATTCCGCCGTCCAGTACAGGCCGTGGACAGGATCCTGCTCAGGGTTCCCAAGGCCCTGGACCGGAGCGTTCACCACCCAGTGGACACCCAGGTAGATGCTCACCAGCAGGAGCAGCAGCAGGAACGGCGCCCGCAGGGGCAATAGGGCCAGGCGCAGGATGCCAGCGATCACACCGCTCATCGGGCCTCCAGCACCAGGTCGATGGCGTCCACGGGACAGCTGGGAATGCACTGCTCACAGACCAGGCAGTGCTGGGCCCTGAACTCCAGCCGCCAGGCCGGCGGGCGGCTGAGCAGGGCACCACTGGGGCAGACACTGGCGCAGATGCCGCAATCAACGCAACGGCTGCGGTCGATGCGGATCTCACCGGGAGCGCGATCGAGACCCAGGCCAAGCTCCTCCAGCCACTGCTCGGCAGCATCGAGCTCATCGATGTCGCCAGAGAGTTCCACCACCATGGTGCCGCTCTGGTTGGGAGCGATCTGGGCTCGCAGGATCTTGGCGGCGATGTCGAAATCCACGGCGAGCCGGTAGGTGATCGGGTGATGCACCGTGTCGCGGGGGAAGTGGATGGTGAGGCGACGCTTCACCGCAGCCAGGGAAAGAACTTCATCGTATCGAGGCTTTTCGAGCCGGAGTCCTGGCCCTGGATCCCGGCAGCCCCGCCAGAGCTGCCAGAGTGCCTTCGGTTCAGGCCCCCTGCGCGCCGCGATGACTCTGCCCAACCCCGCAGCTGAAGACAGCTCACCCCTGGGGCGGCGCGAGCGCATGATTCTTGCTGCCCTGGCCGCCGCCCTGGCACTGCTGCTGTTCGGGTTACGCGGGGGCCTGCAGCCCCAGGCGCCGCTGGAGCAGCTGGCGCGACGTTCGCCGGAGTTGCCGCTGGCCCTCGCCAGCGGTCGGCCCACCATCGTGGAGTTCTATGCCGACTGGTGCGAAGCCTGCCGCTCGATGGCCCCGGCGATGGCAGCCCTCGAGAGTGAGCACCGCGGCGACCTCAACGTTGTGCTGCTGAATGTGGACAATCCACGCTGGAGTCCGGAAATCGATCGATACGGCGTCAACGGCATCCCCCAGCTGGAATTATTCGACCGCGATGGCCGCTCGATCGGACGGTCCCTGGGGGCCCGCAGCCGCCCCGAGCTGGCCACGATCATGACCGCACTGATCGAGGAGACACCTCTGCCGCTGCTTGCTGGCGTCGGCAGCCTCTCGCCCCTGACGGGCGGCGAGGCCCAGGCCGCACCGGCCCAGACAGGCCCGCGCAGCCACGGTTGACTCCACTGCCACCCTCCCCCCTCACCTGCTGCCCAATGGACCGTTTCCGGGTCGAGCTGATCGCCGCCACCCCCAACCCCCAGCAGTGCGTCTATGCCGCCATGCATCAGGACTACAGCGAGGGGTTCGTCGCGGGGGACCGCGCCGAGTGGCCCGATGAACGCATGGCTGGTGAGATCTGCGTGAAGCGCCTGCTCTCCGGCGAGCGCGGCCACTACGGCCCGTTGGAGCATGCCCAGATCGTGCTCAACGTGGGCTGGTTTCCCCACTCCGTGATGCAGCAGGCACGCACTCACCGGGTGGGCGTCAGTTTCGATGTGCAATCCATGCGTTACACCGGAGATCGCATCTGCAAGGCCGCCGACGGGAGCCTCGATCTCGAGGAGGTGTTCTATCTGCGTCCGATCGGCGATTACAGCGACCGCCAGGGCAAGAAGTACACCTACGACATGGCCCAGCGCACCCTGGATCTGGAGCTGTGCCGCAAGGCCGCCGAGCGCTACCGCGACCTGCTGGCCGCCGGTTTCGCCGAGGAACATGCCCGCGGCATCCTCCCCTTCGACTACCGCCAGCACTTCGTGATGAGCTTCAGCCTGCGGGCCTTCCTGCATTTTCTCGACCTGCGCGCCAAGCTGGACGCACAGCTGGAGATCCGGCAGCTCTGTGATCTGCTGTGGCCCCATCTGGAATCGTGGGCTCCGGAGATCGCCACCTGGTACAGCCGCTCCCGCCTGCACAAAGCGCGTCTCGCCCCCTGACCACACCTGTGCCTGCAAGCCCCTGTGCAAGCCCTGCCATGCCGCCGTTGCCCCTGCTGCTGCTTCTGTTGCTGATCGCGCCTGCCGCCCGCAGCCAGACGCTGATCGACGCGGCGGGGGCAGCGGCGATCCAGGGAAGCCTGCAGGGCGGCTCCGCCCCGGGCTACACCAACCTGCTGCGCTCCGTCGAGGCAAGGATGCAGGGCCTGGGCGCGGGCAGCGGCAGCGATCCCTTCGGCATGCTCTCGCCAACGGGGAGAGCCAATTCAGGAGATCTGGCGCCTGGAACTCCGGGGTCGCCGATGACAGGCGGCTCTGCCGAGCCTGGCGCCGATACCGTCTTCGTCGTGAATGGTCGGGTGATTCGCCGCTGCCCGAGTGGGCTGCCCTGCATCGGCCAGGTGCGACGAGCCATGGGGATGCCCTGATTCAGACCCTGCCCAGTTCAGACCTTGGCGAGCGTGACTCTCTCCGGCTGATGCTGATATTTGCCGGCGCGATCCTGGTAGGTGGTGTCGCAGGGATCCCCTTCGAAGAACAGTAGCTGGGTGATGCCCTCATTGGCGTAGATCCGGCAGTCCGCACCGGATGAATTGCTGAATTCGAGGGTGAGATGCCCCTCCCAGCCGGCCTCAGCCGGAGTGGTGTTCACGATGATGCCCAGCCGGGCGTAGGTGCTCTTGCCCAGGCAGATCACGGTGATCGTGGGGGGAACCCTCAGTTTCTCCAGGGCCACACCCAGGCCGTAGGAATGGGCCGGCAGGATGAAGTAGTCCCCGTCGCCGTCGTGGTGCAGGGGGGCGGGCTCCAGGTTGTCGGGATTGAACCGCTTCGGGTTCATCACCGTGCCGGGCACGTGGCGGAAGATCAGGAATTCCCGCGGCGAGAGGCGCAGGTCGTATCCGTAGGAGGAACAGCCGAAGCTCAGCACCGGCCGGGACGCGGTATCCGGCTCCAGATGCCGCACCAGGGTGGGCTGGAAGGGCTGGATCATCCCTTCCGCCGCCAGGGCGTTGATCCAGCGGTCGTTCTTCAGCATGGGGCACCTCCCCGCCGCAGCTGGGTGACCTGATCGGCCATGGCCAGCAGTTCCAGGGGGATGGAGGGACCCGTGAGAATCACATCCAGGTGGGCCGGCCGTTGCTCCAGGGTGCTGATCACCTCCTCGGCGGCAAGAAAACCCAGCTCGATCGCCAGCCCCAGTTCATCGAGCACCATCAGCTCAACAGCAGCCCCCAGCAACTGGTCGCGACTGAAAGCCCACACCTCCTGCACGGCGGCATGCACGGGCTCGGGCTCAAGGCCAGCAGGCTGGGTGAGACAGGAGGGCACAGCGGGGCGCAACCACTGCAGCCGGCCACAGAGTCTGAGGCTGTGCTCGGGCCCCTGGTCGACCCCACCCTTGAGAAACTGGCTGATCAGCACCCGGCTGCCCAGGCCGGCGCTGCGCAGGGCCTGGCTGAACACACCGCCGAAACTGCCGCGGAAAGGGGCGGTGTGCACCTGCAGCAGTCCTTCTGGCCTTGCGAGCACAGGCACGGGGCGGGACGGCACCGGTCGGGGGATTCCAACGGCACGCAGGGGATGACGCGACTCGGTGGAGGCGTTGCGCAGGCTGGCCGTCATCAACACCCCAAGGGAAGCGCGAACCCGAATGTAGCGGCGTCCGGGCCGCCAGCAAGGTTCAGCCACCATCCCTAGCGCGAACATCCGTACTGCACCCATGGGCCAGGTCTGGCCAGACCTGTGTGGATGCGATTCATTGGTGTCGATCACTACAGGGCGCGCCATGGGCGATCCTTAGCGTCCATCTCACACCTGCTCCGCCGAAACATGGTTGGCGCGATGCGCGGATTCAGTCGCACCGGCGGCCCATCGACACCGGCCCCCGTCGGCCTGGCCGCTGCCGCCAACGGAGCCAGCACACTCCTCGATGTGATGCGTGGCCTGAGTGGCTGCGTGATCGAAACCGTTGAGCGGGGAAAGACAATTTTTTTTCCCGGTGATCCTGCAGAGCGGGTCTATCTGCTGCGTCGTGGAGCCGTGCGGCTCTCACGGGTCTACGAATCGGGAGAAGAAATCACCGTGGCCCTGCTGCGTGAAAACAGCCTGTTCGGGGTGCTCTCCCTGCTCACCGGCCAGCGATCGGATCGCTTCTACCACGCTGTGGCCTTCACCCGGGTGGAGCTGGTGGCGGCTCCAGCGGGTTCGGTGCGGCGGGCGATCGAGCAGGATTCCAGCGTGGGGCTGCTGCTCCTGCAGGGACTCTCCTCGCGGATCCTGCAGACCGAGACCATGATCGAAACCCTGACCCACCGGGACATGTCGTCGCGGCTGGTGAGTTTTCTGCTGGTTCTCTGCCGTGATTTCGGCGTTCCCGGCAACGATGGCATCACGATCGACCTGCGTCTCTCCCATCAGGCGATCGCCGAAGCGATCGGCTCCACCCGGGTGACGATCACCCGACTGCTGGGCGATCTGCGCCAGGCAGGGCTGGTGCAGATCGATCGCAAGAAGATCACGGTCTTCGATCCGGTCGCCCTGGCCAAGCGCTTCAGCTGAACCGGTTGCCGCCGCGGCTGATACTGGACGATCACGCACGGCGCTGTGTCCGGCTGGCTGCTGATTCTGGCCCTCCTGGCCCTCGGAGGGCTGCTAGCCACCCTGGGGGATCGGCTAGGCAGCCGGGTGGGCAAGGCCAGGCTCAGTCTGTTCAACCTGCGGCCTCGAAAAACGGCCGTGCTGATCACGGTGCTCACGGGCAGCCTGATCAGCGCCGTCTCCCTCGGCCTGATGCTGGCCGTGAGCGAACGCCTGCGCGTCGGCCTGTTTGAACTCGACGCCCTGCAGGCCAGGCTGCTTGAGAGCCGCAACACCCTGCGCCGCAGCGAGGGGAACCTGCGCAGCAGCCGGCAGGAACAGGCCCGAGTGGAAGCAGCCTTGCAACGGGCCCGCCGCGACCGGGAGCAGACCCGTCGTCAGCTCACCGCCGCCGAGATCCAGGCGCGTCAGTTGCGCGGCGAACTCAAGCCTCTGCAGGCCCAGCAGCAGCAACTGCTGGCCCAGCGTGACCGCCTCAACCGGGACATCCGCGCCAGGGACCAGGACATCCGCACAACCGAAACGGAACTGGCCCGGGTGCGAGGCCTGATCACAGCCGGCGAAACCGAACTCAAGGGACTGGAGCAAAAACTGATCGCCCTGCGCCGTGGCGATGTGGTGATCAGCAGCGGACAACCCCTCGCCACCGCCAAGGTGAACCCCCGCAACGCAACCGAAGCCAACGCAGCGATCGTGGCCCTGCTGCGGCAGGCCAATCTCAATGCCTTCCAGCGAGTGCTGCCCACAGAGACCCCCAACCGCCAGATCCTGCTGGTGCCACGCCAGGACATCGCCACCCTTGAAACACGGATTTCCCGAGGTGGGCCCTGGGTGGTGAGCATCCTCTCGGCCGCCAACGTGCTGCGCGGCGAGGACCAGGTGCTGGGCTTCCCCGACCTCAGACCCAACCGCCAGGTGCTGAAACGGGGCGATCTGATGGCCTCCACGGTGCTGGAGGGCAATGAACGCTCCAGCGAGCAGGTGCGCAACCGCCTCAATCTGCTGCTGGCGGCCTCCTTCGCCAAGGCCCAGCGCCAGGGCTCGATTGCCGACGGAGTCCAGTTCGACGTGGCCAGCTTCAACCGGCTCGGGCGGGAACTGAGCGAGCGTCCCCCCGGGCAGACGGTGACCCTCGAGGCTGTGGCGCTCCGCGACGCGGAAACCCCCGATCCGCTGGTGATCGAACTGCGCCTGAGCGCAGTCCTCACCGAGCCGCGGCTGGAGCGGCAGGGTCCAGGGCGGCCATGACCCGCCCAGTTGCTCAGACTCTGCCGAGCCACGGTGCCCTGGCCGGGCTCGACCCGGGGCGCAGCAAATGCGGCCTGGTGCGCACCGACCTGGACCGGCAGCAGCTGCTCGAAGCCCTGGTGGTCGGTCCTGAGCAGGCCTGGGGCCGCCTGGAGGGCTGGCTGCTGCGGGGGGAGGTGGTGGCGGTGATCCTCGGCAATGGCACCGGCAGCGACGGCTGGCGGCGGCGGCTGGAGCCGTTGGTGCCCGTGCTGCTGGTGGAGGAGCACGGTTCAACCCTGGCCGCGAGGCAACGCTTCTGGGAGCTCCACCCCGCCCGCGGCTGGCGCCGGCTGTTGCCCCGTGGCCTGCGCCAGCCACCCCGTGACTGGGACGATGTGGTGGCGCAGCTGCTGTTGGAGCGGCTGCTGGGCCACCCCCTGGCGACGGCACCGGAGGCGCACAAAAACGTCCCTGATTGAAGCGTCTCTGACGCTGAGCGTGGGTGGCCCTAGAACTTGGCCCGCACGGTGAAGGCATAGTCGCCGCCGGGCTCGAGCTGATAATCAACCTGGAGCAGAAAGCGCAGCAGGGCGTCCTGGATCAGGGCACGGCCCAGGGAAGGCTCCACCGTCAGCTCGCCCCGCCCGAAGGCCCAGCAGAAGGTCCAGTGGAAGCCGCCGGCGGCCACCTCGCCTTCCAGTAACTGATTGCTGAAGCTCTGATGCAGCACCCGCAGCTGGGCGGTGGTGGCGGGCAGGGGGCTCACGGGATCAGGGAGCGGGGCGGTGGGGCCAATTCAGCGTCAGACAGAGGTGGGCTGAAAACTGTTCAGGCGGTTGCCGGCCCGTTCGTAACCCCAGCGGCGGATGCAGCTGACACCCTCGAGCACCTCGTTCAGCACCTGTTGCAACAACGGCAACTCGTCAGCCTCGAAGCGGCCCAGCACATGGGAAATCGTACGGGCTCTGCGCAGAGCTGGGTCCAGCGCCGGAGCACCGATGCCGATGCGCAAGCGGGCGAAATCCTGGCTGCCCAGGTGAGAGATGGTGCTGCGCAGGCCGTTGTGGCCGCCGGCACTGCCGGAGCGGCGCAACCGCAGACGCCCAAGGGGCAGGTCCATGTCGTCCACCAGCACCAGCATCTGATCGGGGCGGAGCCCGAACCAGTCGAGCGTGGCCCGGATCGAGCGGCCACTCTCGTTCATGAAAGTGCTGGGCTTGAGCAGACGCAGCCGATCTGAGCCCTGGCCGAGATCAGCGATATTTCCCTGAAGCTTGCCATTTGCCCGGAAGGTGACCCCATCGCGCCGGACGAGCTGATCAAGGGCCATGAAGCCCACGTTATGGCGGGTCTGGGCGTACTTCTCGCCGGGATTGCCGAGGCCGACGAGCAGCTGAAGGTCGGCCGATGCTGCAGAGGTGGCGCTCATCGCGGGCACCTGCCGGCAAACAGGCAGGCTGCGGGGTGCTGCAACAACGCTCAGCTGGACGCAGGGGCGTTGGGCGGCTCAGACGACTGAGCGATGGCCTCGACAACTGTGCCGACCTCGGCAGGGTTGATCTCAGTTGTGCTGGCCTCGGCAAGGTTGCGCTGAGCATCAGCAGAAGCTGCGACCAGGGAATCGGCCGCAATGGCTTCCGAACCCAGGCTGCTGGCGGACACGGTTTCGGTGTCGACAGCCTTGCGGAACTCCTGCTCGAACTCGCGCGAGGCCGATTGGAAACCCTTGAGGGTGCGGCCGAGGGTCCGACCCAGCTCAGGCAAGCGCTTGGGTCCGAAGACCAGCAGACCAATGGCGGCAATGACCGCCATCTCCGGAAGACCGATCCCGAAGAAGTTCATGGAGGAAGGATCTCAGGGAAAGGGCAGCAGCGGGGGGAAGACCGATCCCGAAGATCAGCCCATGCCGTTCCAGTTGACGGTGATGCCGTCGAGGAGCAAGGAACGGTTGTACAGCTGCAGGATCACCAGCAGAAAGACCAGAAACAGTGCCATTGCGACACCCATCACCGGGGTGGTTCCCCAGCCAGGCACGACCTTGCCGTACTCGGAGTTGAGGGGGCGCAGCAGATCTCCCAGGCGGGTGCGTTGGGCCATGGCTGTGGTGTCCTCTCTGGCACAGGGGATTGGATCGTTACTGTAAGGGTCGAGCGGCAGCCGGCGCAGCCCTCGTCGAGTGTTGTTTGGGTCCGATGCCTCCCAGGGGGCAGCGCCGCTGACACCTCGCTGCCTCGACGCCGCACCCCGGGCTGAGTCCAGCCTGTCCCCCAGCAACACCACCCGTGAGCGAAACCTCTCCAGCCATCCCCGTGGCGATCACCGTTCTGGTAGCTCTCCTCGCCCTCACCGGGTTCGGCGTGTACACCGCCTTCGGGCCACCTTCGAAACAGCTCACGGATCCTTTCGACGACCACGACGACTGACCCGCCAGCTGGCCAGCTGCCAAGGCCCCAGGCGAGTGGAGGTTTCGACCACTGGCCCGCCACTCTTCGCTCCGGCAGCCGCAGTGAGCGGATCGCCCAGCCCATTGATCCGCTCCAGCACCTCCCACTCGCCTCCCAGCTCCAGCTGCCGACGGCAGGGAGAGAGGTTCTGTACCGTCAGCCGAGCCAGGTCGCGGTCGCCATCGCAGACCAGGCTGATCAGGCGCAGGTCGGGATGACCCAGCTGCAGCACCGATCCCGGCTCAGCTCCGGCCTTGGCTGAACCCTTGGCCGGCCGCAGCCAGCACGGCTCGCGGAAGCGCACCGCCGCCGCTGCCACTCCGGCCTGACGCCAGCCCTGCAGGCAGGGCATCAGGGCCAGGCGCAGACGCTGGGGGCCGTTATCGGCGCCGGGGTCGGGCCAGGTAGGCCCGCGCAGCAGCGAGACCCCGAGGGCTTCGGGGCTGCCCGAAACCCCCTGGGGCCCATCCAGCAGGACCGCCAGGCCGCCGGTCGAGGACTGGCTCGCCAGCCAACTGATCGCCGGCACTTCCCAGCGGCTGGCTTCCCGCGGATTGGCGGCCGCAGCGATCCGCTCGATCACTCCGGCACTGGTGTCGGCAGCCCAGCGCACAGCCTGGTGCTGTAAAGGCAGCTCCAGGCGCAGCAGTTCATGGCGCTGGCGCCAGTCGACCCGCAGGTTGAGCTCCAGCCAGGGGCAACTGGCCCGCAGCTGCAGATCGAGGCGCAGGGCGCTGGCGCCGCAGCGGCCGTGCCAGACCAGGCGGCTGCAGAGCGGACCGACCTCCGCAAGTACCGGCCCCGGCTCCCAGTTCAGGGGCAGAGGGTGCTGGCGGTAGTCGGCGGCCAGATCCCAGGCATCCCAGAACTCACCGCGGTCGATCCAGCGCCGCCATTGCAGCGGCTCGGCCAGCTGGGGGCTGTGATCGCCCCCCCAGAGCTGTTCGAGCCCGAGCGGGCCGAGCTGGGCCCAGAGCAGACCATTGCCCAGCCGCCAGCGCTCGCCGGCGACGAGGGTCTCCAGCCGCACCGGATTCACGATCGAGGCGTCGGAGCTGGCCAGCGGCGGACTTGCCCCAGGCCGCTGGCGCTGACGCAGGAGCTGCAGGGCCGCCACACCACCAGGGGATGGCAGCTGCACCCAGTGGCCGCCGGACCGGGCTGGCTGCGAAGGCAAGGGCTGCTCAGCCAGGCTCCAGTGGCCAGCCGGCAGACGCGTGGTGAGGGGGGCCGCCGGCAGGGGCTGCAGCTGGGCCCACCACCATGGTTCCAGCTCGCTGCACACCTCCTGGCTGGGGCCCTGACGGCTGGAGGACTCCAGCCAGGCCCGCAGCGCCCGATCACGCCGGCGGGACGCCCCGCGGCGCGCCGCCCGCCACTGGGGTTCGGCCTGCTCGAAAACCTCCGGAATGGAGGTACCCGGCAGGATGTCGTGGAACTGCTGGAAGAGGAGATCGCGCCAGCCGGACGACTCCGGACGCTCGTCAGGCTCCCCAAGCAGAACGGCGGCGAGATCGGCCTCGCGCAGCAGCCGCTCCAGGGTGCGGTTGTGGCGCTTCTGGTCGGGGCGGCTGGTGGCACAACCCCGATGCAGCTCTAGATAAAGCTCATCGCGCCAGACCGGCAGCTGGCTGCTCAGGGGCTCCAGCCGCTGCAGGTAGTGGCGCAGGCTGCCGTGCCGCTGGGGCGCAGTGGCAGGGTCGTCTCGCCAGAGGTCGAGCTGGTCGAGCATTTCACGGGTGGGACCGCCGCCGTGGTCCCCCACCCCCGGCAGCCAGAGGGCCTCGGCGTCGCCCGTGGCCCTCTGCCACTCCAGCCGGTAGCGCTCCATCGCCAGGGGATCGCCATCCGTGCCGATCGGGGCGCTCATCAGGGCCAGCACCTCGGCGCCACAGCGGCTGCGCCAACGAAACAGCCGGTGCGGGAAGGGGTTGGTGGCGTTCCAGGCCAGCTTGTGGGTGCAGAACCAGCGCACACCGGTGGCTTCCGCCACCGCTGGCAGTCCGGCGGCAAAACCGAAGCTGTCGGGCAGCCAGGCCAGCTGGTGCTCCCACTCGGGAAAGGTCCGGCGGCTGTAGGCCTGCCCCTCCTGGAACTGCCGCAGCAGCGAGGCAGTGTCCACCAGTACGCAATCGGTCTCCACCCAGGGGCCATTGATCGGTTCCCAACGGCCGGCGACCATGGCCGCACGGATTCGCGCGAACAACTCAGGGCGGTGGCACTCCAGCCAGGCGTAGAGCGCCGGCGTGGAATGGCCGAAGTGGAGCTCACGGTGGTGCTCGATCAGATCGAGGGCCGAGCGGAATGTGCGCTCGGCGGCCTGCCAGGTGTCGGCAACGGGCCAGAGCCAGGCCAGGTCCAGGTGGGCGTGGCCAAGCAGGTGGAAGCCGCCGGGGTTCCCCGGCCCGGCCCGCCGCAGCTGCTCAAGCTCCAGCCGGGTGGCGGCCAGCAGTCCGTCCGGATCGGCCGGATCCAGGGGCTCCGCCTCGATCCGGCTGAGCATCAGGGCGCCGTCGTCGTGAAGCGGGCTGCGCAGCTCCAGCTCCAGGCGCAACGGCTCCCCCTGCCACCAGCGCTGCGGCAGGGCCCAGCGGCAGGAGCTGTCAAACAGGTCGCCGCGGTGGACCGTGTGTCCGTCAACCCGGAGTTCGGCGGCGTCGGCCCACCAGCGCAACGCCAGGCGGGCCAGGGCAGGAGCCCGGTCGCGCCAGCTGGTGGGACAGATCAGCTCCAGCACCAGACAACGGGTCTGCCCGCCCCGCGGCCAGGCGATCAGACCACGGGCGTGCCAGTCAGGGCGATGGAGCCGGGTCCAGGGGTCGGCCAGGGCTCCCTGCCAGGAACCATCAGCTCCACGCCGCTGCCAGGCAGAGAGCAGGTCCAGTCTCGAACGTGATCGAAACGTTTCAATCTCGGGGGGAAGCTGGGGATCCAAGCCCTGCGTCATCGATCCCGGCCATCAGTGACCCATAGGATGATGCGGCTGCCGCAGGGTCGTTCAGGCCCCACCTGGCGCCTGTCACTGCCTGTCACCCGCCGGACGGAACCATGCTCGCCCTCAAGATCTCCGTTTATTCGGTCGTTTTCTTCTTCATCGGCATCTTCGTCTTCGGCTTCCTGGCCAGCGATCCCAGCCGCACTCCCAGCCGCAAGGACCTGGAAGACTGAATGCCATCTGCTCAAGGTGGGGTCACTGCATCAACCCACCTGAGCCGAGCACCAGCATCAACAGGGGCATGGCAGGATCGGCCGCGGTCCTGGAGATGTGGTGCCCTCAGCAACGCTTATCCGGTGGACCATCGGACTGGTGGGTGCGGCAACTCTGGCAACACCGGCGGTGAGCCGGGCCCAGACCCTGGACTCAGATTCCCCACCGGCACTCCTGAGCGGAGCCGATATCAGCGACGCGGACACGCTTGTCCCTGGGGCGCAGTCAGGCAGTTTCCCAGTGGGATCCAGTGGCGCCAGCGCTGAAGGCACTGCGAGCGAACCCAGCAGCGAACCCAGCAGCGAACCCAGCGAAGCCGAACCCCAGACCGCACCGATCGCCAGTCCGGCTGAACCGGCAGATGCTGAACCTGCTGTGCCCGCAGAAGCCAGCGGAACAGCCGCCTCAGAGCCTCCCGTCAAAACCCCTCCCAAGGAACTGGAGATCAGCGCTGATCAACAGGGCTTTGACCTGGTGATCAACCGCTACGTGGCCAGCGGCAATGCCAGGGCCGTGCTGGCCGGCGGCCGGCTGATGGCGGACCGCCTCGAGTACGACACCACCACCCGCACCCTCTACGCCACCGGCAGCGTGCGCTTCTGGCGTGGCCAGCAGTACCTGCAGGGCAGCATGCTCCGCTACGGCCTGATCGAAGGCGAGGGGGAGATGGAGGACGTCTACGGCGTTCTCGACCTCGAAACCAGCCTGGAGGATCTCGATGTTGAGCAGGCCCCGTCCGTGCCGCTCCCCGAGCCCCAGCCGATCGCCTGTCCGACGCTGCTGCCCGAGATTCCCGACTGGCACCCCCATCCCTGGAGTGCCACCCTCTGGGGCGGGCAGATGTTCCACTCCGATTTCGGCCAGACCTTCTTCGGCCAGGGTGTCTTCCGGCCAGAGCGGGTGCTGGGCGCTGGCCTGCAGAAGCGGTTGATCAAGGCCGGCCCCTTCGCCCTGGAGCTGGATTTCAATGCGCTCGGACACTGGGCCTCGGCTCAGAAGGGCGGGCGCTTCCTCGGACCCTTGACGTCCGCCGAGGTGGCCAACCTTTCCACCTCTGCCCAGACCTTCGGCGAGTTCACCGGCGGGATCGGACTGCGGGCCTGGCTGCAACCCTGGCTGAGTCTGGGCTTCGTGCAGGGGGTGAGCCTAAACACCAACCTCAGCAACTACGAGAACACCTACCGGGAGAAGTCGGCCCGTTTCCTTAACTATCTGGGCTTCGAGATCGAAGGATCCTTCTCGCCCCAGTGGTCGATGGTGGGACGGATTCACCATCGCTCCGGTGCCTTCGGCACCTACAACGGCGTCAGGGAGGGCAGCAACGCCTACCTGCTGGGCCTGCGTTACCGCTTCGGGAGTGATCCAGCGCCGCAGGATGACCCTCAGGCCAATCTGCGGCCGGCCAAGGGCTGCCCCAACCGTGGAGCGGAGCCACCTGATCGCCCCCGCTCCCTGCCGGAAGCCCTCGAGCAGGTGGCCATGGGCGGCGAGGCACCGGTACCGGCGCCAGACCCATCGACGTCAGACAGCAACGCTGATGTTGCCCAGAGCCCCCCGGCAGGGGGGCCAGCATCGTTCCGGGCCATGCGCGAGCAGGAGCGGCAGCGCGCCGCCGCCGCCGCGCGTATCGAGCAGCGCATCTCCGGAGTGCGGCAACGGGAAGGGCTGGTGATCGAACGCCGTCGTCAGGCGGGTGGCAACGATGACGTGGCCACCGATCAGGACAGCGACTTCGGACCGTCCCGTCCACCCCAGGTGCGGCGGCTTCGTGCGGAAAAGAGCCGCCAGGCTGTGCAGGGCACCCTCACCCATCTGCGCTATCAGGCGGCCAGGATCGTGCTGACGGCCAACGGCTGGCGCAGCGACCGTGCCAGCTTCAGCAACGACCCCTTCACCCCGGCCCAGTCGTGGACGGATGCGGATCAGGTGGTGGTCAACCAGGACCCCAACGGCGACCTGCTGATCACCTCCAGACGCAACCGGCTGATCCTGGAAGACCGCTTCGCCATTCCCGTGACCTCGCGCACGCGCATCCGCAAGCAGCAGGAGGTGGAGAACCGCTGGGTGCTGGGAGTCGATCGGGAAGACCGGGACGGCTTCTACGTGGGCCGGCGCCTGCGGCCGATCCGCATCGGCGAGAAGGGAACCCTGGAACTGGAGCCACAGTTCATGTTCGAGCGCGCCTACCAGGGCACCACCGACAGCTATCCGATCCCAGGCGGCCAGGCTGGCGGACCCTCGGTGAGCCAGGACAACACCCTGGGCGATCTGTTCGGCCTGGAAGCCCGGCTGAAGACGCCACTGCTGGGGTTCGATACCAGCTTGAACCTCGACATCTCCACCTTCAATCCCGAGAACATCGCCAACGGCACCCGCAGCTGGGGCCAGCTGGATCGCAACATCAACCTTCCCCTTGTGGGCTCCACCACTGCCCGTCTGTTCGGGGCCTACCGCTTCAGGATCTGGAATGGATCCCTCGGCGAGCAGGACATCTATTCGGCCTACGGCGCCTCCCTGGAGAAAGAAGAGACCCTCCCCAACTGGGGCAGGCTCAGCAACCGCTACTTCTGGCGTGTGGGCCTGGGCAACTACCAGAGCAACGAATTCCTCAGCAGCGGGGAGGAATCCAGAAATCTTGCCCAGCTCTGGCGAGCCAACGCGGTGGGATCACTCAACAGCTCCCTTGAACTGTGGCGGGGCCGCGCCCTCTCCCCCACGCCCGATGGGGCCCTGCGCTACTCCCCCGAGCCGATCGTGCCAGGCCTGACCCTGAACACGAATCTTTCGGGAAATGTGGCCTATTTCGGCGACGGCAGCTATCAGAACACCTTCTCGATCTCCGGTGGTCCCACCCTCACCCTGGGGCACTTCAACAAGCGCTTCTTCGATTTCACCCAGCTGACGGTCACCGGCGGCATCACCCTGCGCAATGGCCTCAGCCCGTTCGGTTTCGACGCGGCGGTCGATCTGGGCACTGTGGGGATCGGGCTCACCCAGCAGATCGCCGGTCCGCTGCTGTTCAACGGGGGGATCGGCGTCAACGTGGACCCCGCCTCGCCGAACTACGGCGAATTGACCGGCTCCTATGTGGAACTGCGCTGGCAGCGCCGTTCCTACGCCTTCAGCGTTTTCTACAGCCCCTATGAGGGCATCGGCGGGGTGCGGATCCGCCTGAACGACTTCGGCTTCAAGGGGACAGGGGTGCCGTTCGCCCCGTACCGTCCCGAGCTCAGTGGCGCTGGTGGCGGAGCAGGCCGGAACCCGTTCTGAGCCTCAGACCAGGGCGAAACCGGCCAGATAGGGCAAGCGTGCCGCCGTCCGGACCAGCTCCTCATCGTGGGACAGCAGCTGGCCCGTGGCATTCCACTGGCCACTGAGCAACATCTGCCGGGGGCCGGCCGCCAGCTCCAGGCTCCACCGCTGCGTTGACTCGGCGGCAGCACCAGGGGAGTGGCTGTGGATCTCCGCCGTGGCCAGATCCAGCCTGAAGCTGGCATCGGGCTGGCGGAGGGCCGCCTGCTGCAGCGCAAGGATCGTGGCGTGATCACCGCTGAGGCAGGGGATCCCAAGGGCCAGGCAGTTGCCGAAGAAGATCTCGGCAAAACTCTCCCCCACCACGGCGCGGATCCCCCAGCGCATCAGAGCCTGGGGAGCATGCTCCCGGCTGGAGCCGCAGCCGAAGTTGCGGTTCACCACCAGGATGCTGGCCCCTTGATGCTCGGGGCGATCGAACGGGTGGGAGCCCTCCAGCTCGAGGCGGTCATCGGCAAACGCCCCATGGGCGAGCCCCTCGAAGGTGACGCACTTGAGATAACGGGCCGGGATGATCCGGTCGGTGTCGATGTCATCGCCGCTGACAACGACGACGCGGCCCTGAAGAACGGGGATCGGGCCGAAGGGGAAAGGGGAGTCGCTCATGGCAGCAGGGAAGGTGATGTCGCCACAGGCCTGGTTTCGGCAGGAGCAGAGGCGAATGTGCAGGGGTTCTCCAGCAGTTCGCGCACATCGCTCACATGGCCGGTGACAGCCGCCGCGGCCACCATCGCCGGGCTCATCAGCAGAGTTCGGCCGGAGGCGGAGCCCTGGCGGCCCTTGAAATTGCGGTTGCTGGAGCTGGCGCTGATCTGGCGGCCCTCAAGCCGATCCGGATTCATCGCCAGGCACATCGAGCAGCCGGGTTCACGCCATTCGAAGCCAGCATCCTGAAACAGCCGGTCAAGCCCCTCGGCCCGGGCCAGGGCGGCCACCTGCTCGGAGCCTGGCACCACGAAGGCCTTGATCCCCGCAGCCACCTGGCGGCCACGGGCCACTGCCGCAGCCGCCCGCAGGTCACTGAGGCGGCCATTGGTGCAACTGCCGATGAAACAGACATCCACAGGCAGACCCAGGATCGGCGTTCCCGGGGCCAGGTCCATGTAGCGATAGGCCTCCTCGGCAATCGGGCGCTCCTCGGCGGCCATCTGTTCAGGGATGGGCACCGTTTCATCAACCCCGATCCCCTGACCCGGAGTGATCCCCCAGGTGACGGTGGGGGCGATCGTGCCGGCGTCGAAGCGCACTTCGTCGTCGAACACGGCATCAGGACCGCTGGCGAGGGAGCTCCACCAGGCCACCGCCTGATCCCAGGCCATCCCCTCAGGGGCGAAGGGCCGACCTTTGATGTAGGCGAAGGTGGTGGCGTCGGGATTGACGTAACCGCAGCGTGCACCCCCCTCGATCGCCATGTTGCACAGGGTCATGCGCTCCTCCATCGAGAGGGCGTCGATGCAGGATCCGGCGAATTCATAGGCGTAGCCCACACCGCCCTTCACCCCTAGGTGGCGGATCACGTGGAGGATCAGATCCTTGGCGAACACGCCCGGCTGCAGGTGGCCCTCCACCAGGATCCGCCGCACCTTGAGCTTGTTCATCGCCAGGCTCTGGCTGGCGAGCACATCGCGCACCTGGCTGGTGCCGATACCGAAGGCGATCGCCCCGAAGGCGCCGTGGGTGGAGGTGTGCGAATCGCCGCAGGCGACCGTCATGCCCGGCTGGCTGAGCCCCAACTCCGGCGCGATCACATGGACGATGCCCTGGCGGCCGCTGCCGAGGCCATGCAGGGTGATGCCGTGCTCGGCGCAGTTGCCCTCCAGGGTGGAGAGCATCTCCTCGGCGAGGGAATCGGCAAAGGGACGGACCTGGGAGGTGGTGGGCACGATGTGATCCACAGTGGCCACAGTGCGCTCGGGATGGCGTACACCCAGGCCCAGCTCCTTCAGGGCGGCGAAGGCCTGTGGGCTGGTCACCTCATGGATGAGGTGCAGGCCGATGAACAGCTGGGTGGACCCTCCGGGCAACTCCGCCACGCGGTGCATGTCCCAGACCTTGTCGTACAGCGTGCCGGCGCTCACCGTGCCCTCCAGGCCCAAGACAGATCAGCCTAAAGCGGAGGGATCTGGAGATCAGCCTGCGTCTCGGCCAGCAGACGCAGGCGCAGGCGGTTGAGGGCCTCGCCGGCGCTCACCGACTGGATCCAGTCGCGGCTGCGGCCAGCGCCGAAACGCACACCCTCACTGGCGGCCCCCCGGGGCCCCGCCAGGGCGATGTGCACCAGCCCAACCGGCTTCCCGGGGCTGCCACCAGCGGGGCCGGCGACTCCCGTGAGCGCCAGGGCCCAGGTACTGCCGGTGATCCGCCGCACCCCTTCGGCCATGGCGATCGCCACCGGATCACTCACCGCCCCGTGGGTCTCGAGCATGGCGGCGGGGACCCCCAGCAGCGCTTGCTTGACGGAGTTGGCGTAGGCGATCACGCCGCCGAGGAACACATCCGAAGCACCGGCCACCGCCGTCAGGGCTGCGCCCAGCCCACCGCCGGTGCACGACTCCGCCACGGCCAGCGACTCCCCCCGCCGCCGCAGCAGCTCCAGGCAGAGGGAGGCCTGGCTGTCGTCGTCCACTCCGTAGAACCAGGACCCCAGCCGCAGGCGCAGCTCGGCTTCCACCGGGGCCAGGAGCACCTCGGCCTGCTGGAGCGTGGGTCCCTGGGACGTGATCCGCAACTTCACCTCACCCGTGCCGGCGTAGGGGGCCACGGTGGGATTGGTCAGCTCCAGCAGGTCGGCCACCTGCTCCGCCAGGAGCGACTCCCCCGCCCCCCAGAAGCGCAGGATCCGGCTGGCGAACACCCCCTCGACAAAACCCTGTCCGCGCAGCCATGGCGCCGCGGTTGCGGCCCACATCGCCCGCAGCTCGGAGGGCACTCCGGGAAAGGTGAGCAGGGTGAAGCCGGGCCTGGGGGTCCAGATCATGCCGGGGGCCGTGCCGAGCGGGTTGGGCAACAGTTCGGCCCCCACCGGCAGCAGGGCCTGCTTGCGGTTGCTTGGCGAAGGGGTGCGGCCCAGGGCCGCGAACTTGGCCTCGATATCGCGCCACACCTCGGGCCGCTCCTCGAGCGGGGTGGCGAAGGCAGCGGCCAGCGCCTCGGTGGTGAGGTCATCAGGCGTGGGGCCGAGGCCACCGGTGCAGATCAGCACCCGGCAACGCCTGGAGGCCTCCTGCACCATGGCGATCAGGCGATCCCGGTTGTCCCCCACCACGGACTGGCGGTAATGGCGTAGCCCCAGACCTGCCAGCTGCTCCGCCAGCCAGCGGGCGTTGCCGTTGAGGATGTTGCCCAGCAGCAGCTCCGTGCCGATGCAGAGGATTTCGGTGCCACCGCTGGCCCCACTCTCAGAGCTTCGGGTCACGACCGGCATCACAGGGGAAGGCTGGAGAGGAATTGGTGGTTATGGAATCGCCCGATAACCTGCGCTGGCGCCGGGATCCCAGCACCGCGCCGATCAGCACCGCGGTAGCCAGCGCGAGCCAGAGGAAGCGCAGCTGCACATTGGCTGCCACCAGGGCCAGAGCCGCCAGCCACTGGGTGAAGGCGTAGATGAGCAGCACTGTGCGGCGATGGCTGAAGCCTGCCCGCAGCAGCCGGTGGTGGAGATGGCGACGGTCGGGATAAAAGGGTGAGTGCCCCTCACTGAGCCGGCCCATGATCACCGCCGACATGTCGGCCAGTGGCAGGGAGAGAATCAGCAGGGGGAACAGAAGGCTGACGGTGGTGAGCCCTTTGGCCGGGCCGACGATGCTGATCGCCGCCAGGGCAAAGCCCAGGAAATAGGAGCCGCCATCTCCCATGAAAATGCGGGCGGGGTTGAAGTTGTGGCGCAGAAAGCCAAGGCAGGCTCCGGCCAAGGCGGCCGCAAGCAGACCTGCTGCGCTCTGCTGCAGGCTGAAGCTCACCGAGAGCAGCCCCACCGCGGCGATGCCGCCCACGCCGGCCGCAAGCCCGTCAAGACCATCGATCCAGTTGATGGCATTGGTGATGCCCACCAGCCAGATCACCGTGGCCAGCAGGCTGAGGATGTCTGGCAGTGGAAAGGCCAGCGACGGCAGACCGAACCATCCAAGGGGCAGATCGATTGCTCCGATGCGCACCCCCTCGCCCCAGACCACAACCGCCACGGCCACCTGGCCGGCCAGGCGCGGCAGGGGCGGGAGGGCGAAGAGGTCATCGGCCAGGCCGATCACGAAGTAACAGAGCGCACCGGCCAGGGTGGTCCAGATCAGCTGGTCCCGGTCCGGAGCCAGGTTGCCGAATCCCCCCAGTGCCCAGGTGATCGCCAGGGCCAGGGAAAAGCCCGCCACCATGCCGATCCCCCCGAGCCGCACCATCGGCACGTCGTGCTGCTTTCGCGGATCAGGCGCATCGAAGAGGCCATAGTGAAGCCCCATCCGGCGAACCAGCGGCACGACCAGAGCCGTGAGCAGCGCCGCGATCAACAAGGTGAAGAGGGCCGCAGCGAGCGGACTGGCGGCCACGCTCACGAGCAACGGGCGAGCATGGAGTCACCTGGGAGTGGAAACGACCGGCTAACGAACCACGGCCCGGGGCGGGGCAACGCTGGCGGCAACGTCGCGGGGGGAGCCATGCAGGGACCGCACCGAGGGCAAAGCTTAGGCAGTCAGGGTCAGGCCGGCTGGGGAATGCGGCTCGGGCCGTAGAGCGGATGGCGCTCACAGAGGGCACGCACGCGCTCGCGGCAGCGCAGCTCGATGACGCTGTCGTCGGGATGAAGCAGCCGGTCGGCGATCACATCGGCCACCTCAGCGAAGTCGTCGGCATCGAAGCCACGGGTGGTGAGGGCAGCTGTGCCGAGGCGCAGACCACTGGTGACGAAGGGCGATTCAGGATCAAAGGGCACGGTGTTCTTATTGGCCGTGATGTTGACCTCGCTCACCAGCAGGTCAGCCACCTTGCCGGTGAGTCCGATCGAGCGCAGATCGAGCAGCACCAGGTGGTTGTCGGTACCACCGGAAACGACGGCGATGCCGCGCTCCTGGATCCGCGTGGCCATGGCCTGGGCATTGCGGATCACCTGCTGGCTGTAGGCCCGGAAGGAGGGCTGCAGGGCCTCGCCGAAGGCCACGGCCTTGGCCGCCACCACATGTTCCAGGGGGCCGCCCTGGCTGCCGGGAAAGACGGCCTTGTCGAAGCGCTTGCCGAACTCGGCGTCATTGCAGAGGATCAGTCCGCCGCGGGGCCCACGCAGGGTCTTGTGGGTGGTGGTGGTGACCACATGGCAATGGGGGATGGGGCTGGGGTGGGCACCTGTCGCCACAAGTCCGGCGATGTGGGCCATGTCGGCCAGCAGGAAGGCGTCGACGGAATCGGCGATCGAGCGGAAGGCAGCGAAGTCGATCGTGCGGGGGTAAGCCGAGTAGCCACAGATGATCAGCCTGGGGCGGTGCTGCTCGGCCAGGGCCCGGATGGCGTCGTAGTCGAGCCGGTGGGTGTGGGGATCGACGCCGTAATGGACGGCCTTGAACCACTTGCCCGAGACATTCACGGGCGAGCCATGGGTGAGGTGACCGCCATGGGAGAGATCCATGCCCAGGATCGTGTCGCCGGGCTGGAGCAGGGCCAGGAACACAGCGAAGTTGGCCTGGGCGCCACTGTGGGGCTGCACGTTTGCCCAGGCGGCTCCGAACAGCTGGCGGGCCCGGGCGATCGCCAGCTCCTCGATCGCGTCGACATGCTCACAGCCGCCGTAGTAACGCTTGTGTGGCAAGCCTTCGGCGTACTTATTTGTGAGCACCGATCCCTGGGCCTCCATCACGGCCCGGGAAGTGAAATTCTCGCTGGCGATCAGCTCCAGATGGGTCTGCTGACGCTCCAGCTCTCGGCCGATCAGGGCGGCGATGGCGGGATCACCGGCCGCCAGGGACTGGTTCAGGGGCGTACCGGTGGTTTCCACCATGGTGTCGACGGCAAGGCGCGAGCTTCCCATCGTAAGAAATCATCCCGGCGCTTCAGCAGGCCGGTTGGCCAAGGCTCAAATGGCTGGGGGGAGCGCGGTCGGGTCAACGCCTGGGTCGCCAACGCCAGGGTCAACGCCACTGGAGGAGGACAAACCAAAAAAAACCGTCCGATGTCGGACGGTTGAAAAGCGCGCCTGGAGAGATTCGAACTCCCGACCCTCTGATCCGTAGTCAGATGCTCTAATCCGCTGAGCTACAAGCGCGTGCCAAAGCATTCTCACCGCATGGGGGGGCCATTCGTCAACTGTCGCCCGGGCACAATCGAATCAGCCACCTCAGGCTCTGCGTTCCCTCTCCCCATGCCGATTCGCTGGTACGGCCCCGCCGACCCCGCCGACCCCACCTACCGCCACTACGAGCGGGTGGTGAACCTCTGCCTCCATGGCGGCCTGTTCGCTGCCTTGAACACGGGTCTGTGGTTCGTGCAGGGGCTGCGTCATCCCTGGATGCACCTGAGCTGGCTGAGCCTGACCTGGGGGGCGGGCTGGCTGCTGCACCTCATCATCGTGTTGCGGCTGCGCCCACGAAGCCAGACCCTCGACCAAGGTGAGGTCTGAGCGCACCCAAGTCCAGTGAGCCTGACGGGACCTGAACTCGAGGAGCTGAGCCTGGCCCTGGCTGACCGCCTCTACATCCAGGTGGCCAGCTGGCATCTCTACCTGGGCGATGCCGGTCTGGCGATGACCCTGGCGATCGAATGCGCCGCCCGGCTCGATCAGGGGCCAGGCGTCTGCGCCCGCCAGGCCCTTGAAGCGGTCCAGGTGCCGATCGGCGGAGGCTCCAGCCGCCTGCCGCTGGCCCGTCTGCTCCCCCCGGGGCAGTTGCGTGATCTCGAGGACGTGCTTGAGAACATTGGGCACTGAGCTCCAGGGATGGGTGGCAGCGGCTGAAGAAGCACGACAGTGCCGGCCTGGACGTTGCGCAGCGGATAAGGTTCAAACCCATTGCAGGCGTTGGATGCTGGTCATCGAGGTCACCAATGCCCGAGAGGTGGTCCGTCAGCGCATCGGCCCCCTGGGCGGCCGCTTGATCGGCAAGGTCGTCGACGCCGAGGCCCAGGTGGAGAAGGCGCTGATCCAGGAACTGGAGAACGCCTTTCGTGATTTCGGCATCGAGGCGCGGATCTTCTCGGTGGATGGCCCCCAGATGCTCGGACGCAGCCACCTGGAGATCCCGGTTCAGGTGCGTGAGGAGCGCCGGGTGACCCTCAGGAACCCCGGCTGAGGCGCACGCGCACCTGCAGGACCAGATCACGGGCCTCGGGCACCCCTGCCCAGCTGGCAATCAGGCCATAGAGAGTCAGCCCCAGGCCGGTACTCAGCGCGCACTGAAGCAGCTGGCCCAGCAGTCCGCCTGGCCAGGCCACATAGCTGGAGAGCACCCAGGCGGCCAGCCCTCCCACTAGGGCGGCCAGCAGCAACAGCAGGCTATCCCGCCCCCAGGCCCGCAGGGGCAGGCTGCCAAGGCGCCGTTGCAGCGCCAGCAGCAATCCGGCGCAGGTGAGCACATTCACCGCCACCGTGGCCATCACCAGCCCGGCGGCACCGAAGTTGAACGCCGGGAGCTGGAGCCCCCAGGGGGTGGGCCCCCCGACGAACAACCAGCAGAAGATCACGTTGAAGCCGATCCCGGCCAGGGAGAAGCGGAATGGGGTGTTGCCATCACCCAGGGCATAGAAGACGCGCACGATCACATCACGGCCGAGGTAGGCGGGCATGCCGATCCCGTAGGCGATAAGCAGGCTCGTCACCAGCTGGGCCGCATCCACGTCGAAGGCCCCCCGCTTGTAGATCAGGGCCACGATCGGACCGGCCAGACCCACCATCAGGGCCCCCAGCGGCAGCATGCTGGCGTTCGAGAGCATCAGACCCTGGCGGATGCGGCCGACCAGGGCAGATCTGTCGGCTGGGGCAGTCAGCCGGGAGAACACCGGCAGCAGCGGCACGAGCAAGGCGTTCGAGATCAAGCCCAGCGGTGTCTGCACCAGCAGGTTGGCGTAACCCAGGCCGGCCGCCGCACCCACCATCCCTGAGGCGAAGAACAGACTGGTGAACACATTGATCTGCAGCATCCCTGAGGAGAGCGTGGCCGGACCCATCACCTGAAGGACCTCCCTGACGCCAGGGTGCTGCCAATCCCAGACGAGCTGAAACCGATTCAGCCCCTCCTTCGCCAGGGCGGGCAGCTGGATCAGCCACTGCAGCAGCGCCCCCAGGGTGGTGGTGAGTGCCAGCACCACGCCGCCGATCACCGCCGTGGCGGGGAGGGTGATCGCCGGGCCCAGCTGCCACCAGAGAATGCCGATGCCGCCGATCATCGCCACGCTCGACACCAGCGGGCTCACCGAGGGCAGCCAGAACACGTCGGCGGCATTGAGAGCCCCGAAGCCCAGGCCGATCAGGCCGGAAAACAGGGCCATCGGCGCCATCCAGCGCAGCTGCAGCACGGCGATGGCGTGGCGCTCGTCCCCCAGCCCCGGCCCCACCAGGGAGATCAGCGGATCGGCTCCGACCACCAGCAGCACGGTCACACCAAGCAGACCAACCCCCACCAGGGTGTTGATCGCTGCCAGCACATGGGCCCCCTCCTCGCGGGGGCGGCGGGCCAGCACGCTCACCATGGCGCTGTGGAACGGCCCGTTGATGCCCCCCAGCAGGATCAGCAGGAAACCGGGCAGTACGTAGGCGTAGTTGTAGGCGTCGTAAGCGGCTCCCACCCCGAAGGCGGCGGCGATCACCAGCTGTCGCAGCAGACCGGCCACCTTGCTCAGGGCCGTGGCCAGGGCCACGATCAGGGCGATGCGCCGCAGGGATTTCGCCATCCAGTCAGGCCGTTGGGCCCCATCCATCGGGGGATTCTCCACCCCGTCGCCCGCAGCGAGACCGGCCGGCCGAGCGGCAGCATGGGCGCCTGAGCCAGCCCCCCTGGCCAGCACCCGAGTTGATGCCGGATCCGAAGCCCTGCCCCAGCCTGATCCTGCCGATGCAGAACCTGGTGGAGGGGGTGCTGCTGCGCCGCTACAAACGCTTCCTGGCCGATGTGGAGCTGGCAGGCGGCCAGGTGGTGACCGCCCATTGCCCCAACACCGGACCCATGACCGGGGTGCTCCTTCCAGGAGAACGCGTGCGCCTGCGCCACGACCCCAGGCCCGAGCGCAAGCTGGCCTGGACCTGGGAGCAGGCCCTGGTGAGGGGCAGTGACGGCCAGGCCTGCTGGGTGGGGGTGAACACGGCCCTCCCCAACCGACTGGTGCGGGCCACGATCGAAGCGGGCTGCCTGGAGCGCTGGCTGGGACCGATCGAATCGATCCGCGCCGAGGTGCCCTACGGGCAGAACCGTCGCAGCCGGATCGATCTGCTGCTGAGCCCTCCCGCCGACGCCGCCGACCCGCGACCGATCTACCTGGAGGTCAAGAACACCACCTGGAGCCGGGGGGAGCTTGCTCTGTTCCCGGATACGGTCACCGAGAGGGGCCAGAAGCACCTTCGCGAGCTGATGGCCGTTGGACCCGAAGCCCGCGGCCTGCTCGTTCCCTGCCTGAGCCGCGCCGACGTGACGGCCTTCGCACCGGGGGATTCGGCGGATCCCCGCTACGGCGAGCTGTTCCGGGAGGCCCTGGCGGCAGGGGTTCAGGTACTGCCCCTGCGCTACCGCTTCAGCGCCGAGGGCGTGAGCTGGCTCGGCGTGGCCGAGTTGATCCCCAGCGAACCCCCGGCGCCTCCCAACGCAAACGGATCAGAGGTTTTGTAGCGAACGCCACCAGCGATTGATGCCGCACCGTGCACTTTTGCCATGTAGGAACGCCCTTGGGCGTGATCCATCCTCTCTCCGCAAAATCCTGTGCGACGTTCCGCTCCATGACAGTTGCTCCTCACGCCCCTGGGCGACGCCGGCCGCGGCGTCTTCAGGAGGCGAGTCTGCTCGAGGCTCCCGAACTGCTGCTGCGCAGCATCCGCGGGCTCTCCAATTCCCGCACGCTCACCTGGCTGGCCTGTGTGCCCCTGGCCCTCTTCGGCCTCGGGGTGTTCAACCTCTCCGCCCACGCTGCCGAGCTTCCTGAGCTCACTCCGGCTTTCCTGATCAACAATGTCTGGCTGCTGATCGCCGCCATTCTGGTGATCTTCATGAACGCCGGCTTCGCCATGGTCGAAGCCGGTCTCTGCCGCCAGAAGAACGCCACCAACATCCTCGCCAAGAACCTGATCGTGTTCGCCCTTGCGGCGAGCGCCTACTGGCTGATCGGCTTCTCGCTGATGTACGGCGAGCCGGTGATTCCCGGTTGGCTCTTCTACGGCAAGGGCGGCCCGCTGGGTCTGTTCTTCGACCCCACCGTGACCCCGCAGATGGTCACCGACGGCGCCCTGGTGCCCTCGGTCGATTTCCTCTTCCAGGTGGCCTTCGCTGGTACCTCCGCAACGATCGTTTCGGGTCTGGTGGCTGAGCGGATCAAGTTCGGCGAGTTCGTGGTCTTCTCGCTGGTGCTGGTGGCCTTCGTCTATCCGATAGCGGGCAGCTGGAAATGGAATGCAGCCGGCTGGCTCAACCAGCTCGGCTTCATCGATTTCGCCGGCTCCACCTTGGTTCACACCGTTGGCGCTTGCGCTGGTCTGGCCGGAGCGATGATCCTGGGCCCCAGAATCGGAAAATTCGAAGACGGTAAGACCCAGGCCATCCCCGGCCACAACCTGGCGATTGCCACTCTTGGCTGCCTGATCCTCTGGATCGGCTGGTACGGCTTCAACCCGGGTTCGGTCCTGGCGATGAACGAAACTGTTCCTTACATCGCTGTGACCACCACCCTCGGGGCCGCCGGAGGGGGCATTGCTGGAACAATCTTCTCCCAGCTGCATTCAGGCAAACCCGACCTCACCATGACGATCAACGGCATCCTGGCCGGTCTGGTCGGGATCACCGCTGGCTGCGACGGCTTCTCAATGCCCGCTGCCTGGGTGGTTGGGTTCATCGCCGGCACCCTGGTGGTGTTCTCTGTCAGTTTCGTCGACAGCCTCGGCATTGATGATCCGGTTGGTGCCTGGTCGGTACACGGCACCTGCGGCATCTGGGGCACACTCGCCGTAGGTCTGTTCAGCACCGACAAGGGCCTGCTCCTTGGCAAGGGTTTCGCCCAGCTCGGTCTTCAGATCCTTGGTTCCCTCAGCTACGCGATTTTCGCCCTCGTCACCTCCTGGATCATCTGGTCTGTCCTCGCGGGTCTCTCTGGGGGCATCCGCGTCACAGAGAGAGAAGAGATCGAAGGTCTCGATATCTCGGAGCACGGGATGGAGGCCTATCCCGACTTCGCATCCACGACGAACTGAGCCCCTGGCTCTTCCCGTTCCGACCGCATGGTCGTGACTGGCCCCGGTCCCCACCGGGGCTTTTTTCCGCCCGATCATGGTCCTCAGCCCATAGAGTCGGCCCCTGCATGCCTTGCGGCGACGCCATGGACACCCGCGCCTTCAAACGCTCGTTGCACCACTCCGAGCGCTACAACCGCCGCGGTTTCGGTCTGGGTGAGCAGGTGGCCGGGAGTCTCGAGCAGGCCTATCAGAGCGATCTGATCGCCGGTCTGCGGGACAACGGCTACGAGCTGCGCCATGGCCGTCTCACTGTGCGCCTGGCTGAGGCCTTCGGCTTCTGCTGGGGCGTGGAACGCGCCGTGGCCATGGCCTACGAAACCCGGCGGCACTACCCCAGCGAGCGGATCTGGATCACCAACGAAATCATCCACAATCCCTCGGTTAACGCCCATCTGCGCGACATGAACGTCTTGTTCATCCGCGTCGAGGAAGGGGTCAAGGACTTCTCGGAGGTGGGCGTCGGTGATGTGGTGATCCTGCCGGCCTTCGGTGCCACCGTGCAGGAAATGCAGCTCCTGAACGAGCGCGGCTGTCACATCGTCGACACCACCTGTCCCTGGGTCTCGAAGGTGTGGAACACCGTGGAGAAGCACAAGAAGCACGCCTTCAGCTCGATCATCCACGGCAAGGTGAAGCACGAGGAAACCCTCGCCACCAGCTCCTTCGCCGGCACCTATCTGGTGGTGCTTGATCTGGCCGAGGCCCAGATGGTCTGCGACTACATCCTGGGCAAGGGCGACCGCGAGGCCTTCATCACCCACTTCGCCAAGGCGTCCTCCCCGGGATTCGATCCCGATCTGGATCTGGTGCGTGTCGGTGTGGCCAATCAGACGACGATGCTCAAGAGTGAAACCGAGGAAATCGGGCGCATGTTCGAGCGCACCATGCTGCAGCGCTACGGCCCAGCTGAGCTCAACGACCACTTCCTGGCCTTCAACACCATCTGCGACGCCACCCAGGAGCGGCAGGACGCCATGTTCTCCCTGGTGGATGAACCGCTCGATCTGATGGTCGTCATCGGCGGGTACAACTCCTCGAACACCACTCACCTGCAGGAGATCGCCATCAGCCGCGGCATCCGCTCCTTCCACATCGACACACCCGAGCGGATCGGGCCGGGCAACCGCATCGAGCACATGCCCCTTGGGGGCGATCTTGAGGTGGTGGCGCCCTTCCTGCCGGAGGGCCCACTGCGCGTGGGCATCACCTCCGGCGCCTCGACTCCCGACCGGGTGGTGGAGGACGTGATCCGCCACCTCATGGAGCTTTGCGACAACTGAGGGCGAATGCCGGGAGCGGCTGAGCGGAGCCCTCCCAACCCTCAGCTCCGTGGCTGTCACAACCGCGCCGGCGGCCCATGCAAGCTGCAGTTACATTGATTCACTGTCTCCCGCCATCACGGGGTACTTGCTTGGGCCTCGAGGAGATCGAACAGTTTTGAGCACCGCTCTGTCCCGCGACGCCTCGACAACCGTGGCCTTTGCCCAGGATCCGGAGTCTGCCCAGTGCCCGCCAGCGGAAGCCCTGCCCCTGCGCCACAGCGACGATCTTCGGGTTCGCCGGTACAGCAGCCGCTTCGCTGATGTCATGGAGATGCGGGCTCCGTCCCACTCCGTGGCCACCTATCTCGACCACCACGATGGCTGGTTCCGACGTTGCGCGGCTCCGATGACGGTGCAACCGCTCGGGACCAACGGCTATGCCCTGACCCTGGGGCGCTTCGGCAATTTCGGCTTCGAGGTGGAACCCACCATCGGCCTGGAGCTCCTGCCCCAGAGCGAAGGCATCTATCGCATCGTCACAGCAGCAGCCTTGAGCACCCCTGACGCCAGCCTGCAGGAGATCTATGACGTCGAATTCAACGCCGCCCTGCAGCTGGAGCAGGGCTCAGAGGGCGAGCCTGATTCAGGGACTGAGGCCGGCATCCTCACCCAGGTGCGCTGGGAACTCGACCTGTGCGTGTGGATCCGGCTGCCAGCGGTGATCGGCCTGCTTCCCGACAAGCTGGTCCAATCCAGCGGCGATCACCTGCTGCGTCAGATCGTGCGTCAGATCTCGCGCAAGCTCACCTGGAAGGTCCAGGAAGACTTTCACGCCACCCACGAGCTGGAATGCCCGCCCCGACGCCGGGCCCCCTTCTGACAGCCTTCTGATCAAGGCCTCAGCGATCGGTCCAGATCTTGTTGACGATCTGCATGCCAGTGACCGCCTGCCAGAGGAAGAGGGTCATCAGGGTCATGTTCAGGCCGACATGGGCCTTGCGGGCAATCAGGTTGCCTTTGAGCATCAATGGCGAGAGGGAGGCCGCCACGGCGATCAGGCTGACCATGGCGATGCCCACCAGCAGGTGTGGACCCACGAACAGCTTGCCGTTGTTGATGTAGGTGACGGCCATGCCGCCGAAGCTGCCGAGCACCATCACCGCCAGCACGATCGAGCCGATCTGGAAGTGGCGTTGACCGAACTTGCCCTTGATCAGCTCCTTGCGCTGCTCCGCATCGGCTGTGCGGGTCTTCTTGGCCTTGATGCCCAGGATCAGGGCATAGCCGGAGAGGGCCAGCAACACCCACATCAGCAGCGGGTGCAAAAAATTCAGATTGAAAGCGAGAGCGTCAGGCATGGTCACGGGGTGAAGCCGTTGGCAGCGAAACTACTGCTTCCCATTCTCCCCGTGCCGTTCGGCGCCCACGGCTGACCCGTTCAGTGCAGGAAGTGCCGGCGGCCGGTGCAGATCATCGCCAGATCGAGCTGGTCACAAGCCTGGATCGACTCCCCGTCGCGCATGCTGCCGCCCGGCTGGATCACCGCGGTGATCCCATGCTCCGCCGCCAGCCGCACGGTGTCAGCGAAGGGAAAGAAACCATCACTGGCGAGCACCGCCCCCTGGCTGGAAACTCCAGCCGACTCCAGGGCGAGCCTGGCTGAGCCGACCCGGTTCATCTGGCCGGCACCGATCCCCAGGCTGACCCCGCCCCTGGCCACCACGATCGCGTTGGAGCGCACATGGCGCACCAGGCGCCAGGCGAAACGCAGGTCGTCGAGCTCGGCGGGGCTGGGCGGCCGCTTACTGACGACCTGCCAATCGGCTTCGCTGACGGGCCGGTCATCGAGGTCCTGGGACAGGAGGCCGCCGAGCACGGTGCGCAGCTGGCGCCGCGGCGCCAGCGCCACTGCCTCCGCGGGCAGCTCCAGCAGACGCAGGTTGGCCTTGGCCCCCAACAGCGCGAGGGCCTCCTCGCTGTAACCGGGCGCCACAACACATTCCAGGAACAGGCTGGTGAGCCGCTCGGCACTTGCCCCATCGACCCCAGTGTTGAGGGCAACGATGCCTCCGAAGGCCGAGACCGAATCCGCCTCCAGGGCCCGCTGCAGCGCCTCGGAGGCGCTTCTGCCCACGGCCGCACCGCAGGGGTTGGTGTGTTTCACCACAACAGCCGCGGGTTTGACGTCGGCGCCGTACCCGAACTCCCTCACGGTGGCCAGGGCGGCATCGAGGTCGAGCAGGTTGTTGAAGCTGAGCTCCTTGCCCTGCAGCTGCCGGGCCCCGCCCCAGCCCGCCCCGGGCTCGCTGTACCAGCCGGCCTGCTGGTGGGGATTCTCGCCATAGCGCAGGGGCTGGCGCAAGGGCAACTCCAGCCGCAGAGGGAGCTCCTGCTCTGCGGCCGCAGGCTCCAGTTTCTCCGCCAGCCAGCTGCTGATGGCGCTGTCGTAACTGGCGGTGTGACGGAAGGCCTCAAGGGCGAGCTGGCGGCGCAGGGAGGCATCGACACGACCGCCGGCCAGGGCCGCGAGGAAGTCGCCGTACTGGCCGGGGGCAGTGAGCACCGCCACGTCAGCATGGTTCTTGGCGGCGGCACGCACCATGGCCGGGCCACCGATATCGATCGTTTCCACCGCCGTCTCCCAGGAGACGGCCGGGTCGGCCACCACTTCGCGGAAGGGATAGAGGTTCACCACCACCACATCGATTGGGGTGATCGCCTGGGACTCCAGATCAGCTCTGTGGGCTGGATCCTCCCGGCGGGCCAGGATGCCGCCGTGAATGCGCGGATGCAGGGTCTTGACCCGGCCGCCGAGAATTTCCGGCGATCCGGTGTGATCGGCCACGCGGGTCACCGGCAGGCCGGCGGCGGCCAGGGCGGCCGCGGTGCCGCCACTTGAGAGCAGGCTGTAGCCATGGCGGTGGTGCAGGGCCGTGGCGAGTTCCACCAAGCCCTGCTTGTCCGACACACTCAGCAGCGCGGTGGGGGCCATGGACGGTCGTGATGGCGTGCTGGCCACAACTTACGCAGCAGCAGCACCCCAACAGCACCAACCGCGCAGCACCATGGCCCCAGCTCCGGCTCAGGCTCCGGCCCTGACGCCTGCACCCCCACCCGAGCGCGCCATTACCCAATTGCCATGACGGATGACCTTCTGATCCGCGGACCCGCCGCCGCCGAGCAACGGCTGGTGCTGCTGCATGGCTGGGGCGCCGATGCCGACGACCTGCTGGATCTGGGGGAGGAACTCGCCAGCCGCGACACAGGGGTGATCAGCCTGCGCGCCCCCGAACCCCACCCCTACGGAGTCGGGCGCCAGTGGTATGACCTGCAACAGCCGGAGTGGCCGGGCCTGGCGGAGGCCAGGCTGCTGCTGCGCCAGCGGCTGGAGGCCCTGGCGGACACCCTGCCCCTGGAGCGGACCATTGTTCTCGGCTTCTCCCAGGGTGCTGCCATGGCCCTGGATGTGGCCGGCGATCTGCCGGTGGCCGGGGTGATCAGCTGCAGCGGCTATCCCCACCCCGGCTGGAGCCCGCAATCCCCCTTACCGCCGATCCTGCTCACCCACGGCCGGGCGGACCCGGTGGTGCCCTATGGCGCCAGCGAAGAGCTGCAGCGGCTCTGGCAGAGCGCCGGGGGGGAGAGTGAGTTACTGGGCTTCCCAGGGGGACACAGCATTGACCCGGCCCTGTTCCCCGCGCTGCGCTCCTTCCTGCAGAGGCACTGGCCCCAGCCACGCCCATAAACAAACCCCTGGGATCCATGGATCCACAGGGGTTGATCGGGCGGTGCCCCAGGGGCAGACCTCAGACGAAGGCGTATTCGTACTCTTCCATCTCTTCCCAGTCGTCGGAGCCAGTGGACTCAAGGCCGGCGAAGAGGTTGTCCTCACCGACCTGATCGACGATCAGGCGCAGGGAGGGGAACAGAAAGTGGTTCTCCTCGGCGTACTGGGCGCTGAACAGGCCCTTCTCACCCCAGAAGAAACGATCGGTGGTGTGCTCGTTGCGGCGGACGTTGAGCAGTGCGGGCGCTTCAAGGCCGGTTTCGGCGATGTAGCGGCGGGCAGCGGTGACCGGCTTGTGCTCTCCGGTCTCAAGGTTGTGGGTGGGCACGTGGGCGAGCACGCGCTGACCGGCGAGACGACGGCGACTGATCCGCTTGCGCTTCTTGGACATGAAACAACTCCCTAGGGGGAGATGGAGAGGGATGGAGAGGATGGGGCGGTCTCGCAGGACGAGACAAACCTGCTGAGCGCTCCCTGGGGAAGCGCAGGCACGTCCAGACATCTGGCTACCGGGAGCGGAATTCCTGGGGCGGCTGCTGGCAGCTGCTCAGGGAATCGCCAGACAGGAAGCAACTCGGAGGCATCCCAGGGAATGCCTCCGAACAGCGGAGGGACGGGTCTCTCTCTGCTGTAGCCTCGTTTGCAGAAAAGTGCAACCGATGCGTTCGCCCCTGCACCTGGAGGTCCGCTCGCGGACCGCGAAGTAGTGGTCGATAGGTAAATCTTAAGGCAAAATCCCAGATTTCAACCACGGTTCCCGGAACTTTTTTTTGCAGGCTTTCCCGGCCAGGCCACGATGCAGGTGTCGCCGCATTTCCTGACCTTGCTGCGCTTGCAGCTAGAGCAGTTCTCCGACCGCAGCGACATCCGCTCTCTGGTTGTCTATCTGGCCATTCCCCGCGCTGACGGCAAGCCGGCCCTGATGCCGGCAGGCCACTGGCCTCCACAACGCATGGTCCTTCCCCCCGTAGAGGAAGACGAGACTCTGCTGCTGCCCAGTGAGCAGCGCCGCTGGCTGCCCCTGCGCCACCAGAGCACGCTGCTGGGCGCCCTGCGGGTGGAACTGGCTGGGAGTGCCTGGCCGGCCAACCTCCATCCACGGCTGCAGGCGGCGGCCCAGGTCCTCACCGAGGCCCTGCTGCTGGATCTGGAGCACCAACGGCTGAGCGAGCAGCTGGAGAGGCAGCAGCAGCAGTTGCGCCTGCTGGTGCACCAGATGCGCAACCCCCTGGCCGCCCTGCGCACCTTTGCCCAGCTGCTCAAACGACGCCTCGAGGGCGATCCCGAGAACCGCGCACTGGTGGAGAACCTGCTGGTGGAAGGGCAGCAGCTGCACCGTTACATCGAAGCGATCGACGGGCTCACGGATCCAGCGGCACTCCAGTCCGGCCCCCAGAGTTCAGGCCCCCTGCTGCTGCCGCCGTCCCTCCAGGCCGGCAACGCCGCACCCCTGCAGGAGCGGATCGAGCCCCTGCTGCAGCGCGCAGCCGCCACCGCAGCCCTGCAGGGGCGCCCCTGGCAGGGCCCCAGCTCTTTGCCGGACTGGCGCGGCGACAGCGCCGCCGTGGCCGAAATTCTGGCCAACCTGCTGGAGAACGCCTTCCGCTACAGCCCCGAAGGCAGCAGCGTGGGACTGCACACCGCCATGGCATCTGGCGGAAGCCCCAGGCTCACCGTCTGGGATGGCGGCGGGGCGATCTCTCCGGACGAGCGGGAGGCGATCTTCGGACGAGGGATCCGGGGGGAGCGGGGCCAGGCCCTCCCTGGTACGGGCCTGGGGTTGGCCCTGGCCAGGGATCTGGCCCGCAGCCTGGGTGGTGAACTGAGTCTGCTCTGCCCTCCCAAACTCGCTGCCAGCGATCTGCCCGACGCCGGCAACGCCTTCCTGCTGGAGCTGCCGCCCAGCGCCTAGCCCGCCCCAGCCACGAGGGCAGCCAGGGCCAGCAGCAGCAGGGTCAGGCTCTCCACCCATTCCACGCAGGCGCCATAGCTGTCACCGCTGTGCCCCCCCAGGCGGCGGCCCAGCCCCAGCGGCACCAGCCAAGCCGGCAGCAGGCCCAGCAAGCCCTGCCAGGGCCAACCCATCGACGCCCCCGCCAGGGTGAGCGGCACCAGCAACACCAGCGCTGGTCTGAGCTCCCGGCCGAGGCCGAGCCAGTGCAGCTGATGAAACGCGGCGGTGCCGGCGGGCCGCAGGTAGGGGAAGAGGTGCATGGCAAGCAACGGGGCGATACGGCCCCACACCCCGGCCCAGACCAGGCCGAGAGCCACCAGGGGACCGAGGTTCAGCTCCGCCAGGGTGAGCAGCGCGGCCGCCCGCAGCAACAGCACCTGAACCAGGGCCAGCACCCCACTGGCCCCGACCCGGCTGTCGTCCATCGCCTCCAGGGCCCGCTCGCCGGCCGCCAGGCCATCGGCCGTGTCCATCACCCCATCGGCGTGGATTCCGCCCGTCAGCCAGAGGCCAAGGGCCAAGACCAGGGCTAGGCGGGCCCCTCCCGGGAGCCAGGGTTCCGCCAGGCACCAGAGCAAGCCCTGCAGCAGGCCCTGCAGCAGGCCGATCCAGGGGGCGAAGCGGGCAATCCGCTCAAAGCGGGGCTGCAACCGTGGCCAGGCGGGCAGCACCGTGTAGAAGATCCAGGCCCCGGCCAGATCGCGCAGCCAGGGAGGCGCCGTAAGGGGCCTCATCGCCCACACCAGGGCGAACGAACTAAGTTCAACGCCGAACCGTTCCAGCCGCCGTGACCCGCTCCGCCGCAGCGGCCGACCTCTTCCGGTTCGAGATCACGGCCCAGTGCCCTTGTACCCAGGCCCGCTGCGGCGTCTTTCACACGCCCCATGGCCGCGTTGAAACGCCCCGCTTCATGCCGGTGGGCACCCTGGGCACCGTGAAGGGGGTGACCCCGGCCCAGCTGGCGGCCACCGGCGCCCAGATGGTGCTCGCCAACACCTATCACCTGCACCTCCAGCCCGGTGAGGGGATCGTGGCCGAAGCCGGCGGGCTGCACCGCTTCATGGGCTGGGATGGGCCCCTGCTCACCGATTCGGGTGGATTCCAGGTGTTCAGCCTCGGCAGGATAAATCTGATAAGTGACGAGGGAGTGGTGTTCCGCTCGCCCCGCGACGGCGCCCGCATCAACCTCACACCGGAGCGTTCGATGCAGATCCAGATGGCGCTCGGGGCTGATGTGGCCATGGCCTTCGATCAGTGTCCGCCCTATCCCGCCAGCGAAAACGACGTGGGCGAGGCCTGCCGCCGCACCCACGCCTGGCTGGAGCGTTGCATGGCCACCCATGACCGCAGCGACCAGGCGCTGTTCGGCATTGTTCAGGGGGGCACGTTCCCCCATCTGCGCGAGCAGGCGGCACGGACTGTGAGTGCCATGGACCTGCCCGGTATCGCGATCGGCGGCGTGAGCGTGGGGGAGCCGGTGGAGGCCATGCACCGGATCGTGCGCCAGGTTGCGCCGCTGCTGCCCAGGGATCGTCCCCGCTACCTGATGGGTGTGGGCAGCCTGCGGGAGATGGCGATCGCCGTGGCCCAGGGCATCGACCTGTTCGACTGCGTGCTGCCCACCCGCCTGGGCCGCCACGGCACCGCCCTGGTGGGGGGCGAACGCTGGAACCTGCGCAACGCCCGTTTCCGCCACGACCACACCCCGCTCGATTCCAGCTGCGCCTGCCCGGCCTGCACCTGTCACAGCCGGGCTTATCTGCATCACCTGTTCCGCAGCAACGAACTGCTCGGCCGGATCCTGCTCAGCCTGCACAACCTCACCCAGCTGATTCGCTTCAGCACAGCCATGGCGACGGCCATCCGCGAGGGCTGCTTTGCAGAGGATTTCACTCCCTGGGAGCCCGGCTCCGGAGCAGCTCACACGTGGTAGCGTCCAGCCCATATCACGTTTTCGCCGTTCAGGGATGGTCTTCTCCGCGCTGATCTCCGCCACCACCCTGGCCGAACTTCCTGAGGCCTACCAGGCCTTCGGCCCACTGGTCGACATCCTGCCGATCATCCCCCTTTTCTTCCTGCTGCTGGCTTTCGTCTGGCAGGCCTCCGTCGGCTTCCGCTGAGCCGTCGCGCCAGGCAGGCACATCACACCACAGCTCGGGGCAGCGCCTCAGCCGCCCCGCAGCACAGCCCAGGCAAAAGCAGGCAGCGCCAGCATCCTTCGCCAACGGCTCGGTTCCTGAATCAACCGGTACAACCATTCGATCTGCAGGGCTCCCATCCAGGCGGGGGCCCTTTTTTTGGTCCCGGCCCAGACATCGAAACTGCCGCCCACCCCCATCCAGAGGCCGTTCTGGCCCTGATGCAGCCGCTGGATCCAGGTTTCCTGGCGAGGGACCCCCAGCGCCACCAGCACCAGATCCAGCTGGCTGGCTTGCAACGTGGCTTCCAGCCCCGGCCAGGCCGCATCAGCTTGGTAGCCGTGTATCGCAGCGACCAGATCGAGCGCCGGCAGTCGCTGCAGCAGGCGCTCCCGCAGGCGCTCCATCACGGTGGGTGATGCCCCCACCAGGGCCACCCGCCATCCCCGCTCGGCAGCCTCCACCAGCAGCCGATCAGCCAGCTCGATGCCCGGGCTGCGTCTCACCCGGTACCCCTGCCGCCCCAGGGCCCAGACCACCCCCGCCCCATCGGGGATGACCAGTTCGGCGGCTCGAATCACATCCCCGAGGGCCGGATCCTCGAGCGCTGCCATCGTCATCTCGGCGTTGAGGGTGACGATCTGACCGCCGCCGCGGCCGTGGAGCACCAGCGCGGCATCCGCCACATCGGCGCAGACATCGACCGGCAGTCCCAGCACCTTCGAGCGCAGGCCCCCGGGAACCTGAGTTTCCGTCACCATCACGGCCAGGTCCCTTCGGACCACAGGGGAGAATCTAGGGAGAGTACCCATCTGCAGGGCAGATCCCTCCATCAACCTCGCAACCAGGCCGACCATGACGAGCGAGTGGACCCGCGATGGGGGCCTGGAGCCGCCCCTGCAGGAGCAGCTGGGCGCCCGCCAGCTCAGCGACGAAGACGCCCACGAGCTGCTTCGCCACCTCGACAGCCAGATCGAGCGGGTGGTGCTGGCCCGTCAGCATCCGATCAGCGGACTGCTGCCGGCGAGCACCGCCAACACCGTACATGGCAACTACGGCGATGCCTGGGTGCGGGACTGCGTCTACTCGATTCAGTGCGTCTGGGGGCTCGCCCAGGCCCACCGCCGCCTGAATGGACCCTGCACCCGCAGCCATGAGCTGAACCAGCGGGTGCTGCAACTGATGCGCGGCCTGCTCAGCGCCATGATGCGCCAAGCACCGAAGGTGGAGCGCTTCAAGCGCAGCCTTGACCGGCTCGACGCCATCCATGCCAAGTTCGACACCGGCACGGGCAACCCGGTGGTGCCCGACGACGGCTGGGGGCATCTGCAGCTTGACGCCACCGCCCTCTATCTGCTGCAACTGGCCCAGCTGACCCGGGCCGGGCTGGTGGTGGTGCAGAGCAGCCATGAGCGGGACTTCCTGCAGAACCTGGTGTATTACGTGGCTCGGGCCTACCGGATCGCCGACTACGGCATCTGGGAGCGGGGCGACAAGGGCAATCACGGCGAACCGGAGCGCAACGCCAGCTCGATCGGCCTGGTCAAGGCGGCCCTGGAGGCCCTGGAGGGCCTCGATCTCTACGGCCCCTATGGCGACGGCAGCTTCTGCCTGCACATCCCCCATCCGGCGATTGTGCGGCTGCGGCGGGCCCTGCAGGCCCTGCTGCCGCGGGAGTCGGCCAGCAAGGAGGTGGACAGCGCCTGCCTCTCAGTGATCGGCTACCCCGCCTGGGCGGTGGAGGACCCGGAGCTGGTGGAGCGAACACGCAGCAAGATCCGCCGAGATCTCGGCGGCGCCTACGGCTACAAGCGCTTTCGCCGCGACGGCCACCAGACCCTGGTGGAGGACCACGAACGGCTCCACTACGAACCGGAGGAACTGGCCCAGTTCGAGGGCATCGAGTGCGAGTGGCCCCTGTTCTTCGCCTATGAGCTGGTCACGGCCTGCTGCGAGGAGCGCTGGAGCGAGGCCTGGCAATGGCGGCGGCGCCTCGAGGCGGTGAGCGTGGAAGTCGATGGCGTGCCCGAACTGCCCGAGCTCTACCTGGTGCCGGCCGACGCGATTGAGGCGGAACGACTCCATCCCGGCACCCAGGAACGGATCGCCAATGAGAACGTGCCTCTGCTCTGGACCCAGAGCCTCACCTGGCTGGGGGACCTGCTGCTCAACGGTCTGTTGAGTCCGGAGGACATCGATCCCAGCCACCGCCGCCAGCCGGCACCCCTCGGCGCTGAGCGGGTGCTGGTGGCCCTGGTGCCTGAGAACGACACCATTGCCGCGGCGCTGGAGCAAGCCGGCCTGCCGGTGACCCGAGCCCACGGCTCGGTGCGGGTGGCCAGCTCCAGGGAACTGGGCCGACGCATGGCCTCGGTGGGCGCGAACGCCAGGCTTGGTCTCAGTGGCTATCCACCGGTGCGTATGGAAACCATGGCGACGGCCCTGCTGTATCGCAGCACCGCTGGGAGTGACCAGAACGGGAGCTGCAACGAGATGATGGCTTTCCTGCCTTCGGTGCTGGAGGAGGGCACCTTCTATCTGGCTGACGACCCGGAGCAGCTGGTGGACACCGTGACCAGTGAGCTTCGGCTGCTCCAGCGGCAGTGGCGCGGCGATGGCCTGCCCCTGCTGTTGATCCCCCTGGCAGCCAGTCCCTTCCAGCGGGATCCCGCCACCTTGATCCGCATGGGTGAAGCCCTGCGCAGCGGTCTGGTGGAAGGCGTACCGGTGCAGCTCGATCGTCTCGAAGGACTGATCGATCAGGTCTGCTGGGAGGAGCTGCCGCCACCCCAGGAGCAGCCCCTGGCGAGGCGCAGCCAGCCGGCCGCCCCAGTGCTGCGCCACAGCACCAGCCAGAAGCCGCTCACGATCCAGCAGGAACAGGAACTGGAGGACATCGCCATCCCAGGACTGGCGGATCTGCTCTGGCGCAGCACCTCTCTGCCCGAGCAGGCTGAAGTGCTGGAGCAACTGGTGCAGCGGCTGGGGCGGAGCGCGATCCTGCAGGGCCCATCCAGCGCCGGACCGCTGAAGCTGCAGGCGCTGGTGGAGGAGATCTACCGCCGGGGCCTGGCCGAAGGTGACTGGAACGTGGTGCGGCGCTGCGCCGGACTGATGCAGCTGGTGCATCCCCAGCTGGAGGATGCCCTCACCGACATCCTGGTGCGTCAGAAGCAGGTGGTGGTGGGCCGCAACTACACCCATGAGTCGCTGATCAGCCAACCCCAGGGCAGCGCCATGATCGGGGCCATGATCCGTCGCTTCAGTGGAGACGACGGCCGCGAGTGGATGCTGCAGCAGGAGCTGCTGCTGGCCCTCGACGGGCTGGCCCGCTCGGAGCAGGCGCTGCTCAGCGGCAGCCTGACGATCCAGCTGGGGCAACTGCTGCTCCTGCTCACCGGCGAGCTGGCGGCCGAACTGGATCTCACCGCCGACGACGCCTTCGAAGCACTCTGCGATTTGCCGCCCCACGCCATCCGACGGCGCCTGCGCACGGTGCTGGCGGATGTGGACCATGCGCGCGAGGCCCTGCGCCGCAAGGAGCAGCTCCACCTGAGCGGGCGGGTGCGCTGGGAGGTGCCCGATCCCCTCGACGACCTGCCCCTGGGCAGCGGCTGTGGCTGGATGCAGCACCGCCAGCGCCTTGGAGCCCTGCAGCGGGTCCCTCGCGACTTCTACGCCGGCATCTGGGATCTGCTCCACCATTGCCGCGGGCTGGTGATCGGCGACAAGCTGGAGCGGCGCAACCGCCTTGAGAGCGAGCCCCTGCTCTCGGAAAAGACCCCAGGTGAGCGCAACTTCGCGGCCCTGGTGGACCACCTGCTGAGCAAGATCGAAGCTCCTGAATACCGCCAGCTCTGCACCGAGACCCTGCTCTCGCTGGTGGTGTTCGTGGGTGCCAACCCCCAGGTGCGCTTCGACGACTACCTGGCCCTCGACGTGGTGATCGGCCACGCGGTTCGGGTGGGCTGGCAACAGACCCACCCCGAGCTGGGCGGAGAGGATTACGCCAAGCAGAAGTCAGCGGCCTGGGATCTCTTCTACACCTCCTCACCGGCCCGTTGCCGCCGCTGGCAGATCCTGGCCCTGCGCGACCTCACCGAAATCGAGACTGGGGAAGGGGACGGGGAGACGGTCGCTCAGATGGGTGCGTCGAGGGCCATGCAGAGCGAGGGCTGATCCACCGCCAGCTCGATCAGGTTGGCCAGCATCAGGGCCCTGGAGGCCTGCTGACCATCGACGGCTGGAACCTCGCGGCCACGCAGGCAAAGCAGGAAGTGTTCCAGCTCGGCATAGAGCGGCTCGATCGAGGTGGTGCTCACTTCCTCGATGAAGCCATCGTTGCGATAAAGCAATTCTCCGTGGTCGGCAGAGACCCACTCGTGGGCGCGGCGGTGGATGTGCAGCCGGCGATTGAGAAAGTCGGTTTCCACCAGGCTGGCGCGGCAATGGGCGCTGAGGCTGCGGATCTTGCGGTGGGCCATCTTGCTGGCCGTCAGGCTCGCCACCACCCCATTGCTGAAACCGAGGGTGGCATTGACGTAATCGATCGGACCGTCGGAACTGCGCCCTCCCGCCGCCGCCAGCCGCACCACCTGGGAGCCGGCGAGCTCAAGCACAAGGTCGATGTCGTGGATCATCAGATCGAGCACCACCGACACATCGTTGGCCCGATCGGCATGGGGGCTGTGACGGCGTGCCTCCAGCACCACCACTTCCTCGTTCGCCACCACCTTGAGCAGTTCGCGAAAGGCGGGGTTGAAGCGCTCGATATGGCCCACCTGAAGCTGGCGCCCCGCCAGTTCCGCGGCCTGAATCAATTCGCTGGCCTCCTCCTGGCTGGCGGCGATAGGCTTCTCGATCAGCACATGCAGGCCGGCTTGGAGGCAGGCCATGCCCACGCGGTGGTGAAGCAGGGTGGGAACGGCAATGCAGACCGCCTCGACCTCGGGGAGCAGGTCGTCGAAGTTCTCGAACCAACGGCAGCCGAACTGCTCAACAGCCAGCTGACCGCGACGTTGGTCGGGATCCGCCACCCCCACCAGCTCGGCGTCCCGCAGCAGGCTCAGGACTCTGGCGTGGTGCCATCCCATGTTGCCGATGCCGATGACCCCCACCTTGACCGGGGTGATGGGATCGCTGCTCATCGCCGCACCAGCACACCCGCCAACGTGATCTCCAGCCGCTCCAGTCCAGGCATTATCAATGATCATCAGCTCCGGCGGCTCCAGCGCTGGTGATGAGTCGTCTCAGTCGGAGCCGCGACGGGTGATCTGAACCCGCTCGATGCGGGGGCCGTCCATGGCGCTGATCTCGAACTGGTGCCCCTTCCAGCGCAGGCTCTCGCCGGGGGCCGGGATGTGCTGCAGCCGCTCCAGCATGAAGCCCGCCAGGGTGTGATGGCCGTCGGCCTCCGGCAGGGAGAGGTTGAGCTGGCGGTTGAGCTCGAAGATCTCCAGATCACCGGCCACCAGCCAGGTGTCGTCCTGCAGCCGCTGCAGATTCTGGCGGATGGTGATCAGATCGTCCTCATCGCCGACGATCTCACTGGTGAGGTCGGCGACGGTGACCAGGCCCTCGGTGCCGCCATGTTCATCCACCACCACCAGCAGGGGCTGGCCGCTGCGGATCAGCGGCAGCAGCACCGCCAGGGACACCGTTTCCTGCACCCGCGCCACAGGGGTGATGTAGGGAGCCAGGGGCGTGTCGCCCTGCAGAAGCCCCTGGGCAATCGGTTCGGCCAGCCGGCGCAGGTCAAGCACACCGCGCACATCATCAAGCGACTGACCGATGACGGGGAAACGGGCGTGGGCGGTGGCGTGCACCGCCTCCATCAGCTCGGCGAAGGTCACCTCCAGGGGCAGGGTGACCATGCCGGAACGGGGCACCATCACCTCACGCACCTGGGTGTCCCGCAGCGAGAACACACCTTCGAGGATGCTGCGCTCATCGGGAAGCAGACCGGTGACGCTGTTGGATTCGATCAGGGTTTCCAGCTCGCCGGCGGAGAGGGCGGGCACCAGCTCATCCCAGTTGCGGGGCAGCCCCAGCAGGCGCAGCAGGCCATTGGCGAAACGCTCCACCAGGATCAGCAGGGGCCAGAGGGTGCGGATCACCCACTCCAGCAAGGGTGCCAGCCGCAGGGCCGAGCTCTCCGGTCGGTGCATCACCCAGGCCTTGGGCGCCACGCCACCGATGACTGTGGCCAGCCCCACCAGAGCCAGAAAGACCAGCACATCGATCCAGAGGCGCTCGGCACCAGGATCGAGCCGCAGCGCCAGACCGCGGCCACCCCAGCCGAGAGCCACCATGGCCAGGGCCGCCCCCAGCTGGGTGGCGACCAGGACCCGGCGCAGGCGCTGCTGCAACCGCTCCGCCGAGAGGGCGCCGGCGTGCCCGTCGGCGGCGAGCACCTTGACCCGGCTGGGCCGCAGGTGAATCAGGGCAAACTCGCTGGCGGCGAAGAAGGCCAACAGCGCCAGCAGGGCCAGCAGCACAACGAGCAGGCGCATGGGAAGAAGAGCAGCGAGCGGGTAGGGGTTCACTCCACGGTGACGCTCTTGGCCAGATTGCGAGGTTGATCCACATCAAGCCCGCGGTGGGCGGCAATATGGTAAGAGAGAAGTTGCATCGGAATCACTGTCAACAGGGGGCTGAGCAGCTCATCCACCTCAGGCACCGGCAACAGCACATCGAAGATCTCCGTGTCGGGGCCGCGTGGGGCCACGCCGATCAGCCGGGCATCGCGCGCCTTCGCCTCCTGGGCGTTTGAGAGCACCTTGTCGAAAACAGTGCCGGGCACCGCGATCGACACCACCGGCACCCGCGCGTCGAGCAGGGCGATGGGGCCGTGCTTCATCTCACCGGCCGGATAGCCCTCGGCATGGATGTAACTGATCTCCTTGAGCTTCAGGGCCCCTTCGAGGGCGATCGGGAAGTTGATGCCACGGCCCAGAAAGATCACATCCTGGGTGTCGGCGAACTGGTGGGCCAGCTCGGCGCAGAGCAGATCCTGCTCTTCCAGCAGGGTTTGCAGCTGGGCGGGCAGAGCCCGCAGCCCGGCCACCAGCTCAAGCAGCTGGGCCGGGGAGCGGCTGGAGCGGCGCTCGGCGAATGACAGGGCGAGGCCGTAGAAGGCGAGAAGCTGCCCGAGGAAGGTCTTGGTGGCGGCCACGCCCACCTCGATGCCTGCGCCGATGTCGAGCAGGTGGGGCACCAGCCGGCCCAGGGAGCTCTCCGGCCGGTTGGTGATGCCCAGCAGTCTGGGAGCGAAGGCCGGATCTGCGATCAGCTCCCGGCGCTTCTGCTCCATCTGCAGGGCCGCCAGGGTGTCGGCGGTCTCACCCGACTGGGTCACACCAATGGTGAGGGTATGGGGCGCCAGCGGCGGTGGCGCATAGCGGAATTCACTGGCGTAGTGCACCGCGGTGGGCAGTCCCGCGAGCTGCTCCAGCAGATAGGCCCCCACCTGGGCCGCATGGCGACTGGTGCCGCAGGCCAGGATCTGGATCCGCTCCACCCCGTCGAAAAGCTGATCCTGAAGCGGCAGGGCCACCAGCGACGGGGTGCCGGGCACTCCCGGCGATTGGGTCGGGAGATGGCGGGCCACCCAGAGCGCCGCCGTCTCCGGCTGCTCGTGGATCTCCTTATGCATGAAGTGGCGAAAGCTGCGCTTGTCTGCCACGTGTTCGGTGCCCTGCAACAGGCTGGGGGCGCGCGTCACCCGCTCGGCCGCCGGACCGTAGAGCTCGATGCCCAGCGGGGTGAGCAGGGCCGTTTCACCGTCTTCGAGGGGAAGGATGGTGCGGGTGAAGCCCGCCAGGGCAGGAGTGTCGCTGGCGCAGAGGAATTCCCCCTCCCCCAGACCGATCACCAGCGGTGCCTGGCGGCGTGCCACCACCACCGCTCCGGGAGTATCGGCCCAGACCACCGCCAGGGCATAGGCCCCATGCAGCTGGGGCAGCACCTGCTGCACTGCCTGGAGCAGCAGCTGGGGCGAAGGCTGGCTGCCCGAGCGCTGAAGCTCTCTGAGCTTCCGGGCCACCAGGTGAGGGATCACTTCGGTGTCGGTGTCGGAGCGGAACTGAACTCCTTCCGCCTGCAGCGACTCCCTGAGCAGACGGTGGTTCTCGATGATGCCGTTCTGAACCACGGCAAGACTGCCGCTGCCATCGAGATGGGGGTGGGCGTTGCGCTCTTCCGGCTTGCCATGGGTGGCCCAGCGGGTGTGGCCGATGCCGCAGTGACCCAGGGCCCCCTGGGCCTCATAGCGGCCCGTGAGGTTGACGAGCTTGCCCTCGGCCCGCAGCAGGGTGAGACGCCCGGGCAGGTGGCCGCTGCCGGGCTCCGGCGCCTGGACGGTGGCGATGCCAGCGGAATCGTAGCCGCGGTATTCGAGCTGGCGCAGACCCTCCAGCAGCAGGGGAGCCGCCTCACGGGAGCCGATGACCGCAACGATGCCGCACATGGCTGAGGGGCCGGACTTCGGCTGTTTCTAAAGGATCACCGCCCGCGCGCCTAGCCCGCCGGCATTGCGGCGGAAGGAGTGAGCCACGCCGGTGGCCAAAAAAAAGCCCGGACAAGCCGGGCGGAAGTGCTCAGAGCTGGTAACAGGCCTCAGTAGGCCAGGCCCATGCTCCGGCTGGTTTCATCCCCGAGATAGACGCGGATGCTCAGGAAATCAGTGGGGCAAGCGGTTTCGCAGCGCTTGCAACCCACGCAGTCTTCGGTGCGAGGCGATGAGGCGATCTGGCCAGCTTTGCAGCCGTCCCAGGGAACCATCTCGAGAACGTCGAGAGGGCAGGCACGGACGCACTGGGTGCAGCCGATGCAGGTGTCGTAGATCTTGACTGAATGGGACATGCCCGGCCAGAGAGCGAACGGCGTCCGGTCAAAGTACTCAAACCGTCTGGAAGCCCACCGCCAGTGGCCTCAGGCCGTCACCCTTTTTCATACGGACAAGGGAGCCGTTCAGGGCGACCCGTAGGATGCGGCCTCCCACACACCGGCCATGTCACAGGAAGCGATCTTCGAGAAAGTCCGTTCGATCGTTGCCGAGCAGCTCAGCGTCGATGCCGCTGAAGTGAAGCCGGAGTCGAATTTCCAGAATGATCTGGGCGCCGACTCGCTCGACACGGTGGAACTGGTGATGGCCCTGGAAGAGGCTTTCGACATCGAGATCCCTGACGAGTCGGCCGAAGGCATCACCACCGTCGGTGACGCCGTCAAGTACATCCTGGATAAGCAGGCCTGAGGGTGTCGATGGTGGAGGGTCTCCGCCGTGTCGTGGTCACGGGCCTCGGCGCGGTCACACCGATCGGCAACGACGTCTCCCAGTACTGGGACGGGTTGCGGCTCGGCTCTAACGGGGTGGCGCCGATCACTCTGTTTGATGCCTCACGGCATGCCTGCCGATTCGCGGCCGAGGTGAAGAACTTCGATCCCAGCGATGTGCTGGATCGCAAGGAGACCAAGCGCTGGGACCGTTTCTGTCAGTTCGGTGTCGTGGCCTCCAAGCAGGCGGTTGAGCAGGCACGACTCCTGATCGACGAGAGCACGCAGCACCGCATCGGAGTGGCGATCGGCTCAGGTGTGGGCGGGTTGCTGATGATGGAAAGCCAGGCCCATGTGCTCGCCGACCGGGGACCGGACCGGGTCAGCCCGTTCTGCGTGCCGATGATGATTCCCAACATGGCGGCCGGGCTGACCGCCATCGCACTCGGGGCCAAGGGTCCCAGCAGCGCTGTATCCACGGCCTGCGCCGCTGGATCCAATGCAATCGGCGATGCCTTCCGCCTGATCCAGCTCGGCCTGGCCGACGCCATGGTGTGCGGCGGAGCTGAGTCGGCGATCACTCCCCTGGGGGTGGCGGGCTTCGCCAGTGCCAAGGCCCTCTCCTTCCGCAACGACGACCCCGCCACCGCCAGCCGCCCCTTCGACGCCGAACGTAACGGCTTCGTGATCGGTGAGGGCGCAGGAATCCTCGTGCTCGAAAGCCTGGAGAATGCCCGCGCCCGCGGGGTCGAGATCCTGGCCGAGGTTGTGGGCTACGGCATGACCTGTGACGCTCATCACATCACCTCCCCGACTCCAGGGGGCCTCGGTGGCGCCGAAGCGATGCGGCTGGCCATGGCCGATGCCCGGGTGGAGCCCGAGCAGGTCGACTACGTCAATGCCCACGGCACCAGCACCCAGGCCAACGACAGCAACGAGACCGCGGCGATCAAGGCAGCCCTGGGCGAGCACGCGTACCGGATTCCCGTCAGTTCGACCAAGTCGATGACCGGTCACCTGCTCGGCGGCAGCGGTGGTATCGAGGCCGTGGCCGCCGTCCTGGCGATAGGCCACAACCTCGTACCACCTACCATCAATTACCAAAATCCGGATCCGGCCTGTGATCTGGATGTCGTGCCCAATCAGGCGCGGGAACAGAAACTGAACGTCGTGCTCTCGAATTCGTTCGGGTTTGGCGGTCACAACGTCTGCCTCGCCTTCCGTCGGATGCGCTGAAGAGCTGGCACTGCCAGCTCTGGGCCGCCCGGAACGCCTCACTCCCCCCACTCCTCCCCCCAACCATGGTCGCCGCCCCCACAGTGGACACCCTGTCCGTCGACAACCTTTGCGTCAACAGCATTCGCTTCCTGGCGATCGACGCGATCAACAAGTCCAACTCCGGGCACCCCGGCCTGCCGATGGGCGCGGCACCGATGGCCTATGCCCTGTGGGATAAGCACCTTCGCCACAATCCGGCCAACCCGAAGTGGTTCAACCGCGACCGCTTCGTGCTCTCGGCCGGCCATGGCTGCATGCTGCTGTATGCGCTGCTGCACCTGAGCGGTTACGACAGCGTTTCGATCGAAGACATCAAGCAGTTCCGTCAGTGGGGCTCCAAGACCCCCGGCCACCCCGAAACCTTCGAAACCCCCGGGGTTGAGGTAACCACCGGTCCTCTGGGTCAGGGGATCTCCAACGCTGTTGGGCTGGCGATCGCCGAGGCCCATCTGGCGGCGAAATTCAATCGCCCTGGGACCACGCTGGTCGATCATCACACCTACGTGATCATGGGCGACGGCTGCCACCAGGAGGGTATCTCCGGTGAAGCCGCCTCCCTGGCCGGTCACCTGGGCCTCGGCAAGCTGATCGCCCTCTACGACGACAACCACATCACGATCGACGGCAGCACCAAGGTGTCCTTCACCGAGGATGTGCTCAAGCGCTACGAGGCCTACGGCTGGCACGTGCAGCACGTGGCCGAAGGCAACACCAACATCGAGGCGATCAGCCTGGCGATCGCAGCGGCCAAGGCGGTCACCGACAAGCCCAGCCTGATCAAGGTCACCACCACCATCGGCTACGGCTCCCCCAACAAGGCCGACACCGCCGGGGTGCACGGCGCAGCCCTGGGAGCGGAGGAAGCCGAGCTCACCCGCAAGTCGCTGGGGTGGAGCTATGGCCCGTTCGAGGTGCCTGAGGAGGCCTATGAGCAGTGGCGCAAGGCCCGCGAACGCGGCGCTGCGCTGGAAGCCGAGTGGGACAACACCCTGGCGGCCTACCGCAGCCAGCACCCCGCCGAAGCCGCTGAATTCGAGCGCATGCTGCGTGGCGAACTGCCCCAGAGCTGGGACGCCAAGCTCCCCCGCTTCACCCCCGACGACAAGGGACTGGCCACCCGCCAGTATTCATACAACGTTCTCAATGCGATCGGTCCCGATCTGCCCGAGCTGATCGGCGGCTCCGCCGACCTCACCCACTCCAACCTCACCGACATCAAGGGGGAGAAGAGTTTCCAGAAGGGCAGCGAAGCAAACCGCTACCTGCATTTCGGTGTGCGCGAGCATGCCATGGCGGCGATTCTCAACGGCATCGCCTACCACGACAGCGGCCTGATTCCCTACGGAGGGACCTTCCTGGTGTTTGCCGGCTACATGGTGGGCGCCATGCGCCTCTCGGCCCTCAGTGAGCTGGGCGTGATCTACGTCCTCACCCACGATTCGATCGGCCTCGGCGAAGACGGCCCCACCCACCAGCCGGTAGAGACCCTTGCTTCGCTGCGATCGATCCCCAACCTGCTGGTGATCCGCCCCGGCGACGGCAACGAAACCAGTGGCGCCTACCAGGTGGCCGTGACCAACCGCAAGCGGCCCACGGTGCTTGCCCTCAGCCGCCAGGCGATGGTGAACCAGCCCAACTCGGCTCCCGAGCATGTGGCCAAGGGCGGTTACATCCTTGAAGACAGCAATGGCAGCCCCGACCTGATCCTGATCGGCTCCGGCACCGAACTGGATCTCTGCGTCAAAGCAGCCAAGGAGTTGCGCGGCGAAGGCCACAACGTGCGTGTGGTCTCCATGCCCTGCGTGGAGCTGTTCGAGGAGCAGGGCGCCGGCTACCGCGAATCGGTGCTGCCCTCCGCGGTGCGCAAACGCCTGGTGGTGGAAGCCTCCGGCTCCTTCGGCTGGCACAAGTACGTCGGCCTCGACGGTGACACCGTTTCGATCGACCGCTTCGGCGCCTCCGCTCCTGGCCCCGTCTGCCTGGAGAAGTTCGGCTTCACCGTGGAGAACGTGGTCGCCAAGGCCAAGGCGCTCTGAGCCACTCATCCTCCACAAGCCAGGATTCGGGGCCGCAGGGTACCCCGGAACGCCTGTCGATCGTTCTGCCGACCTACAACGAACGGCAGAACGTCGCCCGAATCCTGGAGGAACTGCTGCCACTCAAGCAACGCTTCGACCTCGAAGTGCTCTTCGTGGACGACGACTCGGCTGACGGCACGGCGGATCTGGTCAAGCAGCTGGCCCATGGCCAGGCGGGTGTGCGCCTGATCCGCCGGGTGGGGCGCGCCGGCCTGGCCAGCGCCATCAAGGAGGGCATTCTCGATGCCACCGGCGATGTGATCGTGGTCATGGACTGCGACGGCCAGCACGAGCCGGCTGCGGTGGAAGCCGCTGTTGAGGCTCTCCTGAGCAGCGGCAGCGATCTGGTGGTGGGCAGCCGCTTCCACGCTGAGGCGGCCATTCATGGCCTGAGTGAGAAGCGGACCCGCAACTCCACCTGGGCCAACACCATTGCCCGCTTCAGCCTTCCGGGCTACCGCCGGCTCACGGATTACATGAGCGGCTTCTTTGCCCTCCGCCCTGAGGCCACCCTGCGCTATGTGCGGCGGGTGGATGTGAATGGATTCAAGTTTCTCTACGAGCTGCTCTCGATCAGCCGCGGTTCGCTGCGGGTGAGTGAAATCCCCCTGCATTTCCAAGCCCGGGTGGCTGGTGATTCCAAGCTGGATCTGGCGATCGTCTGGGATCTTGGGGTATCAATTCTGCACACCCTGCTGCTGCGCTCGATTCCCCGCCGAGCCATCAGCTTCGCCCTGGTGGGCCTGAGCGGAGTGGCCGTTCAGATGCTGGTGGTGCAGGCGCTGATGGGCGCCGCGGGGCTGGTCTTCAAGCAAGCACTGCCGGTTGCGGTAGTGGTGGCTGCCAGCTCCAATTACCTGATCAACAACGCACTGACCTTCCGCTTCCAACGCCAACAGGGAACAGCGCTGCTTAAGGGCCTGCTCAAGTTCCTGCTGGTGGCCTCCTTGCCGGTGCTGGCCAATGTGGGCGTGGCCTCCACGTTTTACAACCTGGTGTCCCCCAACACCTTCTGGGCGCAAATGGCCGGCATTCTGGTGGTGTTCGTGTGGAATTACGCGGCGTCATCGCGCTTCGTTTGGAACACGCCGTAGCCGCACCCAGCAGAGCTTGCGTTGCGAAATCGGGCTGAGCAAGTCCTTTGGACGGAGCTGATTGATTCAGCGTGTCGGGGTGCTGACAACAGTCGTGGCTTGTTGACGCAGGGAGCTCACGACGCCACTGCGCTTTAGTTCACTGATCGCCAGATCGATCCGTTGAGCAGTGGTCTCAGGCAACCCAGGTGAAAAGACAAACGCCTGGGATTCAGGCCGAATGCCCTGCAGGGCCAGGCTGGGCAGGAAGCCTTTCAACGGAGAATTGATCAAAAGATAGCTCAGCTGCAGGTTGTCGCCCAGCAACGCATCGACTCGCCGGGAGACCAGAAGATCGACCCCCGAACGGATGCTGGCAAGAGGCAGGATCGTGACCTTCGGACCCATGTTGGCGGCGTTGAGTTCCTTCAGCAAAGCTTCGCTCACTGTGCCGCTGCGCACTCCCACCCGCAGACCGCGCAGATCTGACTCAGAACGGATCCCTCCGCTGGCCGTGCCCTGCACCTCCCGTGCCACATTCACGGTGAGATAGCCCACCAGCAAGGAGGCTGAGACAATCCTCACCACGTAGGCCACCAGCACGATGGTGTTCCCGCGGGTGGTGGCAACGATGGTATTGCTGCCCGGCCCGGTCGCCAGCACCTGAAACACTTTGCTGAAGCTGCGAACGCGCCCTTGGCTGAGGGTCTGGGGCTGCTGGGGGTAGCGCTCCACTTTCCAGGTCAGCAGCGCCAGAAGCGCGATCGCCAGCAGGTAGCCCCCCAGCAGCTGCAGCAGCGCGGGCGTCAGCAGCGCAGCCAGGAATGAGCGACCTAGATCAAGCCGGCTCTGCACCACCATCACCGCCAGCCCATCCTCCTGGAAGGGAAGACTGAAGCGGTAACGCTCCAGCCGATCAGGCGACACGTTGAGGCAGCCCACCGCCAGATCCAGTCTGCCGTCGCGGGTGCCCTCCAACATCTCCTGGACCGAGGGCATCTCCGAAACCACGTAAGCAAGACGCTCGCGCGTGGCAATCCGGTTCCATAGATCGATGGAAAGCCCCCGCCAGGCACCGGCGTCCCGGTAGCTGCACGGAGGCGCCCCATCCACCACTCCCACCCGCAACACTGGCGCCAACACTCCGGCAGAAACGGGTAACCCCACTGCCAGAAGCAGGACTGAGCCCCAGCCCACCAGCACACCTCTGATGCACACATCAATGCTGAAAGCTCGGTTTCGTGCCATGGGGTCATTCTGGCGGGGCCTCAAGGCTCACCCCGATCCAAATCAGGGAAAGCATGACCCGCAAGAGAGGGACCTTGGAGCAAGCCGGCTCCCCTCATTAAAAATTTTGCCGATCACTTCATGGCACAACGAATAGTCTATCCACCTGCTTGATCCAGTGTCGTTCTACAAAACCGAACAATAGTTCTCAACTCCAGAGTCTCGAAAGAGCAGCTTTTCACGGCGCCCATTCGTCTCAGTGCAGAGCTCCCCTGGGCGACAGTCCCGGCATGCAAGGCACCGTCCACTATCACCTGAGGGGATCGATCTGGTTGGGGCGGATCCCATGCAGGGAGATCACCCGCTCGGGTGTGGCCAGAAAATAGAGCGCACCGCCTGGAATCGCCTCTGTCAGGAGACTCCCGCCATCTGGCCGCAGATGCGATCGGGCGAAAGGTCCAGCCAGGCAATCACCTGCTGGGCCGTAGGGCGCGCGCGCCGACATCAGACCCTTACGGGTGGCCTGCGTCTCAGACCGTCGAGGCCTCCAGAGCCTGCGCCTTCAGCACCTCCTCCAGCCCGGCCAGATCCTCATCGGTGATCTTGGTCTGCATCGGGCAGTGCTTCGGCCCGCACATCGAGCAGAACTCCGCCTGCTTGTAAATATCGGCCGGCAGGGTTTCGTCGTGATACTCGCGGGCGCGCTCGGGATCGAGCGAGAGGTCGAACTGCTTGTTCCAGTCGAAGGCGTAGCGGGCGCGGCTGAGTTCGTCGTCGCGGTCGCGGGCTCCCGGGCGGTGGCGGGCGATGTCGGCGGCGTGGGCGGCGATCTTGTAAGCGATCAGGCCCTCACGCACATCCTCGGCATTGGGCAGGCCCAGGTGTTCCTTCGGGGTCACGTAGCAGAGCATCGCCGTGCCGTACCAACCGGCCATCGCCGCTCCGATCGCGCTGGTGATGTGGTCGTAGCCGGGAGCGATATCCGTCACCAGTGGACCGAGCACATAGAAGGGCGCCTCGCTGCACTCCTCCATCTGCTTTTTGACGTTGAACTCGATCTGATCCATCGGCACATGGCCAGGACCCTCCACCATCACCTGGATGTCGTGTTCCCAGGCGCGGCGGGTGAGCTGGCCCAGCGTTTTGAGCTCCGCCAGCTGGGCGGCATCAGAAGCATCGTGCTGGCAGCCCGGCCGCAACGAATCCCCAAGCGAGAAGCTGCAGTCGTAGCGCTTGAAGATCTCGATGATGTCGTCGAAGCGCGTGAACAGCGGGTTCTGCTTGTGGTGGTACAGCATCCACTGAGCCAGGATGCCGCCGCCACGGCTCACGATGCCGGTGAGGCGGCCCTTCACCAGAGGCAGGTGCTCGATCAGCAGGCCGGCGTGGATCGTCTGGTAATCCACCCCCTGCTGGCAATGCTTCTCGATGATGTGCAGGAAATCATCGGCATCGAGCTTCTCGATCGAGCCGTGCACGCTCTCCAGCGCCTGATACACCGGCACCGTACCGATCGGCACTGGCGAGGCATTGATGATCGCCGTGCGCACCTCATCGAGATTCACGCCACCGGTGGAGAGATCCATCACCGTGTCGGCGCCGTACTTCACCGCCAGCCGCAGCTTGGCCACCTCTTCATCGAGGTCGGAAGCATTGGGCGAGGCGCCGATGTTGGCGTTCACCTTGCACCTGGAGGCGATGCCGATCGCCATCGGCTCCAGGTTGATGTGGTTGATGTTGGCCGGGATGATCATCCGCCCCCGCGCCACCTCCTCCATCACCAGCGATTCGGGCAGGTTTTCCCGCCTGGCCACAAAAGCCATCTCTTCGGTGACCACACCCTGACGGGCGTAGTGCATCTGCGAAACGTTGGCGTGGCCACGACGCTTCTCAATCCAGGCGCTGCGCATGATCGGCTGCTGAGTGACGGGGCCGGACCGAGTGGGCACATCTCCGGCTCCGAACACGGCCGCAACCGAAGGCCACAGCTGAAATCGGGACACTTCCCTGCGCCGGCATGACCCGGATCAGGTTCGGAGGGTGTGATCTCAGCCCACAGCCGAAGACGGCCGGGCACCCCTAGTGACTCCCTCAAACTAGCAAGGCTGGACGGAATGGGTGGTCAGGCCTGAAGACCGTTCAGGGCGGCCGCAACCACCCGGTGGTCCGCGTCCTGCTGCAGGCCGCGGAGCAACTCCCGCGCAGCCTCCGCGGCCTGGTCGGGGGGCTGGCTGGAAGCAGCCTCACGCACCACCCGGCTGAGAATTTCAGCGCCCCCTACCCGGACGCTGCCATCGGCAACAGCAACGGCCATACGCGCCAGCTCCAGCAACACCTGGGGATCGATCTGTGGTTGTTCGGCCAGGGCCGAGAGGATGCTGCAGCGCACCAACCACTGGTCGTCCCGCTGGAACGATTCCCGCAGCAAGGGCCAGGCCCGCTCCAATCCGTAATTGGCCAGAGCGTTGGCGGCTTCGGCCCGCACGTTGGCATCGTCGTCACCCTGGAGCGCCTCGACCAGGGCCGACCAGCCAGCTTCATTGCGCTTAACCCCCAGACCCGCACAGCTGATGGAGCGCACGATGAAGGGCTCCTGCTCCAGACCCAGCAGCAACAGGGGAACGGCCTGTTCGGCCTCCAGCTTGCGCAGTCCCACCAGGGCCGGCAGAGCCTGGGCAGGGTCGTCCGAGACAATCGCCTGGCGAATCGCCTCGGGGTCAAAGTCGGCTGGTGATGACGTTTCCGCGTCGTCCATGGGTGGTGGCTTGTGAAGGAGTTTCACCCTGCCACGTTGCTGCCCTGGCCATCACCGGACCCACTCGCCGGTGGGGGAGCGGCCAGGCGCAGGGCCTCCAGCAGGATCCGCCGCCTCTGGGCCCGGCGCAGGCCACTGCTCACCAGCAGGCCGGTGCCGATCACCAGGGCCGGCACCGCCTCAAGCCGCTGGGTGCCGCTGCGGGAGGCCAGGCTCACCAGCGCCAGCAGAATCAGCAGAGGGGCCGAAAGGGCCAGCACCATCCTCAGGGCAGGACGGAAGCGGCTCAAGCCTGGCGCTCCATCCAGAGCAGCAGGCTGAGGGTGAGCACCTCGACCCCCACTGCCAGGGAGCCTTCATCGGGGTTGAAGCCGCCGTTGTGGAGAGCGGCACAACCATCGGCTCCAGCCACCCCCAGACGGAACATCGTTCCCGGCGCCACCGAGAGCAGTTGGGCGAAATCTTCAGCCCCCAGAGACGGTTGATCCAGGCGCAGCACCTGCGGGCGGCCCAACAGGGCCTGGGCGGCCTCCTCCACCAGATCGGTGAGGGCGGGGTCGTTGTGCACCGGCGGCGAAATGCAGCGGTAGCGAACCCGGGCCTCGCCGCCATACCCCCGGCAGATGGAGTGGACGGTGTCCTCGATCCAGCCCGGCAGCTCGGCATGCACGGTGGTGTCGAGACAGCGGACGGTGCCCAGCAGACGCACGTGGTCGGCGATCACATTGAACGCCTTGCCCCCCTCGATCCGCCCGAAGCTCACCACCACCGGGTGCAGGGCATCGAGCCGACGGCTGATCGCCTCCTGCAGACCGCTCACCACCCGGGCCGCGATCCAGATCGCATCGGTCGACTGGTGGGGCCGGGCCCCATGGCCCCCTTCCCCAAGCACCTCCACCTCCAGCTCGCCGGCGGCAGCGGTGAGGCTGCCGCTGCGCACCCCGATCGTTCCCACCGTCAGGCTGGGGAACACATGCAGCCCGAACAGGGCCTGCACGCCATCCATGGCGCCATCGGCAAGCATCCAGGCCGCCCCCTGGGCCGTTTCCTCCGCCGGTTGGAACAGCAGCCGCACCCGGGCACTCAGCTGGCCGGCCAGGGGAGCGAGCAGTCGCGCCACACCGAGCCCCACAGCGGTGTGCAGATCGTGCCCGCAGGCATGCATCAACCCCTGCTGACTCGAGGCGAAAGCGAGGCCGGTGCGCTCCTCAACGGGCAGGGCATCCATGTCGACCCGCACGGCCAGCAGCGGAGCTCCCTCCGGCCCCAGCTCACCTACCACGCCGGTGCGGCCGACCCCTTCGCGCACCTGCCAGCCAAGCAGTCGCAACTCACCGGCCACCAGGGCCGCCGTCTGGTGTTCGGCGCCGCTCAGCTCGGGGTGGGCATGGACATGGCGGCGCAGACCGATCAACTCGGGCGTGGCCTGCTCCAGAGCCCTGGCCAGATCCAGCCGCCGCCACAGATCCGCCGCGGTGCCGCTGGAACGGGGTGGGGCGGCAGAACTCATCGCTGGACCAACTGGAGAAAATCCTCGAGAGCCTGGACTGGCCCCGGGGGCCAGCGTCGGATCTCCAGCAACCATTCTGGCTGGCGGTAGCGGGGATCCAGACCCGAGGCCGCCGCCCAGTTGCTTTCCGCTTCACCGGCGGCGCCCCGTTGCCAGAGCAGGGCCGTCAGGGCCGCCCGAGCGTCGGCGAAGAGGGGATAGCGGCGCACCAGCTTGCGCAGTTCCTGCTCGGCCTCGGCCGGCTCCCCCAGCTGGAAGGCGGCCAGGGCCGCACTGGAGCGGGCCATGGCAAAGCCCGGCCGGGCCGCCGCGGCCGCCTCGAAGCAGTCCCTGGCCTGATCCCAGTGACCAAGAGAACCTTCCACATTGCCGAGGTTGTAGAGGGCGGAAGCCTCCTCGGGATCCCGCTCCAGAATCCAGCGGTAATCGGCGGCGGCCAGGTCCCACTGGCCCAGGGCCTCTTCGGCGGTGCCGCGGTTGAGGTGAGGATCGGCGTTGACCGGATCAAGCGCCATCGCCTGCTCCTGGTCAGCGATCGCGGCCTCAGCCCGCCCCAGCGCGAGCTGCACGTTGCCCCGGTTGCTCCAGGCGGCAGCATCGTTGGGAGCCTGCTCCAGCACCCGGTCCCAGAGGGGCAGGGCATCACCGAAGCGGCCCTCGCGGCTGGCCGCGAGGGCCTGCTCGAACAACTGCGGCAGCGGCGCCGCTGTGGCGGGGCTGGCCCAGAGCGGTCGTGGGGCGGGCAGCAGCGCCAGAGCCAGGGTCAGACCGAGCGCCAGCAGGCACTTTCCCATGGCCCGCAAGCCAGCCATCAGGCGGCCTCCGGCCAGGCCAGATGGCGCCGTGCCGCCTCGGTGGCCACCCGGCCCCTGGGGGTGCGTTGCAGGAATCCGAGCTGCAGCAGAAAGGGCTCCACCACTGTTTCCAGGGTGATCGGGTCTTCACCGAGACCGGCGGCCAGGGTGTCGAGGCCCACCGGGCCGCCGCCGTAGCCACCGAGCAGCAGCTCCAGCAGGCGGCGATCGCTGGCATCGAGGCCAATGGAATCCACTCTGTGCAGGCTGAGGGCCTCGGCCACCAGTGCCGGGCCGATGCGCGCTTGACCCTGAACGCTGGCCACATCCCGCACCCGCCGCAGCAGCCGGTTGGCGATGCGAGGCGTGCCGCGGCAGCGACGGGCCACCTCCACAGCCGCCTCCGCCTCCAGCACCAGACCGATCAACCCGGCGGCCCGCTCGACGATCGCCCGCAGGTCGTCGACGGTGTAGAACTCCAGCCGCTGGATCAGCCCGAAGCGATCGCGCAGGGGTGAGCTGAGGGCTCCGGCCCGCGTGGTGGCACCCACCAGGGTGAAAGGGGCCAGCGGCACCGCCCGGGTGCGGGCCGTGGTTCCCTTGCCGACGGTGAGGTCAAGGCGGAAGTCCTCCATCGCGGGATAGAGCAGTTCCTCGGCCACGCGGTTGAGCCGGTGGATCTCATCGATGAACAGCAGCTCGTTCGGGCGCAGGTTCACCAGCAGACCGACGATGTCGCGCGGGCGCTCCAGGGCTGGCGCGCTGGTGATGCGACAGCGCACGCCCAGTTCCTCCGCCAGTACCAGCGCCATGGTGGTCTTGCCGAGGCCGGGGGGGCCGTAGAGCAGCACATGGTCGAGGGCCTCCGCCCGCTGACGGGTGGCCTCCACGGCGATGCCCAGCACCTGCTTGAGCTCGCTCTGGCCGATGTAATCACTGAGGCGTCGCGGCCGCAGGCCGTCCTCCCGGTTGGGAAGGGGGGCCTCCTCTTCGGCCTCGAGCGGATCCCCGCTGCGGCTGGCATTCTGCTGGCGTGGATCCAGCAGACGCGGTGGCGGCTGGGCGCCGGATCCGGCTGCGGAGGAGACGATCGCCATGGCCCTGAGAGTAGGCAGGCCAGGACGTGGATAGGGTCAGTTCAGCAGAGGGGAGGTCGATGGCCAAAGGTGCGGGCAAGAAGGCGGCCAAGGCGGCACGGGATGCCGCCAACCGGCTGCTGGCCGACAACCGGTTCGCACGACATCAATACGAGATCCTCGAAACCCTGGAAACGGGCATCGAGCTGGTGGGCACCGAGGTGAAGTCGATCCGGGCGGGCAAGGCCAACCTGCGCGACGGCTTCGGCCTGATCCGCAACGGCGAACTGCAGCTGCACAACGTGCACATCTCCCCCCACAGCCACGCGGGCGCCTACTTCAACCACGAACCTCTGCGCACCCGCAAGCTGCTGGCCCATCGCAAGGAGATCGACAAGCTGCGGGTGGCAGTCGACCAGAAAGGCCTCACCCTGGTGCCGCTGAATCTGCACCTCAAGGGCTCCTGGATCAAGCTGACCCTGGGGCTGGCCAAGGGCCGCAAGCTGCACGACAAGCGCCAGGATGAAAGACGCAAGGACGCAGACCGCGAGGTGCGTTCGGCCCTGGCGCGGATCTGACCCCCACCCCGATCCGCCCGGCTTGCACGCCATACAGTCGCTTCGCTCCACCGCCTGCAGCTGATATGTCGGCATTGACGCGCTGCCTGCAGGAAGAGGCCGCAGCCATCGCCGCAACAGCCGGCCGGCTGGACAGCCACCAGGTGGATGCGGCCCTCGTTCTGCTGGACCGCTGCGCCGACGAGCGCGCCAAACTGGTGATCACCGGGGTGGGTAAGAGCGGCATCGTGGCGCGCAAGATCGCCGCCACCTTCTCCTCGATCGGGCTGATGGCCCTCTACCTCAACCCCCTCGACGCCCTGCACGGCGATCTGGGGGTGGTGGCCCCCCAGGACGTGGTGCTGCTGCTCTCCAACAGCGGCGAGACCCAGGAGCTGCTGGAGATCCTGCCCCACCTGCGCCGCCGCGGCACCGGCCGCATCGCCCTGGTGGGCCGGGTGGCCTCGAGTCTGGCCCGGGGCTGCGAAGTGGTGCTCGATGGCTCCGTCGACCGGGAAGTGTGCCCCCTCAACCTGGCGCCCACCGCCAGCACCGCCGTGGCGATGGCGATCGGCGATGCCCTGGCGGCGGTGTGGATGGAGCGACGCGGCATCTCACCAGCGGATTTCGCCCTCAACCATCCTGCCGGTGCCCTGGGCAAGCAACTCACCCTCACGGTGGGGGACCTGATGGTGCCGACCGCTCAGCTGCATCCCCTTGAAGAGGACGCCAGCCTCAGCGACGTGATCGCCAGGCTCACCGGCGATGGGGTGGGAGCCTGCTGGGTCAGCCGTGCCGACAACGAATCCCTGCTGGCCGGGCTGATCACCGATGGCGACCTGCGCCGGGCACTGGAGCATCATTCACCGGCCACTTGGGGGGAACTGCGGGCCACCGATCTGATGACCGTCGACCCGATCACCGTGGGGGCGGATCTGCTGGCGGTGCAGGCGCTTGAGCGGATGGAGCGCAATCGGCGCAAGCCGATCGGTGTGCTGCCTGTGCTGGCCGACGGGGGACCGATGCTGGGATTGCTGCGTCTGCACGACCTGGTTCAGGCGGGCCTGGCGCCGGGAGCAGTCTGAGCGAAGACATCGAAAGCGTTCGATGAGTGAGCTTTCGTTTCGCGGGATTCAGGATCATTCCCCCAGCGGCCCCAACCTCGCAGCCGCAACGCAGATGACCCTGCAATGAATCGCGCTGCGGCTTCTGGAGCTTGAGCAGATGTCATGCCGGACGAGATCAGCGATCGGGGTGAAGCAACACACCCGCGCATGCCTGCAGCGGGCCTGTTCTCCATCCTGGCGGTGTGCAGACAACTGGAAGCCTGAGTCTCAGCTGACCTCCTCCACCACCATCCAGAGCGTCTGATGGGCGTCGACTGTGACCAGCATCTCCAGATGTTCGGACGTCAGCACCCGCGCCTCACTCAAACGCCCATCCAGCGAAAGCTGTGAGAGCCGCTGCATGCACCAGTCCCGCACCTCTGTGAGCTGAAGCGTGCGGGTGACCCCTGCAGACTGAGCCTGGGTTGCGTGGACCTCACCGGGGAGCCCACCTGGTTCAAGCGGTTCAATCATTCCTCTGAGTTCTCTGAATCGGTTCTCGCCAATGCTGATCGTGATCAGGTGTTGACCTTGTGCAATGAGAACAGGCGGGGGTGATTTTCCCAACGGCTTTGGTTGATCCATCTCTCGCCAGGAGCCACTCGCAAGGAACCCAGCCGTGCATCATTTGCTACGCGAAGGTGCAATGACCTGTCTTGCGGGCAGCAGCGGGCACTTCTAAAGACTATTGAGCGACCTGCTCAGTAGCCATGAAGGAACTCACCAAGGCGATCAACGCGCATCTGGCCGCAGAGTTCCAGGCCAGCCATGCCTACCTCGCCATGTCCATCTGGCTGCGCGAAAAGGATCTTGCGGGCTTCTCGCAGTACATGCTCGAAAAAAGCAACGAGGAGAGAAACCATGCCGCCCGCATGATTGCCTACCTGGTTGACTGTGACGAAGCGGTCGAGCTTCCCACCATCGAGGCACCAGAGCGTTCCTGGCCCACAGTTCAGCAGCTGTTCGACCATGTTTTCGAGATGGAGAAGCAGGTGACCGCCTCCATCAATCGCCTCTACACACTGGCGGAGACAGCAGGGGAGCGCAGTGCCTCAGCGATGCTCGACTGGTTCGTGAACGAGCAGATCCAGGAAGAGGCCGAGGCACGCTTCGTTCTGCAGCGTCTGCGCCTGGCCGGTGACAACTCAGCAGCCCTGTTGCTGCTGGATCAGCAGTTTCTGGAAGGGTCTGCACTGGCCCATGTCAAGGCCAGCATGAAGATGTACAGCGCCTCCTGAAGTCAGCATGGGGGAAGAAAAGTTCGCGCCTGACACCTCAAGCCATCAGTAAGGAGGAGTGATGCCACGACCAGTTGATCAAGACTGCGGCGGTGAACAAGCAGCAGGGGTGATCTGGGGTCGTCGCAGACGCCGCCGATGGAACACGCCTCCGGGCTGCCATGGAGCACCGACGTCGACAGGAACAGGGGACGGAGCGGTCACGGTGGCTCTGCTCGGCATGCCCAATACCGGTAAATCGACGCTGTTCAACCGCCTGAGCGGGGGTCAGGCGCAGGTTGCCAACTGGCCAGGCCTCACGATGGAGCTGTTGCGGGGCGCCATGCCTCAGGGCCGCCATGGCCAGCGCTACACGCTGGTGGACCTGCCCGGCATTCACGACCTTTCCGGAAGCAGCGAGGACGAGGCGATCGTTCAGCGCTTCATGCGCCACACACCGCCCGATCTGATCCTGCTTGTGCTCAATGCCAGCCAGCTCACCAGCCAGCTGCGCCTGGCCCTCCAGATCAGACAGCTGCGGATCCCGATGGTGGTGGTTCTGAACATGAGCGACGAGGCACACCGCTTCGGGATCAAGGTGGATCACCAGAGACTGGCCACCGATCTCGGTTTGCCGGTGCGGGCGATCAGCGCCAAGCGCAATGAGGACATCCACGACCTGATTGAGACGATCCACCAGGTTGGTCAGCAACAGAGCAATCCTGAGGCGGAGGCAGCCGACATCGACCTTGATGCCGAGCTTGAGCGTCTGGTGGCGGCGAGTGTGCAGCTGCCGGAGCGCTTCGGCAATCGCCGCACCCGTCTTGCCGATCGCCTTCTGTTGAACCCCCTGGTGGGGGTCGTCCTGTTTCTCGGGATCGTGCTGGCCATGTTCCAGCTGCTTTATGTCCTCGGGGCTCCACTCCAGGACACGCTCGGAAGTCTGTTCGACTGGATCCAGACCACGCTGCTGCAGCCCGGACTGGCAGCGATCGGTGCCCCTGAGTTTTTTCGCGGCTTTCTTGTCGATGGGGTATGGCTGGGGGTGAGCACGGTGGCCACATTCCTGCCGATCATCTTTATTTTCTATCTTCTGATGGCCGTCGTCGAGGACTCCGGGTACTTGCCTCGAGCAGCCTTCTTGATGGATGGCCTGATGCGCTGGCTTGGCCTCGATGGGCGCGGCTTTGTACTGCAGGTGATGGGCTTCGGCTGCAACGTGCCTTCCATCATGGGCACCCGCGTCATCAGGGATCGTGGCATGCGGCTGTTGGCGATGCTCTGCATTCCATTTGCGCTCTGTCAGGCTCGCCTCACGGTATATCTGTTCATGGCTGCCGTGTTCTTCCCGAAGCCCTGGTGGGCTCCAGGGCTCGTGATCTTCGGTTTTTACGTGCTGAGTTTTGTCGCGGTGATCATCACTGGCTTGGTCTTCAAGCGAGTTTTTCCGAGCCGCGAAGCCTTCATTCTGGAACTTCCGCCCTATCGCGCACCAAGCGTGACCACGATCTTTCGGCGCGCCTGGTCGGCCATGCTGAACTTTCTTGTAACCACAAGGGTCTTCATTGTGGTCGGGGCTGCCGTGATCTGGTTGCTCACCAATCTGCCGCCAGGTGCGGTGCAGGGATCCGGACAGACCATCGCCGACGCCATCGGCAACCTGTTTCAGCCGATTCTGGGACCGATCGGCATGAGCCCAGCGCTTACGGTGTCATTATTTTTCGGATTCATTGCCAAGGAGATCCTGCTGGGAGCCATGGCCGTGATCTACAAGTCCAGCGAAACGGATCTCGGCGGCGTGATCCAAAGCGCGATCTCCCCATTGCAGGCCCTCAGCTTCATGACGTTTGTTCTTCTCTACACCCCCTGCCTGGGGACCGTCGCGGCCCAACTGCAGGAATCCAAGTCCCGCAGGTTCACCTTGCTCTCATTGGCCTGGTCGCTTGGCCTGGCATGGTTGATGGCCCTGGTGGTGTATCAAGGAGGCAAGTTGTTGATCGGAGCTTGATCGCTGATCTGAAATGAACCAAAGGCTTGTCCTGTGAGTCATTGATCAACGCTGACCTGCACATGAGCGGCATCTTCATGACGGATCATAAACTCCAGAATGCCGCAGGCCACATGGAGGATTCCGCCTGGCTTGCCACGCCTGAGCACCTCAATCTGCACTCCAGGCCTGATACCCATCGACAGAAGTCGGCTCTCCAAGACAGAGTTGGACGTGAGGGATTCGACCCTGACCCTCGCACCTTCCCTGGCTGCATTGAGTGGCATGCCCTGATGCTCCTTGACTTGATTCAGCGTATCGCAAAGATGGCAGAAATGAACACTCGCTTACATCAATGATGCAGAAGCCTCCAGGAGCGACTGACTCAGATGCTCCTTCCCGACAATCTTCAGGCTCCACTGCTGCCGAAACAATCATGAACCCGTTCTGCGCGAGCGAAACACCACCGCGGGCCAACCGAAGGCCGGAGCCGTCTCAATAACAGTTCTGCTGTTGAGAATCACTTGCAAAAGGGAGGCGCTGTCGTCTACGTTGCAAGTCGTTCTCAACAAGAGCCTCGCGCTCCCGATGAACCACCGATCCCTCCCCGAGAATCCAACCGCCGCAGCGAGCTTGCAGAGCAATCAGCCGATTCCATCCCCATCCCCCGATCCGGGCGCTGCCGCACCCCTGACCGCCAGGACCATCAAACCGATGGCCACCACGATCACGAGCTCCAACTCCGTGATCGGCAGCCTTTGCCGCGAGGTGGATGTGATCCGTCATCGCTGCAGCCACATTCTCGAAGCGATGAGCCGATGTCAGAACAGCTCCCTCTACTGCAGGCTCAGCAAGGAACTGCGGCGGCTTCAGGGGCGGCGGCTCGAACTGCTGGAAACAGCAAGAACATGGAAGCGGCGCGGTGTCCAGGATCCACTGTCGATCGCTTTTCTGATTGAGATCAGCAGCCGTCCCCTGCCATCCTGATCTAAATCAAATCAGCTTTGCGGGATCATGTTTTCCTTCGCTCAGTTCACCGTCAATGATCAGCATGGCAGCCGGCTGGTTCTGGGCAAAACGCACCCGGCCCAACAGATGGGCAAACTCGTTTTCGGATTCAACCTGACTGTCGATGATCGGATCAAGGAAAACAGTGGTGCGAAGATCTGAGGCACGCTCTGCCATCAGATAGATCTGCTGCAGTGAACTGGTCACGTCGGCCTCCATCAGGAAGGAAGCTGCCAGAATCTCTTCGGCTGAAGACCAGGACTGGCGTGGAGCCGATACCTCATCCAGTACCACGGTCTGGCCGCGGGCAATCAGGTAGTCAGCAAACTTGGCAGCATGTTCCTGCTCATTGCGTCCCTCGTCCTTGAAGAATTGGGAGAATCCACGCAGCTCCCGCTCAGCGAACCAGATCGCCATGGCGAAATAGGCAGCGCTGGCGTTGCGCTCCATGGCGAGGTGTTGCTGCAGCACCTCGATGAGGCCAGCCTCCATGGGTTGCGCCATGGCGCGTCCCGCTGGGCCTGTGGCAACAGTGAGGGAATCAGTACTGGAGGACGCTGACATCAAACCAGGTTGAGCAGGGGTTGACGAGAGAGCCAGGCCAGGTGCATCCGCATCAGACCCGGGTAACCAAATTTACAGGCATTTGTAATCGCTGAGGATCCTTCCTCCATGTGCGATTTCGACCTGAGTGGGCGCTGGGCCAATGCGGCTCGCCGGCCCAGTACCCCCACGGCCCAACAGACCGGCCCTGAAGACAGGGTGCAAACAGAGGCTGCGCTCACGCAGGCAAGCTGTCCGATGCCGCTCTGGTCGGTACTGAGAGTTCACCAGCGAGGCCAGGGAGTTATGGCGCCTTCCATCAGACGTGTTGAGAGCAGGAACGTGCCGTCAGGCTCGATCACCTGCAGATCGTCATGCTGCCTCAGCAGGTTGAGCTGGCGAGTCACGGTCGATCGGGTGGCTCCGATCAGTTCGGCCAGGCGCGCGTGGCCCAGGGCTATGGGAAGGAGGTAGCCATCCCCGCGCCGGATTCCGAAACGGCTTACCAGCAACTGCAGCAGGGCGACAAGCCGGGCCTCCGCTCCCACCGGATGGCGCACCAGATGCAGGTCGAGCAGCCAATGCTCCACCAAATCCTGTGCCAACGGACAATGATCGGCGTAATGAAGCTCCAGGACGCTGTCAGTCAGAGCCTCCAGCAGACAACTGATGCCCTCGGGCAACCGCAACCAGCTGGCCCCGGGAGTTCCGCAGAAAGCGAGGGTGATGTCAGGAAAGCTGTCCCCAAAAGACACAGACAGTCGGGCCACACCCCACTGGAAGACAAGACGCACGTAGCGGCGATGATCCGATGCTGGGGCCAGCAGGCAGGTCTTTCCCACCGAGAGCCGCAAATGCCGATCTGGTTCCAGATGTCCCGTTATCCCCGGTGCTCTGGTTGCATTGTGTGTGCTCACTGGCCACAACTCAGCGGTCTGGAGCTGTCGTGGGGTCCCTCAGAGCGCGACCGGGAAATGGCCAGATCCCTGGGAGAACCACTGCTGCTACAGAGATCTTGAACGAGCCCCTCTCATTGATCCATAGCTGAACAATTGCAGGTAACAAGTGCTACCCGCAATTGGACCATGACGGCAGAGTGGACGTCGCTCTGGTCACCAAAACGATGTGACGAAAGTGGCTGATCCGTGTGTGGTTTCGACCCTCAGCTCCGAGCCATGCCATCAACCTCCCTGGGCCAAGGCAATCGCCCGGGCCTGCTCCAGCTGCTCGGCGGTGTCCACCGAGAGGAAATCACCGTCCACGGGGAACGTGCCCACCGGAATGCCGGCCTCGATCAGCCGCAGCTGCTCAAGTTTCTCGGTGTGCTCCAGGGGTGAGTGGGGCAGATGCGCCCAGCGGGCGAGCACGTCGGCCCGGTAGCCGTAGATGCCCACGTGCCCCCAGTAGGGAGCGTGCCGGGACCAGTCTGCGGACTCGACGCCACGGACATGCGGGATCGCGGAGCGGGAGAAGTAGAGGGCGCGACCGTCCGCCGCCAGCAGCGTTTTGACCACATTCGGGTTGTGCACCTTCTCCGCACCCATCCGGTACACCGGGGTGAGCACGGCGGGGGCTGGCGTGGTGCCGGCGAAGGCTTCGGCCATCGCATCGATCACCGCCGGATCAATGAAAGGTTGATCCCCCTGGACGTTGATGATCACCGTGCGGGCAGGGTCAGGCGGAGCAGCCTCCGCGCCGGCGACTGCGGTCGCTGCAAGGGCCGTGAGCTCGTCCACCACCGAAGCGAGGCGTTCGCTGCCGGAGCTGCATGAAGCCGCTGTCATCAGGACGGGGAAGCCCCAGCCCTCGGCCTCCTGCCGCAGCAGGTCGCTGTCGGTGCAGAGCACCACCGCTGCGGCCCGCCGGGACTGGCTGCAGCACTCCAGCACCCGCCGCAGCATCGGCTGCCCGCCGATTTCGGCCATCACCTTGTTCGGCAGCCGGGAAGACTCGAGCCGAGCGGGTACCGCCACCAGGCAACGCCATGGGGCCGCTGCCTCCTGCTGCAGGTCTGCCTCGTTCACCGCAGGGCCCCGGTCGCTGCTGCGGAGCCTATCGCCAGGCAGCAGTGAGCTCCCTGGCTTGGCGCACCAGCTGCTCCACCTGCCGCTCCGGCGCCGCGGCCCGCTCGCCAGCAGACACCGCCCGGTAGAGGTCCGCCACTCTCCAGGCCTCACTGCCAGGGTCGTCCCCGTGGCGGGGAATGAGATGTACATGCAGATGCCGGGCACCTTCACCGAAGGCGATCGTGTAGACCCGCCCGCAGCCGGTGAGTGTTCGCACTAAGGCGCTGCAGCGCTGCAGCATCGGGCCGAAGGCCACCGCCTCCTCCGGCAGGAAGTCGATCGGTCCACCGAGATGGCGGCGGGCATCCAGCAGCAGCCAACCCGCCAGGGGGGCCGGCCGGGGGTGGTGGCGCAGCAGCCAGAGGTCCTGGCGAAGGATTTCGTCACGGGCCACCGCCTCCCCATCGCCATGGAGGCGACAGATACCACAGGGGGGCTCGTCGCTTGGCTGACCGGGGCCATCCTGCGAAGCTGCGCTCAGCCGCGGTTCGCTCATCACTGCCGTTCCTCCCGGTTCCGTGCCCGTGGTGCTCAGCGTGGCTTATCACAGCCTCGACGCCCTGCAGCAGCTGGGGAGTGATCTGGCCCGCCAGAGCCTGCCTCCGATCAGCTGGTTGGTGGTGGACAACAGCCCGCAGTCGGCGGCGCTGCGGGCCTGCGACCTCAACGCCGGCGGTGGGCTGCAGCTGGAGCTGGTGGCGGGCCGGGAAGGGGATGGCTTCGGGGCAGGTTGCAACCGGGGCTTCGAGCACCTGGCCCGCCGGGGCTGGGAAGGCTGGATCTGGCTGCTCAATCCCGACACCGCCCTGCCGGCCGGCAATGAACTGGAGCGGCTGAGCGAGGTCCTGGCACAACTGCCGCCCCGGGCGCTGCTGGGCACCGCTGTGCGCTCCGGGAGCGGAGAACTCGAGCCCAGTGGCGGCTGGATCGATCCAGGCCTCGATTTCCGCCGGCGGCGGGTGGGTGAAGCCAGCCTGGCCTCTGCTGTCGGCTCAGCTGTCGCCTCTGCTGTCGCCACTGCCATCCCTGGTGGTAGCGCGATGCAGCTCGACTGGCTGAGCGGCTGCAGCCTGTTGATCCGGCCCAGCGCCCACCTCCCCCCGGCTCGCTTCGATCCCGCCTTCCCCCTCTATTACGAAGACATGGACCTCTGCCTGCGGCTGGGGGCGGCGGGCGCCCCGGTGCTGTGGTGGCCGGCGCTGGCGGTGATCCACCAGAGGGGTGCAGGCAGCCACACCCCCAGCGAGCGGCGCCAGCGGCTCTCGACCCTGAGTTATCTGCGCTTCCTGCGCCGCCACCGACCCGGCTGGGTGCTGGCCCTGCGCAACCTGAGGCTGCTGCTCATGACGCTGCTGCGGCTGCCGGGGCGGCCGAAACGCAGCTGGGCGACGCTGGTGGCGATGGCGGAGGCCATGGGTCCCTTCCCCACCGCTTCGCCGGCGGTTCCCCCAAGGCGATGAGTTCGGTGATGCCCCTGGCCCTCTTCAACGGCAGCTACCTCGGGCAGCGGCCAACCGGCATCGGCGTGGTGGCCCGGGAATTGGCGGCGGCCCTGGATCCGGCCCTGGTGCCGCTGCTGGATCCCTGCGGCGGCGATCGCCCCGGCAGCCTTGCCATCCCCGCCAACCTCTCGCCCGAGCACGGCCGCGCCGGCCACTTGCGCCGCCTGCTCTGGACCCAGCGGGAGCTGCCGAAACTGCTGCGCCGCAGCGGGGCACCGCTGCTGCTCTCGCCCCTTCCGGAAGCCCCCCTGGGACGGGGGGTGCGCTCAGTGGTGCTCGCCCACGACCTGCTGCCTCTCCGCTACCCGCAGCTCACCCCCCTGCTGGCGTACCACCTGGCCTACGTGCCGCTGGTGCTGCACCGGGCCGTGCGCGTCCTCTGCAACTCCGAAGCCACGGCCCGGGAGGTGCATCAGCGCCTGGGAGTGCCCGCACGGCGGCTGGTGCCGATCCGGCTGGGATTCAGCCCGGGGCTGCTGCGGCCCCTGGGGCTGGAGCGGCAACCGTTTTTCCTGGTGCTCGGCCGCCACGACCCGCACAAGAATCTGGAGCGGGTCCTGCGGGCCTTCGCGGATCTGTGCGACCGCGACCACCGCCTGGCGCTGGTGGGCCCCCAGGATCCCCGTTACACCCCCCGCCTGCGGCGTCTGGCCAGTGAGCTGGGCATCGCCGGCCGCTGCGACTGGCGCGACTGGGTCAGCGACCAGGAACGACTGGACTTACTGAACCGCTGCCGTGGGCTGGTGATGGCCAGCCTCTGGGAGGGCTTCGGGCTGCCAGCCCTGGAGGGGATGGCCTGCGGCGCCCCCGTGATCGCCGCCGAGGCCGGGGCCCTGCCGGAAGTGGTGGGAGAGGCGGCCCTGCGGGTGGATCCCCGCTCGGTGGCCGCCATCGCCTCGGCCATGGCGGCCCTGGTCCAGGAGCCGGCCCTCGCCGCTCAGCTGGGGGAGGCGGGCCTGCTCCAGGCCACCCGCTTTCGCTGGGCGGACACCGGCCGAGCGGTGGAGGAACTGCTGCGGAAACTGGCCTGAGCCGAACCGGGTCAGGCCAGACTCACCGCCGGATCCCTGCTGGCCAGGCGAGTCACCAAAGCACGCAGGTGAGGATCACTGCTGGGCGGCAGGGCCACCAGCAGGGGCGATCCAGCCGGACGCAGGGCCAGGGCCGCCAAGAGGGCCATGCTCTCCCCCACCACGATCAGGCCGGAAAACCGGGCGATGCGCTGCTCCAGCGCGATCTGGACTTCACTCCCCGCCGGGGTGATTTCACACGGCAACGGCCACGACCGTTTCGAGCGCACCGGATGGGGTATGAGCTGCCACGGCCGGGGCAGCTCATACCCCATCGCCATCAGCCGCTCCACCCCGGGGGAGTCCACGATCAGGCTGCCCGGGTGTGCACCTGCTGGGGGGGCACCGGACCCGGGCGCGGCCCGATAAAGCGGCCCGAGCTCCAGTACGTGGAAGCGCTCGCACCAGGGGGCCCGGCTCTCGCGCTGGTCGGAGAAAAGGGCGAGGGGAGTTCCCGGCGGGAAGCACCCGGGGTCGAGGGCCCGGGGCTGGCCGCGGTACTGATCAAGGCCGTCATCGAGCAGAAACAGGCGGGGGCAGCGACGCACCAGCCAGCGCAGGGCGCGGCCCGCACCACGGAGGTGGGGCAGCCGCACCTCAGCGACGAGCCCGAGGGTGGTGAACAGGGCCAGGACAGCCATCACCACTGGCTGGATCCGCAGGCGCAGGGGCCAGAGCTGCCGGTCATCGCGCTCCAGGCACAGGCGGCTGCCTTCGAGCACCAGCACCTGCAGCACCGGCATGGACCAGTGCCGACGCGACGACGAATCCGGCGTCGCTCGCCGGCGCAGACGCCGTGCCGCCTCGAGGTGGATCCCGTTGAAGACGAAGGTGAGGCGGATCACAGGAGCGCTGGGGCGGGTGGGTCTGCGCTCACGACGGCCGTCCGGCCACCCGCTTCATGCCCTGCAGACGGCCGCGGCCGAGGGACAGCAACCAGACCGGCAGCTCCAGCAACCGCCGGCCCGTCTGCCAGTGCAGTCGATGCCACCAGCGCACCGGCCAGACCCCGTGGCGATCGAGGGGCACCAGCTTGATCGGCAGCCGCTCCAGAAAGATCTCGGGGATGGCCAGGAAGCAGCCCCAGAACGCCATGCGCCGGGCGTGATCAATTTCATCGGCGGTGTCCGCCGGGAGCTTCGGCAGGCTGCCGGGCTCCAGGCGCCAGAGGCCGGGCTGGATCTGCTGATAACGGGACCGGCGACTGGCGGTGCCCCAGGGGCAGTGGGCCGCCACCAGGCGGTTGCCGAGGCGGGAGGCCCGCATCGTGGCCAGGCCAAGGCTGTGGCGCAGGCTGCCGCGGCTATTCGCCCGCAGCTGGCCCATGCGCTCCTCGTTCGAGTGGGTGATCACCCCGATGGCGGCGACCGGGATCTCCCCCAGGGACCAACCCTGCTGGAAGGCCAGCCGGGCGCGCAGGTCCTTGTCCTCGAAGCCCCAGCCCAGCATGCACTCGTTGAAGCCTCCCACCGCCTCGAAGCGCTCTCGAGGCATCAGGAACTGGCCGTAACGGCCCTCGGTGCCGGTGCCCACCCAAAGGGATCCATCCGCCAACAGAGCCTCCGGATCGAAGCCGGCCGTGGGCCAGCAGTCGGCGTCCATGCGGATCAGCCGATCGCCTTGGGCCTGGGCGAGGGCGAAGTTGTAAGCGCGGGAGGGGTTCCAGCGCGTCTCCCCCTCGACGCGCAGCAGACGCAGGCGCGGATCGGGCGGCAGATCGGAGCGGCGCAGGGACTCGTCACTGCTCCAGTCCACCACCAGGTGTTCCTGGTGGTGGGGCCAGGCTGCCACCGCGGCGGCAGAGCGCAGCAGGTGCTCGCGCCGGTTCATGCAGACGGTGACGAGGCTTAGGGAGGGGATCGCGCCCACGGGAGATGGCACGCTCAATGTAGGAACGGGACTCAGCGGCGTTCCCGGCGGCGGCGGACCAGCTGCAAGACCTCGCGCACCAGGGCCAGGGCGAGCACAGGCAGCTGCAGCAGCTGGCGGCCGCTGAACCAGTAGAGGCGATGCCACCAGCGCACCGGCCAGGGGCCACCCCGTGCCGGGGGCAGCAGGGGGTAAGGCATCTGCTCGAGAAACACCTCCGGAATCGCCAGGAAGGTTCCCCAGAAGGTCATGCGCCGGGCGTGCTCCACTTCCTTCTGCAGCGCCGGGGAGGGCTGGGGGAGGCTGCCCGGCTCCAGCCGCCACACACCCTGGGGCTGCTCCAGGTAGCGGGAGGCACGAGAGCGCCGGCCCCAGGGCTGCTGGGCAGCCAGCAACCGGTTGGCCAGGCGGGAGGCCCGCATGGCAGCGAACCCCTGGGAGCGCCGCAGCCCGAAGGGGCCAGCGGACGGAGCCTGCTCAGCCCGCTCCTCATCGGAATGGGGGATCACCACCAGCCAGTCAGCGGGGATACGGGCCGGCTCCACACCGAGACGCTGCACCAGCCGCGCCGCCAGGTCCTTGTCGTCGAAGCCGTAGCCCACCAGCACTTCGTTGTAACCGCCCACCTCCGCCAGCAGGGAGCGGTCCATCAGGAACTGGCCCTTGCGGCCCTCAGGCCCACTGCCGAGGGCACAGAGCTTCGTCTGGTCGACGGCTCCCAGGACGGGGTCAGGGGCTTCGAGAGCCACCATTAACGCGGCGGCGGCAGGATCGAATCGCTCGCTCGGCCAGCAATCCGCATCCAGCTTCAGCAACAGGGAACCGCGGGCACGGGAGATGGCGAAGTTGTAGGCGCGGCAAAGGTTCCAGCGGTCTTCCCCCTCCACCCGCAGCAGCCGCAGGCGGGGATCCGCGGGCAGGTCTTCGCGGCGCAGGGGCTCGGTGCTGCTCCAGTCCACGATCAGGTGTTCGTTGTGATGGGGCCAGCGACTGAGGGCGGCGGCGGAGCGCAGCAGGTGGTCGCGGCGGTTCATGCAGACCGTGACCACGCTCAGCGCCGGCACCGTCGGCTCCGTCTCGCGCGCTGTCAACAGGTCAGTCCCAGAGCCTGAGGGCGTCGTCACGGGCGGAGAACCATTCCGCCGCCAGCGGACCGCCCATGGTGCGCTGCTCCCGGAACCAGGGCCCTCCCAAGGTCCAGTGGAGCAGGGTTGGGCCTCCTTCGGCCACGGCGGCCGTCGGGGCGGCCTGCACATCCACCAGGTGGTTCCAGCGACCGTCGAGGGCACCGATCTCGTGGTCGCCGGCCAGCCAGTGGAAGCGGTGCAGCTCAAGGCCGCTGGCGCTGTTGACGTAATCGGGGGTCAGGGCCTGGCAGCGGCCGCAATTGAGCAGCATCAGGGAGCTCCAGTTCTTCTTCGGGTAGGCGCTCTGCACCTCGCCGAGGAATTTCACGGTTTCCGCCGGCACGTGCTCGTGCTGCACGCACATCAGGGCGTAGTCGTCGCTGCGCTCAGCCCAGAGCTCGGCGATATCACCGCGGCAGAGCATGTCGCAGTCCATGAAGACGGCCCAGCCCTGATAACCCATTAGATGGGGCACCAGGAAGCGGGTGAAGGAGAAGGCCGTGCTCTGCTTCGGATCCTTCTCCCGGTGGTACAACCCCTGGCTCTCCAGCTGGGGGGTCACCAGGGGTGTGATCGCCAGCGGCGCACTGCTGTGCTGGTAGAGGCTGTCGATCAGCACGGTGGTGGCAGCCCGCTCACGCGGGTCGTAGCCAATGAAGATCGGGATCGGCGTCACGGTCTGCGGCATCGTCGGCGGGCGGCGGAGACGGGTCGGGCGTTGGCAGGAATGTAGGCGTGCCGCCACGGACGCCAGAGCGACGGTCCCTAGGCTCAGCCCATGGACCGCACCCCTCCAACCTCTCCAGGCTCAGGCGGCTTCCTGACCGGCCTCAACGACGCGCAGCGCCGAGCGGTCGATCACCACAACGGCCCCCTGCTGGTGGTGGCCGGCGCCGGCAGCGGCAAGACCCGCGCCCTCACCCACCGCATCGCCCACCTGATCGGCCACCACGGCGTCGATCCGCACCAGCTGCTGGCCGTCACCTTCACCAACAAGGCGGCACGGGAGATGAAGGAACGGCTTGAGCTGCTGCTGGCCCAGCGGCTGGCCGGCAGCCAGTTCGGCCAGCCCTTCAGCACCTTGCAGCCCCAGCAGCAGCGGCAGCTTCGTAACCGCATCTACCGGGAGGTCACCAAAGAGCTCTGGATCGGTACCTTCCACGCCCTGTTCGCGCGGCTGCTGCGCTTCGACATCGACAAGTACAAGGACCCCGAAGGCCTCAGCTGGACCCGGCAGTTCTCGATCTACGACGAATCCGACGCCCAGACTCTGGTCAAGGAGATCGTCACCCAGGAGCTGGGTCTCGATCCCAAGCGCTTCGAGCCCAAGAAAGTGCGCTGGGCCATCAGCAATGCCAAGAATCAGGGCTGGCTGCCGGATGTGATGGAAGCGAAGGCCGAGGGGATGCGCGGCCGCAAGGAAGCCGAGGCCTACCGGCTCTACCGGCGTGCCCTCGCCGCCAACAACGCCCTCGACTTCGACGATCTGCTGTTGCTGCCAGTCCAACTGCTGCAGAGCAACGAGCAGGTGCGCCATTACTGGCACGGCCGCTTCCGCCATGTGCTGGTGGATGAATACCAGGACACCAACCGCACCCAGTACGACCTGATCAAGCTGCTGGTGACCGGCGGCCGCGATCCCGAGCACTTCGACGACTGGGGCCAGCGCTCGGTCTTCGTGGTGGGTGACGCCGACCAGAGCATCTACAGCTTCCGGGCGGCTGATTTCACGATCCTGATGGGTTTCCAGGAGGACTTCGGCGATCGGGCCAGTGACGAGGCCACCCGCACGATGGTGAAGCTGGAGGAGAACTACCGCTCCACCGCCACGATCCTGGAGGCGGCCAACGCCCTGATCGCCCACAACAGCGAACGCATCGACAAGGTGCTGCGCCCCACCCGCGGTGAAGGGGAACCGATCACCCTCACCCGCTGCGACGACGAGATCGCCGAGGCCGAGGCGGTGGTGCACCGCCTGCGCATGCTTGAGGCGGCCCACCCCGAGCTGCGCTGGGGTGACATGGCGATCCTCTATCGCACCAACGCCCAGAGCCGGGCGATGGAGGAATCGCTGGTGCGCTGGGGCATCCCCTACATCGTGGTCGGGGGGCTGCGCTTCTACGACCGTCGCGAGATCAAGGACGTGCTGGCCTACCTGCGCCTGCTGGTCAACCCGGCCGACAGCGTCAGCCTGCTGCGGGTGCTGAACGTGCCCCGGCGCGGCATCGGCAAGACAACCGTGCAGCGGCTCACCGATGCCGCCGCCCAGCTGGGGCTGCCGCTCTGGGAAGTGGTGAACGATGCGGAGGCGGTGCGCTCACTGGCGGGCCGCTCCGCCAGGGGACTGCTGCAATTCAGCGAACTGATCACGGATCTGAACAGCCGCATCCAGGACGCCCCCCCCTCGGAGCTGGTGCAGCGGGTGATGGAGCAGAGCGGCTACCTGGCCGAGCTGATCACCGAGGGCACCGATGAGGCCGAGGAACGCCGCCGCAACCTGCAGGAGCTGGTGAACGCCGCCCTGCAATACCAGGAGGAGAACGAGGAGGGCTCTCTGGAGGGTTTCCTGGCCTCCGCTGCCCTGGCCAGCGATGCCGACAGCAAGGACACCGAGCAGGACAGGGTCACCCTGATGACCCTGCACGCCAGCAAGGGCCTGGAGTTTCCCGTGGTGTGCCTGGTGGGACTGGAGCAGGGCCTCTTCCCGAGCTACCGCTCCCTGGAGGATCCCGCCGCCCTGGAGGAGGAGCGGCGCCTCTGCTACGTGGGCATCACCCGCGCCAAGGAACGCCTGTTCCTCTCCCATGCCAGTGAGCGGCGCCTGTGGGGTGGCATGCGCGAGCCGGCGGTGCCGTCGGTGTTCCTCTCCGAACTGCCGCCTGAGCTGGTGCAGGGAGACATCCCCCAGAGCGGTGGTGCCGCCATCCGGCGGGAGCAGCGGCTGGATCGCCTCACCAGGGTCGATCGAGAGGAGAGCCAGCTGGTGGCCGCCGGCGGCAGCGCCGCGGCCCCGACCAATGCGGTGCGCCGCCGGGGCCCGGCAAGGGCCTGGGCCATTGGCGATCAGTTACGCCACGCCAGCTTCGGTGACGGCACGATCACCCACCTGTTCGGCAGCGGCGAGAAGATCTCGATCGCGGTGAAGTTCGCGGGCATGGGCCCGAAGATCCTCGATCCGCGCCTGGCACCGATCGAGCCCCTGTGAGCACGGCTCCCAGGGTGCTGGTGCTCAGCGGAGGGCTGATCCATCTCGTCAACCAGCTGGCGGTGGTGCTGGAGCGGCCTGAGCTGGGTGGGGGTGCCGCGGAGATCGCTCTGCTGCTCACCGGGGCCATCACCTGGGATCCCCTGCGGCTGGCCGAGCAGCACGGGGCAATCGAGCGCTGGCTGGAGCAGCTGCGCCAGCTGGATCCTGAAGCCATGGCTCCGGTGCATCTCGTGCGGGAGCCGGAGGCCCTCGAACCAGGCACCTACGACCTTGCCTGCCTCAACAACCAATGGCAGCAGGTTCAGCGGGACCCCTGCGAGCGGCTGGGGATCCCCACCTGGCTGATCTGCGGCGATGGCCTGGGCCTCTACTACCGCTGCGCCCGCGAGCTGAAGGCGATCCTGCCCAGCCTGCTCAACCGGCCGATCCCGGAGCCGGGCCGACGGGTGCACACCGTGCTCGAAGGCGCCCAACCGCACTGGCACCGCCCCCATGGGCCGGTGGATCCCGTGCCGCTGGTCACCCGCGCGCGACTGTTCGAAGCCCTGGTGGCCAGCTTCGATGCAGCCTGCCAGCCGTTCGTGGAAGCCTGTCTGGCTGCCACCCGGCCAGAGCGGCCCCTCTGGCTTTGCTCCCTCCCCAACCTGGCCCATCTGTTCCCAGGGGAGCGCCTGCCAGCGGAACTGCTCGATGCCTGGATCGCCCAGCTGCCGGGCTTCGATCCGTCACTGGATCGCCTGCTGCTGATCGAGCACCCGAAGGCACCGGCCAGCGGCAGTTTCGGTCCCGAACCGCCGGCCGGGGTGGCCGCCGTGTTGCGCAGCGCGGTGCCTGTGGAGGTGCTGTTGCGGACTCTTCAGCAGGCGGCGCCCCGCCGGCGCCTGGTGGTGGCCGGCCTCACCTCGGCGCTGTATGGGGTGCGCAGCATGAGCGGCGCCGAGGTGGTCTGGCTCAGCCTTCGGCCCCTCTGGACCCATAACCCCCGCTACCAGCGTCATCCCCTGGAATTCCTGCATCGGCTGGTGCGGGCGCGGCGGATGGCCTGGCTCACCCGGCGGCTGGTGACCCCGTGCTGATCCAGCTCGATCCCCCCCTGCGGCGGGCACTGCAGCTGGTGCTGGAAGCCGCTGACCCCCTGCCGGTGGCCCTGGTCGGCGGAGCCGTGCGGGATCTGCTGCTGCACCGGGTACATCGGGATCCCTGGCGGGGCCTCCCCGATCTCGATCTGGTGGTGGAGCAACAAGGACCTGAAAACGGGCCGCCGGCCGCTCACCGCATCGCCCGCCAGCTGGCCGAGCGGCTCGGTTCCAGCCTGCGCCGCTGCCAGCTGCACGAGGAGTTCGGCACCGCCGAACTGGACATCGACGGGGTGCTGCTGGATCTGGCCACCGCCCGGCGTGAGTGGTACGAGGAACCCGGCGCCAATCCCAGCGTCTGCTACGGCTCCTTGGCGGATGACCTGGCGCGGCGCGATCTGAGCATCAACGCCATCGCCCTGCTGCTGGATGCCGAGCAGCTGGAGCGGGCCGAGGCAGCCCACGCCGACGCCCTCGAAAGCCAGCTGCTGGACCCCTTCGGCGGGCGGGAGGATCTGGCGGCCCGGCGCCTGCGTTTCCTTCACGGGCACAGCCTTCAGGACGACCCCACCCGGATCGTGCGGGCGGCCCGCTACAGCGCCCGGCTGGGCCTGGAGCTGGCGCCTGAGGCCCTGGCCCAGTGGCGCCGCACCCTCGCGGCCTGGCCCTGGCGCCGAGGTGAGGCCAAACCCAGTGCCAGCCCAGGGGTGCCCCCCTCCCTGGGAAGCCGTCTGCGCAAGGAGCTGGAGCTGCTGCTCGGACGCGAACCCTGGCCGCGGGCCCTGGAGCTGCTGCAGCGCTGGCAGGCCCTCGAGCTGCTGGATCCCGTTCTCCAGCACGACCGGAGCTGGCGGCGGCGGCTTCGCTGGGCCCAGCGGCTGCTGGCCCTGACTCAGTTACCCCCCTGGCCCCAGGAGCAGTGGTTGATGGTGGCCCTGCTGGCACCCCTGGCGGATCCCCTCGCCCTGGCCGACCAACTGCAGCTGCCCCACCGCAGCCAGCTGAGCCTGCGCGGCCTGGTGCGGCTGCGCCACTGGCTGGAGAGACCCGGCCTTGAGCCAGGCGTCAGCCCGGCGCAGCTGAGCCTGGCCCTGGAGCGGGGGGGGCTGACGCCGGAAGCAGCGATCCTGGCGCTGGTGAGCGGGCCGCCTGGTGTCTGGCGGCGGGGGCTGCTGCGCTGGTTGCTGCGCTGGCGCTGCCTGACCTCTCCCACCAGCGCCCGGCAGCTGCTGGAAGCGGGGTACGCCGCAGGTCCGGCCCTGGGGGAGAAGCTGCGCCAATTGCGCGGTAAGCGGCTCGATCAGGAGCGCTGGTGAGGACTGGGCTGGATGCCCTGCCTGATCACCAGCGCACCTGCCAGGGCCAGCGATCAGGCACGCAGAGGAAGTCGTCGTTCTGGCCGCACTCCAAGCCGGCGGAGGGAAGGACTCGGCCCTCAAACCAATATTGGAACGTGACGTAGACCGCTGGGATGACACACCAGTGTGCGTCGTAGTGGTTGAGCCATATAAGGAAGCTGATCAGCAGCAGGAAGGCGACGCTGTCGGCCAGGCGGCTGGTCACCTGGGGCAGCCACTGGTGCCTGACCGAGGCCTGGATCAGCAGGTAGGCCACCCCGAAGACCATCAGCAGCCGGGTCTGTTCACAGCGCAGCAACCGCAAGGGCGAGAGCCGCTTCTGGGCGCAGGCCAGCAGGACACCCAGGGTCAGGGCGCGCTGCAGACGGCCCACGATCCTGCGGATCGAATAGATACTGAAATAGGCATCGAAGGAGTAGTCCTGCAGGCGCTGGAGGGCCGTGATCCCCACCAGGGTGATCAGGCCCCCACCAGCGAGCACCGACAGCAGAACCAGCCAGCGCCGCCAGCCGGCGAGCGACCAGACATCTCGGCAGCGCCCGGCCGCCAGAGCCAGCGACTCCGGCAGGCGCATGGCCAGGGGTGTGAGGCTGATCAGCAGATTCCAGACGATGGTGCTGTGGGTGAGCGCTGAGAGGATTACCCCCAGACCCAGCCAGAGACGTTTGGTGCGGAACTGGCGGGCCGCCCAGAGCATCAGTGGCAGCAGCAGCAGCACCGCCAGCGCCTGACGGCTGTGGGCGTTCTGCATGAAACCCCGCAGCATCGGGCTGCAACAGATCAGCAGACTCCACCAGCCGCCCCAGGCGGGCACACCCCAGGCCCGAGCCATCAGCAGCGGTGCTGCCGCATAACCAGCGACCACGAGGCCATGCACGGCTGCCATTCGGTAGGGCAGCAGCAGCACCAGCGGCCGCAGCAGGCGCCAGAGGGGCTCCGGCGGTCCACGCTCCGGATCCACCGCCATGTAGTGGGAAAAGCGGGTGGTGTCGCTGTTTCCCCAGCTGGCCAGGGTGAAGAACACAAGCACCAGCAGCAACAGCACCACAGCAGCGCCCCACCACAGCCGTGGCCGCCGGTAAGCCCCGGCCAGGTGGATCAACAGCGCCATCAGCACCTGGGCCAGGAACAGGGCAGCCATCAGACCCGGGGCCTGGGTGACCTGGTCGATCCGGAAGGGAGCCTCGAGCGGAAAGGCCGTAGACAGCATCAGCGGGAGGGGAGATCCCAGTAGCGGATCTGCCAGGGCCAGCGATCAGGAACGCAGAGAAAACTGTCGTCGAGGCCGCAGGGCAGCAGGCGCGAAGGCAGCAGGCGCTCGATCAACCAGTAATCAACCGTGACAAACAAAGCTGGCAGCACCGCCCAATGGCATTGGTAACGGTTCAACCAGGCCAGATACACAACCAACAAAAACAAGCCCACCACATCAGCGAGGCGACTGGTGATCTGCGGAAACCATACGGCCTGCACCGACCATTGCATCAGGTGGTAAACAAGGCCGAACAGGATCAGCTGACGGGTGACACCGCAGCTCAACAAGGTGCGCCAGCTCAGCCTCCGCCGCCAGCAGGCGAGCATCAGCCCCAGCAGCATCGCCCCCTGGAGCCTCTCCACTGCCGGATCCAGGGGGTACTTGTTGAAGTAGCTCTCCTGTTGCACGTAGGCCGTCAGTTTCTCCACCGCCGTTGGCAGGGCCAGAGCCACCAGCAGCGCCAGGCCGGCGACCAGTGCGGCGACGGCCACCAGGGCGATCGCTCCGGCAGGCCGGTGCAGACGCCGTCGCAGCATGGCCAGAGTCGAGGTCCGCCCCGCCAGGAGCCCCGGCAGAAGCGCCAGCGTGAGGGAGCCCGCGAAGGCCGTGTGCATCGTGAGTGAGAGCAGGGCGGCCAGGACGGCCCAGCGCCTCCGCACCGCTGCCAGCTGGCCCGCCCAGAGCAGCAGAGGCACCAGCAGCAGCGTGGCCAGGGCCTGGCGGCTGACGCCGTTCTGGAGAAAGTTGCGCAGCAGTGGGCTGCAGCAGATCAACAGGCTCCACCACCCTGCCCAGGCCAGGGCCTGCCACCGCCATGCCAACAACAGCGGCGCCAGTGCATAGCCGGCCACCACCAGCCCATGCACCGCCGACATGCGGTAGGGCAGCCGCACCACCCAGGGGGCCACCAGCACCCAGAAGGCCTCCCCCCTGACACGGGAAAGATCGAAGCTGAAGTAGTAGCTCAGCTTGGTGGTATCGCTGTTGCCCCAGCTGGCGAGGGTGAAGAACAGCCCCACCAGGGCCACCAGGGCCAGGGCCGCCGCCCACCAGAAAGACGTCCGCTGGCGTACCCCCGCCCAGGCCATGGCGGCCGCCAGCAGCAGCTGGGCGGCAAAGAGGCCGGCCATCAACAGCGGCGCCGCAGTGACCTGATCGAGGCGGAACGGAGCGACCGACGGGAAGGCCATCACGGTGCTCAGGCGGCGGGAGCGGACCGGCGCCGGTCCAGCAACAGATCACGCAGGGCCGGTGCCGGCTGCAGCTCATCGAAGCCCCAGTAGGGATCGAGCAGGCGTCGCACGCTGTCCTGGGAACCGGGCTCCGCCGACCCCAGCACCTCCCGCAGGAGAGCGCTCAGGCGCTGCCGCTCGGCCCACTCACCGGCCTCCTCCTCAGCCTTGGCGCCGGCCAGGGCCGAGAGGTCCTGCTCGGCTTCTGCCTCGATCCAGTGCAGCCGTGCCCCCAGTGCCACCCCATAGCCGAGGTGGGTGCCGAAGGCGTTGCTGGCCAGACCATCACTGAGCGCAAGCAGCGTGCGCATCGCGTCGAGGAACCAGGGGTTGGAGCGATGCCCATTGCAGGCCACGATCCATTCCGGCGGCAGCGGCAGGAGTTCGGGATCTTTCCAGTGGCGCAGCCAGATCAGCGAGCGGTAACCGCCGGCCTCCATCAGCCAGCGGACCTCCGCCACACAGCGGTCCAGATCCATGCGCCGCTCCACCTGATCCCAGCTGTGGGCCAGCACCACCAGCAGGGTGGGGCCGAGCTCGGCGCGCAACTGGCTGATCGCCTCGACCGTGAGCAGGGGCCGGGCGTAGGCGATCCAGGGACCGATGGCATGGGCTGGCAGCCCGAAACGCTCCCGCAGCCAGCGGGCCCGCAGGGGTCCCATGCAGAGATAACCGCGGGTCCAGGGGCGCGGACTCTCGAAGGTGGCCTCCCGGCTCACCTTGAGGCCATGCTCCAGCAGGTGTGGGAGCGGCGCCCCGATCAAAGGCAGGCCCGCATGGCGCTTGAGCTGGATGTCGTGGCCATAGTGGTGGGAGGAGTTCTCCAGCTCGCGCCTGGCCGGGCTGAAGAACGGCTTGGTGGAGATGGCTGAGCGGAAGGCATGACGGTCCCAGAGGTCGGCGCTCACCCGCGGGGCGAAGGGCCGCTGGCCGAAGGCCTGATGCACCAGTCCCCGGTAGGCGGCCAGGGCCTGCCACTCATCCCGGTCCAGCCGCTCCAGCCGTCCGATCGGCCCTAGCTGCCCGGCCCTGACGGCCTGGCGCAACCCGGCGCGCAACCGCTCCCGCAGGCCCGCGCGGCGCTCAGCCATTGCGGTCACGCCAGCCGGCACGGCTCAGCACCCGCCACTCGTTTCGTGCTCGCAGAATCGCCTCGGCCAGGGAGCGCACGGCGCCTTGGCCGCCGCCGGCAGCGAGTACCGCATCGGCCTGACGGCGCAGGGGACTCACCGCATCCGCCGGACAGAGCAGCAGGCCAACCCCCGGCCGCACCGCCAGATCATTGAGGTCGTCACCCACAAAAGCGGTCTGGGCGATGGTCATGCCCAGGCTGCTCTGCAGCTGTGCCAAAGCCTCGGGCTTGTCCTTGACGCCTGTCAGGCACTGGCTGATGCCCAGATAGCGGGCCCGCTGCTCGGTGGCACCGCTCTTGCCGCCGCTGAGCAGCGCCACCTCGAGGCCCGCTTGCTGCAGCAGCCGGATCCCGAGACCATCGCGCACATCGAAGCGCTTGATCACCTCCCCAGACTCCATGGTCCAGAGACCCCCGTCGGTGAGCACCCCATCCACATCCAGCACCAGCAGCCGCAGACCCCGCAGCCGCTCACGCCAGCGCCAGGCCAGCAGGGCCGGCTGGCGCCAGGACAAGGCCAGAGGCCCGCTCACAGCACCGTGACGGCCTCCCCCTGCTCCTGCAGGGGGGCGCGGATCGCCAGCAACTGCTCCAGCAGCGGCTCGACCCGATGCAACGGCACCATGTTCGGCCCATCGCTGAGGCCCCGGTCGGGATCGGGATGCACTTCCATGAACAGGCCATCGATGCCGACCGCAGCCGCTGCCCGCGCCAGGGGTGCCACGAATTCGCGCTGGCCACCGCTGCTGCTGCCGCGGCCTCCCGGCTGCTGCACCGAATGGGTGGCATCGAAGATCACCGGGCAACCCAGGGCGCGCAGCTGGGGCAGGCTGCGGAAATCAACGACGAGGGTGTTGTACCCGAAGCTGGAGCCCCGCTCGGTGAGCCAGAGGTTCTCCACCCCGGCCTCCCGCAGCTTGGTCACCACCTGGGCCATATCCCAGGGGGCGAGGAACTGGCCCTTCTTGACGTTGATGATCTTGTCGGTGCCACGCACCGCCTCGGCAGCCGCCAGCAGCAGATCGGTCTGGCGACAGAGGAAGGCAGGAATCTGCAGCACATCCACCACCTCGGCCACGGGGGCCGCCTGCTGGCTTTCGTGAATGTCGGTGAGAACCGGCAGGCCGAAGCGCTGCTTCACCTCCTTGAGCACCTCCAGACCCCCGCTGACGCCGGGGCCGCGGAAAGAGCCCCCGGAGCTGCGGTTGGCCTTGTCGAAGCTGGCCTTGAAGATGTAGTTGATGCCCAACCGCTCGGCGATCGTCTGCATCCGCTCGGCCACCTGAAACACCAGCTCGGGGCTCTCGATCACGCAGGGGCCGGCGATCAGGGTGAAGCTCATGGGGGGAAGGAGAAGGGCGTCAGCTGACCAGCTTGCGTTCCAGAGAGGCGAGATCCCTGAAGGTCTCCGACCGCTGCTGTAGCTCCTCGAAGGTACCGGAGGCCTTGATCCGCCCAGCCTCGAACTCGTAGATGCGATCACAACGCATCACGGTGCTGAGCCGGTGGGCGATCACCACGGTGGTGCAGCGGCGGCCCACCACCTCCAGGGCCTCGATCACCTCGTTCTCGGTGCGGTTGTCGAGGGCGCTGGTGGCCTCATCCAGCAGCAGAAAACGGGCCCGGCGGAAGAAGGCCCTCGCCAGGGCCAGACGCTGACGCTGGCCACCGGAGAGCTGGAGACCGTTCTCCCCCACAGGCGTGTGCAGCCCGTAGGGCATCTCACTCACGAATTCCGCCAACTGGGCGGCATGGAGGGCATCCCAGACCTCGTCTGTGTCGACGGTCATCTCGTTCAGACCGAAGGCAACATTCTCGAGAATGCTGGCGTCGAGCAGGTTGATGAACTGGGGCACCTGGGCGCAGCTTGCCTGCCAGGCAGGCACATCCAGATCGCTGACGGGAATGCCATCGAGCTCGAGGCAGCCCGGCTGCGGTTGGAGGAGACCCAGCAGCAGGTGGGCGGTCGTGGTCTTGCCGCTGCCGGTGGAGCCCACAAGGGCGATGCGGGAGCCCACCGGGATTGAGAGGCTCACCCCGCGCAGCACTGGCTCATGGCTGCCCGGATAGCTGTACCAGGCGTCGCGCAAGCGGATCGTGCGGGTGGGGAAGATTCCCTCAGGGCTGGGCACACCGGGGGTGTGCAGGGTGGGCCGGTCCGGGGGCAGGTTCAGGTATTCGAGGGTCTTCTCCATCACCGGCAGACCACCGCGCAGCTGGGTGAGTGCCGAGAAGAAGTCCTGGAGGGGCGGGGTGAGCCGCAGGGCCACGACCGCGAGGGTGGAGAGGAAGGGAATGATCTGGATGATGCGGTCGCGATCGCCGCTGAGCAGGGCCGGCACGGCCCCCACCGCAAAGATCAGGGTGATACCGAAGGGCTCGATCAGCATCCTCGGCAGGGTGGGCAGCAGCTCGGAAGCCCAGGAGTATTGCTTGGCCTTCTCGCCGGTCGAGACGAAGGAATCGCGGAAATAACCCTCGGCACCGGTGAGACGGATGTCGCGGATTGATCCAAGCGACTCCATCAGGATGTGGGCGCTGCGCGACTCCAGTCGAAGCTTCTGCTTGGAGGCATGGCGCAGGTAGGGGGTGATCACCAGTGACAAGGTGAGGTAGGCCCCCACAAGCGACGTGATCAGGATCACCGCCAGCCAGCGGCCCACCACCAGCACCCCGAAGGAGAGCAACACGATGGAGAAGATGCTGCCCACCATGCGCAGCAGAGGATTGACCACCGAATTGGAGGTCTTCTTGATGTGGCTCAGCAGCAGGGTGGAAAGCTTGGCCGTGCTCTTGGAGAGATGGAATTCATAGCTCTGGGCCAGCACCCTGGAGTGAATCAGGTTGCAGAGATCGATCCAGATCTTGGCGGTGAGGCGCTGCTGGAAGAACTGCAGGCCCACCTTGGAAAAGGAGCCCACCCAGGAGAGGGTGATCAGCATCAGGATCAGCCAGAGACTCTGATCGACCCGATTGCCCCCGAAGACCTTCACCCCGGGGAGCATGTTCGGCAGCTTGGTGCCCACCAACGCCCCCATCAGCCTGCCCACCATCGCCACGGTGGCCAGGTCGATCAGGCCTGGAATGATCGAGAGGGGCAGCAGCACCGTCAGGGCACGCAGGCGCTCCGGCGGCAGGTAAGCCAGCAGGCTGCGCAGCTGGGACACCGTTCTGCTGCGCATACGCGGCATCGATCGAAGCGGAGATCCCAGCGCGGCCGAGCCCATTCAGCATTGACGGTATGTGACTGAATCCGACCAGGGTCAGCGGGACAGCCAGCCCTGCAAGCGCCCCACACGCTGCTGCCAGCGCAGGCGCCAGGGAGGAAGTGAGCGCAATGGCGGCTCGCCTGAGCCTGACGAGCCCCTCGGACCCAGGCCCAGGAGACGATCCCAGTGCTGATCGATCAGCTCCAGCGCCTCGGACCAGCGCCGCAACAGCTCAGGCTCCCCGCAGGCCTCCAGCAACGACGCCAACCGCTGTGGCTCGGCCTGCCAGGCCTGGGGATCTGCCGCCGCCGCACTGATCCGCTCCAGGTCGGACTCCAGGGTGCCGCAACCGATCTGATGGCCCAGCCGCCCCGGATCGAGGAAATCGGCCAGGGCATGGTTGAGGCTGCTGAAAACCACGCAACGGCAGGCCATCGCCTCCAGCGGCGGCAGCCCGAAGCCCTCGCTCACCCCGCGGCCGCGCCAGTAATCGGCGGAGTCGTAGAGAACCACTCGGCTGCGGTTGAACAGCTCCACCAGGTCGTCCACCCAGCCTCGCTGGACGTACACCCGCAATCCCCTTCGCCGCAGGAGCGGCACCAGGGTCTCAAGCACGTAGGCACTGGTCTTGCGGGCCTGCACGAGCACGTCTATGTCGCGCTCAAGACCGCGGTCGATCCAATGGGGTTCGAGGGCGTTTGGCACCAGATACAGCGGCTGGCGGGGGGCCCGGTCGCCCCAGTAGCCAAGGGTGTTGCGGCTCACGGCCAGCACCGGCACCCCTGGTGGCAGATCGAAGCCGTAGCCGCTGCTGTGGGCGTGGTAGGCCACCGGCCGGCCTTTCAGCTGTCCCAGCAGCTTCGGCACGTCGAAACCCCAGCTCACGATCCAGAGGGCCGATCCAGGCGCCGGTTCATGGCGCACCAGATCACTCAGGAAGGGGTTGTCCGTCTGCCGCTGGCGATAGGTGACCACCTCGGTGGGCACCAGCGCGGCCGTCAGGCGGGCGGTCTGCAGTTCCACCTGCAGACCGCCGCAGCGGAAGCGGCCGGTGGTGCCTGGCACCAGAAATCGGAGTGGACGCAAGGGAACCGGCTCGATCGCCAAAGACTCTGGCTCAGGCCATGACCGGGGCGGACCTCAGGCGGCGACCACCTCGGTGCTGCCAGTGCGCTGACGACGGGTGAGGAAGCCGAAGAGCACCTTGCCGATGGCCGCCACCAGATTTCCTTCCAGTTCCTGGAACATCACCATGTTGAGGTGGAAGGCATGGTTGGCCTCCGCCACGATGCGATCGGCCATGGCCTGATCGATCGGCAGCTGATCAAGACTGATCCGGTAGTTCGCCTTGAATGCCTTCTCATCGGGAATGGCATCGAACTCATAGAAACGCAGACCATCGTGGTCACCCAGATTCATCGCTTTCTGGGCGATGTTCTTGAGAATCTGCCCGCCTGAGAGATCACCGATGTAGCGGGTGTAGTGGTGGCCCACCAGCAGCTCGGGTGATTCAGCCGCCACCTGATGCAGGCGGGCCACGTAGGCCTCGGCGCCTGGGGTGGGGCTCACCTGCTGACGCCAGTCGGAGCCGAAGTAGAAGGCCAGGTCGGCCTCGAGGGCGGCATGCCGGTTGAGGGCATCGCTGGCGATCGGCCCCACGACAGGGTGGTCCTTGAGCTTGCCGATCTCCTCCTCCATCGCGCTGTAGACGAAATAGAGGTCGGCCACCAGCTTGCGGTAGCTGATCTTGTCGACCACTCCCTTGAGGAAGCAGGTCACGAAGCCGGTGTTCTCGGCCATCGTGTGCGCTTTCTTGGTGCCTTCGCGCAGTTGGGACGCCAGATCGACAGCCATCTCAGCGGGGTGCTGTTTGTACGGAATAGTCAAGGTAGGGCTGATATGCGTTACGGGTACCGAGTTGGTTGCGAAGGTTTAAGCGGCCTGGCCCTGCTGATCCGGGTCGCGGGCCAGCAGGGTGAACAACTCCCGGCAGACCTGCTGCAGCTTCTCCACCACCTCGACCTGGGGCAGATTGGGCCCGCTGGGACGCCAGTCGCCCACCGTGGCCAGCCGCCACTGCTCCCCCTGAAAGGTCATACCGCTGAGCACCACTCCCAGTAAACGGGGCGGTCCCTGAGCCGGCGCAGGTGCTGCGGCCAGGCGCAGCTGCATCAGCAGGCTGCGGCACTGCAGGCGCGGGCTCCAGCCCGGGAAATGAAAGGCCAGGTCCACCGACTCCTCCTCGGCGAAACGCCGGGTGTCGGGGTCGTCGCGCCAGGGGGTGAGGTTGGCTTTGGCATCGGGGAAATGGCGCCTGAACAGGCCGGCCGCGGAGGCGATGGCCTGGGCCATCTCCGGACTGCGGGCCAGGTCTGCCGCATTCATGGCGTTTCCCCTGAGCAGACGTGCGGATGGGCTGAACTTAGGCTCGCCCCACCGAACCCATGCTGCAGTGTGCCGCCAGCCGCTGCGAGACATGGTCGGCGGATGACCACGGGCCACCCCAACTCATCCGCATTCACCTCGCATGATCTGCCGCCGATGGCGTCCACCCCAGCTCCCACCTACGACCAGCTGACCCCGCCCACCACGGGCAGCGCCATCCGCTTCGAGAACGGCCTGCCGGTGGTGCCCAACGACCCGATCATTCCCTTCATCCGCGGCGACGGCACCGGGGTGGACATCTGGCCCGCCACGCAGCGGGTGCTTGATGCGGCGGTGGCCAAGGCCTACGGGGGCGAGCGCCGCATCGAGTGGTTCAAGGTGTTCGCCGGAGATGAAGCCTGCGAGCTCTACGGCACTTATCAGTATTTGCCCCAGGACACGCTGACCGCCATCGAGCAGTACGGCGTGGCGATCAAGGGACCGCTCACCACACCGATCGGCGGCGGCATCCGCTCGCTCAATGTGGCCCTGCGCCAGATCTTCGATCTCTACTGCTGCGTGCGCCCCTGCCGGTACTACGCCGGCACCCCCAGCCCCCACAAGCGGCCCCAGGATCTCGACGTGGTGGTGTATCGGGAGAACACCGAAGACATCTACATGGGGATCGAGTGGGAGGCCACGGATCCGGTGTGCGTGGAGCTGATCGCCCACCTCAACGACGTGGTGATCCCCGCCAACGGCAAGCTGGGCCAGCGCCGCATCCCCGAGGGCTCAGGCATCGGCATCAAGCCGGTGAGCAAGGCCGGCACCCAGCGCCACGTGCGCAAGGCGATCCAGCACGCCCTGGGGCTGGAGGGCGCCAAGCGCCATGTGACCCTGGTGCACAAGGGCAACATCATGAAGTTCACGGAAGGAGCCTTCCGGGACTGGGGCTATGAGCTGGCCACCAGCGAGTTCCGCGACGTGTGCGTCACCGAGCGCGAGAGCTGGATCCTCGACAACCTCGCCCGCAACCATGGGCTCACGGTGCAGGAGAACGCCCGCCTGATCGAGCCCGGCTACGACAGCCTCACGCCCGAGAAAAAAGCGGCGGTGGACGTCGAGGTGAAGGGGGTGCTCGATGCCATCGGCGAGAGCCACGGCTACGGCAAGTGGAAATCAATGGTGCTGGTGGACGACCGCATCGCCGACAGCATCTTCCAGCAGATCCAGACCCGGCCCCAGGAGTATTCGGTGCTCTGCACCCTCAACCTCAACGGCGACTACATCTCCGATGCTGCTGCCGCGGTGGTCGGTGGCCTGGGCATGGCGCCAGGGGCGAACATCGGCGACACTGCGGCGATCTTCGAGGCCACCCACGGCACGGCCCCCAAGCACGCCGGACTGGACCGCATCAACCCCGGATCGGTGATCCTCAGTGGCGTGATGATGCTGGAGTATCTGGGATGGCAGGAGGCCGCCGACCTGATCACCGCAGGGCTGAGCGCCGCCATCGCCAAGGGCGAGGTCACCTACGACCTGGCCCGCCTGATGGAGCCGCCCGTGGATCCCGTGAGCTGCTCCGGCTTCGCTGAGGCCGTGGTGGGGCACTTCGGCGGCTGAGGCTCAACTCCTCGACTCTCAGGCCGGATCGGGCTCCACGATCATCCAGAGCAAGCGGGTGGCATCCACCGCCTCGAGGATCTCGAGGTGCTCGGCCTTGAGGGCGCGGGCATCGGCGTACTGGCCTTTGGCGGAGAGCTCGCTGAGATGCTCCATGAACCAGTCGCGCAGCTCCGTGATCGAGCGCATGCGTCGTTCGCGGTCTTCAGGGCCGCTATAGCGGGCTGGAACAGGTTTGTCCATGGAACATGGATTGAACCCTGGCACTGTGGCTGACGGGGGCTGAACGGTACCGACAGAATCCAACAGAGGGGCGTACCTTTTGCCACGGTGACTCGTTGGAAACCATGCGCCACTAAGAAGCTTTGCCCACGCACCCTTCTTGCCACGCAAATAGCTTGACCAGGCCCTGCAAATTCTTTATGCAGTCTTACGGTAATCCGGAGCCGGTCTACGACTGGTGGGCCGGCAATTCCCGCTTCGTCAACCAGTCGGGCAGCTTCATTGCTGCCCATGCTGCCCATGCTGGCCTGATCATGTTCTGGGCCGGATCCTTCACTATCTATGAACTCAGCCGGTATACCCAGAATCTGCCACTCGGCGAACAGAGTCTGATCCTGCTGCCCAACCTCGCCCGCCTCGGAATCGGCGTGGGTGATGGCGGCGTGATCTCCCAGCCTGAGGGGATCGTGGCCATCGCCGCCTTTCACCTCGTGAGCGCCGCGGTGCTTGCCGCCGGTGGCATGTGGCATCTGTTCCGCGCCCCGGTGGATCTGGCGGAGGCGGAGGGAGGGGCCCGGCGCTTTGACTTCGACTGGAATGACCCTGGCCAGCTGGGCCTGATTCTCGGCCACCATCTGATCTTTCTGGGCCTCGGCGCCACGGCTCTGGTGGAGTGGGCCCAGCGCCACGGCCTCTATGACACGGCCATCCAGACTGTGCGCACGGTGCAGCCGAACGTGGACCTTGCCACAATCTGGTCGTACCAGACGCAGTTTCTCGCGATCAGCAGCCTGGAGGATGTGGTGGGCGGCCACGTGGTGGTGGCGCTGATGCTCACCGCCGGTGGTGTCTGGCACATCCTGGTGCCGCCCCTTCCCTTTGCCCGCAAGCTGCTGCTGTTTTCGGCGGAGGCGATCCTGTCCTATTCGATTGGCGGTGTGGCCTTGGCCGGCTTCGTCACCAGCCTGTGGTGTGCCAGCAATGCCACGATCTATCCCGTGGAGCTGTATGGCCCCACCCTGAACCTGCAGTTTTCGCTGGCGCCTTATTTCGCCGACACGATCCGCCTGCCGGGTCAGGCCCACACGGCCCGGGCCTGGCTGGCCAATGCCCACTTCTTCCTCTCGTTCATGTTCCTGCAGGGGCATCTTTGGCACGCCCTGCGTGCCCTTGGCTTTGACTTCAGGCGGGTGAACAAGGCGTTGGAGGCCTTGGAGGTGGCCTGACGCTCAGCAGAGCTCTCTTTCAAGCCCTGGCTAGAAGCCAGGGCTTTCAGCTGGGCTCAGCCGGCGTTCTGGCTCAGCAGGGAATGGGTGAGTTCGCGCTCGAGCTGAAGCTTGTGGCCTTCGACTCGCTGGATGTCCTGATAGAGGCGGTTGAGCTCAGACTCCTGGGCCTGCAGATGACGGGCGAGGTCGAGTTGCACCGTCGTGAGTTCTGGATAGTCCTCGGACATGGTGGAGAGATCGTCACCGCGGCGCACCCGCATGAGCAGCTGGAGCGCATTGGGCGAGGCCAGCGATGGGCCGTTAACCCAGCCCCAGAACATGAGGTTGGGGGATGGAGAAGAGGAGGTCATCTTGCCAGTCAGCAGATCGTGCTCAAGGTAGGTCTCCTGGCAGGATGGCCTTGTGATCTGGAGCCATGCAGCGTGGTGATCAACCTCACGGACCGATGTGGCCTTCCCGAGACCAGGGACAGAGATTGTGGGCAAGACTTTTGTGGTTGTGTCCAGCACTCTTGCTCATGCTTGCGCCCACTATTTACTTCGCAACGTCCACCGGCAAGACCGAAGATGTGGCCCATCGTCTGGCACCGCTGGTGAAGGCAGTGGCGGTGCTGGATGTGGCCGATATCAGCGACACTGCAGATCTACAAACCTGCAAGGCACTGATCTGCTGCACGCCCACCTGGAACACGGGGGCCGAAGATCTGCGCTCAGGCACAGCCTGGGATTCCCTCATGGAGGCGATTGAAACGACACCGCTGCAGGGCAAGCCCGTGGCGATCATGGGCCTGGGGGATTCCTCGTCTTATGGGGATTACTTCTGTGATGCGATGGAAGAGCTCTATCGCGCCTTCGAGCGGGCCGGTGCCAGGCTGGTGGGCCATGTGGACATCAGTGACTACAACTACAACAGCTCCAAGAGCGTGCTGAACGGCCGGTTCTGCGGTCTGCCGATCGACGAAGACTCCGAGCCCGATCTCACCGATGAACGGCTGCGGCGCTGGGCGGAGCAGTTGAGGCGCGAGTTGGTGTGAAACCTGCGCCCGTGGGATTGATCACACCGTGCTGCGCCGGCGATCACAGGCCGATCTGAACTGTTGTCCCAAGCTATCTGTGGACGAAAACGGGATCTCCCGGGGGGCTGCGGGAGATCTTTTTTTTACAGGCCTGCCACCGGACCCCCGGCCCGCAACGCCAACCGGGCGCCCGGTGGCGGCAGACTGACTCCATGACTCTTCCTGGTCTGCCGGCGGGGGCCACCGACCCTTGCATCCACTGCGGGTTCTGCCTGCCGAGCTGCGCCAGCTACCGCGTGCTGGGCAGCGAGATGGATTCGCCCCGCGGGCGGATCCACATGCTCAAGGCAATCGAGCGTGGCGAGCTGGAGCTGGATGCCACCGTGGCCAGCCATTTCGACAGTTGCCTGGGCTGCCTGGCCTGCGTCTCGGCCTGCCCCTCGGGGGTGCGCTACGACGAGCTGATCGCCGCCACCCGGCCCCGGCTGAATGCTCCGGAGCTGCGTTCCCCCTGGCAACGCAGCTTCCGGTCGTTGCTGTTCCAGCTCCTGCCCTACCCCGCACGCCTGCGGGCGCTGCTGCAACCCCTGCGGCTCTACGCGGGCACCCCCCTGCAGACCTTCGCCCGCCGCAGCGGTCTCACCCGCCTGCTGGGGCCCCAGCTTGAGGCGATGGAGCGGCTGCTGCCGGCGCTGCAACCTGATGCCTTTCAGCCATCAGCTCCGGTGCTGATCCCGGCTCGGGGCGATCGCCGCTACCGGGTGGGCCTGGTCACAGGCTGCGTGCAGCGGCTGTTCGACCCGGCGGTGAACCGCGCGGCGATCGAGCTGCTCAGCGCCAACGGCATCGAGGTGGTGATCCCCCCCGAGCAGAACTGCTGCGGTGCCATGACCCACCACCAGGGGGAACTGGAGCAGACCCGGGCCCTGAGCAAGGACCTGCTCAGCCGCTTCGAGGCTGTGATCGGTCCGGGGCGAGCGGCGGGCCCTGAACCCCTCGATGCGGTGCTGGTGGCGGCCTCCGGCTGCGGCCACACCCTGAAGCAGCTCGACACGATCCTGGCGGAAGAACCGGAGTGGGCCAGCCGGGGCAGCGCCTTCGCCGGCCAGGTGGCCGACATCCAGGAGTTCCTGCACCGCGTCGGGCTCAGCTCCAGCTTCGTGGATCGGCTCCAGCCCCTGCGCCACAGCGATGGCACCCCCGCCAGCGCCGATCGCCCCCTGCGCCTGGCCTACCACGATGCTTGCCACATGCTCCACGGCCAAGGGCTGAGCCAGCAGCCGCGACAGCTGCTGCGCCAGATCCCCCACGTGCGGATCGTCGAGGCGGTGGAGGCGGGCGTGTGCTGCGGCAGCGCCGGCATCTACAACCTGGTGCAGCCTGATGAAGCCGCTGAACTTGGTCGGATCAAGGCCGCCGATCTCAGCGGCAGCGGCGCCGATCTGGCCGTGAGCGCCAACATCGGCTGCACCCTGCAGATCCGTCAGCACATGGAGACCACGGCCCGCGCGATCCCCGTGGCCCATCCGGTGGAGCTGCTGATGCGCAGCATCACCGGCAGCTGACGCCTTCCATCAGCCGCCAGGCCTGGCAGAGGGTTTCAGCGACGCCGAGATTGCCCGGCATGGTGAGCAGGGGCAGCTGCGGGAAGAGGCCGTGGTCGGCGGGCAGGCGCAGCAGCGAGAGGCCCGGCAGCAGTTGCCCCTCCAGCCGCACCGCAGTCAGGGCCAGGCCATCGCGCAGCAGGGTCTGGCTGGTGGTGCCCCCCTTGCTGATCAGGTAGCTGAGCTCCGGCGGCAGCCCGGCGGCGAGTCGGGCCATCAGCCCCGCCAGGGTGCGCGACAACCGCTGCCGCTCGCCGGCGTTGTGGCACGGCCGCTCACCCCGGCTGCTGAACAGCACCGGCGTGCGCCCGGACAGCCAGGCGCACGCCAGCCGCTCCAGCAGCTCCTCCCGGAGCGGTTCGAGGGCCTGATCAGCCAGGGCGTCCGACTCAGGCCCCAGGCGCCGGATCGTCTCCAGCACCCGCTCCACAGGCAGCTCAACCCCGGCGCAGGCGGGTTCCACCAGCAGCTGCTGTAACTGCTGGTTGCTCAGGGGCACATGGGATCCCACCAGCACCGCGCCCGGGGCCCCGCCGCGGCGCAAACGGGCCAGGGCGACGGGCGGCAGCGGCTGGGGCGGCAGAGCGGCCAGAGCCTGGAGAAAGCTAGCCGCCGACTGGACCAGCAGCCGCCTGGCGGGCAGCACCGCCCGCACGGCCTGCGCCAGGGCCTCGAGCTGCTCGGGTCGCTGCGCATTCACCACCACCAGCGGGTTGCCACTCAAGGCGAGCAGGCGCTGCACCAGGGCCTGATGGCCGTGGGGCTCGAGCTCCGCCAGGGTGATCTGCTGCACCGACTCGGCCAGGCGCTCGCCACCGCTCTTGTGCTCCACCCAGGCGGGTAGATCGCTGGTGGGATAGCCGAAACGGGCATCGGCAGCAAAGGCCGAGCGATGCACCGGCTCGCCGTGGAGCAGGTGCACCCCATCCACCGTGGTGCGACCTCCCTCCAGAAAGGCGGGCACCAGCAAGGTGGCATCGAAGGGACCTAGTTCCGCCTCGATCCGATCGATCTCCAGGGGGAAATGGCCCCGCAGGGTGGAATCCCCACGGCTCACCAGCAGCCAGGAGCCGGGGCCGGATTCGCCAGGGGGCTCGCCCACGAACGCCCGGAGCGACCGGCAGATGGAGGTCACCCGCTCCGCCGCCTGATCGGGCTCCAGCGCACGGGTGTCGCTGAGCAGAAACAGCAGGGGGGAGGGGTCGAGCAGGGCCTGCTTGAGGGTGGTCGGATCCCAGCGCAGAAGCAGGGGACAGCCATGCACCGACTGGGATCCGGTGGGGTCGTCATCCAGGACGATGATCTTCAAACCGGCGGAGGCGCGGGAGGGCAAGGGGGCCATGGCACCATCGTGCCGTGATCACCCCCGAGCCCCACGATCTGGCTGATTTCGTGCGCGCGTTGCACGCGGATGGCACTCCCTGGCTGCCCGCCGGCAGCGGCAGCCGCCTGCACTGGGGGCCACCGGTGCAAGAGACCAGCACGGTGGTGAGCAGCCAGCGGCTGAACCGCATCCTCGACCACGCCGTCGGGGATTTCACGGTGACGGTGGAGGCGGGCACCCCGCTGCGGGAACTGCAGGAGGCCCTGCGGCGAGAGAACCAGTGGCTCACCATCGACTGGCCCTGGGGCAGCGATGCTGACGGCAATGGGGCCGGCACGGTGGGGGGTCTGGTGGCCCGTGGCCTGGCCGGGGGCCTGCGCCAGCGCTACCTGGGTGTGCGCGACCAGTTGATCGGCATCGGCCTGCTGCGGGCCGATGGAGTGGCGGCCCACGCCGGCGGCAAGGTGGTCAAGAACGTGGCCGGCTACGACCTGATGAGGCTGTTCACGGGCAGCTGGGGCTCCCTCGGTTTGATCACGGAGCTGACCCTGCGCACCAGCCCCCAGCCGCCTGAGCGGCGGGGCCTGCTGCTGCAGGGTGAGCTCGAGCCCCTCGATGAACTGCGCCGCTGGCTGCAGCGCTCCAGCCTCACACCCGAGCTGATTGACTGGTGGAGCCCGACTCTGGCCGCCCAGGCCGGAGCTGATCCCCAGCACGCCCTGCTGCTTGGTCTGGCCAGCGTCAGTGATGCCGCCCTGCGGGCCCAGTGCCTGGAGATCCGCACCCGGGCCGAGCTGCTGGGATTGCGAGGCCAGCCCCTGGATCCGGAGCGGCTGGAAGCCCTGCGAGCCGTGGCCCTCGGCCGTCCGCAGCCCGACGGCTGGCTGCTGCGCCTGGGGACTCTCCCTGCCCAGACCAGTGCGCTGCTGGCGGAGCGGGTACTGCGTGACCTGCCGCTGGTGCTGGGCGCCGGCAGCGGCCTCGGCTACAGCTGGGCTGGATCCGACCTGCCTGCCTACCGGGTGGAGGAACTGCGGCGAAGCTGCGTGGCCCGAGGCGGGGTGCTCACCGTGCTGCAGCAGCCACCTGGCACCAGCCCGCTGCCAGCCTGGGAAGACGTGCCCTCCAAGCCCATGATCGAGGCGGTGAAAGCACAGTTCGACCCCAAACAGCAGCTGGCCCGAGGGCGACTGCCTGGTGTGCACAATCCGCTTGAAAGCTGAGGCGGATATAACGCGGGCAGTCACCCCGAATACGCCTGCGAGAAAGTTTGAACATGCCGTGCTGCCAGCCCACTGGGATCTACAGATAGAACTCTGAGTATGTGCTCAATGAATTCGTACAAAGTCGGCTGGCCCACTCGCCAAGGTTCGATTCGTGGCTCTGTGGTCTGTCCAACGAGAAAACTGCTCCATGCGCCGTCCGACTGCAGCATGGGTTGCATCTCCGAAGCCCTTGCAGAGAATCTCCAGATTCTGCTCAAGCTTCTTTCCACGCCGAAAACGATGCCACCAGTCACACTGACAAACAAAGCAATCAGAAAGGTGACAATGCGATATTGCGTCGACAAAAGTGCCGAACAGCCATCCCACGCAATCCTGGCGCAGCTGATCCAAGCCAAGCCCGCGCAGCACCATGAGGCTAACGCCGGGCATCAGGCGCCGCCGTAGGCGGTCGCCTGATGCCCGGCGTTAGCTGAAACCGAGGGGAACTCGTCCGTGTTGGCTTAGGGGATCACCGCGTCTTTTTCACGGCCGGGGGCGCCCATCGGCCATCAGTGACCTCGCTCTTGGGTGAATACACTCGCATTGTCAGGTTGAAGTCTCCTGCCGGTGCCGGCAGCCAGTTCGACTCCCTCTCGGCCCCAGGCGACGCATGCTGGATGTACAAATCGACCGAGCCATCCGCGTTGAACTTGAGGGCATCGCGATCGCCGATGGCGTTTCGCTTCAGGTCATTGGCGGTTGGGAACCCATGCTCGTCGTACAACGAAATCGACCAGAAGGCCTGAGCGGGCGGAATCTCATTCTGGGCGAAGTGCAGCACGTACTGGTTTGCCCCGGTCAGCGGGTTGCCGTCCGCGTCGCCGATGTTCAGCGGATAGACCGCGTCCTCCGGCAGGTTGGCGCCCAGACCGACCAGCGCGACAATGGCCCGCTTGAGGTAGTAGTTCCCATACACACCCATCGTGTCCGTGTTCATCTGCCAGCCATTCACGACGCGGGCAAGCGTTGGAACCTTCGCCCGCATGGCCTCAAGAGCGTCAGACGCTGCGCGCTCCAGTGCACGCTTGACAGCCAGATCAGCTTTCCCGAGATCAAAGGACTTGCCGGGCTCGATCCCGATTTGTCGCATCCGCGCGACAATGGGTTGGTCTGTGATGTGCGGCGGATTGACCTGCAGGAGTTCAGCGGCGTAGCCGAAATACTTGCCCGCGTCCATACCATCAACCTGCGTCATCGGAGGCGTCTTCATGTCCACGGTCGGATCGATCGTTGCCCTGACCGGCTGCGGAGTCTTGCCCAGCTGTGACAGTGGCGTCGTCGTGTAGCCAGCTTGCACCTGATGGACCGCCCCGTAGTCCTTTTCGCCGTTGGTCTGCGTGCGCCCGATGATCCAGACATAGGGCGTCGGCGCGTTGATGCGCTGGACGCCTTCGGGAAGCCTGCCCTGCCAACCAGGCGGCACAACCGCGAAACGACCTGCGCCGGTGCCCGTCGTGCGCTTGCCAGGGCAGGCAAACACGTCCGACCACATGTCGAGCATCGGGAGCATGTAGTAGCGGCCTTGCGTGTCCGGAACAGCGACCACCATCGGTTCCTTCGTGAGGTCCAGCCAAGCGATCGAGTACAGCGTGTCGAAGTTCGGCCGCACAACATCGCGGAAATCCGCCGGGGGAAATGCCGGGACGTGCGTGAAGGTGTTCATCGGTCCGCGCCCGAAGGCCTTCCCGGCTTCGACGTTGACAGCCTGACGCCGCGTCGCGTCCATCACAACGAGCGGGTATAGGTAGGTGTAGGCCTCGATTCCGATCTCGTAGGCTTGCTGCTCATCGATTTGGTTCATGGGTTCGATTTCCTTTGGTGTGCTTTGTTAAGTTTCTGTCAGCTAACCGCTCGCCATCACCAGGCCGCCGTGAGCGATGCATCAAGAAGATGGGTTTGCGGTGGCGGCTCTGGTGGATGGCGGTGTTAGCTGCTCAGCACCTTTTTCCGAGGCGAAGGTGCTCCTCGAAGTAGCCCCTCCACACTCAGATCCTCTTCAATATCTGGCCAGTGGATTCCAAAACCACCACCAGCTACCTCCCAATTGTCACGATCCACAGAAGTGGCGTGCAGGAGACGTGGGTACCAGGCCAGAGGTACAGAGATGGATCTTCTGTCTGCGAGATCGACGGTCAGCTTGTCCTCTGAGCAGGCAACCTCTATGACACGCTCGCCAGAGTTAGCCATGATACTCCACCTATGCATTCAACAGGATAGCTCTGTTCACGCTGACCAGTCGTTCAATCTCACGAAGCGCCCTGGGCCTAAGGAAGCTCTGGTCTACAGGGGTTTTAAAGGCATCTGAGGCCAGAAATCCCCGCCTGAGTGTTCTGTTGGGCTCAGGGAGAGCTCTGCGTTCATTCAGAGGCTTTTCGCCCGCTTTCTGGTTGCTTTGCGTGTGTGAATGGCTCTATTTGGTGACACCACTCCCCTGTTCATGGGGCCACAAGCAATTGCC